>NZ_JAKCFB010000099.1 GCF_024198235.1 Myxococcus dinghuensis | reverse complement strand
TGGAGACGATCTTGAAAAGGCGCGGCGTTTAGATCGCGTGAGCCAGGATCGCAGGAAGGGAGACGGCCGGCAGAGCGATCACGCGAGCGCGACGCTTGCCGGCCGGCAGTGTTGCGGAGGAGTTGGTCAGGCCGCGTCGAGCTCCTGGTCGGAGCGGCGTGACTTGCCGGTGATGCGGACGAGCAAACCCTTGTGCACGAGGCGGTCTGCGATAGCGGATGCTGCAGCGCTGTTGTGGAAGAGCTTGCCCCAGTCCTTGAAAGGGAGGTTGGTGGTGACAATGGTGGAAGCGCGTTGGTAGCGCTTGTTGAAGACCTGGTAGAGGAGGTCGGCCCCGCGGGCGTCGAAGCTGAGATATCCGAGTTCGTCGATGAGGAGGAGCTCGGGTGCAGCCCAGGCGGAAAGCCGTTTGTGGAGCGTGTTTTTGGATTGGCCCACGACGAGGTCATTCACCAGGTCAGCGGCCACGACGAAGCGGACGCGGTAGCCGCGGAGGCAAGCAAGCTGTCCGAGGGCATTGGCGAGGTGCGTCTTGCCTACCCCACTTGGGCCGATGAAGACGACGTTGCTCTTCTCCCGAATGAAATCGAGGGATGCCGCACGCATGACGAGCTCTCTGTCGATGTGCTTGGGGTAGTTGAAGTCATAGGAGTCGATGGTGGGGAGAGGAAAGATAGCGGAGCGGCGCAGGGCCGTCTTGGCGCGAGCTTCGGTGGTGTCGCGGAGCTGCTCGCGCATGAGGTTGTCGAGAAGTGACGACGGAGAGTCGTTTCTGGCAATGGCTTTGGCCAGGGCCGCACTCAACTGACTGGCAGCATGCTCGAGTCCGAGAGCGCGCAGGACGTCTTCGAGCGAGAGTGTGGACAAGTCATGAGGGAAGACGGAGGTTGGGCTTCTGGGGCGGGAGGGCATCGTAGGAGTCCAGAGGGTGGGGTTGGACGTCGAGGGAGTCAGCAATGGCATTGCCTGTGAGAATGGGCTCCGGGGGCTCTGCGAGGCCTTGGGCGAAACGGGCCTGGTCAATCAGCGCGCGGACGTAGCGGGCGCCGAAGGTGCGCAGGACGAGGGCGCGAGCCATGGCGGCGGCCACCTCGGCATCGCTGTATTGGAGGGTGAGGCGCAGCAAGGCGCGGCATTCGTTGTTGAGGCGAATGGGGCGGCGAGCGACTTCCTGAAGGTAGAGTCTGGCTTCAGGGCTGAGGGAGGCGAGTCGTTCCTTGCGCTTGGGCCCGAGTGCAAGCTTGCGTCGCTCGAGGAGTCGCTGAATGTGGTGGGCGTCCTCGATATGACGGTGGCGGTCCCAACACCTCTCGTGGCGGGCGACTTCCGTCCCCTCGTGGAGAATGCGGACGGAGGTGTCATTGGCCCGAAGGTGCACCGACTTGCCAGCGAATTCAGGAGGGACGGAGTAGGAATTGGAGTCCAGTCGGACGCGTGCCTCCTTGGAGACGACGAGAGGGAGGAGGACGTCCGTGTCATAGGGGTGCGCTGGAAGCGGGTGCAGTCTGGGCTTCTCGAGGAGAAGCCTCTCGCAGGGCCGCTCTCGGGTGGTGGCATGAAGCCGCGTGTTCGCCGTCTCGGCCAGCCACGTCCTGGCCTGTGCGCGCAAGTCCTCGAGAGAGGAGAAGGAGCGGCCGTAGAAGAAGGCGTGGCGCAGGTACTTGATGCATGCCTCCACGCGGCCCTTGGCTTCCGGGTAGCGGATGGGGGCCGCGGTGGGCTCGAAGAGGTAGTGTCCCGCGAAGGAGAGGAAGCGTGGGTTGAATTGCACCGTGCTTCCGACGCGGTTGAGGACAACGGACTTGAGGTTGTCGTAGAGGATTCGCCGAGGGATGCCGCCGAAGTACTCCAGGGCGCGCTGGTGCATGCGCAGGAAGGTTTCCATGTGCATGTCCAAGGAGAAGTCAACGAAGAGAGCGCGCGAGTAGGACAGCACCATGGCGAATGCGGAAAGGGGGCGTGAGGTGGAGCCAATGCGGAAGTGTCCAAAGCTTCCCCAGTCCACCTGGGCGTACTCCCCGGGCTCCGTCTCCACGCGCAAGTACACCTTGCGCGGCCGCGGGTGCCGTACCTTCGCCACGTAGCGACGCAGAATGGCAATCCCATGCTGGTAGCCTTGGGCCTTCAACTCAGCCAGGAGGCGGGTTCCCGTCAACTCTGGCGCTTCCGTGAGGCGCTGGACAAGGTAGGGTTTGAAGGGCTCCAAGACGCCAGCAGGCCGGGGTTGGGCCGCCTCCGAAGTCACGGAAATAGCCCTGCGGACGGTGGAGTGGTGCACGCCGAAGCGGCGGGCCACTGTCTCGACTGCCCACCCTTCTCGAAGGCAAAGACGTCTCATTTCTGCGCCAATCTCAGGCGAAATCATCGCTGCTGCCCCGTCGCCGCGCGGGTGAGAAGCCGCCGGGCCGACGCAAAGCCTTCCCATTCGAAAAACCTGTCACGGGGTGGGGGTGGGCACTGCAGAGACGTCCACTCGACGGCGATGTTGGGGTTGAAGGCCAGGTCTCCCAATAGCTTCGCCCACAACCCAGGCTGGAGGCGGGCCTCCTGCGCGTCCGCATCGACAACAGCGTAGAGGGGCATGCCGTACCAGGCACTGAGAGACTCCACCAGCAGGGACACGGCTGGAGTCATCGCCGGTACAGGTGGAAGGCGGGCTTTGAGGACAGTGCCCTGCTTGGGCACGGAAAGAAGGAGCTGGGTGTGCGGGGTATGTGCCTCGAGAGTCAGCCACAGCGGTGGTGAAGACATAGAGAGCCACCTCCAGACGGCGCCTGGCGGCCGGCGCATCCGGCTCGCGGGGCACCCGTGCGGCTTTTGTTACGCCCGCCTCCGCCTGGCTTGAACCTGGATGTGTGACTCTCCGCGCTCGCTGTCGTGCCCGTTGCGCTGCTTTGCGGGCTGCCGCGTCACGACGCACCTCGGAAGGACTGAGGCTCATACGGTAGGCACGGCCCGCTTTGCGCCACTGCGCTCTGCGGGCCAGCGTGCGGCACACTTCACGGCAGTACGCCTGCCCCCTGTCGCACCTCCGACAGAGCCAGAACAGCTCCCCGCAATGACAGCACTCTCGCTTTCGAAGCTCGTGCACCCGGGCCTCTGGGTGGACGCTTTCGTGACACGGGCGCCTCTTGTTGCTGCCTGTCGCGGAGAGGTAGCGACTCCATTTGTCCGGCGGCCTGGCCTTCCTCCAGGTCGCTCATCTCGTCCACTTCTGCGGCCCAGCGTGACCCAATGCTTCCCTGCCGCCAGTTTTCGACACCTCGAGCGTCGATGCGCGGCCCTCCAATCCCGCGCTTCTCCGCGCTCGGTTGGATCGAAGACCCGCGCT
>NZ_JAKCFB010000098.1 GCF_024198235.1 Myxococcus dinghuensis | reverse complement strand
AAGAACCAGTTCCGCCGGCTTCGAGTCCGCGACGAACGCAGGGACGATGTCCACTTCGGCTTCCTCGTCCTCGGTTGCTGCCTCATGCTCCTGCGCCGCCTCTACCCTGACATTTGTTAGAGCCTGTAAAGAACTCCGCAATCCGCGAATGAGAACGAAGGCCCGCACCATGCCTTTTCACCAACTGATTAATCAACCCCTTATGCTCAACCAGAACATCCTCAAAGGGACGACGAACACCTGCGAATCTCCTAAAGCTCGCAGTCCCCTGGCGTTCAAACTCAAGAATCAAGCCAACAACCGCAAGGAACGCAGGGGGCTGATATCGTCCCGATCTTGAGTAGAAATAAACCGCAGGGTGCAGAGAAAGCGACCGAGCATCTGTTCCCGAGATGCGACGCGCAACATCCCGACACTTCGCCAGACAAGTTATTGTTGCAGAACCATCCTCGTCATCACGAACTTCCTCCTGCGAGGCCTCCCCTTGAGCTATCTTGACAAAATCAACAACCAGCGACAATGCGTCAGACGAATACCCCTTGCCTGCCATTGGGAGTTCAAGGGTCTTTATCGGACTCTTCATCTCCGGAAGAAACAGGGTCTTGTAAATATCGCCGGCAAGCCCCTCAATCTCGACCTGCTTGGCTGCCGAAAACGCCGACCAATACTTATGCCCTGATCCGGCGCGGACAATCGCACGGGCAGCTATCGCCTGCGGCTGTCTGCGCGACTTGATAATCATCAACTCTGTCTTGTTGATCTGCGCCGCCGACTGATTGATTCGATAGAACGAATCCTCAGCCTTCGATGCGCTGCCTGTCACCCATTGAAGCTGAACTGCGAGAGAACCAAGTCGTAGTGCGCGATGAGCCAGGTCCGTATTGCTAGCACTTGGCGTCTGTGCCGCACTGCGAAACTGTGCATACGACCCAATCTTGTCGTTGATGAGATCTCTAGTTTCTCTAGCGGCTCGAACCTGCTCCGCAGGAAGGTTGTCACCGAAAATCTCTTTCGACTTTGGGCCGTCGCCATAGTCGTCCTGCACCCACGCAATAAGCGCACTCAGTCTATGTGCGCCATCGATTACGAAAGTGTAGGCACCAGAGCGCCAAAGGATGATGGCTGGAATCAAATCACCATCGACAAAGCTACTGACAAGCTCGCAGATTCTATTCGGAGTCCACTCTGCGGTCTCTCGTTGGAAATCTGGCTTTCGTAGAGAGGGGTAGAAGAAGGCAGTGCTTTCGAGATCACGCACTTGCAGAGTCTGGATAGCCAAAGATGGCTGCTGCTCACTCGTTACTTCGAAATCCTCGCGCCGAATCAGAGCATCTAGATTGACTTTCGACGGCATCAAATATCCCCTGCAAAGGTCACTACAGCCACGCGACAGTGATCCTACATCGGGGGCTAATGTGTTCGCCAACTGCACATCAATGACCCACTGGGGTTTGGGTGACCCAGGACTTGGCTCGCGTTTCGATCAGCATCGATCGACCAACCAGGAGGCCGCGGCCGGCTAACGCAGGAGAAATCACGACAAGCCAACGCGTAGCGCTACCGCACGAACCACTCCCAGAATCCGCACGCATTTACGTGGGGTCAGCGCACTTCGCTGCTGACGCAACCCAAGCCGAAGGGCCTACGTAACCATGAACAACGCACTGACGAAGATTGCCACCGCCCAGGCCGCCACCGGAGGCCGCTACCCCCGCGCCGGGCGCTACCTGCTCGAAGTCGCGGTCATCCGCATGAAGGAGGGCTTCAAGGGCGACTCGGCCATCGCCGAGCTGAAGGTCCGCGAGTCCGAGCCCCTGCCGGGTAACGAGTCCCCCAGCCGCGTGGGCGAGACGGTCGACTACGTCGAGAACCTCAGCGACCAGAAGAAGGGCGGCGGCGGGCGCTTCAAGTCCTTCCTCATGACGCTGGTGGGGGCCGACGAGCACGAGTTCGCCAACCCGGCCGTCCTGAAGAAGTTCTTCGACGAGCGGCAGGCCGGCACCCACGTCCTGATTCGCTGCGAGGTCTTCCCCAAGCAGCTCCCCGCGAAGGACGGCCACGCCGGCAAGGTCATCACTGGCTTCCGCTGGTCTCACGTCGAGCTGAACGACGAGCAGCTCTCGCAGGTCGAGCAGGCCCGCAAGGCCAGCAAGCTGCCCGCGCTCTCCGACGCCCTCGCCTGATGCCGGACGGCGACTGACGGCGCGCTTTTTCCGTCGGCGGCTGGCCCACGACACGGGCCGCTCTCCCTCCCACACAAGGCATCCCATGAACCTCTGGTCTTTCGACACGGAGACGTGGCTGATTCAGCCCGGCTTGCTTGCGCCCCCTCTCGTCTGCGGGAGCGTCGCGGCTCAGGCCCCAGGCACCGAACGACTCCTCGACAAGGCCCAGGCCCGGGAGTTCTTCCGCGAGGCAATCAACGCCCCCGACACGCACCTTGTCGGGGCCAATCTCGTCTACGACCTGGGCGTCATGGCGGCGGATGACCCGCGACTCGTGGCGCCCATCTTCGCGGCGCTCGAAGCGGGCCGTCTGCATTGCGTCCAGGTCCGCGAGGCGCTCATCGACATCGCGCGGGGCGTATACGGCATCCATCCGTTGACGGGCCGGAAGCTCGACGACGACGAGGGGGCCCGCTACCCGCTCGCGCTCCTCGTGCGGCGCCACCTGGGGCTCGACATCAGCGAAGAGAAGAACAACCCGAAGGCATGGCGGCTTCGCTACGCAGAACTCGACGGCGTGCCTGTCGAGCGCTGGCCCAAGGAAGCCACCGAGTACCCTAAGCGCGATGCTCGCTACACGCTCGACGTCTACTTCCGGCAGGAGGCCATCGCCCGCGAGGTGCCCAACGGCGGGAACCTGCATGCCGAAGCCGACCAGATGCGCGCCGCCTTCGCGCTCCACCTCGCCTCCATCTGGGGACTGCGCACGAATGGGTCTGCTGTGGCGCAGCTCCGGGAACGCGTCGAGCGGGAGTGGAACGAGAACCGCGCGAAGTTCCAGGCGGCGGGCATCTTCCGGGCGGACGGCACGAAGGACTCGAAGCGCCTCGCCGCGCTCGTGACTGCCGCGTATGACGGGCAGCCCCCCATCACATCCCCCAGCGACCGATTCCCCGACGGCCAGGTCGCGACCGACCGCGACACGTTGCTGGGCTCAGGCGACGCCATCCTTGAGGAATTGGGGCGAAGTGGGCGCGTCGACAAGTACAAGTCCACCTACCTGGATGTCGTCGAGGCAGGCACCACGCACCCCATCAACCCGCGCTTCAACGTGCTGGTGTCCACGACGCGCGTCTCCAGCGACTACCAGCAGCTCCCGCAGAAGGGCGGCATTCGCGAGGTCCACGAAGCGCGGCCTGGGTTCGTCTTCTGCTCGGTCGACTATGGCGGCCTGGAGCTGCGGACCATGGCTCAGCGGGCTATCTGGGAACTCGGCTACTCGAAGATGGCCGACGCCCTGAACAGCGGGCTCGACGTCCACACCCTTGCCGCGGCCGAGTTCCTCGGGACGAGCTACGCCGAGCTGCTGCTGTTGGTGAAGGCGAAGGACCCCGTTGCCGTCTCCTACCGGCAGCTCGCGAAGATTCTCAACTTCGGCAAGGGCGGCGGGATGACGGCTGGTGCGCTCGTCTACAACGCCCGCGCGAAGGACCGCGTCTCGTTCTGCCTGCTGGCGAAGCGTGCAGACGTCTGCGGTGTCGACCGCGTCGTTGTGCATGTCCAGCGCAAGCCAAAGAGGGTCTGCCGGGCGTGCGTCGAGGTCGCGAAGGAACTGGACGAGCTGTGGATGCGGGCATGGCCCGAGCAGCGCGAGCTACAGGAGAAGGCACAGGCACTCGCCTACGGCGGTGGCTTCGCGGACGTCATGATTCCGGGCGTCAACATC
>NZ_JAKCFB010000097.1 GCF_024198235.1 Myxococcus dinghuensis | reverse complement strand
GCCCTCACGCGCAAGGCCGCCAGCGCCGCCGTGCGCGCGGGCCGCGCCGACGCCGCGCGCCGCCTGCTGGCCGAGTACTGCGCCCGCGCCCCGGAGGACCTGGAGGCCCGCGTGGAGCTGGCCGCGCTGCACCGCAAGTCCGGGGCGCGCGAGGCGCTCGCGGACCTGCTGGTGGAGCTGTGGCCGCGCCTGTCCGGGGAGCCGCGCCGCGCGGCCCGCCGCGAACTGGCGGAGCTGTCCCTCGCGCTGGGCCGGGCGGGCGCCGCGGTGGACTCGCTGCGCAGCCTGCGGCTGGAGGAGCCCCAGGACACGTGGGCCGCCCAGGCGCTGCTGGACCTGCTGCCCCCGCCGGGCACGGGCTCCCACGACGAGGAGGCCGAGCGGCTGGAGTTGCTGGGCGCGCTGGTGGCGGCCGCCTCGGGCGAGGCGCGCGCCGAGCTGCTCGCCCGCCGGGCGCTGCTCCACCGCGCCTCCGGGCGCATGGGCGCCGCGCGGGACGACTTCTCCGAGGCGGCCAAGCTGGCCCGCCGCCCCGCGCCGCTGCTGCTGGCGCTGGCGGAGCTGGCGCGTGAGTCCGGTGACGAGGTCGCCGAGCTGGAGGTGTGGCGCCGCGCCGTCGCCGCGGACACCCAGCTCTCCACGCGCGCCCGCGAGCGGATGCTCGCGCTGGCGGCCCTGCTGACGGAGAAGGACGCGCGGGAGCCCGCGCGCGAGGCCCTGCTGGGCGCCATCGCCCTGTCGCCCTCGGAGGCCGAGCGGTGCGACGCCTTCTTCACCCTGGCCGAGCTGGCCCGCCGCGACGCGCGTCCGGACGAGGAGGCCGTCGCGCTGGAGGAGGCCTCGCGCCAGGGCCCCACGCCGCGTCGGGTGGAGGCGCTGCTGGCGCGCGCCGCGTTGCTGGAGGCGCGCGGACAGCCGGAGGCCGCGGGCGCGAGCCTGTCCGCCGCGCTCGCGCTGGCCCCACGTCACGCCCAGGCGACCGCGTCGCTGCAGCGGGTGCTGCGCGCGCTGGGGGATTGGAAGGCGCTGGCGGAGCTGCTCTCCACCGAGGCCCCGCACGTCGCGCCCGCCGAGTCGGCCGCGATGTACTCGGAGCTGGCGGACCTCTACCTCGAGCGGCTGTCGCAGCCGGCCTCCGCGGAGGCGGCGCTGCGCCAGGCGCTGCGGCTCGGGCCCACCGATGCGTCCGTGCGCCGCCGGCTGGTGGCGCTGGTCGCGGGCCGGGGCGAGCTGCGCGAGGCCGCCGCGCTGCTGGAGACGGCCGCCGAGAGCGCGTCCGCGCAGGAGGCCGCCGCGCTGCTGCGCGAGGGCGCCACCTACGCGCGGGGCGCGCAGGAGCTGGACCGGGCGCTGAAGCTGGCGCGCAAGGCGCACACGCTGGTGCCGGCGACGGGCGCGGAGCTGGCCTCGCTGGCGGAGCTGCTCTACCTGCGCGGCGCGGTGCTGGAGGCGCTGCCCCTCCAGGAGGCGCTGGCCACCACGGCGGACTTCGGCGCCGACCCCGAGGCCGCCGAGGCCACGTGGCTGCGGCTGGGCGAGCTGGCGCAGAGCGCGGGCGACGCGAAGCGCGCGGTGGGGGCCTACCGCACGCTGCTCACCCACCGGCCGCTGTGCGAGGCGGCGGTGCAGCACCTCTCCGCGCTCCTGGAGAAGGACGACCCGCGCGGCGCGTTCGAGGTGCTCGTCACCCACGCGCAGGCCCTGGCGCCCTCGGAGGACACGGTCCGCCGGCTGGTGGTGCTCGCGGAGCGGGCCCGCGCGGTGCTGGCGGACGCGGGTGTGGCGGCGTCGCTCCTGTCGCGCGCGGCGCAGATGGCGCGCACGCCGCTGCCGCTGCGCCGGCAACTCGCCGCGCTCTTCCGCGAGACGGGCCGCTCGGTGGAGCTGCTCGCGGAGCTGCGCCACGTCGCCGCGCTCAGCCTGGAGGCGGGGGACGTGGGGGCCACGCTGGCCGCCTACGCGGAGGAGGCCCGGCTCGCGGAGGAGACGGGCCGCGTGGACGAGGCCCTGCGCTCCCTGGCGGACGCGAGGGACTTGCAGGAGGCCCAGGGCCGTCCCGCCGAGGCCGCGGCGTGCGAGCGCCGCCGCGCGGAGCTCCTGCGCGACGTGAAGCTGGACCTGGCCGCGTCCGAGGCCGCGCTGGACCGCGCCTTCTCCCTGGCCGAGGACCTGGGCACCGCGCGGTTGGGCGCGGCGCTGGCCGAGCGGCGCGACGACGCGGAGGCGGAGGCGCTCTGGCTGGAGCGGGCGCTGCCGCTGCTGGAGGACGCCCAGGAGGGCGCGGCGCTGCGGCTGCGGCTGGCGCGGCTGCACCTGGGCGTGCTGTCCGACGCGTCCCAGGCCGAGCACTACCTGCGCGAGGCGCTGCGGCTGGACCGCTCGCTGGCGGACGCCGAGGCGCTCCTGTCGCGCCTGTTGGAGCATGACGGACGGCTGGCGGAGCTGGCCGCCTGGTACGAGGAGTGCGCCGAGGACGCGGAGGACGCGCAGACCCGCGCCGCGCTGCTCCAGCGCGCCGCCGTGCTGTACCGCGACCGCGCCCACCGCCCCGAGGCCGCCGCCGCGGCCTTCATCGCCGCGCGCGCGGCCCGCCCGGACGACCTGGACCTCACCGCGCAGGCCGCGGAGCTGCTGCACGAGGTGAAGCGGCACGCGGACGCCGCCGAGTTCGACGCGGTGCTGCTCGAGGCGGACCCCTTCCGCGAGCCCGTCTTCACCCGTCACCGCGCCTTCCTGGAGGAGACGGAGGACCACCAGTCGCTCGCCGAGCTGATGCTGCGCCGGGCCCAGCACCAGCCGGAGGCGGAGGCCGCCGGGAGCTACCTGGCCGCGGCGCGGGCCTTCCTGGCCGCGGGGGCTCGCGAGCGCGCGCTCCTGTGCGAGGACCGGGCCTTCGAGCTGTCCCCGTCGAGCGCGGAGGCCTTCGAGCGCGTGCGCGAGCGCGCGGCCGGGGACGTGCGCCGCCTGGCGGAGCTGTTGTCCCAGCGCGCCGCCGCGCTGCCCGCCGACGAGGCCCTGCCGCTGCTGCGCGAGCGCGCCACGCGGCTGCTCGACGCGGGCGAGGTGCTGCTGGCCGCGGAGGCCTTCGACGCCTATCTGTCGCGCGCGGGCGACGACGTGGAGGCCCTGGGCGCCCGGGCCGAGCTGGCCGCGCGGAGCGGGGGACCCTCCGCCGCGCGACCGTACGACCGGCGCCTGCTGTCGGCTGGCGGAGACACGCTGCCCGTGGCCGTGCGCGCGCGGACGTGGCTGCGGCTGGGCCATGCGTCGCTGGGCACCAACGCGTACCACGACGCGGCGGACGCCTTCGAGGCGGTGGTGGCGCTGGAGCCGGAGGGCGAGCGGGGCCGCGAGGCGCTGTCGCTGCTGGCCGAGGTCCACTCCCGCACCGGCAACGCGCCGGGCCTGTACCGCGCCTCGCTCCAGCTGGCGCGCAACGCGGACGACACGGCCACCGCCGAGGTGCTCTACCGCCGCGCCGCCGACCTCTTCGACGACCCGAAGGACGCCATCGACGCGCTGCTGCCCCTGGCGCGGCTGCGCCCGGCGGACGCCACCATCATCGACCGCGCGGTGGCGGGCCTGAGCGCCCTGGGCCGCCACGGCGACCTGCTGGCCATCTACGAGTCCGGCGCGGAGGCCGCCGGTGGCGCGCGCGCCGCGGAGCTGCTCCTGGCCGCCGCCACGGTGGCCGCCGAGTCGCTCGCGGACGCCTCCGCCGCGTGGGAGTTCACCCAGCGCGCCGCCGAGGCCGCGCCCGAGGACGTCGCCGCGCTGCGCGCGCTGGTCGCGGGCCTGCGGTCCCGGAGCGAGCCGGCGCGCCTGGTGGACGCGCTGGAGCGACTGGTGCCGCGCGTGGAGGACGCGGACGAGGCGTCGCTGCTGCGGTTGGAGCTGGCGGGCCTCCTGCGCGACGCGGGCCGCGACGATGCGGCGCGCGAGGCGCTCGAACACGTGGTGGCCCGTGGCACCGCGGGCTCCGGCTACGCGGACGCGCTGGCGGCGCTGGAGAAGCTGCTGGGCGACGCGCCCTCGCGCCGGGCGGAGGTCCAGGTCGCTCGCGCCGAGCTGGCGTCCGGGCGGGAGCGGTTGGTGCTGCTGCTGGCCGCGGCGCGGGCCTTCGAGTCCGCGGGCCGGCTGCCGGACGCGCTGAAGGCGGCGAAGGCCGCCGCGGCGGCGGAGCCGGACGTGGACGCGGCGCTGCGCGTGGCGCACCTGCACCGCGCCTCGGGCGACGCGCCCCGGGCCGCCCGCGCGC
>NZ_JAKCFB010000096.1 GCF_024198235.1 Myxococcus dinghuensis | reverse complement strand
TGGCGGCCAACAGCCGTCGACGCTCATCCGAGGTCATGCGCCTGTCCAGGTCGCCCATCATCAGGGTGCCGGGGTCGTAGAGGTGGCGGCCCGTGGCGAACTCCAGCAGCGTCAGGCCCAGGGAGAATAGGTCCGCGCGCCCGTCCACGGCCTCCCCAAGCAACAGCTCCGGGGCGGAGTAGATGACATCCCCCTTGGGGCGCGGAAGTGACGTCGCGACTCGACCCGCCAGCCGCGAGAGGGCAACTCCGAAGTCCGTCAGCATCACCCCGCCTCGGGGCATGAGCCGAATCCGAGAGGGGTTCACGTCGCGGTTGACGATGTGCAGAGGAATACCCGCGTCGTCCGCTCGCGAATGAGCGTAGGCGAGAGCCGACGCGACCTCCGCGAAGACGTAGAGGCAGAAGGATTCGGAGAAGTAGCGCCCGCGCGCCTGCGCCATGGCAAGCAACGAATCCAGTGTGAAGCCCCCTACGCTTTCGCTCACCAAACAGAGGCCGTGATTGATTTCGAAGAGGCCGTGAACGTGCGCGATGTTCGGATGCTGGAGGAAGCGCGCCAGCCGGACTTCTTCTTCCAGGCGGATGCGGGCGAGCCGGTATCTCTCTGGAAGCACGTCACCGCTGGGGCGTGGCACGTACTTCACCAGCACCTTGCCCTGGATGCCGGCTGGGGTGCGAGGCTGCGCATAGAGGATTCGCTCCCCATTGCGGCCCTCGCCGAGAATCTGAAAGAGGAAATACTGCGTGTCCCCTTGGGAAAAGAGGATCACACCCTCCTTGAAGGGAGGAGCGGAATCGTCAGACATGAATGGGTCTCCGGTAAGCCCTCGCGGAAAGCACCCCCTGCGAAGGCGAAAGGAAGGTACGCCCAGTCACGTCCGACGTGAACGACGCTATAGGTCGCGAACTTCGCGAAGCCCGATTGCCATTTCGTAACGTTGCTTTACGAAATACCGTCAGGGCCACTCTTTTACAGCATATCCATACATGCTGCGATTGAACTCGACGGTTCCCGGCCTGGGTCCTGGATCGGCTTCCTCTGGCCCTTTCTCGCCAATCGCAATGCACACTGGATACGTGCGTCCATTCGGAAGCGTCGCTTCGGTGTAGCGAGCGAGAATCGACCTCTCACCGACCCACACTCGCCCACGCAGCATGGTTCCGGCAGGAATTCGTTCCACTCCTTTCCGAACAATGCCGCGCACAGGCCCACTAGAGTAGATGCCCCCTTCACCGCCCATTGCGCCGGGCTGGCTTGCATCGATGGTGACCACCATTGCGTCACCTTCCCAGAATCGAAGCTCCGCCATGGCCTGTCGCGCTTCTTCCGGGCATTCGCTGGAGCCGGGGCGAACCTGGGAGCTGCTCGGGCAACCCATCTGCAACGCGACGGCGGCAGTGGCAACCGCGCACTTCTTGAGGAACTCCGCCCGGCCGCCACTGGATGCAGGGGCCTTCACGGCCGGAGACTCGGAGGGACTGGCGACGATAGGGGCACGCTTCACGGCGGGGCTTTCCTTCTGGACGGGAGATTGTGGGGGCGACGCTACCCCAGGCGATGATGATTCAAGCGGAGGAGATGCGACAGCGTCACCCTGGGACATACCTGCATCCTCCTGCGGGGACAGTGCGTTCAACGGGGCACCAGCTCCCGGTGTCTGTGGCGCGGTGGACTCGATGGAATCCGCCACACCTGGGGCCTTCTCGGCGGACGTCGACATGAAGAGCCCCACCAGGGCCGCGACGGCCAGTGCGGCGCCCAGGGCCCCCACGAGGAGCCCGCGACGGGAGCGGGCCGGTCTGGGGCCATCCGTGCCGGTTGCAGGGGTGAGAAGCGGCTTCGGGGCGAGGGTGTGGAGCGGCGTCACCCACTCCTCGCCCGACTCGTTCACGATGGCGGCCAGCTCGCGCCGCACTGCCTCCGCCGACGGGGGCCTGTTCTCGGGCTTGCGCGCGATGAAGCGCATCACGGCATCGCTCAACGGGCCGGGCACCCGCTCGTTCAACACGCGGGCGTCTGGCGGCATCGCCCTGCCCTCGACGGGTGTCCTCGGGAAGTCGCTGGCCGGCTGGGGCGCGGTCAGAACGTCGAAGAGGCACACTCCGAGGGCGTAGACGTCATCGGTGACTTTGAACTCATAGCGGGCGTCGCGGTCGTCCTCGTTGTCGCGGAAGAAGCGCGTCGCTTCGGGCGAGCGATAGCGACGCGTGCCGGGCGGCAATGGCGCGTCCGTGAGGTCTTCCGCGTGCGAGTAGTCACCCGCGCTGAAATCGATGATGAACGGCTCGTTGTCCGAAGCGCGCACCATGATGTTGTTCAGCTTCAAGTCGCGATGGAAGACACCGCGACCGTGCATGTGGTCCACGGCACCGGCCAACTTCACGAAGAGGCGAGCGACTTCCTGCGCGGTCGGGTGAACCTGCTCCACCCATTGGGCCAAGGTGAAGCCTTCGACAAAGTCGAGGATGACGTAGCGCCAGCCCGTCTCGAAATCGGGCCATCGTCCAAGAGCACGAAGCGCAATGATGTTGGGGTGCTCAAGATGAACCAGGCACCCCAGCTCGCGCTTGAGCCTCGCGTCTGACTTCTCGGCATCACCACTCGTCGCGCGATGCAGCGCAACCTTCATCGCGTAGTGCTTGCCGTTCATCTCCACTTTGTAGACGGCACCGTAGGCACCAGCACCCACCAGCTTGACGATGCGCCAACCGTGAATCACATGGCCGGGGGGGAACTGAGCAGGAGGATGGAGGAGTGTCAGCATGGCGCATCCATCAGAAGGGAATCCCCGGAACGAGCACCTGCGAGCCACCTTCCCCGGCGTTCATCTCAATGAAGCACAAGTCACCCGGCGCCCATGGGGGTTCTTCAGTCTCGACGACAACCATCCCGGACTCCCCCGGCTCTATCTGTCTCAACGCTGATCGGATGCTTTTCACGCCCACGCCAACCCCACTCTTGGAATTCACGATTCGAGCAGTGAACGGAGTCCAAGGGATCCTTCCATCATTCCGGACTTCGACACTAATGGCGGCCCATGTGGAGGCCCGAAAGCTTGTCGCGGAGTCGGCATGCAGTGGTCTCCCATTGCCTCTTGGAACCTTGATGCGCTCCATCCTCAACCGCTCATTCAAACTGCCGGACATGATCATGCTCGTGGGCGCGCCTGAGTCACGAAGGGCACGGAGCGATTGAAGCTCTTCCGCCTGCGCCTTGAGCTTGGCGCGCGCCTCCACCAGCTCGGCCCGAAGCAGCTCGACGGAGTCCCGCTGTTGAAAGACTTCCACGCGGGCATCAACCTCCGCTGGATGGGAGACCAGGACGAAGATGCCTTGCCCCTGACCGGCGCCATTGGCGAACCGGATACGAAGCCCAAGACGTTCACCCGTCCCCAGGTCGGCGGCAGGTTCCAACGCAAGAACGCGCTCGCCGACGTCCACCAGCCGGAAGCGCTCGCGCCCTTCCACTTCCACCGAGCCCCTGTCGAGCGGGGCATCGAAGACCAGCGTGGTCAGAAAGCCCGCCGCGACGCGCAGCTCCGGGACAGGAGCGGCACCGTTTGACAGCACGACGCGCCGGTCCTGTCGCTCACGTGCGGCGGGGACGGGTTGTGCTGAAGCGGTGACGCCCAGCAGAAGGGAAAGGAGGGCAACGGGTCGAAGCAATGCGAACTCTCCGAAGCCCGCGACCCTATCAAACCCGACAGCCGCCACTGCCGCGAAATGCGTAGTAGCCCGTCAAGCAAAGGATGCCGTTGGAGCAGCGAAGGCCCCGCGAAAGAGGGCCAGAGGTCTCTTTACACCCACAAGTCGTTTTGTGCATAAGTCGCCCCGGGTGACTGCGGTGTTCATCGCAGCGTCACGGCGTAGCGAGGTCCCAGACCAACCGCGCCGATTCCGCAGTCACCCCTATTCACCTCGCAAGCTTCGCGACGGCGAACCCGGCTCCGAGCCCGAGCACCAACACCACCACGGCAACGGTGAAGGACACGTCGCCCGCGTGCTCGCGCAAGGAAGCATTCTCAGCCCGGAGGCGCTCCAGCTCGGCAGCCGTGCGGATGCAGCGCGCCTCGGACAGCCAGCAGCCGCCCTTCACCTCGACGGCTGCCGCCCCTCCATCCGGGAAGAGCTGAGCGCGCTCGACACTGACGACCTCCGAGCCCGCCGCAGGTGAAGCGACGAGCACCGCCAGCACGAGCGCGCCGAGCTTCACTTGTCGCCTCGCTGGTCGAGCTGCTCCAGGACGGCAATCGCCGCGGCCTTGCCCGCGACCTGGCCGGCAGCAATCTCGCCCGCAACCTCGGCGCTCTCAATCGCGGCGTCCCCGAAGAGAAGCCGCTTGATGAGCGTGAAGCCACCCGCCGCCGTCAGGGCCACCTTCACGGCGGTCAGTACCAGGGCCAGGGAGAACGACGCCCCAGCGG
>NZ_JAKCFB010000095.1 GCF_024198235.1 Myxococcus dinghuensis | reverse complement strand
CCGCCGCCCGAAGCGCGCCCGGTCGCACGGAGTCGGACAAGGGCCCTCGCCCGGGAAGCGTCTACGCGAGCCCGGAGAACCTGGGGGCGTTCGCGAAGAGTGTCATCGCGGCGGGCCGGCGCACGGGGGCCGCCGAGCTGGTGGACGCCGCGAAGCGCTTCGGCAACGCCGACGTGCAGAAGGCCGTTCAGCTCAGCAAGTTCGACTCGGCGGGCGTCCTGGTGCCCATCCAGCAGAGCGGCGAGGTCATCGAGTTCCTTCGCCCCGAGGCCGCACTGCTCAAGCTGGGCGTGCGCACGCAGACGTTCAAGGGCGAGCTGCACATGGGCCGCCAGACGGGCACCTCCGAATTCCGCTGGGTGGGCGAAGGCGAGACGGTGCCGAAGAGCGCGCCCAAGTACGGCAAGGTCGTGCTCAAGGCCCACAAGGGCATGGTGCTGGCCGACATCAGCAACGACCTGCTGCGAACCCCAGGGGTGGGTGACGCGGGCGTGGGCGAGGACATCCGCGCGACGGTGGCCGACGGCCTCGACGACGCGGGCTTCAACGGCGACGGCTCGGGCCCGACGCCCAAGGGGCTCTTCGCGCAGCTCGACGCCGCGCACTCCTTCGCTTCGACGGGCGTCACGGCCGCGGCGTACCTCGCCGACATCGACAAGGCGGTGGAGCTGCCGCTCACGGCGCATGTCCGCATGGGCAACGCGGCGTGGGTGATTCACCCGACGCGGGCGACGGCGCTGTTGCAGCTCCAGAACGCGGGCATCTTCGTGTTCCGTAACGAGATGCTCGACAAGGGCACGATTCGCGGCTTCCCGTTCGTCATGACGACGCGCGTCCCCTCGACGCGAATCACCTTCTCCGCCGATTGGCGCCAGTTCATCTACGGCATCGACGAGGACCTGATTCTGTCGGAGCACGACACGCGGGCCGAGTTCGACGAGACGACCATCCGCGCCATCGTGAAGGGGGACTTCAAGGTCCGCCAGCCGAAGGCGTTCAGCTCCATCACCTACGGCACCTGAGAGGCCCCACCATGAACGCCAATTCCACTGACGCGGGCGTGCTTGTCGGCATTCGCCCTGGAACCTCACCCGCCGCCGTCGGCGCCGGGACTCGCAACAGCGCCGCCGTCGACCGCATGGGCTTCGACTCGTGCGTGCTGACGGCTTCGACGGGCGCCACCACCGGCACCCCGACGGCCCTGTCGCTCGGCGCGAAGCTCCAGGACAGCGCCGACGGCCAGAACGGATGGACCGACCTCCCCGGTGCCGTCGTCGAGCCCCTCACGGCCCCCAACGCCGTGGCCCGGGTCAACGTCCGGTTGCCCACCGCGCGCCGCTTCCTGCGCGTCGTCGAGACGGTGGCCCTCACGGGCGGTACGTCCCCCACGCTCGGCGCGTCGAGCCTCATCGTCCTGTGCGGCCCGGACGAGATTCCAGCCGCCTAGCAGCGCGGGACGGAGCGGGGCGCCCTCACCCCTGGGGGCCCCCGTTTCGTCGTTCCTACGCCCTCCTGAGCCCCTTCCATGGCCCGCCCTACGGACCTCTGCCTTGCCGCCACCGTGGCCGCCGACCTGGGCGTGCCCGTCGACCCGCACGTGGAGCGCTGTGTCAGCGCCGCGAGCGGTGCGATTGCCGCCCTTTGCGGTCGTGCCTTCGAGCGGGCCACGGTGACGGAGTACCCGGCCAGCTACGGACGCCCCTACGTGCTGCTCGCCCGGCCCCCGCTCGTCGAAGTCCTGCGCGTCACCGAAGCGGGCGTGGAGCTGGCCGCGGCGAGCTTCACCGTGGCCGGGGACCTCGCGGCGGGGGGACTCCTCTACCGGCTTGCCGGCCTGTGGCCCGTGACGGCGCACGTCGGCGGGCTCGTCACCCTCACGGCGGACAGCCACCAGGGCCACCCGGGAGCGCTGGCCGTGACGTACACCGGGGGCTACGTGACGCCGGGGCAGCTCGCCCTCGACGCGTCCCTGGGGCCCGCCACCCTGCCCGCCGAAGTCGAGGAAGCCGCCATCCTCGAAGCCTGCGCGCTGTACCGGGGCCGGGGGCGTGACTCCGACGTGTCCGCCGAGAGCCTCGGGGACTGGTCCGTCAGCTACCGCGAGCGAGGGGCGGGCCAGCGCCTTGCGAGTCCCCGGGCCGAACTGCTCGTCGCGCCGCACGTCCTGTGGAGGGCGAGCTGATGGGCGGCCCCGACGCGCACTTCCGGCAGCTCGTCCGCTACGCCGAAGTCACGGGCCGCGACGCCTGGGGGACGCCGCTCGTCGGTCCTGTACACGTGGCCCCCGCGCGCATCCAGCCGAGCCGGAAACTGATTCGCGACGCCAGCGGCGCCGAGTTCGTCGCGTCCTTCGTCGTCTACACCGCCGCGCCCCTCACGCTTCGCCACCGCCTGTGGTTCCCCGGGGACGACGCTTCCGACTTCAACCAGGCCCGTCGTCCCGCTGCTGTCGACGAGTACGTCGACGGTGGGGGCGCGACGCGCTACCGGAAGGTTTGGCTCTAGTGGCTCGCGACGTCGCCGCAGACATGTCCGCGCTGCTTGCCTCGGGGGGCCTGGGGCTGAGCGTCGGAACCAACCTCTTCCTGGGCCCGACTCTCGAGGACGACGACGCGACGGTGCCGGACGTCTCCTGCTTCGTGCTGCAAACCGGGGGCGACCCGCCGCAGGGCTACCTCGGGGGGCGCAAGACGTACCGGACTGTCACCTGTCAGGTCCGAGTGCGCTCGGCCCGTGAGGACTTCCGGCAGGGGCAGGCGCTCGCGCTCGCGGCGCTCGACGTGCTGCACCTCGCGAATGCCGCGCCCTACGTGCTCGTCGAGGTCGACGAAGGCAGTCCCAACTACCTGGGCACGGATGGGAGCGACCGTCACTGGTGGACCTTCACCGTGGATGCCTCCTTCATCGATTCGAGCGCGTGAGCCATTCGCGGAAGTCACACCCATTTACAGGGGGCCATGGCACTCAAGGTCGCCCTCGATTTCCGGCTGCTCGACAAGCTGCGCAAGGTGGAGCGCCCCGTGTTGGACGCGCTGGCGCCCCTGGTCCACGCGCACGCGTCCACGGTGCTCCAGGCCAGCCGCGCCCTGGTGCCCGTCGGCGAGCGGGACACGGACGGTAAGCCGCCGCTGAGCACCTCGGGCTTCGTCGATGGCCCGGAGGTGAATGCCCAGAAGGCGAGCGTCAGCGCGACGGCGGGCTACGCCCACGACGCGGCGGGCGCCATTCACGAAGGCGTCCACTGGGGCGAGAAGCGCTTCGCCGCGCCCGTCCACTTCCTGCGCAAGCCCGCCCGGAAGGGCCGCGCCAGGTTCCGCAAGGCCGTGGCCGCGCAAATCCTCTCCACCCTCTCGCGGCTCTTCCCGAGCCGATAGGAGCCCGCATGTCCGCCCCTGTTGCTGCCCACCTCGACAGCGTCTCGGTGCGCTCGGACGCGACTGCCGCCCAACCCGCCGACCGCGTCGATGGCCTCACGGACGCATCGCTGAGCGAGTCGGGCGACTTCGTCGAGACGAACTACCTCGGAGGGTCGGGCTACAAGTCCCGCGTCCAGACGTTGAAGGACACCAGCGCCGACCTGTCCGGACACTTCATGGAGGGCGACGCGCCCCAGGCCGCGCTTCGCGACGCACGCGACACCGGGGGCACCGTCCACGTGACGTTCATCTTCGACCCGAGCGCCGCGCCGGGCGCCAAGGGCAAGCGCATCCCCATGGTGGTGAACAGCTACGACGAGAAGCTGACGCCGGGTGGTGTCGTCGAGTTCTCCGCCAAGCTCTTGGGCAACGGCGCCCCGGTGGCCGTCTGATGTCGGTCCTCCCCGCGCACGTCGGCTCCTTGTATATCGCAGGGCCGCCCGTGGTGTTCCTCAACGCCGAGGCCCTCCCTGTGGCGGGTGGCTCGGACACGGAGTTCCGAATCGCCGACTCCGCGCTGCGCCGCCTTGCCCCTCAGTCCCCTGTCGTCGTCGAAGTCTCGTCCGACGGCAACGCCTGGGCGGGAGTCGAAGCCGTCGTCGATCCACTCTTCGGCTACGTCCACCTCACCAGCGCGCCGGGGACTTCGGCCCTCGTGCGCGTCTCGGGTGAGGCGCTGCCCGTTCATCCGGTGGCGCTGGTGCGCTCCATCTCCCTGTCGGTGTCCAACGACGTCGTCGAGCTGCAAGTCATGGGAGACGGCTACAAGCGGCGCGCGGCGTCCCTTCGCGACTTCTCCGGGGAGCTGGTGGGGCTGACACCGCTCGACGAGGGCTTCATGGCTGGCGCCCCGTTGCTCATCGAGGTTGCTAAGGCGGCGGGCGCCCAGGTGTTCCGCGCATGGGTCACCGTGCCCGAGCTGTCGCACAAGCTCACGCCCGGCGCCCTCTACGAGCGCACCGTCAAGTTCACCGGCCACGCCTTCCCCATGGGGAACGGTGGGGCCATCGCCTGGGGCTACGGCACCCCCTGAATGCCGAAGGGAAACCTCATGTCCAACAAGCACAAGCTGCTGGCGAAGAACCGTCGCGTCGTGAAGTCGGTGGAGGTCGACGGCGTGAAGGTCGACATCATCAAACCGACGATGGGCGACCGACTGCGGCTGATTGAGCAG
>NZ_JAKCFB010000094.1 GCF_024198235.1 Myxococcus dinghuensis | reverse complement strand
AGGTGATGAGGGTGGAGGCCTTCTCGTAGCGGCGCATGATGAGCTCGAGCAGGTCCTCGGCGGCGGTGGCGGGCAGCTTGCGCATGCCCAGGTCATCGATGATGAGCAGCGGGGCGCTGGTGAGCGCGTCGAACTTCTGACGGCGGGTGCCCTCGAGGCTGGACTCGGCCAGCTCCTCGAGCAGGTGGTGGGCTTCGCGGTAGAGGACGCGGTGGCCCTGGGATTGGATGACGGCGCGGCCGAGGGCCTGGGCGATCCTGGCGTGGAGTCGCTGGCGACGCCACCATCAGGCCGTGGCCATGCAGCGCCACTACCGGGCCCGAACGGCGCGGTTCAAACTGCAGCTGTAGGACTACTGCCAATAGGGCCGACCTCTACTCATCTCGCCTGCGGCACGTTCGCCAACTCCCCGTCGCGACATTACTCGCAGCAATGGACCGCCCATCCTCGACCGTCTCAATATAGAATCCAGAACACACAGGGCAACAAGGACCCGAAAAGTACACCTCATGAATCTCGCAAAACAACAGATCAACACCAGGCTCCGCCCCACTCTCAACAACAACAACCTTCGTCGAATCGCCAACGCCAACCAGTCGCCCCGTGACCACGGCGACATCGCACCACCCAATCATCGAAAAAAATCGAACAAAGTCGCCATCGTCCTTGCCACGCAGAATTCCCCTCATTACTTCCGACACCAATATTCCTCGTTCCAGCGCAAACCACTTCGCCACTCGAGCTCGAGTTCCTTGCTCCATACGGCCCCAAACATCAAAATATGCTGGCGACTCCAAATTCATCCCATTCATTTTCAGTCTATCGAGTTCTATCCCAAAGCCGCCCAAGCTCACTCTGGAGTTACACCGGTCTCGTTGAGTCCTGGCGACTTGGTGGGGCCATGCCGCAGTTCGGTACCTCTTCTCATAGTTAGCGGGAGACTGGTAGCCGAGGTGACATGCTCTGGGATTTTCGGACCACGTGAAGCTTGAGAGGATGCCGTCTCCGGCCACCACGGAGGCAGGCAGTGAAGAAGAGTCGGTTCAGCGAAGAGCAGATGGTCGCGATCCTGCGCGAGGCGGAGCGGTCGTCAGTACCGGAGACCGCGAAGAAGCACGGAGTGAGCGAGCCGACGGTCTACGCATGGCGCAAGCGCTTCGGGGGCATGGACGCCAACGACACGAAGCGGCTGAAGCAGTTGGAGGCGGAGGATGCCCGGCTGAAGAAGCTGCTGGCTGAGCGGGACTTGGACATCGAAGTGCTGAAGGAAATCCAAGCAAAAAATGGTGAGCGCCCCCGCGCGAAGACAGCAGGTGGAGTATGCCCGCGCTCGGGGGCTGTCCACCCGGCGAGCATGCAGGCTGTTGCGGGTGGCGCGTTCGGCCTTGGGGTACGTGTCGCAGAAGGCACAGCGGGAGAGGCCTGTCGTGGAGCGGATGCGCGAACTCGCCCTGCAGTACCCGAGGTACGGCTACCGTCGCATCCGCATCTTCTTGGGACGTGACGGTCACCGCATGTGCCCAGGCAGGTCAGGGGGGCTCCACACAATGTGCGGGAGAGCCACGAGACCGGTGTAACTCCAGGCCGACTTCTTCCCTACCGGAATAGGCCCTTACCGCTCAGGGCGTCTCTCCGTTCGAGCCACAGCAGCACCATACGCGGAATCCCACTCAGTATGGTTTGCCGCCGAAGCCCAAGCTCGAACATGACCAGCACAACTAAAGTTCAAATCCAACGGATAATTCACAACCCGTCCAACAGGAGTACTTCTCACATGCCCGCGAGCCACCTCACGACATGCCGGGCAAATCACATATGGGGCACCAAACTCATCAAAAACAAAATCAAAGGAGCACCTCTGTCGCCATCCGATAGCCTCCAACACATGAACACAGCAAAGAACACCCTCGGTCAATCCATGCTCCAAGCAGTCAATCATTGCCATTCGTCACCTCGGAGCCTTTGAGGAAGAGCCAATCTTGGGAAACATCCTATAAGCAAACGCACGCCACTCGGCCCTATGTCGAGGAACATCTCCCCTCCCGTCTCAATCAGCAACCACCCAACACTCGCACAACTATTAATATCCCGCCCATCATATCTCAGCGGACCGAGATCTTCCTGCGCCAATAGCTCCTCGGCCTTCTCGAAGGCTTTCGTCCCGCGGGGAACATAGATCTTTGCCTCCCCTCTAAATTTCGTTGCATCATACGCTTTTTCAATCAGCCTGGCCCTAGCGCGCCTTACTACTACCCGGTCACTTGAATCCAGATGCCCCGTGTGATCTACGGTCGGGATGACACCCGGGCAGCTCAAGAAACTGGATGAGGCGCTGGGCGCCTACCTTGAAGAGATGGTCGCCGGAATGGGGCGACTGGAGAGACGGCGCGCGATGGAGGCCTACGTCACGGGCCTGCTGCTGGATGGGGAGCGCAAGAGCATCGAGCCAATGGCGGCCCGGCTGGTGGAGGACGCCGGGGAAGTGGAGGCAATGCGCCAGCGACTGCAGCAGTGCGTCTCGCAAGGGACGTGGAGCGACGAGGCGCTGAGGGAGCGACTGGCGCGGAGGCTGGAAGAGCGGCTGCCGGAGGTGGAAGCACTGGTGGTGGACTACATGGGCTTTCCGAAGAAGGGGAAGCACTCGGTCGGCGTGGCACGCCAGTACTCGGGGACGCTGGGGCGCACGGACAACTGCCAGGTGGCCGTCAGCCTGCATCTGGCTGGGGCACGCGGCAGCGGGTGCATTGGCATGCGGCTGTACCTGCCCGAGGAGTGGGCGACGGACAAGGCCCGGCGCAAGGCGGCCGGAGTCCCCGAAGAGGTGGGCGCCACGCGAAAATGGGAATTGGCGCTGTCGCAATTGGATGACGCGTTGAAGTGGGGCGTGCGCAAGCACGTCGTCCTAGCGGATGCGGGGTATGGCAACTGTCGGGAGTTTCGAGAAGGCCTCACGGCACGCGGCCTGCCCTACCTCGTCGCGGTGCCGGGGCAGCACAAGGTGTGGCCTCCGGGTGCGACGCCGCACCTGCCGGTGAAGAAGGCGGGCGCATCCGGACGCCCCCGGACTCGTCTCATCGACGACAGCGGCGTGCAGCCCTGGACGATTGAAGAGCTGGCGCGCCAGTTACCCGAGGAGGAGTACCGCCGCATCAGCTGGCGCGAGGGTAGCCGCGGCACGCAGTCCTCCACTTTCGCCGCGGTGCGAATCCAGGTCGCCGAAGGCCATGTCGTGCGCAAGGCGCCCGGCGCTCCCGAGTGGCTCGTGTGCGAGTGGACGCCGGGAGAGGCTGCGCCAACGAAGTACTACCTCGCGTCTCTGCCGGAAGACACGCCTCTCAAACGCCTCGTCAACCTGGCGAAGCTGCGCTGGCGCGTCGAGCGCGACTACCAGGAGATGAAAGGCGAAGTCGGCCTGGACCACTTCGAGGGCCGCACCTGGAGAGGCTTTCACCACCATGCCACGCTTTGCATGGTGGCCCATGGCTTCCTCGCGCTCCGTCGAGCGCTTTTCCCCCCGGAGGAGGATTCCCTGGACGCTGCCCCAGGTGCGTCGGCGCCTTCAGCATCTGCTACTGCGCCGCCTCGGCCATTGTCCGCTGTGCCTCCGCAGACGCAGCGCTCGCGCTCCTCCTCAAGGACCGTCACGCATCTGATCAAGTAGTACAAAGGAGTAGATATGTATCTGTGTGAAGCGCATGGGGAAGTGTCGTCGTCGTACTGCTGTGAACATGTGGCGCGGGCGGTGGAGTTTGGCGGCGCGTGCGAGGTTGAGTATGTTTTCGACGATTACGGCGAGTCGTATTTGGTGTGTCCGAAATGCTTGATGGGCGTTCGTCAACATCTTCACCAAGCAGGGGTGGGTTTCATTGGTGAATACCCAATTGAGATATCGAGCGCGTGCGAAGGACATGTGCGGGAATGGGCCATTAGGGAGAATGGAACGGACTTGGATGCCCTGTTTGGTGCGGCCGAGTCGAGGACGGGTCGTCGCCCCGAAAGATGAGTGGATGTCTCTGCTTTACGTGATATGAGGCGGGCGGACTTGTCTTTATGATGAGTGGAGAACTTCGTATGCGGGTGCGTTTCGGTGTGTCCTGAATGTGAATTTGAAATGCTATTCGCAGCTCAACGCGAATGGCTGTGGAGCGCGCCGTGCGTGCTGGCGAGATCCATCGGTGTGTTCGTGGGCAAGTTCGACGCCTCCGGGCTGCTGTCGCGGTTGCTGTGTGGAACGAATGCGGAGATCCTGTCCATCTCCCACTCATTCGCAGACGGGGAGCGGGTGGCGATGCAGGCGGGCGCCGATGGGAGATGTACCAATTCTTTCGTGGGCGGCGGCTCTGAGCAGGACCGAATCGTTCCAGCTGACATCATCGCGAACCTATCCGGGAGCGCGAGGCGGGTAACCGTCCGGCCGACGACGTGCCGGAAGGATTGAAGGCGGACCTCGGCCGTGCTCGGCGAGCGCCGCGAGGAGTGAGCTATTTACAGGCTCTAACAAATTCTTCCAGGCCTGGGTTCGTTCCACGACCCAGCGGTAGAGACCGAGTCTCTCCTTGGATTCAACGGCCTTGTCGCCATGCAGCTTCCCAGGACGGAGCCGACGCTGACCCGAGGGCATTCTCACGGCAGGCACGGAGTCGAGGAGCGGGAAGAGTTCGTGGGTGTCGTGCACGTTGGCGGCCGTCACGGAT
>NZ_JAKCFB010000093.1 GCF_024198235.1 Myxococcus dinghuensis | reverse complement strand
CTGCTCAATCAGCCGCAGTCGGTCGCCCATCGTCGGTTTGATGATGTCGACCTTCACGCCGTCGACCTCCACCGACTTCACGACGCGACGGTTCTTCGCCAGCAGCTTGTGCTTGTTGGACATGAGGGTTCCCTTCGGCAGTGGTGTCACGGGGTGCCGTAGCCCCAGGCGATGGCCGCGCCACTCCCTATGGGGAAGGCGTGGCCGGTGAACTTGACGGTGCGCTCGTAGAGGGCGCCCGGTGTCAGCTTGTGCGACAGCTCGGGCACGGTGACCCAGGCGCGGAACACTTGGGCGTTGGCAGCCTTGGCGACCTCGACGAGCACCGGAGCCCCATCGGCGACAGGCGCGTCGAAGGTCGTCAGCGACAGCCCCACCAGCTCCCCGGAGAAGTCGCGGAGGGACGCGGCGCGCAGCTTGTAGCCATCCCCCATGACTTGCAGCTCGACGACGTCGTTCGTCACCGACAGGGAGATGGAGCGCACGAGCGCCATGGGGGCAACAGGCAGCGCTTCCCCCGAGACGCGCACGCGTGCCGAAGGCACCGGAGCACTGGCGAGGTGAACGGAGCCGAAGAGCGGATCGACCACCGCGTCGGCGGACTCCCAGGTGTTCCCATCCGATGACACCTCGACGACGACAGGGGCTCCAGGGTCGAGACGACGCAACGCCGGTTCGACGATGCGGAACTCCGTGCCCGAGCCACCCACCACGCGGGCCGCTTCGGCGTTGACGAACTCAACGGGAGTCCCGGCAATGGACAGGGAGCCGACGTGCGCGGGGACGACAGCCATCAGACGGCCACCGGGGCACCGTTGCCCAAGAGCTTGCAGGAGAACTCGACGAGACTCCCCGGCGTCATCTTCTCGTCGAGGCTGTTCACCACCATGGGGATGCGCTTGCCCTTGGCGCCAGCGTCGGCGTTCGGGTCGAAGATGAACGTCACGTAGACGGTGCTCCCGGTGTCGCGGGCATCGCGAAGCACCGCCTGGGGCGCGTCGCCCTCCATGAAGTGTCCGGACAGGTCGGCGCTGGTGTCCTTCAACGTCTGGACACGCGACTTGTACGAGGAGCCTCCGAGGTAGTTGGTTTCGGTGAAGTCGCCCGTCTCGCTCAGCGACGCGTCCGTGAGGCCGTCGACGCGGTCGGCGGGCTGGGCGGCAGTCGCGTCTGAGCGCACCGAGACGCTGTCGAGGTGGGCAGCAACAGGGGCAGACATGCGGGCTCCTACCGACTCGGGAAGAGTCGAGAGAGGGTGGAGAGGATTTGGGCGGCCACGGCCTTGCGGAACTTCGCGCGTCCCTTCCGGGCGGGCTTGCGCAGGAAGTGGACGGGTTCGGCGAAGCGCTGCGCGCCCCAGTGGAAGCCCTCGTGAATGGGGCCCGCCGCCTCGTGCGCGTAGCCCGCCGTCGCGCTGACGCTCGCCTTCTCGGCGTTCACCTCCGGGCCATCCACAAACCCGGTCGTGCTCAGCGGCGGCTTGCCGTCTGTGTCCCGCTTACCGACGGGCACGAGGGCGCGGCTTGCCTGGAGAATCGTGGACGCATGCGCGTGGGCCAGCGGCGCCAGGTCGCCCAGGACGGGACGTTCCACCTTGCGCAGCTTGTCGAGCAGCCTGAAGTCGAGGGCAACCTTGAGTGGCATGGCCCCCTGTAAATGGGTGCGGATTCCGCGAATGGCTCACACGCCCGAATCAACGAAGGAAGCGTCCACGGTGAAGGTCCACCAGTGACGGTCGCTCCCATCCGTGCCGACGTAGTTGGGACTGCCTTCGTCGACCTCGACGAGCACGTAGGGCACGGCATTCGCGAGGTGCAACACGTCGAGGGCCGCCAGCGCGAGCGCCTGTCCTTCCCGGAAGTCCTCGCGGGCCGAGCGCACGCGGACCTGACAGGTGACGGTGCGGTACGTCTTGCGCCCCCCGAGGTAGCCCTGCGGCGGGTCGCCTCCGGTTTGCAGCACGAAGCACGAGACGTCCGGCACCGTCGCGTCGTCGTCCTCGAGAGTCGGGCCCAGGAAGAGATTGGTTCCGATGCTCAGCCCCAGCCCACCCGAGGCGAGGATGCTGGCGACGTCGGCGGAGGTGTCGCGGGCCATTAGAGCCAGACCTTCCGGTAGCGCACCGTGCCCCCACCGTCGACGTGCTCGTCGATGGCCGCAGGGCGGCGGGCGTGGTTGAAGTCGGAGGTGTCGTCACCGGGGAACCACAGGCGGTGGCGAAGCGTGAGGGGAGCTGCGGTGTAGACGACGAACGACGCGACGAACTCGGCGCCGCTGGCGTCGCGAATCAGCTTGCGGCTCGGCTGGATGCGCGCGGGGGCCACGTGGACAGGACCGAGGAGCGGCGTCCCCCAGGCGTCGCGGCCCGTGACTTCGGCGTAGCGGACGAGCTGCCGGAAGAGTGCGGTAGGGCAACTCATCAACTCGCCCTCCACAGGACATGCGGCGCGACGAGCAGCCCGGCGCGGGGACTCGCAAGCCGCTGGCCGGCGCTCTTCTCCCGGTAGCTGACGGACCAGTCCCCGAGGCTCTCGGCGGAGACCTCGGCATCTCTCCCCCGGCCCCGGTACAGCGCGCAGGCTTCGAGGATGGCGGCTTCCTCGACTTCGGCTGGGAGGGTGGCGGGCCCCAGGAAGGCGTCGCCGGCCACTTGCCCTGGCGTCACGTAGCCCCCGGTGTACGTCACGGCCAGCGCTCCCGGGTGGCCCTGGTGGCTGTCCACCGTGAGGGTGACGAGCCCGCCGACATGCGCCGTCACGGGCCACACGCCGGCAAGCCGGTAGAGGAGTCCCCCCGCCGCGAGGTCCCCGGCAACGGTGTAGCTCGCCGCGTCCAGCTCCACGCCCGCTTCGGCGACACGCAGGACTTCGACGAGCGGCGGGCGGGCGAGCAGCACGTAGGGGCGCCCGTAGCTGGCCGGGTACTCCGTCACCGTGGCCCGCTCGAAGGCCCGGCCGCACAGGACGGCAATCGCACCGCTGGCCGCACTGACACAGCGCTCGACATGCGAGTCGACGGGCACGCCCAGGTCGGCGGCCACGGTGGCGGCAAAGCAGAGGTCCGTAGGGCGGGGCATGGAAGGGCCCAGGAAGGCGCAGGAACGACGAAACGGGGGCCCCCAGGGGTTGAGGGCGCCCCGCTTCGTCTCGCGCTGCTAGGTGGCCGGAATCTCGTCCGGGCCGCACAGGACGATGAGGCTGGACGCGCCGAGCGTCGGGGACGTACCGCCCGTGAGGGCCACCGTCTCGACGACGCGCAGGAAGCGGCGCGCGGTAGGCAACCGGACGTTGACCCGGGCTACGGCGTTGGGGGCCGTGAGGGGCTCGATAGCGGCACCGGGGAGGTCGGTCCATCCGTTCTGGCCGTCGGCGCTGTCCTGGAGCTTCGCGCCGAGCGACAGGGTTGTCGGGGTGCCGGTGGCGGCCCCCGTCGAAGCCGTCAGCACGCACGAGTCGAAGCCCATGCGGTCGATGGCGGAGCTGTTGCGCGTCCCGGCACTCACGGCAGCGGGCGAGGTTCCGGGGCGAATGCCGACAAGCACGCCCGCGTCAGTGGAGTTCGCGTTCATGGTGGGGCCTCTCAGGTGCCGTAGGTGATGGAGCTGAACGCCTTCGGCTGGCGGACCTTGAAGTCCCCCTTCACGATGGCGCGGATGGTGGTCTCGTCGAACTCGGCCCGCGTGTCGTGCTCGGACAGAATCAGGTCCTCGTCGATGCCGTAGATGAATTGGCGCCAGTCGGCCGAGAACGTGACTCGCGTCGCGGGGACGCGCGTCGTCATGACGAACGGGAAGCCGCGAATCGTGCCCCGGTCCAGCATCTCCTGACGGAACACCCACACTCCGGAGTTCTGGAGCTGCAACAGGGCCGTCGCTCGCGTCGGGTGAAGCACCCACGCCGCGTTGCCCATGCGGACATGCGCCGTGAGCGGCAGCTCCACCGCCTTGTCGATGTCGGCGAGGTACGCCGCGGCCGTGACGCCCGTCGACGTGAAGGCGTGCGCGGCGTCGAGCTGCGCGAAGAGCCCTTTGGGCGTCGGGCCCGAGCCGTCGCCGTTGAAGCCCGCGTCGTCGAGGCCGTCGGCCACCGTCGCGCGGATGTCCTCGCCCACGCCCGCGTCACCCACGCCTGGGGTTCGCAGCAGGTCGTTGGAGATGTCGGCCAGCACCATGCCCTTGTGGGCCTTGAGCACGACCTTGCCGTACTTGGGCGCGCTCTTCGGCACCGTCTCGCCTTCGCCCACCCAGCGGAATTCGGAGGTGCCCGTCTGGCGGCCCAGGTGCAGCTCGCCCTTGAACGTCTGCGTGCGCACGCCCAGCTTGAGCAGTGCGGCCTCGGGGCGAAGGAACTCGATGACCTCGCCGCTCTGCTGGATGGGCACCAGCACGCCCGCCGAGTCGAACTTGCTGAGCTGAACGGCCTTCTGCACGTCGGCGTTGCCGAAGCGCTTCGCGGCGTCCACCAGCTCGGCGGCACCCGTGCGCCGGCCCGCCGCGATGACACTCTTCGCGAACGCCCCCAGGTTCTCCGGGCTCGCGTAGACGCTTCCCGGGCGAGGGCCCTTGTCCGACTCCGTGCGACCGGGCGCGCTTCGGGCGGCGGCGTCCATCAGCTCGCGCGCCACCTCCGGGCCCAGCGCCTTCACCATTTCCGCCACCTGCTCGCGCGTCATTCCTTCACACTCCCGTGGATGTAGTTCTTGAATGCCTCGACGAAGCGCTTCGCGGCGTCGGGGGCGTTGAAGTCCTTCGCTTCGTCCTCTTCCTCGTCGTCTTC
>NZ_JAKCFB010000092.1 GCF_024198235.1 Myxococcus dinghuensis | reverse complement strand
CCGGCTCCGCGCCGTTGGCCACCGGCGCCACGGCGACCGGCTCGACGGCCTGCGCGCCCTCGGCGGCGGGCGGCGGGACGTGGGCGACGGGGGCGGGCTCCGCGGCGGGGCGGGGCGGGGTGAGGGGGACGGACTGGGCCGGCTCGCGCAGGACGAGCGCGGCGCCCACGGCGAGCAGCACGGTGGCCGAGCCGATCGCCACCACGACGGGCAGCCGCTTGCGGCGGGGGACCTCCACGTTCCGGGTCAGCCGGGCGGCGGACGCGGCCTGCGCGGCGCTCAGCTCGATGGGCGCCACGGGCGTGGTGGGCCGGCGCGAGTCCGCGTCGTCCCGGGACACGGGGTGCTCCGGGCTGGGCGCGAGCGCGCTGGGGTTGGAGCGCGTGGCCCGGAGTGAGCGCCGCAGCTTGGTGAGCTGCTGCCTCAGGTCGTCCGCCTTGTTGGGGCGCGTCTCCGGGTCCTTGGTGAGCATCTGCAGGATGAACGCGTCCAGCGCCGGCGGCAGGTCTGGAACGAACTCCGAGGGGCGGGGGGGCCGCGCCTCGACGTGCTTCATCAGCAGGTCCACCGGCGAGCTGCCCGTGAAGGGCAGCCGGCCCGTCACGATTTCGAAGGACACCACGCCCAGCGCGTACAGGTCCGTCATCGGCCCGACTTCCTGGCCGCGCGCCTGCTCCGGCGCCATGTACTCCGGCGTGCCCACCACCATGTCCGTGCGCGTCTGCGCGGTGCGGCCGGTGGGGCCCTGGCCGCGCTTGGCGAGCCCGAAGTCCAGCACCTTCACGTAGCGCGAGCCGTCCGGCTGACGCACCAGGAAGATGTTGCTCGGCTTGAGGTCGCGGTGCACCACGCCCGCGCCGTGCGCGGCGGCCAGCGCGGCCAGCACCTCGTCGAGGATGGACAGCGCCTCCGGCACCGGCAGCCGCACCTTCTCCGCCAGCACCGCGTCGAGCGCCTGGCCCTCCAGGAACTCCATGACGATGTACTGCCGGCCGTCGGGCACCTGCCCGAAGCCGAAGATGTCGATGATGCCGCGGTGGCGGATGGCGTTGACCGCGCGCGCCTCCGCCAGCAGTCGCTCCACCTGCTCCGTGGAGTGCGCCAGCTCCGGACGCAGCACCTTCACCGCCACGCGCTTGCCGATGAGCGGCTGGATGCCCTCGTACACCAGGCCCATGCCACCCACGCCCACGCGGGAGCGCAGCTCGTACTCGCCAAGCTTCAGGCCGATGAGCGGATCCCTCGTGGCCTCCGCTCCGGCGTCCAGGGAGCTGTGCACGACGACCTTCGGCTCGGACGTGGCCGGCGGTGACGGCGCCGCCGGTGGGACTTGGAAGGAGGTGAGCGCCACGGTGCCGTCCCTTGGGCACACACCCGTGTCACCAGGGACGGGAAGACCACAGGTCTCGCAGATCAGCTCGGAACCCATCTCAGGCCAGGAGGAACTCAGCGTACCAGGAGGAGGGACATGTGGCGATGAGACGACGGCTGGATGCCCGCCGAGCGGTCGTCCGCCACACACCCGGCGGCGGACGCCCGACCACAACGGTCGGGCACCCAACGGACCCCGTCAGGGGACATTCGGACAATCGAGCACCGCGTGTGACACCCCTGGCACGCCGCCGTCCTCGCCACCCGAGGCAGGCGCGGACTCCAGCGTGACGCCGGCGTCGCCGGCCAGCGCCACCGTGGCGTTGGGCCCGCACCACAGGGCCACCGACGGGCCGGCGATGCCCAGGCCACCCGCGCCGCCAGGGCCGCCCGCGCCACCCGCGCCACCCTCGGCGCCTTCGCCCCCTCGCGAGTAGTAGAACCGGGGCGGGACCGAGACCGTGCCTGCGAGCGCGATGCCGCGGCCGCCACCCGCACCACCCCTGCCGCCCTCGCCGCCCGCGCCACCCGCGCCGCCCCGCCCGCCCGCCTGTGCCCGCAGGCGCGTGTCCGCGTCCACGGTCACGTGGGAGTCGAACAGCAGCAGCGCGATGGAGGCGCCACCGCCGCCACCGCCCTTGCCTCCCGTTCCTCCACACCCGCCACCGCCACCGCCCCCTCCGCCGCCTCCGGCGACCTTGGTGAACTGGGGGTCGATGCATGCACCCCCGCCACCCCCGCCACCACCGCCCGTGCCCGGGGCGCCGGGCTTTCCATCCGCTCCACTCTGCGGGGCCGACACCCGCCACATTCCCGCCACGAGTTCTCCGAGGGGGGCCGTGCCCGAGGGACCATCGTCGCCCTTCTGTCCGGGCGTCCCGCCATCTCCGCGCGAGCCTTCGCGGCCCTCGCAGTCGAACTCGCTCGTCGACAGCGGCATGATGACTCCCGCGTCGCCACCGCGGCCTCCCAGCCCTCCGAGCACGGGGAGGCCGGACGCCGTGTCCGGCAGGCCCATGGCGCCATCCTCTCCCTTCGCGGGAGACGTGCCGTCGGCCGTGGCGCCCTGACCTCCCTTGCCACCCGAGACATCCGTGCCGTCCGGACAGACGCTGTTGCCACGAGGTCCTCCCGACCCCGCGACGCCACCGTCGAGCGCGGTGGTCCCGGTGGAGCCCACGCCGCCATCCGCGCCGGTCGCGCCGCGGCTCCCCTCGGAGCCCGGGGCGCCCAGGCCCGCCTCCAGCGTGGCGTGGCGCACGCGCACGTCGAGCGAGCCGATGACGCGCATCGCGATGGACGGCTCGCCGTGCTCCACGCCGTTGGCCGCGCGGATGTGGACGTACTCGAGCACCACGCCCGCGTCGGCCAGGTCCTGCACGGCGAGGCCCGGCGCGCGCTCCTGCAACACGGCGATGCGGTCCGCCGAGCGCGTCCAGTTGCCCGCCACGCCCGAATAGCCGCCGTGCAGCGACACCGGCACGTCGACCACCAGGCCCGACTCCGTGTACTCGCCGCCCGCGAGGAACAGGCGGCGCTTGGTGTCGGTGCCCTGCTCGCGCACCAGCTCCAGGGCCCGTCGCACGCTGCGCACCGGCTTGCGGGGGGTGCCGTCGCCGGTGAGGTCGTCGCCGGCGGACGGGTCGACGAAGACGGCCTCCTTCGCCTGTCCGTCCACGCCGTCGCAGTCGTCGTCGAGGAACTGGTCGTCCGGCGGGTCCTCGCTGGAGCGGGGGATGCAGCCGCCGTCAGGGGGCGGGCCGCCATCCTCGGGCTCGCACCGGCCCTCCGCCTGGCAGCGCTTCTGCGCGGCGTCGAAGTCGAAGCAACCCCCGGCGATGAGCACCGCCGCGAGGGTGGCGCCCACCGCGCCGAGCGTCCAGGTCTTCCTCATGGGTCTCCTCGAGGTCACGGCAACGTCCCCGACACGCCCACCATGCCCCCTCCGGGGATGGCCGCGGCGGAGGGTTGCACGCGCGCCGGAGCGTCGTCCGGCCACAGGAACATCACCGCGCCGGCGACGAGCCCCGCGGCCCCCAGCCCGAACGCCACGCGGCTCACCGTCTGCGCGTTGCGTCCCTGCGACGCCAGCGCGCTCGCGTCGCGCAGGGGCGCGTCCACGCTACCGCCCGTGTCCAGCGTGTCGAAGCGGTCCTTCGCCTTCAGGTAGAACACCGTCCCCACCCCCGCCAGCGCCACGCCGCCGGCCGCGGGCAGCCAGGCCCACCGACGCGCCGACGACGACTTCACCTGTCCGGTCTCCACCGACGTCGGCTCGACGACGGCGGGCGCGGTGGAGGGCGCGGGCTCCGTGGCGGGCGCGGCGGCCACCCGCGTGGGCGGCGGCACGTCCGCCATGGGCACCGACGGCGGCGGCCCGCGCAGGGCGCGCAGCGTCCGGGGCACCACCGCGTCGAGCGCCTGGGTGAGCGCGTCCAGCAACTGCTCCTCGGGGACGCCGGGGGTGAGCTGCTCGGTGATGAGCGCGCCGTCCTGGGCGCCGTAGACGCGGGCGCCCACGCGGTAGCCGCTGTCGAACTGGCCCAGCTCCGCGACGAGCACCACCTCCGTCTTGCCGGCCGCGCCGAGCTGCTGGATGCAACTGGGCTCCGTGCGGTGGCAGCGCAGGAGCGCGCGGCGCTTCGCCGCGGCCAGCTTGCGCGTCACGGTCTCGATGCGGATGACGCGCAGGCCCCGGGACTCGAGCTGCTCGGCCACGTGCTCCTGGGCGAACTCGACGACGTGGGCCGGGGCACCCGCCGCGTCGGGCGGGGCGACCAGCACCGTGAGAGGCCCCTGTGGCTGTGGAGCGGCGGGCGCCTGGGCGGCCACGGAGAGCACGACGAACAGGGAGATCAACACGGCGGCCACTTTCCCCCCGACACGACCTCCTCGCAAGGCCGGGAATCAGGGGCTTCTCACCTGGGGTCGCGCCGGTTTCGCTCGGGGCGCGTGCGGTGGGAGCTGTCCCCACCGACTGGAGCGCGAGTCGGACGTCGGGTCCAAGTCGTCCGATGCTCAGCGTCGGGGTCGCTCGGGCGCGGCGCGGATCTGCGTCTTCTCGCCGCCGCCACCGGCCTCCGCGTCCCCCTCGCCGTCCTCCGCGCCTTCGTCGGAGGTGGCGGGACGACTCGACAGGTTGGGGGGAGGCCGGCGCGCGGGCATGGCCGGGCGGGCCCCGGCGGCGGGCGTCGACGGCCTCGAGGGCGGCGTCCCCGGAGCCGGCCGGCGCGGCGGCGGGCGGGTGGCGTCGGAGAGCAGGTCCGCGTCGACCTCCACCTTGGACTCGGAGGGGGCCGCGTTGTGGGTGACCTCCGAGGGCGGATTGTTGAAGGGGGTGCGGGTGGGCGGCGGCGTCTTGTCGTCGTCCGAGTCGGCCGGCGGCGGGCGCGGCGGCGGGGTGGGGCGCGCGGCGGCCGCGGGCGCGGGCGTGGCCCTTCGCGGTCACCATCTTCCA
>NZ_JAKCFB010000091.1 GCF_024198235.1 Myxococcus dinghuensis | reverse complement strand
TCAAGCGGCTTCTCTTCGGGGACGCCGCGATTGAGAGCGCCGAGGTCGCGGGCGAGATTGCCGCCGGCCAGGTCGCGGGCAAGGCCGCGGCGATTGCCGTCCTGGAGCAGCTCGACAAGCGGGGCGACAAGTGAAGCTCGGCGCGCTCGTGCTGGCGGTGCTCGTCGCTTCACCTGCGGCGGGCTCGGAGGTCGTCAGCGTCGAGCGCGCTCAGCTCTTTCCGGATGGAGGTACGGCAGCCGTCGAGGTGGAGGGCGGCTGCTGGCTGTCCGAGGCGCGCTGCATCCGCACGGCTGCCGAGCTGGAGCGCCTCCGGGCTGAGAATGCTTCCTTGCGCGAGCACGCGGGCGACGTGTCCCTCACCGTTGCCGTGGTGGCGCTGGTGCTCGGACTCGGAGCCGGGTTCGCCGTCGCGAAGCTTGCGAGGTGAATAGGGGTGACTGCGGAATCGGCGCGGTTGGTCTGGGACCTCGCTACGCCGTGACGCTGCGATGAACACCGCAGTCACCCGGGACGACTTATGCACAAAACGACTTGTGGGTGTAAAGAGACCTCTGGCCCTCTTTCGCGGGGCCTTCGCTACTCCAACGGCATCCTTTGCTTGACGGGCTACTACGCATTTCGCGGCAGTGGCGGCTGTCGGGTTTGATAGGGTCGCGGGCTTCGGAGAGTTCGCATTGCTTCGACCCGTTGCCCTCCTTCCCCTTCTGCTGGGCGTCACCGCTTCAGCACAACCCGTCCCCGCCGCACGTGAGCGACAGGACCGGCGCGTCGTGCTGTCAAACGGTGCCGCTCCTGTCCCGGAGCTGCGCGTCGCGGCAGGGGTCGCAACGCTCCTTCTCTTTGATGCCCCGCTGGACAGGGGCTCGGTGGAAATGGAAGGGCGCGAGCGATTCCGGCTGGTGGACGTCGGCGAGCGCGTTCTTGCGTTGGAACCTGCCGCCGACCTGGGGACGGGTGAACGTCTTGGGCTTCGTATCCGGTTCGCCAATGGTGCCGCTCAGGGGCAAGGCATCTTCGTCCTAGTCTCCCATCCAACGGAGGTCGATGCCCGCGTGGAGGTCTTCCAACAACAGGACTCCGTCGAGCTGCTTCGGGCGGAGCTGGTGGAGGCACGCGCTCAGCTCAAGGCGCAGGTCGAGGAGCTTCATACGTTCCGAACACTCCGGGACGCAGGGGGACCCACTGGCCTGATCATGACCGGCGCATTGGACTTCAGCGGCGTGCAGGGGAGTCGCGTCAAGGTCGTGCGGCAAAAAGGGCATGGCAAGTTCCTTGTGGCTGATGATGTGACAAGCTTTCGGGCCTCGACATGGGCGGCAATGAGCGTCGAGGTTCGGAACACTGGACGCCCTCCTTGGGCTCCAACTACCGCTCGCATCGTGAACTCCAAGAGTGGGATTGGCGTAGCCGTGAGAAGCATCCGCTCGGCGTTGCCTCGGATTGCGTCGGGAGAGTCGGGGATGGTTGTCGTCGAGACTGAAGTGCCCCCATGGGCACCGGGCGAAATGTGCTTCCTTGAGTTGAGCGAGGGGGAAGGCGCCTCGCAGGTGCTCGTTCCGGGAATTCCCTTCTGATGGATGCGCCATGCTGACACTCCTCCATCCTCCTGCGCAGTTCCCCCCCGGCCATGTGATTCACGGTTGGCGCATCGTGAAGCTGGTGGGCGCTGGTGCCTACGGTGCCGTCTACAAAGTGGAGATGAACGGCAAGCACTACGCGATGAAGGTTGCGCTGCATCGCGCGACGAGTGGGGATGCCGAGAAGTCGGACGCGCGACTCAAGCGCGAGCTGGGGTGCCTGGTTCATCTTGAGCACCCCAACATCATTGCGCTTCGTGCTCTTGGACGATGGCCCGATTTCGAGACGGGCTGGCGCTACGTCATCCTCGACTTCGTCGAAGGCTTCACCTTGGCCGAATGGGTGGAGCGGGTTCACCCGACCGCGCAGGAAGTCGCGCGCCTCTTTGTGAAGCTGGCCGGTGCCGTGGACCACATGCACGGTCGCGGTGTCTTCCATCGCGACTTGAAGCTGAACAACATCATGGTGCGCGCCTCGGACAACGAGCCGTTCATCATCGATTTCAGCGCGGGTGACTACTCGCACGCGGAAGACCTCACGGACGCGCCATTGCCGCCCGGCACGCGTCGCTATCGCTCGCCCGAAGCGACGCGCTTCTTCCGCGACAACGAGGACGACCGTGCCGCCCGCTATGAGTTCAAAGTCACCGATGACGTCTACGCTCTCGGGGTGTGCCTCTTCGACGTTCTGACCGCGCCCCAGCCGGCCAGCGACTTCCCGAGGACACCCGTCGAGGGCAGGGCGATGCCGCCAGACGCCCGCGTGTTGAACGAGCGGGTGCCCGGCCCGTTGAGCGATGCTGTGATGCGCTTCATCGCGCGCAAGCCCGAGAACCGGCCCCCGTCGGCGGAGGCAGTGCGGCGCGAGCTGGCCGCCATCGCGAACGAGTCAGGCGAGGAGTGGGTGACGCCGCTGCACACCCTCGCCCCCAAGCCGATTCTCACCCCTTCGACCGGCACGGATGCCCCCAAGCCGGCCCGCTCGCGTCGCGGGCTGCTCGTGGGGGCCCTGGGCGCCGCGATGGCCGTCGCGGCCCTGGTGGGGTTCTTCGTGTCGACGTCCGCCGAGAAGACTCCAAGCGGGAGGGATTCCACCGAGTCCACCGCGCCACAGACACCAGGAGCTGGTGCCCCGTTGAACGCACTGTCCCCGCAGGAGGATGCAGGTATGTCCCAGGGTGACGCTGTCGCATCTCCTCCGCTTGAATCATCATCGCCTGGGGTAGCGTTGCCCCCTCAAGCTCCCGTCCAGAAGGAAAGCCCCGCCGTGAAGCGTGCCCCTATCGTCGCCAGTTCGTCCGAGTCTCCGGCCGTGAAGGCCCCTTCATCCAGTGGCGGCCGGGCGGAGTTCCTCAAGAAGTGCGCGGTCGCCACTGCCGCCGTCGCGTTGCAGATGGGTTGCCCGAGCAGTTCCCAGGTTCGCCCTGGCCCCAGCGAATGCCCGGAAGAGGCACGAGAGGCCATGTTTGAGGTGCTTCGCAGTCCCGATGGGATTCGCAGCCCAGTTGGGGATTCGGTTGTGGTCACCATCGATGCGAATCAACCCGGCCCTATGGGCGGCGAAGGGGGCGTCTACTCCAGTGGGCCTGTGCGCGGCATCGTTCGCAAAGGACAACGCGCCATCCCAACCGGAACCGTGCTCCGTGGGCGACTGTGGGTCGGTGAGAGGTCGCTTCTTGCTCGCTACACCGAAGCGACACTGCCGGACGGACGCACCTATCCGGTGTGCATTGCGATTGGTGAGAATGGGGCGGAGGAAGCCGATCCGGGCCCCAGGGACGGAACCGTCGAGTTCAACCGCAGCATGTATGGGTATCTTGTAAAAGAGTGGCCCTGATGTCCCTCCTGTAAGGGCTCTTTACATTTTGGCAAACGGGCTTCGCGAAGTTCGCGACCTATAGCGTCGTTCACGTCGGACGTGACTGGGCGTACCTTCCGTTTGCCTTCGCAGGGGGTGCTTTCCGCGAGGGCTTACCGGAGACCCATTCATGTCTGACGATTCCGCCCCTCCCTTCAAGGAGGGTGTGATCCTCTTTTCCCAAGGGGACACGCAGTATTTCCTCTTTCAGATTCTCGGCGAGGGCCGCAATGGGGAGCGAATCCTCTATGCGCAGCCTCACACACCTGCCGGCATCCAGGGCAAGGTGCTGGTGAAGTACGTGCCACGCCCCAGCGGTGACGTGCTTCCAGAGAGATACCGGCTCGCCCGCATCCGCCTGGAAGAAGAAGTCCGGCTGGCGCGCTTCCTCCAGCATCCGAACATCGCGCACGTTCACGGCCTCTTCGAAATCAATCACGGCCTCTGTTTGGTGAGCGAAAGCGTAGGGGGCTTCACGCTGGATTCGTTGCTTGCCATGGCGCAGGCGCGCGGGCGCTACTTCTCCGAATCCTTCTGCCTCTACGTCTTCGCGGAGGTCGCGTCGGCTCTCGCCTACGCTCACTCGCGAGCGGACGACGCGGGTATTCCTCTGCACATCGTCAACCGCGACGTGAACCCCTCTCGGATTCGGCTCATGCCCCGAGGCGGGGTGATGCTGACGGACTTCGGTGTGGCCCTGTCGCGGATGGCCGGGCGAGTCGCGACGTCGCTCCCGCGCCCCAAGGGGGATGTCATCTACTCCGCCCCGGAGCTGTTGCTTGGGGAGGCCGTGGACGGGCGCGCGGACCTGTTCTCCCTGGGCCTGACGCTGCTGGAGTTCGCCACGGGCCGCCACCTCTACGACCCCGGCACCCTGATGATGGGCGACCTGGACAGGCGCATGACCTCGGATGAGCGTCGACGGCTGTTGGCCGCCACGGAATTCAGCATCGACGCAGGTATGTCCTCCGTCGCAGAGGACGCCATTCACTGGGCCATGGCATTCCGCCCGGATGACGTCGAACTCGCGTTGCTGGGCTTGTCGGAGTCGCTGTGCTCCATTCTGCGCAAGCTGTTGCAGCGCAGGCAGGGAGAACGCTTCGAGACAGCCACCGAGTTGGAAGTTGCCCTGCGCTCACGGCTGGCTGCGCTGGGCCCGTACGCCCCCGCCGATGCCGTGAAGGAAGTGGAACGGGCACTCTCGGATGCAGGGGACGCGATGGAAGAGCTGAACCTCATGGACGACGAGGGCGGCTTCATTCCGGCGGATTGGCGCGCGTACTCGGAAGACGTCGAGACCCAGCCCGAAGCGCGAAACGAAGACGAGCTGACGACGAACCCGCGCCCCGTGCGCCGCTGGACCTCGAAGTTGCCGACCGCGTAACGGCGGCCCCCCTTTCCCCTCACCACTGCTGATTCACCACCGGCGCGGCGCGAGTCGCTCAAGCCGACCGGGAGACGTGTGTCTTTCGTGCCTCATACCGGGGCACGCACAGGAGGCGTGTATGCGCAGGAAGCGAAGCTGCCTTGCCGTGCTGTTGTTGCTGCTGTCTGGAGTGTCCTGGGCGGAGGACGTCCAAGAGCCGCAGTTGCCGGAACCGATAGAGGAAGCGCCGCAGGAGAACGGCAAGGACGAGCGGTGGACGAACCTGTTTCGCGTCGAGGCTACGACGTGGACGCTGTTGCCCCGCGAGGGCCAGG
>NZ_JAKCFB010000090.1 GCF_024198235.1 Myxococcus dinghuensis | reverse complement strand
AAAAATACAATTGGAGAGTTTGATCCTGGCTCAGAACGAACGCTGGCGGCGTGCCTAACACATGCAAGTCGAGCGCGAATAGGGGCAACCCTTAGTAGAGCGGCGCACGGGTGCGTAACACGTGGATAATCTGCCTGGATGCCTGGGATAACCAGTCGAAAGATTGGCTAATACCGGATAAGCCCACGGTTTCTTCGGAGACTGAGGGAAAAGGTGGCCTCTGTATACAAGCTATCACAACCAGATGAGTCCGCGGCCCATCAGCTAGTTGGCGGGGTAATGGCCCACCAAGGCAACGACGGGTAGCTGGTCTGAGAGGACGATCAGCCACACTGGAACTGAGACACGGTCCAGACTCCTACGGGAGGCAGCAGTGGGGAATTTTGCGCAATGGGCGAAAGCCTGACGCAGCAACGCCGCGTGTGTGATGAAGGTCTTCGGATTGTAAAGCACTTTCGACCGGGACGAAAACCCGTAGCCCAACACGCTACGGCTTGACGGTACCGGGAGAAGAAGCACCGGCTAACTCTGTGCCAGCAGCCGCGGTAATACAGAGGGTGCAAGCGTTGTTCGGAATTATTGGGCGTAAAGCGCGTGTAGGCGGCGTGACAAGTCGGGTGTGAAAGCCCTCAGCTCAACTGAGGAAGTGCGCCCGAAACTGTCGTGCTTGAGTGCCGGAGAGGGTGGCGGAATTCCCCAAGTAGAGGTGAAATTCGTAGATATGGGGAGGAACACCGGTGGCGAAGGCGGCCACCTGGACGGTAACTGACGCTGAGACGCGAAAGCGTGGGGAGCAAACAGGATTAGATACCCTGGTAGTCCACGCCGTAAACGATGAGAACTAGGTGTCGTGGGAGTTGACCCCCGCGGTGCCGAAGCTAACGCATTAAGTTCTCCGCCTGGGAAGTACGGTCGCAAGACTAAAACTCAAAGGAATTGACGGGGGCCCGCACAAGCGGTGGAGCATGTGGTTTAATTCGACGCAACGCGCAGAACCTTACCTGGTCTTGACATCCTCGGAATGCCTCAGAGATGAGGCGGTGCCCGCAAGGGAACCGAGAGACAGGTGCTGCATGGCTGTCGTCAGCTCGTGTCGTGAGATGTTGGGTTAAGTCCCGCAACGAGCGCAACCCTCGCCTTTAGTTGTCACGCAAGTGAATCTCTAGAGGGACTGCCGGTGTTAAACCGGAGGAAGGTGGGGATGACGTCAAGTCCTCATGGCCTTTATGACCAGGGCTACACACGTGCTACAATGGCCGGTACAGAGCGTTGCCAACCCGCGAGGGGGAGCTAATCGCATAAAACCGGTCTCAGTTCAGATTGGAGTCTGCAACTCGACTCCATGAAGGCGGAATCGCTAGTAATCGCAGATCAGCACGCTGCGGTGAATACGTTCCCGGGCCTTGTACACACCGCCCGTCACACCATGGGAGTCGATTGCTCCAGAAGTCACCTCACCAAGAGGTGCCCAAGGAGTGGTCGGTAACTGGGGTGAAGTCGTAACAAGGTAGCCGTAGGGGAACCTGCGGCTGGATCACCTCCTTTCTAAGGAGACCGGGCATCGGACAGACACCTCGGTGTCAGTAGGCGATGCCAGTAGCTTTCGAGCTACGTAAGGTCGACCAGGTCAACGTTTCCGAGTCCAATCCTGACTCAACTCTTCGGGCTTGCTGTTTGGTTTTGAAGGACTGAGTGCGCGAAGCAACGCGGCACCAGCTCTTTGAGAATGAAGGACGCTGTAGGGTAAAACCGACGCGGTAGCTCCCTGGGCCTATAGCTCAGCTGGCTAGAGCGCGCGCCTGATAAGCGCGAGGTCGGTGGTTCAAGTCCACCTAGGCCCACCACTTCCGTCGGCGAAGTCCGACGAAGCGGTGACGCACCCAGCATGGTAGAGTGGCCCAAGTCGCAAGGGGCTGTAGCTCAGTTGGGAGAGCGCTAGCTTTGCAAGCTAGATGTCGTCGGTTCGATTCCGATCAGCTCCACACAAGTTTTCCCAGTCGTCCAGGGAAGCGTTCTTTGACAAGTGCATACGAAGGGTAAGTTGCAATTTCTGCTGAGTAACAAGTTCTCGCAGAAGGCACCCCAACCACCGTCGCCGTGAGGCGAGGTGAAGGGTGCTTCTAATCAAGCGAAGTGAATGTTTCCGGGCCTGTTGCGAAGAGCAGGGGCCTGGGCCTTGGTTTCGAGTTTCGACAATCCGCCGGGAGGCGGGCGTTGGACAAGAGATTAGGGCAAGTAAGCTACTAAGGGCGTGCGGTGGATGCCTAGGTGCCAAGAGGCGATGAAGGACGCGGGTGGCTGCGAAAAGCTTCGGGGAGCTGTCAACCGAGCGTTGATCCGGAGATGTCCGAATGGGGAAACCCAGCACTGCGAATAGCGGTGTTACCTCTCACTGAATCCATAGGTGAGAAGGAGCTAACCAGGGGAAGTGAAACATCTCAGTACCCTGAGGAAGAGAAAACAATGAGTGATTCCCAGAGTAGTGGCGAGCGAAATGGGAGAAGCCCAAACCGGAGTCACGCAAGTGGCTTCGGGGTAGTGGGTCCGCGGTAGGACTTCGACTGGCTAGCGGAAGCCTCTGGAAAGAGGCACCAAAGAGCGTGATAGTCGCGTACGCGAAAGCTGGTTGGAGCTGAGCGGGGTACCCAAGTAAGACGGGACACGTGCAATCCTGTCTGAATCAGCCGGGACCATCCGGTAAGGCTAAATACTCCTTGGCGACCGATAGTGAACAAGTACCGCGAGGGAAAGGTGAAAAGAACCCCGGCAAGGGGAGTCAAAAGAACCTGAAACCGCATGTCTACAAGCAGTCCGAGCACTACGGCGCAAGCCAGTGCGAGGGCGTACCTTTTGCATCATGATTCGGCGACTTAATATACGTAGCGAGGCTAAGCCGTTAGGTGGAGCCGGAGCGAAAGCGAGTCCTAAGAGGGCGATTCAGTTGCGTGTATTATAACCCGAAGCGGGGTGATCTACACATGGCCAGGTTGAAGTGCGGGTAACACCGCATGGAGGACCGAACTCATGAAAGTTGAAAATTTCTGGGATGAGCTGTGTGTAGGGGTGAAAGGCCAATCAAACTCCGTGATAGCTGGTTCTCCCCGAAAGATATTTAGGTATCGGCTCGGGCAATTCAATACTGGAGGTAGAGCACTGGAACGGCTAGGGGTCTCACCAGATTACCAAACCGTACCAAACTCCGAATGCCAGTAATTGTTAGCCCGGGACGCAGTCAGTGGGTGATAACGTCCATTGGCAAGAGGGGAATAACCCAGACCGACAGCTAAGGCCCCCAAATCTAGTCTAAGTGAACACTAGAAAGGATGTGGCAGGTCATTGACAACCAGGAGGTTGGCTTAGAAGCAGCCATCCTTTAAAGAAAGCGTAATAGCTCACTGGTCAAGACAGGCCGCGCCGAAAATGTAACGGGGCTCAAGACTAGTGCCGAAGCTTCGGGTCACACGTAAAGCGTGTGGCGGTAGGGGAGCGTCCCAGTTGCAGCGAAGGTCAACCGAAAGGGTGGCTGGAGCGACTGGGAGTGCTGATGCCGAAATGAGTAGCGATAAAGGGGGTGAGAAACCCCCTCGCCGTAAACCCAAGGTTTCCTGGGTCAAGTTAATCTTCCCAGGGTTAGCCGGAACCTAAGTCGAGGCCGAAAGGCGTAGATGATGGAAAGCGGGTTAATATTCCCGCGCCATCTTGCAAGCGTTGAACTAAGGGAGGACGGAGAAAGCTAGGCGAGCTGACCGGTGGTTGTGTCAGTCTAAAGGTGTAGGGGTGTCGCGTACGAATAAAGGCGCGGCAGCCATCCCCGAGACCCCATGGCGCCCCGTAAGGGGTAAGTCGCTGATGCTCTGCTTCCAAGAAAAGTCCCGTAGGGAGTTTGCAGGGTGTCCGTACCGTAAACCGACACAGGTGGGTGAGGAGAAAATCCTAAGGCGCTTGAGAGAACTCTCCTCCAAGGAACTAGGCAAATTTCCACCGTAACTTCGGAAGAAGGTGGGCCTCTGGTAGGTGTAGGCGTACAGCCGAAGCCGAGAGAGGTTGCAGAGAAATGGCGGTAGCGACTGTTTACCAAAAACACAGGACTCTGCGAAGGCGACAAGCCGACGTATAGGGTCTGACTCCTGCCCGGTGCTGGAAGGTTAAGGGGATTCGTCAGCCGCAAGGCAAAGCGATGATCCGAAGCCCCAGTAAACGGCGGCCGTAACTATAACGGTCCTAAGGTAGCGAAATTCCTTGTCGGGTAAGTTCCGACCTGCACGAATGGAGTAACGACTTCCGCGCTGTCTCGGAGAGGGACTCAGCGAAATTGAAATAGCTGTGCCGATGCAGTTTACCCGCAGCAAGACGGAAAGACCCCGTGAACCTTTACTACAACTTGACAGTGACACTAGGGATTGACTGTGTAGGATAGGTGGGAGCCTTTGAAGCCGGGCCGCTAGGTTCGGTGGAGGCAACGGTGAAATACCACCCTGTTGATTTCTGGTGTCTAACCATGTCCCGTAAGCCGGGATTGGGACACTGTCTGGTGGGTAGTTTGACTGGGGCGGTCGCCTCCCAAAGAGTAACGGAGGCGCGCGATGGTTCCCTCAGCCCGATTGGAAACCGGGCGGCGAGTGCAATGGCATAAGGGAGCTTGACTGCGAGACGGACACGTCGAGCAGGTGCGAAAGCAGGTCATAGTGATCCGGTGGTCCTGAATGGAAGGGCCATCGCTCAACGGATAAAAGGTACTCCGGGGATAACAGGCTTATCTCCCCCAAGAGTTCACATCGACGGGGAGGTTTGGCACCTCGATGTCGGCTCATCGCATCCTGGGGCTGGAGCAGGTCCCAAGGGTTTGGCTGTTCGCCAATTAAAGCGGTACGCGAGCTGGGTTCAAAACGTCGTGAGACAGTTTGGTCCCTATCTGCTGTGGGCGTAGGATACTTGAGAGGCTCTGACCTTAGTACGAGAGGACCGGGTTGGAGGCACCGCTGGTGTACCAGTTGTCTCGCCAGAGGCATCGCTGGGTAGCCATGTGCCGATTGGATAACCGCTGAAAGCATCTAAGCGGGAAACCGACCTCAAGACCAGGTATCCCGGGCGCAAGCCCCTGAAGACCCGTCGAAGACTACGACGTTGATAGGCCGGGTGTGTAAGCGCGGTAACGCGTTGAGCTAACCGGTACTAATTGGTCGAGCGGCTTACTTCCCCCACTCTCTTGCATGCCCCCTCATGGGGAGTAAGGGACTCGGGGCCAAGGCCGAGGCTTGAATGCACCCATGCATTCACCCGGAAGCAACACTTCGCAATCGGCGAGCGCTTGTACTCGCAGAACGCTGCAACTTACCCTTCGTATGCACTGTCTCTTGTTTTCCGGTGGCAATGTCGGAGGGGTCACACCCGTTCCCATCCCGAACACGGAAGTTAAGCCCTCCAGAGCCGATGGTACTCCGCGGGAAACCGCGTGGGAGAGTAGGTCGCTGCCGGATTCTTTTTGAGAAGCCCTCGTCGCCTCGTGCGACGGGGGCTTTTCGTCTTTCTGGGCCCTGGG
>NZ_JAKCFB010000009.1 GCF_024198235.1 Myxococcus dinghuensis | reverse complement strand
CCGCTGCGCCTCCTGACGGAACTGCTCCAGCTCCTTCTCCAGCTCCACGGACCACCTCCTGCGTGTGGCCGCTGGAGGTCTCACGAGATGCTGGGGCCCGTCACGACGGGGCACGGCGAGGTCTTACGGTTTTGCGTGACCACTGAGGGCGCCTCGTCCAGCTTCTTGAGCTGTGCGGGTGTCATCCCGACCGTCGATCATGGCCCCCCACCTGAATTCAAGTGACCGGGTAGAACCAAGTCTATGTCGTAAATTCCAGACGTCTCTTCATTATAGGCTGCCGGCCCCATTTCCCCGTGCGACTCCATCAGGGGACCGCAGGCCGTCGCGAAGAATAGAACACTGACCCCGAACACATACTTCACTGCATTTCTCATGCAAACATCTCCTTGCTGCGATTTCTAATTTTTCGCGAGCGCCACAGCGAAAACAGATGGACAGGCGCCGTAGAGGCTATCGCCTTCCCAACTGCGGCCTCGGCTGAACGGCTCTTTCTCAAAACCAAGGATGCCCCCGATAGCGAGGCATTTCTTGATGTCGACCTCAGAGAGAGACGGCGTATCAAACTGGCGCAGAGAGGTAGTTTCCAAACGAAGCTTCATTCATGCAGAAAGAGAGTGCCTCATGCCTTGGGTCGAACATCAATCCAAGCCGCGTGCGGCCCCCAGAAATAGCGTCTTGAGATCGGCGAGATTGCTATCGTTGGCTCCCTGTTCGAACAACTTCTTCAGTCCGCTCTTGCCCTGGACGGAGATTGTATGTGCGTACCGGAAGAAGGTGTCGAGCACAGCCTTTCGCTTGAGGACGTCCTCGACGAGGGAAGATGCGCCCTTGAAGACCCCGTCGAGCAGTCGATAGGTTTCGTCGCTAGTCAGCTTTGCATTCTTGGCCAGCTTGAGGATGGTATGCAGCTCGGATTCTGTGCCCAGGGGGCCATCTGCCAACTTGGGGTTGTTCTGGAGAAGCGCCTGGATTTGCTTGGGCTTCAGGCTCAGGTCTGTTGTGAGAAACTTGATCCGGGCGCTATCCGCAGTGGCAAGAGGCTCGCGAAGATTTTCTGGAAGCTGATCGAGTCCTGCAAAAAGGCGCTGCCGTTCGTCGGCGAGGTCCTTCTGGTCGATGAAATTCCCCAGCAACTCTCCACCCGCGCTGATGGCGGCTCCTATCCCACTGGCGATAGCGCCCGGCACGATGCCCCCTGGGATGTAGTTGACTAAGCCTCCGAGAACACCAATCACATCGCCAGCGGCGGCGAGGGCATAGCCCGCATTCCCTTCCTTAGCCTTGTCGACGTTGATTCCGAGCGATGCTGCGCTCGCGGCAACTCCAATTCCAGGGGCAATTTTTGCCGCAAATTCTGCAACGCTTAGTGCCTTGGTACCATAGCGCAAAGCGACTCTCTGTTGGGCGTTCTTCCCCAGGTCCACCAGACTCTTTGTCGCACCTGCCAAAAGTTCGGCAGCGCCTTTGCTGGCTCCGGCAAACTCTTTTGCCGCCTCACGGTATTCACCCTCTGCGGCCTTGTCGGCGCCTGCCTTTGCGCCGTAGACGAGGAGTCCGGCTGTCAGAAGCTTCGACCCAGTGCTCATGCTCTCGTAGTTGTCACCCAGCCTCTCCAAGGCGCTATACTTGCTGTCCGTGGCATCCTCGAGCGCAGCGGAAGCGGCCTGCGTCACTCCATCTCTGCCGTCAATTAGTGGCTTGCCAAAGTTTGAAAAAGTCTCGTCGAGGATTTTGAGTTTCTCTCTGTAGGCATCGGAGGCTGCTTTGGCGTCTCCGTCGTTCTCTTCGAGGAGGCGCGCAGCGAGTCCTGTTGCAGCAGGCTGGAGGATTTCTCTTTCGAGATTCTCGAATTCATTGAATGACTCTGCAACCTCGGGATCCTTGAAGAGCTTTTCGATGACGTCCGTGACTCTTCCGGATGCAGGAGAGGTCGCGAGTGTCTTGAGGGATTCATATAGTTCCTTGCGGGCCTCAGGGTCCCGAACTCCCGCTTGTCCCAATGTGGCCTGATTGCGCTCCAAGGACGCAGCAAGAGCCTGGGCTGCCTCAGCTTCTTCTTTGTAGACTGCTTTGTTCTTTGGATCCTTCTGGAACTCTTTGATGAAGGCGCTCTTCTGAACATCCGTGAGTGCTGGGCCGGCACTCGCTAGAAGCTTTGCCAGTCGCTCGTTCTTCTCCCTGACCTGGTCGCGTGCCTTTTCGAAGCGAGTCCTGGCGCCCTGTACTTCCTTGAGCGGGGCATCGGCGCCAGAGAGGCGCCCCACATGGCGGATACCGAGTCGGCTGGCGATGTCCTGCCACTGGGTATTGTCCGTTGCGTGGTCCCGAACGTCCTGGTCGGTGAGATATCCTTTCGCGCGTGCTGTGCCAAGGGCATCTGTAATGACCTTGCGTTCCGACTCCATGAACTCGGGAAAGTAGTTGCCGTTTTTGTCTTTTGAGAACGGAGAAAAGCCATCATGCGCGCGGGCCAAGTTATCGAGTAATCCCCCCTTTTCACGGGCGCGATTGACGAGTTGAGCTACATAGTCAGGATCACTCTTGTGCGTCTCGACAACCTTTGCGAAGGCCTTTGCGGCCCCAGTGGGGTTGAGTCCTTTGAGTTTCTCATAGTGCTCGTTGGCTTTTTGAACAGATGCGGGATTCAGCTTCGCCGGCAGAACCGCATTCGCGTCGAGGGCAGGAGTGCCGGCCTTCTTTGTCCCGGCCTCGAAATCACTGTGACCTTGATGGGCACGCACGTTGGGGTTGTCCCGCCCAGGGGAGTTCTTTCTCTCCTGTGTGCGTGTCTTGCTCTCATTGGTGGAAGTCGAAGGGGGTGCAACGTTTCGACATCTCTGATTGCCATCAATCTTTCCCATGGGCTCTTTCTGTTGGAATGCGTGGGCAAAACTCACCGCAGTTTATTCTTGTGCATCGAGGCCAATCGGCGAGTGCAAATCGTCGTGTGTGGTTTTGGAGAGGCAGATTCGGTCGGAGTGCGCAGGTTAGGTGGAGAGAGGGGTTGGCCTTGACCTGCCTGGATCCTTCGGACCACTGATTACGAGAGAGGCGCCGTCTGGGGCGGGTTGGGTATCACTGCTTCGCACTGCCGTCGAAATTCCAGAGGCATGAGGTAGCCCAGGCTCGAGTGAAGACGGACCTGGTTGTAGTGCTGCCACCACGCTTCGATGACCACCTTGGCCTCTGCTCGAGAGCGAAACCACTCCATGCTGAGGCACTCATCGCGCAAGCGTCCGTTGAAGCGCTCGTCGGTGCCGTTCTGCCAAGGCTTGCCAGGGGCGATATGCGCCAACTCGATGCCGGCCTCCGCGGCCCACCGCAGGACGGCCGAGGCCACGAACTCCGGCCCGTTGTCGCTGCGGATGTGCTTGGGGCCCCCCCGTTCGGTCACCAGCTTCGACAGGACCTCGACCACCCTTGAGGAGCGGATGGCGCCCGCGGGAGTCTGCCCTGGACTTTGCGCGATCTTGCGCGCATCCCTGGCAGTCTTCTTTGCGGCGTCCTCCTGTTTCTGGGCAGATTTCGCGTCACGCTGAGCCTGTGCCAGAACGCCCCTGGCCGTCGTCACCGCTTGACGCTTGGACTCAGCAACATGCCGCGCCGCCTCCGACTTCGGCGGGGCGACCTCCTCATTGCGCTTCTTCTTGACCGGGTCTTCTTTTGCTGCGCCGGGACCACTCACGGATGCGACAGAACCCATTGCGAACCCCCTCTTCGACAGAATTCACAGCCCTCATCCAGGCAAGCTCGATGAATCACACCAGACACAAAGCCAACCCAGAGGCTGTCATCCCCAATGAAAGAGCCTCGCCCAGCTCTTGGCTGTCCATCCCGAACACGACGACTCTCAGCGGCACGCGGCGAGAGGCCCCTCCAAACGCACGGAGCACCGAGCGTGTCTCCTAGAGAATAGTCTTCCGCGACGCAGCTCCCTCCTTCCGTGTACGACTCAACGCACGCCTGCCCATGCGCTCGTGAGGGAAGAGGGAATCACTTAATTTTCATCCCAAGATTTCCTGAGGGGGACATCATGGGTGAACGAACACCGACATCAGCCAGGTCTGGCGAATCGCAAAGTGTCGCAGAGCCCGCACCCACCCAGCCATGTCCCCAAGAGGCGACGCTGACTGACTTTCTGGCGGGATTGCTCTCCGCGGAGCAGCGCGCCGACGTCCTGGCACATGTGGAGCGCTGCCCGGACTGCCAATGGGCCCTCGCAGCGGGAGCAGGAGCCCAAGCACAACCCAACAATGCGACCACACCCCGCGAGGCGCCCGCCCAGGCACTGGTGGCTGGCACTCACGTTTCCCGCTACATCGTTCGTGAGAGCCTCGGCTCCGGGGCAATGGGCGTGGTGTACGCTGCGGATGACCCTGAGCTGGGCCGACGGGTAGCCCTCAAAGTGTTGCGCCCTGAGGGACGCCACCGCGAAGAGCTCCAGCAGCGACTGCTGCGCGAGGCCCAGGCGCTCGCCCGGCTCTCCCACCCCAACATCGTCACCCTGTATGACGTGGGAACCTACGGTGACGGCATCTTCCTGGCGATGGAGCTGGTGGAGGGCACCACGCTCGGGGAGTGGATGAAGCAACCACGTCCGTGGAAGGACGTACTCCGGGTGTTCGTCGACGCGGGCAAGGGTCTGGCAGCCGCCCACGCCGCCGGGCTGGTGCACCGCGACTTCAAGCCAGCGAACGCTCTCATCGGGAAGGATGGAAGGGTCTTCGTCACGGACTTCGGCATCGCCCGCATCTTCCACCAGGAGGATGAGCCCTCAACCGCACGGGAACATGTCTCGCCCCCAACCTCCCTCACGGAATCGCTCACTCGGACAGGCCAGGTACTGGGCACCCCTGCCTATCTCGCTCCGGAACTCCTTCAGGGCATGCACGCCGACACGCGCTCGGATGAGTTCAGTTTCTGCGTGGCACTCCATGAGGCCCTCTTTGGCGCGCGTCCCTTCCAGGGGGAGACGCTGAAGGAGCTGGTCCAGTCCGCCCAGCACGGGCTACTGAGTCCTCCGAAGCGTGACGTGAAGATCCCGCCCCGGATTCGACGCGCGCTACGCCGCGGGCTCAACGCAAAGCCCGAGGAGCGCTTCCCAACCATGCAGGCCCTCCTGGAGGCCCTCACTCCGCCGCCGCACCGCAGACTCGTGCAGGTCCTCGTCACATCGGGCCTGGCCGGAATGATGGGAATCCTCTCGGCCTTCGGGACAACAGCGCAGCGGCGCGAGGCCAACTGTGCACAGGAAGCGGAGAAGGTCGCGGTGGCTTGGAGTCCCGCGCGGAGAGAGCGGGTCCGCGCAGCCTTCCTTTCCACGGGCGTGGCCTCTGCAGCCCAGACCTGGGAGCAGTTCGCGGCGGTGCTGGATGCCCACACGGCTCAGTGGCGGATGCTCCGCACGGAAGCCTGTCGGGCCGCGACAGGCGACACCGCGGACCAGGCCAGGCAGACCGCCGCGTGCCTCGATGCACGGCTCTGGCAAATCGCCGCTGTCACGGAGGTGCTGGAAGAGGCCGACGCGCAGACAGTGCAGAACGCGCGCCAACTGACGCTATCGCTCGAGGGCCTTGTCGGATGCCGGGACACGCCGGGGCTCTCCAGCCGACCCCAGCCCCCCGACAACCTCCGCGCCCAGGTGGATGCGACACGGCACAAGCTGGCGCTGGCCCACGCCCACCTCGTGTCACACCGGTTCAATGAGGGCCTCGCGATGACATCCGCCCTCCTCGAAGAGCTGAAGGGACTCGGCTACAAGCCGCTGGAGGCAGAGGTGTTCCTGGCTCACGGCACGCTCCTCGGGGGCCTCAACAAGACCAAGGAGGCGGAGGCGGCTCTCTACCAGGCCCTGTGGGCGGCCGAGGCCGCGGGTGACGAAGAGACAGTGGCGAGGGCCTGGCTGGAGCTCATCCATGTCGCGGGCGAGGAGCAGTCCCGCCCCGATGAAGCGGAGAAGCTCGTCCGGCACGCGCGGGCCGCTGTCGAACGGCTGGGGCGGGAGCGCTTCCCCGACATCACGACGGACCTGCACACGCGCATCGCGTCGCTGAGAGAGATGCAAGGCCACCTCGCCGAGGCGGAGCAGGAGGCGCTCCGGGGCCTGGAGTTCTCGCTGAGGAGGAATGGCCCGGACAGCCTCCGTACGCCCAACCTCCTCCACCAAGTGGGACGCATTCGTTTCGACCAGGGCCGCTATGAGGACTCGCTGAAGGTCCACCGTGAGGCGCTGAAGCTGCGCGAGCACGTGCTCGGTCCCGACAACCCGGCGCTCGCTACTTCCTACAATCGGGTCGCCACGGCCTCGTTCGAGGTGGGAAAGCACGCCGAGGCCGTCAGCGCCTGGCACAAGGCCCTGGCCCTCCAGGAGGCGGCCTCCACTCCGGAGACGACCCCCATGGGGACGGTGCTGCTGAACCTGGCAGGGGTCTCGCGCCTCGACGGCCGGCTGGAGGAGGCGCGGTCCCAGGTCGAGCGGGCGCAAGCCATCTTCGAGCGAGCCCGCGGCCCCAACCACCTCACCGTTGTCTACGCACTCGCGGAGCAGGCGTTCATCTCCAGCGATGCGGGCCAGGACGACGAAGCGCTGGCCTTCGCGACCGAGGCCGTGGAGCGCATCCAGCGCGGACTGGGCCCGGACACGACGCGCGCCGCCCTACCGCTGACCTTCCGGGGGCAGGTGCACCTGAAGGCAGGTCGTTACCCAGAGGCCAGGCGCGACCTGCTGGACGCGCTGGACCGGCTGGAGAAGAAGCACGGCACGGAGGGAGGGAAGACCGCCCCCGTACTGCTCCCCCTGGCCGAGCTGGCCCTGGCGACTCACGCTCCGAAGGAAGCGCTCGCATACTGCGAACGTGCGCGGAAGGTCACGGAGACCGCCGAGGGAGCGGAGTCCGAGGACGGTGCCAGCGCCCTGAGCTGTGCCGGGGAGGCACATCTGGCGCTGGGCGCCGTGGCGGAAGCCGTCCCCCTGCTCGAGCGCGCACGGCGTATCCAGACCCGATGGGGCGAGGCCAAGGACCCGAAGGTCGCCGGCAAGACCGCGTTTCTGCTGGCCCGGGCGCTCCTGGAGACACGCACAGCCTCGGACCGGACTCGGGCGCTCGCGATGGCCGAGGAGGCGCGGACGCGGCTGGAGTCCGTGGGAGTCCGAGGTCGGCAGGAGCTCCAGACGGTACTGGCCTGGCAGCGGCGTGAGGCGAAGCGATGAGCACGCAATCGAAGACGCGCTCCTTGACAGCACTCTTGAGAGAGCACTTGCCGCGGGAGCGGCACACGGAGCTCGACGCCGAGGAGCGGCTGGAGGTGCTGCTGCACGAGCACATCGAGACAGCTCGGACCGCGTGGCCCATGCTGCCATTGTCCGACGAGACCTTCCTGCGGCATCTCGCCCTGCAGTTGCCTGCAGGCAAAGTGTCGAAAGTGATACGCATCATCCAGGCTGCGGACCTATTCCTCTCGTGCGCCTGCGCCACCGGGGCGTCGTCCGCCCTGAAGGCGTTCGAGCAACACATCCTCCGTCACATCCCCGCCCGGCTCGGGCGTCTGCCGCCCAACTCAGGGGAGGAGGTGCTGCAGGTGCTGCGTGAGCGGCTGCTGGTGGCCAGCGGGAGCACTCCACCGAGGATCGCGAGCTATGGGGGCCGGGGGCCCCTGCTCGCGTGGGTGGGAATCATCGCGACACGCATCGCGGGGGAGTTGGTGGGCCGGGACGAACGGCTTCAGCTCGTCGCCGAACCGCCAGAGGAGCTCGCACGATGCCTGGCACCGAGAGACCCCGAGTACGCGCTGCTGCGCGAAGACGCGCGCCAGCTCCTCGCCGAGTCGCTCCGAAAGGCCGTGGCGGTGCTTCCCGAGCAAGAGCGGACACTGCTGCGCTTGCACCACATCCATGGATTCACCATGGATCGGCTGACCCTGGTGTATGGCGGCTCGCGGTCCGCGGTTGCGAGGCGAGTCTCGGATGCTCGCAGACTGCTGCTCGAGCACGTCCGCAAGGAACTTGCCCCCCGATTGAAGCAGGACCAGGTCGCGCTGGAGAGCCTCGTCGGATTGGTTGGCAGCCGACTGGACATCAGCTTCAACGGACTGCTGGATTGATGCCGCGGGCTCCACACGTCCACCGGGCTCCGGCGGACCGGCATCTCCAATAGTCCACACAAACCGGCCGGCGCCATGGCCATCCTGCCGTCATCGTCGCGACTGACGCGCCCGGGGTGCGGGCACGGAGCCACCACCTCCCCCAGCCGTTCAACGCCTCTTCCAGACTTTTGTGGGACGCCGGCCGGCATCCTCCCTCTTTCTCCTCGATTGCAGGGGCAAACACGAATCGACTCGAGCCGGCCGTACCGCGCCTCGGAGCCGCGCTGTGTTGGCGCCTCCAATCACATGCATCGCGCCTGCCTCGTTCCTGACACGAGGCATTCTCGACAGGAGGAGATACTCATGGGCTCAGTGACAACGGTCGGTCGGTCTGGAGCGGCCAAAGTGGACCCCGCGGAGGCGCAACGCCGCGCAGAGGAGGCCCGACAGAAGGCGGAAGCGGCGCGGCTCGCGGCCGAGGCCAAGCGCAAGGCGGCGGAGGCGGCTCGGGACAACTTGACACAGACCAAGCGCGACGCCGATTCCGCGCGGAGACAGAAGGAAGCAGCGGAGAAGGCTGTCGCCGACGCGCGCAAGGCGGCGGAGAGACCCGGGCAGTCGCCTGCGGAGGCGAAGAAGTCGAAGGAGGCCCTTGGCGCCGCGGAGAAGAAGCTCAAGGAAGCCACCGAAGCCTCCAGGAGGGCTGCCCAGAGGCTCCAGGCGGCGGAGGAAACAGCAGCCCTCACCGCGAAGAGCGCCGAGGAGGCCATGCGCAAAGCGAACGCGCTGGCCCTCGAGGAATCCAAGAAGCCCCCCTACAGCCAGAAGGACATCGACAAGGTCAAGCCCACGAAGAATGAACTCGACTCCGCCTTCGAGGGCACGAGCCGGAAGGCGGAGTTGGAGAAGTTGCTGGGTTTGACGCCCCCGCCGCAGGAAGTCATCCAGACGGCGGGGAGCGGCGAAGCGCCAGGGGTCCCATTCACCGAGGGCGGTGTGAATGGCATGCAGGACCGCCCTCCAGCGCGCTTCGGTCAGCCATTCATGCCCTCGTCCGCTGATGCCTTGTTCCCTGAGCCGCAGGCGGCCAGCCCTGGAGCGGTGTCTCCCATCCCGGTCCCCGACAACTCGGTCCCCCCCCAGCCGGAGGGTGGTCCCTCGCTCTCGTGACATCGCAACGGCAGGCGAACCCAAGCGTCATTCGTGTGAGGACATGATGTCTTCTTCCAGCGACATCAAGGGCAATTCCATCGTGTCGGGCGTCCTATCTCGGAGTGGCGCCTGTGTCTGGAGCCTCCTCCTCGGACTCTGTATCCTCCCTGGAGGAGCCCGAGGCGCAGTCTCCCCCGACGTGCGACGTTACCTGGTGTCCATCCACCAACTCATCGAAGACCTCGCATACGAGCGAGCACTGGAGCAGGTTGCCCGAGGCAAGAAGGTGTCCAGGGGGCCCGAGGATGATGTGGCGATCTCGCTCTATGAGGGCATCCTCTTGGCCGAGCTGAGCGCTGAGAGGCTGGACGACTCCAATGCCGCCTTCAAAGCAGCCCTCTTTCTCGCTCCCGACGCCCAGCTCCCGTTGAGCGTCTCCCCAAAGTTGAAGCGGCGCTTCGAAGCCATGCGAGAGGAGGTTCTAGGCGAGCTGGCCCTGCGAGGGGAGGACCGGGGGCCGCTGAAAACGGATGCGCCGACGCTCCAGCGGGGTCCTGCATCACGAGGGCCGCTCCCCGACGAGGCCCCGAGACGCCCAGAGCCTTCGTCCTCTCCCCTCTCAGAGGAAATCCCCTCTCTCCCAACCACGAGAGAGCGAGCCATCATCCCTGCCATCGCGGGAGGCGCCCTCGTCGTCACAGCAGGCGTCTTCTGGAAATTGGCGGAGGGAAGGAAGTCACGGCTGATGCACAGGCCTCAGGAACTCCGAACGGAGGCTGACGCCAGAACCCTGGCGCAGAGCGCGCGCGGGATGCAGACGGTCTCCGTGGGACTGCTCGTCGGAGGACTGATGGGGCTGGGAGTCGCCACGGGAATGTATCTGCTGGGAGCACCTGATGCGCCGGCGCCCGTTCAAGTCGGGCTGGACGGAACGTCCGTGTCGATTTCGGGGAAGCTGCCATGAAGGTCCTTCATTTCTCGACGGCGCTTGGACTGCTCGTGATGGGCACGCATGTCGCAGCCTGCCTCGACGTCGATGACGCGGTACTCCAGTTCTGCATCAAGAGCCCGGGTGCCTGCCGGGACGGCGGAGCCGCTGGGGATGATGGAGCCGCTGACGACGACGGCGGGTCGGATGCTGGCACGGATGGGGGACCACCAGACAGTGGGCGCGAAACACCAGGGTGGAAACCCGTGCCTTCGATGCAGCTGCGCCGCACAGGGCATACGGCCACGGACCTGAAGAACGGCAAGGTGCTCGTCGTCGGAGGGTGCACCACACGTATCAACCAAGGATGCAACCCCACGAACACCGCGGAGCTCTACACCGTCTCGTCCAACAGCTGGAGTCTTGCCACGAGTCTCGAGACGCCACGCGCGGGGCATACGGCCACCCTGCTGAACGATGGAAGAGTCTTGGTGGTCGGTGGACTGGGACCCACGGACGAGGCACTGGCCACCGTTGAAGTCTACGACGTCGATGCCAACTCATGGACGGACGCGCGCGCCCTTCCCAATGGCGCGCGGGCCTGGCATGCCGCCATTCTGTTGACGTCGGGCAAGGTGCTGGTCGCAGGTGGTGGAACATCCGAATCCACGGGACTCGATACGACCGCGCTCTTCGACCCGAACGACGACACCTGGACGGACGTCGGCAACATGAGCTTCAAGCGAAACGTCCTGACCCTCACCATGCTCAACGGAGGCAAGGTGGTTGCAATCGGTGGCTACAGTGAGACGGGCGCGGAGCGAACCGCAGAGGTCTACGACTCGAGCCAGGTGAATGCCGGCTGGCAACGCATCGAAGCGCGGATGCGCAACGGCCGCAACGGCCATACAGCCACGCTTCTGCCTTCAGGGGAAATCTTGGTCGCCGGCTCATTGCTGGGGTCGCCGGGAACGGTCCTCCGCGACGTGGACCTCTTCGCCCCAGGGAACAGGTCTTGGTCCCCTCAGCAAGAGCTGAGAGAAGCCCGCTTCGCACACTCGGCCACCCTCTTGCCCTCGGGGGCAGTCCTTGTTGCCGGTGGAAACTCCCTCTCTACCGGAGAGCCGCGCGCATCTGTGGAGCTCTTCCGTCAGAACGGCACATGGGAGCTGATTTCCCCCATGTCCTGGGCGCGTGCCTCTCACACCGCCACGTGGCTCGATTCAGGAAGCGTGCTCATCATCGGAGGAACTGCGAGCAGCGGCGAAATACTCAACACCGTTGAGCGATTCGTCCCTTGATGCCTGGCCGCCCTCAATCCGGTCGCTGCCTCACGAGTGCGCCGACGGTGACATGCACGGTGCATCAAGGCGAGTGTGAGCATCGCTCATGCCATCCTGGCGCGACGTGCTTCAGGTAGACGCGGCGTTGGCCCCGGGAGGCATAGACCAGGAAGTTTGGTGCAATGGCAAATCCGCCCGAGCCAAGCGAGCCGAGTCGATGCGGCCCATGAAGTGCCAATCCACTTCCGACCTCATGCGTCACGTTTGCGTTTGCAACGCAATTCACGGAACATGCCGTCGCGCTCGGAGCGCCATGTCCCTGTGACAGGCGCCTCTCGACGCGCGAGGAAAGTTCGCGTGGCATGGCAACGACATCAGGCCCTCCGTGCCACGTCGTTGTCGGGGTCCGGTGCGGGCAGCAAGATTCCGCCGCCTTCGGTGCTCCCTCACCGAGGACGCCAGGCCTGGAGTCCTGTGCGGCTCGCGACAAGGGCCGCCGTCCTCCTCGCCGTTCGTCGTGCCACACCCCAAGGAGACGTCCGGATGACACCCCAGAAGCCACGACCCGCCTGGGTCCCCCCACCCCTGCGCGCTCACGCGGTGACGCTGCTCTTGGCCGCGCTGCTGCTCCTCCCCTCGAGCGAGGCATGGGCCCAGCCCACCTTCACCCTGTTCGCCCCCACCGCCACGCCCGCCGTCGCGTCCGTGACGAATGACTTCGCCGCCGTCGAGCTGGGCGTGAAGTTCCGCTCCGACGTCGACGGCGACATCCTCGGCATCCGCTTCTACAAGGGCGCCACCAACACCGGCACCCACGTGGGCAGCCTGTGGAGCGCCACCGGCCAGCGGCTGGGCTTCGCCACCTTCACCAGCGAGACGGCCAGCGGCTGGCAGCAGGTCCTCTTCACCACGCCCGTCCCCGTCACCGCCAACACGACCTACGTCGCCTCGTACCACGCGCCCGGCGGCGCCTACGCCTTCGACAACGGCGGCCTCGTCGCCGGCCAGGACACCCCGCCCCTGCACGCGCTCGCGGGCGCCTCGAATGGCGGCAACGGCGTCTTCACCTACGGCGCCGCGGGCTCCTTCCCCTCCACCGCCTTCGGCAACGCCAACTACTGGGTGGACGTCGTCTTCCGTCCGGCCGCGCCCGTCACGCTGTGGCCCTCCACCCAGACACCCACCGTCGCGTCCGTCACCAACGACCCCGCCGCCGTGGAGCTGGGCGTGAAGTTCAAGACCAACGTGAGCGGCAACGTGCTGGGCGTGCGCTTCTACAAGGGCGCCACCAACACCGGCACCCACGTGGGCAGCCTGTGGAGCGCCAATGGCAACCGCCTGGCCTTCGCCACCTTCACCAGCGAGACGGCCACCGGCTGGCAGGAGGTCCTCTTCTCGACGCCCGTCACCATCGCGGCCGACACGACCTACGTCGCCTCGTACCACGCGCCCGCAGGCGCCTACGCCTTCAACCAGGGCGGCCTCGCCACCGGCCAGGACACCCCGCCCCTGTTCGCCCTGCCCGGCGCCACCAGCGGCGGCAACGGCGTCTTCACCTACGGCGCGGCGGGCTCCTTCCCCGTCAACAGCTTCGAGAACTCCAACTACTGGGTGGACGTCGTCTTCCAGGCCACCGGCGCGCAGCCGCCCACGCAGCCGCCGGACAACCACTTCCGGCTCTTCGCCCCCACCGCCGTGCCGGCCAACGCCACCGCCAACGAGACCGCGCCCGTCGAGCTGGGCGTGAAGTTCCGCTCGGACGTGGACGGCCTCATCCGGGGCGTGCGCTTCTACAAGGGCAGCGGCAACACCGGCACGCATGTCGGCAACTTGTGGAGCGCCACCGGCCAGTCGCTCGCCTCCGCCACCTTCACCAACGAGACGGCCGTCGGCTGGCAGGAGGTGACGTTCGCCACGCCCGTGCCCATCACCGCGGGAGCCGCCTACGTGGCGTCGTACTTCGCGCCGGCGGGTGGCTACTCGTACAACACCAGCGGGCTCGCCACCGGCGTGGACGCGCCGCCGCTGCACGCCCTGCCCGGCTCCACCACCGCGGGGGGCAACGGCGTCTACGCCTACAACGCCACGCCCACCTTCCCGAGCGGCAGCTACCAGAACTCCAACTACTGGGTGGACGTCGTCTTCGAGTCCTACGGCCCGCCGCCCCGCCCGGGCGTCCAGGGCGCCGGCCCCGTGCTCGTGGCCACCGCCCCGGGCAACCCCTTCACCGACTACCTGCGTGAAATCCTCGAGGCCGAGGGCATCGCCGCCTTCGCCACCACCGACGCGGGCAACCTCGGCGTCACCGTGTCCCTGAATGACTACAAGGTCCTGGTGCTGGGGGAGCAGACGCTGGGCGCCGCTCAATTGACGCTCGTCACCAACTGGGTCAACGCGGGCGGCAGCCTCATCGCCCTGCGCCCCGCCGCCAACCTGGAGTCGCTGCTCGGCCTCAATCCCTCGCAGGGCACGCTGAGCAACGGCTACCTGCTGGTGAACGCCACCCAGGCGCCCGGCACCGGCATCACCGCGGAGACGATGCAGTACCACGGCCCCGCCGACAAGCGCACGCTGACCACCGGCACGCGCGCCGTCGCCACGCTCTACTCGGACGCCACCACCGCGACGACGTTCGCCGCCGTCAGCCAGCGCACCGTGGGCAGCGGCACCGCCACCGCCTTCATGTACGACCTGGCGAAGTCCGTCATCTACACGCGCCAGGGCAACCCCGCGTGGCAGGGACAGAACCGGGACGGCTCCTCCATCGGCCCGGGCGCGCGCGCCAGCGACATGTTCTACGGCAACGCGTCGTTCGACCCGCAGCCGGACTGGGTCAACCTGGGCAAGGTCCAGATTCCCCAGGCGGACGAGCAGCAGCGACTGCTCGCCAACGTGCTGCACCAGACCAGCACCATCCCGCTGCCGCGCCTGTGGTACTTCCCCCGCTCGCACAAGGCCGTCGTGGTGATGACGGGTGACGGTCACCCGGGCGGCGCCTCCACGCAGCGCTGGAACCAGTACCTCACGGACAGCCCCACGGGCTGCAACGTGGCGGACTGGGAGTGCATCCGCGGCACCATCTACGACTACGTCGGTGGCCTCACGGCCACCCAGGCGGGCAGCTACGTGACGCAGGGCTTCGAGTACGCGCTGCACGTCAACACCGGCTGCGCGGACTACACGGCGAACAACCTGGACCCGAACTTCTTCACGCCGCAGCTCGACGGCTTCGCGCTCAACTACCCGGCCATCCCCGCGCCCGTCACCAACCGCACGCACTGCATCGCGTTCAGCGACTGGTCCACCCAGCCCAAGGTGTCGCGCCTGCACGGCATCCGCCTGGACACCAACTACTACTACTGGCCCGACTACTGGGTGCAGGACCGCCCGGGCCTCTTCACCGGCTCCGGGCTGGCCATGCGCTTCGCGGACCTCGACGGCTCACCGCTCGACGTCTACCAGCTCGCCACGCAGATGACGGACGAGTCCGGCCAGTCCTATCCCCTCCACATCGACACGCTGCTGGCCAACGCGCTGGGCACCAAGGGCTACTACGGCGCCTTCAACGCCAACATGCACGTGGACTCGCAGCCCTCCGCCGGGTCCTCCGGCTCCGCCGCCATCGTCGCTTCCGCCAGGCGCGACGGCGTCCCGGTCATCACCGCGAAGCAGTTGCTCGAGTGGCTCGACGCGCGCGAGGCCACCCAGGTCTCCGCGCTGACCTTCACCGGGGGCACGGCGCTCACCTTCAACGTGACGAACCCCGCCCGCAACCTGACGCTCATGGTGCCCAGGCGCACCAGCACCGGCCGCACGCTGACCTCCGTCACGCGCGCGGGCGCCTCCGTGACGACCACCACCCGCACCATCAAGGGCGTGGACTTCGCCTTCATCGACGGCGCGCAGGCCGGGACGTACACGGCCACCTACAACTGAGTCACCCATCACCCCACGCTCCGGGGTGACGCGAGGGGCCCTTCCGGAAAAACCGGAACGGGCCCCTTGTCGTTGCACGCGCAATGATACCTCACAGGTGGGACTCCGGACGCAGGGCGCCTTGCGTCGGGTGGTGGGCGCGCTCTATATGCGCCGCGGGCCACGCTCCCCTGGCCCTTCCCAAGGAAACACACCCCATGCTCAAGAAGATTCTCGGTGGCCTCGCCGCCGCCATCCTCCTGCTCGTCGCCGTCATCGCCACGCGTCCCGCGGAGTACACCGTGCAGCGCACCGCGACGCTCCCCGTGGCGGCGGACATCGCCTTCACGCCGGTGAACGACTTCCACCGGTGGCCCGAGTGGTCCCCGTGGGCGAAGTTGGATCCGGACATGAAGACCACGTTCGGTGGCGCGGAGTCCGGCGCCGGCGCCACCTACGCGTGGGTGGGCAACGACAAGGTGGGCGAGGGGCGGATGACCATCCTGGAGAGCCAGCCCGCCGCGCTGGTGCGCTTCGAGCTGGAGTTCATCAAGCCGTGGGCCGGGAAGTCGGAGACGAGCGTCTCGTTCAAGCCCGTGGAGGGTGGCACCGAGGTCGTGTGGGCGATGCGCGGCCTCAACGACTTCATGGGCAAGGCCATGTGCCTGGTCATGGACATGGACCAGATGATCGGCAAGGACTTCGAGGCGGGGCTCGCCAACCTGAAGACGGTGGCCGAGGCCGACGCGAAGAAGCGCGCGGAGGCCGAGGCGGCGCGCGTGGCCGCGGAGAAGGCCGCGGCCGAGGCCGCCGCCGCGGAGGCCGCCGCCGCTGAGGCCGCCGCCGCCGCCGGCACCGAAGGGCAGCCCACCGTGGCGAAGCCCACGCCGTGATTCACCGCTGAGCAGGACACGCCTTGCCAGTCCGACGCCTCCGTGTCGCGGCCGTGCCGCGCGCGGGGGCGTCGTCGCGTCGACGTGGCAGTGTCGACCGGCGGTCCAACGCCGCTGCTTCCCTGGCGAGCAGTGAACGCTCGACGGTGGGTGCCCGCGGGCATTCGCCCCGGGTCCCGCGTGGAGGCGTACACCGCTCGCGCGCCGGGGGACCGGCGTGAATTCCTCCGCCAGGGAGCAGACATGCCGCTGCGCAAGACTCCGTCGCAGAAGAACCCTCCACCGCCCTCGAAGAACGAGCAGCTCGAGCGATATCGGGCGCGCTCCGAGGACACGACGCTGACCACGGACCAGGGCATCCCCATCGGGGACACGGACAACTCGCTCAAGGCCGGCGTCCGGGGGCCCACGCTGCTGGAGGACTTCCACTTCCGCGAGAAGATCATGCGCTTCGACCACGAGCGCATCCCGGAGCGGGCCGTACACGCGCGCGGCGCGGGGGCCCATGGCTACTTCCAGGTGTACGAGTCGCTGGAGCGCTACACGCGGGCGAAGTTCCTCACCGACCCGTCCTTGCGCACGCCCGTCTTCGTGCGCTTCTCCACCGTGGGCGGCTCGCGCGGCTCCGCGGACACCGTGCGCGACGTGCGCGGCTTCGCGACCAAGTTCTACACGGCCGAGGGCAACTTCGACCTGGTGGGCAACAACATGCCCGTCTTCTTCATCCAGGACGGCATCAAGTTCCCGGACTTCGTGCACTCGGTGAAGCCGGAGCCGCACAACGAGATTCCCCAGGCGTCGTCCGCGCACGACTCGCTGTGGGACTTCGTGTCGCTCGTCCCGGAGACGGCCCACATGGTGATGTGGTTGATGTCCGACCGCGCCATCCCGCTCACGTTCCGACACATGGAGGGCTTCGGCGTCCACACCTTCCGGCTGGTGAACGCCAAGGGCAAGGCGACGCTGGTGAAGTTCCACTGGAAGCCGGTGCTCGGCACCCACTCGATGGCGTGGGACGAGGCGCAGAAGGTGTCCGGCAAGGACCCGGACTTCCACCGCAGGGACCTGTGGGACACCATCTCGCGGGGGAACTTCCCGGAGTGGGAGCTGGGGCTGCAGCTCATCAACGAGGAGGACGAGCTGAAGTACGGCTTCGACCTGCTCGACGCCACGAAGCTGTTGCCGGAGGAGCTGGTGCCGGTGCGCAAGGTGGGCAAGCTGGTGCTGGACCGCAACCCGGACAACTTCTTCGCGGAGACGGAGCAGGTGGCGTTCTGCGTGGGCAACGTCGTGCCGGGCATCGACTTCACCAACGACCCGCTGATGCAGGCGCGGCTGTTCTCGTACCTGGACACGCAACTGACGCGGCTGGGCGGGCCCAACTTCGCGGAGCTGCCCATCAACAAGCCGGTGTGCCCGGTGAACAACCACCAGCAGGACGGGTTCGGGCGGCAGACGATTCCCACCAACCGGGCGAACTACCACCCCAACTCGCTGGGCGGCGGGTGCCCCGTGCTCGCGAATCCCCGGCAGGCGTTCGCACACTCCCCGGAGCGCGTGGAGGGCACGGTGATTCGCACGCGCAGCGAGTCGTTCGCCGACCACTTCACCCAGGCGGCGCTGTTCTTCCAGAGCATGTCCCCGCCGGAGCGGGAGCACCTCATCGCCGCGGTGGAGTTCGAGGTGAGCAAGGTGGAGCGCCCGGAGATTCGCGAGCGGGTGGTGCACCAGGTCCTGGCGAACATCGACCGGGAGCTGGCGGTGCGCGTGGCGCGCGCGGTGGGGGTGACGGCGCCGCGCGGAGGACGGACGACCCCGGCGGCGGTGGGCAACAAGACGGGGAAGATGGTGACGAAGTCCCCGGCGCTGAGCATGGTGAACACGCCGCACGAGTCCATCCACACGCGCAAGGTGGCGGTGCTGGTGGCGGACGGCTTCTCCTCGACGGACCTCGCCCAGGTGCGCAAGGCGGTGGAGAAGGAGGGGGGCCTCGTGGAGGTGCTGGGGCCCACGCTCAGTCCCATCACCAGCGCGGAGGGCGGCAAGGAGACGCCGGTGAAGACGATCCGCTCCACGTCATCGGTGCTCTACGACGCCGTCTTCGTCCCCGGCGGCGACAAGAGCGTCGCGGCGCTGAGGACGCTGCCGTTCGCGGTGGACTTCGTGCGCGAGGCGTACGTGCACTGCAAGCCGCTCGCGCTGGCCGGCGCGGCGACGGGGCTCCTGGACGCGGCGGGCGTGGGCGCGCCTCCGGCGACGCGGGTGCTGGACGAGACGATGGGGGTCATCCGCACCACCAAGAGCGAGGTGAAGGGCTTCGGGCAGGCGTTCGTGAAGGCCATCGCCGCGCACCGCCACTGGGAGCGGGAGTCTCCGCCCCCGGCGTGAGGTAGCGCCACGCCCCACGACGGCCGGCCCCGGCGCCTCGTGCCCCCGGGTCGGCCGGCCTCGCTGCCCGCCCGGCTGGGTGCACTTCCCATGGTGACGGAGGACGCGCGTCGTTAGGCTGGGCCGGAAGTCCTCTCCCCCTCGGCTCACGACGCGCACATGCCTACCCTCTTCGACCCCACCACCGCGGGTGACCTGCGACTCTCCAATCGCATCGTCATGGCGCCGCTGACGCGAAACCGCTCGCCCAACGCCATCCCCCCGGACATCGCCGCCACCTACTACGCCCAGCGCGCGACCGCCGGGCTCCTCATCAGCGAGGCCACCGCCATCAGCCATCAGGCCCAGGGCTATGCGGACGTGCCCGGCCTGTACGCCCCCGAGCAGCTCACCGCGTGGAAGAAGGTCACGGACGCCGTGCACCAGGCGGGTGGCCGCATCGTCACGCAACTGTGGCACGTGGGCCGTGTCTCCCACACGGAGCTGCAGCCGGGCAACGGAGCCCCCGTCGCGCCCTCCGCCATCACCGCCAACACGCGCACCGTGTTATTCCGCGACGGCGTCCCCACCTTCACACCGACCTCCCAGCCCCGGGCCCTGGAGCTGTCCGAGCTGCCCGGCATCGTCCAGGCCTATGCCCAGGCCGCGCGCAACGCCGTGGACGTCGCGGGCTTCGACGGCGTGGAGATTCATGGCGCCAACGGCTACCTGCTCGACCAGTTCATGAAGACGGGGTCCAACCAGCGCACGGACGCATACGGCGGCAGCATCGAGAACCGGGCCCGCCTGCTGCTGGAGGTCACCCGCGCGGTCATCGACGCCGTGGGCTCCGGGCGCACCGGCATCCGCCTGTCGCCCGTCACCACCGCCAACGACGCGTTCGACGCGAATCCGCAGCCCCTGTTCGAGTACGTCGTGCGCGAGCTGGCGAAGCTCGGCCTCGCCTACGTGCACATCATCGAGGGCGCCACCGGTGGGCCGCGCGAGCTGGCGGACCGGCCGTTCGACTACGCCGCGCTGAAGAAGGCCTACCGCGACGCCGGCGGCAAGGGCGCGTGGATGGTCAACAACGGCTACGACGGCGAGCTGGCGCGCAAGGCCGTCGAGGCCGGCGCGGACCTCGTCTCCTTCGGCCGCCCGTACATCGCCAACCCGGACCTCGTCCGACGGATTCACGAGAACGCGCCCCTGGCGGAGCTCGACAAGAAGACGCTCTACGGCGGCGGCGCGAAGGGCTACATCGACTACCCCACGCTCTGACGCCACGCTCCGTGCCGCGTGGTGCACCACGCGGCATGGACACCCCTGCGCGCGCTGGCCCGGCCGCGCCCCCTGGGGAGACGCCGGGCGCTCAGCCTGGCGTGCGGCCGACGAACATCCCCAGTAGGAAGGCCGCGCCCATCAGCAGCAGCGTCAGCAGCACGGGGACGCCCTTGGACTTCGCCTGCGCCGTCGAGGCCACCATGCGCGCTCCCGGCGATTCCTCCGGGACGATGAGGCGGACCTTGATGGTGGACTGGACGAGCACGGCCTCCACGTCCTGGAGGAACTTCTCGTACTCCTCCTGCGCGAGCACGAGCGGCTCCCCGTGGTGGGACTCGTAGCGCTTCGCCACCGCCTCGAAGTTGCGGAGCTGCGCCTCGCGCTTCGACACGTCCACCCAGCCGCACACCACCGACGGGCCCGAGCCCTTGCGAGGCACCAGGGAGATGGCCTGCCGCGCCAGCTTCCCGCCCGCCGTGCTCGGCCCCTCCGGCTCGTCGACGCGCAGGACGCGGTGCGGATTGCGCCCGTACATCTTCTTCGCCAGCGCCGTGCGCAGTTGCTCCGCCAGCAGCGCGGAGTGGTTCGCGAACATCGTCCGCAGCGCGGGCCCTTCCTCCTCCTGCTTCTGGACGACGCCCGCCTTGCTCCCCACCGGCTCCAACGGACTGAGCCGCACCACGCCCGAAGGGGCCGGCGGCGGAGGAGGACGCTTCTCGGCGGCGCCCCGCGCGAGCCACCCCGCCCCCTTCGCCTCCACCTTCGCGCCTCGGGGCGGCGGCGGCGGTGCCCCACGCAGCTCCGTGGCGAAGGACTCGGGGCGCTCGTCGGTGGAGCCTCCTCCCCGGATTTCGGTCGCGACCGGCGCCTGGGGACGCCCCGCGCCGCCAGCACGCGCGGGGGGACGCAGCTCCGTGGCGATGGCGGCCTGCCCTCCGCGCATCTCGGTGACGATGGCGGCCTGCCCCCCGGAGGGCCCCTGGTTCCCACGGATGTCGGTGACGATCTCCTCCTGGTCCTCGGAGGGGCCGATGCGGGTCTCCAGGACGGGCGCCATGCGCGTCTCCCGGGGTGGCGGGAAGGGGCCGTTGCGCGTCGACTCGTCGTCTTCCTCGGGGGCGACGCGCGTCTCCTCGCTCCGCCCGGGACCTCCGCGCCTCTGTCCGTTCGCCATGGCCGCTCCTCGTCCGGCGGAGGATAGCCAATCCCACGTCCCCAGGTCAGCGGACCAACCGCACCCGCAGGGTCCTCGCGTCCGAACGCCCCCGGTCGTCCACCGCGCGCACCACGTAGGACCCCGGTCGCGCCGCCCACTCCAGGCTCTCTCCCCGCGAGGAGGTTCCCACCCACCGCTCGTCCACGAACCAGAACACCCGCCGCACGTCCGCGTCCGTCACCGCCGACAGCGGCACCGTCTGCGCCGCCTCCGAGGACGCCCGCAGGTTGTAGTCCACGCCCTCCTCGGGCGTGGTGATGCGGGGAGCCAGCCCCGTGCTCGCGCTCAACTCCAAGCCACAGTCCGCCGCCTCCCGCGGCGGCGTCTTCCGGGGCACGCCCGCCTTCTGGAAGAGGCGCAGCAGGTCCGAAGGCCAGAACTCGTACACCTCCGCGCGCGTCGACGGCCCCGGCCCACAGGCCCGCAGCCCCGTGCGCGTCTCCACCCAGACCTCGCGGTGCACGTCACAGGCGCGGATGGGCGAGGTCCCCGGGATGAACCACGTGCGCACCGCGCGTGGACAGTGCGGCCCCGGGATGCCACCGGACACCGCGCACACCTGCACGTGGCTGACGCCCTCGGGGGGCGTGCGCCGCACGCGCCGCACCTCCGGGTCCTTCGCGCGCAGCGAGTCCACCAGCTCGAACATCAACGGGGCCGCGGCCGTCTGCCCCACGAAGGCCGGGTTCGGCTGCCCGTCGAAGTTCCCCACCCACACCGCCACCACATAGGGCCCCACCACGCCCACGCTCCAGGCGTCCCGGAACCCGGTGGACGTCCCCGTCTTCCAGGCCACGGGCACCGTGTCGCGCGCCAGCTCCCCCCGGAACGACTGCGCGGGGCGGGGCGACTTCTCCAGGGCGTCGAGCACCAGGAAGCTCGCCTCCGCGCTCAAGAGCCGCGAGCCCTCGTCCCGGGGAGCCTCCGCGCCCAGCCGCAAGGCGTGGAGCACGCCGCCGTTGGCGAGCATGGCGTACAACTCCACCAGCTCCACCATCGTCACCTCGGCGGAGCCGAGCGCGAGGGAGAGGCCGTAGTGCGACTCTTCCCGCAGCCGCGTGACGCCCGCCTGACGGAGGAAGCCGTACAGGCCCGGCGCGCGGAGCTGCCCCGCGAGCGCGACGGCCGGGACGTTGCGACTCCTCACCAGCGCGGCCTCGGCCGACAGCGGCCCCACGAACTCGCCGTCGAAGTTCTCCGGGTCGTACCCCCGGAACCCCATGGGCGAGTCCTTCACCATCGTGCGCGGGTGCACCAGCCCCTGGTCGAACGCCAGGCCATAGATGAACGGCTTGAGCGCCGACCCGGGGGAGCGCTTCGCGCGCGTGCCGTCCACCTGCCCGTCGATGCTCGCGTCGAAGAAGTCCGCGGAGCCCACCGCCGCGCGGACTTCGAGGGTCCGCCAGTCCACCACCAGCGCCGCCGCGTTGCGCAGGCCCACGTCGCGCCGCCGCTCCACGTACTGGCGCACGTGCCGCTCCAGCAGCCGCTGCGTCCCCAGGTCCAGCGTGCTCGTCACGCCCGCGCCCGTCGGCCCGCGGCGCAGCACCCCCTCCACGAAGTGCGGCGCGAGGAAGGGCAACTCCTCCGGCCGCCGGACCGGCAGCGGCTGGGCGAGCAGCGCGCGCCGCTCCGCGTCCTCCGGATGCGACACCCGCCACCGGTCGAACAGGCGCAGCCTCGCGGCCGTCAACACCCCCGAGTCCCGCCCCGGGTCCCTGCGCGCGGGGCTCTGCGGGATGACGGCCAGGGTGAGCACCTCCCCGAGCGTCAGCCGCTCCACGCCCCGCCCGAAGTAGACGAGGCTGGCGGCCCCCACGCCCTCCACGTTGCGCCCATACGGCGCGAGGTTGAGGTACGCCTCCAGCAGCGCGTCCTTCGAGTAGGTGCACTCGAGCTGGAGGGCCCGCGCCATCTGCCACAGCTTCCCGCCCAGCGTGCGCGACGGGATTGCGTAGCGGATGCGCGCCAACTGCATGGTGAGCGTGGAGCCGCCCATGCGCCGCCCGCCCGTCACGTACGTACTCCAGATGGCGCGCCCCACCGCCACGGGGTTGATGCCGAAGTGTGTACGGAAGTGCTGGTCCTCGTGCAGCAGCGTGGCGTCCACCAATGCGGTGGGGATGCGCTCCAGGGGAACCCACAACCGGTACTTCTCGTCGGGAGACAGGGTGAGGCGCAGCAACCGTCCCTGCCGGTCGAACACCGCCTGTGAGAAGCCCAGCTCCTCGCGCAGCGGCGGACGGGGCACCGCGGCGTACAGCACCGCGAGCCCCACCACCGCCGCGAGCACCCCACCCCAACGACGACGCGTCACGGCGGGCTCACCGTCACCTGGGAGGCCACCGAGCGCGCGCGGATGCGACGGTCGTACATGCCCTCCGCGAACGCCGGTGGCATCACGTACTTCCCGACGTGGGTCGCCTTGACGCGGTAGATGAACTCGGTGACGCCCGCGCTGGCGCGCCCGTAGAGCACCACCCGGTCCTCCCGCACGTCCACGTACTCCGGCAGGAAGGAGGAGCGGTCACTTCCCACGGGAGGCAGCCAGCCCCCCGCGACCGGGACGGGCTCCGGGTAGGAGTCGTTCGCGGCGACCTGCTCCTCCGGCGCTTCTCCATCCCCGTCATACCCTTCATCGCGCGGCCCATCTTCGGCCTCGGCCTCGGGCTCGGGTTCGGGCATCTCGTCCGACCGCTCCTGCGAAGACGGTTCGGGGCGCTCCATCACCACCTCGAAGCCCCCGGGCAGCAGGTCGGTGATGGCGACGGCGGACGAGGCCCCCTCGAGCTGGCGGAGCTTCAGGTGCACCTCCACCTCCTCTCCCAGTTGGACCTCCGTCACCCCCTTGCCGTCCAGGCCCACCAGCTCACGCTGCACCTCCAGGCGCTGGAGGATGGGCGTGCGCGGCAGCTCCAGGTCGTAGCCCGCCTGCGTCACCTGGAAGAACAAGGGCCACTGGGACTCGCTCTCGAGCCGCAGCGCCGTGGCCCCGTCGGAGAAGCTCGCGCGGGCGACGAGGGACTGGGGCAAGGCGAGCGGGCGCAGCGTCTCCGCCACCTTCTCCTGGAGCTTCGCCGCGCCGGTCGTGGCCTTGCCTCCGCCCTTCAGTGCGCGCACATAGGCGTCGAACCCGAGGATGGCGTAGGAGGACGACAGCGAGTTGAACGCCTCCGCATGGATGGGCCTGGCCAGCCCGACCAGGGTATCCGCGGGGAAGTCCACCAGCCGCTCCGGGAAGTGACGCGACAGCAGGTAGAGCACCTGGGTGTCGTAGACGAGCCCGTCGTACAGCGACGCGTAGTCCTCCGCCTGGGGCTCGCCCAGGCGAACCTTCGCCAGCGCGAGCGCGGCCTCCTTCTCCTGCTTCAACAGCTTGTACGTCGCGGCCAGGTAGGCCGCCGTCAGGTCCTTGGGCCACGTCTCCTTGGCGTACCGGTCCAGCCACGTGCGCAGCGCGCTCACCGACGCGCCGGAGACCTTGCCGTTGCGGGTGAGCACGTATTGTCCATAGGCCGCCGCCCGCGCCTGGGCGAGGTTGCCGGGCGAGTAGCTCACCAGCCGGCTCAGCCAGGTGAGGCCGCGGTTCAGCAGCTCGGGCGGCACCGCGAAGCCGCGCTCCTTCGCCTCCGTCAGGAAGTGCAGCGCGTAGATGCTCGGCCACACGGGCGCGTAGGCGTTGGCCGCCCACAGGCCGAAGGCCCCCTCGTCGTTCTGCCGCTCCCGCAGGATTCGCAGCGCCACCGCGAAGCTCTCCTCGGGCGTCAGCGCCGTCTTCCCCAACAGCTCCATGCGGTCCTTCAACACCACGGCCGGGAAGGCCCGGCTGACGAGCTGCTCGGTGCAACCGTAGGGGTACTTCTCCAGGTACGTCGCGAGCCCCGGCGCCAGCCCCAGGGGCAGCGGTGACACGCTCACCTCCAGCAGGCGGTAGGCGCCGTGCATCTTCCGGCTCACCGCCAGGTCCACCGCGTCGTCCGTCACGTGCCCGCCGGTGAGGGTCGTCAGGTACGGCACCGCGGGCCGGACGCTCAGGCTCACCGTCTGGCGCAGGTGCTCCTTGCCCAGCGACGCGGTGAAGGTGAGCGAGCCCGCGCCGAGCACCGCCTTCGCGCGCACCCGGAAGGTGGTGCTCGCCTCGCGCCCCTCGTCGATCTTCAGCGGCTCGAGCGCCTTGCCCACCACCTCGAGGTGCTCGGACGGCTTCAGCTCCAGCGACACCTGGGCGCCCTTGCCGGAGCCGTCCACGCTGTTGGCCACCGCGACCCCCACGGAGAACTCGTCGCCCGGCGCGACGAAGGTGGGCACGCTGGGGGTGATGACGAACGGCCCCCGGACGACGGCGCGCCTCGTGGCCGCGCCCACCGACTCCCGCCCCACGGCGACCGCCATCACCCGCAGCTCGCCGTTGAAGCTGTCCGGCACGTCGTAGACGAGCTCCCGCTCCGACGCGTCGATGTCCACCACGCCGGACCAAAACGCCACCGGCTTGTCCCGCTTGCGCTTGAAGGGGTTGAGGTTCTTGCCGATGGCGTCCATCCCCTCGTCGTCTCCGCCCATGGACGAGACGGCCTTGGAGACGGAGAACTCCGGCAGCAACAGGTCCAGGATCTGGCCGGTGCGGACCTCCAGCGCGCGCTTCTTGAAGAAGTGCGACAGCGGGTCCGGTGTCGCGTAGCTGGCCACCTGGAGGATGCCCTCGTCCACCGCGAACACCACCGCCTTCCCCGCGCGGTTGCCCTTGTACCGGATGCGGTACGGCTCACCGGGGCGCGCGCGCTCGGCGCTGGTCAACGTCACCTGGAGGACGCGGCTGTCCTTGCTCACCGAGAACGGCACCACGCCGTAGCTCAGCGGACTCATGAAGATCTCCTGTGAGTCCATGGCGCGCACGAACGTCACGTTGACGTAGCCGTTGCCCTCGATGCCGGGCGGCAGCCGGAGGGTCTGCACGCTGCTGGTGGCGTCCGTCTTGAACCACTTCCACGCGTAGACGCGCTCGCGCTCGATGGTGATGAGGCCCGCGCCGGTATAGGGCGCCTTGATGCTCAGCTCGATGTCGTCGCCCGGGGCGTAGTCCTGTCGCGCGAGCTTCACCTCCAGCTCCGCGTTCTTCTCCAGCGCGCGCGTGAGGTTGGCCCGGCCCGCGACCGTGTACTCCACCCGCGACAGTTGCGTGCCCTCGCCATCCTTCAACACGACGACGAAGTCACCCGGCTGCTCCGTGGAGAGCGCATACGCGAGCCCGGTCTCGAGGATGTCCACGTCGTGGGTGCGCAGCACCGTGTCGCGGCGGGCGGACTGGTACCGGTAGGTGCCATTCGACTGCCGCGTGAGCACCGAGACCCAGCGCCGCTCGACCAGCTCCGCCTTGAGGCCCCGCACCGCGACCCGCTTCAGCGACGGGTCCACGGCGATGAAGTGCACCGAGCGCTCCGAACCCCGACTCAGGTAGCCCAGCCCTCCGTCCGGCTTGAAGCCGACGAGGTGGGCCAGCGGCGACACCAGGATGGAAGCCCCCGACGACACGCCTCGCCCTCCTTCCGCCTCGTAGCCCTCCGCGAGCAACGACACGCGCCAGGTGGCCTTCTCGAACTTCGCCAGGCCCAACTCCAGCTCCGCCTCACCGTCCTCGTCGGTGATGGCGCCCTCGAGCCGCTCGGTCAGGGTGCGCGTGGCGCCGAACGGGTCGTGGAACGTGTAGCCCGGGTGCTGACGGAAGCCCGGGTACATGGGGCTGAGGGTCAGCTCCGCGGACACCCGCCGCTGCGCCGCCGCGATGCCGAAGAGGTTCTTGAGCGTCACCCGGCCCTTCAGCTTCTCCGGCGACACCCAGCCCTCCGTGCGCTCGGCGCTGAAGGCGGTGGTGATGCGCATGCGGTCGGGGAGGAACTCCTCCACCCGCACCTGGGTGGAGCCCAGCAGGCTGCCGCGCCGTCCGTCCCTCACCACGTACAGGTTGATGCCGTAGCTCCCGGTGGGAGACGTCTCCTGCGTCGTGAACTGGAGCGCCTCCAGGCCGGAGGAGGACAGCGACAGCTTCTGCTTGTGCACCTCCAGGCCCCGCGGGTCCAGGATGGACGCCTCCAGCGGGACGCCGCTGGGGGGCTGACTCCAGTCCGCGGCCTTGATGACCATGGCCACGTGGAAGGTGTCCCCGGGGCGGTAGAGCCCCCGGTCGGAGAAGAGGAAGGCCGTCAGCCGCTCCGGGCTGGAGCCGCTCGTCACGCCGCCCACGTCGAAGCGGGAGAAGTTGAGCTGCCGGTCCGAGCGGTTCACCGGGATGAAGGCGAAGTCCTCGCCCTTCCGCGCCAGGTAGACCGTCGGCTCCTGCTCGCGCACGAAGTCCGTCATGCGCGGGAAGGCCACGTGTCCCTCCGCGTCCGTGGTGCCGCTGAGCACCGGCAGGCCGTTCTTGCCCAGCACGCTCACGCTCACCCCGTCGGCGGGGGCGCCCGCACCGAGCGTCTGCACGAAGACGTCGTGCGAGCCGTCCGCGTTGTCCTTCACCACCAGCCCCAGGTCCGTCACCAGCAGCAGCCGGGAGTCCTCCTTCTCCGTCGGCCGCTGGCGGTCGGGGTCCCAGCTCTGGACCTTGAAGAAGAACAGGCCCCGGCGCGCCGTGGGCGCATTGGCGGGCGTGAGGTAGTTCGTCAGGTCGAACGCGGCGTATTGCGCCTTGCCGCGTCCCGCGCCCTCCAGACGACGGACCTCCGAGAAGCCCTCGGAGATGTTCTCCTCGTCGAACCGGTAGTTGTTGAAGCTGGGGTGCGCGAAGCGGCCGGACGTCTGGCTCACCAGGTGGTTGACCTGCTCCGGCAGCACGCGGCCCAGTTGGAAGCGCAGGGCCGACACGTCCCGGGACAGCACGGTGACCTTCTTCTCTCCCGCGAGGCTCAACAGCGCGCCCTCGTGGAGGATGCTCACCTCCTCCGGGAACTCCGGCACACGCACGGTGGCGTCGTATTGCTTCGCCAGCACGTAGCCTCCCGCCGAGCGCGTGCCCTGCGACAGGCGGAAATAGAGGTAGCGCCCCACGTCGGCATGGACGCGGAAGCTGTGCAGCGTGGCGTGCTCGCGGTCGGTGGAGATGGGCTCCAACTTCAGCCGCGTGGAGCCGGCGAGCACCTCGTCACCGATGAGTTGGACGTCGTCCCACGCGTGGTTCGGAATCGCGTCCTCTCCCTCTGACGAGGCCTTGTTCCGGGGCAGCACCCAGACACTGAGGTGCTTTCGCAGCTCCTCCTCGGTGACGCCGGTGGAGAGCGTGACGATGAGCACCTGCTCGGGCTCGTACCGCTCGTTGCGCACGAGGGAGATGTCCACCTCGCCCACCTGGAAGTACTTGTACATGCCGGGGATGGTGACCGTCGGGCGCTCCCCGACCTCCAGGCCCGGGCCGCCACGCGCCGCCCGCACGCCAGGCGACAGCGTCAGCGTCATGGTCTCGTCGTCCTCGGGGATGGGGATGAGGCCGGACTGGAGGTAGGCCTCGCCCTTCAGCTTGTCGTAGGTGAGCTCGAAGGGATGGGCCTCGTCCTTCGGGCCGAGCAGGACGGAGTCCTTGCCGTTGCGCGACAACTTCAGGTTGCGCGTCAAGGTGGCCGGGTCCACCGGATGCGAGAAGCGCATCGTGGCCACCACGCGCTTCTCCTTGGGGTTGCGCGGGTCCTCGTAGAAGGAGAACGCCGTGACGCGGGCGGAGAAGGGCGCTGAGCGGAACTTCGTCTCGTAGGAGGCCAGCAGGATGTGCTCGGGGACCAGCGAGCGCTCCAGGGTGACCTGGTACTCCTGCCCCACGGCCCAGTCCTCCGTCGGGGTGAAGACCAGGGTCCGGTCGTTCTCCCAGCGCCAGGCGCCGGCGATGCGCGGCGTCAGGCTGACGCCCGTCGTCACTGGCTTGCCGATGGCCTCCAGGGGCGCCACGGAGCCGCTGAAGCGCACGTGGACCGAATCGAAGCGCGGCGTCTCCTCGATGGGCGTGGCCTGGGGAGAGGTGGCGGTGAACTCGTACCGCACCGGCTTGGGGCGGGCCTGATACCACCGGTAGGTCGCGTCCGCGCCCACCGCCAGCGCCATGAAGACCACCAACCCGAGCGCGACCCGCTTGGGATGACGGCGGAGCGCTCCCCACGCGCCGCGAAGGCCGTGGAGCAACAGGCGGCCCAGCGCGGCGGCCCAGGGTGGGGGCGTCCAGCGGAGCTCGCCGAGGACACGATGCATGAGCCGCGGCTTCGGCGGGGTGGGTTCGGATTCGTTTGTGGACATGGAATGTCGTGCTCTGCGAGGGCTTGCCCGACGAAGAGCAAGCACGGGGCCACGGCACGCCGATGTAACCACGGTGCTTCAGTGAAGCGGAAACCGGGGACTGTGTCCTCGCGCCCGCGGGCCTCGTGCGTGGACAACCACGGAGGCCTCCCACGAGGCGTGGCCCTCCGGCCGCTCGCCACGACTACCGGGGTGAGGACGACTCCCCCGGCCAGGGGGTCTGGAAGTGGGGGCGCCCTGTCCCACTGCCAGGTGATGCGGGGTGGGTGCGCGGCGCCGCCCGCTCCGGGAGGTTGTTCCACGCGGGGGAGTCCTCGACCCTCGCGCCGCTCCCCCAGAGCGTGCCCAGCAGGCGCAACATCCCCATGAGGGCCGCGGCGGCAGACACCGCCAGCAGGGTCCGCCGCAAGCGCTTGCGGTGGGCGGAGACAGGCGGCGCTTCCGCCCGGTCGACCGACTCGGCGGGTCCCGCGGTGACGCCCTCCTCCCGCGCTGAAGGCCCCCGCGAGGCTTCTGCCGGCACGGGCGCCACCACGACGCCTTGTGCGCCCACCGTCGCGGGCGGTTCGGCCCCGGCGGCCATGCCCCGGGGCTCCGGGCTCGACGCGGCCCGGAGGGCCCGCAACGCGAGGAGCGCGTCCTTCGCGGAGGGGAAGCGGTCGGCGCGCCGGGGCGCCAGCAGCCTGCGCAGGAAGGCCCTCGCGCCGTCCGACACGGCCGGCAGGTGCGCCTCGAAGGACAGCGTGAGCCCATCCCCCATCAGCTCCGCGGGCTCGCGGCCCGTGAGCGCGTGCACGAGCGTGGCGCCCAACGCATACAGGTCGCTGGACGGCTCCACCGTGCCTCCGAGCTGCTCGGGCGGCATGTAGCCGAACGTCCCCACCAGCGTGGAGCCATGGGTCACGTCACGCGCGAGGTGACGGGCGGCGCCGAAGTCCACCAACGCCGCGCGTCCATCCGGCCGGAGGATGAGGTTGGCGGGCTTGACGTCCCGGTGCACCAGCGCGGGCGTGCGCCGGTGCAGCGCGTCCAGCGTCTGGAGCACCTGCTCCGCCAGCGTCCACGCCTCGTCCTCGGCCAGGCGACGCCGGGAGAGGCGCTGGAGCAGGGACTCCCCTTCCAGCAACTCCTGGGCGAGGTACAGGCGGGTCCCCACCCCGCGCCCCTCCTGGAAGCTGGCGACGAAGCGCGGGATGTCCGGGTGCTCCAGCGCGCGCAGCACGGCGGCCTCGCGCTCGAAGGCGTCGAGCTGCTCCGTCCCGGGCACCATGGCGAAGAGCAGTTCCTTGAGCGCCACCCGCCGGCCTTCACCATCCACCGCCAGGTAGACGCGCCCGTGGGGCGACTGGGAGAGGAGCCGCTGGACGCGGTAGCCGCCCGGAGACACCGCCGCGCCGCAATGACCACAGCGGGTCCCCTCCAGCACCGCGTCACAGAGGACACAGGCCTCGCCCTCCGCGTCCTCCCGCGACCTCGTCGGCGATTGGATGCGCTCCACCACACACCTCCCTGGAGCGCCGGATGCGAAGGGCGGGCCAGCGCCGCGTCACGCCTTGCGCTTGTAGATGTCCGGGTCCGTCTTCTCCATGTAGCGCTCCGGAAACCTCGGCGGCGTGAAGCCATACTGGGCATAGAGCCCATGGGCATCCAGCGTCACGAGGTTGAAGCGCCGCAGGCCCTGGAGGTCCGGGTGCGCCATGATGGCCGTCATGAGCTGCTTGCCCAGGCCCTTGCCTTGCCAGGCGTCATCCACATACACGTCGCAGAGGTAGGCGAACGTCGCGCGGTCCGTGATGACACGCGCATAGGCCACCTGCGCCCCGTCCCGCGCATACACGCCGAAGGCCAGGGAGTTGCGCATCGCCTTCTCGACGAGGTCGCGTGGAATCCCGGCGCTCCAGTACGCGCGGGACAGGAAGCCATGCACCACGTCCACGTCGATGCGGGACACGTCGTCGGAGATGAGGATGCCGTCCTCGCCATGGACCTCGTAGGGCGAGGACCGGGTGTCACCGCGGTCGTTCATCTCGAGGCCGAGGCCTCGCGCGACTCCAACGCCTTCACCCAGTCCGGCTTCACCGGCGTCGGGCGGTAGTCCGCGTCGAGGCGGACCTCCTGCCCCTGCTCGATGGCCCAGCACTCCAGCTCGCGCAGCCACAGCTCGTGCAGGTGCTCGCGGGCCTTGTTCGCTTCCACGAAGACATAGGCCACGCGATTCACCGGCTGCCCCGGCCCCAACGAGCCCGTCAGGCGCAGCGCGCACGCGTCGAGCATCTCCGCCTGGGAGACCTCCCGCCCGTGGACGATGAACTTGAGGGCCTGCGTCTTCGCGTCGTAGAGCCCCGTCAGCTCGTGCATCCGCTGGTGCCGCGAGCGGATGACGCCGCCCTCCAGCCCGTAGCCCATGCGGTCGTGACCGGGCTTCGCCTGGGCGAACGCCGTGGCGGAGTCCGCGTCCAGGTCGTGGAACTGCACCAGGGAGACGTCGTCCGGGCCCTTCAGCAACCGCCAGGGCCCGAACTCCAGCCAGCGGCGGGACACCAGCCGCGAGTGGCCGGCGGCGCCCTTGAACGCGCAGCCCCAGCCGTGCGGGAAGTGCAGGTCGTCCAGCACGGGCGCGGCATAGGCGCGCGCGCCCACCTTCCAATCCGGGTGGAGGCTGCCGAACGAGGCGAGCGCGAAGGGCAGCGGCGCCAGCTCCGTCAGCAACCGCCGGACGTCCTTGTCGTGATGCCCGCGCACCATGGCGACGGGGGGCTCGACGAGGAGCTGATTCCAACCCTTGCCGTCCCACGTGGCCTTGGCCCACGACTTGTCGCCGAGCATGGCGGCTTGCAGCCAATCCGCGCGGGGGGGCTTCTCCGCGTAGTCCACCGACAACGCGCCGGGGACCGACTGGGGGAGCCACCGCGCGGCGAGGGCTCGAACGAGGGCAGGCATGTCGGACCCGGACAGCCCGATTCCCATCTCCATGTCCGTCACCCTCCTCGTCGCACCAGCCAGTGCTCAAAGCGCCCCATCACTATCCAGTGCTCACGGAGTCTTGTCGAGCCCGAGGTACTTCTCGAGGTCGGCCTTGCTCCCCGACAGCTTCTCGATGAACTCCGCGCGCGCCTTGACGTCATCGGGGCCGATGACGACCGACGTGCCATCCGGCCGGTAGACCTCGACCTCGAAGAAGGCCTGCTTCCTGGGGTCGGCGAGCTGCTCGCGGATGAAGTCCTTGTTGGCGACGACGCCCTTGGGGTCCAGCATGGTGAGGTTGACGCGGTCCACCTTCTGCGGCGTCGCGGGCCCCACGCCAGGGACCGAGGGCGTCACCTTGTCGGCCGGCAGGTAGCGGTCGTACAGCTTGATGTCGTCGAGGATCTGGAGCTTCTCGCTCTCGCCGAACCCGGTCGCGACGTTCTTGAGCTCGCGGACCGTCGCGCCGTGGCCCTCCACGACGTCGATGCGCCGGTCCTTGTTGAGCGTCACGCCCAGCGCCTGCGCCTCCTGCTGGCTCAGCCGCACCTCGCGACGTCCCGCGCGGCTCGCGAGGAACGTCTGCTCGTACCAGCGGTTGGCGATGGCGCCCTTGTCCGAGTTCGACAGCCGCGAGGTGACGCGCAGCATCTCCTGCTGGCTGGCGGCGAGGCGCGCCTCGGCCTCGGTGAACGGCGTGCCGTCCGGCTTCTTCAGCTTGCGCGCCGCCGCGAGCGCCTGCTGGCCCTCGGAGGTGTCCAGGCGGACGAGCTTGTCGACGAGCTTCTCCGTGAACCCCACCTTGGCTTCGTGCCGGATGGTGTCCGCGCTGCGGCCTCCGGGCGACGCGGGCAGCGCGTCGATGAACTCCTGGTCGCGGGTGAGCACCCCCTCCCGCTTCATCACGTCCAGCCACTGGCCCAGGGGCTTGTTGGCGTCGGTGCCGCCCAGTTCACGGAACGCGTCCGCGCGGGTGGCGTTGGGGGAGATCTTCTTCGGCGGCTCGTAGTCCGGCACCGGCTCGAACTTGCCGGCGACGCCGTCCTTGGGCGGCACGTACTGCATGCGCGTGCCCGGACCGTCGTTGCGAAGGAACAGCTCGCCGTACTCGTTCTGCACCCAGTGGTGGTTCGCCGGCAGGTCCTTGGGGTCCGTGGGGTAGCCGCGCGCCTCGGCCTCGAGGCGGCCCTTGCTCGACTGCTCCGCCGCGACGTAGCCACGCGCGGAGTCCAGCGAGTCGACCTGGCCCGCGTGCACGTCGAGCTGCGAGCGCAGGCCGGCGATCTCCTTCTCGATGGCCTCGCGCTGCGCGACGGACGCCACGTCCGTCTCCCCGAGCTGCCCCAGCCGCGTGTCGATGCGCTGCTGGACGGACTCCAGCTCCTGGATGAGCGACTTGAGCTTCTTCACCTCGAGCTGGGACTCGAAGCCCTGCGTCCCGTAACCGGGCCGCTGGGTGAGCTCCTGCATGACGGCGTCGCGCAGCTGGCGCGCCTGGCCCAGCGGGCCCTCGTACTTCTGGAGGGTGCGGGCCGTCTCCATGTGGGCGGCGATGTCCGCGGCCGTCGCCTCCGGCCCCGCCTCGATGCGCACGCGCCCTTCGCCGTAGCGCACGTGGACGGTGCGGCCCTCGAGCTGCGGGTTGACGGAGACGGGGATCTCCTTGGGCCGCGCCAGATGCGACACGCCCGCCATCGCCCCGTCCATCACCACGCCGCCGCCCGCGCCGAACACCGAGCCCACGGTGCCATCCACCAGCGCGCGCTGGCCCACCTGCGCGAGCCCCGGCAGGACGCCGTTCTTCCACGTCTCGCTCTGCATCGACTGGTCGGCCGCGCCGCCCAGCGCCCCGCCGACGCCGCCCTCCCACGCGCCCTGGATGGCGGTGGTGCGCACCCGCTGCGCCAGCGTCTGCTTCACCACCTGCTCGGAGACCTCCGCCGCGGCGGTGGTGCTCGCGCCGCCCAGGACCTTGGGCAGGGGGATGACGGCGGTGCCGCCCTCGATGGCGCCCACCACCGCCTGCTGGGCCACCCCATCCAGGCCCAGCGCGTCACCCTTGAAGTAAGCCTGCGTCGCCACGCGCGTGGTGGCGCCCAGCGCCGCGTAGCCCGCGATGGCCAGCGGCGTCGCCGCGCCACCCGTGGCCACCACCGCCGCCGTCGTCACCACCGCCACCGCGGCCGTGGCCGCCATGTCCGCGGTGCTGTCCTTCGTCTCCTGCAGGTCCTTCACGTCGTCGGTGGAGTAGCCCAGGCGCCGGTTGGCGGCGTCCGTGTCGCCCGTCGCGATGGCCGTCTCCGCCGCGCTCAGGTTGCGCTCCAGCCGCTCGGAGTCCGACTCCCCCTTGGTGAGGTGCTGGATGGTGTCGATGAAGCCCAGGCCGTTGCTCTGCTCGAACCGCTGCTGCGCCCGCAGCCGGTCCGCCTGCTGCCGGGCCGCGTCCGGAGCCTTCGGGTCGATGGCGCCCAGGTCGTACATCTGGTCGACGATCTCGAACTTGTCGCGGCCGCCCAGCTCCGACGTCAGGTCCGAGCGCAGGTCGCGCTTGTAGAGGTCGCGGTACGCGGCGGTGATGTCGTCGATCTGCGCCTTCGACTTGTTGCCCAGCACCTCGCGCAGGGCCGCCTCGTCCGTGCCGATGCCATCCATGGCGCGGTGCAGCTGCTCCGCGGCGGCCTCCGCCTGGCCCCGCTTGTCGTCGGCGGCGGGCGGGTTGAGGTAGCGCAGGCCCACCTGCGTGTCCGCGCCACCCCAACCGCGGACCTCGGACTCCAGCGACCGGCCCGTCTGCTTCTGGAACTCCGCCTTCAGCGCGGGCAGGTCCTCCGGCTTCGTGTTCTTCAGCACGTCGAGGACGGCGCTCTTGTCCGTGCCGAACCAACCCCGCGTGGCGCTGTCGATCTTCGCGGCGTTCGAGGCCGCGGGGTTGCCCTCCAGGATGCCCCGGGCGCGCGCGTAGTCCTCCTTCGACAGCTTGCCGCGCAGCTCCGTCTGGAGAGAGGCGTCCGCGAGCAGGAGCTTCTTCTGCTCGGCCGGCAGGCCCTCGAGGGTGTCGAACACCTTCTTGCTGTCCGCGCCGAAGAAGCCCTGGAGCGCGTCATGCACCTTGGAGCGCGCGGCGTCCGCCTCCAGCCTCGTCACGTCCCCGGGCGACGTGGCGCGGGTGGTGGCCAGCAGGTTGGCCAACTGCGAGCGCTGGGCGGCATCGAGGCTGGACCCCAGCGCCTTCTGCATGAACTCCTCGGGCGTGGCGGCCTGGATGCCCGGGTGGTCCTTGCCGTACATCTGCTGGAAGGAGCGGGCGATGGCCTGACGCTCGGCGGGGGGCGCCTGGCGCAGGGTGTTGAGCATCGCGTCCTTGTCACCGAACCAGCCGGTCTGCTGCTGGATGGCGGCCGCGCCCGCGTTGCCCTTGTTGCCGGCGAGGATCCCGTTGACGCGGGTGAGGTCGTCGCCGCCCAGCTCGTCGCGCAGCGTGGCGTCCAGGTCGAGCTTGTAGTGCTCCTTGAAGGACTGGCGGATGAGGGCGATGTCCGCGGGCGACTTCTTGTCCAGCGTCTTGAAGATGGCGTCCTCGTCCGTGCCCCACCCGGTGAGGCCGCCCTTCATCGCGCGGTACAGCTCCGTGGCGTCCTTGGCGGCCTGCTCCTTCGTGTAGCCCGGCGTCACGCCCGGAGCCTGGGCCGGAGGCCCCATCACGGGCCGAGGCTGCGCGGCCGTCTGGGCGGGCACGAACGAGCTGGCGGTGGACGCACGCTGCGCCGCGGCGCGGGCGGACGTCGCGGCCTGCTGGGCGGCGGCGGTCGCCTTCGCCACGGCCTGCTCGGCGCGCGTCAGCTCGCTCTTGGGCACGTTCTGCTTGCGGGCCTCGGCCAGGGCGTCCTGGGCCTTCTTCATCGCGTCCTGGGCCTGCCGCGACGCGGCCTCCGCCTGGGCACGCGCCTGCGCGGCCTGGGCCGCCTGCGCTCGCGCGGCCTCCGCCGCCGCCCGCGCCGCCGCCTCCGCGGCCTTCTGGGCCTCACGCGCCGCGCGCTCCGCCTCCGCGGCCGCGCTGCCCTGACCACTGCCCTGCGATTCACCCGTGGCCCGAGTAGATCCACCCTCGCTGACTCGCATGCCCCCAGCTCCGCGTCGGTCCGCCGTGGCGGATATTGGCCTACACGAGTCCCCCCAAAGCGGACCCGGAAATCGCTTTCAAGAGATTATCGAACAATCCCTGTCACGGGTTGTCTGGCCCGCCGCGTTCGAACCAGACGACCTACTTCCGGAATCACATCACGCCGGCTTCTCCTCCAGGAGGACCTTCACCTCCGTGACGAGGCGCAGCCGACGTGGCGGGTCCTCCTGCTCCGCGGAGAGGTCCGCCTGGACGCGCATCTCCATCTCGCTCCGTGCGGGCCAGAGTCTGTCCATCCGGAACAGGCTCTCCCCCTTCGTCTGGGAACGCACCATCATCCGCTCCGAGCCCTCCGGGCGCGTCTGGTATTCGGCCGGCACGGGCTGGTTCTTCGAGGTCTGCTGGATGAGGAAGCGCGTGCCGACGTGGACCTCGTCCATCGACGTCAGCTCGAAGCTGGAGGTGCCTTGCGCGGGCACGGGCCCCACGCCGTAGAGCGGCAGCTCCCAGCGCGCCCCCAGTCCAACGGCCTCCTGGGGGAAGGGATTGCCCACGAACTGGAGCGCCTTGGCCAGCGCCAGCAACTCCTTGCGGCGCTCGGGTGACAGGCTCGGAGGCAGGTTCAGGTCCAGGGTGTTGCCGCGCCGTCCCGCCTGCCCCTTCCCGGTGAGCCCCGGGAGGAACGCGAGGCTCTTGCGCACCTCGTCCACGTGCGGGCCGGCGACGCCCTGGGGGACGAGCAGGTCCACCGCGTCGAGCGTGAAGTCATAGCGGACGTCTCCCTCGAGCGAGAGGGATTGCACGTGGATGACGAAGGTCATGCGCGTGGAGGGCATGCGCGGCGCGGGATGCGAGGCGCCTCCCGTCTCCACCGTGACGGAGGAGGCATGCGTGGCGATGACGACCTGCGTGGACCCGGGCTGGGGACGGAGGACCACCTGCCGCCGCGGCTCGCGGCCCTGCATGACGACGAGGCTCATGGCCCCAATCCTAGACAAGAGCCCGGGTCGACGACGAGGGCCGTCCGGTCGAAAGCAGCCAGCGCCCGTCAGGGATGCCACGCGATGCACGAAGAAGGCCGCGCGGACCCGAAGTGCCCGCGCGGCCCCCTGACGCACCTGTACCGGGGGACCTCAGCCGCCCCGGACGAACGAGAGCAGGTCCTCGTTGATGGCATCCTTGATGGTGGAGCACATGCCGTGCGGCTGCCCCGGGTAGACCTTCAGCTTGGCGCCCTTCACGAGCGAGGCGGTGAGCTTCCCCGCGGCCTCGAACGGGACGATCTGGTCCGCGTCGCCGTGCATCACCAGGGTGGGCACGTCGAACTTCGCCAGGTCCGCGCGGAAGTCCGTCTCGGAGAACGCCTTGACGGTGTCGTACTCCGCCTTGATGGAGCCCATCAGCCCCTGGAGCACGAAGCTCTCGCGCAGCCCCTCGGACACCTTCGCGCCCGGCTTGTTGAAGCCATAGAACGCCATGGAGAGGTTCTTGTAGAAGGTCGCCCGGTCGTTGCGCACTCCCGCGCGGATGTCGTCGAAGACCTTCATGGGCAGACCATTGGGGTGCCAGTCGGTCTTGAGCATGATGGGAGGCACCGCGCCGATGAGCACCGCCTTCGCGACGCGCGCCGTGCCATGGCGACCGATGTAGCGCGCCACCTCGCCACCGCCGGTCGAGTGCCCGACGTGGATGGCCTTCTTCAGGTCCAGCGCCTCCGTCAGCTCCGCGAGGTCATCCGCGAAGTGGTCCATGTCGTGGCCGTCCCAGACCTGGGTCGAACGGCCGTTGCCGCGACGGTCATGGGCGATGGTGCGAAAGCCCCGCTCGGACAGGAACAGCATCTGGTCCTCGAAGGCGTCGCCGGTCAGCGGCCAGCCATGCGAGAAGACGATCGGCTGTCCGTCCTTCGGCCCCCAGTCCTTGAAGTAGATCTTGGTGCCGTCCTTGGTCGCCAGATAGCTGCCATGGATCTTCCCATTCGAAGTCGCCATTGCCGTCCTCGCTGTGTGGGGGTGTCTGCAACACAGCGAAGATGGGGGCACGGTCCAGCACCGACCAGTATCCACGGACTCGTGTGCCCCATCCCCGGGTCGAGCCTGCCGACCCTGCGGACGACTGACGGCGCGGACCCTCCCGCCCAGGCGATGCCCGCCCCTGCCGCTCAGGCTCCGGGGGCCGCGGCCGGCGCCACCTCGCGCGGCATCACCGCCTGGAGCACCAGCCCGAGCACGACGACGAAGACGCAGCCGAGCACGTTGTACCAGAGGAAGCCGATGTCGGTGAGCATGAACAGGGCAATCACGGTGAGCTGGGAGATGACGGCCGCGGTGAAGACGGCGTGCCCCTTCACGTGCTTCAAGAAGAAGGCGACCAGGAAGATGCCCAGCACGGTGCCATAGAAGATGGAGCCGAGGATGTTCACCGCCTGGATGAGGTTGTCGAGCAGCGACGCGAAGGTCGCGAACCCCACGGCCACCAGGCCCCAGAACACCGTGAACAGCTTCGACGCGACGAGCACGTTCTGGTCCGACGCGTCCGGCTTGAACACGCGCCGGTAGAAGTCCACCGTCGTCGTGGCCCCCAGCGCGTTCAGCTCGCTGGCGATGGAGCTCATCGCCGCCGAGAGGATGACCGCGATGAGCAGGCCGAAGAGGCCGCTGGGCAGCCACCGCTTCACGAAGCTGATGAAGATGTAGTCCGAGTCCTTGGTCTCCACGCCCGGCAGCGCGCGCGACACCACGGCCTTGGCGTCCTTGCGGACCGCGCTCGCCTCCTTCGCGGCCGTGCCCAGCGCCACCTTCGCGGCGGCCTCCCCGGCCGCGTCCCCGGCGTCACGCGCGGCGAGGTAGCGCTCCACCTCCGCGCGCTTGTGCGTCTGGACGGACTCCCACTTCGACTCCAGCGCCGCATACTCCGCCGCCTGCTCCGTGGCGCGCACGCGGTCGGACAGCGTCTGGTTGAACAGCAGCGGCGGCGTGCTGAACTGGTAGAAGACGAAGACGAGGATTCCGACGAAGAGGATGAGGAACTGCATCGGAATCTTGAGGACGCCGTTGAACAGCAGGCCCAGCCGGCTCTCGGAGATGGAGCGCCCCGTCAGGTAGCGGCCCACCTGCGACTGGTCCGTGCCGAAGTACGACAGCGACAGGAAGAGACCGCCGGTGATTCCGGACCAGAAGTTGTAACGGTCCTGAACGTTGAAGTCGAAGCTCACCACGTTCATCCGGCCGAAGGCGCCCGCGACGTCCACGGCCTTGCCGAAGGACACGTGCTCGGGCAGCCGCCAGATGATGACGAGCGCGGCCACCACCATGCCGCCCATCATCACCACCATCTGCTGCTTCTGCGTCTGGCTGACCGCCGTCGAGCCGCCCGTCACCGTGTAGAGGATGACCAGCGCTCCCATGGCCACCACGGTGGGCTCCAGCGGCCAGCCCAGGATGGTGGAGAGGATGATGGCGGGGGCGTAGATGGTGATGCCCGCCGCGAGCCCGCGCTGGACGAGGAACAGGAACGCGCCCAACAGGCGCGTCTTCAGGTCGAAGCGCGTCTCCAGGTACTGGTACGCCGTGATGACGTTCAGCCGGTAGTAGATGGGGACGAAGACCGCGCTGATGATGACCATCGCGATGGGCAGTCCGAAATAGAACTGCACGAAGCGCATGCCGTCTTCGTAGGCCTGCCCCGGCACGGAGAGGAAGGTGATGGCGCTGGCCTGGGTGGCCATCACCGCCAGGCCGATGGTGGGCCACTTCAGCTCGCGCGCGCCGCGCAGGTAGTCCTCGGACGTCTTCGCGCCGCGCGACTTCCAGAGTCCCCACACCACGATGAACGCCGTCGTCCCGACGAGCACCAACCAGTCGAGCAGTGTCACGCGTAGGCCTCGGTGAGCGCCCAGCAGAGCGCGACGAACAGGACGAAGGTGCCGAGCACCAGGAGGTAGATGTTGCGCCACGAGCCCAGGAGGGGCGGCGCGTCGTCCAGGTCCTGCCGGGGCGGGACGGGGGCGACGGGCGCGGGAGCGGACGCTTGCGAGGAGGGGGTGGGGGCGGTGCTCATTGCGCGAGGAGGTTCGCCAACAGGCGGTAGGCGCCGGGGACACCGGCGGGGAGCTGACGGAAGAAGGCGATGCCGGTGTAGACGAACGCGCCCTTGCCATGGCGCGCGACGAGCAGGCCGCCGGTGAGCGGCGCCTCGCCCGCGTCGCTCATCGAGAAGACGGGGCGGTAGTGGTCATCCCACTTCGACGCGAAGTAGAGGCCCCGCTCCTGCACCCAGCCGTCGAAGTCGGCGGGCGTCAGGGCGTTGGGCGCGCGCAGCAGCGGCTCGTCCGGCTTGACGGGCGTCATCACCGCCGTCTCGTCCGTCACGCGCTCCCGGCCGATCTCCAGCGGGTACGGACCGACGAACGCGGCCAGCGGCCCCACGCGGCTGTTGGTGTTGTACTGCACCACCAGCCGTCCACCCTGCTTCACGTAGTCGAGCAGGCGCTCGCGGTGGACGGCCAGCCGCGGGTTGGCGTTGAAGGCGCGCACGCCCACGAGGATGGCCTCGAAGCGCTCCAGCTTCTCGCCCGCGAGCCGCTCCTCCGGGAGCACCGTCACCTCGTAGCCCACCGCGGCCAGGCTCTCCGCCACGCGGTCCCCGGGCCCCGGGATGTAGCCGATGCGCTTCACCTTCGTCGTCAGCGCGAACGGCACCAGCGTCGCCTCGGACGCCTGCCGCACCGCCAGCGGCGGGATGTGCGGATGGGACACGGCGCGCACGCGCCAGGACTCCGCGCGCCCCCCGCTCTCCACCACCACGCGCAGGCGCCCCTTCTGGGTCGCCCCCCGGGGCGGCGTCACCTGGAACCGGACGGTGCGCTCGTCGCCGCGCGCGGGCAGTTGGAAGGCCACCTCCGCTGGCTCCGAGCGCCAGCCCTCCGGCAGCTCCAGCCGCGCCTTGCCGCGAGCGTCCGCCTTCCCGGCCGCGAGCACCACGTCCACGGCCTGGGGAGCGCCATTGGGGAACATCACCCGGTCGCGCTCGAGCGTCGCGGTGACGGCGGGCACCACCTCGAACGCGCGGTACAGCTCGCCACGCACCGGGTCCGTCCACACGTAGACCACGGGCCGCGTCACCGTGAAGCGCCTGCCCCCCACCTCATAGGTGAAGCCCACCGACAGCGCGGGCGGGCCCTCCGGAAGACCGGTGAGGGCGCGGTCCTTCTCCTGCAGCACGAAGAGCCCGCCGCTTGCGGGCTGGTGCAGCCAGTACGGCGTGGAGATGGCCGCGTCGTCCGGCAACGTCACCTTGCGCCCCAGCTTGAAGGGCGCGTGCTCCGCCAGCGCCGTGTCGGCGGAGACCGTCTCGCCGCCCGGGAGCGTCACGCCCACGAGCTTCACCGCGGCGGGGGAGCGGTTGAGCGCGAACAGGTTCAGCTCCACGGGCGCGCCGGGCACCGCCGAGGGCTCGCCGGCCCGCGCCTCCAGGAACAGGCCCGCGCACGCGGCCACCAGCGTCTCCGTCTCCCGCAGCTTGAGGGCCTTCCACGGGTGCTCGTCCGGCAGGGCGGACAACGCGGCATGGACACGCAGCAGCGCGGGTACCGAGCGATGCGGCGCGCGCGCGTCGAAGCCCTTCACCGCCTCCTCCACGGCGACGGCCACGGCGTCCCCTCCCTTCCAGCGGCGCCACGTGAGGTCCAGCCCCTCGAAGACGTCCTTCGTCGGGCGAGTCCCGGCGAGCGGCGTGAAGTACTCCAGCAGCGGTCCGCGCTCGGCGGGGACGCCGAAGCCCTGGCTCTTGTGCTGGCTGCGGCTCTCCGCGGAGACCTCGCCCCAGGAGCGCCCCAGCAGCGGGTCGAAGCCACCGACGTCCACCTTCAGATACGCGGACATGTCCGCGTCCGGCTTGAGGTTCCACGTGGAGACGTTGTGCAGCAGCCGGTCCGCCTTCCAGGGCCGCACCAGGTCGAGCTGCTCGGGGAAGCGCTGGGGGTCGGCCGCGGCGGTGAAGGCCTCGGCGGCGAGCAGCGCGGACGCGGTGTGGTGACCGTGGTTGGGCGGCTTCGTGTCGAAGCGCGTGACGATGACGTCCGGCTGGAAGCGGCGGATGGCGAGCACCACGTCGGCGAGCACCGCGTCGTGTCCCCAGATGCGCAGCGCCTCGTCGGCGGACTTCGTGTAGCCGAAGTCGCGCGCGCGGGTGAACCACTGCTCGGCGCCGTCCACGCGTCGCGCGGCCAGCAGCTCGTGGGTGCGGATGAGGCCGAGCAGCTCGTCCTGCTCGGTGCCGATGAGGTTCTGTCCGCCATCACCGCGCGTCAGCGACAGGTAGCCAGCGCGCAGGCCCTTCTCCCCGACGAGCCACGCGAGGAAGCGCGTGTTCTCGTCGTCGGGGTGCGCCGCCACATAGAGGACGCTGCCCGTCACGCCGAGCCGCCGCAGCCCCGCGGCGATTTCGCCCGCATGGGGTTGTCGAGGGGCTTGCGCGAAGGCCGAGGTCCCGAAGCCAAGACTCATGACGAGCGTCATGCCAAAGGAGAGCAGGTTCCGCATCCTCGGCGACCTATACCAGCACCTCCGCGCACGCGCGCGGGACAAGCTCATCGATGACGCGGTCGGCCACATGGCCGCTCTCGGCGGGAGCGGAATCGACAGCCTGCACATCCGACCGGGAATGCGTGCGCCACCTCGGCGTTCTGGGTGCCCGACCCGCATCGACCTGTTATCACCCCGACCCGTGACGCCCTCGTTCCCCTCGGCGTGGCTCAAGGCAGACCCACGCGCGCTCGCCTTCCTGCCCGACCGATTCCGCCACCGCACCGCACGCGCCGAGGCCGTCGCCCAGGCGGCGACGCGCACCGTGTCCCCGGCCCTGCTCGCGGTGTTGCGGGAACGTCACGCGCGCCTCGCGCCCAGCCCCGCGCGCGAACGGAACCTGGAGCTGCTCGGCCGCCCTGGCACCGTCGCCGTGGTGACGGGGCAGCAGGTGGGGTTGTTCCTCGGGCCGCTCTTCACCCTCTACAAGGCCGCGTCCGCCATCGTCGCCGCGCGGACGCTCCAGGAGGAGACGGGCCGGCCCTGCGTGCCCGTCTTCTGGCTCCAGACCGAGGACCACGACCTGCCGGAGGTGGACCACTGCTTCGTCGCGAGCGCCGCGGGCGCGCCGCGCCGCGTGTCCCTGACCCACGCCGACGCGGCCACCTCCCGGGTCCCCGTGGCGCACCGGCGCCTGGGCGACGGGGTCCTCACGGCGCTGGAGTGCCTGCGCGCGGAGCTGGGGCGCGAGCCTCGGGCGGACGAGCACCTGTCGCTGCTGGAGCGCGCCTACCGCCCGGAGGCGACCCTCGCGGAGGCCTTCACGGAGGTGCTCGCGAGCATCTTCGCGGACGAGGGGCTCGTGTTCATCGACCCGAGGGACCCGCGGCTCGCCCCGCTGGCCGCGCCCATCCACCGCCTCGCGCTCCGCGACGCGGCGGCGGTGTCCTCCGCGCTCGCGCGACAGGTGGAGGCGCTGACCCAGGCGGGCTTCTCCGAACAGGTCCACATCCGCCCGGGCTCACCGCTCGGCTTCTTCTCCCCGGACGGCGTCGACGGGCCGCGCTACCGGCTGGACCCGGCGGGCCCGGACACGTGGAGCCTCGTGGGACATCCGCGCGGGGCCACCGTGACGACGCGCGAGCTGTCCGACTGGCTGGAGAAGGAGCCGCTGCGCTTCACCACCTCCGCGCTGCTGCGTCCGCTGCTCCAGGACACCTGGCTGCCCACCGCGGCGTATGTCGGTGGGCCCGGGGAGGTTTCGTACTTCGCGCAGCTCGCGCCGCTGTATGCCCACGCGAAGCGGCCCATGCCGCTCGTCGTGCCGCGCGCGCGCTTCCGCATCCTGGACGACCGCGCGCGCCGGCTCCTCCACAAGCTGGGCCTGACGCCAGACGAGGCGGGCGGGGAGCGCGAGGCGCTGCTCACGCGCCTGTCGACGCGTGACGCGGCGCAGACGTACGAGCCCGCGGCATCGGTGGAGGCCCGGCTGTTCGGCGCGTTCGCGGCGGTGCTCGATCCGCTCGGCGAGCCGATGCTGAAGCTGGACCCCCTGCTCCTGGACGCGCTCAAGCGCACGCGCGGCACCGTGCGCGCCGCGGTGTCCCGGCTCGCCGCGCGCTACGGCCGGGCGCTGGCGCTGCGGGACCAGGTCACCACGGAGCGGCTGGACCGGCTGCGGGCCCTGCTCGTCCCGGACGGCGCGCCGCAGGAGCGCATCCTCGGGATGGCCTACCATGCCTGTCGCTTCGGGACGCGGGACCTCGCCCGGAGCGTGCTCGACGCGTGTGTCCCCTTCTCCGGGGAGCTCCAGGACCTGACGCCATGAGCCCGAGCGGCGCGACCTTCGGACTGGAAGTGCTGGCCTTCGGGCCCCACCCGGACGACGTGGAGCTGTTCTGCGGCGGCCTCCTGGCGCGCATGGCGGAGCTGGGCCACCGCACCGGCATCATCGACCTGTCGCGCGGGGAGAAGAGCTCGCGCGGCACGGTGGAGTCGCGCGCGGCGGAGACCGAGGCCGCCTCGCGGGAGCTGGGGCTGGGCGTGCGGGAGAACCTGGGCCTGCCTGACGGCTGGCTCAATCCATGGGCCGGCTTCGAGGCGCCGGAGGCCGAGCGCGTGCGGGCCTCCGCCGTGGCCCGCGTGGTGGAGGTGCTGCGCCGCCTGCGGCCGGAGCTGGTCGTCGTGCCCTGGGAGGAGGAGCGGCACCCGGACCACGAGGCCGCCAGCGCCCTGGTGACACGCGCCCTGTTCTTCGCGGGCGTGCGCCGCTTCGAGACGGAGCCCGCGGGGGCCCCGTTCACGCCCCGGCAGGTCCTCTACTATCCGCTGCGCCACCTGGCCGAGCCGAGCTTCGTCGTCGACGTCTCCTCCGTCCACGCGCGGAAGATGGCGGCGGTGCGCTGCTACGCGAGCCAGGTGGAGCCGAGGCCGGACGCCCCGCCCACGCTGGTGGGCTCCGCGCTGTCCCTCTCCTCGCTGGAGGCGAGGGACCGGTTCTACGGGGCCCAGGCGGGCGTCGCCCACGGCGAGCCGTACGTCGTGCGGGAGACGCTGGGGTTGGTCGACCCGGTGGAGCACTTCCGGCGGAATAGCTTCGAGAAGCCCCTGTTCTTCCCTCAACGACGATGAGCGCTCCCCTCCACCTCGCCATCACCTGCTTCCCCACCTTCGGAGGCAGCGGCATGGTCGCCACCGGCATCGGCCTGGCGATGGCGGAGCGGGGACACCGCGTGCACTTCATCGCGCGGGAGCTGCCCTTCCAGCGCGCCAGCATGCCGCGGGGCGTGACGTTCCACGAGGTGACGGAGAGCGACTACCCGGCGCTCCAGCGCACGGGCACGTACCCCATCGCGCTGGCGTCGAAGATGATCGAGGTCGCCACCGCCGAGCGGTTGGACGTCCTGCACGTCCACTACGCGGTGCCCCACGCCACGGCGGCGTGGATGGCGCGCGAGGTGCTCGGGGAGAAGGGGCCGCGCGTCGTCACCACGTTGCACGGGACGGACACGACGCTGGTGGGCATCCACCCCAGCTACCTGCCGATGACGCGCTTCTCCATCCTGCGCAGCGACGCGGTGACGACGCCGTCGGCGTTCCTGCGCGACGCGACGTGGAGCGGCTTCTCGCTGCCCCGCAGCGTGCCCATCGACGTCATCCCCAACTTCGTGGACACGGAGCGCTACGCGCCGGGGCGCGAGCGTTCGGCCCTGGCGGCGCTCTTCCCGGACCTGGGCGAGCACGAGCCCGTCCTCGTCCACGTCTCCAACTTCCGCCCCGTCAAGCGCGTCATGGACGTGGTGGGCGTCTTCGCGGAGGTCCACCGCCAACTGCCGTGCCGGTTGGTGCTGGTGGGCGACGGGCCGGAGCGCGCGCCCGCGGAGCGCCTGCTGCGCGAGCTGGGGCTGTCCGCGCGGGTGGCCTTCCCCGGCAGGCAGGACGACTTCGTCGCGCTGCTGTCCGCCTCGGACGTGTTCCTCCTGCCCAGCGAGCAGGAGAGCTTCGGGCTCGCGGCGCTGGAGGCGCTCAGTTGCGGCGTGCCCGTGGTGGCCAGCGACATCGGCGGAATCCCCGAGGTCGTCCGGCACGGCGAGACGGGGCTGCTGGCGCCGCTCGGCGACGTGCGCGCCATGGCGGGGCACGTCCTGTCGCTCGTGCGGGACACGGCGCGCTGGCGGGCCTTCTCCCAGCGGGCCCGGGCGGACGTGATGGAGCGCTTCCGCATGGCGCCGGCCATCGACCGCTACGAGGCCCTCTACCGGCGACTGGCCTCCCGGTAGCGCCGCCTAGGTAGGAATTCGTGGCCCAGCGCCACGACCGGTCCTTCAATCCAACTTCATCTACCAGCTTCTCGTTCCCTATCCGCGACGTAGGCCCCTGAAGTAGGCTTCCGCGACGATCGTCGGGACGAGCCAGCAGTCCATCTCCTCCCCGGTCAATGTGGCGATGGGGGGAGGTCGATGGAGAGGGCGAAGGAGGTCGGTGTACCCACCTTGTTCGGTGAGCGCATCCCCACGTTGAGCGATGTCATCGATGGAGATCTCATCGACGTACGCAACTCCAGCGAGGCCAGGTTCGCCCTCAGTCCGGACAAACGGCGGTGGGTTCGCAAACGGGAGCTCGTCACTGGTTATGAAGCACTCGTCTCGGAGGCCCTTGGATTCCTGCTGGCCCGAGAGCTGAGCGTTCCAGTCCCACAGGGAGCAATCACCGGAGAAGGGACAGGGCGCTCCTGGCTCAGTCTCTTCGTCCCAGGCTGTACGCATTGGGACGCAAGCCGGATCCATCTCGTGTCCAACCTCCACGATGTCGGCCGGATGTTCGCGTTGGATGCGATCATCTTCAATCCCGACCGTCACTCGCAGAACATCCTGCTCCAGGTCGATCCCCACACCACGGACGACTTGCGGCTCTGGTGCATCGACGTGGGAGACAGCCTGTTGGGCTACCCCCACGACCTGTTCGCAGCAGGCACCGAACCACCCACTCCGAGAAACATCGCCCGCGGCTTGCCTCTCGCGGAAGCGAGCAGTGAAGCAAGCGCCGCGGCGGAAGCAGCCACGTTGCTGTCCAAGGGACTCGTTCGCCAGATGGTCGACGAGGTGTGTAGATTGGTCGGCGGCGTCAAGGAGGAGGCACTGCTCTTGGAGGCACTCTGGAGGCGGCTGCAGAACGCACCCGCCATCACCCATGATTACCTCAAGAGACTCGAGGCATTCGTATGAGCGCCCACTACCGACTCGTGCAGTTCCTTCCCGACCCATTCTCTGGAGCCAGGGTGCCCATCGCAGCACTCGTCCGGGATGCGGACCGACGCGTGCAGGTCGCCCGCGCACCTCACGTACCAGGACCGCACTGCGTGGGTGGCAAGGCACTTTGGGTCGCGATGCAGATGGCGATTGAAGAGCTGGATCGAGCGACCCGTTTCGACATGCTCCCACCCACGGTCGGGCCCCATGTCCGCCTCGACCACGAGGTCCGGATTCCAGAGTCCATTTCGAATCCTGCGCACTGGGTCCAATCCACCGTCCTGCCGCAGCGTCCCCCGAACGCCGAGGATCAACTCGAACGTGCACCTCGCACCAGGAGCCGGGACAAGCAAGGCGACGGATTCTTCCGCAACTTTCGTGTCCAGGAGTACGTGAGAAAGGGCTTCGATGGCAGTGAACTCGGGCTGAACCCGCTCAGCACGCCGCAGATCACGCACTGGGTGCCGGGCGACCGCGACCTCCTGTTGATGGAACCCGTCGTGTTCCGCGAGAACCTCCACGCCGAACTCCGTGAAATCAGCACGACGTTTCTCGCGTGGCAGAGCCTCTTCGCGGAGCGCATCCACGCTCGAGTCCCGCACCTCATCGCATACGTGCTCCCCAGCGCTCACGCGGACGTGACGGCCAGGACACGTGCCATCCTCGAAGCATCCCGAGCGGAGGTCGTCGATGTCTCGGTCCCCGTGGAGCGGATGCGTTTCATCGACACGATACGCCAGGTGGGTCGCTCCGGAGGGATGCTGGGAAGTCTCCTCTGAGACGTGAGCTGGCACCACGATGGCGCTGGCCCCTCGAAGCCCTGGCCCATTCCCTCGCGCTCTCCACATCCGGGATGCGGCTACACTGCGGGGTGACGAGGGCAGAGCATGGACCTGGAAGAGCTGCGCGCCTTTCTCGACGTCGTGGAGACGGGGTCTTTCCTCGCCGCGGCGGACACCCTGGGCGTGTCGCGCACGACGCTGCGCCGGCGGGTGGAGGCCCTGGAGGCCCGCGCGGGCGTCCCCCTCCTCAAGAGCACCAGCACCGGCATCGTGCTCACGGAGGCCGGTTCGGTGCTCGCGCGGCGCGGGCGCGTCATGATGCAGGAGACCAACGCGCTCCTGAGCTCCATCCGCGAGGTGGGCCGCGAGCCCTCCGGCGTGCTGCGCCTGGTCCTCCCGGTGGGCCTGCCGCCCCACCTGCTCGCGCCCCTCTTCACCCTCCTGCGCGCCAGCTACCCCCAGCTGCGCGTGCACGCCCGCTTCAGCGACGACCCGCTGGCCGAGTCCCTCGAGGACGTGGACATGGCCCTCCAGTTCGGTGAGAGCCTGCCCAAGGGCCCCTGGCTCACCTACGTGCTGATGCGCGTGAAGGAGCGGCTCTACGCCAGCCCGGAGTACCTCCGCCAACGGGGCACCCCCACCTCCGTGGAGGCGCTGCGCGACCACGAGCTCCTGACGTGGGAGGCACCGGGCGAGGACCCGCGGAGCTGGCCCCGGACGGGCGGCTCGCGCTTCACCGTGGAGCCCACGCTCGTGGCCACGGACATCCACCTGGTGCGCACCTGCTGCCTCGCGGGCGCGGGCATCGCGCTGATTCCCAGCGTCGACCTGCCCGACCCCGACGTCCCCGAGCCCCTCGTCCCCGTGCTGCCGGACGACGTGGGCCGCGAGCGCCCGGTGAGCATCAGCATCCCCGAGGCCCTGTCCGAGATACCCAAGATTCGCGAGGTGCTCGGCCACATCCGCCGCTTCCTGGCCCCGCTGTGAGCCAGGGCGGCGACACCGGGCGGCGACACGCGCGAGCGGGCCACCCGGTGCACGTCCCACGACGACTACTTCGTCTTCCAGTCCGCCAGGGCCTTGGAGACCTGGTTGCGGAAGAAGAAGCCCGGGTCCTTGTCACCCAGGTCCCACGCGGCCTGCGCGGCCTTGCGGGCCTCCGCGTAGTTGCCGGAGCGCGCGAGGATGTCCGCGCGGATCCACTGGTTGAACCAGGTGGACTGGATGGCCACGGACGCGTCCGCGTACTTCAGCGCCGTGGGGTAGTCCTTCAGCGTGTCCGCGACGTAGCGCGCCGCGTTCGCGTTCACCCGCCAGGAGCCCTCGACGGCCTTGTCGATGTTGGCCTTGGCCAGCGCGGCGGTGTCCACCTTGATGGGCACGGACACCTTCAGCTTCTCCCACTCCAGGTCCAGCGAGGTGGCGTCATCCGTGGTGTTGCTGAACACGAACGCCAGGCGCTCGCGCGAGGGGATGGCGGAGGTCGTCGCGGCGACGGTGGCCACGTCGTTGGCCGGCGTGTACGGCGCCGGCGTGGCCCACAGGCCCAGCTCCTTGTTCAGCATCACCTTCCAGCCCTTCGCGGACGGGAGCGTGACGATGGAGTAGGTGCCGGCGGGCACGGGCTTGCCGCCGAACGTCACGTCGTGGCTGAAGGTGATCTTGGTGGCCCCGTTCGCGCCGGAGCGCCACGGCTTGTCCCAGGGCACCAGGTCGCCCCAGACCTTCCGGCCCTTCACGCCGGGGCTGGAATAGTCGATGGAGATTTCAGTGACGCCCACCTCCTGCATGACCTTGGCGGAGGGGCTCGCGGCGGGCAGCTCGAGCTGGGCCGAGGCGGGCGCGGCCACCAGGGCCACGAGCGCCGACAACAGACATCCGAGGGCAGTGTTCTTCATCGTCCTCACTTCTTCCTTTCAACCGAGTATCGAAGGGGGTGGGAAAAGGCGGGCGGAGTGTATAGACGCGACAGGGCCCCACCAAACGCTTCGCGATGACGCCCGCATGACGCGGGAGGCAAACAGGACACTCCAGCGACGCGGGTATTCCCGTCCGCGACGCGGGAGGCCAGGCTGGCGAGCGAGGACCGCGACATGAAGCTCACCCGCCTCACCGTCCACCACTACCGCGACATCGTCCCCGGCACCGAGCTGACCCCGGGCCCGTCCCTCAACCTCGTCCTGGGGGAGAACGGCACCGGGAGGACCACGCTGTTGGAGCTGTGCTCGCGCGTCCTCGCGTCGGACTTCTCCGGCCTCATCCAGGAGCCGTTCGCCCTGGAGTACACGCTCGACTTCCCGGGCATGAAGCTGCGCGTCTACGCACGCAACGATTCGGACACGGAGCCCGGGCCGGAGGCGGCCGAGCGGCAGGGCGCGGCGCTGCTCCCGCTGCGCCCCTCCGGCCCCGCCCCGCTCTTGCGGCCCCGCATCGAGCTGGAGCTGCGGTGGAGCGCTCCCGCGACGCACCTGGTGATGCGCGCGGACGACGAGGGGCTCGACTGCAAGGTGGACGGCGAGCGCGTCTGGTCCCGCGCCATGCACTGGTCGCTCCTGGACCGCTCGGTGTGGACGCTGCTGTTCATGACGGCGCAGTACATCGACGCGGGCGTGAAGGAGCGCCTGAAGGACCTGCTGCGCCGGACCTTCCTGCTGGCGCCCCAGCGCTTCGACGAGTCGCTGGGCATGTTCGAGCGCATCGGCGCCATCCGCTACGCCATGGAGGCGCACGACGGCGACGTCTTCCCGCTGGGGTTGATGGCCCTGCCCTCCTGGATGCCCGCCTGGCTGCGCGAGCGCGTGGAGCAGGAGACGCCGTCGGGCGCGCTGGAGCTGCGCCACGACGCGCTGGAGACGAGCTTCCTCGCGCGCTTCGTGCGGCTCGCGGGCTTCGAGGCCGGGCGCTTCCGCGTGGAGGTGCTGGAGAAGCAGTCCTTCGAGAACGGCGGGCGAGTGGGCTTCGGCGGCTTCGGCTTCCACTTCACCCGGCGCGACGGGCGGACGCTGACGCACGAGGCGCTGGGCTTCGGCCACAAGCGGCTGCTGTCCCTGCTGTACTACCTGGACGTCAACGGCGACTTCGCCCTCCTCGACGAGCCCGCCAACGGCCTGCATCCCCGGCTGGTGGAGGCGTGCCTGGGCGAGCTGGGCGCGCGGCAGGTGTTCCTCGCCAGCCACCACCCGCTCCCGCTCGAGCACCCGGCGTTCGACTCCGAGGAGGCGCTGCGCGCCGCGCTCGTCCTCTGCCGGCTGGAGAACCACGCGGGGCGCGAGCGCATCCGCTGGAGCCACCCCACCCGGGAGACGACGCGGGCCCTCTTCGCGGCGCACCGCCAGGGCACCCGCCCCCTGGGCGCGCTCCTGCGCGAGCACGGGCTGTGGTGACGCGAGCGCGCGGAACCGGACACGTCAAGGGCCCCTGGAGACACCCCTCCACGTGACGCTGCGGCATTTGGCCGCATCGATGGCGCGTGAGGCCTCTGGTACGTGGCGGTGGACACGGAATTCCAGGAGGTCCACGCCATGAAGCTGTCCATCCCCACGCTGCTCGCGCTCGCGGGCGCGCTCGCCGCCACGTCCGCGCAGGCCCACGTCGCCGCCTCCGGCCCCGCCTATGCGAACACCACCGCCGAAATCCAGCTCACGGTGGGCCACGGCTGCTCCGGCTCGGACACGTACCGGCTGAAGGTCACCCTCCCGGAGGGCCTCGGCGGCGTGCGCCCGCTGGACTCCGTCTTCGGCAAGGCCACCCTGGAGAAGGACGCCAACGGCACGGTGACGGCCATCGTCTGGACGCGCGCCGCCACCAGCGAGGTGCTGCCCGCCGACACGCACTTCCACCGCGTGGCGCTGCGCGCCCGCCTGCCGGACAAGCCCTTCACCACGCTGTTCTTCCCCACCACCCAGACGTGCCTGGACGCCACGGGCAAGGAGCTGACGGTGGAGTGGGTGGGCACCTCGTCCGGCCACGACCACGGCTCCGACTCCGGCACCACGACGGAGCCCGAGCCCGCGCCATCCGTGTTCCTGCTGCCGGCGCGCTCGCCGGGCTGGAACAAGTACACGGTGAACGAGCACGTCCACGACCTGAGCGTCTTCAACGACGCGCTCATCGTCTGGGCCGGCGACAAGGCCTACAGCGCCAACCCCGTGACGAAGGGCCTCATCGAGACGGAGAAGGACACGGGCGTGCTGACGGAGATCCACCCGGGCACGGAAATCTGGGTCAAGTACTGAGCCCCGAGGGAACCATGCTCCGCTACGTCATCGCGCTCGCAGGGGCGCTGTCGCTGTGTGCCTGCTCGGACGACGCACCCAAGGTGGCCCCCCAGGACGCGGGCACCCCCACCTCGCTGGAACGACCGGGCGCGCTGGAGCGCCCGCCCAGGACGGGAGGGCTCCCCGCGGACCTGAAGCCCCCGGGCCGCTGAACACGCGCGGCCACAGGGGCGACGACGGACCCCGCGCTAGAACTTGCCGGCGCGGGCGTCCTCGAAGGACACGCGGTGCTTCAGGTACAGCGAGTCCAGCATGTGGTTGGCGACGGGGTTGAGCCCGCCGTCGGTGAAGCGGTGCACCACCGCGCCCTTGCCCGCGTCCTTCGCGAAGGCGAGCGGGTCGAAGCTGCCGCCCAGGCCCGTCAGCGTGGGGACGACGTCCGCGTTGTTGACGTAGTGCACGTACTTGGGGCCGTCCGGGTAGCGCGTGGACGCCGCGCCGAACGTCTCCACGCTCAGCTTGCCCATCAGCTTCTCCACCTGCGCGGAGGACATGCCGTCCTCCACGCGCAGGCGGCGCTGCACGTCGAACAGCGCGCGGGCGGTGATGAGGCCACCCTGGCTGTAGCCCATCAGGTGCACCTCGCGGCCCGCCTTCAGCTCGCCGTAGACGGTGTCCGCCAGCGTGTCCACCGCGGGGTTCTTGCCCTTGTCCAGCTTGTCCGTCAGGCACTGGGCCAGGTCCGCCACCGCGCCCTGCGTCGCGTTGTGGATGCCCACCACGCGCGCGCCGGACTTGTCCGCCACCGCCTGCATCTCGTGCTGCTGCGTGGCCAGCGGCGTGAGGATGCCGTTGACGTAGAGGACGGTCTTCGACGGGTTGGGGTTGTTGGCGGGCGTGACGCCCGGGATGTCCTTCAGCGCGGTGCCGGGCGGGAAGGTCTGCCCCTTGGCGCCCACGAACTTGCCGTCGTTCACCCGGTCCGGCTTCGTGTCGCCGCCGAAGAGCTTCTTGAGCTCCGCCACGTGGGTGGACTGGAAGATGTCCTTGCCCATCTCCAGGAGGCGGGCGCCCTCGGACACCCCGTTCTTCACCGCGTCCACCACCCCGCTCACCGGGTTCTTCAGCGAGGCAGTCGAGGCGGCGCGCGTCGTGGTGGGGGCAACAGCGTTGCGGCTACGGTCGATGGTGCTCATGCGGAAGGGCTCCCGCCCATGGGGGTGCTGGGCGTTTGACTCCATTTTCTCACCAGACGGGCCGAAGTTGCGTCCCGGGTGAGCCGATGTACGCGTTTCCTTTCACCCTCGGTGGCGGCGCCTCCCGGGGAGGGGGCGGAACCGCCTGGAATGACAGGAGAAGCGGGCCCCTCGCGCCGCCTCAATGGGGCGAGGGCGGCGGGGGCGGCAACGGCCCCCCGTCCTCGGCGGCGACCTTGCGCTCCACCCGCCGCCGCACGAGCCGCCGCGTCGCGGTCTCCTCGTCCTCCGTCTTCTGCCGCCGCCGCACCAGCCCCTGGCTCTCGTCCACGAACCAGAAGAGGACGCGGAAGAAGGCCGCGACGACGGTGACCAGCAGCGACGACAGGAACCAGCGCAGCACGAGCCCGGGCCAGCCGCCCACCACCACGTCGACGCCGTACGTCCCCGTCAACGGCACCAGCAGGAAGGCCACGTAGTGGGAGACGCAGTAGGGGCACGACACCAGGTAGCCCCACCACGTGTCCCGCCCACCCAGCCGCTCGCGGAAGGGGGCGAAGATGCGCTCGCGAGCAATCGTCTGCGACGCCCCCATCACCACCGCCGACACCGCGAGGAGTCGGAACACGTCCACCATGATTCGTCTCCCTGGCCCCGAGGTGCAGGTCCACCAAGGTGGGGACGATGCGGGCGAGCGGAGGAGGTGGGCACACAGCCAGGGGCTCGTCCGGCGGCCCGCGCCCGGGCGGCCCCGGCGCGTTCGCGGGCCGACATCCGGAAGAGTCTTCGGAGGCCCCCCTGTAAAAAGGAAAGGGCTGCACCCATAAGCACCCCCTCCCGCTGATGCAAATGCGCGTATTCACTTGGGAACGCATTCGAGGGTCCATGGCATGCGCATTGCGAAGGAGCCTGCCCGTGCCGCGACGACGCGGCGCTCAACGTCCCCCTTCCCCGAGAGACGCCATGCAGGACTCCTCCCACACCTCTTCCCCGGACTCCCTCTCCACGTACCTCTCGGAGATCAACCAGTACCCGCTGCTGACGCAGCCGGAGGAGCAGGAGCTGTCGCGGCGCTTCCGCAAGGGCGACCTGATGGCGGGCCACCAGTTGGTGACGTCCAACCTGCGCTTCGTGGTGAAGGTGGCCTACGAGTACCGCTCCTACGGCCTGAAGATGTCCGACCTCATCCAGGAGGCGAACATCGGCCTGATGAAGGCGGTGCAGAAGTTCGACCCGGACAAGGGCATCCGGCTCATCTCCTACGCGGTCTGGTGGATCCGCGCGTACATCCAGAACTGCATCCTGCGCAACTGGAGCCTGGTGAAGCTGGGCACGACGCAGGCGCAGCGCCGCCTCTTCTTCAGCCTGGCCCGGACGCGCCGCGAATTGGAGCGCATGGGCGCCGGTGACGCGAGCATCGTCAACGCGGAGGAGATCGCCCGGAAGCTGAACGTGAAGGCCTCCGAGGTGCGCGAGATGGAGCAGCGCATGGGCGGCCGCGACCTGTCGCTCGACGCCCCCGTGGGCGAGGACGGCGACGCCACCCACCTGGACTTCGTCGAGTCCTCCTCCGCCTCCCACGAGGACGAGGTCGCGGACCGGCAGCAGGCGGGCCTCACCCGCGACCTGGTGCAGAAGGCCCTGCGCCGGCTGGACCCGCGCGAGCGCTTCATCATCGAGCACCGGGTGATGGGTGATTCGGAGATGACGCTCAGCGAGCTGGGCGACCACTTCGGCTTCTCCCGCGAGCGCGCCCGCCAGTTGGAGATCCGCGCCAAGGACAAGCTCAAGGCGGAGCTGACGCTCCTGATGTCCGACGCGGGCCTGGACGCCGCCGCGCTCGCCTGAGCCGGCAGTCACCTCCCCGCAGCCCCCGAAGCCGCCGAGTCACTCGGCGGCTTCTTTCGTTCCAGCGCCTGGAAATCGCGCCCGAGGCCGAGAATCCGGCCCGCGCGGTGTCGGCGCCTCGCGTACCCACCTCCGCCGTCCACCCGACCTCCGGGGCCCGCCTCCACGCGTGACCTCCGTCCGGACCTGGCGGGTCCTCCCGGGCGCGCCCGTTCGCGGCGGCCCGCGCCCGTCAAGGGAGAGGACCCGCCGCGTCCGACGCCGCTCCGACCGCGGGCCCCTCCCCTCAGTATCCCCGGGCCCGAGGCAAAGACAGACGTCGAAAGTTTCAACAGACACCCTCCCCGGCAAGTCATACAAACCCACCCCGGTTGACACACCGCGAGTCCCTGTTACTGTTTTGATCATCCCGCGAGATACACGACTCGTCAGGGATTGACTGCGGCAGGGGCGAAGGATCCTCGGGATTCTCGCTCGCGAATACTCCCGGCGGCCCTCCGGGTCTCACCCCACGAAGAACGAGTCACGCGTCCGCGGGACGCGCATGAGAGGCTTTGCCTTGGGAAAGCTTGGGTCCACCCTCGAGCTCATCCGTCAACGTCTGGATGAGTTCATCCGCAACGCGGAGCCGGCGCCACGCAACGAGCCGTGGGTCGTGCTGTCCAACCTCGAGGACAACCAGGGCAACGCCGCGGCGACGGCGAGCAACGCGGTGGTGATGTTCCTGGCCAACCTGCAGCACGAGACCATCATCAGCACCTACAACCGCAACGTCCCCGTGTCGCAGGACACGTACGGCATCGTCGCCCCGCCGCTGTACATCGACCTCTACGTCCTGTTCTACGCCAACTTCACGGACCAGGCGTACCCGGTGGCGCTGGAGACCATCTCCCTCGTCATCAGCTACTTCCAGCAGACGCCGTGGTTCACGCAGCAGACCCTGCCGGGCCTGCACGCCGACATCGACAAGCTCACGTTCGAGTTCACCAACCTCGACCTGCTCGGCCTCAACCACCTGATGGGCCTGGCCGGCGTGAAGTACCTGCCGTCCGTTCTCTACAAGGTCCGGATGATTCCCTATCGCGGCCCGGCGCAGCAGGCGCAGGTCCCGGCCGCCAAGGGCGTGGAGACGCCCGGCGAGCCCCAGGAGCAGCGGCCATGAAGCTGCCGCACCGCGCCCACCAGCACCTGCTCCACGGCCCCTCGCAGTTGCGGCGCGAGGACCTGCCTCGCCCCGTGACGCCCCCCGAGCCCGTCACGGAGGCGCGCGAGGCGGAGACCCGTCCCCGGCGCTACGCCTACGAGCGGTTGATGACGGTGGACCTGCGCCACACGTACTTCAACGCCTCCGAGGGACGCTGCCGGGCGCTGGTGGGGGCCCCCACCGCCGCCACGCGGGGCTGGATGCGGGACCAGGGCCTGCTCTTCCTCCAGGAGGAGGGGCGCTTCTCCGTCCTGTACGACTTCAACCGCCGGGACCAGCTGCTCTCCGCGCTCGCGCGCCGGCATCGCGAGGGGGAGTGGTCCTGGCTGTCGTTCGTGCTCGTCGCCGAAACGCCCTACTTCGTCAACCTCACCGACCTGCCCAGCGACTTCCAGCCGCTCCAGACCAACCTCTACTTCGACAACACCCAGGCGCACTTCCTGGACGCGCCGCCGGAGTCGTCGGACCAGGGGCTGCACTGCGAGGGCGCCCTCACGCCCCCCGCGCTGCTCAACCCCGGCTCGCACGTGACGGCCGCCAGCGGCCTGCGCGTGGTGCAGGCCCAGCTCCAGGTCGTGCTCGTCAGCGAGGACGTCGACCGCGTCGTCGTCGACAACCTGGCCGGCGCCCCGGTGCTCTGCAAGCCCTGCAGCATCCCCGTCGGACTCCTGCGGAAGCAGGCGCCCTATCTCGTCACCTGCGAGCAGGTCCAGGCGCGCCGCGCGCACGCACGGCCCCCGGACCTCGAGCAGCGGCTGGGCCGGGTGGCCTACCTGGACCTCGTCTCGCTGCCCGAGGGGCGCTACGTCATCCGCCAGGAGGACCGGGCCGGCCGCACGCTGCACACGGACACCGTCGTCTACACCCAGCCCTATCCGACGCCGCTGTGCTTCGTGAACCTGCTGCTGGACAAGCCGGAGGCGTCCGCCTCCGGGCTGTATCCCGTGTGCGACCTGGAGCAGGGCGTGGACCTGGCGCGCATCGTCCCGCTCGAGCTCGAGCTGCGCTTCGAGCGGCGCCAGACGCGCTGGATCTACTACGCCATCCCACCACCGGGCGTCCGCTACGAGGCGCTCGACCTCGTGGACACCGCGACGTCCGGAGGCGTCACCTTCTCCGGTCCCTCTCCGGCGCACGTGGCCGGCGCGGGCGCGGCCTACCGCTTCATCGCCGACGCGGAGCTCCCGCTGGAGGAGGTCTCCACGTTCCGCTTCGAGCTGCGCGGCGCCCAACGCGTCGGGAGCCCGGAGCGCACGCTCATGGCCCGCGTCCCCGTGGCCAGCCCCGCGCTGGTGCTCCCGCGCGAGGGCTCGCCCCCCGGGCGCGCCATCGACACGCGCCCCACGGGCCACCCCCCGTCCCCGAAAGCGTCCGAGCGACACGACTACTCGGACATCTACCTCAACCTCTGAACCCCGCAGCCCACCCGGAAGAGAGAAGCCCGATGCCCATCAAAGCCGCTCGAAAGACCCCCGGCGTCTACGTCACGGAGTTGGACGCCTTCCCACCCTCGGTCGTCGGAATCCAGACGGCCGTGCCCGCCTTCATCGGCTACACCCAGACGGCCACGCTCAGCGGCAAGCCCATCCCCAACACGCCGGTGCGCATCGGCTCGCTGGCGGACTACGAGCAGATCTTCGGTGGCGCGCCGGACCCCACGTTCAACCTCACCGAGGTCACGGACACCACGAAGCAGAAGTCCGGTGGCTACGACTTCAAGGTGCTCGACGCGGCGACCTCCACCTGGAAGTACTACGACCTGGTCCCCACGGCGGGCACCAAGTACATCCTCTTCAACAGCCTGCGCCTGTTCTATGCCAACGGCGGCGGCACCGCGTACGTCGTCTCCGTGGGTGGCTACAGCGACCCGCTGGAGGCCCCCAAGCTGGTGGACGGCCTGAACATCATCGCCGAGCAGGTGGGGCCCACCATGCTCGTCGTGCCGGACGCGGTGAACCTGGCCACGTCCGCGGACTACGGCACCGTCGCCACCGCCATGCTCAACCAGTGCGGCAAGCTCCAGGACCGCGTCGCGCTGCTCGACGTGTACGGCGGCGCCACCGTCACCCAGACCACGCTGGAGACGGTGGAGTCGGAGTTCCGCGGGCTGGTGGGCAGCAAGTTCCTCAACTACGGCATGGCCTACTTCCCCTTCCTGCACACCAACGTGCAGGAGGCGGGCGACTTCGACTACACCAACATCAAGACGGACCAGCAGCTCCAGGACATCCTCAAGCTGGAGAGCGCCAACCTCTACGCCAACAACTCCGCGCGCAAGACGGCGGTGGACGCGGACATCGCCAAGATCGGCACGCTCACCGACCCGGCGGAGATCCAGGCGCTCAACCAGAACCTGACCGCCGCGCTGCCGCTGTTGGCGGACATGCTGCGCATCATCTCCCGCAAGGACGACGTGCTGCCCGCCACGGGCGCGTTGGCCGGCGTCTATACGTGGAACGACGCCAACCGGGGCGTGTGGAACGCGCCGGCCAACGTCAGCCTCGCCGGCGTCACCAGCACCACCTTCAAGCTCAACAACGAGCAGCAGGAGAACCTCAACGTCCCGGTGGACGGCAAGGCCATCAACGCCCTGCGCGAGTTCGTGGGCCGGGGCACCGTGGTGTGGGGCGCGCGCACGCTCGACGGCAACAGCAACGACTGGCGCTACATCCAGGTGCGCCGCACGCTCGTCTACGCGGAGCAGTCCATCAAGAGCGCGCTGGACCGCTTCGTGTTCGCCGCCAACGACGGCAACACCTGGGCGTCGGTGGTCTCCATGGTGTCCAGCTTCCTGCAGGGGCTGTGGTCGCAGGGCGGCCTGCTGGGCGCCACCGCGTCGGACGCGTTCAGCGTGGAGTGCGGCCTGGGCAGCACCATGACGGCCCAGGACGTGCTGGAGGGCTACATGGTCGTGCAGGTCACCCTGCAGATGATCCGCCCGGCAGAATTCATCGAGCTGACCTTCAAGCAGAAGATGGAAGGCGCCAGCGCGTAGCCCGCCCGCTCCCATCCCCTTCAATCCCACACATCCAACCCTGAAAGAGAGACACCGTCATGCCAGGAGAAGTCCAGAACGACATCTGGCCGTTGCCGAAATTCTATTTCTCCGTCCAGTTGGGGGACGACACGTCCGTCAGCTTCCAGGAGGTCGACGGACTCGAGACCGAGACGCAGGTCATCGAGTACCGCCACGGAAACAGCCCCAGCTTCTATCCCATCAAGATGCCCGGCCTGGGGAAGGTGGGCAACGTGCGGCTGCGCAAGGGCATCTTCGTCAACGATGCGCGCTTCTGGGATTGGTACAACGAAATCAAGATGAACACCATCAACCGGCGGACGGTCATCATCAGTCTGCTGGATGAGCAGGGCGCGCCGAAGATGACGTGGACGCTGAACAACGCGTGGCCCACGAAGCTGTCCGGCACGGACCTGAAGTCCGAGGGCAACGAGGTCGCGGTGGAGACGCTCGAGGTCGCCTTCGAGACGCTGGTCGTCGCCGCGCCGTAGCCCCCCGAGCCCCGAGCCCGCGCCATGTCCGAACCGTACTATCCACCTCCGGCGTTCTACTTCAGCGTGTCCCTGCTCGGCTCCGCCACCCTGCTGGCGGCGGCGAGCGACCTGGACGCCTCCTTCCAGGAGGTCTCCGGCATCGAGGCGCACTGGGAGACGGAGGACGTCGCCGAGGGGGGAGAGAACCGCTTCACCCACAAGCTGCCCAAGCCCGCCAAGTACTCCAACCTGGTGCTCAAGCGGGGCGTGGTGACGCGGGACTCGTTCCTGGCGGAGTGGTTCGGCCAGAGCGTGGGCTCGGGGCTCTCGCTGCCGTTGTTGCCGCAGAACATCCTCGTGTTGCTGCTCAACGAGGAGGGGTTGCCGCTCGTCGCCTGGGGCTTCGTCAACGCGTGGCCCTTGCGCTGGGAGGTGTCGCCCATGCGCTCGCAGGAGAACGGCATCCTCACTGAGTCGCTGGAGCTGTCCTACAACTACTTCGAGCGGGTGAACCTGGGCAGTCCGGCCTCCGTGGCCGTGAAGCTGGCCCAGCTCACCGCCCGGTTGACCTGAGGCGCGCGTCCCATGCCCCTGGAGGTGAACGAAATCGGCATCCAGCTCCGCGTGCGCGACGGCGTGGACGCGGCCGGGCCCGAGACGCCGAGCACGCCCGTGGGTGACTGCGGCTGCTCCGACGAGAAGAAGGAGCGGCAGGCGCTGGTCGAGGAGTGCCTGCGCCGCGTCCTCCAGGTCCTCAGGGCCCGACAGGAGCGCTAGCGATGGGGTTCTCCGGCAGCCTCGAGAAGATGATGGTCATCGCCTACCAGAAGTCGGACTTCACGTCCGAGGTGGGCCGCTACGTCGTGTACATCAATCCGGCGTCGTACTCGCACACGTTCTGCGTGAAGTACAACGACGTGCAGGCACAGGGCAGCAGCGGCGGCTCGTCGGAGTTCAACCGCATCCCCCCCGACACCGTGGAGCTGGAGCTGGTGTTCGACGGCACCGGCGTGGTGCCCAGCCCCCTGCCCGGGCTGATGCCCTTCACCGAGGACGGCATCGCCGAGCAGGTGGCGAAGTTCAAGAACCTGGTCTTCACCTACAACGGCAACATCCACAGCCCCAACTACCTGAAGCTGTCCTGGGGCACCTTCCTGTTCAAGTGCAAGCTGTCGAAGCTGAGCATGAGCTACACGCTCTTCAAGCCCGACGGCACGCCGCTGCGCGCCCGGGCCAAGGGCACCTTCCTCGGCTACAACGACGAGGTGGAGCTGGCGCTCAAGGCGCGCATGAACTCCCCGGACCTGACGCACGTGCGCACGGTGCAGGCGGGCGACACGCTGCCGCTCATGTGCTACCGCATCTACGGCACCAGCACCCCGTACGTCGACGTGGCGCGCGTGAACGGGCTGAGTGACTTCCGCCAGCTCACCGTGGGCACGCAGTTGTTGTTCCCCCCGCTGCGGGAGGCGCTGGAATGAGCACGCCCTCGCCGCTGACGAACGAGGGGGCACGGTCCACCTTCGTCATCACGTCCAACGGGACACGCATCCCGGCCACGTACCAGGTCATCTCCGTGGACACGTGGCTCTCGGTCAACAAGCTGCCGCGGGCGCGGCTCGTCCTCTTCGACGGCGAGGCCGCCACGGGCACGTTCCCCATCAGCGCCACGGACACCTTCCTGCCCGGCGCCGAGGTGAGCATCGCCGCCGGCTACGACGGGAAGAACACGGTCATCTTCGAGGGCGTGGTGTGCCGGCAGGGGTTGGAGATCGACACCGCGTCGGGTTCGAGGCTGGTGGTGGAGCTGACGGACGCGGCGCTGAAGATGACGCTGGAGCGCAAGAGCGGCTTCTTCGAGAAGGTGAAGGACAGCGCGCTCATCGAGAAGCTGCTGTCGCGCAACGGGCTGTCGGGCACGGTGGACGCCACCTCCGTCGTCCACCCGGAGGTGGTCCAGTACTACGCCACCGACTGGGACCTGATGGTGACGCGCGCGCAGCTCAACGGGCTGCTCGTCATGGCGGACGGGGGCGCGGTGGTGGTGACGAAGCCGGACACCACGAAGGCCCCGGTGCTGGCGGTGAAGTATGGCGAGTCCATCCTGGACCTCCAGACGGAGCTGGACGCCACCACGCAGTACGACGCCTCCGCCATCAAGGGCATCAGTTGGGACGCGGCGACGCAGAAGCTGCTCGAGTCGGGGCCCGGCGCCGTGTCCGTGAAGGAGCAGGGCAACGTGACGTCCGCGCGGCTCTCGCAGGTGTTCGGGGCGAAGAAGGTCGCGCTCCAGACGGGCGCGGAGCTCCAGCCCGGGGACCTCCAGGCGTGGGCGTCCGCGGAGCTGCTCAAGTCGAAGCTGTCGAAGATTCGCGGGACGGTGCGGTTCCATGGCAGCGCGCTGGCGCGCGTGGGCGCCATGCTGGAGCTGGGCGGGTTGGGGCCCCGCTTCAACGGCGCGGCCTTCATGAGCGGCGTGCACCACCACATCGAGGACGGGGTGTGGCTGACGTCCGTGGACTTCGGCCTGTCCGCGCGCTGGTACACCGCCGACACGCAGGACATCGCCGCGCCGGACGCCTCCGGACAGCTCCCGCCCATCAAGGGCCTGCAGACGGGCATCGTGAAGCAGGTGGCCAGGGACCCCGAGGGTGAGCTGCGCGTGCTGGTGGGGCTGCCCCTGCTCCAGGAGCCGAGCCAGGGCGTGTGGGCGCGGCTGGGCACCTTCTACGCGTCCAGCGGCGTGGGCGCGCTGTTCTACCCGGAGGTGGACGACGAGGTGGTGGTGGGCTTCATGAACGAGGACCCGCGCTTCCCCGTCATCCTCGGCGCCGTGTACGGCAAGCAGCACGCGACGCCGTCCCCGCCCGACGAGAAGAACACGCGCAAGGCGGTGGTCACCCGCAGCAAGCTGGAGCTGTCCTTCGACGACGAGAAGAAGGTCGTCTCCATCAAGACACCGGGCGGCCACCTGCTCGAGCTGGACGACACGTCCGGCGCCATCACCCTCAAGGACAGCACCGGCAACAGCCTGGTGCTGGGCAAGAGCGGCGTCACCCTGGACAGCGCCAGCAACCTGAAGGTGAGCGCCAAGGGCAACGTGTCGGTGGCGGCGGGCGGGAACCTGTCGTTGGAGGCCACCGGCAACGTGACGGTGAAGGGCGTGCAGGTGGCCCACACCGCGTCGATGAAGTTCTCCGCCAGCGGGAGCGCCCAGGCCGAGCTGACCTCCAGCGGCATGCTCACCGTGCGCGGTTCGATGGTGAAGATCAACTGAGTGTCGTCCCAAGGAAAGGACGCCCATGCCTCCCGCCGCACGCCTCACCGACTTCCACCAGTGCCCGCTGTCCACGCCCGCGGTGCCCTCGCCCATTCCGCACGTGGGGGGACCCATCGCGGGGCCGGGCGCGCCCACCGTGCTCATCGGCGGGTTGCCGGCCGCGAAGGTCGGCGACCTCGCCGTCTGCGTGGGGCCGCCCGACGCCATCGCCAAGGGCTCCACCACCGTCCAGATCATGGGGATGCCCGCGGCCCGGATGGGAGACAAGACGGTCCACGGCGGCACCATCGTCCTGGGCTTCCCCACCGTGCAGATTGGAGGTTGAGGCGCATGGCCACGCAGACGCCTTCCTTCCTCGGCACCGGCTGGAGCTTCCCGCCCACCTTCTCTCGCAGCCTGGGCGGCGTGCTCATGGTCAGCGACGACGCGGACATCCGCGAGAGCCTGTGGGTGCTGCTGTCCACCTCGCTCGGTGAGCGGGTCATGCTGCCCACCTACGGGTGCGAGCTGCGGCAGATGGTCTTCCGCGGCATCAACACCACGCTGACGCGGCAGATCCAGGACTACGTCCAGCAGGCCATCCTCTACTGGGAGCCTCGCATCACCGTGGAGTCGGTGACGGTGCAGCACACCGCGTCGGTGGAGGGACAGCTCACCATCGACGTGGCGTACGTCATCACGCGGACGAACACGCGCAGCAACCTCGTCTATCCCTTCTATCTCCAGGAGGGGAGCATCCCGGTGCAGGGACCCTGAGCCATGGCGCCTCGCGACACGAAGGTCGCCATCAACGACGCTCCCAGTCAGTACGACCGTTGGCTGCGCGCCCTGGAGGAGGGCTACGCGCCCGTGGACGGGCGCACGCGCTCGGAGCTGCTCGACTTCGCGCCCCGCTTCGGCGCCCTCGTCTACTTCTACGACCTGAAGGACACGCGCGACGGGGACTGGGTGGAGTTCTTCCTCGCCGACCCCGTCATGGTGCTCGCCTCCATCGACGCGATGTCCGCGGACGGCGTGGAGGAGCGCTTCCTGCGCGCCGCGCGGGACATGGACGCGGCGCGCTCGGCCGACGCCGCCTTCCGCGCGCTGTCGGACGGCGTCGACGTCGTCGTCGGACTCGCCCGGCGCTTCGACCTGTGGCTGCGCGGCGCGGGCCTGGGCGGTCAGGGCGAGGCGGGGCGGCTGCTCGGGAACCTGCTGGCGGAGGCCATCGAGGGGCCGCTGTCCATCGCGCTGCGCGCCGTGGGGAGCCTCGCCCTGGGCGCGGGCTCGCCCCAGGCCCTGGGCCGCCCCGTGCCGTTGGACCTCGCGGGCATGCTGCCCCTCTGGGGCGTGCAGCAGCTGGTGCCCGAAGCGAGCGCCTACCGGGGGACGACGAAGGAGGCACGAGCCCGCGCGGCGTTCGGTCAGCTCGACGCGCGGATGGAGGTGTTCCTCGACATGCTCTCCCGCGCGCAGGGCCTGGCGCGCGCGGAGCTGCCCACCGTGCTCGCGACCGGCGACCACCCGCCGCACCTGGCCCTCTACATGGCCTTCGTGCAGTTGTTCCGCACGGCGCAGGACACGGTGAACACGGTGTCGGGGCGCTACGCGGACTTCTACCACCGGCAGGTGCTGCGCCTGAGTCCCGGGGGCGCCCTGCCGGACAGCACGTACCTGACGTTCGAGCTGGCGGAGGACGAGGCGTTCACGGCGTCGAGCGTGCCTCGCGACACGCTCTTCCCCGCGGGCAAGCGGCCGGATGGCGAGGACATCCTCTTCGGCGCGGACAACGCCGTGGGCGTCACACGCGCGTCGGTGCAGCAACGGCTCGCGCTGCGGGTACTCCAGGGCCCCTTGTTCGACCCAACGGGTGCACAGCCCGTCGACGACGTGCCGGTGGTGACGCGGGAGGTGCTCGCATCGGAGATGCCGCTGGAGCCCATCGAGACGGACGCGGCGGGCGAACAGCCACCGGATGCCCGGCGCCCGGGCTGGGCCACCTTCGGCGCGCGCGACGTGGGAGAGACGTCCACCACCCGCACGGTCCCCGCTCGCCTGGGGTTCGCCGTCGCCTCCCGCTACCTGCTGCTGACGGGGGGCACGCGCGCGGTGACGTTGAGCGTGCAACTGTCGCCGGAGTCGTCGCAGAGGCTGGAGCCCCTGCTCCAGGCGCTGGCGACCGCCACCGGAGAGGACCCTCGGACGCTCTTCCTGGAGGTCCTCCGCGCGGCCTTCACGCTCGAGGTCTCCATCTCCGAGGGCTTCTTCCCGGTGGAGTCCTACGACGCGTTCATCCCCGCGGTCGCCACGGTGACGGAGCCCCAGGTGACGGGGTTCGGCCTGCGCTTCGAGCTTCCCACCACCGTCCCCGCCATCGTCCCGTCGGCGACGGGCCCCGCGCCGGAGCTGCCCACGCTGAGGGCCCTCCTGAAGTCCGAACCCGTGGAGCTGGGCAACGGCGTCAGCGTCCACCCGTTGTCGCTGCTCGACGCGGTGGACTTCGCCGCGCTGGAGCTCGAGACCCGGGTGGAGGACCTGACGGGACTGCGGCTGGACAACACCGATGGCGACATCGACCCGAGCACGCCCTGGCTGCTGTTCGGTGGCACACCCGTCGTCGGCTCCTATCTGCGCATCCACCACGCGGAGCTGTTCATCAAGAAGCCGGACACGCTGCGGCTCACGCTCGACTGGTTCAACCTGCCCCAGGACGCGACGGGCTTCAGCGGCTACTACGCGGACTACGTCATCGGTCCGGACGGCGAGCCCGCGGCGAACCTCTTCGACAACCAGAGCTTCAAGGCCCAGCTGCGCGTACTCCAACCGGGCTCGTGGACGTTGCAACCCATCGTCCCCACGAGCACGTCCGAAGCCTCCACGGAAGAAGACGGCGTGGAGAGCTACCTGTTCCGCACGAAGAACGACTGCGCCGACCCGGAACCGGAGAAGTCCGGCGCGCTCTGTCCGGGCACGGAGCTGGAGGACTTCACCCTCCAATCCCATACGCCCCCCGCCTATTACGACCCGGAGAAGAGCGCGCTGGAGCTGCGCCTGACGACGCCGCCCTATGCCTTCGGCGAGTCGCTCTACACGCTCAACGTGCTCAACGCCGTGCTCGCGGACCTGCCCGACACCGCGGGCTGCGAGGCGAAGTGCGCGGAGGCCTGCGCCGGCAAGGAAGGCGAGGAGTGGGCGAAGTGCATGCAGGAGTGCCTCGCGAAGTGCCTGAAGCCCGCCACGCCCCTCAAGTACCCCAACCCGCCCTGGACGCCCCGGCTCTTCGAGCTCAGCGTCCACTACACCGCGAGCTGCACGCGCGAGGAGCTGCGCTACTTCCACCTGCTGCCCTTCGACGGCTACCACGCCGCCGCGCGCGACGCCTCGCGGCCCGCCTCGCTGCTGCCCAGGTTCAAGGCCCCGGCCAACCTCTTCCTCGGGTTCTCCGGGCTGGACCTCGCACAGTCGCTCACGCTGCTGTTCCAGATGAGCGGCACGTATGAAGGCCCCGGGGCGCCGCCCCCCGTGCGCTACGACCTGCTCACGAAGACGGGCTGGAACGCGCTGCCCGCGTCGCAGGTCCTCTCCGACTCGACGCGCGGGCTCCAGGGCACGGGCATCCTGGAGCTGGACCTGCCCGCGTTCAGCTCGTCCGGCACCACGCTGCTCCCCGACACGTACCAGTGGGTCCGCGCCAGCGTCGAACAGGACGCCGACGCCTTCCCCCGGACGCTCGACATCACGCCCCACGCGCTGGTGGCGACGCGGCGCTCCCCGGGAGCGGACGTGGACACGCCGGTGCCCGCCGGCACCATCACCGTCTCCGTGCAGGAGCTGCCGGACGTCGGCACCATCACCCAGCCCCTCCCTTCCTTCGGAGGACGGCCGCCCGAGACACCTCGCACCTTCCAGGTGCGCGCGGGCGAGCGGCTGCGCCACAAGGCCCGGGCGATCCTGCCCTGGGACTACGAGCGGCTGGTGCTGGAGCGCTACCCCTCCATCTGGAAGGTGGCCGCGCTCCCGGCCCAGGCCCTGCGACGGTCCTCCGTCCCCGGCGCGGTGCTCGTGGTCGTGGTGCCCGACCGCGCGGGCACGGCGTCCGTGGACCCCACGGTTCCGCAGGTGGGCTCGGAGGTGCTGGAGGACATCCAGGCCTATCTCCAGGCGCGCGCGAGTCCCTTCGCGCAAGTCCAGGTCGTCAACCCCGTCTACGTCCGCGTCACGGTGGCGGCGCGCGTGCGCTTCCGCGACGGCGAGGAGGTGGGCGAGAGCATCGAGCGGCTCGACCGCGACCTCGTGGAGTACCTGTCGCCCTGGTACTACGACGCCGCGCGGGCCACGCGTCGGGGGCAGTACGCGACGGAGGCGGACCTCTCCGAGTTCATCCAGACGCGCCCGTACGTGTCGCTGCTCTACTCGCTCGAGCTGCGGCACGCGCCCGAGCCGGCGGAGCTGGACTCCGACTGGTACTTCCTCACCTCCGCCACCCATCACGACATCACGGACGCGAGCACCCCCGCGCCAGCACTGGCCGCCGAGGGCTACTGACGCCGCGCCTCCCGAGGACTCCTTATGGCCGAGCCCGTCACCGTCACCGCCACGCCTCCCGCCAACAAGGGCATGGACTACGTGGCCCTCAAGGAGGAGGGCACGCGGCTCGTCCAGCAGCTCGCGGGCAACATCTGGACCGACTACAACGAGCACGATCCAGGCGTCACCACGCTGGAGCAGGTCTGCTACGCGTTGACGGAGCTGTCCTATCGCGCGCAGTTCCCGCTGGAGGACCTGCTGCTGGACCCCGTCACGGGCCAGCTCGAGCCAGAGCGGCAGGCCCTCTTCCCCGCGCTCGACATCCTCCCGTGCAACCCGGTGACGGAGCGCGACTACCGCAAGCTGCTCCTCGACCGCGTCCCCGGGCTCGCCAACGTGTGGCTCACGCCCGTGTCCCCCAGCGAGGAGGACCCGGTCCCCGGACTCCATGACCTCTGGCTCTACGCACCGGGCGCGGACTGCTGCGCGAGCGACGACCAGGGGCCGGAGGCCCTCATCGAGAAGGCCCGGCGCGTGTACTCGCGACACCGGGACCTGTGCGAGGACCTCCGGGACACCCGCCTGCTTCAACCCGTCACCGCCACCGTCACCGCGGAGGTGAGCATCGACGAGCGACTCTCCCCCGAGAGCATCCTCGCGGCGCTGTTCTTCAACCTGGGCAACCGCCTCGCCCCCGAGCCGCGCCGCGAGTCGCTCTCCGCCCTGCTCGCCGCGGGACGGAGCACCGAGGACATCTTCGAGGGTCCGCTGATGCTCAACGGCTTCATCGCCGACGCGGAGCTCCAGCCGAAGGCGACCTCCATCTCCATCCCCGACCTCCTCGAGGTGATGGTCGTGTCCCCGGGTGTCACCAGCGTCCGGCGCGTGAGCCTGCGCGTCGGGGACACGGTCGCCACCCAGCCCGACGGCACCCTCTCCGTGCCCGTCGACCAGGTGCTGGCGCTCGACACCCGCTCGGAAGCACGGCGCGGTGGCTTCTCCATCCGACTCTTCCGCAACGGCGTCGAGGTCAAGCCGCAGCCCGCGCGGGTGCGCCGCGAGCTGGAGCGACTGTGGGCCGAGCAGCGCCGGACGTGGCCGCTGCGTCCCCAGTACACCCAGCTCCTGCCCATGCCCCAGGGGCAGCGCCGGGACTTCCGGCGCTACACGTCCATCCAGAACCAGTACCCGCTCGTCTACGGCATCAGCGCGGCGGGCCTGCCGGACGTGACCAGCCCCGTGCGACGCGCGCAGGCCAAACAGCTCAAGGGCTACCTGCTCGTGTTCGAGCAGTTGCTCGCGGACTTCTTCGCGCAGTTGGAGCGGACGCGCGACCTGTTCTCCACGGATGAAGACCTGCGGCGCACCTACTTCTTCCAACTGCTCACGGGCGAGGTGCCCGACGTCGAGCCGCTGCTCAAACATGGGAGCTCGGAGGAGAGCGACGCGTCCGGGTATGCACGCGGCCTCGCCCAGCTCGTCGCGAGCCAGGACCCGGTCACCGAGCGTCGCAACCGCTTCCTCGACGTGTTGCTGGCCCTCTTCGCCGAGTCGCTCGACATCGACACCATCGCCGGAGGGGCCTGGGGCGAAGGCACGGAGTCCACCCAGGCGGAGCGGTTGATGGAGGCGAAGCTGGCCTTGCTGCGACACCTCGTCCACGCGACCCAGGACCGGGGCCGGGGCATCGACTACCTGGAGCGCCCCGGCGTAGCGAACATCGCGGGCATGGCCATCAAGAGCCGCATCCAGCTCGGGATGGACCTGGGGGATGCGTCGCCGCTCATCGACGTCCTGGACGAGCTGTTCCTCGACATCTCCGACGCGGGCACGCAGGCCCCGGAGAGCCGCGCCCTCGCCCGGCATACCGACATGCTGGAGGAGCGCTTCACCGCCGTCTCGTCACTCCCCGCCCCCGAGTCGCTCTCGCCCGAGGCGACCGCCCCGCTCCGTTCGCGTTCGGTGAGCGCGGAGTTCCTGGGGGCCGCGGGCTCGCTGGAGAACCTCCGCGTGGGGACGTTGCCAGGGGAGTCCTCCGTGTCGCTGGTCTCCCGGTCGCCGGGCGCGCGCGGCTGGCATCTGGTGGGCAAGTTCGCGAACACGGAGAGCGCCGTCGCCCGCGCCCACGGGCTCGTCGAGCAGGTGCGGCGGCTCAACCGTCGTCGCTCGCAGCTCTACATCGTGGAGCACCTCCTGCTGCGCTCGGCGCGTCGCTCCGACGAGGACACGTTCGCCTACGGCTTCACGTTGACGGCGGTCATCTCCACCGCGACGGGGCAGTGGAAGACGACGGAGTACCAGTCCTTCGCACGCGAGGTCATCCGGAGCAACGCGCCGGCCCTGGTCGTGACGGACTGCCTCTTCCTCGGGCCCACGCGCATGGCGGGCTTCGAGCGGCTCTACTGGGCCTGGCGCAATGCCCTGCGGGACCAGGACCCGTCCAGCATCGCCACCACGTCCGCGCGGCTGCGAGACTTCCTCGAAGTCGCCGCTCGCGAACCCGAGGCGGATGGCGCATGACGGGCTCGCATCACCGCATCCGGAAGCAGACGCTCGTGCTGGACGTCGAATCCGAGGCCCAGGCGCGCGCGCTGCAACCCCATCTGGGCCCGTTCAACCGCGGGCGGCTCCTGGCCATCATCGAGCAGGTCTTCGACGCGGTGGACGTCCCTGGCCTCCACGTGCGCATCGACCGGCTCGATGTGGACCTGGGGACGGTCTCCTCGAACGACTTCGAGTCGGTGGTGGCGGAGCGGCTCGCCCTCCGGCTGCGGGAGGTGGTGGAGCAGGCCGTGCGGGAGCGGCGGTCGTCCGCGCCGCCAGGCGAGCAACCCCGGACGGAGGCGCAGTTCCGACTGGAGTTGATGGAGTACTACCTGGTCCACGGGACGCTCCCGTTCTGGGCGCCGACGGGCGCGCGCTTCTCCTTCGGCGCGCTGTTCACGAGCGTGGCCGAGAACGACCCGGAGGCGCTCGTCCGCCTCATCGGGCGGCATGCGTGGATGGCGCAGGTCATCCAGCGGCTGGTGCTCCAACTCGACCAGCCCTTGCTGGAGCGGCTCCTCACGCTGCTGGAGCCCAAGCACGCAGCGATCCTCATCGACTACATCATCAGCCTCCAGGCCCTGCACCGCGTGGAGCCCGTGCTCCCGCTGAGCGACCAGAAGCTCTCGCACCTGCTCTGGTCGTTGACGCTCACGTACCTGGTGCGCGACGCGGGCTCGCAGTTCAACCGCAAGAGCGCGATGCGCCAGCTCCTGGAGGGTGTGTCGGAGAGCCAGGGACTGGGCTACACGGAGCTGGTCACGACGCTCGCGCTGGGGCTCGATCAGATCCGCCAGCGGCACCCCGTCCTCTCGTCGCTGGCGTCCATCATCGGGGAGCTGGTGGAGGAGCTGCCCCCGGAGGTGTCCGCGACGGTGACCGCCACTCGCGAGGAGACGCGCGAGGAAGGCTGGGACGACGAGCCCGCGCGGATGGCGGCCACGGTCCGGTACACGCTGACCGAAGCGCTCCGCTACTACCTCCAGCATGGCGTGCTGCCCTGGTCGACGACGGTGCGGACTCCCGAGCTGACGGTGGAGCGCGCGCTGTCCGCGCTACCGGAGCTGCCGAGGTCGATGCTGCGCAGGGCCTTGTCCTGGGAGTCCACGGAGGGCTCGATGGAGGCCCTCGTCCGCGCGGTGCGCAGGATGCCCGAGGAGGTGCGCACGCGACTGCTGGTGCGCCTGATGCCGCCGTCGGGAGAAGCCGGCAGCCCCCTGCGCTCGGCGCTCCCCGTGTTCATCGCGAGGGCCCACGACAAGCCGCTGTTCTTCGCCCGGGTGATGGCCGCGTTGCTGGACGGGGCGCCCGTGGTCCTCGACGCGTTCGCGGCCCCCACGGGAGCCCCCCCCAGAGAGCCCCCCTCCACGTTCTCCACCGAGCCTCGCGACTGGGGAGCCCATGCCTTGAAGGCCGTGCTGGCCCAGCGGCTCCGGGATGGACAGGTCGGGTCCGGGGAACCCTCGGTCCCCGAGTTGCTGGAGGCGCTGCTGGCGCACCACCCGGAGGACGCACGGCTGTTCCTGCTCGCGCTCCGGGACGCGGAGCCGTTGAGAAGGGCCCTTGTCGTCATGAGCCCGCGCCCCTTGTTCGAACGGGTGATGGAGGTCTTGCGGCCACGCGAGGCAGGGACGATGGGGGCGTTCCTCTCCGCGCTGGAGCAACTCCCGGAGCGGGTCCTCCCTGGAGGGAGGATGGAGGCCCGACAGGCGGTCTTCACGGAACTGCTCCGGCTGGGAGAGACCACCCCTCTGACAGCCGCGACCTTCCTCCAGGTGGTGAGCCTCCTGTTCGGGAGGAGTGTCTCCTCGGATGTTACTTCCGCGCTCGCGGAGGTGGTCTTGCGGTGGAGCAGCGTGGGCCACCTCCCGGCGAAGCATGTCGCGGCGCTCAGAGAGGCGTTGCGGACACTCGGGTTCGAGGAGGAGACGGAGGCAACTCCATCGGCGATGCCCTCCATGGGGTCCGAGGACGACACCACGTCCGAGATGCATCGCGGCGATGAGCACTCATGGGCGGAGGCGTCGCCTGCTTCATCGAATCCGGAGGCAATCTCCGCGACACGCACAGAGGCGTTACGCGCTTCCGAGGTGCAGCTCGCATCCGCCGTGAACATGGAGCCAACGGGCGTGGGCGGCGGCACAGCCAGCTTCGCGGCGCCCACGCCAGAAGGACCGAGAGTCGCTCGCACGGAGGCACTTGATTCCTCAGCAGCCGCGAGGCGCTCCACCGAATCGTCGTCCACGCTCGACACTGCGTCGGAGTCGATATCGCCACCTGTTCATGCGGCGTCGACGCCTGATGCCCGTGACAGGGTCTCAGCACGAACGACGACGGAAGCGGCACTCACGACGGGAGTGGACACGCTACGGGACCGCCAACCGAGCAGCGGCGCAGAGTCGCTCCAGGCATCGCGCGGCGATGTGCTTCCGGCCTGGGGAGACAGGCCCGCATCGACGCCCCAAGCAGACACGAACGAGCAGCAGCGTCCACCTCGCTCACGAGAGTTCTCGTCATCAACCACTGACGACACGCGTGGCAAACTCGATTCGGGCCATCAGGAGACACCTCGCATCGCGGAGTCCTCGCCGGTCGGGGAAGGAGGCGAGGTTCGGGGTGCGCATCCGGACTCCGTGCAGGGGCTGAGTTCGCCATCCACGGAGTCTCCGCTGTCCATGAGCGGTGCTCTTCTCCCAGGGCCACGACAGCCCTCCGTTGAGCAGTTCGCGGTTCACGACGTTCCAGGACGTACTCACGCGAGTCCCCTACAGGTGGCGGCTTCGTCTCGCACCGAATCCGCGCCCTCAGAAGCCAACGACACGCGACAGACGCTTCGCCAGGGCACGAGTCAGGCACAGCCTCTCGGCCCCCTCGAGTCCTCGCAGCCTATCGGCGGCGAAGAGACGCGATGGGCAGCTCGCTCGGACACGAGTCAGGCGCCGCCACTCACCGCCTCCGAGTCCTCGCCGCCCATCAGTAGCAACGACACGCGACCGAGGTCTCGCTCAGGCATGAGCGAAGTGCTGCCGCTTGTCTCCTTCGAGCCCTCGTCCCCCATCAGAAGCGGCGACACGCAACTGACGCCGCCCCCGGGCATGAGCGAGGTGCTGCCTCTCGTTTCCTCCGAACCCTCGCACTCCATCAGAGGCGGCGACACGCAACTGACGCCTCCCCCGGGCATGAGCGAGGTGCTGCCGCTCGTTTCCTCCGGGCACTCGCACCCCATCAGCGGCGGCGACACGCAACTGACGTTGCCTCCGGGCATGAGCGAGGTGCTGCCGCTCGTTTCCTCCGGGCACTCGCACCCCATCAGCGACGGCGACACGCAACTGACGTTGCCTCCGGGCATGAGCGAGGTGCTGCCGCTCGTTTCCTCCGGGCACTCGCACCCCATCAGCGGCGGCGACACGCAGCTGACGTTGCCTCCGGGCATAAGCGAGGTGCCGCCTCTCGTTTCCTCCAAGCCCTCGCACTCCATCGGTGGCAGCGGCAAGCAACTGACGCCTCCCCCGGGCATGAGCGAGGAGCGACCTCTCGTCTCCTCCGGACCCTCGCGACCTTCCAGCATCAACGACGTGAGGCGGACGCCTCGCTCAGACGTGAGCGATGAGATGCAGCCTCTCGCCTCTTCCGAGCCCTCGCGACCTTCCAGCATCAACGACGTGAAGCGGACGCCTCGCTCAAACGTGAGCGATGAGATGAGGCCTCTCGCATCTTCCGAGCCCTCGCAACTTCTCGACACCAACGACGTGAGCGTGATGCCTCGCCCAGAGATGAGCGAGGCGCCATCTCTCACCTCCGCTGAGTCCCTGTCCCCCATCAGCGGCGAGGACATGCGACGGACGCTCCGCTCGGACATGAGCGAGGTGCTGACTCTCGCCTCTTCTGAGGTCTCGCTGCCCATCGGTGACAACGACACGCGACGGAGTCCTCGCCCTCCCCCGCGTGAGGAGCAGACTCGCGCCTCCGCGGAGCCCTCAGCGTCCACGGCCCAGGCCCGCGTACAAGCGGGGCCAGACATTCGCGGTGGCTCACCGCTCGCCACGTCACCCGCGGATGGCGGAACACCCCACCCGCCCGGTCACCTCTCAACCCAGGAGCAGCCTCGCTCCTCGGCGGCCCCTCCGGCCTCCGCGACAGATGGCACGCCACGAACTCGCCCAGCCACCCACGTCGGCTCGCCGCTCGCTACCTCGCCCGTCGATACAGGCACGCGCCCCCAATCCGGTCCTGCCCCCGACCAGACGCAGGTTCACGCGTCCTCCGAACCACCATCATCCACGCCTGACGACACATCTCGAGTTCGCCCAGTCATCCACGATGACTCGCCGCGCTCCACGCCCCCTTCGTTCGGCCCCGGCGCTCACCAGGAGCCAACTCGTTCCTGGGCCGAACCTCCGACCTCCACGACAGACGACACATCCCAAGCGCGCCCAGTCCTCCACGATGGCTCGCCGCGCACCACACGCCATCCATCGAGCCCTGGCCGCCATCAGGAGCAGCTTCGCTCCCCGGTCGAGCCTCCTGCATCCACGGCTGACGACACGCCACGAACGGCTACCGCCGTTCACCATGGCTCGCCACGCTCCACGCCCGATCAGGCCACCCACGAGAACACAACCTCGCGGACGCCTCGCCCAGACCTCGACGCAGTCTCACCTTCGTCGGACACCGCTGAGCGAGTCTCACGCGTCGGGGCCATCCCGTCTCGAAGCCCCGCACCTGGGACACCACCAGCCAGCCCGGACCCCACCCTCACCAACGCCCTCCCGTCCAGCGCATCCCCGCTCACGCACGACCTGCGAGAAGCCCTCTTCGCCTTCCTCCTCGGTCAGAGCGCCGACCGCTATGCCGGACTCTCGGACGACGCCCTGTTGCGGCTCACTGAACGAACACTCGAGGACACCCCGGAGCTGCTGCTCGGCTTCTTCCGTCAGCACCTGTCACGCCCCCACCTGCGTGAGCACTGGGCTCGCGTGTTGCCCGAGTCGCTCCTCGCGCGACTCACCGCCCTGCTCGCCCCTCGGATGCAGGCGTCGATGCTCGCGACCGTCGAGCTGCTCTCCGACGCCTGGAACGACGTGGCGCGCGCCGGTGGCATCTCGAGACCCGACCGTCCCGCACTCTGGCGCTTCATCCTGGAGCTGCTCGGTCATCGCCCCGGAGCCCTGCTCACGCTCGAACAGGTCGTGACGCGCTTCCTCCAGCACTTCGCCCCCCAGCTCCGCGGGTCCCCGGCTAACGACACCGACACGCCCGACCTCATCGAACGCCTGGTGGACCGCGCCACCGAGCTGGCCCGCTCCGGCTCCGCCCACCGGCTGGAGTCCCTGCTCCGCCGCCGGCGCGACGTCTTCCTCGGGACCCGCGCCACCTCGTCACGCGCCAGCCCTCGTCACACGCGCGGCTCCGCCTCCGACTCCCGTCGAACGTCCTTCCGCCTGGGCGCCGAAGCCCACGCCTCCGACGTCGCGCCCATCTACATCGGCAACGCGGGGCTCGTGCTCACCAGCCCCTTCGTGCCCCACCTGCTGCGGGAAGTGGGCCTGTCGCGCGTCGAGGACGGGAAGGCGTTCCTCGACCCCGAGCCCGCCACGCGCGCCGTCCACCTGCTCCAGTACCTCGTCGACGGCAGCACCTCCACGCCCGAGCCGCTGCTCGTCCTCAACAAGATCCTCTGCGGCCTGCCCATCCCCACGCCCGTCCCCGCCAGCATCCAGCTCACCGAGCAGGAACAGTCGCTCTGCGACCGCCTGCTCCGCGCCGTCATCGCCCACTGGAAGATCATCTCCAACACCTCCGTCGCCGGCCTGCGAGAGACCTTCCTCCAGCGCGAGGGACGCCTGGAGCACCTCGAGGACCGCTGGAAGCTCCAGGTCCAGCGCAAGACGCTCGACGTGCTCGTGGACCAGGTGCCGTGGAGCCTCTCCATCATCACCCACCCGTGGATGCCCCAGCCCCTCTATGTCTCCTGGTAGCGCTCAGCCCTCCGCCACGCTGGCGGCCAACGCCGCCTTCCTCCACGAGGAGCTCGGGTGGTTCAGCCAGTGGCTGGACCTGCGCCTGCGCCAGCACGCCGGAGAATCCCTCCCCGGCTCGCTCCTCGACACCCATCCACCTCCCCCGCTCCCCGCGCCGGGCGCGCCCTACGCCGACCTCGTGCGGGAGTTCGCCCTGGGCCCCCACGAGCGCCTGCTGCTCGCCCTCGCCTTCGTCCCGCACGTGCGCCCCGAGGCGCTCGACGCGTTCTTCATCCGCAACCAGGCCCTGGAGCGCCGCTTCACGGAGTTCGGAGGCGTGGCCGGCACCTCGCATGGAGGCTTCCTGCCCACCGGCGAGACGGCGCTGTTCCTGCTCGCGGGAGACGACCTCCACGCCCGCCTCGCCCACCACCGCCTGCTCCACCCCGAACATCCCCTGTTCGCCCGGCGCGTGCTGCGCCTGGACCGGCGACACCCGGAGGAGCCGCCCCTGAGCGCCGCGCTCCAGCTCCCCCCGGAGTCTTTGGAGCGGCTGACCACCGGAGGCACCTACCATCCCCCGTTCGGCCCGGAGTTCCCCGCCCAGCGCATCACCACGCTCCTCGAGTGGGAGGACCTGGTGCTCGACCCCGGCGTGCGCGACGAGCTCGAGGACATCCTCACCTGGACCCGTCACCAGGGAACGCTGATGGACGACTGGGGCTTGAAGAAGCAGCTCAAGCCCGGCTTCCGCAGCCTCTTCCACGGCCCGCCCGGCACCGGCAAGACCCTCACCGCGGCGCTGCTCGGCAAGGCCACGGGCCTGCCCGTCTTCCGCGTCGACCTCTCCAAGGTGGTGTCGAAGTACATCGGCGAGACGGAGAAGAACCTCGCCAGCCTCTTCGACCACGCCCAACACCAGCGGTGGATCCTCTTCTTCGACGAGGCCGACGCCCTCTTCGGCAAGCGCACCGAGTCGCGCAACGCCAACGACCACGCCGCCAACCAGCAGATCTCCTACCTCCTCCAGCGCATCGAGGACTTCCCCGGCATCGCCCTGCTCGCGAGCAACCTGCGCTCCAACTTCGACGAGGCCTTCGCGCGCCGCTTCCAGTCCACCATCCACTTCCCCATCCCCGGCCCCACGCAGCGCCTGAAGCTCTGGGAGGCCTGCCTGCGGGACAAACCCTTCCAGCTCGCCCCCGACGTGGACCTGACACGCCTGGCCAGGGAGTACGAGCTCGCGGGCGGCGCCATCATCAACGCATTGCGTTACGCCGCCTTGAAGGCCGTCCTCCGCGAGCCCCACGAGGTCCGTCTCCACGACCTCCTCCAGGGTGTCTCACGAGAGCTGAACAAGGAGGGGCGCTACGTGCTGTCCGGAAGATAAAACACGAATAACGCGCTTTGTCAGCCAGCCATTGATTTCTTAGTCAATGTGCCAATAGCGTGCGCGGGCTCACCCAAACCCGCTGTCACGTCGTGAGGTAATCCATGGCGCAGCGCATCCCCCCCCGCAGCACCTGGTTGCAATCCCTCCTCCTGTTGTCGTTGTTCGTACCGGTCGCCGCGTCCGCCCTGCCCGTGCGGACGCTGACCGCGCGGGCCGTCACGGCCGCGGTCCCCACCACGGGCTTCCAGTTCGTGGACATCAACGTCGCCGACGGCGTGGTGCTCAAGGCGAACTACATCGCGCCCAAGGCGTCCGGTCGCTACCCCACCGTCATCTTCGTCTCGAGCTGGGGGCTGAACGACCTGGAGTACCTGGCGCAGGCGAAGGCGCTCGCGGAGCGCGGCTACGTCGCCGTCTCGTACACGCCGCGCGGCTTCTGGGCGTCCGGCGGTGGCATCGACACCGCGGGTCCGACGGACATCGCGGACACCTCGCGCGTCATCGACTGGACCCTGGCCAACACGAGCGCGGACAGCGCGCGCATCGGCCTGGCGGGCGTGTCCTACGGCGCGGGCATCTCGCTCATCGCCGCCGGCTTCGACTCGCGCGTGAAGGCGGTCGCGGCGCTGTCGGGCTGGACGGACCTGGTCGCGTCACTCTACGGCGGCGAGACGCGGCGCCCGCAGGCCGTGGCGCTGCTGGACATCGCGGCGCGCCTGCTGGGCCGCGCGTCCCCGGAGCTGCGCACCTCCATCGACAACTACTTCGCCAACCGCGAAATCGACGGCGTCAAGTCCTGGGGCAAGGTGCGCTCGGCGGCGACGTACCTGCAGCGCATCAACGCCAACAAGCCCGCCATCCTCATCGCCAACGCGTACGGCGACAGCCTCTTCCCGCCCAACCAGCTCGTCTCCTTCGTCAGCCAGCTGTCCGGCCCCAAGCGCCTGGAGCTGGCGCCCGGTGACCACGCCGTGGTCGAGGGCCTGGGCCTGCTGGGGCTGCCCAACCACGTGTGGACCAGCTTCTCGCGCTGGATGGACCAGTATGTCGCGGGCGTGAACACGGGCATCGGCAGCGAGGCGCCGTTCGTGCTGCGCACGTACGACGGCGACGTGGAGGGCTACGCCTCGTGGGCCGCCGTCTCCAAGAGCACGCAGCGGCTGGGCCTGGGCGCCATCCGCCTGCTCGACGGCACCGGCACGCTGGGCGGCACGCCCACCGACACCGGCTCGCGCACGGTGTGGTCCGGCTACGACACCTCCGCGGACGCGGGCATCGCGCTCCTGACCAACGGCCTCCAGGCGCTCACCGGCATCGCGCCCATCGTCTGGCTGCCCGGCGTCAACCGCCTCAACGCCGGCGTGTGGACCTCCGGCATCGTCACCAACGAGGTGTCCATCCGCGGCATCACCAAGCTGCGGCTGCGCATCACCCCGACCACCGCGTCCGGCACCGTCGTCGCCTACCTCTACGACCTGGTGGGCGACTACGGCACGCTCATCAACCACGTCCCCCTCTCGTGGGCGAACGCCACCCCGAACAAGCCCCTGGACCTGGACCTCGAGTTCCCGGCCACGGCGTACGACGTGGGCGTGCTGCACCGGCTCGCGCTCGTCGTCGACACGGAGGACCCGCTCTACTTCGACGCCAACACCACCGGCGCGACGTTCACGCTCGGCGGGCCGTCCTGGCTCGACCTGCCGCTGCGCTAGCCGTCGCGTTTTCTCAGCGGGTGGGGAAACACCCACCCGCTTTCCCCCCTGACACGTCAGGCGGGTCCGCTCCGGCGTCAGGGGCGGGCCTGACGTGTCAGAGTTGCTTCCGCCTCCGGGTTTCCTCCCTCCATGATGGGGTGGCCCGTGACGTGCAATCCGCGCGTCCGTCCATCTGAAGTGGAAGTCCGCGCGCCTCGAGAAGCGCGCGGTCGTGGAGGAACCCTTGAATTCGAGAAGGCATCATCCCTGGTTGGGAGGGCTCGCCGTGCTGTGGGCCATGTCCGCCCAAGCCCAGACGCGAAGCGTCCCCGGCCTGGAGCTGGAGCGGCTCCAGCTCAACCCCGGCGCGCGAGACAGCCTGGTGCTGTCCACCGGCGACCTGCTGGACCCGGGCGACTACCGCCTGGGCCTGACGGCCCACTACGAGAGCGAGCCGCTGGTCCTGTTGCGCAACGACGAGCGCCAGGGCGTCATCGTCTCCAACCGCGTGACGGTGCACCTGAGCGGCGCCTACGCCCTCACGGACTGGTTGGAGTTGGGCGCACAGGTGCCCATCGTCGCGCAGTGGGGTCCGGAGACGCGGCAGCTGGGGCTGAGCGCGCCGGAGTCCAGCGCGCTGGGCACGCCGTGGGTCCAGGCGCGCGCGGGCCTGTTGTCGGAGCGCCGGGGCGGACCGCTGGACGTCGGCCTGCACCTGGGCGTGGCGCTGCCGTTGGGCAGCGAGGCGGCCCTCACCCGGGACGACGGCTTCGTCTTCTCTCCCCGGCTGGGCCTGGGCAAGCAGCTGGGTGACGGCTGGCGCGTGGGCGCCGACCTGGGCGCGCTGGTGCGCACCAAGAAGTACGCGCTCACCCCGGGCGCGGACCCGCTGCGCGACGAGCTGGGCGTGGAGCTCAACGGCGGCGTCAACGTGAGCGCGAACCTGTTCGGCCTGCGCGAGGAGCTGGTGGTGCGCGGCACGCTGCCGGTCGCGGACGCGCCCGAGTCCGTCGAGGTGCTGCTGGGCCTGCGCTCGCAGCCCATGGCCAGCGGCACGGAGCTGTACGTCATGGGCGGCCCGGGCTTCGGCCAGACGCCCGGCACGCCCGAGTTCCGCGTGCTCGCGGGCGTGAGCTTCGGCGCGGACCCGCGCGCCGCGGTCGCATGTATCGCCGGCCAGCCGCACGAGCCCGCCCAGTGTCCCGACCTGGACGCGGACGGCGACGGCATCAAGAACCTCGCGGACCGCTGCCCCGTCACCGCGGGCCTCGCGCAGCTCAACGGCTGCCCGGACGGCGACGACGACCAGGACGGCCTGCTCAACCTGGCCGACCGCTGCCCCACCCAGGCGGAGAACTTCAACGGCTTCGAGGACACCGACGGCTGCCCGGACGACCCGGACTCCGACGGTGACGGCATCGCCGACTCCAAGGACGCCTGCCCGAACAACGCCGAGGACCTGGACGGCTTCGAGGACACCGACGGCTGCCCGGACCCCGACAACGACGGCGACGGCGTGGCCGACGCGCGCGACGCCTGCATGAACGAGGCGGGCCCCCGCGAGAACCGCGGCTGCCCGGACAAGGACCGCGACGGCGACGGCATCGTGGACCGCCTGGACAACTGCCCCGACGAGCCGGGCACGGAGAAGAACAAGGGCTGCAAGCAGAAGCAGCTGGCGCAGATCGAGGTCGGGCAGATCCGCATCCTCGAGTCCGTCTTCTTCGAGCAGGGCAAGGACGCCATCAGCGACCGCAGCCACAAGCTGCTCGACACGGTGGCCTCCATCCTCGCCACCCACCCCGAAATCGAGAAGCTGCGCGTCGAGGGCCACACCGACAACACCGGCGACGCCAACTACAACCTGGACCTGTCCCAGCGCCGCGCGGCGGCGGTCGTGAAGTACCTGGTGAGCAAGTCCGTGGCGCCGGAGCGGCTGGCGTCGGAGGGCCACGGCCCCAACAAGCCCATCGCGGACAACAAGACCAAGCCCGGACGCGCGCAGAACCGTCGCGTCGAGTTCAAGATCGTCGGCCAGGCCGAGGGCGTGGAGACCCAGCACGGGACTCCGCAGTCCGACACCATCGAGAAGTGAGGCTCGCTAACCCATGAATACGCGTGTCATCGAATCCCCCTGTCGGGAGCCCCTGGGCACCGGACGCTCGCGCACGGCCCGTCCGTTCGCGGCGCTCGCGCTCGCGCTCCTCACCGTCCTCACCGGCTGCGAGGAGAACCCCGCGCCCGCCCCCGTCCCCACCGCCGAGGAGGTGCTGGTGAGCCAGTCCGCCTCGCTCGTGGGCGACGGCCGGCTGCAGGTGGGCGAGCAGTGCGACGACGGCAACACGACGAGCGGCGACGGCTGTAGCGCCACCGGCGCCATCGAGGACGGCTACCTGTGTCACGTCCCCGGTCGGCCGTGCTCGCTGGCGTCGCTGTGCGGCAACAACGTCATCAACACCGGCGAGGCGTGCGACGACGGCAACACCGCCGCCGGCACCAACGGCTGCACCGCGGACTGCGACCTGTCCCTGTGCGGCAATGGCGCCTCCAACAACCGCCAGTACCCCAACTTCGACCAGGAGATCTGCGACGACGGCAACCGCGTCGAGGGTGACGGCTGCAGCCGCCTGTGCGAGGTGGAGCCGGGCTTCGCCTGCGCGGGCAACCCCAGCCGCTGCGTGCGCGCGGGCGTGGTGTTCTTCAACACCGGCGTGGACCAGAACAACCGCCGCCTGGAGTCCGGCGTGGATTCGCACTGGTTCTACGTCGAGGACAACGTGGGCGCGACGCCCGGCGTGCGCAACGCCAACGACTGGCCCCAGGAGCTGCAGACGGCCCGCTACATGGCGTCCCGCGGCACGTCCACCTGCGTCTACCAGGACTTCCTCATCCCCTCCACGACCACCGTCGCCAACTTCCGCATGCGCCTGGCGACCTTCAACGACAACGAGTTCGAGAGCGCGCAGGTGAACGGCACCAGCATCACGCCCGTGGTGGTCAGCGCGCCCGGCGGCCAGCCGTGGCAGAAGAACATCATCCGCGAGCTGGGCACGAACGCGGCGTGGCGCACGGGCCTCAACCGCGTGCAGCTGTGCAACGAGAACGAGACCAGCCCGCCGAACGCGTTCCGCTACCTGTTCGTGGACGCCTTCGACGACCGCTGCGGCGACGGCGTGGTCTCCGTGCGCGAGGACTGCGACGACGGCAACACCAACAACAACGACGGCTGCAGCGCCACGTGCGGCATCGAGCCGGGCTACGGCTGCGCCGGCGCGCCCAGCTCCTGCGCGAGGACGTGCGGCAACGGCGCCATCAACCCGGGCGAGCAGTGCGACGACGGCAACCTCACCGCGGGCGACGGCTGCGACGCCAGCTGCCGCGTGGAGGCCGGACACGCCTGCCCCACCCCGGGCCAGGCCTGCGTCGCGACGTGCGGCAACGGCGTCATCAACGCGGGTGAGCAGTGCGACGACGGCAACGTGGTGAACTCGGATGGCTGCTCCGCCTCCTGCCGCGTGGAGCGCGGCTACGAGTGCACCGGCGCCCCCTCCACCTGCGCCCCGCTGTGCGGCAACTCCCGGCTGGACCCGGGCGAGCTGTGCGACGACGGCAACACCACCGCGAACGACGGCTGCTCCATCGCCTGCACCCTGGAGCTGGGCTACTCCTGCCCCACCGTGGGCCAGCCCTGCGCCCAGACGTGCGGCAACGGCACGGTGGACCCGGGCGAGCAGTGCGACGACGGCAACCTGACCTCCGGCGACGGCTGCGCCACCGAGTGCTCCGTGGAGCCGGGCTATTCGTGCAGCCGGCCCTCCAGCGGCGCCTCCGTGTGCCAGGCCACGTGCGGCAACGGCACGGTGGACGCCAACGAGACGTGCGACGACGGCAACACCACCAACGGCGACGGCTGCTCGCAGGGCTGCGCGGTGGAGGCGGGCTACCAGTGCTCGGGCGCGCCCAGCACCTGCGCCACCCTCTGCGGTGACGGCATCCGCGCGGGCGCCGAGGCCTGCGACGACGGCAACACCACCAACGGCGACGGCTGCAGCAACACCTGCGGCGTGGAGCCCGGCTGGCGCTGCCCGCCGCCCGGCAACGTGTGCTTCAACACCTGCGGCAACGGCACCGTGGAGTCCGGCGAGCAGTGCGACGACGGCGACACCACCGGCGGCGACGGCTGCAGCGCCACCTGCGCGGTGGAGCCCGGCTACTCGTGCAGCGGCACGCCCAGCGACTGCCGCACCACCTGCGGTGACGGCGTGGTGGCGGGCACCGAGGTCTGCGACGACGGCAACCTGGAGAGCGGCGACACCTGCTCGCCCCGCTGCCTGTGGGAAGTGGGCCAGCCGTGCAGCGCGTCCGGCGTCTGCGACAGCGGCGTCTGCAACCCCAACACGGACCGCTGCGTCCTGGCGAACGTCTGCGGCAACGGGATGATCGACGAGGGCGAGCAGTGCGACGACACCAACACCACGGCGGGTGACGGCTGCAGCGCGGCGTGCGCCATCGAGGCGGGCTACAGCTGCACCGGCAACCCGTCGACGTGCGCGGTGACGTGCGGCGACGGCGTCAAGGCAGCCTCCGAGGCGTGCGACGACGGCAACACCACCAACGGCGACGGCTGCAGCGCCACCTGCGCGGTCGAGGCGGGCTCGGCGTGCCACAACGCGGACATCCACGCGTTCTACACCCGCAACGGTCGCAACCAGTGCACCCAGGTGACGAGCGTCACCACCCCGTCGCTGCCGGCGGGCGAGGTCCAGGCCGCGCTGACGGTGCCGGGCCGCTTCCGCGCCAGCTACGTGGCGGGCGCGGTGTCCTACTCGGGTGGGGCCAACTGGTACCCGGGCGTCTTCGGCTTCAACCACGCCACGGCGGCGGGCGCGCAGCAGTTCTCGCTCGGCTACGTCCCGGCGAGCGGCCCGGGCGCGGCCACCCGCGACGAGGCCATGGTGCGGGGCTTCACCCAGCACCGCGACTTCGACGCGGTGACGGGTGACGTGCGCGTGGCGCTGGTGGACACCGACTGCGCCACCAACAACAACTCCGACACGTCGTCGACCTACCGCGTGGACTCGCTGTCCATCTGCCAGCTCATCCCCGTGCTGACCGACCCCACGCCGGGCGGCACGTCGGACCCGACCATCGGCGGCAACGGCACGCCGGGCGCCACCATCGAGGTCTACGTCGATGGCGGCACCACGCCCGCGTGCACCGCGGTCGTCGACGCCAGCGGCCACTGGACGTGCAACCTGGGCAACATCTCCGAGGGCCCGCACGACGTGGTGCTCACCACCACCACGCTGGGCGTGACGGAGACGGCCCCCGAGGTCGAAATCGTCATCACCCGCACGCCGCCCACCACGCCCGTCATCACCGGCCCCACCTCCGGCGCCACCCTGCCCACACTGACGCCGGCCATCAGCGGCACGGCGGAGCCGGGTGACACGGTGACGGTGCGCGAGGGCACCACGGTGGTGTGCACCGCCGTGGCGGACGCCAGCGGCCACTGGACGTGCACGCCCGCCACGCCGATGACCGAGGGGCCCCACGAGGTGGTGGCGGTGGCCACCAACGGCAACGGCGCCACGAGCGCGCCGTCCGTCCCCGTGCCCTTCACCCTGGACGTGACGCCGCCCGCGGCGCCCGTCATCTCCGGGCCGGAGAACGGCTCGCTGACGAACGACAACACCCCGGCCATCAGCGGCACGGGGACGCCCGGCTCCACCGTGACGGTGCGCGAGGGCACCACGGTGGTGTGCACCGCCCTGGTGGACGCCAGCGGCCACTGGACGTGCACGCCCGCCACGCCGCTGGCGGACGGCACCCACACCGTGACGGCCACGGCCACCGACGCCGCGGGCAACCACAGCCCGCAGTCCAACGCGGACACCTTCCGCATCGACACCCAGGCGCCGGACACGTCGTTCAGCCGCAGCCCGCCGGCCCGCGCCGACGTGGGCGAGGCCCCCTTCGCCTACTCCGCCACGGAGCAGAACGTCCGGTACGAGTGCAGCCTGGATGGGCGCCCCTACGGCCCCTGCCAGGACACCTACAACGTCGGCCTGGGTGAGCACGTCCTGCGGGTCCGCGCCACCGACGAGGCGGGCAACGTGGACGCCTCCCCCGCCGAGTACCGGTGGACGGTGGTGGAGACGCGCGCCTTCGCCGGCGGCGGCTGCAGCGCGGCCCCGGCGCCGGCCTGGCTGGGTCTGCTGGGCCTGTTGGGCCTGCGTCGCCGCAAGCGGCGGTAGTCCCCCGCCGAAAGCCTCATCCCGCCGGGAGGTCCTCTCCCTTCCTCCATTGTTCCCCCTCTGGGGGCAACGTGGGCCTCCCGGCGGTCCTCTCCCCGATTCCCCCGGACACCCCGTATGCTGACGGGGTGGACAAGGCGGGGAAGAGGCAGGAGACGTACGAGGAGGAGCTGCTCCTCGCGCTGGACGAGGGGTTGATCTCCGCCGAGGAGTCGACCGCCCTGCGCGAGGAGGCGCTCGGGCTGGGCCGCAGCCCGCTGGACCTCCTGCGGGAGCAGGGGCGCGTCAGCGAGCACACGCTGATGGCCCTGCGCGAGGAGCTGGCCCACGAGCTGGGGGGCCCCGGTGGCGAAGGCCCCCTGGAGGCCGCCACGCTCGACCCGCAGACCCCGCCCACGCCGGCGCTCGTCCCCGTCGCCGCCGCGTCCAGCGCCGCGCCGACCTTCCCGGTGCCCGACTGGGACCGCTACCAGCCGGTGCGCTTCCTGGGCCAGGGTGGCATGGGCCAGGTGTTCCTGGCGTACGACCCGCTCCTGCGCCGCAACGTGGCGCTCAAGTTCGTCAAGGGCGGTGACCCGGAGCTGGCCCGGCGCTTCCTCTCCGAGGCCCGCGCCCAGGCCCGCGTGCGCCACGAGCGCGTGTGCGAGGTGTACGAGGTCGGCGAGGTGCAGGGGCGCGGCTACATCGCCATGCGCTACGTGGCGGGCCAGTCCCTGGGGCAGCTGGCGGGCACGCTGACGCTGGAGCAGAAGGTGGTGCTCCTGCGCCAGGCCGCGGAGGGCGTCCACGCCGCCCACCGCGCGGGGCTGGTCCACCGCGACATCAAGCCCGGCAACATCCTGGTGGAGCGCACGGAGGACGGCGGCTTCACGCCCTTCGTCATGGACTTCGGGCTCGCGCGGGACTGGCGCGAGGACGGCGGCGCCACCCACCTGGTGATGGGCACCCCGCACTACATGGCGCCCGAGCAGGCCCGCGGCGACGTGTCGCGGCTGGACCGGCGCGTGGACGTGTACGCGCTGGGGGCCACGCTGTACCTGCTGCTCACCGGCACCACGCCGCTGCCGGGGGACCAGGACCTGCTCGCCCGGCTCCAGACGGAGGAGCCCCGCCCGCCGCGCGCGCTGGACCGGGACCTCCCCGCGGACCTGGAGGCCATCGTCCTCAAGTGCCTGGAGAAGGACCGCTCCGCCCGGTACGACTCGGCGCGCGCCCTCTCCGACGACCTGGAGCGCTTCCTCGCGGGGGAGCCGGTGCAGGCGCGGCGGGGCACGGGCTACTGGCTGCGGCGCAAGGCGCGCAAGCACCGCGTCGCGCTGGCGGCGGCCACCGTGGCGCTGACGGTGGTGGGCCTGGCGCTGGGGCAGGCCGCGCTGGCGCGCGGAGAGGTCGTCGAGCGCGAGCGGCTCACCCGCAGCTTCACGGAGCGGGTGGAGCGCATCGAGGCGGCGGCGCGGTACTCGTCGCTGTCGCGCCTGCACGACACGCGCGCGGACCGCCAGCAGCTGCGCGCCAGCATGGAGGCCCTGGAGTCGGAGGTGCGGGAGGCCGGCCCCCACGCGCTGGGCCCCGGGCACTACGCGCTGGGGCGCGCGCTGCTGGCGCTCGGGGACGTGGAGGGCGCCCGCGCGCGGCTCGAGTCCGCGTGGGCCCACGGCTACCGCGAGCCCCGCGCCGCGTGGGCCCTGGCGCTGGTGCTGGGCGACCAGTACCGCGAGAAGCTCCTGCTCGACGTGGAGCGGCGAAACCCCGAGCAGCGCGAGGCGCGCCGGCGCGAGCTGGAGCAGCGCTACCGCGACCCGGCGCTCGCGTACCTGCGCCAGGCGGAGGGGCCCGGCGTGCCCGCGCCGCCCCTGTACGTGAAGGCCCTGTTCGCCTTCTACGAGGGCCGCCACGAGGAGGCCCTGGCCCACCTGGACGCCATGGGCAACACCCAGCCGTGGTTCTACGAGGCCCCGCTCTTGCGCGGCGACGTGTACCTGGCGCGCGGCACCCAGCGCTGGATGCAGGGCGACGGCGCGGGCGCGCAGGGGGACCTGGAGGCCGGCCGCAAGGCGTACGCCGCCTCCATCGCCACGGCGGAGAGCCAGCCCGGCGGCCACTACGCGCTGGGGCGGCTGGAGCTGGCCGCGCTCGCGATGGAGATCGACGGCGCGGGCAACATGCAGCAGCCCTACCAGCGGGGCCTGGAGTCGCTGACGTACGCGCTCGCCGCCGCGCCGGACCACCACCGCTCCATGGTGGCGCTGTCGCGGCTGCACCGGCGGCTGGCGGAGCACCGCTCGCTGCAGGGCGCGTCGGACGCGGAGCCGCTGCTGCGCCAGGCCATCGACATGGCCCGCGCCGCGCTCGCGCTCGCGCCCGCCAGCGACCGCGTCCCGCTGGAGCTGGCCATCACCTACCGCGTGTGGGCGCGCCACCGGCAGCGGCTCGCCCAGGACCCGCGCGAACAGCTGCGGCTGGCCATCGAGGCGTGCGAGCAGGTGGCCCCCGGCGAGCGCGACTACGCCTTCTTCGCCAACCTGGGCGTGGCGTACCAGGTGTGGGCGGACTACGAGGGCGAGCACGGCGAGGACCCGCTCGCCCACCAGGACAAGGCCATCGAGGCGTACCTCGCGGCCATCCGCCTGCGCGAGACGCAGGCCGACGCGTGGATCAACCTGGGCAACGCGTACCGCGCCCGCGCCGCCGGGCCCCATGCCCCGGACGCGGCGGGGGACCTGACGCGCGCGCTCGACGCCATCCAGCGCGCGCTCACGCTCAACCCCCGCAGCATCGCCGCGTGCTTCCAGGGCGCGGACGTGGGCGAGCAGCTGGCGCGCTGGCACCTGGAGCACGGCGAGGACTACGCGCCGGACGTGGAGAAGGCGCTGGCCCTCTACCGGCAGGCGCTCGGCGTCAACCCCCGGCTGCCGCAGTTGCACAACGGCCTGGGCGCCCTGCTGCTGTGGCAGGCCGAGCAGCGCTGGGAGGAGGGGGGAGACACCGAGGCCCTCCTCGCGGACGCGCGCAAGTCCTTCGAGCAGGCGCGCGAGGTGGCCCCCCAGCAGGCCTTCGCCTACAACAACCTGGGCGAGGTGGAGGCGGTGCGCGCGGGCTTCCTGCTCGCGCGCGGCGCGGACGTGGAGCGCACCCTCCAGGCGGCCCTGGTGGACTACCGCAAGGCGCTGGAGCTGTTGGCCGGCGACGCCGACCTGTGGACCAACGTCGCCCGCGTCCACGTGCTGCGCGCCACCGACGCGCTGGAGCGAAAGCAGGACGTGGGGCCGGAGCTCGCCCGCGCCCAGCAGGCGCTGGACGAGGCGCAGAAGCTCAACCCAAGGCTGGGCTACGCGTGGCGCTACCAGGCCGCCGCGCTCGACCTGCGCGTCCGGGAGCGCGCCGCGAAGGGCGCCGCGCGGGGCGAGGACTTCGCCCAGGCGGCCGGCGCCTTCACCCAGGCGGTGGAGCTGGCGCCCCGCCGCCACGAGTACCTGCTCGCGGCGGGGGAGCTCCAACTGGCCTGGGGGCGCTGGAAGACGGGCCGGGGCGAGGACGCGACCCCGGCGCTGACGCAGGGGCTGGAGCACGTCGAGCAGGTGCTCGCGGCCCGGCCCCGGTGGGCCCGCGCCCTGCTGCTGCGCGCGGGCTTCCGGCTGGCGCTGGCGGACACGCCCGCGCTGGCCGACACGCGCGAGCGCCTCAAGGGCCAGGCCCGCGAGGACGCCGAGCGCGCGCTGGCGACGAACCCCCACCTGGCCCGGGCCTGGAAGGCCCGCTCACCCGCCCACGCGGAGCTGGTGGCCGGCCCCCCCAGGCCCTGAGCGGGATGGGGACGCCGCCTACTTCTTCACGTCCTTCGGCGGGTCCGTCGTCACGTCGATGCCGCCCTTCTTCGTCTCCAGCTCGCTGCCCAGGTGGCCGGCGGCCACGGACTTGGGCGCCGAGCCCGGGTCCACGTTCATGTCCACCTTGAACGGGTAGTTGCGGGGGGTGGCCACCAGCTTCACGGAGTGCTCGCTCGTGGCGGCGGCCAGGGTGATGTTGCTGAGGGGGAACGGCCCCTGCGCATCGAAGCAGCTCCCGTCCTCGAACGTCACCGTCGCGTTGAGGACGTTCGGCCCCAGGCGGAAGGTGACCTCCGCGCCGCGGGACACGGCCCCCGTGGGAGGGTCGTAGACGAGTTCGGGGGTCTGGATCCAGATGGTGAGGTTACCGTTGCCCATGGGCCGAGGCTCCTTCTCTTGGTGATGCAGGTGGACGTCTGTGGCGGTGATTAGCAGGGGGCGTACCAGAGTCCCCTGACACCCAAGCCCCTGGAACGAGGCCCGAGGCACGGCGAGGACGGGGGGCTGGACGCGTCAACGGACCGGGACGGGCCTCGGTTGACGCGTCGGGTTCCACCGCCCGTCAGGGGTTCTCCAGGCCCAGCTCGCGCACGCGGCGCTGGAGCGCGCGGCGGGAGACCTCGAGCTGTTGCACCATCTTGTCCAGGTCGCCCTGGCACTCCTGGAAGCAGCGGGTGATCTCCTCCGGGCTCAGGTCGCGGGCGGTGCGGATGAGCGAGCTCTTGTCGATGAGGACGTAGACGGAGGGACGGGGGATTCCCAGGTGGTCCGCGGTGGCCTTGAGGTCCCACGAGCACGCGCGCAGGGCCTCGAGCAGCTCGGCCTCGCCCACCTCGGAGGGCTTGCGGCGCGCGCCGCTCCGCGCGTCCGCGGTCTCCGGGCTGCCCGGGGCGGCCGGGGCCAGCACGCGGCCGGGCACCGGCAGCGACTCCGAGTCCAGCGTCTGCTCCAACCGCGAGTCCACGCGCAGGCCGGGCAACCCCCGGCTGCCGATGACGAGCTGGCGCGTCACGTTGCGCAGCTGTCGCACGTTGCCCGGCCACCCGTAGCGCACCAGCCGCACGGCCAGCGCCGCGGGCAGCCACGGCTGCGCGCGCGGGTCCGTGGTGGCCAGCCGCCACGTCTCGCCCGTCGTCTCCAGCTCCTGGCGGGCGAAGTGGAGGAAGAGCGGGCCGATGTCCTCGCGCCGCTCGCGCAGCGCGGGCACCACGATTTCGAAGCCGGCCAGCCGGTGCAGCAGCGGCGCCTTGAACAGGCGCTCCTCGATGCGCGCCTCCAGGTTCGAGTCCGTCGCGGCCACCAGCCGCACGTCCACCGGCACCGGCGTGTGGCCGCCCACCGGGTACACCTCGCCCGTCTCCAACACGCGCAGCAGCGCGGCCTGCACCTCGGGGGGGGCCTCGCCCACCTCGTCGAGGAACAACGTGCCGCCGTGGGCCGCGCGGAAGAAGCCCTCGCGGTCACGGCTGGCGCCGGTGTACGCGCCGCGCTGCGCGCCGAACAGCTCCGCGGCCACCAGCTCCTTGGAGAGCGCGCCCAGGTTGACGCTGACGAAGGGGCCCGAGCGCCGGGGCCCGTGGTCGTGGATGGCGCGCGCCACCAGCTCCTTGCCCGTGCCCGTCTCGCCCCGGATGAGCACCGGCACCTGGAGGTCCGCCACGCGCAGGATGTCCTGGCGCAGCCGCTGGATGCCCTCGCCCTGCCCCACCAGGCCCAGGTCGTCCACGACCGGCGCCTCGCCCGTCATCGCGCAGTGGAGCAGCAGCACCACCCGTTCCGCGAGCACCAGCGGCACCCCCGCGACCAGCTCCTCGTGGGTGAACTCCCGCCCCCCCGCCACCGACTCGCCCGCCACGCACACCTGGGTGCCGTCCTCGGGCACCAACAGGCGCACCCCGCCCTGGGGCGCGGGCTCGAACAACACCGGCGTGCGGCTGATGAACGGGTCCCCCAGCGGCAGCGCCAGCAGCCCGCCGGGGCGACAGAAGTCCGGCGCGTTGCGTGACAGCGCCGCCGTCCGCCCCGCGCTGGCCAGCCCCTCCAACAACAGCCGCTCCCCCATCCGCTGGGGCTGGGGATGGGACACGACGGTCAGGGCCGGCACGCTCCGCGGGGCCGGCGCGGGTCTGCCTTGGGTCTGGACGGCGGTCGTCGACATGTCGGCGGCAAGCTTCTGCTGCATGGGCTTGAACGGTTTGCGGGTGCTTCCAACTGTTCAGCCTACACCGAGCCGCCTCGTGGGCGCGCCTCCTCCGCGCCCCATCGTCCTGGAAGCCACTTTCCCGACGGTCCGTTCCTCGGTCGCTGAGAAAGTGGCGTCCGTCCGCCCTCGAGCGTGGGGCCCGGGGCGCACGGACGGTGTGCGCCACGGGGGCCTCCGGGTCAGAGGTCCTGCTTCAGCGCCGCGTCCGTCACGCGGTAGTGCTTGAAGTAGAAGTCGTCCTGGTTCCAGAAGTCGTTGTCGATCATCTGGACGTGGATCTGCCCGCTGATGCCCGGCGCGATGCCGCTGTCCAGGTCCCAGATGGTGATGCCCTCCAGTTCCTCCTCGCCGCCGGTGAAGTTGACCGGCAGCTCCACCTGGATGCGGCCGGTGCGCACGTCGACGCCAATCACCCCGCGCCCCACCACGTCGGACACCAGGTAGAGGTTGCCCTTGGGCGAGAACTCGCCGCCCTGCAGGCGCGACAGCGACACCGGGGTGCCGTTGATGTCGCGAATCGGGAGGCTGGCCTCCCACTCGAACGCCACCTTGAGCGGCACGGTGGGGTTGGTGCTGCCCAGCCAGACGATCTTGTACCGGCGGATGACGCTGTCGTTGAAGTTGGAGGTGTACAGCTTGCCGTCCACCGGGTTCACCGCGCACCACGCCGCGTCCGCGGCGCCGGGCAGCGTGGCGTGCGCGATGTACGTGAGGTTGGTGTCGAAGACCGCCACGCCCGGCGTGGAGCCCTCGATGGGCACGTACAGCCGCCCCGCGTGGTACGACAGGTCGCCCAGGTGGTTGTACGCGGAGAGCTGCGCGGGGATGCCGCTCGAGATGGAGGCATAGCCACCCTGGGCGAGGTTGCGGCCCACCGGCATCTTGTAGAGCGTGGTCGTGTTGGTCATGTACCAGTTGGCCGCGTCGTGCGTGACGCCCTGGAGGTTGTCCGTGTAGCCGGGGGACACCTCCGACGGGAACTCGCCGGCGACCTGGAGGTCGGGGAAGGCGCGGCGCCACTTCGCCGCCAGGTCCACGCGGCCGGACGGCGCGACGACGTCGATGCGCGAGCGGAACCAGCCCGTCGTGTCCAGGATCCACCGCTGGTAGTACCGGGGCTGCAGGTTCCACGTGTTCAGGCGCTTCCAGCTACACGTGCCCACGCAGTTCCACCCGTCGAGGAAGAACACCGCGGAGCCCACGAAATCCGCCGCCAGCCCGGCCGTCTCGAAGTACGTCGTCTTGCGGTAGCCCGTGTCCGCCCAGCCCACGTTCGTGGGGCAGAACACCTCGTCCATGCCCGCCGCGCCGCAGAAGGTGTCGCGCCACCAGAGCGCGTCCGATTCCCAGCTCTCCCAGTTGCCCCGGCTCATCAACGGTCCGGGCAGGGCGCCACCGGGGCTGTCGGCCCGGGCCTGCTCGACGCCGGGCTCCCGCGCCCCCCGGGCCTCGCCGCGCGCCCGTCGCTCGAGCGCCTCGCGCAGGGCCTGGGGCACCCCATCCGCGTCGCCGCGCAGCGCGCGGTACAGCGCGTCCGGAGGCAGCGCCAGCCGCTCGGGGCCCAGCGCCGTGGGCTCGTCCCGGGTGCCGCGCTCGCGCAGCCCCACCTGCCCCGGGCCGAACTCGTAGAACTCCACCTGGTGCGTCGCGCTCAGCTCCACGCGCGCCAGCAGGGTTCCCTCCACCACGTCCTCCGCCACCTCCGGCGACGGCGCGCCACCACCACAGCCGGTGGCCCAGAGCACCAGCGCTCCCACCACGGTCCGATGCAGGCTCATGTTGTCTTCCCTCGAGACACGCCACCGCGCCCGGGCCCGCGCCATGCGCGCCCGGCGGAATCGGTGACCGCGGGAAGAACGAGCCCGGTGGAATTCCTTCTCTCCACCGGGCGGGGGACGACGGGCCCGAGCAGGCTCCCCTACGCGGTGGAGGTGGACTCCACCGCGTCCGGGGAGACGCGCATCAGGGCGCCGGCGTGTTCGACGGACCGGCGGGGGCGGCCGGAGCCGCGCTCGGCTCCGCGGCGGTGCCCGGCGCAGACGCGGGCTTCTCGCCCGGCGCCTTCTCGGGGCCCTGGCCAGGGCGACGCACGGTCGCCGCGGCCTGACGCGCCTGCTCACGCGCGCGCTGGGCGACCTTCGGGGTGGGGGCCAGAATCATGAACATCAGGCGGCCCTCCATGCGCGGCGGCTGCTCCACCACGCCCACTTCCTTCAGGTCCTTCGCCACGTCGTCGAGGATGGCGGTGCCCTGCTCCTTGTGCGTGATTTCACGCCCGCGGAACTGGATGACGACCTTCGCCTTGTTCCCTTCCTCCAGGAACCGGCGCGTGTTGCGGACCTTGAACTCGTAGTCGTGCTCCTCCGTCTTGGGACGGAGCTTCACTTCCTTGAGCTGGACGGTGAGCTGGGCCCGCTTCGCTTCCGAGGCCTTCTTCTTCTCCTCGTACTTGAACTTGCCGTAGTCCATGATCTTGCAGACTGGCGGCTGGGCCATCGGGCTGACCTCGACGAGGTCGAGCCCCTCGCTGCGCGCGCGCTCCAGTGCGGCTTCCAGCGGCATGACGCCGAGCTGGGAACCATCGGAGCCCACCACGCGGACCTCGCGGGCACGGATACGACGATTGGTCCTCTGGTCGCGGCTCCCGCCGCGGCTGCTTCTCTGATCCCGAAGAATGTGACGCTCCTCTGAAGGTTGTGGGCCGGCCTGCACCCCTGAAGGTTGGCAGGCCACTGCTTTACGGCATCAGGCGGGTCGACGATGACGGCAGGCGGCCCGCCCCACTGACACCCACGCAAGGTACAGCCCCCCCCTGCGTGAGGGTGAAGTCGATGGCTCCCCCGCCTGGAGGGCGAGGGGGCCTGGGGACAAATATATCGCTATCCGGGAGGACTAGCCCACCCCAGGAGATAACGCCAGGGCCGCCGGCTCGCCCCGGATTCCGCCCGGGGCGGAGGCCGGGGGAGGTGTCCGGGAGCGGACCCTGGGCCTGCCCGGGAGGGGGGCCTACCCGCGCCGGGCCCGCCACTCCTCACGGCGCTGACCCCAAATTTCAACCGGAGAGGATTCGAAGGGGGGCGGCAGCCTACCGGGGCCCCGGAGGGGGGAGCCCAGCCGTCGGGCGACCTGCTGGGAGGCCGTGTTCTCCGGGACGATGGTGTGGATGACGTCCGTCCACCCCAGGTGGTCGAAGGCCCAGTCGATGGTCGCGGTGGCGGCCTCGACGGCGTACCCCCTGCCCTGGGCATCCTTCAGCAGGGACCACCCCACCTCCGTACCCGGCCAGCCCTCCGGCATCCACGGCCCCACGCGGCCAATCCAGCGCCCCGTCGCCTTCTCCAGGACGGAGAACATCGCGAAGCCCTGGAGCGCCCAGGAGCCCGCCATGGCGGCCATCCCGCGCCACACCATGGCCGGCGGCTGCACCCCGCCGATGAAGCGCGCCGTGTCCGGGTCGCCCATCAGCGCGCAGAAGCCCGGGAAGTCCTCGAGCGAGGTGGGGCGGAGGATGAGGCGCGAGGTCTCCAGGGTCGGTCCGGGGGCGATCATCGTCGGTCTCCTGGGTGGAAGAGGACCGGCGGAGGCTCGCACCCGGGACGGGGCGGGACAAGCCGCGCTCGCGCCGGGGCTCCCGTCGCGACACAAGCATTCCTTCTCTCCACGGTTACCGGAAACCCGACACGGAGGCCTCCCCGCCGCGTCTTCGGGTCGCGCGCCCCGGCGCCGCGCAATACCCCATGGGCCACGAACCCACCGACGGGGAGCCGCCTTCATGTGGACTGAGACGCGCGTGGCACGGAAGCTCGGGACGCGGCTGCCGTTGATTCAAGGGCCGTTTGGCGGGGGCATGTCCTCCACGCGACTGGCGGCCGCGGTCTCCAACGCGGGCGGGCTGGGCTCGTTCGGCGCGAACCACCTGGGCGCGGCCGACATCGCCGCCACCGTGAAGGAGCTGCGGGGGCTGACGTCCGCGCCCTTCGCCATCAACCTGTGGGTGCCCTGGGAGGGCGAGCAGGCGCTGCGCCCCACGCCAGAAGAGTTCGCCGCGAGCGTCGCCCGGCTCAAGCCCTGGTACGACGAGCTGGGACTGCCCCTGCCCCGGTATCCGGACGCGTTCTCCCAGGACTACGAGGCGCAGGTGGAGGCGGTGCTGGCGCTCGCGCCGCCGGTGTTCAGCTTCATCTTCGGCATCCCCTCCGCCCGGGCGCTGGAGGCCTGCCGCCAGAAGGGCATCGTCACCCTCGGCACCGCGACGAACGTGGATGAAGGCGTGGCGCTGGACGCCGCGGGCGTGGACCTCATCGTCGCCTCCGGCAGCGAGGCCGGCGGCCACCGCGCCTCGTTCCTGCGCCCGGCGGAGGAGTCCCCCGCCACCACGGCGCTGGTGCCGCAACTGGCGGACCGGGTGCGCACGCCCCTCGTCGCGTCCGGAGGCATCGCGGACGGCCGCACGGTGGCCACGGCGCTGGCGCTCGGCGCGGAGGGCGTGCAGGTGGGGACCGCGTTCCTGGCCTGCGAGGAGTCCGTCGCCAGCGAGGCCTACCGCCGCGCGCTGCGCCAGGACTCCGCGCGCGCCACCGTCCTCACCCGCGTCTTCTCCGGCCGCTCCGCGCGCGGCATCAAGAACCGCTTCCTCCAGGAGATGACGCCGCTGGAGCAGGACGTGCCGCCCTACCCCATCCAGAACTGGCTCACCACGCCGCTGCGGCGGGCGGCGGCGACGCAGGGCCGCGAGGACCTCCTGTCCCTGTGGGCGGGACAGAACGCGCCGCTCATCCGGCACTCGCGAGCGCCGGAGCTGGTGGCGTTCCTGGAGCAGGACACCACGCGGGTGCTGGCCCGGCTCGCCGGCCTCTGAGCCGCCACGACCCACAGGCTCGGGCCCGCGAGGGGCCCGTGGGCGTCAGGCCGCCGAGGAGTCGCTCGGCGACGCGGACGCCGGAGGGACCAGCGCCGCGAGGTTGGCGTGGATGGTGGCGCAGATGAGGTCCAGCGGCAGGTCGTTGTCGTCGTGGCCGAACGGGTCTTCGATCTCGACGCCAATCTCCTCGATGCCGAAGAAGACGTAGGCCACGACGAAGGTGGCGAGCACCGTCATCCAGCCGAAGTCCCTCACCAGCGCGAAGGGCAGCGTGTAGCAATAGACGAGCAGCGCCCTGCGCAGGTGCATCACGTACGCGAAGGGGATGGGCGTCTTGCGGATGCGCTCACAGCCGCCGAGGTAGTCCACGAGCAGTTGGACGTTCTGGTCGAGCTGCATCTGCACGTACGGGTCGAAGCGGCCCTCGCGGCGCGCGGCGTCCAGCAGCTCGCTCATCCGCCGGGCCACCGCGAACGGGACGTGCTGGCTGGCCATCACCTGGGCCACCGCGTCCGCCGGCAGCTCCTTCGCCAACGGCCCCAGCTCCGCCTTGCCGCGCAGCGAGGAGGCGGCGGCGAACGGGAAGGCGGCCGTCCAGCGCAGGAGCGCGGCGTACAGCTCCGGCGACTCGCGCAGGAAGACGCCGGCGCCACGCGCCAGGTTGCGCGTCTCGTTGACGATGCCCCCCCACAGCTTCCTCCCCTCCCAGAACCGGTCGTAGGACGAGTTGGTCCGGAAGACGAGCAGGAGGCTCAGCGACATGCCCGCGAGCGTGTGCACCGTGGCCGGGATGTCCAGCGCGTGGACGCGGGCGTGGAAGACCACGACGCCCGCCGACCACAGGACGCAGACCATGACCCGGGCCACGATTTCGCGGACCATCGAGCCCTTGACGTAATGGAAGTAGCTCCACCAGCGATGCGGGTCGTACTCAACCATGGGAATCGAGCCGCGTAGGCTGCCGTGCCCCTCCGCCCCAGGCAAGCGCCATTGGTGTCATGCCTCCGGGGGCTCGGCCGCCCGCCCTCACGGGAGCAGCCGGGAGAGGACGTCGAAGCCGGGCGCCTCCAACGGGACGCGACCGCGCAGCGCGGCGAAGAAGGACCAGCCCTGGTCGGAGAGCAGGGCCACGCCCGCCTCCGCCTCGGGCACAAGCCCGATGAAGCCCGTATAGCCCCCCATCACCGACGAGCACCACGCCACGGTGTGGCCGCGCACCCGGGACAGCGTCCAGCCCAGCCCCCACCGCCGCGAGCCCGCCTCCGCGCGCGGCACCAGCGTCTCCTTCAGCGCACGGGACACCTCTGGCGGTCCCTTGCCCAGGTGGGCGTCGAGCAGCCGCAGCAGGTCCGGCACGGTGGAGTGGAGCGCGCCGGCGCCGGGCAGCGCGGGGTACGTCCAGGCCGGGACGGGCTGGCCCTTCGCGGTGTGGCCCGCCAACAACCGGGGGGCGAGCTCCTCCGTGACCCGCGCCGACGTCGACGAGAGCCCCAGCGGCGTGAACAGCCAGTCCCTCAACGCGTGGCCGTAGTTGACGCCCGCCCGGCGTGAGAGCGCGTGCCCCAGCACCCCCATGCCCAGCAGGGAGTCCGCATGGGGCCGAGGCGACGGCTGCACGGGGCGGTAGCCGCGCAGGAAGTCCCCGAAGAGGCCCGCGGAGTAGTGGCCGAACGGGTCCTCCGGGTTGCCGGGCGCCGCGTCGAGGTTCGGCGGCAGGTGGGGCATGCCGGAGGTGTGCGTGGCCAGCTGCTCCAGCGTGATGCGGCCCGCGACCTCGTCGGGAAGCAGCGCCCGGGGAATCACCTCCGAGAGCGGCATGTCGAGCCGCGCGCTCCCCCGGTCCGAAAGGAGCGAGAGCAGGGCCCCCGTGAAGACCTGCGTGAGGCCCCCCAGGGCGAACAACGCGTCCGGCGCGGGCGGCGCGCCGCGCCTCCGGAGCGCCTGGACATGGTGCGCGCCGCGCCAGGTGACGCCCGCGCAGAGCGACGCGGAGGGATAGCCGCGCACATAGCCGCGGGTCTCCTGGACGAGCAGCTCGGGAAGGGACGGCGGGGACGGACGGGCGGGGCTCACGACGCACCGTCTACACCATGGCCCATCCAGGCGCGTCCCACTTCGCGTCCTCCCGTGGCGCGGAGGCTCGCCCGAAGTCCCGGGTTGCACGATTCCCGCTCCGACGCCATCGTGCCCACGCAGGGAGGCGAGGGAGACGATGCCGACAGGACGGACCGCGGATAGGAGCTACAACGCCGGAGCGCGACGCACGGTCGACATGACCGCCGAGGATGCCTGGCGGAACTGGGCGCAGGGCGAGGGCCTGGGCCGATGGCTCGAACCGAGCGGCGCGGAGCTGCAGGAGGGCCAGGAAGCCACCCTGAAGGACGGTACGTGGGTGATGCCCATCCGCGTGCGCCCGCCCCATCAACTGCGCATCCGCCTGCGGCGCCCCCGTCAGGCCCAGCCCTGGACCGCGCAGCTCCGCGTCCTCCCCGCCGCGCGCGGCGTCACCATCGCACTGCACGCCGAGGGACTCACGGACGAGGCCACGCGGACGGCGTTCATCGCGCGCTGGAACCAGGCGCTGGAGGCCGCCCCGTCCCCCAGCCTCGCGAAGGCGGCCACCGCGAAGCCCCACACGCACAAGGCCTCGAAGAAGGTGGCCATTGAGAAAGCCACCGCGCACAAGGCCTCGAAGCAGGCGGCCACGCCCAGGGCCACCGCGAACAAGGCCTCGAAGCAGGTGGCCATTGCGAAAGCCACCGCGCACAAGGCCTCGAAGCAGGTGGCCACGCGCAGGGCCACCGCGCACAAGGTCGCCAAGCAGGTGACCACCACGCAGGCGGCCACGCGCAGGGTCACCACGCACAAGGTCGCCGAGCAGGTGGCCACCACGCAGGCGCCCACGCGCAGGGCCACCACGCAGGCCCCGGTGGCCAAGAGGGTGGCGCGCGGCGCCTCCGCCGCGAAGACACCCCGGGCGACCTCGGGCCGCGGCGCGAGGAAGACGCCCCGGAAGTAGACCCACGGGCGTCATCGCGGCCGGACCTCAATCCTCGATGAACCGCTCCCCCTCCAACCGGTAGCGGGCCCCGACGGGTGCATCCAGGATGGCGTCGAGCGCGGGGAAGCGCGAGACGAGCTGGGACAGCCGCACCACCGTGAAGGTCCGGGGGTCGTTCTGGGCCGCGTCGGGCTCCGTCCCGGAGGAGAAGGCCCAGCCGCTGTCGCGCTCGTCGAGCGGCGCCAGCCGCTCCGCGAACCGGACCGGTTGCGCGCCGCCCGCGATGACCCGCGAGACGATGGCGCCCTTGGCGCGCAACTGGACGCGCCGCATGAGCCGCTGTCGCTCCTCCGTGCCCAGCTCCATCCGGACGAGCACGACGTTCCCCGCCGCGTCGAAGTGGCGGCTCACCTTGAAGACGCCGTCACCCCACCGGTTGCCACACCCCAGCACCTTCGCGCCCGCCAGCACCAGCGTCGCCGCGTCCTCCGGGCTCTCGCGCAGCAGGGCATTGAGCTTCTCCAGGTTGCAGTGCGGCCGGTAGTCCACGCCCACCGCGAGGTTCTCCTCCTCGATGCGCTCCTGGAGGGGCGTCGCCTTCTCCCCCACCGACTCCATGGGCAGGTCCTTCCACCCGAACACACCGTCCGCCACCTCGCCCGCGCCCAGCGACTTCGCGAGCGCCGGAGCGTCCTTGCCCCAGAACACGTAGTCCGCGAGCCCGTCCTCCGGCTCCCACATGCGGAAGTGGCCCAGCGGCCCCAGCCCCGCGAAGAGGAGCTGGCCATGGTCCACCATCACCCCCTCCACGGACTCCGAGCGGACCGGCTCCACCTTCGCGTCGACGACGATGTCGATGGAGCGCCACCGCCCCGCGAACTCCCCGGGCGGCATGGGCACCCCTCTCACGGAGAGGGCCCGCCCCGAGGGCAACCCACCCACCGCCACCGCCCACAGGTTGTTGTACTTCACCACGCCCAGCCCGGAGCCGTGCTCGAGCGCCAGCCGCGCCCGCTCCGTGTGCGGAATCCTCGGCGTCACCACCTCCGTGCGCGCGTCGTAGCCTCGCTCCCGCGCGAACGCGTCGAAGTGCTCCGACGAGGGCCTGGCCTGGTCGAACAGGAAGCGCGCGTCGAACTCGCGGTCATACGCCTTGCCCGCCGCGACCGCGTCCCGCCCCACCAGGCGCAGGTCCCACTGCTCCGAGTCCTTCTTCCGAGGAGAGGCGGGCGCCGCGTCATGACGCCAGAAGCGCCCCAGCCCCGGGTCGAGAATGACGAGGATGCCTTCGGGGAGTTCGACCTCCCCGAGCGCCACGGTGACGGTGTCCTGGTTGGTTCCAGCCATCTCTCCACTCTACCCACAAATTGAAACACCCTCCAAAATGCAACTAAATACACAAGAGCAACCCATGTTCCGATATTCTCATCGAGCAACACATGCGAAAGGCTGATGACACATGAAGACGTGGTTCGCGGTTGCGGTGAGCGCGGTGGTGGGGGTCGGAGCGCTGGTGCCGACCCTCGCGGTGGCGGGCTCGCAGGGCTGGGACGTCTACGAGGTCCAGGGGCCGTGCAACGTCCAGCTCGTGTGCCCCAATGGCCAGTCCGTGGCCTGTTCGGGCAAGTGGTTCTGCAACTACTCCCCTGATGCCGGCTGGGTGAGCTGCGACGGTGCGGGGCAGTCGTGCGGCGGCGACGAGTGGTAGTCGCGCTTCCAGCGAGCCAGCCTCCGTCGCCCTGCTGAGCCCACCTCGGCACGGGAGCGACGCGTTTCGCGCCTCACCGTGACCCTGCTAGCCTTTTCGTGACTCTCTCACGAAAGGCTTGGCATCCCATGAAGACGTGGCTTGTTGTCACTCTGGGCGCGGTCGTGGGGTTCGGAGCGCTGGTTCCCCCGCTGGCGCTGGCGGGTTCGGCGGAGCCCTCGACGGAGGACTTCGCCGACCCGTGTTACCTGCAGCTCATCTGCAACAACGGCGAGGTGCTGAGCTGTCATGGCAACTGGTCCTGCACGTATGCGTCGGATTCCCCGGGCAGCCCCGGGTGGATCAACTGCGACGGCGCCGGCTGGGGCTGTGGCGGCATCAGTTGGTAGCTGAAGCCCGCTGACGCCATGTCCCGGTCCCTCGCGAGGGACCGGGACGTGGATGTCGCTGGAGGCGACGGGTCAACGCGTCACGGAGACACGGGGAGCAGGCCCACGCCCCGCTCCGCCCACTCGTTGCCCGGCGCGGTGCGCAGGTCATCCACGGGCAGGGAGAGCAGCTCCCACTCGGTGGGGCTCGACGACGGGACCTTGTTGGTGTTCTGCACGCGGGCCCGGTAGAGCTGCGCGTCGTGCATCACCAGGGCGCCCGCCGCGTACGTCATCTCCGGCTGGCCGGGCGCCAGGGTCGCCTTGGGCGTCCACCGCTCGAGCTTGCGGGTGGTGGTGCCGGCAGGCAGGCCCGTGTCGACGAACGTCAGCGCGGGCACCGCGGCGTTCACGTTCCCCGAGGCGGTCACCACGCCGGCCGTGCCGCTCCCGCCGGTGAGGCCACCCACCAGCTTGCGCGGGCCCTCCCAGCGGTTCTCCTTCAAGGTGATGGGCGAGGTGACGGCGGAGGCGATGGAGAAGATGACGCCCGGGTCCGTCGTGGTCGGGTAGACGCTGTTGTAGCCGAAGTCGAGTCCCCGGAAGGCGTTGCGCTCCCACAGGTACTTCGACGTCGCCGCGGTGCTCCCGGAGTTCCCGCCCACGTAGATGCCGAGCCAGAGCGTGTCCGCGAAGTAGTTGTCGGTGAACTCCACGTTGAGCGGCAGGTCCCCGGCCTCCGGGCCCACGAAGAAGTTGAGCAGCGAGGCGGCGCCCCCCACGAAGACGTTGTGGTGGAAGCGGATGTGGCCGGCGCGCACCTGCGCCTGCGAGTTGTTGTCCTGGTAGCCCTGGAACGCCGCGCGCCAGTCGATGGCGCCGAAGGCGAACACGTTGTGGTGGACCTCCGTGCCGTCACCCAGGTTCTGGATCTGCAGCGACTCCGTGCCGGTGCGCACCAGGCGGTTGTTGTAGACCTTCAGGTTGGAGCCCAGCGGCGTGGGCGCGCCCTGCGTGGAGCCGAAGTAGATGGCCTCGCTGGCGGTGTCGTGGATGTAGAGGTCGTGCAGCTTGATGTCGTTGAGGGGCGGCACCACGCCGTTGACGGCGCTGTTGTTGATGCGCAGGCCCGCGAACCCCGCCCGCATGATCTCCAGGAACTCCACCTCGAAGCTGTTCGCCCCGCCGATGCCGAGACCCATGTGGCCCCCGCTCAGGAAGATGTCGTCGCTCAGGATGCCGTAGCGCCCGCGCGAGTTGGCGTACTTCCCGCAGCGGTGCCCCTGGAAGTCCGCGTGGCCCGTGCCCGACTCCGCGTCATACCGCCCGGTGAGCACCCAGTTCGAACCGCCGGTGATGGACCAGATGTAGCCCTGCGTGCTGCCCGCCTTGGGCCGGATGACGACCTGTCCACCGGTGTTGGTGATGACCAGGCGGCGGCTCGCGTCCCGGTTCGGGAGGTTGCCCAGGTTGATGAGGGTGTAGTTGCCCGCGGGGATGTAGAGCCGGTCGAGCGTCTTCCAATCCACCGCCGGGAAGCTCTTCTGGACGTCCGGCACGTACAGCTCGCCACCCGCGTTCGGCCCCGGCAACGTGAAGGTCGTCCCCGGCGGGCCGAACTTGCCGAGCGCCTCGCAGTCACCCGGCCCGGCGTCCGTGCCGCCGTCGCCCGTCTGCGTCCCACCGTCGCCCGTCTGCGTCCCACCGTCGCCCGTCTGCGTCCCACCGTCCGTTCCACCGTCCCCCTGCAGCTGCTCGTCCCCGTCGGCCGGGTCGTCCGACGAGCATCCTGGACTGAAGAGGATGAGGGCTGAGAGGGCAGCGATTCTCCGAATCATGGGTGGGGGCTCCAGGTGATGAGGGGGACAGGGAGTGTACCGTCCCCCGCGGGGAAGCCCATCCCCCTCCTGGAGTTTTTCGCCACTCGATTACAAAACCAACGAAATTGACACAATCCGGATGAGCACCGCGGGCGGCGCGCCCCCGCCCGCGTGGAGGAGGGGGCTCAAACGGGCCGGGCCACCTGGATGCAGTAGGCGCTGGGCAGCGGGACGACGCGGTCCAGCTTGAAGCCGCCCTCCGCGTAGATGCGGTTGTACTGGTCCTGGGTGCGCTCACGTCCGCCGGCGAGCGAGAGCATGATGAGGTCCATCACCATGGCCGGGTGCGGTTCCGAACCGTCCGGCAGCACCATCTCCACCACCAGCAGCTCCGCGTGGGGCGGCGCGGCCTGGCGGATCTGCCGGAGGATGGAGATGGCCTGCGGGTCCGCCCAGTCGTGGAGGATGTTGCTGAGGATGTAGGCGTCCGCGGCGGGCAGCGGGCCCTTGAAGAAGTCCCCGCCCTGCGTGCGAACCCGGGGGTGCTTCAGCGCGTTGGCCACCACGTCCGGCAGGTCGAAGAGCGTTCCATGGGTGCGGGGCGCGGTCTCCAGCAACGCGGCCAGCACGTGGCCCCGGCCTCCCGCGATGTCCGCGATGTGCCCGTAGCGCCCGTAGTCCATCGCGCCCAGCATCGCCCCGATGACCTGGTGTGACTTCGACGTCATCGCCGCGTCGAAGACCCGCGCGTCCTCCGGATGGTTGCGCAGGTAGGTCCACAGGCCCCCGGGCGACACGGCGTCACACCCCGTCTGCCCCGTGCGCACGGACACCGCCAGCGCCCCCGCGGAGCGCCAGTTGATGTCGTCTCCCATCATCATCGCGAAGTGGCGCACGGACTGGGGATGGTCCGACCTCAAGTGCTCCGACAGGTGGGTGTGCGCCCAGCGCTCGTCCCGCAGCTCGAACACCCCCTGGGTGGCCAGCAGGCGCAGCATCCGGTGGAGCGCGTCCGCGTGCGCGCCCGTCGCCGTCGCCAGCTCCTCGCTGGTCATCGGCGTGGGACCCAGGGCATCCGCGACGCCCAATTGAGCCACCAGGTGCAGACACCGCGGGGCGAAATATCCAGCGGCGAGATTGACCATGAACGCCGGGGCAGGAATCTGTTGCATGCGCGCTCCATGTGGGAAGGGTTGGCTTTGCCAACCAGTGAATCCTAGCCACCCACTCCCACTGCGGGTCTCTCACCCCTCGGACGCCATGCCTTCAATTGAACACAACCACTGGATTCACAATGCCTGCCATCGACACCAACGCGTCACGCCAGACCCGGGACATGGGGGACCTGGGCTCCCGCGTATCGCCCCGCGGGGCATGTAGGCGCCACCGGCCCCGGCGTCGAACGGGGCCGGCGACTCCTCACGGGGTTCAGCGCGTGGCGTGGGGCCTGTGCGGGCTGGAGGAGTCCGTCGCGACGGAGGCCGCCACGCCGAACACCAGGTCATCGTTGTCGTCGTAGATGCCGTACGTGCAGGCCGTCCTGGGGCGGGACGACTCGACGAACTGGGCGCGCAGCGCCTGCCGGCCCACGCCGCCGCCCACCGTGAAGGTGTGCGTGAAGGTCTGCAGGCCCCGGCGCAGACAGCTCAGGCCGGTGACGACCTCCGACCAGGCGGGCGACCCCGACGCCGGAGCGGAGTACAGGTTCAGCCGGTCGCCCGCGTCGTAGCACCAGGCCGTCACGTCCACCCGCACCTGCTTGCCCGGGGTGATGACGCCGCCGTCGACGCTCTTGAGCACCACGCGGTCGATGCTCTCGTCGTAGTGGTAGAAGCCGAAGAGCCCGTCCGGACAACCATCGAGCGTGTTGGGCGTATGGGCCTCCGCGGTGAAGAACTGGCTGCCCCGGCTGTTGACGAGGTTGCCCGTGTCGCAGCCGCACCCGTTGCCGCATGCGGGGACGCCCAGGGCCTCGTCGAAGGTCGCGGTCGCCACCTCGCAAGCACCGCCGCCGCCCGGCTGCGTGGTGAAGCGAGCCCCCGTGCTGTATGCGCCCGCCCCGCAGGTCGACACCGCGCGGGCGCGCCAGTGGTAGGGCGTCCCGGCGGACAGCGCGGGCGTGACGGTCCACGTGCTGCCCGTCAGCGGCGCGGCCGAGCGCACCACGTTGGTGAACCCGGCGTCCGTGGCCACCTGCACTTCATACGTCGTGGCGCCGGCCACGTCCCCCCAGTCCAACACCGGCGACAGCGCCACGCCCGTCGCGTCCGGTGCGGGGCTGGTGAGCGCGGGCGCCGCGGGCGGCGTACACGTCGAGCCCACCGTGGTGAAGCCGAAGCCCACGGCGTAGATGCCGGGCCCGCAGGCGCTCGTCGCCCGGGTCCGCCAGAAGTACGGCGTGTTCGCCTCCAGCGCGGGCGTGACGGTCCACGTGCTGCCCGTCAGCGCCGTGGCCGAGCGCACCACCTGGGTGAAGGCGAGGTCCGTCGCCACCTGCACCTCGTAGGAGGTGGCGCCCGTCACGTCGTCCCAGTCGAGCACCGGAGAGAGCGCCACCCCGAGCGCCCCGTCCACGGGCAGCGACAGCCGCGTCGCGATGGGAGGGATGCAGGGGCCGCCCGCCGTCGCGCAGACGCACCCGGCCGCGGGGCCGTAGCAGGCGCTGGAGCTGGCGGGCACCACCGCGTAGCAATACTGCCGCCCGTTGGCGACCACCGTGTCCGTGTAGTTGCCGCCCGTCACCGTGGCGACGCGCACCTTGCCGAAGTCGCAGGCGGCATGCCCCTCCGTCTTCATCACCCAGTACTCGCTCGCGCCCGACACCGGGTTCCAGCTCAGGGCCACCTGGCCGTCGCTCGGGGTGGCGGTCAGCGTGGGCGCCGTCTTCGGCCCCGCGCCACAGCCCGCGTTGGTGGGCGCCGGCGTGTTGCAGGCGATGCCGTGGCGGCTGAAGGCGGCGTGGATGGCCGCCATGTGCGGCGTGCCGTCGTTGAGGTTGCCGTTGTCGTCATCCGCGGCCAGCCACTGCATGTAGCCATTGCTCGCGCCGCAGCCGTCGGACGTGCCCGCCGTGCAGTTGCAGCCATGCCAGGTGCCGACGGCGCCGCTGCCCTGGTAGAACAGCTTGTTGCCGATGATGAAGGCCGTGTTGGAGTCGTAGTTGAACGGCGCGGCCCTCAGGTCGCGGGCCACCAGGTCCCACGCCGCCTGTCGGACGGGCGCCGCGGCGCAGTGGACCTGCCGACCGCAGGGGCCCGTGCCGGAGGTGCACCGCGTGCACACGAAGTTCTGCGGCGTGGCGGGCGTCTGGCTCTCGTGCCCCATGTAGTCCGCGTCGCGCACGCCGGAGCAGCGCGTGCTGCACCACTTGCCCCCCGTGAGCGCCTCGTTCACGTTGAATCCCGTGCCGTCCGGCGTCTTGCCGCAGCCCTGGTCGCTCGTGGCGAAGAAGCCATAACCCACGCACGAGGCCTGCAACCGGTAGATGGACGCGATGTCCGCGTACGCCTCGCTCGAGTTGCTGAGCGCGCCGCCCGAGTCGTAGTCATCCATGCCGTGGCCCCACTCGTGGTCGAACACGGCGGCGATCTCCCCCGTGTTCCGGCAGCCACCGCCGCTGCGGTAGAAGTTGACGGTGGAGCCGTTCCAGTAGGCGTTGCAGGTGTTGTTGATGTTGACGTTGGCGGTGAGCTGCCCCTTGAGCCAGGAGTTGTCCGGCAGCCAGCCGCGCGCCAGCTCGGCGATGCGGTTCAGCTCGTAGAAGGCCGAGCGCGCCGCGGGCGTGTTGCCCGCCCCGCCGCCCCCCGTCGTGCAGTTGTGCTGACCATTGGCGCCCCCCATCTGGAGGTCACCGGCGGGGGCGCTGAAGCTGACCGCGCCGCAACTGTCGCTGATGCGCACGTACTTGCCGGACAGGGTGGTGGTGGCGGCGCCGGAGCCGTGCTCGAAGCGACCGGCGCTGTCCGTGTAGTTGTCGGGCGCGGGCATGCCGGTGTTCGCCCACGGCATGGGCGTGTCCAGTTGCATGCTGCCGCACGTCTCGTTGGAGGGGCACACCTCCGTGCTGCTCAGCGGGTAGATGCCCCCCTTCACCGTGGCGTCCAGGTAGTGGTTGTCGTCCTCCAGCGCCAGCACCTCGCCGGTGCGCGCGTCCACCGTCACCTTCCAGCGCTCCGCCTCGCCCGCGTCCTGGAAGCCATAGGTCCACACCAGCCGGTGCTGGTAGCCCGCGCCGAACGCCGCGTCCGCTCCCGCCATGGGCGCGAACTCCAGCGTGGGCTGCTGCCACAGGTCCGCCGGCGTCTCCAGGAGACCGAAGCGCTCACCGCCCGCCAGGAGCGCGCCTTCCTCGTCCAGGTCGGGCCGGGGGGACGCGGTGACGTTGCTCCAGGCCTCCGTGCCCAGGAGCACCAGGTTGCCGTGGTTGATGGTGGCCACCAGCCGGGCGTGCCGGACCGCGACCCCCTCCACCTGCTGGGGGATGAAGACGTGCCAGAGCACGTCCGTGACGCGCGTCACGCGGGGCTCGCCCAGTTGGAGCAGGTCCACGCCGAGCGCGTCGCGGTTGTCCGCGATGAAGCCCAGCAGCGCGTCCGCCACGACGGCCTCGTCCACCTTCTCCGCCGAGCGCCCCAACTGCTGCTGGAGCGAGGCCAGCGTCACGTGGTTGCCCACACCCGAACCCGGGATGAGCGGAATCGCCCCCTGGATGGCGGAGGGTGTCCCCGTGAGCGGGTCCAGGTACACATGGACGTCATGGCCGTGGCGCGCGAAGAAGGCCTCCCACGCCCCTTGCGCCAGACCGTCCAGCTTGCCGCGCGCGTCATCCAACGGGACGTTGGAGACGGGGAGATACAGCTCTGGCTTGAAGAAGGCCTGACTCGTCAACGGGCTCGACTGGGTGGGCTGCAGCGCCCACCCCAGCGCGCTGCCACACAAGACGAGACAGGCGATCCACTTCGACGCGACACGCATGCGGTCCCCCCGGAAACGGTTGGAAGCGCGTCCTCCTTCGCGGAGGAGCGCGGCCGCAGTCGAACCCGCGCCCCGAGCAGCGGGAAACCGCATCCTGCTCCAACTGTCCTGCCCACTGGCGCACCTGCCTCGTCCGCCCGTCGTCCCGTCCAGGACCCGACTGGGGAGCGGCCTGCGGGTATGAACCGCCGTGGACGTTTCGAGGGCGAGCAGGCGCGCGCGCTCAGCCCCCGAAGACCAGGCGAGCGGTCTGCTTCACCCACGCCCGGCGTGTCTCCAGCGTGTGGAAGTCGAGCAGCAACAACTGGTCGAACACCCGGGGCATCATCGCCAGCAGCGCCACGCCCGACCAGACCTGCGCCAGCGCCATGCGCAGCCGCTGCGCGGACTGGTTCGGCGCCGCCGGCGCCAGCCGCGTCGCCAGCTCCGCGAGGAAGTCGTTGAGACGCTGGATGGCCGCGCCGTCGTAGCGCTGGTGCACCAGCACGTCATGGAAGTGCGCGTGCGCGATGCGCGGATAGCGCCCCGTGTTGCCCATGACGTCCTCCATCAGCGTCTCGAAGGCCTCGCGTACGCCCAGGCCCTCCGACCGCAGCCGGTCGAAGTCCACCAGGACGTTCCCGAACGCCTGCTCGAGCGTCTCCTCCAACGCCTGGGCGATGAGCTTCTCCTTGCTCCGGAAGTAGTAGCTGATGGCGGCGCTGTTCACCTGCGCCTCGCGGGCAATCTCCCGGATGCCCGTGGCGTCCAGCCCGTCTCGCTCGATGCAGACGATGGTCGCGCGGAGGATGCGCTCGCGTGCGTCCTGCTCCTTGGTGCCCATTCCCTCGACTCCCTGATGCCACGAAGCCCGTCCTCCGGACCTCCCACGGACGGGCTCCGGGGGACAGTAGCCCAGGCGCACCCGACCGACGAGGTCTGTCGCCACGACGCGGCGCGGGTCCCACCCGCGCAAGCCGACGAAACGTCAGACACCCACGGTACATCCCTCGTCGTCGCGACATCCGTTACTCCGCTGCATGTGCTCGATGGATACCCGTGCGGGGCCACCGGTCGCCCCCGCTCCTCGTGTCCGCGACATCCGCGATGGCGGGAGCGCACGCCCCGCCACTCGCGGTGGGACTTCACCGACGGCGTCCTCTCGGCTGACGAGAGGACGTGAATCCGCGCGAGCCGTGCGACCTCGCGCCCGCCTGTCGTTATGACATCAGCAACTCGATTTCCGAACCGGCGCCGCGACTCGCGACGCCCGTCACGCCCTTCCCTTATGACCTCGAAGACTTCCTGGATGAGCTTCGCCCTGGCCCTGTGTGGCCTCTGGGCCTTCACCCCTGGCTGTGCCAACCCCGACGGAGACGAGGGCCGGGCGCCCTCGAAGGCCGTTCCCCTGGCGCCCGCCTCGGACCTGACCGAGGGCTGCGGAGACCCCACGGACGCGGGCACGAGCGACGGCGGCGTCCCGGAGGACGGCGGCAGCGGCGATGGCGGCGCCCCCAGCGAGGACCCGAGCATCATCGGCTACGTGCTGCCCGCCCCGGAGTCGGAGGCCGCGGGCACCAACACGCGCGTCGTCGTGGGCTTCGTCGAGCCGCTCGACGTCGCCTCCCTGGGCCCCAGCAGCCTCTCCGTGAAGGAGAACGGCGTGCCGCTGACGGGCGCCGTGAGCCACGACGCGGCCAACCGGACGCTCACCTTCACGCCGTCGCGCCCGTTCACCCCGGACGCGCTGGCGACGGCGACGGTGGGCACCGCGGTGCGGACGGTGTCCGGCCGAAGCCTCCCCACGCCCCGGTCCTTCTCCTTCTCCGTGGGCATGCAGGCGGACACCACCGCGCCCACCGTGCTGTCGACCCAGCCGACCACCAACGAGGTGAACGTCTTCTTCTCCCGTCCCGTCTATGTCCTCACCTTCCAGGAGGCCATGGATCCACGGACGCTCACCTCCGCGACGCTCCAGTTCCAGCAGGTGTTCGGCTCCGGCCCCGCGGCGCCGCTCGCGGGCGCGCTCACCTACGACGGGGCGAGCCGCTCCCTGTTCTTCCGCCCCAACCCCCTGCCCGCGCCGGGGGCCCGCGTCACCGGGACGCTCTCCACGCAGGCGAAGGACCTGGCCGGCAACGCGCTGGCCGCGCCCTTCACCTTCGCCTTCACCGTGGCGCAGTACCTGGACAACGAGGTGCCCCGCGTGAAGGCGACCGCGCCCACCCACCAGACGCTGGGCGTGTCCACGCGCGCCGCGCCCCTGCTCGTGACCTACACCGAGCCGCTGCGCCCGGACTCCGTGACGACGGACCGCGTCTACCTCGAGGAGCTCAACGCGGAGGGCACCCAGGTGGTCCGGCGCGTCCCGGGCACCGTGCGCTATGACGACGTCTTCCTGCAGGCCGCCTTCACCCCGCTGGAGCCCTTGAAGTACCAGACGCGCTACCGGGGCCGCTCCCGCGACGTGGTGGACCTGGCCGGCAACTCGCAGTCGCTGTACGGCGGCTTCGACTTCATCACCGAGCTGCCGCCCACCCCGCCGCTCGTCCTGGGCGCCACGCCCGCGCCGGACATGCGCTTCGTGCCGCTCGGCGGTCCGCTGCGCGTGAGCTTCGACCGCCCGTTGGACCCGGCCTCCGTCGACGCGACGACCGTCTCCGTCGCGGGCGTCAGCGGGCTCGTCAACTACGAGGCCTCCACGAACACGGTGGTGTTCCGCCCGGTGCCCCCCTTCCAGCCCGCCACGGACTACACGGTGACGGTGCAGGGGGTGCGCACGCCGCAGGGCCAGGTGCTCGCCGCGCCGTTCACGTACGGCGTCCGCACGGTGGCGCCGCGCACGCGGTTGAGCCAGGAGACGACCGGCCAGCCCGCCCTGCCCGTGGTCGCCACCGGCCCCCGGGGCACCCTGGCCGTGTGGAACGTGGACACCGGCACCGGCGTGCAGGTGCGCGCCGCCCTCGATACCGGCGCGGGCTTCCCGGACTCGGTGCTGGTGGGGCCGGGCCGCGCGATGACCGTGCAGCCCCTGGTCGCGACCTGGGGAGACCGCTTCGTCGTGAGCTGGTCGGACGCGCAATACTCACCCAACCGCGTCGTCGTCTTCGACGGGACGTCGTTCACGCCCGTGCCGGCCACGTACGGCAAGGTGTTCGGCGTGGGCGCGAACCTCTACAACCTCGACTCCGACGGGAAGACCTTCCGCATCCTCAACGGCGAGCAGTGGGCCACCACGTTCCGCGCGACGTACCTGGGCTCCCCCGCCACCCTCCTCCAGAACGGAGACCGCGTGCTGATGTCGTCGGGGTACAACACCACCAGCGAGGTCTCCGTCGTCTTCGACGGCGTGCAGTGGCTGGAGACCTCCGTCACGTCCTCGCAGGACGCGCAGTACCTCGCCGTGGGTGACGGCTTCGCCCGGGCCTGGGTCTCCTCGCGCGGCACGGAGTTCGCCCTCTTCAACCGCGACACGCGCCAGTGGGGCGCCCCGGAGCTGGTCTCCTCGACCGTCGCGACCGACCTGCGCATCGCCACGGACGGCAACGTCCTCACCGCCGTCTTCGGCGCCAGCACCGGCCTGTTCGCCTCCACGCGCGTCAACGGCACCTGGCAGCCCGCGGTGACGCTGGACACCGCCTCCGTGCGCGACCTCTGGGCGCTGCTGTCCCACCGGGGCAACTTCCTCGCGCTGTGGACCACCAACGCCACCTCCACGCAACTGCGCGCCGTCTCGCAGGCGGGTGGGTCGTGGAGCTCCGCCACCAAGGTGGTGGCGACCACCGGCGTCAACCGGGTGCTCGACGCGCGCGCCTCCGGCGACGACCTGCTCGTGCTCTCCCAGAAGGACGACCTGTACTCCTCCGCCACCGACCTCTGGGGCACCGCGCTCACCTCCCTGGGGTGGCAGCCGGGCGTCCTGCTGCGCGCCAAGGAGGATGCCCTCGCGCAGCTCCTGCCCGGGGGCGCAGGCCAGGCCGCCGTCTTCGTGGCGCCGGGTCAGCTCTCCGCGCGCGACTACCTGGGCGCCGGCCAGTGGGCGCCGGCGCGCCCGCTGGTGACGCCGGAGCGCGTGGGCAGCGTGCGCAACACGGCCGTCCACTTCCTCGACGACGGGCGCGGGGTGGCCGCGTGGGAGCAGTTCGACTCCGGCGCGTGGGGCCTCTACGTCGCCGAGTTCGACGGTCAGTCCTGGCTGGAGCCCGTCCGCGTGGCGGCCGGTGGGAACAAGCACCGCGTGGCGATGGACGCGTCCGGCGCCGCGGTCCTCACGTACCTGCTGCCGTCCTCCACCAGCGGCAAGGTGGACGTGTGGACGGTGCGCTACGAGGCCGGCGTCGCGACGGCGCCGTTCAAGCTGGACTCGGTGACGGCCACCGACCCGGACCTCCTGCTGGTCCAGGGGCCCAGCGGCTACATGGCCGCGTGGGGCGAGGTCGAGATTCGCGCGGCCCAGAGCGCGCAGGGACGGACGTGGACGGCCCCCGTGGTGGCCCTCGTCCGCTCCTATCCGGAGGTCCGCTTGAAGAACGTCCGGCTCGCGGTGATGGGGCCCTCCTTCGCGCTCGCGGCCCAGCGCGACGGCTCCTACTCCCTCGGCGTGCGCATGCACACCTCGGGCGTCTGGCAGACCCCGTCCGAGCAGGTCATGCCCAGCTCCACCTACGACTTCATCGCGGACGGCGGCACCACCATGTTGATGTCGTCCTTCACCAACGAGTTCCGCTACATCTTCCACAACGGCATCGCGTGGTCCGCGCAGAACACCACCCCCACGCCCGGGGAGAGCCCGGCCCTGATGGCCACCTCGCCCCAGGGGATTCGCCTCCACTCGGGGAACAGTTGGTGGCGGTGGAGCGGGACGACCTGGCTGAAGGAGGCGACCCACGTCGGCCGCGCCCAGACGGCCGGCCTCATGCGGTGCGACCCGAAGGGCTGCGCCCTCGCGTCCGGGGCGGCCTACACCCTGCCGGTGAACCTGGAGCTGTCCTACGCCTCGGGCACCGGCGCGTTCCAGAGCGGCGCGTCGTCGACGGAGGCCTCGCCCACCACCCTCGTCGGCGGGCTGACCTGGGACTTCGCCGGTGGCACCTACCGGGGTACCTGGCGTCAGCGCATGGAGGTCGGCGTGGACGCCCTGTACGCCAGCACGGAGCTGTGACGACACGTCCCGTCACCTGACCCGTGGGTGGGGAGGCGGCCCGCCGACCTCTCCACCCGCGCCCCCGGTCGGCCGTGTCGCGGAGTGCGCGCACCGTGAAACCGGCTGCACACCGCCGGACCCGGACTCGGGCCGGGGCCAATTGGTATCCGCGTTGCAAATACTCCGACCATGCCCCGCCACCTCCCGCTCGCCCTGCTCCTGCTCCTCGCCCCGCTGTCCGCTCGGGCGGAGGCGAAAGGGTTCTTCGGCGTGGGACCGCTGGTCAGCGTGGGTGCCCAGGACCAGGCCATCTCCGCGGGGCTGGGGGTGGAGATGTCGCAATACCGGGTCCAGCGACACCACGCGCTGGGCTTCTTCCAGCAGGCGCAGGTGATGAACGACGGCCACTTCCGCCTGACGGGGGGACTGCAGGCCACGTACGTCATCCTCGGGCTCGAGGCGGGGGCCACGTACGAGACGGGGACGAAGGCCTACCTCCCCACGGCGGGGCTGCACCTCGCCCCCCACGTCTCCTTCTTCGGGTACGGCGCCATCGGCGTGCGTGTCTCGGTCCCCCTCACCCGGAGGCCGGAGGGGGACTCGGACGCGGCGTCCCGGGGGCCCCGGGGGTACGAGGTGGGAGTCGTCCTGACGCGAAAGTTCCCCTTCGAGCTGTGAGCAGGGTGGCGCCCGGGACATCCGGGCTCTTCCCTCCCGTCCGGGCGGTGCTATCAAGCACGGCACCATGCCCCAGACGCCCCCTTCCCTGTTCGACCCGGTCCCCGCGGAGATGGACTTTCCGGCCGAGGAGCGCCGCATCCTCGCCTTCTGGAAGGACCGTCGAATCTTCGAGCGCTCGCTCGAGGCCCGTGAGGGGGCGCCCAGCTTCGTCTTCTACGAGGGCCCGCCCACCGCCAACGGCCTGCCCCACAACGGCCACGTCCTCACCCGCGTCATCAAGGACCTCTTCCCCCGCTACCAGTCCATGCGCGGCCGCTTCGTCCCCCGCAAGGCCGGCTGGGACACCCACGGCCTGCCCGTGGAGGTGGAGGTGGAGAAGGAGCTGCGCATCCACGGCAAGGCGGAGATCGAGCGCTACGGCGTGGAGCCGTTCACCGAGCGCTGCATCGAGTCCGTCTTCCGCTACACCTCCGAGTGGGAGCGGCTCACCGAGCGCATCGGCTTCTGGGTGGACCTGAAGGACGCCTACGTCACCTATCACCGTGGCTTCGTGGAGAGCGTGTGGTGGGCGCTGGCGGAGCTGCACCGCAAGGGCCTGCTGTACCAGGGCCACAAGGTGGTGTGGTGGTGGCCGCAGGGCGGCACGGCGCTGAGCGCCGCCGAGGTGGGCCTGGGCTACAAGACGGTGGACGACCCGAGCGTCTTCGTCGCCTTCCCGCTGCGGGACACGCCGGACACCTCGCTCCTCATCTGGACGACGACGCCCTGGACGCTGCCGTCCAACATGTTCGCCGCCGTCAACCCGGACGTGGACTACGTCACCGTGGACGCCGGGGACCGCAAGCTCGTCGTGGCCGCGGCGCTGCGCGAGGAGCTGGCGAAGAAGCTGAAGAAGGACCTGCCCGTGCTGGCCACGCGCAAGGGCCGGGAGCTGGTGGGACTGCGCTACACGCCGCCGTTCGACACGTACTTCGGCCGCGAGGGCGACACGCGGCTGGCGCTGAAGGACGGGGGCGACGACGCCCGGGCCTGGCGCGTGCTGAGCGCGGACTTCGTCACGCTCTCCAGCGGCACGGGCATCGTCCACATCGCGCCCGCCTTCGGCGAGGACGACTACGAGGCCTTCCGCAAGGACCGCGCGCGCTTCGCGAAGCCGGAGGAGGCGGAGCTGTTCTGCGCGGTCCGGTCGGACGGCACCTTCTCCGACGAGGTGCCCCTGGTCGCGGGCAGGTTCGTGAAGGACGCGGACAAGGACATCCAGCGCAACCTCAAGGAGCGCGGCCTGCTGCTCGTCACCGAGCAGTACAAGCACGAGTACCCGTTCTGCTGGCGCGCGGATGACGACCCGCTCATCCAGTTCGCCCGCCCCGCCTGGTACATCCGCACCACGGCGGTGAAGGACCGCGCCATCGCCAACAACCGCGCGGTCAACTGGGTGCCGGAGCACATCAAGGAGGGCCGCTTCGGCGACTTCCTGGACAACAACGTGGACTGGGCCCTGTCCCGCGAGCGCTACTGGGGCACGCCGCTGCCGCTGTGGGTCCACTCGGAGACGGGCGAGGTGGAGGCCATCCCCTCGCTCCAGGCGCTGCGCGAGAAGCCCGGCAGCAACCTGGCCGCGGTGGAGGCGGAGCTGGCGGTGTTCCTCGCCGGCAAGCCGCACGAGTCCAACGCGCGGCACCTCATCGTCCACAAGCCGTGGATCGACAAGGTGACGTACGAGAAGCCGGGCACCCCGGGCCGCTTCCAGCGCGTGCCGGAGGTGGTGGACGTGTGGTTCGACTCCGGCTGCATGCCCTTCGCGCAGTGGGGCTTCCCGCACGCGCCGGGCTCGCACGACATCTTCAACAAGGCGTTCCCCGCCGACTTCATCTCCGAGGCCATCGACCAGACGCGCGGCTGGTTCTACTCGCTGCTGATGGTGAGCACGCTCGTCTTCGACGAGGAGACGCAGGCGCGCATGGGCCTGAAGCCCGAGCGCGGCTGGCCGCACCCGTACAAGAGCTGCATCGTGCTGGGCCACGTCTCCGACAAGGAGGGCCGCAAGGAGTCCAAGTCCAAGGGCAACTACACGCCGCCCGAAATCATCCTCGACGAGGTGCGCATGGACTTCGCGGTGCTGTCCGCCGCGGAGGCGGGCGTGCCCGCGGAGGCCGGCGCGGCGCTCATCGCCCGCGAGGACCTGGAGGGCCTGGACCTGACCGAGGGCACGAAGGTGCGGCTGTTCCGTCCGGACCGCCCGGACGTGGCCATCACCCTGCCGCTCAAGGTGCACAAGAAGCTCAAGCGCCGCGTGGTGCTGCTGGACGCCCAGACGCTGAAGACGCTGGACGTGGCGCCGTCCGCCAAGGGCGCGGGCGTCATGCCGGTGGAGGTGCCCCGGCTGGCGCCCTCCGAGCGCGTGGTGGTGAAGGACCCGTCCGCCAAGGCGCCCGGCGCGGACGCGTTCCGGTGGTTCTTCTACGCGGCGAGCCCCACGTGGTCCAACACGCGCCACTCGCTGGCGAACGTGCGGCTGTTGCAGAAGGACTTCCAGATCAAGCTGCGCAACGTCTACTCGTTCTTCACCATCTACGCGAACATCGACGGGTTCAGCCCGGCGGAGGGCAACCCGGACGCGAAGGACGCGCCGTGGCGGGCCGTGCGTGGGAGCAAGGGTTGGCGCGAGGTGAAGGCGCGCCCCATGCTGGACCAGTGGATGTTGTCGGAGGTGCAGCTGGCGCTGCGCGACGTGGAGAAGGCGCTGGACACCTACCAGGTCTATGACGCCGCCCAGCGGCTGGTGGCCCTGGTGGACGCGCTCTCCAACTGGTTCCTGCGCCGCAGCCGCGAGCGTTACTGGACGCCGGGCTTCGAGCAGGACAAGCGCGACGCCTACTACACGCTCTACGAGGCGCTCACGACCATCACCGCGATGGCGGCGCCCTTCATCCCGTTCTTCGCCGACGAGATGTGGGGCAACCTGGTGCGCAAGCCCTGGCCGGCGACGCAGCCGGAGAGCGTGCACCTGGCGGACTTCCCGCGCGTGGACGAGTCGCTCATCGACGTGGAGCTGGCGACGGACATGGCCGCGGTGCGCGACCTCGTGTCCGCGGGCCACAAGGTGCGCACGGACAACAAGCTCAAGGGCCGTCAGCCCCTGGCCCGCGCGGACATCATCCTCGCGCGTCAGGACATGGCGCAGCGGCTGGCGGGCTACCAGGGCCTGCTCGCGGACGAGCTGAACGTCCACGCGGTGCGCTTCGTGGAGCCGGGCAGCAAGGACGCGGACGTGGTGCGCTTCCGGGTGCGGCCCAACCTGCGCGCGGTGGGCGGGCGGCTGGGGCCCAAGCTGGCGCCGGTGCGCAAGGCGTTCGACTCCGGTGACGGTCGCGCGCTGCACCGCGAGCTGCTCCAGACGGGCAAGGTGGTGATGACCATCGCCGGCGAGGCGCTGGCGTTCACCGGCGAGGAGTTGGAGACGCTGGTGGAGGCCAACCCCGGCTACGCGGCGGCGGGCACGGGCTCCGGCGTGGTGGTGCTGCACACCGAGCTGACCGAGGCGCTGGTCGACGAGGGGCTCGTCAACGAGCTGCTGGCCCGCGTGCAGGGCGCGCGCAAGGACCTGGAGCTGGGCTACACCGACCGCATCCGCCTGTGGGTGGACGGCGACGCGCGCGTGAAGCGCGTGACGGACGAGGGCCGCGAGCTCATCGGCCGCGAGACGCTCGCCTCCGAAATCCACGTCGGCCCCGAGGGCCTCACCGGCCAGGAGGAGGAGGTCCAGCTCAACGGTCTGCCCGCGCGCATCCGGGTGGAGCGCGTCTGACGACGGACCGTGCCAGGGATTGAGTCAATCCCTGGCGCGGCGTGAAGAGGCGGGCAGGCGGACCGATGTAGGATTTCGTCCGCCTGTCAGCCCTCGGTGCCAGCATTTCCACCACCTGCTCTCTCCAGAGGGAGACCCGGGGTGAAGAATGCGTGCTGTCCATTGGGTGCTCGGCATCGCCCTGCTCGTCACCGGGTGTGCTGGAGTCGAGGCGACGGGCTCGTCCAGACAACCTCTCCACCGGCGCCATCTGTTCAGGGAACAGGGCTTCCAGGGCGTGGAGCGCCGTGCTCCGGGTGACGCATTCGACGCACTGCTCCGCGCCGCGGGACTGGACGAGCGCGACGCGCAGCCGCTCGAGGGAGGCGCACTCACTCCAACTCAAGCGGCACGTCTGATGAAGGTGCTGTTGGCGAAGCCCGTGACGTTGGGCCAGTTCCCTTCACGGCTCGCCGTGGGACATGTGCTCCGCTCGGTGATGGGAAGGGGGGAGACCTCGCGCGCCGAACTGGTACATCAGGTCGAGCGATTCACTGGAGTAGCGGTGCTCCGTCCCGACGGATGCATCGCGTGGGCACGCGACGGGAGGACGCAACAGCGGGCCGGGCCCGTGGAGTGGCGGGACGGGGGCTTTCGCGCGCATGGTTTCGTGCTGGGCCGTTTCTACGAAGGTCGCTCGGGTGTCTACCGGTTGCTGGATGACGACCTGCGCGAGGTGGACGGGCGCCCGGTGGCGGAGGTCTACGACGATGCGGACTATGTGGGCCGGGTCTTGGATGGAGCAGGGTCGGCGGGTGTGAAACTGGCGCTCTCCATCGGCCAGTTCTTCACGTACCCGTTGGACAGCATCACCGCCCTCGAAAAAGTGCCTGCTGGCGTGGCCGCGCTCATCGAGTCGTCTCCAGCCTACTTCGAGCGCTTCCGGTACATGACTCGCGGGGAGCAGATTCAAGCAGTGGCCGAGTTGGCCACGAACCTCCTCTTCACGACGGGGACCGCTGGGGCCACGACACGCACGGTGACCGGCGCACTGGCTGGCGCGGAGGCGATGGTTCCAAGGCTTGCGCTCTCCTCATCGGGAGTCGTGACGCTCGAGCGCGTGGCGGTGCCCATGGGGCGAGCGGCCTCGGTGCTGGGAGGAGGACCTGGCGCGGTCATCATCCTCCAACGGGCTGTCTCGGGGACGACTGGAGGTGCCCCATCCAAGGAACCCGGGCAATGGGGACCGGCACAGGAGGGGATGTCCGATCGTGCGCGCCGTTACCAGGAACAAATCACGGGCCACTCCGCCGACGAGGCATCCTGGGTCGGAGGTGTCGGCACGGATAGAGGAGGAGTGAAGTTCGATGGATTCAAGGACGGGGTGCTGCAAGAGGCAAAGGGTCCGGGATACGCGAACAAATTCCTCGACAACCTCAAGCCGAGAATCTGGTTCGAGAACTCAGGTGCCAGAGCCCTCGTTGAGCAGGCGCAGCGGCAGTTGGCCAAGGCTCCTCCGGGAGTCCCCATCGAGTGGTTCATCGCCGAGGAGAAGACGGCCGAGGCAATCCGCACGCTCTTTCAGAAAGAACGGATCGTCGGAATCAAGGTGCTCCACGTTCCCCCTCTGTAGAGGGCAGGGTTGCCCATGACCGACCCTATCGAAGAGGAAGAGTCGTACTTCGCCGGAGCGTATTGGGGGGCTCGCAAGGAATCGTCGGAAGAGTGCGCGGCACGTCTCGAAGCGTTCTTCAGGCGGATTGCTCACCTCGACCCCGCGTTCGCTCGGTGGTTTCGACAAGGCAAATCACGCGCAGACGCCTTGAAACACCCCATCGATGCGACGTTGGTGGACCTGGAGAAGCTCATCCGCCGAGGGAAGGACCGGGTCGTCGAGGAACTCGGATATCGTGTCGGCGCATGGAATGGCGCCACTGACGACGAGGATGGTTGTTCCCTCAAGCTGACATGTGGCGGAAGCTCTCCGCGCGTCTCCAACTCATGTGTGCTCGAGCTGCCGAGTCGAGGCCCCAATGCAGCTCGGGTGCTCACAGAGCCAGTGCTTCGCGGCCTGATGAAGAGCATGGCGACAGCCTGGGAGCCCGACTTCGCCGTGGTCATGTCCTCCACACACCTTCGGATGCTGAGGGACAACGACCCTGCGGAGATATGGCCAGGGTGGCTCATCTACCTGTCACGACATCGCGGCACGGTGCCTCCCCTCCCCGCCCCCGTCAGCATCGAGTCCGTGGAGGACAAGGGAACACTCATCGTCCTGACTCGCGAGCGCTTCACCGCCAGCAAGTCGGAGCACGTGACATTGGCCGAGCGAGTGCGCGAACGGCTGGACCGGGAAGGACTGCTGAAGTCGCTCCAGGTCCAATCATAGAGACGAGCTCAGCCAACAGCGCCCAGGACCTCCGATGCCCGGGCCGTACCTCGTCAAGCCATGACGGTCCCAACCTCCTCACCCAGGAGGGCGCGTCACGAGGTACAGGAAGACGCCGAGGAACAGGAGCAGCGCGAGTCCCACGTGGCTGAGTTGGCGCAGGTTGGCCTCGCCGTCGTCGGCCTCGTGCAGCAGCGTCGACCGCAGCCGGGCGAAGCGCCCGAGCAGCCGGTCCCCCCACGTCTCCTCCTCCGGCCCCGGCTCCTCCTCGTCCACCTCTCGCGTCATGAAGGCCCACACCGGGTGCACCAGTCGCTCCACGAACCAGAGCAGGTCCCCAGGCGGTAGCTCCGGCACGCGCCACGCGCGCCACCTGCGCGACGCCAGCGCGACCGCGCTCAGCGACACTCCGAGCAGGACGGGCCAGGCCGCGGACACCACGTTCTTCGCCACCACCAGCTCCGGCAGCTCCTCCGCACCCACGGGGGGCCGCAGGAACACCACCGTGTCCGCCACCAGCAGCAGGAGCCAGGACAGCAGCAACACGCCCCACCCGGGCTTCCCCTCCTTCGAGGCCCCGGGGACGATGCACACCAGGAACCGCGCCATGATGAGCGTGCTCCCCACCGCGGCCACCGACAGCCACGTCGGCAAGGACTCCGCGGCGTGCGCGGCGGACTCCGCCGACTTGAGCGTCAGCTTCGCCCACGCCCCGCTCGTCAGCGGCGCCCCCGCGATTTCGAGCGCGGCCCACGCAAGGCCCACCAGGACCACCACTCCGCGCCAACCTCCCCTCCCCGTCGCCGGCAGCACCCCAGCACCGAGGAACAACAACCCCTTCGCCAGCGAGTGGTGCGTCGCGTAGACGAGCACCGCGACGACGAGCGCGGGCGCGGCCTCGGGAGCCCCCAGCGCCAACCCGACGGCGAGCGTGAGGAACCCCATCTGGCTGACGCTCGAATAGGCCAGCACGGACTTCGCCTGTCGCTGCGTGAGCCCCACCGCGACACCGTAGAAGGCGGACACCAGCCCCAGCGTCGCCCAGACCCCGCCCACACCTCCCAGGCTCGCGTGGCCCAGGGGGAGGAAGCGCAGCCAGCCCAGCACGCCCACCTTAATGATGGACCCGCTGAGCACCGCGCTCGCGGGCGTGGGCGCCACCGGATGGGCCAATGGCAACCACAGGTGCAACGGCACCACGCCCACCTTCACCCCGAAGCCCACCAGGACCAGGACCGAGATGAGGTCGCGATGACGCGACTCCGCCACCACGCGCGGCACCTCCCGCAGCGGCAGGTCGATGCTCGTCCCCGCGATGAGGAAGAACGCCGCGAGCAGCAGCGCCTCGCCCAACAGCGCCATGACCAGGTAGACACGGCCCGCGCGGGCGGCCTCCGACGTGCGCTCGTGGACGACGAGCCCGTAGGCGCAGAACGTCATCAGCGCGAAGAACAGGTAGAAGCTCGCGATGTCCTGGGCCAGCACCGCGCCCACGTTCCCCACCAACGTCGAGAGAAAGAACCCCCAGAAGGACGCGCGGTGAGGGGACTCCCGCAGGTAGCCCCCGGCGAAGAGCCCCGACAGCGACCACAGCACGCCCGTGAAGAGCAGGAACGTCCGGGTGACTTCATCCGGCGCGTACAGCCGCATCCCGAGCAGGATGGACTTCCAGTGGACCGGCGCGCCCGACGCGAGCGCCAACCCCACCGTGGGCAGCGCGGCCCACGGCGCCAGCCGCATCGCCCACCCCCGCCACCCCGGCACCACCACCGCGAGCAGCAACACACACGGCACGCCGAGCGCCGCGATGACCGGCAACTGCGCGACCTCGAAGGGGCTCACGGACGGAACTCACGCTCGGTGATGAGCTTCGTCCACCCCAACGGGCTCAGGTCCGCGCCCGCGAACACGCCCGCCGCCAGCGACAGCACGGCCGTCGCCACCGTGGGGAGCAGCAGCGCGGGCCCCACCTCCCAACGCCGCGACCTCCGCGGCGCCCAGGGCTCGACCGGCGCCTGGAACCACGCGGTGTAGAGGATGGGCAGGAAGTAGCCCGCGTTGAGCAGCGTGCTCAACAACAGCACCCCCACCAGCCACGGCTCACGGGCCTCCAGCGCGCCGATGCCCAGGTACCACTTGGTGATGAAGCCCGCGACGGGCGGAATGCCGATCATCCCCAGCGCGCCGATGGTGAAGGCCGCCATGGTGAGCGGCATCCTGCGCCCCACCCCACGCAGCTCCGCCACGCGATGCACGTGCAGCTCCTCCGCGAGGTTCCCCGCGCAGAAGAACAGGGTGATCTTCATCAACCCCTGGTGCACCAGGTGCACCAGCCCCCCGATGGTGGACACGGTGCCGAAGATGGAGACGCCGACGACGATGTACGCCACCTGGCTCACCGTGGAGTAGGCCAGACGCCGCTTCAAGTCCCCCTGCTGGAGCGCGCGCAGCGAGCCGTACAGGATGGTGACCGCCGCCACCACCGCGAGCGGATGCAGCACGCCCAGGTCGTGGACCCGGTACACGCCGAACACGTCGTAGATGACGCGGGTGATGCCGAAGGCGCCCGCCTTCACCACCGCGACCGCGTGCAGGAGCGCGCTGACCGGCGCGGGCGCCACCATGGCCACCGGCAACCACCCGTGCAACGGCACCAGCGCCGCCTTCACCGCGAGCCCGCCGATGAGCAGCGCGAAGGCCACCGTCAGCTCCACGGAGTGCCCCACCACCCCGTCCAGCGCGCCGCCCTCCGTGAACTCCACCGAGCCCGCGAGCGTGTAGAGCAACGCCACGCCCGCCAGGAGCAGCGTGGCGCCGCTCAGCGTGTAGCGCAGGTAGACGTTCCCGGCCCGCAGGGCCTCCGGCGTCCCGCGGTGGATGACCAGCGGGTACGTCGACAGCGTGAGCATCTCGTAGAACAGGAAGAAGGTGACGAGGTTGCCCGCCATCGCGATGCCCATCGTCGACGCGACACACAGCGAGAAGAAGCCGAAGAAGCGGCTGCGGTGCGGCGTGCCCTCCAGGTAGCCCACCGCGTAGATGGTGGTGACGAACCACAGCACCGCGGACAGGATGATGAAGAGCAGGCTGAAGGTGTCCGCGCGCAACACCAGGTCCGCCTTGGGCAGGAAGGGCAGGCGCGTCTCGTAGTGCCGCCCCCGGAACACGCCCCACGCCATGGCGGCGGTGAACAGCAGCTTCGTCCCCGCGGCGGTGAGGTTGAGCGTGGTGCGCAGGACGCGCTGCTCCTCGGCGAGCAGGAAGATGACCAGCCCCGGCAACAGCGAGCTGAGCAACACCGCCAGCGGCAGCCACGTGTTCATCGCGCCGTCCCCACCGCCAGCAGCTCCAGCGGAAACCACGGCACCAGCCCCAACACCAGCGCGATGAGCGCCAGCGCCAGGGGGGCCAGCTCGTTGCCCAGCGGGATGGAGCGGACCGTCACTCCCGGCGGCAACGGGAGGAACGAGCCCCGGAGGATGCGGAAGACATAGGCCGACGCCAGCAGCCCCCCCAACAGGAGCACCAGCCCCCACCACCACTGCCCCGTCCAGATGGACTCCTCCAGGAGGATCCACTTGGCGATGAACCCCCCGCTGGGCGGCATGCCGATGAGGCTGATGCCCCCCAACGCCATGGCGAGGAAGGTGAAGGGCATCCGGTACGCCAGCCCCTGCACGCCCCCCAGCTCGGTGATGCCCACCGCCTGGTGGATGTTGCCCACCGCCACGAACATGGAGGCCTTCGCGGCGGCGTGGGAGACGACCAGGTACACCGCCCCGGTGCGCGCCCCCAGCGTGGCCATGGGGAAGAGCAGGAACATGTAACCAATCTGCGCCACGCTCGAGTACGCGACGACGCGCTTGAGCTGCGACTGGCTCAGCGCCAGCAGGGAGCCCCACAGCACCGCCGCCGCGCCCAGCACGCCCAGGAACTGGCCCACCTGCCAGTCGAGGATGGGCGTGAAGACCTCCAGCCACAGCCTCAACAGCACGTAGTACGAGCCCTTGGAGATGAGCGCGGACAGGAGCGCCGTGACGGGCGTGGGCGCGCCCGTGTACGTCGGCGGCAACCAGACGTGGAGCGGGAACAGCGGCGTCTTGAGACACAGCCCCAGCGTCATGACGCCCGCCGCCACCCACGCCACCGGCCCCGGGGTGATGCGTTGCCCCAACAGCCCCAGGTCCAACGCGGAGTAGAGGCCATACAGGAGCGCCACGCCCAGCAGGTACAGCAGCGAGCCGGGCAGCGCGAAGAGCAGGTAGCGCAGCCCCGCGTCGAGCCCCGGCCGGTCGCGTCGCACCGCGATGAGGGCCACGGAGGCCAGCGTCACCAGCTCCAACGTGACGTAGAGGTTGAAGGCGTCCGCGGACAGCACCAGCGCGTTGAGCGCGCACCAGACGAAGAGCCACAGCGGCAGGAACTCGCGGTCCTCCCGGTCCCCCAGGTGGTCCAGGGCGTGGACGCTGATGAGCGGTCCCACCACGCCGATGGTGAGCAGCATCAGCACGGCCAGCCCGTCCGCGCGCCACTCGATGCCCAACGGCGGTCCCCAGCCCCCGATGGCCTGGCGGAGCACGCCTCGGGTGGCCACCTCCCAGGTGAGCACCGCGGACGCGGTGAACGTCGCCACCGACGCGACGCCGGCCACGACGCGCACGCCCTTGCGCCCCACCAGCAGCGCGAGCACCGCGCCCAGCAGGGGAAGGATGACCGGCCACGCCATCCAGGCCGTGGGGCTCATGCGGAGCCGCCTCCCGCCTCCGGGTCGGAGGCCCCGGTCGACTCCGCCTTCGCCGTCGCGTCGATGCGGGCAATCCTCCGGGCCAGGGCCACGCCCAGGGCCGTGGCGCTGACCGACACCACGATGCCCGTGAGCACCAGCGCGTGGGGCACCGGGTCCGGCGCGCCGGTGGGCTCCCGCCGCGCCAGCGCCACCAGCACCAGCAGCACGCCGGAGCCCGCGATGTTCGAGGCGAGGATGCGTTTGACCGGATGCTCGTGGGAGAACAGCCCCACCAGCCCGACGCTGAACATCGCCACGCCCGACAGCGCGTACACGGCCCACGGGTTCATGACGGCTCCTTCCCCGAGCGCTCCGCCCGCGCCGGCCGCATGCCGGGGAAGAACATCCACAGCACCATGGCGATGGAGACCGTCAGCGCCAGCTCGACGACGAAGATGACCGTGCCCGCCTGCGCCTCCCGGTACTCCAGCAGCGCCCTCCCGGAGAAGAGCGGGGCCACCGCCGCGCCGATGAACAGGAGGGGCCCGGTGAGCAGCGCCCACCGCACGCGCCACGAGGACATCCGGGGTGTCCCCAGCCGCGTGGTGAGCAGGGCCACCACGCCGCCCCCCGCCAGGATGGCGCCGGCCTGGAACGCGCCTCCCGGCCCGTGCTCGCCCACCCACACGAGGTAGCCGGCGACCAGCAGCAGCGCGGGGGTCATCATCCGGAACAGCTCTCCCGTCAGCGGGTCGCGCGAGGGCTCCGGCGTCGTCCGCTCGCTGCGCGGATTCACCGCGCGGGCCCCCAGCACCGCCACCAGCAGGACGGCGATCTCCAGCAACGTGTCGTAGCCCCGGTAGTTGAGGAGCACCGCGGTGACCGGGTGCTCCACCCCACTCTCCGCCAGGTGCGCGTCCACCTCGCGGGTGAGCCCCGGGTCGTCCGAGGGTAACGAGAGCACCGCCCAGCCCAGCATCCCCGTCAGCGCGGCCATCGCCACCACCGCCCAGGGCCTGTGCCGGGCGCGCGCGGCGACGTCCGGTGGCCGCTCGTCCGTCCAGCTCAGCGTGTGCATCAACAAGGCGCCGGTGAGGCCCGTGCCCACCGCCGCCTCGACCAACGAGATGTCGGGCGCGTCCAGCCGCGCCCACGCGAGCGCGGACAGCAGGCCCATCGCCACGAAGAGCACGACCGACTGGGACAGCGACTCCGTGCGCAGCACGAGCCACGCCAGCAGGGGCAGGCACAGGGCCAGGCACGCGTCGAGGAGGGCCGCCGTCATGGCTCGCGGCGCCCCGTCCACGGCGCGGCGCCACGGCGCAGCGCCGCGCGCGCGATGAGCTGGCAGGTGAAGGCGCTGGAGATGAGCACGAAGAGCCAGACGAGCAGCAGCTCGAGCGCCGTCGCCCAGGAGCCCGACTGGAGCGCCAGCCCCACCACCACCAACCCCAGGCCCAGGTTGTCCACCTTGGTGAGGGCGTGCAGCCGACAGTAGACGTCCGGGAAGCGCAGCACGCCCACCGTGCCCGCCAGGCAGAAGAAGGCCCCGGCGACCATGAACACCGCGCAGACCCCATCCCAGAGGCTCATCGCCGCTCCTGCTCCGGGGAGGGGCCGCTCCCCACCGCGAAGCGCACGAAGGCCACGACGGTGACGGGCGCCAGCAGCGCGAACACCAGCGCGACGTCGCGCAGCGCGGCCTGCCCTGGGTCCGCGGCGAGCAGCACGAGGACGCCCACCCCCGTCGTGCCGAACAACTGCGCCACGATGAAGCGGTCGGTGAGCGTGGGGCCCCGGACGACACGCACCAGCCCCGCGAGGATGTTGAGGAGCAGGAAGAACGCCAGCGCCATCCGCAGCTCAGGCATGGGCGGCCTCCCGGGGAGGCAGCCTCAGCCCGAACAGGCGCGAGACGCGCAGCTCCAGGTCGTCCAGCTCGCGATGGAGCCCCTCGCCCCGGTCCACCAGGGCGTGGACCACCAGCTCGTCCCCGAGCACGTCCGCGTTGAGCGTCCCGGGCATCAGGCTGAGGGTGATGCGGAACAACGTCTGCGGCGTCCCCGCCGGCAGCCGCATGCGGTAGCGGATGAAGACCGGGGAGATGGGCATGCTCGGCAGGAGCGCGCGCCGGGCCACGTCCACCCCGCCCTGCACCGAGCCGGAGAAGAAGAAGAGGGCGAAGCGCAGCACCTCCACCAGGGACCACCCGCCCTGGCGCGGGGGACTCAGGATGAAGCTCACCGTCGCCACCACCGCCACGACGGGCACGCCGAACACGTAGCTGGACGGGTCGCCGTCACACAGGGCCCACCACGCCAGCCCCAGGAGCACGACCCTCACCCACGCGCTCCGCCACGCCCCGGGCCTCGGCCCCGCCCCACCCTCTCGCGCTGTGCCGCGTTCCCGTTGTTCCACGCGCGAGGACCCTAGTGCCCGAGCGCCACCCCGGCCTCCGCGCCGTGCGGGCCCGCGTTCTTCAGCGGACGCTTGCCCGCCCCGCGCCGCGAGCGACGGTTGGATTCAAGGCGAACCTCCCTCGACTTGGGGAGGCGCATGGACCCCCACCGGGGGTTCAGCCGGCATGGCGCGCACCGCTACCTTGGCTCGGCACGCAGCACCTCACCTGGAGCCGAGGACCATGAGCATCGTCACGACCAAGGACGGCACGCGCATCTTCTACAAGGACTGGGGCTCCGGACAGCCCGTGGTCTTCAGCCACGGCTGGCCGCTGAGCTCGGACAGCTGGGACGAGCAGCTCTACTTCCTCGCCTCCCGGGGCTACCGCGCCATCGCCCACGACCGTCGCGGCCACGGCCGCTCCAGCCAGCCGTGGAACGGGCACGACATGGACACCTACGCGGACGACCTGGCCGCGGTGATGGACGCGCTGGACCTGAAGAACGCCGTGCTGGTCGGCTTCTCCACCGGCGGAGGCGAGGTGGCCCGCTACCTCGCCCGGCACGGCTCCAAGCGCGTGGCCAAGGCGGTGCTCGTGGGCGCCGTGACGCCGCTGATGCTCAAGACGGCGTCCAACCCCGGCGGCCTGCCCGTCGAGGTGTTCGACGGCATCCGCGCCGGCGTGCTGGCGGACCGCTCGCAGTTCTTCCAGGAGCTGACCACGCCCTTCTTCGGCGCCAACCGCGAGGGCGCGAAGGTGTCCCAGGGCGCCCGCGACGCGTTCTGGTACTCCGGCATGCAGGTGGGCCTGAAGGCCGCCTACGACTGCATCCAGGCCTTCTCCGCCACGGACCAGACGGAGGACCTGAAGAAGTTCGACGTCCCCACGCTCATCATCCACGGCGACGACGACCAGATCGTCCCCATCGGCGCCGCCGGCCAGCAGGCCGCGAAGCTCGTCAAGGACGCCACGCTGAAGGTGTACCCCGGCGCGCCGCACGGCCTCACCGTCACGCACCGCGAGCAGTTCAACGCGGACCTGCTCGCGTTCCTGAAGGCCTGAGCCGCCGCCGTCTCCGTCGTCAGGGCGCCCGCGCTCCAGGGGCGCCCACCGCGATGACCTGGGTCGTGGACGCGCTCACGCCCCGGGCATCCGTCGCGGTGAGCGTGACGGTGTAGCGCCCCGGGTCCAGGTAGCGGTGCTCCAGGTAGCCCGCCTCCACCGTCGTGCCGTCACCCAGGTCCCACCGGAAGCGTTGAATCCACCCACCCGGTTCGGTGGTGGTGCTGGTCGTCCCGTCGAGGAAGACGTCGTGCGGGGCCTGCTCCCCCACGAAGGGCCCGCCGGTGATGCGCGGCACCAGCCGGGAGCCCTCGCCCTCCGAGGGTCCGCGCAACAGCCGCACCGTCGAAGCGCCCTGGTCCACGACGAGCACGTCGCCGTTGGCGAGCGCGGCCACGCCCGTGGGCAGACTGAAGGTGGCCTGCTCCGCCGCGCCGTCCCTCGCGCCGTGCACACCCGCGCCCGCGTACGTGCGCACCTGTCCTCCGACGACGGCGCGGATGCGCTCGTTTCCCGTGTCCGCGACGAGCAGCCGCCCGTCGACATACGCCGCCCCCAGCACGGGCATGAAGAGCGCGCCGCCGCCGCTGCCATCCGAGGACCCGCCCGTCGTCCCGCCCGCCACCGTGGAGGTGGTGGAGGCCGCGTCCAGCGCCACCCGGCGGATGAGGCGGTTGCCCGTGTCCACCACCCACAGCGCCCCGCCGCCCGCCGCCACCGCCGTGGGCCGCTTGAGCCGCGCCTGGCTCGCCGGTCCGTTGGTGCTGCCCGCGCCGTTCGCGCCGATGAGCGTGGACACCTGCCCCTGCGGAGCGATGCGCGCCAGCCGGTGGTTGAACGTGTCCGCCACGTACAGGTCCGCCCCCTGGAAGGCGAGCCCCGAGGGCGTCTGGAAGCGCGCCGCCGTGCCCGCCCCGTCCGCCCGGCCCTGGCGCCCCTCCCGCGAGCCGGCGAACGTGGAGACGGTCCACCGTCCGTCCCGGGCGATGCGCACGACGCGGTGGTTGCCCGTGTCCGCCACGAAGAGGGTGCCGTCCGGCGCGATGGCGATTCCCTGCGGCGAGCGCAGCGGCGTCGTCGCGCCGGGCCCCTCGCCCACGCCCGCCGCGCCCGTCCCCGCGACGGTGGTGACGGTGCGCGCCGCGTCGTTGGCCATCATCCGCACCACGTGATTGCCCGTGTCGGTGATGAAGACGTTCCCCGCCGCGTCCACCGCCACGCCCACCGGCCGGCGGAACCGCGCGGCCGTCGCCGGCCCGTTCTGGAGTCCCTCCTGGAACGCGCGGCCCGCGATGGTGGAGACGCCGCCGGCCTGTCCCGCGCGGTCCACGGGGCGAGGCACCTCCGCCCCGAAGGTGTCGCCCGCGCCGGTCGGCGTCAGCCCCGCCTTCTTCATCACGTTGTCGGCGATGCGCTGCACGCGCAGGTCCGCGAACTGGGGGTGGGACAGGCCGAAGGACCAGGCGATGCCCCCGCTGGAGAACACGAACGCGCCGGAGGGCGCGGTGTACAGCCCCGCGGTGTGCCAGTTCGGCTCGCCCTTGTTGCTGATGGCCGGAGACTGCGCGAGCGCGACGAAGCCCGGAGGCGTGCGCCCGTTCGTCCACGCGCGGTCGATTTCATAGCCCACGATGGAGAGGAGGGAGTCCCCCTCCGCGAGCCCCGTCCCCTCGAAGGGCCAGGCGGTGGGGCTGCGCACCACGAAGGGCTGGTTGATGATGCCCCACGCGTCGGACATCACCCCGGCGAGCGCGTTCTCCGGCTCGTCCATCAGCGCGTTGCGCCAGCGCACCGTCATCAAGGGCGTGCCCGCGCGCGGGTCCTCCCGGGGCGCCTCGTCCTTGAAGCAGACCTGCCGCCGCCGCGCCGCGCCCGTCCCCGAGGACTCCAGCCGGATGAGCCAGCAGCTCGTGTCCCCCGCGAAGAACGCCAGGTTCACCCCCGACGCGAGCGCCGCCTCCACCGCGTCGCGCGCCGGGCGCGACCAGTACTCGTCATGGCCCACCGCGACGAACAGCTTCTGCCCCGTCAGCAGCGAGGGGTCGCGGTCCACGTCGACGTTGGTGACGTACGTCAGGTCGTAGCCCTTCGCCTCCGCCCACATCACGAAGTAGTGCGGGTAGTAGAAGTACTCGCCCGCGCCGTTGCCGTCCGAATAGGGCCGGTCGAACGAGACGACCTTCGCGTGCCCGCCGGACAGGCCCAGCGAGGTCGTGTAGAGGCTCTCCCCGCCCCAGTCGTTGTAGGCCTGGAAGGTGGTGACGGAGAGCTGCACCACCGCCACGCCCTTGCGCTCGTCGGCGCGCAACACGAAGAGCACGTAGGCCTGGCGCCCGTCGTCGCGAATCAGCTTCACCAGGTACACGCCGCTGGGCCACGACGCCTGCGTCGCGACGGTGAAGCTCGTGGGCCAGCGGCACTCCACCCGCCCCGTCGTCCGGTCCGCCACCGGCGTGGGCTGCGGCCCGATGGAGACGGGCCCTCCCGACGCCATCTTCCGGGAGCCCGTCCCGCCGTAGTAGCCCATGCGGTACAGCTCCCAACGCACGGGCCGGACGCTGTCCGTCCGCACGTGGATGTCGATGGACTCCCCGTGCTGGATGCTCGCCTGGCCGGCGTACCCTTCCAACTGGGGTGAGACCGCGGGCTGGCTCAACCGCCACTCGGACGTGCCCGGGTGTCCGTTCTCGCTCGCGACCGGGTTGGCGCCCATCATGCCCCGCCCCTCGTCAGGATGACCGACCTGCCCATGTGGATGTCCTCCCCGGACGTTGTCATGGACGGCGAGGCGACCTTCACCACGCGCCGGCACGAATTGGGCGGCGCTCGACAGACCCACGCCCACTCCGTGACGCAGGGAACACCCTCGATGTCGTCCATCGCCCGGTGCCTGGGCCGCGAGGCGCGCGGCGTCCTTCCACCCACGGGTTCTCCACGACAGCCCCGGGTCGGACACGGCCCGCGTGTGCGCGAGAGTGGTCCGGCGTGTGTGACGGATTCCGGTCGCTTCCCGGGCAGCCGGGCGGTTCGACTGATATCGCGTGGACGATGCACTAGACTCGGGGCTCACGTGGAGCAGTCGGGGGCGCACCACGCCATCGCGAGACCAAGTCATGACCCGGACGGTTCTCAACCGAAACAATGTGCAGGTCGTCGGCAACGGGGAGGACGTCCTCGTGCTCGCCCACGGCTTCGGCGCCAACCAGAAGGTGTGGAAGAACCAGGTGCGCGCGTTCGAGTCCACGCACCGCATCATCCTGTTCGACCACGTGGGCGCGACGGGCTCCGACCTGGAGTCCTACAGCCCCCACCGCTACGCGAGCCTGGAGAGCTACGCGCTGGACCTGGTCGAGGTGCTGGAGGCGGTCGACGCGCGGGACGTGTCCTATGTCGGGCACTCCATGAGCGCGATGATTGGCCTGGTCGCCGGCGTCCTGCGGCCGGAGCTGTTCCGCACGATGGTGTTCATCAGCGCCTCGCCCCGGTACATGAACGCCCCCAACTACCGGGGCGGCTTCGACCGGCACGAAATCGACGCGCTGTACGAGACGGTGGAGCAGCACTTCGAGGCCTGGGCGAGCGGCTTCGCCAAGGCGGCGGCGGGCCCGTCCGCCGCGCGTGAGCACGCGGACACCTTCGCCGAGTCGCTCATGGCCCTGCGGCCCGACATCGCCAGCGGGCTGGTGCGGATCCTCTTCGAGTCCGACTTCCGCGAGCAGGTCCCCCGGCTCACCGTCCCCACGTGCGTCGTCCAGCCCCTGGACGACTTCGCGGTCCCCACCAGCGTGGGCGAGTACCTGGCGAGGACGCTCCGCCACGGGAGCATCGAGTACGTGCCCAACCAGGGCCACCTGCCCCACGTGACGGCTCCGGACGAAATCAACGCTATCCTCGCCAGGGCACTCACGGCATCATGACGGCCTGGGAGACGGCGGGCTCGGAAGCCGACGGGCCCCCCGGACTGGCGTCCCAGACCTCCGCGATGACGGACTTGATGGTCTCCGTGGTACGGGCCCTCGCGGTCCGCGATGGCTCGCAACTGGAGCGCGTCCTGGAGGCCGTGCGCCGCCACTGTGGCGCGCAGCTCGCCGTCAGCCTGCGCCGCATCGACGCGGTCACCGTCATCGAACAGGCCGGCACCCCCGCCCAACGTCCCCACCTCGCCCACCTGGGCGAGGCGCTCTTCCGGGGCGCGCTGGGGGGCTCGGACTGGCGCTTCTTCGACCCCGAGCCACGCGGCGGCGAGCTGCCGGAGCTGCTCCGGGGCGCCGGGGCCCTCCTGCCCTGGCAGTCCATCGACGAGCGCCGGGGCGGCATCCTCCTCATCCGCGACGGCGCGCGCCCCTTCTCCCACGAGGAGCGCGTGGAGCTCCAGGCGCTCGCGGGGCTGCTCGTCACCACCGCCCGCGAGCGCGACCTGGAGGGCGCCACGGAGGTGCTGCGCGCCCGCGTGGACGCCATCTCCCATGCCCTGCCCTGCGGCCTCGTCTTCCTGGAGCAGAACCGCCTGGAGACGTGGGTGAACCGCCCGGGCGCGCTGCTGCTCGGCCTGCAGGAGGGACAGGTCCCCGCGCACCTCATGGCCCCGGCCATGGCCGCGTTGCGCGCCCGCGCGGTGAACCGCGAGCAGATCGAAGCCTGGCTGGCGCGGATGTTCGACGGGAACCCGCCGGAGCTGCGCGACATGCTCTGGCGCTTCGAGTCCCCCCACCGCGTCCTGTCCGTGTCGTGCGTGCCGGCGCGCAGGGGCGCGGCGCGCGGGAGGCTGTGGGCCTTCCTGGACGTCACCGAGGCCCAGGACGCGCAGGCCGCCCTGGAGGAGAAGAACTCGGCCCTGGCCGCCGCCCGCGCCGAGGCGGACGCCGCCAACGCGGCCAAGTCCAGCTTCCTGGCCAACATGAGCCACGAAATCCGCACGCCCATGAACGGCGTGCTCGGCATGGCGCAACTGCTGCGGGAGACGGGCCTCACCGAGGAGCAGCGCGAGTGCGTGGAGGTCATCCACACCAGCGGCGACGCGCTGCTGCGCCTCATCAACGACCTGCTCGACTTCTCCAAGATCGAAGCGGGTGCGTTCGAGCTCGACGACCAGCCCTTCTCCCTGCGCCAGATGCTCAAGGAGTGCCTGACGCTGCTGTCGCCCCAGGCGGTGGCGCGCGGGCTGTACCTCCAGCACCAGGTGGACGCGGACGTGCGCGACGCGCTGCTGGGCGACAAGATGCGCCTGCGGCAGGTGCTGGTGAACCTGGTGGGCAACGCCCTGAAGTTCACGCACGACGGCGGCGTCAGCGTCCAGGTGTCGCGCGGCGAGCCCCACGCCGGCCCGGGCGGCGCCGAGCCCCTGCGCATCCACATCCGCGACACCGGCATCGGCATCCCCGCGGAGCGGATGGACCGGCTGTTCCGCTCGTTCAGCCAGGTGGATGCCTCCACCAGTCGCCACTACGGCGGCACCGGCCTGGGGCTCGCCATCAGCCTGCGGCTGGCGCAGTTGATGGGCGGCACCATCCGCGTCGAGAGCACCGTGGGCCAGGGCAGCACCTTCACGCTGGAGGTGCGGCTCGCCGAGGGGCCCTCGCTCCAGGGCCACGTCATGCCGGAGCTGGACGTCACCCTGGGCTCGCGCCACCCGCTGCGCGTGCTGCTGGTGGAGGACAACCCCATCAACCAGAAGGTGGGTCTGCGCCTGTTCCGCAAGCTGGGCTACGAGGCCCACGTGGTGGGCAACGGCCTGGAGGCCTTGAACACCCTGGAGCGCGAGCCCCATGACGTCGTCTTCATGGACGTCCACATGCCCCACATGGACGGCCTGGAGGCCACCCGGCGCATCCGCGGCGACGGGCAGCGCTACGGCCAGCCCCGCATCATCGCGATGACGGCGAGCGCCATCCGCGAGGACCAGGAGCGCTGCCTCCAGGTGGGCATGGACGACTTCGTCACCAAGCCCGTGGACGCCTTCCTGCTCATGGCCGCGCTGGAGCGCGCCGCCGGCCACCGGGACGCGCGCGCGGCGCCCGCGCCGGAGGGGGCTCCCGCGGAGGCCCCACCCTCCACGCCCGTGCTGGACCGGGGCGCGCTCGAGAAGCTCGAGGTGCTCACCGGAGGCGAGCGACACGAGCTGGGCGCCCTGGTGCGCGACTTCCTGAAGAACACCGGCAAGCACCTGGACGCCTTCCAGGCCGCGGTGGAGACGGGGGACACGGCCGCGCTCGCGCGCCATGCCCACAGCCTGCGCTCCAGCGCCGCCCTCTTCGGCGCCAGCCGCCTGGCCCGCGCGTGCGCGCACCTGGAGGAGATGGCCCAGCGAGAACCCATGGAGCGGTTGACGGGGAAGGTGGCGTCCGCGACCAGGGACCACGAGGAGGCCCGGCTCGCGCTCGAGGCCGCCGTGCCGGAGGCGCTCGGCGCCGCCCCCGAGCCACCCCGGGACTGAAGGCCGCCGCTCCCCTCACCCCGCCACGCGCGCCTCCGGCCGGGACGCCAGCTCCCGGAGCAGCGAGAGGAAGTCGCGCGCCAGGTGCTCCACCTCCTCGCGGCCGAAGAGCGCGGACGCGTACTCGAAGGCCCCCCGGACACATCCGGGCTCCTCCCGCAGCAGCAGCGACAGGTCGAAGCGCGCGGCGCCGGGCAACGACGCATCCGGCGTGTCCGTCTCCAGCACGCAGGACAAGCCGGGGATGGACAGGTCGGGCGTGGCCGAGCGCTCGAACAGGCACGCGGCCTGGACCAGGGGCGCGCCCCCGGCCCACGTGCCCGTCACCCCGTCGACCACCTCGTCGAAAGGCAACCGCTGGTGCCCCAGGGCCTCCAACGTCGTGACGAGCTGGCGCGACAGGAGCTCGTGGAACGACGGGTTGCCGGACAGGTCACACCGCAGCGCCACCAGGTTGGAGAGCAGGCCCACCACGTCGCGCACCGCGCGCCGCTCGCGGTTGGCCACGCCCGCGCCCAGCACCAGGTCGGATTGACCGCAGCGGCGGTACAGCAGCGCGGCGAACACGGTCGACAGGACGACGAACAGCGTCGCGTCCGCGCGCGTCGCCACGGTCCGCGCGGCGGCGACCAGCTCCGCGGGCAGCTCGAAGCCGACCGTGCCTCCCTCGGGCGACGGGGCCGCGCGACCTCCCCGGGAGGACAGCGTCAGGGGCCGCGCGCCCACGAGGCGCCGACGCCAGTACGCGCGCTGCAGCGTCGCGGCCTCGCTCGCGAGCCAGGCTTGCTGGTGTCGGGCCACGTCGCCCGGCTGGCACCCGGGCGCGGCCAGGGGGGGAGGGATGCCCGCGCGGAAGACGCGGTACAGCAGCGCCACCTCCCGGGCGAACACCGCCCGCGACGTGTCGTCCGTGACGAGCCGGTGCTGCGTCACCAGGAGGACGTGCGCCTGCGCCCCCACGCGCACGAGCGTCGTGCGCAGGAGGGGCCCCCGCCGCGGGTCGAAGGGCGTTCGCGCCAGCGCCTCGTCCAGCCGGCGGAACGCCTCGGACGCGGGCGCGCCCCCGCTCCCGGCGGGGCGCAGGTCGACGAGCGGCACCTCGGGCTGGAGCGAGGGCGACACGCGCTGCACCAGGCGGCCCTCGCGCTCGTCGAAGGTCGTCCGTAGCGCCTCGTGGCGGCGGACGACCTCGTGGAGGGCGCGCCGCAGCGCCTCCACGTCGAGCGGGCCGTCGAAGCGCAGGCGGAAGTGGACATGGTGGAGCGCGCGCCCCGGGAACCGCTGCTCGGCGCGCCACAGCCGCCACTGCTCGCGCGACGCGGGCGGGTCCCCGTCACGTGGAAGCCCGCTCCACTCCTCCCGGGAGAGGGCCGCTGCGGACAGCAGGCCCCCCTCCACGGCCAGCCTCCGCGCCAGGGCGGAGATGGTGCGCTGGTGCCAGAGCGCGGCGGCGTCCAGCGACAGGCCCAGCCACTGCGCCAGGTCATGGGCCAGGGCCACCGCGCCCAGCGAGTCGAGCCCCTGCTCCACCAGGGGCCGGCGCGCGTCGATGGCGTGGGGCGGCCGTCGCCAGAAGTCCGCCAACCACTCCACCACCCACTCCTCGATGGCCTCGGGATGGGCGGGCATGCGCGCGTCGGACAGCGCCGACGTGAGGCGCGTCAGGCCCTCACCCGGTACGTCCCGCTCGTCGCGTTTGGAGTTCACGCCATCCGTCCCGGCACTCGAGCCCGTCCAGGGACGTAGTAGGTGTCCGCGGGGAATCGCGGCGTCAACGAAGGGGCCCGAGCCGCCCGCGCCCGGACGTGTACGGGACAACGCGCATGCCCGGACGCGGTCCGGCCGACGACGTTCGGGCTGGCCCCACGTCCGGGTCGGACGACGGCGGAAGGACACTTCAGGGGTTCAGCGGCACCATCCACAGCTGGTAGGCCACCGTGTCGTCGAAGGCCGTGAAGTACATCCGGTCCCCCACGCGCGTGTAGTGGAGGGGATAGGTGTTGGGCACGCCGGGGCGCAGGTCCCTCAAGAGGCGGGTGCCCGTCGTCGTCCCATCCGTCACCCAGGGCTCGACGCCCGTCTCGTCGGAGTGCGAGGCGAAGAACACGTACTGCTCGTCCGCGGCGACCAGCGGCGAGGCGTACTCGTCGGAGACGCTCAGGGGCCGGCGCAGCATCTTCGTCCCCGCCCCCGTGCCGTCCGTCACCCACAACTGCGTGTCGCGCGGCGTGGCGCCGGAGCTGCCGATGTACAACTCGAAGAAGAGCCGGGCGCCGGCGCGCGCCGTGGTGGCGATGAGCGGAGCGGCCTCGCCCATGCTCGCGTAGGGATTGGGCAGCGTGGCGACCTCGACCGGCGTGGACAGGCCATCCATGCGCAGCGTGTAGAGCGTCAGCAGCTGCGTCACCGGCTCGACGAGCGAGAAGTAGAGCTTGTCGCCCACCGCGGTCAGCAGCCGGGGCTGGCGGCCATCCGCGGGGAGGGTGAACAGGTTGCGCGTCCCGTCGCTGGAGCCATCCGTCCCCCAGATGGACGTCGTGCCCTCCGCGTCGAACATGCTGAAGAAGGCCATGTCCCCCGCCTCCCCCATCTCCATCGGGACGTAGCCGCCGTCCTCCGACGGGAAGGAGGCGACGACGCGCGTGCCCGTGAGGGTGCCGTCCGTGCGCCACGCCTGGACGCTCCCATCGGTGTCCACCACGAAGAAGAGCAGCCCCCCGCCCACCCGCACCGTGCGCCACTCCACGGCCCCACCCGGCACCAGGGGCACCACGCGCTGCGTCCCCGCCGTCGAGCCGTCGCTGCGCCACAGCTCCGTGTGGGCCACCTCCGGAGGCGCCGCGGGGATTTGACGGAAGAACACCAGCGAGTCTCCCAGGACGGTGAGGCCCGTCAGGTTGGAGCTCGCCGGCCCCGGCGTCAGGTCCGCCACCCGCCGGGTCCCCTCGCGGGTGCCGTCCGTCACCCACAGCTCGTTGCCCGCCGGCGCGTCCCCCGCGGTGAAGAACAATTGCGAGCCGGTGCTGGCCAACTGGGTCACCCGGGCATCCGCCCCGGGCAGTTGCCCCGCGGGGAAGGTCTTCAACGAGTACGTCCCCACGGACGTCCCGTCACTCGTCCAGATCGCCCGGGCGCCAATCTCGAAGTTGGCCGCGAAGAGCAGCCGCCCCTGGAAGGGCGTCAGCTCCGCGGGCCCCGGCGCGAGACGCGGCGGAAGCTGCGTCTGGGGAAAGAACGCCTTGACCCTGCGAGGCGACCCCGGCCGCAGCGCCGGATGCCCCGAGCGGGCCGGTCCCGCCTCCGGGTGCGGGGCCTCGTCCATGGGAGCCTCTCCACACCCCGCCACCAGCCCCCCCACCCACGCCATTGCCAGCCACGCCAGTCCCCGCATCAACATGCACCCCGCCGAAGAGCTTCGCGCCAGGGTAGGAAGCGCCTCCCTCGCGGACCACCCGCCCTGGGGGCCAGTGAGAGGGATGGCTGGACGGACAGCGGCGGACGCGCCCGGACGGGCCCTTCCGTCGCGTCGCCCGGGCATGATGGAGTCGCCCCATGCTCGAAATCGCCGCCGTCATCGCCCTCTTCAAGAAGCTCGCGGAGCTCGCGCAGCAGCGACAGCGCGGCCGCGGCTGGGCGGCGCTCGGCGTGGCGTTCTGGTTCTTCGGCGAGCTGACGGGCTCCGTCATGGGCTCGCTGTTCGAGCTGGGCTTCGGCGCCTACCTGCTCGGAATCGCCGTCGCGGGCACGGGCGCCTTCATGGCCTACGCCATCGTCCAGGCGCTCCCCATGGGACAGGTGGCGCCGCCACCTCCGCCCGCCGGCTGACCGCGCGGCGGCTCACGCGAACAGGAAGACGCCCCAGAAGCCGAGGGCCGCCAGCGCCACGAGGATGGCCACCACGTCCAGCCGCCGCGCCGCGCGGCCTCGCGACGCCCCCTTCGCCAGGTCGATGCCCGCCAGGACGATGGCCACCAGCGCCAGCGGCACGCACGCCAGGGACAGGAAGCCCAGGATGCCCGCGCCCACCGCCAGCCACGACCCGTCGCCCCGCGCCACCCGTCCCACGCAGTCCGGGCACAGCCACTGCCCCTCCCACGGCGACGCGCAGACCCCACAGGTGAACGTGCCACACCGCGGGCACGGCGCGCCCGCCGGGTTCCCGGGGTCGCGAGGGCACTGCACTTCGGGCGAGGACACGGTCAACGGGAGCACTCCAGTCCGGGCGGGTCGCGCCATGGTAGCCCGCCGCCCCCGTCCCCACATGCAGGGAGCCTCGTCTCGGGGCGCCGCGGGGCCCGGACAAGGCGTGTGTCCCGAGGCCCGCCCCGGCCGGGAGGAGGGACCCTCCGCACATGTTTGGCGTTGCACATATCCGCCGCCCGCTCGCATGCCGAGACGCGTCATGGGGCTCTGCTAGAGTGCCGGGCCTTCAGAGGTCTCCCCTGCGGACACGTTTCACGAGACACACCCTCGGAGCCCTGGGTTCGGCTGCCCTGCTCTTCCTGTTGCCCTGGGCCATCTACGCGGGCGCCATCTCCCATCACTATGGCCTGCGTGACGACTACTCCATCCTGCGCGAGGCGCGGGAGGAGCCGGGGAAGATCCTCCGCGTCTGTGGGGCCATGGGCCGCCCGCTGTACGGCTGGCTCCTGGAGCGCTCCACGCGCGAGGCGGAGGACATCCAGGGGCTGTCCGGCATGCGGGCGATGTCGGTGGCGGGCCTGGGGCTGCTGTCCGTGGCGGTGTTCCTGGTGCTGCGGCGCGAGGGCTGGCGGGGCCTGCCCGCCACGCTGCTCGCGGCGCTGCTGGGCGTGATTCCCTCCGCGCAGGTCGTCGCCAGTTGGAGCATCTGCTGGCCGCAGCCGGTGGCCATGCTGTGCGCCGTGGCCGCGTTCGCGCTCGCGCGGCGGGGCCTGGAGGCGGCGCCGGAGGAGGCCGCGTGGCGGCGCCGGGCGTGGTGCCTGGGCGGCGTGGTGGCGCTGGGCGCGTCCACGCTCATCTATCAGGCCAGCGCGCCGTTCTTCGTGGTGCTGCTGGCGGCGGCGCTGGTGGCGCGTGTGTTCCCGGACCCGCGCGCGGTGGCGCGCACGGGGCTGCGCTACCTCCTCGTCATGGGCGGCGGCCTGGGGCTCGCCTACGCCGTCACCCGGCTGACCTTCGCGCTGGGCGTGTTCACGCCCTCGCCGCGCATGGCGTTCGAGCGGCACCTGCTGGACAAGACGGACTGGTTCGTCACCCGCGTGCTGCCCAACGCGCTGGCGCTCATCGAGCTCAACGACACGGACGCGGCGCCCTCCGGCGGCTACTGGCCCATGGTGGGCTTCACGCTGCTGCTGGTGGCCGCGGGGCTCTTCGTCGAGTGGCGGCGCGCCGGGCGCGTGGGGCTCCTCACCTGGCTGGGGGCCCTGGGTGGACTGTCCGCCGCCGCCTTCTGCGTCAGCTTCCTCGCCGGGGAGCGCTGGCCCACCTACCGCACCCTCTACGCGCTCACCGGCGTGTGGTGCGTGTTCTTCGTCGCGGCGGCGGTGCGCCTGGGGGACACCTGGCCCCGGACCGGTCCCCGCGTGGCGGCGGTGCTGCTCACGTCGTTCGTGGCCCTGGGCGCGCTGCTGGCCCACCAGCAATCCCAGGAGCTGTTCGTCCAGCCGCAGCTGCGGGAGCTGGCGCTGATGCGCGAGGGCGCTGACGCCGTCGTCCCGTCCCGCCAGTCGCGCGTGTTCGTCCTCACCGCCCGGCAGGCGGACTCCTCCGCGTCCCAGCGCTACCTGGACGAGTTCGGCTCCGTCTCCGTGGACACGGAGTGGGTGGCCAAGGAGCTGTTCCAGGCCCTGGTGCGCGAGCGCTTCCCCCAGGAGCGGGACGTGCGCCGCTTCTACCGCTTCGCCGCCGGGCCCGTCCTGCCGGAGCGGCGCGCCTACGACGTGCTCGTCGACATGCGCCAGCAGCGGCCCGCCCCGTCACGCCCCATCCAGCTCGCCCGCTAGCACGCCGCGCGCGGGCAGGCTGTCACCCCGGGGGCGCTGAAACGGTGTTCCCCGTTGACGGCGGGGAGCAAGGCCGGGCATGCACTCGGTCCGTGCCATCCTACGCGAAGATTTTCGAGAACAATCGCCGCTGGGCCGCCGAGAAGACCCAAGGCGATCCCCGCTACTTCGAGCGCCTGTCCGCGGAGCACAACCCGGAGTACCTCTACATCGGCTGTTCGGACAGCCGGGTGCCCGCGAACGAAATCATGGGCGTGGAGCCCGGGGACGTCTTCGTCCACCGCAACGTGGCGAACCTGGTCAACAACGTCGACCTGAACGTCATGTCGGTCATCAACTACGCCGTGCGCCACCTCGCGGTGAAGCGCATCATCGTCTGCGGCCACTACGGCTGTCAGGGCGTGAAGGCCGCCATGCAGCCCCGGGACCTGGGCATCCTCAACCCGTGGCTGCGCAACGTGCGCGACGTGTACCGCCTGCACAAGGCGGAGCTGGACGCGCTCACGGACCCGGAGGCGCGCTACGCCCGGCTGGTGGAGCTCAACGTCACCGAGCAGTGCATCAGCATCATCAAGACGGCGGCCGTGCAGCGCAGCTACGTGGACAAGGGCTTCCCCACGGTGCACGGCTGGGTCTTCGACATGCGCACGGGCCTGCTCGAGGACCTGGAGCTGGACTTCCCCAAGCTGCTGCGCGACGTCCAGGAGGTCTACAACCTCACGGAGAAGGACTCCATCTTCTAGCGGGGCGCCCGCGCGCGTGGGCTCACTCCTGTCGCAGCGCGACGATGGGGTCCACGCGCGCCACGCGCAGCGCCGGCACGTAGCTGGCGACCAGCGCCACCGCGCCGAGCAGCGCCGCCACGCCCAGGTAGGTCAGCGGGTCGGACGGGACGATGCCGTACACCATGCCGGTCAGCATCCGGCTGACCCCGAGCGCCAGCACCAGCCCAATGACGAGCCCGTAGGACGTCAGCCGCAGGTACTGCCGCATCACCAGGAGCATCAGCTCCCCGGTGCGCGCGCCCAGCGCCATGCGGATGCCGAACTCGCGCGTGCGGTGGCTCACCGCGTGGGCGATGACGCCCGACAGCCCCACCGCCGCCAGCAAGAGCGCCAGCACCGCGAAGCTGGTGGTCACCAGCATGAAGAAGCGCGGCTGCGCCAGCGCCCCGCCCACCAGCGCCTCCAGGGTGCGCACGTTGCCCAGCGGCAGGCTCGAGTCCAGCGCCTTCACCTCCTCGCGCACCTGTCCGGCCAACCGCAGCGGGTCGTCCTGGGTGCGCAGCACCACCGTCATCCGGCTGCCGAGCGCCTGCGCGAAGGGCACGTAGACCTGGGGGAACGCGTCCTTCTCGATGCCCTCGTGGCGCACGTCGCCGACGATGCCGACGACGCGACCGCCGAAGCGGCCCTTGCCGTAGCTCGCGCTGATCTCCACCTCGCGCCCCAGCGGGTCCTCGCCGGGCCAGTAGCGCCGGGCCGCCTCCTCGCTGATGACCACGGCGCGGTGCCCCGGCGCGGCCGAGTCCCCCGCCTCCAGCAGCCGCCCGCGCACCAGCCGCATGCGCAGCGTCTGGGCGTAGCCGGGCGTGACGATGTGGACCTGGGACAGCCAGCCCTCGCCCAGCGCGGGCTCCGGCAGGGCCAGGTCGCGCAGGCCCGACGTCATGTTGCTGCCGCTCAGCGGCAACCCCTGGACGGCCCCCACCGCCTCCACGCCGGGCAGCGCGCCCAGCCGCTCCAGCAGGGTCGCGTAGAACTGCTCCGTCGCGGGTCCCGCCCACGGGTAGGTGGACTCCGGCAGCTCCAGCTCGAACGACAGCACCCCGTCCGCGCGGAAGCCCGGGTCCGAATCCTTCAGCTTCTGGAAGCTCTTGAGCAGCAGCCCGCCGCCCACGAGCAGCACCACCGCCAGCGCCGTCTCCGCGACGATGAGCACGTGGCGCGCGCGTCCGCCGCCGCGCGTGCTGCCCTTGGCGCCCACCTCGCGCAGGCTGGTGGCCGGGTTCTCCCGCGACGCCTGGAGCGCCGGCAGCAGGCCGAAGAGCAGCGCGGTGAAGAGCCCCAGCGCGCAGGTGAAGAGGAGCACGCGCCCGTCGATGGACACCCGCTCCAGGCCGGGGATGTTGCGCGGCGCCAGCGCCAGGAGCACGTCCAGCAGCCACCCGGCGAACAGCATGCCGAGCAGCGCCCCCAGCCCCGCGAGCACGCCACTCTCGACGAGCAACTGGCGCACGACCTGGCCCCGGCTGGCCCCCAGCGCCATGCGCACCGACAGCTCGCCCCGGCGCCCCACCGCGCGCGCCAGCAGCAGGTTGGACAGGTTGGCGCAGGCGATGAGCAGCACCAGCCCCACCGCCCCCAGCAGCACGAACAGCGCCGGGCGCACGTTGCCCACCAGCGCGTCCCGCAGCGGCACCAGGCTGGCGGAGACACCGGTGTTGGTGGTGGGGTGCTCGGCCTCCAACTGCCGGGCAACCGCCACCACGTCCGCGTACGCCGCCTCCAACGTCACGCCGGGCCGGAGCCGGGCGTAGGTGCGCCAGCCGTGGGCGCCACGGCTGTCCTCGCTGGAGAAGTCCGCGTCGATGACGACCGGCGCCCAGAGCTGGGAGCCCTGGGGGAAGTCGAAGCCCTCGCGCCCCACGCCCACCACGGTGCGGTTCTCGCCGCCCAGTTGGACGGTGCGGCCGAGGATGCCCGGGTCCGCGTCGAAGCGCCGCTGCCACAGGCCGTGGGACAGCACGATGACGCGCTCGGCGCCCGGCTGGGAGTCCGCTGGCGTCAGCCCCCGCCCCAGCCGCACCGGCGCGCCCAGCACCTCGAAGAACCCCGGCGTGGTCCACGCGCCCGACAGCCGCTCCGGCTCCACGCCGGGGCTGCCCAGGCTCTGCTGGTGGTGACGCACCGCCGTCATGCCGGAGAAGCTGCGGCTGCGCTCCTGGAAGTCCATGAAGTCCGGGGACGACGTGGGCATCTCCTTCGCCTCGCCCTCCGGGCTGTACAGCCGCACCAACCGCTCGGCGTCATCCATGGGCAGCGGGCGGAGGAGCACCGCGTCCACCACGCTGAAGATGGCGCTGTTCGCGCCCACCCCGAGCGCCAGCGTCAGCACGGCGACCAGGGTGAATCCCGGGCTGCCGCGCAGCTTGCGCAGCGCGAGGCGGAAGTCCTGAGCGAGACTCATCGTGTGGTCCTCCAGGCCGTCATCCCGTGACGGTGCCCGCGGGTGCACGGGCGCGGGGCTTCTTCGAGCAAGGTGGATGCCACGCCGCGCGGCCCCGCCCCCCACTCTGGAGAGCGCCCGCGACCCACGCCTGGACCCGCCCCGTCATTCCCACAACCGCGCAAGGCACGCCCGGAACTGGGATGCGCCGACCTCGAAACCACCGGACCCACGAGGGCGATGCCGACTCGCCCATGTCACGAGAAAACCCACACCCCCGAGAACCGCGCTGCTTCCGCCGTGCCTCTCCTCGGCACCGGGTCGGACTCGCCAGCGTCCTGACCTGTCGAGCGCCCGTGGCCCGAGCCAGCTCCGGCACGCTCGAAATCGAGGTGCCGCTCCAGCAGGCCCCCCCGGATTGCACGCGACGGCCGGCACCTGGGCACGCACCTCTCCCTCCTACCCAGGCCCCGGGGGGTAGGGGGCCGTTGGAGCTGGCTTCCCCGCGCGGAGCCTCGTCGAGGGCGCGGTGCCCGCCACGAGCTGGGTCGAAGCAGCGGCCACCCGCCTCACGACGGACCACCCCGACCCGACCACCGACTACTCGCGCGTCCGTCGAAGCCCCTCGAGCCGCGCCTTCTCCAGCTTCGCGGCCACGCCCACGCTGCGGCCCGCGAGGTTGGCCACGCTGTATTGCACGCTGCTGCCCAGCACCTGGGCGCACTCCGACAGGCCGAGCCCGTAGTCCTGCTCCAGCCACTGCGTCAGGCCGCTGGTCGCCAGGCGGAGCGCGTCGTCCAGCGAGCCCGCCTGCCCCAGCACCATGAGGTGCGTGGGGGACTCCACGCGCGGCATCGAGGGCGCCTTCCCGCGGATGACCTCCACGGTGAACTCCACCTCCAGCGACGTCTCCAGCGCGAACTGCGACGTCTCACCGTCCCCCTGCCCCGCATGCCCGTCGCCCAGGTAGAGCAGCGCTCCGGGCTGGCCCACGGGAAGGTAGACGGTGTTGCCCGCCACCACCTCGTTGAAGTCCATGTTGCCGCCGAAGCGGCCGGTGTCGCCGGTGGACATCGGCGGCATCCCGAAGTCCGGCGCCACCGCGAGTCCCCCCAGCATGGGCCTCAAGGGGATGGAGAAGCCCTTCAGCCGCTCGGAGGGTGACTCCGGGCTCGCCACCCCACGCGCCACGTCCAGCCTCCAGCGCACGGGCTTGCCCAGCTCCCCGGACCGCGACGCCAGCCGCGGCGTGAGCGCGCGTCCCACGATGGCGTCCAGGCTGTCCGCCGAGTCGCGGCTCAACCGCAGCCGCACCAGGCGGATGGCCAGCGTGTCCCCCACCCGCGCGTCCGCGATGAAGAAGGGCCCCGTCTGCGGGTTGCCGTAGAGCGCGCGCGTGACGCCCTTCTCGTCCATGCCGCCCGAATCCAGCGTCGTCGTGCGCACCGTGTCGCCCGACCACAGCGTGAGCACGGGCTCCCGATTCGCGGAGAACTCGTTCGAGTACGTGGTGGGCTTGAAGTCGAGGACGCGCGGCGGCCCGGACGGACGCGGCGGGACGCGCCGCGCGGTGAAGCCATGGCGCGCCCGCGCCTTCGCGTCGTTGGGGTCGGGCAGCTCCACCGTGCCCTTCAGCGTGTCCCCAGACCGTCGGCCGGTGAACACGGACGTCGCCTGTCTCGAGTCCGTGACGACGAAGCGCACCTCCGCGCCCTGGCGCTCCCCCTCGAGCCGGTCCCCCTCCAGCTCGCCCGACAGCTTCTTCCCCTCCTGGGTCCAGGAGAGGGACTGGTGGAGGAGGTTGCCCCACCGGTCGGTGGTCACCACCCACTGCTCCGGCGTGGCGGGCTGCGCGGACACCAGGGACGGAAGCACACAGAGGACGAGCGCGGCGAGTCGGTTCATGGAGGGGGCACGCGAAGGGGGACTGGGCCGGGAGGATGCCACCCGAGCCCCTACGCGGCAGCCCCCTTCCGATTGCCGCCTACGTGCCCGCGAGCTTCTGCCCCACCGCGTTCAACAGTTGCGTGAAGGAGTCCTCGAAGAGCTTCACGCCGTCGACGACGAGCCGGTCCGTGATGGACTTCAGCGAGATGCCCTGGGCATCCAACGTGCGCAGCGTGGCCTGCGCCCCGGCCACGTCCTCCACCAGGCTGGTGCGCACCTTGCCATGGTCCCGGAACGCCTCGAGGGTCGCCGGGGGCATGGTGTTGACGGTGTCCGGCCCGATGAGCTCCTCGATGTAGAGCACGTCGCGCAACTGGGGGTTCTTCGTGCTGGTGCTCGCCCACAACACCCGCTGGGGCTTCGCCCCCTTGGCCGCGAGCGCCTTCCACCGCGGGCTGGTGAACAGCTCCTGGTAGATGCGGTAGGCGAGCTTCGCGTTGGCGATGGCCACCTTGCCACCGAGAGACTCCAGCGCCTTCTTCTGCTCCGCGGTGACGCCCGCCTTCACCCGCTTCGCGACCTCCTGGTCCACCATCACGTCGATGCGGCTGACGAAGAACGACGCCACGCTCGCCACCCTGCCCAGGTCCCCGCCCTTGGAGGCCAGGCGCTCCAGGCCCGTCATGTACGCGTGGGCGATCTGCCGGTAGCGCTCCTGGCTGAAGAGCAGCGTCACGTTGATGTTGAGCCCCTCCGCCGTGAGCTGCTCGAAGGCGGAGACACCGGCCTCCGTCGCGGGGACCTTCACCATGACGTTGGGCCGGGCCAGCGTCGCCCACAGCCGCCGCGCCTCCTCCAGCGTGGCCTGCGTCTGGTGGGCGATTGCCGGCGACACCTCCAGCGACGCGAACCCGTCGCGCCCCTTCAGCGAGTCGAAGACGGGGCGCAGGATGTCCGCCGCGCCCTGCACGTCCCGCACCGCCAACTGCTCGTACACGTCTCCCGCGGACAGCCCCGTCCCCCGCGCGGCGTCGAAGAGGTCCTGGTAGTCCTCGCTGCCCGCCACCGCCTTCTGGAAGATGGTCGGGTTGGAGGTGAGGCCCCGGAGGCCATCCTCCTGGATGTACTTCTCGAGCGTGCCCTGGGTGATGTAGGCGCGCTGGAGGTTGTCCACCCAGACGGCCTGACCGAAGTCGGCGAGCTGACGCAGCGGATTCATCGGTGCTCCCTGGAGGTATGGCGTGGACCCTGGTGCCTCGGCCCTGCCCTCAAGGTGACCATGGACGCTCCCCCTGGAAGGAGCAGGCACCCGAGCGCCCGCCGTCACCGCCAGCGGGCGCGAGCGCCGGCACGCGTCCGGGGCAGCACCACCCGGCCGCCCTCCAGGCCGCCGAGCGGGGGCCGCCGCTTCTCTCGGATGTCGCCCATCAACACCCTTGGGGGACACGACCTCCCGGGAGAGCAACGATGGCAGACGCACTGGCAGAGCTCGCGGCCCAGCTTCGGGTCGACAGCATCCGCGCCACCACGGCGGCGGGCTCGGGACACCCGACCTCCTCCATGTCCGCGGCGGACATCATGGCGGTGCTGTTCCAGAAGTACCTGCGGTTCGACTTCGCGCATCCGCGGGCGCCGGACAACGACCGCTTCATCCTCTCCAAGGGCCACGCCTGCCCGGTCCTCTACGCGGCGTTCAAGGCCGCGGGGGCCATCGACGACGCGGAGCTGCTGTCACTGCGCAAGTTCGGCAGCCGGCTCGAGGGACACCCCAACCCGCATGTGCTGCCGCTCGTGGACGTGGCCACCGGCTCGCTCGGGCAGGGGCTCGCGGTGGGCGTGGGCATGGCGCTCACCGCCCGGCTGGACGAGCTGCCCTTCCGCACCTACGTGCTGATGGGTGACAGCGAGACGGCCGAGGGCTCCGTGTGGGAGGCCTTCGACAAGGCCAGCCACTACCAGCTCGACAACCTCTGCGCGCTCATCGACATGAACCGGCTGGGACAGAGCGGCCCCACGGAGCTGGGCTGGTACGCGGAGGCCTATGTCGCCCGCGCCCGGGCCTTCGGGTGGCACGCGCTCGCGCTGGATGGCCACGACCTGGGCGCCATCGACCGCGCCTTCGCGGAGGCCCAGGAGACGACGGGCAAGCCCACCTGCCTCATCTTCAAGACGGAGAAGGGGCGGGGCTACTCCGCCGTCGCCAACAAGGAAGGCTGGCACGGCAAGCCCTTCTCCGAGCAGCAGGCCCGCGAGGCCATCCGCGAGCTCGGTGGAGAGCGGAACCTCCGCATCCAGGTGCACAAGCCCCCGGCGCGCAAGCCCGCGGCCCCGGAGCGCACCACCCCCTGGAAGCCGCCGACCTACGCGGCCGACGAGCCGGTCGCCACGCGCAAGGCCTACGGCGACGCGCTCGCGGCGCTCGGCGACGCGTATCCGGACGTGGTGGCGCTGGACGCGGAGGTGTCCAACTCCACGTATTCGCAGGAGCTGCGCGAGCACCACCCCAAGCGGTTCTTCGAGATGTTCATCGCGGAGCAGAACATGGTCTCCAGCGGCGTGGGCATGGCGGTGCTGGGCAAGCGCGTCTTCCTCAGCACGTTCGCGGCCTTCCTCACGCGCGCCTATGACCAGTTGCGCATGGCCGCCGTCTCCAACGCGACGCTGCACGTCTGCGGCAGCCACGCGGGGTGCTCCATCGGCGAGGACGGCCCCTCCCAGATGGGCCTGGAGGACCTGGCCATGATGCGCGCGGTGAACGGCAGCACCGTGCTCTACCCGTGCGACGCGAACCAGACGGTGAAGCTCATGGCCCGGCTGGTGGACTGCCCGGGCGTCACCTACCTGCGCACCACGCGCGCGAAGACGCCGCTCATCTACTCCGCGAAGGAGGAGTTCCCCCTGGGCGGCAGCAAGGTGTTGCGCCGCTCGGAGCGGGACGTGGCCACGGTGGTGGCCGCCGGCATCACCCTGCACGAGGCGCTGAAGGCCCACGAGCGGCTGTTGGCGAAGGGCCTGCCGGTGCGGGTCATCGACCTCTACTCGGTGAAGCCCGTGGACGCGAAGACGCTGCGGCAGGCCGCGCGCGAGACGCAGGGGCGGCTCGTCGTCGTCGAGGACCACTGGGCCGAGGGCGGCCTCGCCGACGCGGTGCTCGAGGCCTTCTCCGCCGACGAGCGCCAGGCCCCGCCCCACGTGGTGCGGCTCGCGGTGCGCAAGCTCCCCGGCTCCGGCAAGCCCGGGGAGCTGATGAGCGCGGCGGGCATCGACGCGGAGCACATCGTCCAGGCCGTCACCGCCATGGACGCGGCGCTGCGCCCCGGGACGTGGAGCCCCGAGGAGGGCGGCGAGCGCGACTGGGAGCAGCACCCCAGCGTCTGACGCGTCCGGGCACACCGGGGTCGTGGAGGCGGTGCGCGCTTGCCGTCCTCCCACCTCCACGACCACGATGCGCGGGCCATGGCCCACGACCTCCACACCCTGACGCACCTGCCCACGCTCGAGGACCTGCTGCGCGACGAAGGCCTGGACGGGCTCCTCGCCGCCCTCGACGACGCGCTCGCGCGCCTGCCGGCCGAGGCCCGCGCGCGCGGCGGCGACGGCGACGGCCCCGAGGTGAGCCCCCGGACGCTGCGCATCCTGCGCACGGCCCTCCAGCGCGACGCCGGGCTGCTCCGCGACCATCCGGAGACGCTCTTCCAGGGCCTCTACAACCGGCTGCGCTGGTTCGACGCGCCGGACGCCGCCGCGCACTTCCAGGAGGAGCAAGGCCCCTGGAGCCGTCCGGACGCGCACCTGCACGCGCTCGCGGAGCACTGGCGCCGGGAGCGCGCGGCGCAGGGGACGGGCCGCCCCTGGCTGGAGTCGTTGCTGCCGCTCCGCGACGAGCTGGAGGGCGTGGAGCTGGCCCTGCGCCACGAGGCCCAGGTGCTCCAGGTCGCCTACAGCCCCACGGGGGACCGGCTGGCCACGGGGAGCTGGGCGGACGAGCGGAACGTCCTCGTGTGGGACGCGGCCACGGGCGAGCGGCTCCTGGCGCTGGACGGCCACGAGGGCGAAATCCGCGCCCTGGCCTGGAGCCCGGACGGCGCGCGGCTCGCCTCCGGCTCGAGGGACCACGACGCGCGCCTCTGGGACGCGCGCACGGGGGAGCTGCTGCACGCGATGACGGGGCAGGAGGGCCAGGTGACCGCGGTGGCCTTCAGCCCGGACGGGCAGGTGCTCGCCACCGGGAACCTCGGGTGGAAGGTGCGCCTGTTCGACGTGGCCTCCGGCGAGAAGGAGCGCACGTTCTCCGGACACATGCAGTCCGTGCTCACGCTGGCCTTCCATCCCTCCGGCCGCTGGCTGGCGAGTGGCTCCTCCGACAACACGGTGCGCGTCTGGGACGTGGAGACCGGCGCGGAGGTGGCGCGCCTGGAGGCGGAGACGTCCGTCGACTCCGTCGCCTTCAGCCCGGATGGCGAGTGGCTGGCGTTCACGGACTTCGACGGCATCGCGCTCGCGGAGACGCGGGGCTGGACGCGCCAGGGCCCGCTCCGGGGACAGGGCCGCTATTCCTCGGTGACGTGGCTCGATGCCCACCGCCTGGGCCTGCTGTCCTTCAACCGGGTCGAGGTCCTGGACGCGCGCGGCGGCGACGTCCTCCACACCCACCCCTACGAATCCGACAGCCATCAGCGCACCGCGAGCTTCCAACCGGGCGGCACGCGCTTCGCGCTCAGCGGCGCGGATGGTCGGGCCTGCGTGAGCGACCTCACCGCACCGCCGCCCCCCACGCTCCGCGCCGGCCAGCGGCGCGTCCAGGGCCTCTGGGGACACCCGGGAGGGCGCGTGGTGGTCGCGCGAGCACTCCGCGAGTCCGTCGCCATCGACAGCGGCGGACGGGTCCGCCCCTTCCCCGTGGACCCGGAGGAGGCCTTCGGCCAGCCGTGGCGCGACAGCCCGGACGGCGCGCGGATGGCCTATCCCACGCGCAAGTTCGGGCGCCCGCCCCTCCTGGGCGTGCGGGTGCTCGACATGGAGCAGCTCGTGCCCGCGCTCGACCTGACCGCGCCGCCGCTCGCCGCGTCGGGCACCGGCCACGCGCCGCCCCTGGACGAGCGGCCCGTGGCCTTCTCCCCGGATGGACGGCGGGTGGCCGCGGTCCTCGAGCCCGGCGCGGTGCGGGTGTGGCACCTTCCCGGCGGCGCGCTCGCGCACACGCTGCGCGGGCCCAGGGGCCCCATCGACCTGGTGGACTTCACGCCGGACGGCGCGCACGTGGTGGCGAGCTTCCCGGAGGAGTCGCGCCTGCTGGTGTTCTCCCTGGCGAGCGGCGCGCGCGTGCTCGACACCCATGTCATCAGCAACCCCACCCCCGCCTGGGCCGCGGCGCGCGCGGCGCCCCTCCTCGCGGTGGGCCAGGACGAAGGCGCGCTCGAGCTGTTCGACCTCTCCACCGGCCAGGGCCGCACGCTCCGCGGAGGGGACAGCCCCATCATCGGGCTCGGCTTCACCGACGACGGCACGCGCGTGGCCGCGTGCGCGATGGACTGGCGCGTGCGCGTCTTCGACACCCGCACGGGCGCGCTCCTGCACGAGCTGCCCCACCCCTCGCTCGCCTTCGCCGTGGCCCTGCGCGACGGCCTGCTGGTGACGCGGGCCAACGACCTCCACACCCGAATCTTCGACCTCGAGACCGGGGCGCTCCGGGCCGACCTGGACGGCGGCTCCGAACCGGACGACGTCACCCGCGGGCGCTTCTGGGAGCTGCTGAGCGACGGGCCCGTGAGCTTCCACTCGAAGCTCGACCCGACCACGCCGCTGACCTGGTTCGAGGACTCGCTGGAGGAGGTCCTCATCCTCCAGGACGGCCTCGTCGTGGGCCGTGGCCAGACGGTGAAGGACTTCCTCTACGTCCTGAGGCTCCACCCGGCCTGAGGCCTCATTCAGCGCGAGGGCCCCGCGCAGCCGATGCGGCGCGGGCCCACCGCCAGGTCGTCCAGCCACCAGTCCGTCGGCACCGACAGGCCCTGGTAGAGGAAGACCCCCACCTCCAGCACGGTGAAGTCGCGGCCCTTCTCCCGCACCACCGGCGCGGAGACGGGCGGGTCGGAGAAGACGAACCGGCGCGGCCACGCCAACTCCACCCCGTCCACCCAGACGCGCGGCTCCGCGGCCTGCGCCTCTCCGCCAGGGGCCGCGTCGAAGTGCCACTCCAGACAGGCCCACGCGTCGAGCACCACCGGCGTGTCCGACACCTGCACCCACTCCGGGAAGCCCGGCGGCTCCGGCGGATGCCAGATGGCCATGTAGCGCTCCTGGAACGAGGCCACCTCGTACCAGTCCAGCGTGTCGAAGGCGCCCCCCTCCCGCCCGGGCCGCGGATAACGCGCGTTGAAGAGCCCCGCGTGTGACATGGGCCTCGCCGGGGATGTGTAGACGAAGACCCGGCCCCACAGCACGGGCCCGAAGTTCACTGGAAGATTGAATCGCAGCGTCTTTTTCGGCCCACCCTGCAATCCCTCTCTTCCACCCAGCAACGCCTTGGCATGCAACGCGTAACGCCCACTGTGGGTGCGCGTGTCATCGACCTGGAGCTGGCCCTCGAACTCGTCGCGGTGCGGCGTCCATCCGGGCGGCACCCTCCCCTCCTCGAAGTCCCAGCACAGCGTCCCGGGTGATCCACAGTGGGACACCGCCTCCGAGGCGACACTCGACGGTGACGGAGATGACACGGACAGACACGAGGCGAGGAGCCACCCCGGAGTCACGGCGAGGATTCGGGCGCGCACCCACCGACTGTAGCAGCGGACATCACAAACCCGTCGGGTCACGTAACGGATTCCGCCACACATACTTCAAGTATGCCTGTGATTACGAGCCATCCAGACGTGGCCTGCTTCGTGCTCATCCGGGAGCGCCACCCTGGAATGCAAGACACCGCGCCATGGTGGAAACCCCTTAAAAGGAACACCCCATGTCAAAGAGAGGCACCCTCGGCGCCCGCACCACGCCATGGTTCGGGACCGCACTGCTCTGTCTGCTCGTAGCCACCCAGGCCGCCGCGGCGGCCAAGGCGCCCGCTCGCGGCGAGCCGCCCTACGTCGACCGGTGCGAGTGTGGCCCGCTCGACGTCGTGTTCGCCATCGACGACACCGGCAGCATGGGCGGGTCGCTGGCCTCCTTCCAGGCGGGCTTCAGCACGCTGCTGTCGCAGATCCAGATCTCCTCCAACGGCGACTACCGGCTGGGCCTCGTCACCTTCAAGGACGACGTCACGGTGGTTCACGACCTGGCCGCGGGCAACGACGTCGCGGTCTCCACCTCCATCTCCACGCTGTTCGCCAACGGCGGCTGGGGCGCGCCCGAGGCCTCCGACGAGGCGCTCAACACCGTCGTCAACAACCTGGGCGCGCGCGCGGGCCAGACGGGGAACTTCTTCGGCTACTGGCGCACGGGCGCCCGCCGCGTGGTCATCCTCATCACCGACAACCTGCCCGGCGGCTTCAACGACAACTACACCGGCCCGGCGCTGGCCAACGCGGTGGGCGCCGCCGCGGGCGCCAACGGCATCAAGATCCACGCCGTCTACGTCCCCACCTCCGGCACGCCGGACCCCACCGCGGTGAGCATCATGCAGGGCTACGCCACCGCGTCCAACGGCCTGTTCCGTCAGACGGCGCCCAACGGCTCCGACGCGGCCCTGGCCGTGCAGGACTTCCTGAGCGACTGCCGTCAGCCTTCCGACGTGTTCATTCGCGACACGCCCGCGGACAACGGCTACGAGCCCAGCACCGGCTCCATCTACATGAGCCCCGACATCAAGGTCTGCAACAACGTCAACGGCTGCGGCACGTCCACCAACCCTGTTTACGGCTCGCCGAACAACTACGTCTTCGTCACCCTGCGCAACTACGGCCCCAACCGCGCCACGGGCCCCATCGGTGGCACGCTGATGCTCTACTACCTGTCCGCGGGCGGCAACGTGGCCTGGGGCAGCGGGAGCTGGAACCTCATCAAGGCCGAGCACGGCATCTTCCTGGACGCCGGCGAGACGCGTGACATCCGCATCCCGTGGCCGAACGTCCCGGTGCCGGGCCACTACTGCCTCCTGGCGCGGTGGGTGTCTCCGGGCGACCCCATGACGTACCCCGAGCTCATCGGCTCCAACACCGTCACCAACACCCAGGCCAACAACAACATCGCCTGGCGCAACGTGGACGTCATCCGCATCCTGACGGGCGGCACGGGCACCACCACGTACGACGTGCGTCCTCCCATCGGCCGCGCGCTGACGCTGCACATCAAGCCGACCAAGACGGTGTTCCCGGGCGCCGTCGCCCTGGACCTGGGCGAGCGGCTCTACGCCCTCTGGAAGGCCGCGGGCGGCAAGGCCGAGGGCCTGGAGGGCGTCGAGGGCACCCGCCTGCGCTTCGGCGGCGGCGGCGGCTCGCTGACCTTCCGCACGCAGGAGAAGATGGACGAGCGGATCCACCTGACCTTCACGTCCAAGGGCGAGGCGGGTGAGTTCCCGGTGAACGTGTTCGAGACCGACGACAAGGGCCAGGAGCTGGGTGGCGTGCGCTACGACGTCAACGTCCTCAGCCCCGACACCGCGCCCTTCCCCGTGGACCTCGCGGCGCGGCTCGACCGTGAGGCCGGCGTGGTGGCGCTGACCTGGCCGCACGCGGTCCACCACAAGGCGTACCGCATCTACCGGACGGACAAGCTCGACGGCACCCGCGGCGAGGCCATCGGCGGGTTCGAGGTCGACGCGGCGACCACCGAGACGACGGCGCTGCGGTTCTTCGACAAGGACTCGGCGGCGGGCAAGCGCTTCTACTACTCGGTGGAGAGCATCAGCGGCGGCGGCTCGACGTTCAGTGACTTCGTGACGCCCGACTCGCTGGAGAACTAGCCGTCCCCAGACGTCGCTTCCAAGGCCTCACCCCCTCGGAAGCCCGGGGCCGGGAGCAGCTTCGCTCCCGGCCCCACCTTCGTCTTGCGAGTCGTCGTGGAATGCGCTGACATGCGGCACCGCCCGGTCGGGGGCCGCTGTGTCGAGACACCAAGCCATGCCACGCCCGCCCCGGACTCCCCCGCTGCTCCCGCCCTCTCGGCTCCTGGCCCCGTTGCTCGCGCTCCTGGCCCTGCCAGCCAGCGCACAGGAGACACCGCCCCCTGAAGCCACACCGAAGCCCCCGGGCTTCGCCGTGGGCGCCCGGCTGGCGTATGGCCTGCCCTTCGGCGACTCCGCCGCCGAGCGGCCCCTGCCCCTCGAGGTCGACGGAGCCATCGCGTCCCAGGTGGACGTGTCCTATTTCTTCACGCCCCACGCAGCCGTGGACCTCCAGGGCCAGTACGGCATCGCCCGGTATCCGCTCATCTGCGGCGACGAGACGTGCCGAGGTAGCGTCCTGCGGCTGGGAGTCGGTCTCAGCTACCACTTCCCCTCGAACTCCTTCTGGAACCATTGGCTGGGCGCGGGCGTGGGTGTCGAGCGGTTCGCGACCACGGAGGACAGCCCCCTCATCGGGAAATCGACCCAGGTCAATTGGGGGCTCGAGTTCCTCAACCTCCAGATGGGCATCGACTTCAAGGTCCTCGACGCCCTGCGGATCGGCCCCTACGTCGCGGGGACCCTGGGAACCTATCTCCAGCACTCGACGCATCTGGATGGCCAGGAGCCCAGCTCCACGAGCATCGACCAGAAGGCGGTGCACTTCTGGCTCCAGCCCGGCGTGCGGCTGCAGGTCCGGCTGTAACGCGTCCGCGAGTCGACGGGCGACGCCCGCGCTCGCGCTCATCCCCACGTCCATCTTGCGCACGGCCGTGGAATAGGCTCACATCCGGACTGCCTGGTCGGGGGCACCGTGTTGCGCAACCACAAACCATGACTGCCCTTCTCCCGAATCCCTCGCATCCGAGTCCCTTTCGTCTCCTGACTCCGCTGCTCGCGCTGCTGGCCCTGCCGGCCGCCGCCCAGGAGACACCTCTCCCAGAAACCGCGCCGAAGGCCACGGGCTTCGCCGTGGGCGCCCGGCTCGCGTACGGCATTGCCCGGGGTGATGCATTCAAGCAGAGCCCCATGGCCGGCCACACCGACGCCGTCATCGCGCCCCAGGTCGACCTCTCCTATTTCTTCACGCCCCGCCTCGCCTTGAACCTCCAGGGGCAATACGGCATCGGCCAGTACTCGGGGAGCGCCACCGAGGACACCCGCCGCGGGAGCGTCCTGCGGCTGGGGCTCGGCCTCAGCTATCACGCCCTCTCGGACTCCAACGGGTCCCCCTGGGTGGGCGCGGGCGTCGGCCTCGAGCGGTTGAAGACGACGACCGACGACCAGGCCGGGCGGCTCATCGCGACGGCCACGGGGTTCGAGCTCCTGAACCTCCAGGCGGGCATCGACTTCAAGCTCTTCGACGTCGTGCGGGTCGGCCCCTACTTCTCCGGGTCCGCGGGGAGGTTCCTCCGGGCCACGCTGGAGCGGAACGGCCAGGAGCTCCGCTCCGGGAGCATCGAGCAGAAGACGGTGCACTTCTGGTTCCAGCCCGGCGTGCGGGTCCAGGTCCGGCTCTAGCGGGCTGTCGAGACCCCCTCCGCGGGAGCGACATCCAGCACGCGCTGTCTCGCCCGCTCAGGGGTGTTTCGATGGAAGTGTTCGACACCGGCTCCAGGTGGGAAGCCCCTGCTCCGGGTGCGCGGGTCATTCGGGGCAAGGCAGCCGGACGCGCACGGGACGCGCGCTGGAGCTGTCTCGCCCCGTGCCCAACTGTCCCTCGGTGCCATCGCCCCAGCACCAGGCCGAGCCTTCGGTGGTGATGGCGCAGGTGAAGGCGTCTCCGGCGGTCAGCGCGATGGCCTGTCCCGGCAGACCGGACGCGCGCTGGGGGCTCCCGCTCTGCCCCTCCGTGTTCTCGCCCCAGCAGAAGACGTTCCCCGTCCCCCCTGCTTCGCCCGTGGTGCGCGCGCAGGTGTGGCGGAAGCCGAACACCACCTCCTCGATGGCGTGGCCCAGCTCCTTCATTGCCACCGGCACCTTCGCGAGCGCCTGAGAAGGCGTGTCCTTCAACAAATCTCCCGCGCACCAGAGCGAGCCATCCTTCTTCCAGACACAGGTCTTCTGGAAACCCGCCGCCACACGCACCACCTCGCTCATTCCGACGACGGGGGCGGGCGCGGAGCTGGCGTGGACGTCTCCCAGGCCCAGGGCGCCGTACTCGCTGCGCCCCCAACACCACAAGGAGCCATCGCGCAGGGCGGCGCACGCGTGGCTCGTCCCCGCGGCGACGGAGACCACCTCCCGTGGGAGCGTGGAGACCCGCACCGGTCCCGGATGTGGCGCGACATCTCCGGCGCCGAGCTGACCACTGGCGTTGGCGCCCCAGCACCACAGCGTCCCGTCCCGTCGGAGCGCACAGGTGAAATCGCCGCCCCTGGCCACCTGCGCCACGCCCGGAGCGGACTCCGCCCACCGGGTCGTGAGGGGTCCGTCGGAGGTCGGGGCGGGCGGCCCGAGCAGGCTCCAACACGTCAGCGCGCCATCTCTCACCCGAGCGCACTGCGCGCCATACAACTCCGCCGCGTCCTCCAGACGCTGGACTCGCACGGGATGTCCGCCCCGCGCCCCTGAGCCCGCCTCGGAGGCGTCCAGGTTGCCCCCCGCGCAGTACCCCGCGCCCGAGGAGGTCCTCATGCAAGCGATGCCGTGTTCCATGCCCAACTCGACGACGGCCCCCGTAAGCAGGCGCAACGGTGACGGCGAAGACCCGCTCGGGGCCTGGGAAGACTCCGCGGTGCCGGACGCTCCAGGTGGGTTGGAGCCCCAACACCAGGGCGTGCCGTCGTGGAGCAGCGCACAGGCCGCACGGCCCCCCGCGGCGATCCGGGACACGCAACCCCGTGCCTGCACGGGGGCCGCCGTGGTGGGCAACCCCAGGCGGTGCTTCAGGTGACCGCTGCGAATGCGAGACACGCCCGTGTCGTCCACGAGGTCCATCCACAGCTCCACCCGTTGCGGCGTCTCCAGGAGGGTCCACAGCTCCGCGTCCCCCGGGTTCTCCGTCGGCATCCTGACGACGCGCTTCAGGGAGAAGCGCTCGCGGAGTGTTTCGCCGGGCGCGAGGTTCGCGGGCCCATGGGGATGGAGGTTGTCGACATCGACGAGCGCGTCGACGGGGTAGCTGAAGACGCGTCCCTTGGAGGTGCGCACATGGAGCCGGATGAAGGCCGTCCAGTTCACGGTGCCGCAGACCTGGACGGGGAGCTGTTGGTGGGCGGAGGTCACGTTGTGTGCGACGGCCTCCAGCTCCAACTCGGTGGGAAGCGGCCCGCTGCTCGGGACGATGGCCAGCCCGAGCCGCACGCCCTTGACCGGGCTCCCCCACGTCACGTCATCCGCCGCCGCGGGGCCGGCGACCAGCAGGAGAAGGGACCCCAGCAGCCAGCTCACGAATGCTCTCGGCACGGAACTCCTCTCGAGGGACGGCGCGCTGGGACTGTACGCCTTGCCGCTTCCAGCACGCGGGAACTGCTCCGGCGGGATGGAACGGACGGAGGGGGCACCGGGGTCTATCAAGCTGTCGAGAACCCCCTCGGACGGCTCCGGAGGCTCGCGTGGCCTCCACACAGCCGCTCCGTGCCCACCGCCTCCCGCCGAAGCCGAGGGTGAGCTTGAAATCATCGAGGAGCCCGACCCCAAGCCCGAAGCCGATCCGCTGCTATTGAAATCGAAGTGCAAGTACCACTCGACATCGAAATTACCGAAATTCGACTTCCGACGAAGCCCGCGCCCGGAGCATCGTGGGGACCTCACATCTTCGAGGAGGTCCACCTTGCGACGGATTCACACACTCTCGGGCGTGTTGCTCGCCTGCGCGCTGGCCGGCTGTGGAGGGCCGGAGACCGGCATGCCGCACACGGCCCTGGGGCAGGGCGCGGAGGCGCTCGACGCGCTCATCAACGTGACGCTCAACAAGCCCGCCACGGCCAGCGTCACCCAGGCGCCCTTCCAGCCGGCCTACGCGGTGGACGGGAACATCACCTCCGACGACTCCCGCTGGTGCCCGGGCATCTACAACGAGTCGCGCCTGCTCGACATCGACCTGCAGGGGACGTTCGACCTGGTGCGCATGGAGCTCTACACGGGCTTCCGTGACGACCGCGCCATCAAGAGCTACGAGGTCTTCTACGACGACGGCACGGGCTGGAAGCTCATCCCCGGCGCCAGCCAGACGGGCAACACCAGCGTCGCGGTGTCGACGACCTTCACCCAGACGGTGACGGCGAAGAAGGTGCGGTTCTCCTGCAAGGACCCGCTGGCGGACAACTGCCGCGTGAAGGAGCTGTGGGTGTTCGGCACGGAGCACGGGAGCACGGCCAACATCCCCCCGGTGGCCAACGCCGGGCCGGACCAGGGCCTCACCCTCCCCACCCAGGCGACGACGTTCAGCGGGAGCGCGACGGACGCGGACGGGACCATCGTCTCCTTCGCCTGGACGCAGGTGGCCGGCCCCGCCGCCACGCTGAGCGGCGCCAACACGGCCACGCTGAGCGTGAGCAACCTCTCCCTGGGCACCTCCACCTTCCGGCTCACCGCCACCGACGACGACGGCGCCACCCACTCCGACGACGTGAGCGTGACGGTGGCCCCGGCCCCGGACGTGCTCACCAACGTGGCGCTCGGCAAGCCCGCCTCCGCCAGCTCGAGCAACGGCACCCTCCCGGCCTCGTTCGCGGTGGACGGCTCTCTCACCACCCGGTGGGAGTCCGCCTATGTCTACAACACGCACAGCTACCTCGACGTGGACCTCCAGGGCGCCTACGAGGTCCACGACGCGAAGCTGCACCTGTCCATCTCCGCGACGACCGCCTACGCCATGACGGCCTTCGAGCTGCAAGCGTGGGACGGCGGCTGCTGGAAGACGATTCCCGGCACGGTGGTGGAGGGCAACTCCACGAGCACCACCCAGAGGACCCTCACCTTCACCACGCCCGTCACCACCACCAAGGTCCGGGTGGTCTGCAAGGACAAGCCCTACTGCCGCCTGCGCGAGCTCGAGCTCACGGGCCGGCCCGCCCTGCTCCCCTCCGGCCCCACCAGTTGCGCCGCCGGTGAGCAGACGCTCGTGCGCAACCCACGCTACGACTACGCGCTGTTCCTGCCCACGGCCTACAACGCGGACCGCACCACCCGCTGGCCCCTCATCATCGCGCTGCACGGCCTGGGCGGCGCCACGCTCACCACCGACCGCACCGGGGTGTTGTCACAGCCGGAGGGCCTGGCCCGCCAGCTCACCTCGGCCAGCTTCCGGGCGACGATGCAGGCCATCGTCATCTCCCCCAACCAGCGCACGCCCTTCACCAATGAAGGCACGGGCTGGTTCCAGCCCGCCGCGCTGCTCGCGCTGCTGGACGACGTGAAGAAGGACTACCGCGTGGACACCGACCGCATCTACTTCACGGGCCTGAGCGGCGGGGCCAACGTGAGCCTGGAGCTGGCCATCGCCCAGCCGAACCTGATGGCCGCCATGGTCCCCATCGCGATGACGTCCACGCCCACCAACGACGCCAACGTCTGCAACCTCAAGCCCCTGCCCATCTGGGCCTTCCACGGCCAGTTGGATACGCCGGCCCGGCCCGCCAACCTGAAGACCTGGCTCGACACGAAGTGCGGCACGGGCGCGAGCGCCATGCTCCCCGTCACCGTCTACCCCAACGGCGGACACAACGGCGCGACGTGGGACACCGCCTACGCCACGCCGGCGATGTATGACTGGCTGCTCCAGCAGCGCATCAGCGACCGGCTGTAGCCGCCCCACGTGACGCGCGCCCCACCTCCCGGAGGCACTCCAGGCCCGGGAGGTGGGGAAGCGGACCGCACAGGCTACGACGCGCGTCGTGCCCCCGCCAAGCGGTGCTTCGCGAATGACAGACATCCGCGCGGACACGGGCCACGCCGGCTCCACCGCGCGTGGGCGCCTCTATGCTGGCCGGCCCCCCCGGCGCCCCGTCCGCACGAGGAGCCGCCCTCGTCAGGAGCCACACCCTCATGGTCATCGCGTCTCCGCGTCTCCGCGCGCTGCTCCTCACCCTTCCCCTGCTCGGAGCCGGCTGCTCCGACTCCAACGACGACGTCGAGGAGGAGGCCTGGGACGGGACGTACACGCCCCTGGTCGACCCGACGGACTGGGTGGACCGGGGCCCCTACGCGACCTGCACCCTCACCGTCCCCGTGGGCACCGTCGTGGACGACTGCGGCGCGCCCTCGCTCTTCGACCTGACGTCGTGTGACGGCGCGGCGCTCGCCTCACTGGAGGACCACGGCATCTACCAGGCGCTGATGCGCCCCGACACGGCCAACTACCTCGACTTCGCCGGCATCCGCGTCCCCGAGGACGGCACGCCCGGCACGCTCAACAACCGTCCCTTGACGCGACAGCAGCTCGCGGAGGGCTTCATCCTCTCCTCCCGGTACACCCAGGCCAACACGCCCCGGCAGACGACGCTCGTCGGCTGTGACGCGCCTTCGTCCGGACTGGTGACGGGGTGCTACCTGCGCTGCAACAACGGCAAGGTCACCGCCACCGGCACGTTCGAGGCCGCGCGCATGAAGTGGGGACGCGGCGAGGGCGAGTCCTCCGGCGGGCTGGACCTGCTGTCGGAGAACGCCGTCGACCTGGGCCTGCCCGCGGACCTCTACGTGACGCGGGGCCACGCCTACGTCGTCTCCGTGGAGCTGGGCGCGCGCTCGCCGGGCGGCCTGTCCGTGTTCGACGTGAGCAACCCGCGCAAGCCCGTCCTGCGCAAGCAGGTCACCCTCCCGGGGGACGGCTACTGGAACGCCGCGTGGTCCAAGGACGACGCGCTCTACATTGCCAGCGGCGAGGCGGGCGTCCACGTCTTCGACATCACCCGCCCCGCGGACCCCACCTACGTGCGCAGCGTCCCCGGCGGCGCCCCGCTCAACGTCCACACGCTCTTCGTGGACGGCGACCGGCTCTACGCCGTGTCCCCCGCCCCCGTCGGCGACACGCTCATCTTCGACATCTCCAAGCCGCTCGAGCCGGTCCTCCTCAACCGCTTCGTCGTCAGGGACACGGTCTCCGGCTATCCCTCGCCGCACGACTCCTTCGCGTACGAGGGCCGGCTGTACCTCAACCAGTTCTCCACGGGCTACGTCGTGCTCGACGTGAAGGACCCGATGAACGTCCAGGAGCTGGGGCGCTACACGTTCGGCACGGAGGCCAACGGCCCGCTCAGCCACGCGAGCGCGGTGGGCACCTTCGCGGGGAAGACCCTCGCCTTCGAGGGTGGAGAGGGCCCTGGCACCCACCTGCGCGTGCTCGACGTCACCGACCCCACGAACATCCCGCTCATCGGCCGGTACCAACTGCGCGAGCACACCTCCATCCACAACATGGTGCTCCGGGGGACCCGGCTCTACCTCTCGTACTACCAGGAAGGCGTGCGCGTACTGGACGTGTCCGTCCCCACGCGCCCTCGAGAGCTCGCTTACTTCAACACCTTCCGTGAGTCGGACCCGTTCCGGAGCGACTTCATCACCGACGGCGCCATCGGCATCCGCGTGCCGGGGGATGGCCGCGTCTATGTCGTGGACACCTCCCGGGGCCTGCTCATCTTCGACGAGCCCTGAGACGCCCCCTCCTGGACAGAAGGGGGATGCAATCACCCACCCCGCATGTCGTACACCTCCACGACATGTCCCCCCATCCAGGAGAAGGTCGTATGCAGAGGACACTGGCCCGGCTCGGCGTCGTATTCGGGCTCATGGCGTGCGCGCTGGCCTCCGCCGCCAGCGCCGCGCCGAGCAAGGCCGCGATGGACAAGCTGGCCGCGCAGTACCACAAGCTCCGCCAGTTCAACGGCACGGTGCTGGTGGCCAACGAGGGCGGCATCGTCCTCGAGAAGGCCTACGGTTCGGCGAACTTCGAGTGGCAGGTGCCCAACACACCCGACACGAAGTTCCGCATCGGCTCCATCACCAAGCAGTTCACGGCCATGGTCATCCTGCAGTTGGTGGCGGAGGGGAAGCTGGAGCTCGATGCCCCCGTCACCCGCTACCTGCCGGACTACCGCAAGGACACCGGGGACCGCGTCACCCTCACGCACCTGCTGAACCACACCTCCGGCATCCCCAGCTACACGTCGCATCCCGACTTCAACGACAAGGTGGCGCGCAACCCGTACACCGTCTCCGACTTCGTCCGGCAGCACGCCAGCGGCGACCTGGCCTTCGAGCCGGGGACCCAGTTCTCCTACAACAACTCCGGCTACTTCCTGCTGGGCGCCATCATCGAGAAGGTCACCGGGAAGAGCTACGCGAAGGCGCTCCAGGAGCGCATCTTCACGCCCGTGGGAATGAAGGACTCCGGCTACGACGTGTCGGCGACGGTGCTCCCCAAGCGCGCGAGCGGCTACGTGCTCCGGCCGACGGGCTACCTCAACGCGCCCTATATCGACATGGGCCTGCCCTACGCCGCCGGCTCGCTCTACTCCACGGTGGGGGACCTGTATCGCTGGGACCGCGCCCTCTCCCAGGGCAAGCTGCTGCCCAAGCCGCTCGAGGAGCGCATGTTCACCCCCGGCCTGCGCAACTACGCGTTCGGCTGGAGCGTGAAGTCCCTCAAGCTGGATGACGGCAAGACGGAGGTGGCGACGCAGAGCCACGGCGGCGGCATCAACGGCTTCAACACGTTCCTGGTCCGCGTCCCCGCGAGCAAGGAGGTCGTCATCGTCCTCGACAACACCTCGCGCGGCGACAAGGTCGAGGAGCTGGCCCGGGGCCTGCTGAGCATCCTCCACGGGGTGACGCCCCGCGCCCCCCGGCCCCCCATCGGCGAGGTGGTGCTGGAGCGACTGGCGAAGGCCCCCGTCGCCGACGTCGTCGCGATGTATCGCGACCTCAAGGCGAACAAGGCCACGCAGTACGACTTCTCCCCCGGACAGCTCAACACCGTCGGCTACATCCTGCTGCGCGACCAGCGCATGGCGGACGCCCTCGAGGTGTTCAAGCTGAACGCGGAGTCCTATCCCCAGGACTCCAACGCGCACGACAGCCTGGGCGAGGCCTACCTGGCCAGCGGTGACGAGGCGAAGGCCCTGGCCAGCTATCGCCGCTCGCTGGAGCTGGACCCGGACAACCGCAACGCCGTTGAGGTCATCGAGCGGCTGGAGAAGAAGGCGCCGAAGGCGCCCTGAGCCCGCGGACCGGCAGGGTCGGCCATCTCATTGCCGGGTGGCCGTCCCTCCACTGCGTCTCGCCATGGATCAAGGGACGTCCACCGGGTGGGTGCTGCTGTCGGGAATCGCCGTCGTCGCCGTGGCGTTCGGCGTCCTGTTCTTCATCCGCAGCCCCCTCGACTCCCGGTGGTTCCTCGTCGAGGTCCCCCGCCTCCTCGCCTCGGGAGAGAGGGCGGAGGCCGAGCTCCTGGAGCGCCAGGTCACGGGGCTGCGGGTGAACAACCCGCAGGCAGGGCGATGGAAAACCCTAAGCAGGACGCGCTGTTACCCGCTATCGCCTTGAATTTCCTCAGGTTGTTCATCCCGCCCCGTCCCACGTTGTTTCCCCAGGTGCCACCTCAAACCTCGCTGGAGGGGCACACTGGGGGCACACGGCGGCATGGTCCCTAACTCACCAACTCACCTGCTTCAGGGGTGGTCAGGCTTCCTCGTCCGGCAGGAGCATCCGGAGAAGCTCGTCGTCAGGTCCGAGAGGGCGCCAGCCGGTCGGCGGGGGGTTGGAGAGAAGCTCATTCCCTGCCCGGTCAACCCGCTCCCGGTGGGGTATAGGCGAACCACGACCCAAGCCCCATCGCAACCTCTCCACGGGCTGCATCGTCCCGCACGTCCGGCCAGCCATTCGAAAACCTCTCGGCCAACTCGCGCACGAGGACGTCACGTACCAAGCGCGTTACCTGCTTGCGCTGCTCCGCCTCGTTCATCAAGCCGCTTAGAATCTGCACAGCCGCAACGTCGAAGCCCAGTTCGTCGGCAAGGACGTAGAGCGGAACGGCAGGGCGTGCTTCGGCAAAGGCGAGGAGTGAGGCGAAGCCGCGTTCACGAACCCGCTCGGACAGGCGTGCCTTGATGTCGCCCCGCCATGTCTCTCCACCACTCATCGTCCCCTCCCAAAAGTGAAGTTCATAGGGATTCGATAGTCCCGCATATGCCTCGCGACCTCCCTCAAGATCCCATCCCGCGTCAACATCCGGCCGGCTTTCGTCTCAGCCTGGAGTAGGGCGTCCATGATCATCCGATTCCACCCAAGGTGGTGGACAAGGGCGAGTACGGCCCGGGCCTGCTCGCGCACGTTGTCGTCTCCAAGTGCGCGGACGCCATGCCCTTGCACCGGCTGGCGCAGCGGTTGGAGCGAGGCGGCGTCCCCATGAGTCGCAGCACGCTGACGGACCTCTTCCACCACTCGGCCTCGGTGCTGCTGCCTCTGTCGACGCACCTGCTGCAATGCATCGCGTCCGCCGAAGTCGTGCTGGCGGACGAGACACCGCTGCGGGTGCTGGACGTGAAGAAGACGCGCCGGGGTTACCTCTGGACGTTTCTCACCCAGACACGCGAGGGCGCGTGGCTCATCGGCTACCGCTTCAGCCTGGGCCGCGCGGGAAAGACGCCCAAGGACGTGCTGGGCGGCACCACGGGTGCGCTCGTGGTGGACGGGTACACGGGCTACAACGTGGTGACGTTGCCGGAGGGCCGCACGCGCGTCGGCTGCTGGGCCTGACCGGCATGGAAACGCCGCGCCGACACGAGGAAACTGCAATCATCGCCTTTGCGTGAATGACCGCTCCCCACATCCCATCAGGAACTCGCCATGACGAAGACATTTCCCCTCGCGCTGATTCTTGCGGTCCTCGCCCTGGCCTCGCTGGCCCAGGCCCAGCCGCGCTTCACGCCCACTCCGCTTCCCCAGACTCCGGAGGAGGTTCGAGCCAAGCTTTCTTTCTCGACGACACCCGGACGCCTGTTTCCGGGTTGGCCGATGGTCGTCACGGTCTACCTGCGCCTCCTTCCCAGTGCGGAGGATGAAGCGAAGCCAGGAGTCGCAAGGAGCCTCGTCGTCACCTCCCGCACAGACAACCTGAGTCCACTGGTCCGGTTCGAGCTCGCTCGCTTCAACGAGACCCTCAAGCGCCGGGTGGTGACCCCCCTGCGTCTTCGCTACCTAGGAGGCTCCCCGCGGCAGGTCTCCCTGCAGCCTGGTGCTGCTCGCATCCTCATAGGCCACTTCGGGTTGACAGAGCAGGAGACGGCGGCCCTTGCCCTCGTTCCAGGCTCCTACATCTTCCGCGCGCATTTTGACTCACGCTCCGACACCCAGGAAGGGAGCTGGAAGGGCACGGCATTTGTGGGCGAGGAACTCCAAGTCAACGCTCAACCTTCCGAACTGGATGCCAACCTGGAATGCGAGAAGGTGCTCGCGACACGCGAGTACCTCCGTGCGACCGGAGCAGCACGAGAAGCCATTGATGTCCTGGATTCGTTTCTTGCGCGGACGCCTGAAACACTCGCGATGCTCTGCTGGGCCGAGCGGGCAGCACTCTATGAACAGGCGGGGAATACGGTGGCCTCGATGGAGGCCTATTGCAAGGCAGCGCGGGCCGAGGGCGTGCTGATTGATGAAGCTGTTCAGCGGAACCAGATGAACGGCAACAGGGCAACCATCAGCGAACCTCAGTACGAACCGCGCTGCCATCAACTCAAGCGAGAACTCACGAAGAGAGCGCCGCCCGCGAAGAGTCCCTAGCTGCCACCACCAGCGCGCCATTGCCAGCCATGCATTGTCACCCGTCCTGTACACGATGACGGGCACCTGGATTCATAGGTGCCCGTCATTGTGGTCCTCACCTCAGGGCCCCCGCAGTCGTGGTTGTGTCCCTATAAGTGTGTAGTCGGCGAACAGGGACGAGCGGGAAAGAGGGAAGCTCCTCGGTGAAACCAACCGAGACGGTCTCCCCCTGGCAGGCAGGGCACCCGCACCATAGATGATCAGAATCATTAGGAAGTCGAGGTCGAGGGTAGGCATCAGTCGCGAGCAAGGGCTCATCGGATGGCACGATCTACGCCATACCTACGGCAGCCATCTCGCCATGCGCGGGATCCCTCTGAAGGTCATCCAGGAACTCATGGGACACGCGACCATCGCCATGACCGAGCGATACGCCCATCTGTCGCCGGAAACGCGCGCGAACGCGGTTCAGCAGCTCGACAGGCCCAACCCCTTCCCTCCGTCCGCTTCGGGGTCCGTCACCGAAGGGGCACACTGAGGGCACACGACAGGGGCGAAGACACCCGCTAGTGAAGTAAGCAACTGAACTTGCTGGTTTATCAGTAGAAGCAGCGGGGGGTGAACAACCTCCAGGTCACGTCCTTGCCCGTCCGGGTCTGGCGACATGGACACGACACCTACGAGGCGAAGACCCGCGCCCTGCTCCCCGCCCTCATCCTCGCGGGCAAGGCAGACGTGGGGTCCACCCTGGATGTGGTCATCGACCCCAGGGACCCTCGCCGCGTGGCGGTCATGCACCCCACCCCGCCCCTCACGCCCGAGAACTCCTGACCGCCGCCGCGCGGCCCGGAGTCGCCGCGGGGGCGCGCCCGCTCGGACAGACGGACCAGGTCGCGCTGTCCTGCAACAGCGGACTCGGCACGCGACCGGAGCGATTACACGTTCCGGAACGTGGTGGGATCCGCGCCGGGGACGATTCGGGCCGACAGCACCTCGTATTGGAAGCCGGCCATCGCGCGGAGCTGAGGACGCATTTCGTAGACGTGCAGGCGGTCGCGGGCCCACCCGGGTGCGAGCGCCTCGAAGCTCGCGGGATCGACGATCTCGGTCTCGACGACGCCGTGATTGAGGATGAGCTGCCCAGCGCGAGCATATCCGTCCAACGCCCCGATGACCTCGAACCCCACGGGCGAAACACCGACGATGCGCCGGAGCGTCGCCACGTCGGCGTCGCCGTCGTCGTCGAGGAAATAGAAGACGTTCCCTGCATCGGCCGCGTAGTACTCACCCAACACGGTGAAGGAGCGCGGGTCCGCGTCGATCCGGGAGAGCGTGTTCGTGTCGGTGTGTTTCCCGCCGGAGTGAAGATGGTAGACGCCGTTGCGATCGACGACGAAACACCGGCCGCGAAGCTCGATGGAGGACGCCTCGAGGCGCGCTTCGACGACACCATTGTTGTAGACCACACCTGCGCGCGGCGCGCGGCCGAGTGCGAGCCCGATCTCCTCGAAGTCACGGGGGTCCGCGCCAGAGACCTCGACAGCTTCGTAGCAGTCGTAGGTGTAGCGGATGCAGAAGACTCCACGACGATCGGCGACGTATCTCCTACCGAACGCGACGAAGCTCGGCGCATCCCAAGCATCCGTCTCCTCCGGCGTCCCCCGTGAAAACACCGTCGCCGCATCCTTCGCGTACCCGTGACGGAGGACGACGAACGACGCCGCGTCCGCGTCGATGTCCTCGCCGTCGTACAGCACGCGCGTAGCGTCCTTGGCGTAGCCATCCCCCAGCTCGCTCCACGTCTTCGAATCCAAGGTCGTCTCGACGACGACCTCCGCTCCGAAGCCTGAGAGGGTGCAGACCACGGCGCCATCGCGCTCGGTGTAACGACTCATGCTCGTCCGCTGCATCTCGTCATCCATGGGTTCGACGGAACATACCGCTCACGGCACATTCGCCGTTGATTCCTCAACAGCGTCGGACACCGACTGACACGTTTCCGGGCGAGTTTCGATACCGGCGCGACCGCGTCTTGAACGAGGAAACGATGTTCACCGAGAACCAGGAACTGGAATGGAGTGAGATTCCCTTCGAGGACGCGAGCGCGAAGTACGAGCTCAACGGCATCAGCGAGGACGGCCTCGGAGAGGTCTTCCCCGAGGACCCTCCGCACTACCTCGTCCGCCAGGGCGACGTGGTCATCGACGGACCCGTGAACTTCGGTGCGGCCGACGAAGGGGACGTCACGCTGCATGTCATCGACGGTGACCTCACCGTCAACGGTCCGCTCTTCTTCATCCAGGGCGACTTCTATGGTGCGCTCCTCGTGACAGGATCGATCTTCTGTCAGCAGGCCTTCGTCGACATGGACGCGATGCTCGATGTCGGCAAGTCGATGAATGTCGAGGGGATGCCCTTCACCCATCTCAGCAAGCCCGCGCACTTCGCCGTCAAGGAGGCGCTGGTCGCCGGGAGCTGGCTCGAGGCTTCGGGGGATGGCCTCTTCGAGATTGGCCAGAAGCCCCAGGCGCGGCTGCTCCGCGTCGAGAAGAGCAGTTACCACGCGTTCTCGAAGTACGCGGAGGAGGCGGAGAAGCGGGCCCAGGAAGAGGGTACGGAAGTGAAGAAGCCGAGCTATTTCGGCTTCTCACCGAAGGAAGCGAGTTCGGTCAGGGGCATCCTCCATCCCTCGCTCATCAAGGGTGAAGAAGGCATCGACGCGCGTGCCATCCGCGAAGCCATGGAGGAGGGTAGACCGCTCTTTGCCTGACCGGGCGGTTCGGGCCGAGGATGGCAGGTGCCCGCGCTGGACAGCCTGAGCAGGCAGGTTTGCTGGCAGGCTGTCCAGAACCCCCGCGCGGGGATCGACACCCTCAGCGGCGCCGACGACCGCATCGTCCAGCAGACGCCCTGGTCGCAGCCCGCCTTCCAGGGCCCCCACCTCCTCCACTGTCGGGTGGAGGGGGCCGCGCACTTCCTGTGGGTCGAGCGCCCGGATGACACCTCATCCCTGATTGTTACACCCACGCGCTCAATCCCTGACATGTGACGGAGAGCGTCATCCGCTTGAGGGGGGATGACTCAGGGCATCCTCGACAGCGCGTCGCCTCTCGTTGCAAGGTGCGCCGCCTCACACGACGTGAGGCATCTCCTCGCTGAACAGGAGTTGACATCATGCGTCGCATCCTCGTGCTGGCCTCACTGCTCGGACTGACCGCGTGTGGTGGAAGCGAAGACATCACCCCTGGTGCCCCCGGAGCGCTGTCGCAGGTGGAGCAGGAAGCCATTTGTGGGAGCGCCAATGCCTGGGAGTGCTTCTGCGCGTCGCAGAAGACGGAGGACGCGTGCCGCCAGGCGACGTCCACCAATGGCTGGCACTGCTATTGGCAGTCGCTGACCCTCAGCACGGGCCGCTGCCTGCCGACGTACGAGTAGTCCCCGCGAGAATGTCTGTCGATGTGCCGTGGGAGTCATCATTCCGATGACTCCTCTTGTCGTCATGGAGGTCTCACCATGCATCGAAGTCTCACCCTTGCCGCCTTGATGTTCACCCTCTCCGCCTGTGGCGGAGGCGCGGAGTCCACCACCCTGTCTCCGGAGTCGCCGGAGGTCCGCGAGGAGGCCATCTGCACCGGCGACGCCTGGGCCTGCGCCTGCGCGGTCCACACCACGCGCGAGGCCTGCAACGCGTCCCAGCGCTGCTACTGGACCGGCCCGAGCATCGCGGCGGGCACCACCGAGGCCCTCAGCCTCAACTACTGCAAGCCGACCTACGAGGTCCGCGAGGTCGAGGCGGAGTCGTTCGTACACTGAGGCTCGGACACGTCTGACGTGAGCGCGGCGGGCGTGGACGCATCGTCACCCACACCCCACAAAGCCTTCCCTCCGCCGCCCTCTCCTGCCCACGGTCGCTGTCTCCGTGGGCAGGTTTCCCGCCTGGACAGGAGCGGGACGCTCAGTCGCTGAGCGCCTCGATGGCGGGCGGGATGTACCGACCGCGCAGGGCCTCCTCCTTCGGCCCATAGATGCGCAGGACGACATAGAAGCGCCCATCCGGGACGGGCAGCCAGTTCTCCATGCGCCGCGCCTCCGGCGCCTCCTGCTGGAGGAACAGCGACAGCGAGCCATCCTCCGACTTCTTCAGCTCGCGCGAGCGGTCCCCCAGCGAATAGCGCTGGAGGGGGTTCTCCACCAGCATCCGGGTCCGGGTGTCGTACGCGGTCACCGACCAGAAGAACCGCGCGGGCGGCAGTGCCTCACGGGGGAAGCGCAGCACGTAGCGCCCCGTGCTCCCGTCCAGGGGCTGGTCCGCCGCGTCGCGGTGGGTGATGGGGTAGATGGCCTCCTCGGGGGAGTTCGCGTACAGGTAGTTCCAGGCGACGTGCGCGCGCAGCAGGTAGTCATCGCCGTACGCGCCCACCTTCGGGTCCGGCAGCTCCCAGCCCTGGTACAGCGTCGGCGTGCGGCGGATGTCGTCCCGGGCGACCTTCACGCCCTCGAGCATCGCGGCGCGGACGTCGGAGGGCAGGGCCTTCGCGTCGAACCGCTCGCCGGCCCGCACGCCGATGCGCGCGAAGCGCTCCAGCACGGGCTGGGCGGAGTCCAGGAAGCGGTGCCACTGCATCATGAAGTTGACGTACTCGAAGGCCCGGAGCGTCTCGTCCTTCTTCGGGTCGAAGTAGGGCGGCCACGCGATATCGGGCAGTCGCTGCGCGCCTCCTTCGGAGAAGTCGCTGAAGGACAGGAGGCGGAAGCGCTGCTGGAGCGCCGCGACGACGGGCACGTCCTGGGGGCCGTCGACGCCGATGCGCAGCAGGGCCAGCACGAAGCGCGACGCGGAGTGGATGACGGGGACCCCATGGAGGTTGCCCGGCATGGTGCCCTTCCAATCCGGCCCCACGACGACGAAGCGCCCGGGAGACGTGCCCGTGGCCCGAGTGCCGATGTACGGGAGGTTGTTGGTCGTGATGTCGACCAACTGGATGCAGAAGTAGCGCCCGTCGAGCTCCGGCGTCTCGATGATGACCGGCGCGCCGCGCAGGTCGAGACAGGCCTCCGAATAGAGCGTGTCGCTGTTCGGCGTGACGACGTCGCGGTCCTCGGGCGTGACGAGCCGCGAGACGTGGCGCCAGGTGTTGGAGGGACGGAAGTGGGGTGAGTCCGGCAGGTGGTCCAGGGCGAACAGCCGGTAGTTCTCCACGAGCGGCAGCCCGAAGACATAGGCCTCGCGCGCGATGACTCGCGCCTCCTGCGCCGTCAGCCCCGACGCGGCTTGCTCCAACATGTGGCACCTCCCCAGTGCGTGGACGGTCGAGCATCCGCGCGACCCGGCCCCCGTCACCGCCAAGCTGGGACGATGCCGCCACCACCGCAACATCCAGGGACGCAAGGAGGAAGGGCCCGCTGCGCATGGCGCCCTTCGCGCGGTCCCGCCCGCCCCTCCCTCCCGGACGAGGCCGTGCGCGCTCAGGAGGCGCGCTGGCGCTGCCCCGGCCACAGGAGGACGACCAGCGTCGCCGCCCCCACCACACGAGCGCCCAGAAGGCGGACATCAGCCCCCAGCCGAGCGCCGAGGGCTCGGCCCATCCGCCGGCCTCCGCGCGCGAGAAGACGGGCAGCCCCGACGCGGTCATCACCATGAGCGGCAGGTAGACCCTCACCCGCGTCAAGCCGCTCCCGCCCCGCCTGTCCCGCCCCGCGCGCGGGCGCATTCGTAAGGACCTCCACATTGCGGCCGGGCGGGCTCGTCGGGTCGGGCCGGGAGCTGCTACACCGGAGACATCGGCCGGCGGAGCCAGGAGGTCCAGGCCCCGCCGCGCGGCCCACCCACGCGGAAGCGGAGGAGACGGCGTGACGACACAGGCGCTGCTGGGAGCCAGGCTGTTCACCGGGGAGCAGCAGCTCGACGGACATGCGCTGGTGCTCGAGGACGGACGCATCGCCGACGTCGTGCCGGAGAGCGTGTTGCCCGCGGGCGTGGAGACGCGCCGGCTACCGGAGAACACGCTGCTGGCGCCGGGCTTCATCGACCTCCAGGTCAACGGCGCGGGCGGCGTGCTCTTCAACGAGACGCCCACCCCGGACGCGGCGCTCGCCATCGCCTCCACCCTGCGCCGCTTCGGCACCACGGCCCTGCTGCCCACGTTCATCACCGACGACCCGCGGCGCGCCCTCCAGGCCCAGGCGGCGGCGCTGGAGGCCACCGCGCGTCCCGAGGCGGGCGTGCTCGGCCTGCACCTGGAGGGCCCCTTCATCAGCCCCGAGCGCGCGGGCGTCCACGACGCGCGCTTCATCCGCGCCCCCGACGACGGCGCCGTCGAGTCGCTCGTCGCGCTCGCGGAGCAGTTGGACCGGCTGGGTGGACGGCTGCTCGTGACGCTGGCGCCGGAGCACGTCGCGGACGACGTCCTCCAGCGGCTCGCGGCGGGTGGCGTGGTGTTGTCCGTGGGCCACACGGCCGCGAGCCACGAGCGCACGCTCCAGGCCGTGAAGGCGGGCGTGCGCGGCTTCACGCACCTGTTCAACGCCATGCCCCCCATCACCGGCCGCCAGCCCGGCCCCGTGCTCGCGGGCTTCGAGGCGGACGAGGCGTGGTGCGGCATCATCGTGGACGGCCACCACGTCCACCCCGCCAACCTCCGGCTGCTCCTCAAGACCAAGCCCCGGGGCAAGGTGTTGCTCGTCAGCGACGCCATGCCCCCGGTGGGCACCCAGGCCACCTCCTTCACCCTCTACGGCAAGCACATCCTCCGGCACGACGGACGGCTGATGACCGAGAACGGCACCCTCGCGGGCGCGGACATCGACCAGGCCACCGCGGTGGGCAACGCCGTCCGGCTGCTCGACGTGTCGCTCGACGAGGCGCTGCGCATGGCCTCCCTCTACCCCGCTCACGCGCTCGGCCTGGAGGACTCGCGGGGCAGGCTCGCGCCGGGCCTGCGCGCGGACCTCGCCCTCCTGGCCGAGGACCTCACCGTCCTGGCCACCTGGGTCGGTGGAAATGAACAGTGGCATTGATGTCCATGCCACGGATTCCACCTTCCGCGGGACCCCGTGTGAGGCATTGACCCGGAATTCCCGGACGCTCCCTCTCTAGGCCTGTGAGCCCCTGGTGTCGCCAGGGCTCCCATCCTGCTCAGCGAGGAGAGCACACATGCATCGCAGCAAGTGGTTCATCGGGTTGATGGTCACCACCCTGTCCCTGGGCGGGTGTGGCCAGGAGCCGTCGTCGGCGCACGCCGGAGGCCCTGGGAGCGTGATGAGGGCCCCGCTCGCCGCGGCGTGGGCGGTGGGCGTCTATTACACGCCGGGCACGCAGGTCACCTACGACGGGCGCCTCTACGAGTGCCGCCAGGCGCACACCTCCCAGGCGGACTGGACACCTCCCGCCGTGGCGGCGTTGTGGCTGGACCTGGGGCCCGCCGGTGGTGGCGACACCACCGCGCCCACCGTCACCTTCGGCGCGAGCGCCACCCGCCTCACCGCGCCGGGCTCGCTCACCCTCACCGGCACCGCGACGGACAACGTGGGCGTCACGCGCGTGGAGGTGCTGGAGAACGGCACCGTCGTCTCCACCAGCGTCAGCTACACGCGCAGCTTCTCCGGCGCCGCGCAGAACGGCACGTACACCTACGTCTTCCGCGCCTATGACCAGGCCGGCAACGTGGGCAGCCAGCAGGTGAGCGTCACGGTGGCCATCCCCGGCACCGGCGACACCACCGCGCCCACCGTCACCTTCGGCGCCAACGCCACCCGCATCACCGCGCCCGGGTCGCTCACCCTCAGCGGCACCGCCTCCGACAACGTGGGCGTCACCCGCGTGGAGCTGCTGGAGAACGGGGCGGTCGTCGCCAACGCCACCAGCTACACGCGCAGCTTCTCCAGCGCCGCGCAGAACGGCACGTACACCTATGTCCTCCGGGCCTACGACCAGGCCGGCAACGTGGGCTCCCAGCAGGTGAGCGTGACGGTGGCCATCCCGGGCAGCTCCACGAGCAAGCGCATCGTGGCGTACTTCACGCAGTGGGGCATCTACGGCCGCAACTACCAGGTGGCGAACATCCCGGCCGCCAAGCTGACCCACGTCAACTACGCGTTCTCCAACGTCTCCGCGGACGGCAAGTGCGTGCTCGGGGACCTCTTCGCGGACATCGACAAGGGCGGCGGCTGGCCGGGGGAGTGGGACCCGGGGCAACTGCGCGGCAACTTCCGCGCGCTCAAGGAGCTGAAGAAGACGCAGCCGCACCTCAAGGTGCTCATCTCCGTGGGCGGGTGGACGTGGTCCACGTACTTCTCCCGGGCGGCGGCCTCCGCCGCCTCGCGCACCGCGTTCGTGAAGTCGTGCGTGGACCTGTTCATCAGGGGCCAGTTCCCCGGCGTGACGCCCGTCAACGGCGAGGGGGTCTTCGACGGCATCGACATCGACTGGGAGTACCCGGTGGGCGGCGGCCTGCCGGGCAACACCAACAGCCCCGCGGACAAGCAGAACTACACGCTGCTGATGGCCGAGTTCCGCAGCCAGCTCAACGCGGTGACGGCGCAGACGGGCAAACCCTATCTGCTCACCATCGCCACGGGCGCGTCGCCCGACCTGCTCGCGAACAAGCAGGAGACGAAGAACCTGTCCAACGTCCTCGATTGGATCAACGTGATGAGCTACGACTATCACGGCGCCTTCGAGAGCACGGTGAACTTCCACTCCGCGCTCAACCGCGTGACGGGAGACCCGGCGGCGAGCACCGGCTTCTACACGGACGGCTCCGTCGCGAAGATGCTCGAATTGGGCGTGGCGCCGGAGAAGATCGTCGTGGGGGTCCCCTTCTACGGACGCGGCTGGGGCGGTGTGCCCAACGTGAACAACGGCCTGTTCCAGAGCGGCGTCCCCACCAAGGGCACGTGGGACGACGGCCAGTCCGGGCTGACGGGCGTGTTCGACTACAAGGACATCAAGGCCAACTACGAGCGCGCCGGCTCCGGCTACTCCAAGTTCGTCCACCCGGAGGCCCGCCAGGCCTACGTCTACAGCCCGTCCACCGGCGTGTGGATTGCCTATGACGACCCGTCGACCCTCAACGCCAAGGCCGACTACATCCTGAACAAGGGCCTGGGCGGCGCGATGTTCTGGGAGCTGAGCGGGGACGACGGCACCCTCGCCGACACCCTCTACCAGCGCCTGCGCTGAGCGCGCGTCGACGTCCCTCGAGGAAGGGACGGCCCGGATGCCACCGTCCGGGTCGTCCTCCTCACGTCGGGGGACTTCGGGGCTCCCCGCTCAGCAGGACGTGCACACGGGACGGATGAGGTGCCAGCTATCGCAGCTCGACCCCGTGCAGCAGCGCTTGTAGAGCGTCCCCGCGCGGCCGTAGGAGCCGTTCACCCACGAGCCGTCGCCGCCGACCTCGCGACACGCCGCGCACGTGGAGCCCCACTCCACCATCTCGTCCAGGTAACCATCGATGGGACAGTTGGGCGTGACGCCAATCCCCTGCTCCACCTGGGTGGACTCGGCGGCCGGCGGCGTGGCCTCCGGCTCCGCGCTCGGGCCACAGGCGGAGAGGACGCCCACCGAGAGGCTCATCAGGACCAGGGTGCGAATCATGTTGCGCATTCGGGATGTCTCCAGACACACGGGGAGCCCCAATGCTCCCCACGTCAGTCCGACAGAGCCCGATTGCACATGCAAGTGATATACAGATGCCCCGGCCATGGGGACCACGGAGCAACGACTCCGGACGGCGCCGCGGACCCCGTCGACACGGCCTTGGGGGAATGACGACCCACGGGGGCACCTCACGCCCTCGCGGTAACATTCGCATCGGAGTGGGCGGGCTGGAGGGCGCGCGGCCGGCCGGGCGGATGGCCTCTTCTCGACAATGGCAGGCGCGTCAACAGCATGAAGGGGCCGTCTCGTGCGAGGCGGACATCCCATCCTGTCCGTGAAAGGACCTGACATGCGCTCCCCATCCGTATCCCTGGTGCTGCTCGGCGCGGTGTTGTTCGGTGGTGTCTCCCTGGCCCAGGAGGACGTGGCCCCCGCCGAGGAGGAAGGTACCCTCGTCCCCTCCGTGAGCACGGAGGCGCGCGCCGCTCTGGGGCTGGGCACGTCCGCGCTGGCCGCGTGCGACGACGTGGCCACGTGGGACCCGGCCTGGGCGGGCTTCGAGGCGGAGGTGCTGACGCTGGTCAACCAGCACCGCGTGGCGGGCGCCGTGTGTGGGGGCGTGACGAAGGCCCCCGCCCCCGCGCTGGTGCTCGACACGAAGCTGCAATGCGCGGCCCGCAGACACTCGAAGGACATGGGCACCAACAACTTCATGAGCCACACGGGCTCCAACGGCTCCACGCCGTGGCAGCGCATCACCGACGCGGGCTACGCCTACCGGCGCGCGGCGGAGAACGTCGCCGCGGGATATTCCACGCCGGCGGCGGTGGTGGCCGGCTGGATGGCGAGCAGCGGGCACTGCACCAACATCATGAACCCGCAGCTCGTCCACCTGGGCGTCGGCTACTTCCACGCGCCCAACAGCACCTACCGGCACTACTGGACCCAGGACTTCGGCGCGCTCTGAGTCTACTTGTTGGGGTCGTCCACGCCGGTGTTGGTCCACACGTAGCGCTGGAGCCAATCCCCGCCGACGCCCAGCCCCGTCTCGCGCTTGCGGTCACCGATGAGCGCGGGCGGCAGGCCCTGCTCCTGGAACGTGGCGGGCACGCGCGTGCCGGACTCGAAGTGGGAGCTGTTCTCCACCGAGTACTCCAGGTTCGGCTTGCCCGTCTTCTCGTCGATGCCGGTGCACTTCACCTGCGTGCGGTACGAGCCGATGAACCACTCCAGCGAGGTGTACGTGTCCTTCTTGTTCGCCTCGTCCGTGCCCGGCCCCGTGAAGCGGTAGAGCGCCGCGTCCTGCTGCTCGGCGGTGGCGTTGGCCGGCGGGAAGACGTCGCCCGGCTTGGGGTTCGGGTACATCTTGAAGAACTCCTCCGTCACCTGCTGCTGGTGCGGGCGGCCGGCCAGGTCCTCCGTGTACGCGTTGTCCCGCACCGTGACGCGGTCGGTGCCGTCGGCCGTCTTGTCCCAGGTGCCCAGGTCCTGGGGCTTCTCCTCCAGGAGCCACGTGCTCCACAGCTTCGGCCAGTCACCCTTCAACTGCTGGCCCGTCACCGGGTCCTTGGTGCGGGTGATGCCCTCGAGGTCCACCTTGCCCAGCGTCTTCAGGCCCTGCGTCAGCTTCGAGTCCTTGCCGGTGAGCAGCTCGGACGTCTTCGCCAGCACGTCCACGCCGCCCTCGGCCGCCTTCAGCAGCTGGTCCGCCGCACCACTGGGCAGCAGCTTCTCCGCGCCGTGGTAGGCCACCCGCAGGCCCGTCTGGAACGTGTCGCGCACCAGGTCCTTCGGGTCCGTGATGGCCTTCTTGAAGGCGTCCGTCACGGGGTTGTGCTTCACCACCTCGAAGGTGTCCTTCGTCGTGTCGACGACGGCCTTCTTCACGTCCTGCGCCTTGTCGACGACCGTGTCCTTCACGTCCTTGGCGGTGTGCGTCACCGCTTTCTTCACGTCGTTGAAGCTCGGGATGCGGAAACCCATGACTGGCCTCTAGGGGGTGTGGGGGGCCGGCAGCAAAAAACCTACAAATGGGTTATCGACGTTCGCCGTCCATGGTTTCTTGGAGATTGAGATTGCGGGCCTGACCTGCCCCGCGGCGGACGGTGCGGGGTGGAATCGGGCGGGGCTGGCCTCCTCGACACCCTGGGAGGGCTCTGCTACGGGCCCGCCCGGTGGGCACCCCGGGCCGCTCGAAGCCTCTGTCACGCGCCTCGGGGCTGCCCTGGTGGCCGCTGCTCCTCATCGCCGTGGCGGCGTGGGGGCTTCGCGTCGCGGGCTTCCTCCATCGCCACGGGGCGCTCGGCCCGCCCGTGGACTACGACGAGGGCGTGTACTTCAGCGCCGCCGCGCTGCTGTCGCATGGCCTGCTGCCCTACCGCGACTACTTCTTCGCCCATCCGCCCGGCATCGCCCTCCTGTGGGCGCCGCTGGCCGCGCTGGCGCGGGGTGTCGACGTGGCCACGGCCTTCGCCGTGGTGCGCTGGTGCGTGCCGGTGCTGGGCGCGCTGAGCGCCGCGCTGAGCGGTCGCATCGCCCAGGAGCGGTGGGGCACGCGCGCGGGCGTCGTGGCCGCGCTCGCGTATGCCCTGTATCCGGAGGCGCTGAACGCCGAGCGCGGCATCTTCCTCGAGCCCTGGCTGAACCTCGTCTGCCTGTCGTTCGCGTGGGTGTGGCTGCGCCCCTCCGAGGGCATCGCGGCGCGGCGTCGGGACATCGCCGCCGGCGCGCTGCTCGCCACCGCGTGCGCCCTCAAGCTGACCGCGGGGGTGTGGGTGGTCGCGGCCGTGGTCGCGTGTGGAGTCGTGGGCGCGTGGCGGCGCGTCGCGAGGACGGTGGGGACCGCGGGCGTCGTGGGCCTCGTCATCGTGGGCCCCTTCCTCGCGCTGGCGCCCGGGCCGGTGGTCGACGGACTGCTGCGCTTCCAGTTGCTGCGCCCGCCGGATGGAGAGCTGTCCGCTTCACGCCGGATGGTGTCGATGCTGGCGGAGGGCCACGCGGGCGTGGCGGCGCTGGGCCTCCTGGGGCTGGTGGTGGCCCTGGTGCGCTGGCGGCGCGACGAGGCCCTCGCGGAGCGGCTCTTCGGGGCGGCGTGGCTGCTCACCGTCGCCACGTTCCTCTCCGCTCGCAGCTACTGGGTCCACTACAACGCGAGCCTCGCGCCGACGACGGCGCTGCTCGCGGGGCTCGGGGCGTCGGTGGTGCGCTCGTGGGCGTCCGCCCGCCCCCGCTGGGTGGGCTGGGGCGCCACCGCGCTGGTGGGCCTCGCCGTGCTCGCCACGCTGCCCGACGCGCTCCGACAGGGGCGGACGGAGGCCCCCTGGCTCGTCGAGATGGGACGGGCGGTGAGGGCCTCGGTGCCGGAGACCGCCGCGCTCTGCGCCTTCGAGCCGGCCTGGGGCATCGCGGGAGGGCGGCTCCCCGGGGTGCCCGTCGGGACGCCGGCGCTCGTCGACCCGTACGGCCTCATGCTCCATGACGCGCTCGGAGCCACCGAGCGGTTCGCGACGGCCACCGCCGCCTTCGAACACGAAGGGACGCAGCGCACCATCCGCCCCCTGCTGGAGCGCTGCGACGCCCTGGTCCTCCAATGGCGAGGCGAGTGGCAACTGTCCGACACCAGCGAGCACTGGGTCCGGGAGCACTTCACCCAGGAGGGACCCCTGTGGCGGCGCACCCTGGGCTCCGAGGTGAGACACAGCCCCCCTTGAGGAAGCCGGCTATCATCGCGCTCCGAGCAACGCACGCCGTTCTCGTCCAGGGGGAGCCATGTCGGAGAGCAGGGAGGCCATCGTCCTCGTCCACGGGCTGGGCAGCAAGGAGCGGGACTCCGCGCGCGAGCAGCTTTTGCAGGGCCTGCTCCAGGTGCCGGAGAACGCCACCGTCACACAGGAGGGACCGGCGACGGTCCAGGGGGTGGAGGGCCTGCGGCTGCTCGTCACCCACGCCGAGGACGGCGTGCAGCGACAGGTCGACCTCTACGAGGCGTTCTGGAGCGACCTCGCGCCCTCGCTGGCACAGGCGGACATCAAGACGCGCATGTTCGGCGGCCTGGAGCTGCTCCCCTACTGGATTCTCTCCGGGGTGTGGCGGGGCATCGCCCAGCGCAAGGCGCTGACCACGAGCATGCTGGTGGGCATGGTCCTCCTGCTGGCCTGGTACTGGAGCACGCTGGCTCTGTTCTTCACGGCCGTGGGCCAGGACCCGAGCCTGCTGTCCACGAGCGCTCCTGCGAGCATGCAGGTCCCCACCTCCACTGGCACCATGGCGGGAGACCTCCTCAAGCAGGTGACGACGTGGATGGGCATCGTGGGGGGCTGGATGGGCGGCTGGAAGGTGTGGGTCGGCGTCTCCCTCGTCGTGGGCTTCCTTCCTGTCAACGGGCTGGTGGACATCGCGGACTTCGCGCGGCGGTATCTCGCCGACGCAAAGATGGGAGAAAGCCCCGTGGGGCTGCGCAGCAAGCTGCGCATGCGCATCAGCGGCCCGCTGCGGGCGCTCATGGAGAGCGGGAGCTACTCACGCGTCACCGTGGTCGCTCACAGCATGGGGGCGGCCATCGCCGTGGACGTGCTCGCCAACTACCGCTCCCCTTCGCCCACGGCGCTGCGGCTCGTCACCCTGGGCGGTCCCCTGGAGCTGCTGGCGCGCCGGGCTGCGTGGGTGATGGAGGAGATCGAGGGGTGCGCCAACAACCCGCGCATCACTCAGTGGGCCGACTTCTATTCGAAGGATGACTGGTTCTGCACCCAGACACCGTTCGCGAGCGAGGAGCCCCGGCGCACGCACCACTGCATCGAGCAACGGGCCTCCTTCGGCGACCAGCTCTCCGGCGCGACCCACTACCGCTACCTGATCAACCCCACCGTCCTCGCCCTCCTGCTGACCCGCCCCCCTCCTCCTCCCGCGGCGCCCGTACAGCAGGTCCAGGCGGCGGGCTGAGGAACGGACCCGGAAGCCCTCGCGCTCGCCGCGAGGACTCCCGGGTTCGGGGCGTCAGGGGCCCTACGGAATCGCGCTCACGTCCACGTCGACGACGCGGGGCTCCTCGGTGCCGTTCACGCCGTCGACCGCCGGCATGGCGGCGCCGACGCGGAGCGCCAGCGCCCACTCGCCCGTGGCGAGCCGCGCGGGGACGTACTTCCAGAAGAGGCGCACGTTCCCGGAGGACTCCCCTTCCGCGACGAGGGCCTCCCGGGCGCGCTGCTCGATGTCCGCGGTGGCCAGCCGCGTGCGCAGCAGGTGGCCGGTCCGGGCCAGCGGCGGCCAGGCGATGAGCGCGCGTTGGAAGGTGCCATCCACGCCGTGGGTGACGACCGCGCGATGCCCCTCCACGCGGATGCCGTTGATGGCGCGCATGACGAACGTCTTGTAGCGGTGGAGCTCGGGCGCCGCGAGGACGCCGTCGGCCTCCGCCTGGGTGTACGTCTTCACCTGGAGGATGGGCCCCATCTCCGAGGCGGGGATGCCCCAGCGCTGGAGGCGGGCCACGGCGGTGCGCTGCAGCACGGCGGGCTCCTGCGGCGTGGCGGGCCCGGCGCCGAGCTTGTTCAGCACCAGCGCCTGGCCCTCGGACGGGTCGCTCTCGAGCAGCCAGGTGCGGGACTCGAGGTCGCGGCGGCTCCCCACCACGTCCGTCTGGGAGAAGGCCTCGGTCGAACCGATGAGGGCGCCCTGCAGCGCGGAGTCGTCGAAGGCGGTGCGCGCGAGCAGGTTGGCGGGGAGTCCTCCGGTGGGGGGCGTGGCAATCGAGCTGGCGTCGAAGACGAAGCCCGTGGTCACCGCGGGGGCGGCCCGGGTGTCGAGCACCGCCGGCTCGACGAGCGCGCCGCTGTCGCAGCCGAGCAGGGCGGTGAGGGGGAGCGCGGTGAGCAGCCGGATGAATGGAGTCTTCATGGCGATTCGTTCTCTCTTGTGCGGATTCGGGCTGGAGGAGGACGTCACTCGGGCAGCACCTGGCCCCCGGAGGGGTCGCAGCCGCCGACGTAGAAGTAGGTGGAGGCGACCTTGGCGCCGGTGTCGTGCCGGTCGCGCCAGCCCCCGGATTCGAACATCCTCACGCGCCTAGCCTGCGTGTCGCCGAAGACGATGGACACCGGGCAGTCGTCGTCGTTCGTCCCGGAGTCCTTGTCGTAGGCCTCGTCGATCCAATTCTCCCCCACGCCCGCACTCTTCGAGTTCGCGGCGTAGCGCTTCACGTAGCTGGTCACGAAGTCACCGCACGAGGAGTTCCCATGGAAGGCGTTCCACAGGGTGAAGCCGCTGGTGCTCGTCACCAGGGCCGTGCGGTAGCCGCCCTGCTTCCACACCTGGTAGTCGCCGGACTGGCACGCCTTGATGACGGCGATGTCCAGCTTGCCGTTGCCCAGGCGCATGTGGAGGTCCGTGACGGCGCTGCACGCGTCCATGCTGGAGCCCATCACCAGCCAGCTGCGCAGGTTGGCTTCGCTGTGGCCGCCGTGCGTGTGCACGAAGATGACGTCCGCGTCATCCACGCCCGCGTTGGCCGAGGTGTCCCTCGCGTCCGCCGCCGGCGCCTTCGCCGCGTCGGTGAAGAGGTCCGCGCGCGCGAAGGTGTTGTTGAGCGAGCGCGCGTCGGTCCACTTCCCGGCGTCGATGAGCGAGAAGAAGTAGCTGACGAACGCGCTGGCCGTCTTCGTATGGACGGGATGGGTGTCGGCCTCGCACAGGCCTGCCGCGGGGCTGCCGAAGTTGGCGATGCCGTAGACGTGGGTCTCGTCGGCGAGCCCCACGGCGGGCAGGAGCAGTGCGCCGGTGAGCGCGCAGGACCGCCACGCGCTGGTTCGTTTCTGGAGCTTCATCGTCCGGGCCTCCCCCCCCGGAGCGGGGCGGGTGTGGTGGGTGGAGGACCGGAGGGACGCGACTCGCATCGCGCCCGCTCCGGCCTTGGCCCATCAACGCCCCCCGGGGCGAGTTCCCCTCACCGTGCCGCTCGCGACCGCGCGGGTGCCGGGAGCGTGGGCCAAAGGCCCGTCAGGCGGCGACGGAGCGCGAGCGCTTGAGGACGCGGGCGACGGCGTCGAGGAGCTCGTTGCTCGACTCGGCGAGGTCCACCGCGCGGGCGTCCACCCAGCCCTGCAGGGAGTTGTAGCCCATGACCGCGGGGATGGCGACGAGCAGGCCGAAGGCGGTCGTCACCAGCGCCTCGGAGATGCCGGTGGAGATGGTGCCGATGCCTCCGGCGCCCGTCGCGCCCATCTCCTGGAAGGCGGAGACGATGCCCATGGTGGTCCCGAGCAGGCCGACGAACGGGGCGGTGGAGGCCACGGTGGCCAGTTGCCCCAGGCCCCGCTTGAAGCCCTGGACCTCGCGTTGCGCCTGGCGCTCCAGGCTCCGCGCCACCGCCTCCATGACCTCGTCCCGGGTGTCGTCCGAGGCCGTGCGGTAGGCCAGCAGCCCCGCGCGGATGGTCCGGCCGAGGTAGCCGACGTCCTTGTCCGTCTTCGCGTCCAGGGCCGCGTCGAGGTCGCCTCGCGCGAGCAGCGGCCCGAGCTGCGCGGCGAACCGGCGGGACTGCCGCATCGCGGCGCGGAAGAGGAGCACGCGTTCGACGAGGACGACCAGGGAGACCATCGACATCAGGGCCATCACGATGACGATGCCCTTCGCGAACAACCCCATATGGGCCCAGAGGCCCGCGAGTGTGAAGTTCATGGTCGGATTGGGACGCGCCTCCTCGCGCGGTGGGCCGGGCGGGCCCGTGGGGGATGACGGCTGGAGCAGCCACCGACCACCCTACGGAGCGGTCTCCGCGCCAAGGCCTGTCCATCCCCATGGGACGGTCATCGTTCCGTCATGGCGGCAGATGGTTTCCTGGGACAACCATCTCGCGGCGCGCGGAGAGGTTGGGGCTCGGTCCGCCGCGCGCTCGGGCTTGCCGGGCCACGCCGCCCCGAGGGCGCGACCACGCCCCCGGGAAGGAAGGGGACCCCGGGCGGCCGTGCGAGCCTCCGGCCCCTCGTCGCAGGAGGTATCCCGGGCCCCTTTCCGCGTCCGAGCCGTGCCAACTGACCCCATCCGGCGAGCAGATGTCGGCTCCCCTGCAGCCCCCCAGCTTCCCTTGCCACGCGAGGCCTTCCGCTTCGCGCTGAAGAGGGGGTCGTCCATGGGAAGAGGATTCAGGCAGCTGCCACTGGTGCTCGCCGCGTTGGGGCTCGTCCACTGCGACACGTCGTCGGGAGTGCCCGACGAGGAGCCGGGCCCCGACAGCGCGCTGCTGCTGCCCCGTGGCGCGGCCTGTCAGCCCGCCATCCCCCTGGGGGACTTCGCGCCCGAGCACGTGAGCGGGATGGTGGAGGTGGACGACGTCGTCTTCTTCTCCGTGGGCACCTGGCTGTGGAAGAGCGACGCGCGAACGGGGCACGCCGAGCGGGTCCGCCAGATTCCCCCCGACGAGCCGGACGGCGGCATCCGGGGACTCACCGAGGTGGGCGGCCTGCTCGTCTTCGCCTCCGGCACCTGGATGTGGCGCAGCGACGGGACGCCGGAGGAGACCTACGCCCTCATCATCTCCAGGAGCACGAACGGCCCGCCCGTGCCGCTGGGCCTGCACGACGGTGAGCTCCTGTTCCGGATGGACGCCCCCATGCATGGCGTGGAGCTGTGGGCCACGGATGGGACCCGCAAGGGCACGCGCTTCGTGGCGGACCTCAACCCGGGCCTCCCCTCCAGCTACGTCGGCCCCGCCACCACGACGGACCGAGGGGACTTCGTCTTCGGCGCGCGGCTGGGTTCGGACGAACAAGGCATCGCGGTGATGAAGCTGACGCGCTCGGACAAGCTCGTGACGCTGTTCCGGGCCTCCGACTGCGACCTGTCGCTGCTCCAGTTGAGGAGCGTGGGGGACAAGGTCTTCTTCCTCCTGGGACGGGAGGGGCGGGGAGACAGCGACCTGTATGTCAGCGACGGCACCCCGAACGGCACCACCCTCCTGAAGCACCTGGACGGCACCACCCCGGCCCGGGCGTTCACCGCGTTCGACGACCGCCTCTTCTTCGTCGCCGAGCCCGAGGCCAGCGGAACGGACGCCGGCAGCGCGGAGCTCTGGGTGAGCGACGGCACCCGGGCGGGCACCCACGTCCTCGTCGACCTGCGCCACGGCGTGAAGGAGGGCTCGGTGCCCACCGACCTCACGGTGTTCGAGGGCCGGCTCTACTTCGCGGCGGACGACGGCGTCCACGGACGCGAGCTGTGGTCGACGGACGGCACGGAGGAGGGCACGCAGCTGGTGGAGGACATCTGGCCCGGCCCCCATGGCTCGAATCCGTACGGCCTGCGCATGGTGAACCAGAAGCTCTACTTCGTCGCGGACGACGGCGTGCATGGCGCGGAGCCCTGGAAGGTGTACGAGGGCCGGGCCCGACTGCTCGCGGACATCGTCGCGGGGGCCGGCGGTTCGACCCCCCAGGTGCTCGGCTCCGACCCGGACACGGATGAGACCTTCTTCCGGACCCGCGAGTACGTGTACTTCGCGACCGGAGACACCGGCTCCTCGCTCTGGGCCGTGAAGACGGAGTCGGTCTGTCCCGGTCGGTGAGCCCTCCCCCGAGTGGGGCGGGGCCTCCCCGCCCCTGAGTATTCCACACCCCCGCCCCTCCCCAGGCTCGACGCGCGGCGGCAACGTCCGATGTCTCCGGGTGTACTCAGTTGAGAACACGGTTTCTCACGTATTGGCATTGCGCCAATGTCACACACCCGTTTCATTGCGTTTCATTTCAATCCCCTTGAGCCCGTGGCATTTCGAAGGATTTCAGGGCAGAACAAGTCTTCACAGACGCCCACCGAGGGCTTGATACACGGCGCACCTCTTTCATGAAGAGGCGCGCCTGGCCTTGTCTCGGGACTGTCCCTCCATGCTTGGCGTCTGGCTCAAGGGAATACATCCATGTCACACATCCGCGCTGGTTCCGTGCGCGCGCTTTCGAGCGCGCTGCTGACGTCCCTGTTCCTTTCTTCCGCCGCTGGAGCCGAAGAGGCCCACTGGGGTTACGCGTCGACGGTGGGCGCCGACCACTGGGGCGAGGTCTCCAATGGCGCGATGTGCGCGGCGGGCGCGGAGCAGTCGCCCATCGCGCTGTCGACGGCGAGCGCTGTCCACGCCAACGGCTACACGCCGAGCTTCCACTACGGCACCAGCCGCGTGCGGATGGTCAACAACGGCCACACCGTGCAGTTCAACTACGACGTGGGCAGCACCCTGCGCCTGGGGCCCAACGAGTACAAGCTGGCGCAGTTCCACTTCCACACGCCCAGCGAGCACACGCTGGATGGCGAGCACTTCCCGCTCGAGGTGCACCTGGTGCACACGGACGCGGCGGGCGCCCCCAAGGTCGTCGTGGGCGTGCTCATCGAGGAGGGGCTGGTGAACGCGGCCCTCTTCTCCGCCTTCCGCCACCTGCCCCGCCACGAGGGCGAGGAGAGCTCGCCGGTGGGCGCGCTCATCAACGCCAGCGCGCTGCTCCCGTTCAACCGGTCCTTCTTCCACTACGCGGGCTCGCTCACCACGCCCCCGTGCAGTGAGGGCCTCGAGTGGTTCGTGATGAAGCACCCCATCCAGATGTCCGACTCGCAGATCGCCGCGTTCGAGCGCCTGCCGCACATCAACCCGAACAACCGCCCGGTGCAGCCGCTCAACAGCCGCGTCGTGAGCGCCCAGTCCGGGCACTAGGGACTGACCCGGCGCAACGCGGCCACAGCACCACGGCCGTGACAAAGGCAGGACGGCGAGGTCACCGGTCGCCGTCCTGTCCCACGCCCCCCATGGATTGTGATTCCACTTTCTTGGAAACAGGGTTTCCAGTTCGTGGTCTGCGCAATCCACGGGTTTCATGAGGAAGCATTATCACGTCAGCCGCTTGCGCTATGACTCGCCGCGCGGCGGACGGCGCGTCGAGCCGGACGCCGCATCTTCCCGCAGTCAGAGATGCGAGTTCCCATGTTCAAGCAGGTAACAGCCCTTGCGGTGACGTGTGGCGCGTTGTTGGTCGGTTGCGGCAACGAAGGCCCGCTGACGGAGCAGGAGGAGATTGTCTCCAACCTGATCGAAGCCGGCTTCCCGGAGGATGACATCCAGGTCATCGACGGTGCCGTGTACGTGGGCGGTGATGGGCGCGTGTCGCTCGCGGCGTCCCGCGAGATGCTCCAGACGCCCGAGGGGAGCGCCGAGCAGTACCGCTCGAACAACATCGTGGGTTCGAGCGTGACGAGGATCTGCCTCAACCCCACCGCGGCGTTCAACAGCTACCCCTCGCTGAGCCAGGGGCTCGATGACGCCATCGCCAACTACAATGGGGCGGGTATCCGGCTCACCTTCGCGCGCGGCCCGACCACCGGCTGCACCGCGAACATCTCCGTCGAGACCTGGGACGGAGGCTACAGCGACGCGGAGTACCCGGCGAACGGCGCTCCTGGCTGGCGCCTCCGCTTCACCCCCTTGCTGGTCAACTACAACGCCGACATCAACGAGCACACCATCACCCACGAGCTCGGCCACGCGCTCGGCTTCCGTCACTCGGACTACTACAATCGCTACATCAGTTGCCCAAGCGGCCCACAGGTCGAGGGCGACGAAGGCGTGGGCATCAACCACATCCCGGGGACACCGACCACCGCCGTCCTGTATGGGTCGGTCATGAACTCCTGTCCCGATCTCCAGGCGACCGGCGAGCTCACCAGCAGCGACATCACCGCGCTCCTCGCCCTCTACCCGCCCGTGCCCAGCGGGCTCCCGAGCTGTTCGAACTACAACATCCCGTCCTACCGGGGGCAGAACAACTCGCAGATCCAATGCGCTTGCGGAGCCGCGAGCGGCGGAGCGGTCTGGGGCACGGACATCTATACCGACGACTCGGATGTCTGCACGGCCGCGGTACACGCGGGCGTGATTCCCGCCTCGGGCGGCAATGTGACCCTCACCATCCGGCCAGGGCAGGGCAGCTACACCGGCACCACCCGCAACGGCTTCAGCACGTATTCCTACGGCGCCTGGGATGGCAGCTACTCCTTCGGTGGCGGGGGGGCACCGCCGCCCGAATGCTCGACCGTCAACGTCATGGCCTACCGCGGGCAGAACGGGACGCAGCTCCGGTGCAACTGCTCCACGGTGCCCTACGGCGCGAGCGTGTGGGGGTCGGACCTCTACACCGACGACTCGAATGTCTGCGTGGCCGCGGCCCACATGGGGGTGATCACCTCCTCTGGTGGAGGGGTGCTCATCACCATCTATCCGGGACAGAGCTACTACATCGGCTCCACCCGTAACGGCATCAACACGTATCCCTATGGTGCCTGGTCGGGGAGCTTCTCCGTCCGCTGGCCGTAGTCGCGCCGACGACTGACGCGGTCCGCGTCGACGTCCTCCGGGGGCAGCTTCCCCGGAGGACGGGAACGGACCCCTGCCAGTCGCTTCCGTCCTTGGCGCGGAGGCCCGTGGCCTCGGCGCTGCCCCCGAGCTGATGGCGCCGCAGGCGGCGAGTCCCCGCGCCGCGTGACGTCAGGCCGCGAGCCCCTCGGCCGCGAGCGCCTTGCGCACCGCCGGACGCGCGGAGACACGCTCCATGAACGCCAGCAGGTTCGGGAAGCCGGACAGGTCCACCTTCACGTACTTCGCCCAGCGGGTGACGGTGTAGAGGTAGGCGTCCGCGACGGTGAAGGTGTCACCGAAGAGGTAGGTGCGGCCGGACAGGCGCTCCTCGAGCAGTTTGTAGCGCTTGAGCAGGTACGCCTTGCGCTCCTCTCGCATCTCTTCCGGCGTCGTCGGCAGGAAGAGCGGGGAGTACGTCTTGTGCAGCTCGGAGTTGATGTAGCCGAGCATCTCCAGCACGCGGTAGCGCTCGCGCGTGCCCTGCGGAGGCACCAGGCCGGACTGGGGCCGCTGGTCTGCCAGGTACTGCACCAGCGCGGGACCCTCGGTGAGGACCTCGCCCGGCTCGAGCTCCAGCGCGGGCACATAGCCCTTCGGGTTGATCTTCCAGAAGTCCCCGCCCGACTGGAGGACCTTGGTCTGGGTGTCGACCTTCTCGAGCTGGAGCTCGAGCCCCGCCTCGTGCGCGACGATGTGGGGAGACAGCGAACAGGCGCCCGGCGCGAAATAGAGCTTCATCGGCTTCCTCGTGGTGGATGGGAACGACGGCGCATTGCTAACGGGCCTGGTTACTTCTGGATAGCTGCGCGACTAAGGTAAGCGCACTTTCCACTCACCTCGTGGTAACTCCACTCACCTCGCGGTAACCACCCATGTCCCTGAAGCTGAGGAAGAGCAAGGCCCCGCCACCGCCACCCGGTTGTCCCATCCGTGCCTGCATGTCATTGCTGGGGGGCGCCTGGACCACCAACGTCGTCTGGCAGCTCTCCGGGGGGCCGCGGCGCTTCGGGGAGCTGATTCATGACATCCCAGGCATCTCCCCCAAGGTGCTCACCACGCGGCTGCGCGAGCTGACGGAGAAGGGCGCGGTGACGCGCGAGGTCCTCCCCACCTCGCCGCCCTCGGTGGAGTACGCCCTGTCTGCGCTCGGCCAGGAGCTGGTGCCGGTGATCGACGCCATCGTCCGGGTGGGCACCCGGCTGCGCGAGGTGTCGGGGGCGCCTCACCGCCACGACACGCCCACGCGCCGCATCAGTTCGAGGAGGCGGGGAGCAGGGGCGGTGCCGGGCCACCAGGGGCGAGGGGAATGAGCCCGAGTTGCGTGGAGAAGCCAGGCAGGATGGTGACGCGCCTCGTGGATTCAGACGGGTCCTCGCCCTCGGACAAGAGCCCTCCCAGGTGGTGCTCCCCTGGAGCAAGTCCAGCGAGGATGAACACCCCATCGCCATCCAAGCGGAACGTCGGGCCGAGCCACCGGTTGTCGACCACGAACCGCTCCTCGTTGACGAACGCCTGACGGCTGAACTCCTCCCGCTGCAGGTCATCCCGGGCCACCAGCCTGCCCGTGACGCCCCCGGTCTCCTGCAGCAGGATGTTCGCCACCACGCGCTCGTGCTCCGCCGCGGGAGGCAGGGAGAGGGAGCCGGCCCGTCCATCCGCCGTCCAGACGTAGATGACCTGGGGCTGCTCCGCCTGCGGATGCACCACGAACCCCGAGCCGCCGAACCGGAAGCGCTGGAAGTTGCGGCCGGAGTTTCCACACCTCCGCCTCATGACGCCATCCCATCGCTCCGGCACGGAGACATAGAAGTCGTCCACCGGCACCCCGTCCTCCCGCGCCACATGGCCCGCGAGTTCGTAGCCGCCGGGGACATGGGACGCCATGGGAGGGGCCCAGATGAAGGGCCGCGACGTGACCCGTGAGTAGCTCACCCGGATGACGTTCGGAGCACCGGGGTCCAGCATCAGCTTCCTTCTCGAATATTCGACGTCCGGCCCGTTCACGGCGAGTTCGCGGAGCCCCGACTCGACCCGCCCCTGCCAGTGCCCCTCCTCGTCGCGCGCCAGGACGGCGTCGGGCATGAAGAGCTCCACGGGCCGACGAGGTCCCCGCGCCGGCACCGGGATGAACGTCACCTGGGTGAAGGGCCGCAGGGAGATGTCCAGGGGCACGTCCCGGGCTCCCTCGGGGATATCGGTGGTGCGACGCTCGCCATCGCCCTCCTCCGTCCGAGGCACCACCCAGACGGCTCCCGGCGACACGCCCTTGAACGCATAGCCGCCTCGGGCGTCCGTCACCGCGTGCATCGTCATCGACGCGACCCACTGCCCCAGCTCGAGGTCGACGCCCGGCATGCCGACCCCATCCGGCCCCCGGACGACGCCTCGCAACGTGGCGCCCTCCGGTAGCGAGAGCACCAGGCGCGTCTTGCCGCGCGCCACCAGACCGAGGTTCTGCTCGCAGACCTCCGCGTGCCCCGCGCCCTGCGCGCAGAGGTGATAGACGCCCGCGGGCACGTTCCGCAGGGACGCGGTGCCCGTCACGTCGGTGGTCGTGGACATCGCGGCCTTCAAATCCCAGTCGGGGAGCACGGGACTCTTCGCCGCGTCCACGAGGGCCACGGCGACCCCTTCGAGCCTCGCCTGCGTCGTCGCGGAGACCACCTGCACCGTGATGTCCCCGACCCCGTCCACCGTCGGAGGCTCCGGCCAGATGACGGGCGAGGGCGTGTGTGGGATGCGCTGTGGCTCCCCACCACCGGAGCGCCCCGCCTCCTCCTGTCTGGCCAAGGGCGCAGCCTCCCGCAGGGCGCCCTTTCGTCCATCCCGGTTCTCCACGAGCCACTCTCGCAGACCTGCGGCGCAGGCCAGGGAGCAAACGACTCCCAAGACGGCAATCCATCGCTCGCGGGTGGTCATCGGCGTCAGGCCTCCAGGACAACCATGGCACGGGCCGCCCCAAAGACGACAGTCCCCCCGGAAAGGTAGCCTCAGGCAACGATGATGCGGATTGGAGCGCCGTGCCCGCACCCATCCTTTGACGGTGTCGGGCTCACCCCTGCATCGCGTTGCCCACGGCCTGGAGGTCCTCCAGGTCCAGGTCCTCCCGTCGCAGGACCGTGCAGAGCTTCTTGAACCAGTGTTCGAAGCTCTCGAAGCCGAACATCATCGGGTCGTTCGAATCCAACCACTCGCCGTCGTCCACGTAGTGGCCACAGAGCACCTCGTAGTCGTTGTCCTCGAAGTAGACGGGGAGCTCTCCGTCCTTCGGGGCCGTCCGTGTGTAGAAGCACCAACGCGACGCCTCGAGCCCCATGTACGCGTCCGCGAAGGCGATGAGGTCCGTGGTGGTGATCTCCCGGTCGTCCACCGTCGTCCCCGCCGGAGTCCAGGCGCTCGAGAGGGTGTCCATCGTGGGTGACCAGACATGGAAGGGGCGATACGGCTCCCACGTCTCGCCGTCCGGCTGGTACTCCAGCCGGACCTCGCGGTGCAGCAGCAGGAACTCGCGATAGCTGTCCGGGATGACGAAGGCCTCCTCACGGTAGGGCGTCGGCAGCTCGTACGGGAACCCCGTCAGCGTCCGGGGCAGCGCGTCCACCTCCTCGCGCGTCAGGGGCGCCTCCCGCACCAGTCGCCAGCCGCGCCGCCGCGCCCAGGCGTCCATCGTCTCCAGCAGGGTCTTCAGCTCCTCTCGCCACGTCGTACTCGCCATGAGGAGCATCTAGCCCGCACCCGACCAGGAGGGAAGAGGAGCATCGGGGGCACGCCTCGGCGGAAACCGGAGGCGTCCGCGTGGGGCTCGCTGATGCAAGTTCCGGCAGGCCCGTGCAGGCCCATGCACATCCCCGACGCCGCCCCTCTTGGCTGACATTGCCCCAGGCGTGAAGCCGGCTGCACAGATGCAAACACAGACGCCACGCATTAGAACCCCCACGCTTCCACTCCACCCTTTTCGAGAGACACATATGAATCGAAGCCGTGAGCTTCCTTCCTGGCGTTCGTGGTCGGTTCACGCGGTCCAGTTCGCGCTGCTGGCCCTGGTGGCGACGGGCAGCGGTTGTTCCGACTCCGACCCGAAGCCCGCTCCACGACCGCCCGAGGTCATCGCGAGCACCCAGTCGGCACTCAACGCACGGGCCTACGACACGGTGAAGCTCCACGTCGAGGCGAAGGACGATGCCGGGCGGCCCCTCACGTTCAGTTGGGACGCCAGCGAGGGCCTCCTCGAGCCCGCCGAGAGCGGCGCGACGACCAGCGACGTCGCGTGGCGGGGACCGGACTGCCTGCCCGCCGGGACGCGGGCCGAGGTGACCGTCACCCTGACCAACGACGTGGCGCCCGCCACCCAGAAGACCTTCCGGATCGCCGTCGTGCCGTGTCAGGGGCCCCTGGCCATCTCCGCGGGGGAGGAGCACTCCGTCGTCGCGCGCGAGAATGGCACCGTCTGGACCTGGGGCGACAGTCTCTTCAGCCGCCTCGGGGAGCCCACGACCTCGCGCTCCGACGGGTTCGTGGAGGTGCTGGGGCTGAAGGATGTGATGGCCGTTTCAGCCGGTGCCTACCATACGCTCGCGCTCCACTTCGATGGCACCGTCTCCGCGTGGGGATACAACACACAAGGGCAGCTCGGCGATGGAACGACGACGACGCGGAGCCGGCCAGCGCGGGTGTCGGGACTGACGGACGTCGTCGCCCTCTCCTCCGGGGCTCGCCACTCCCTGGCGCTGCGGAAGGATGGCACGGTCTGGGCCTGGGGAGACAACGCCCAGGGGCAGCTCGGCGATGGGACGCAAGAGGCCCGCTCGCAACCCGTGCAGGTGACAGGGCTGACGCGGGTCACCCACATCTCCGCGGGTGCCAGTCATTCGCTCGCGGTGCTGGCGGACGGCGGGGTTCGGGCCTGGGGAGACGACAGCGATGGCCAACTCGGTGACGGCGGAAGCCCAGGAGGCAGTCCCAGGCTCACGCCCGTCGCGGTGAGCCGTTTGACGGAGGCGGTCGCGGTCTCCGCGGGAGGCACCCTCTCGCTGGCGGTCCTCATGGACGGCACGCTCTGGGCATGGGGATACAACGAGGGCGGCATCATGGGGGCCGACGTGGTGCTGTTGCGCCGCGAGCCCGCGCGGCTCCCAGGGGTGGCCGGTGCCGTGGACGTCAGCCTGGGAAACGCCTTCGCGATGGTCCAGATGGGCGATGGCAGCGTGTGGGCCTGGGGCCTCAACACCCTGGGTCAGGCGGGGGATGGGACCACCCTCAAGCGACAGCCGAAGAGGGTCCCCGGGGTCGCGGGGGTGACCGCCATGGACGCGGGGCGCGCCCATGCCTTGGTGGTACTCGAGGACGGGAGCCTGTGGGCCTGGGGCGACAACCGCCGGGGACAGGCGGGCACTCCCCTGGAGGCGAGCCGCAGCACGCCGGTGCAGGTGACAGGGCCCACGGGCGCCACCGCCGTGGCCGCGGGCAAGAGCCACTCCCTGGCCGTGGATGGTGAGGGGCAGGTCTGGGCCTGGGGCGACAATGCTTCCGCCCAACTGGGCATCGGCACGGCGCTCGGCGGGAGCGCTTCGCCGGTTCGGGTCCCCTCACTCGAGCAGGTCCGCGCCGTCGCCACGGGCGCCGAGCATTCGCTGGCCTTGCGCGGCGATGGCACCGTCCTGTCCTGGGGGACCGGCCACGGGGGAGCGCTCGGAGGAGGAGGCGGGGCCGAATACCGCCGCGTCGTCCCCTTGCCGGTGGAGGGATTGACCGGCATCACGGCCGTGGCCGCGGGGAGTGACCATTCGCTGGCCTTGGGCGGCGGTGGCACCGTCTGGGGTTGGGGGTCGAACTTCTACGGGCAGCTCGGCGACGGAACGACCGAGTCGCGCTATCGGCCCGTGCAGGTCCCGGGGTTGACGGGTGTCACGGCCATCGCCACCCACCACAGCCATTCGTTGGCCGTGCGGAGCGACGGCACCGTCTGGGCCTGGGGCGACAACACCTTCGGTCAGTTGGGGGATGGAACCCAGACCCAACACACCACGCCCGTGCAGGTGCAAGGCGTGGCGAACGCCGTCGCCGTGGCGGCCGGGGACTACCACTCACTGGCGCTCCTGGTGGATGGCACCGTCCGCTCCTGGGGATGGAACCTGGCTGGGCAGCTCGGCGACGCGTCCATCTCCGGAGCGAGGGCCATCCCCGGGCCGGTGCCCGGGCTCGGCGGCGTCACGGCCGTCGCGGCGGGGAGCCGCCACTCGCTGGCCGTACGCGAGGGGAGCCCGCCGGGCGCCTGGGGGCGGAACAGCTTCGGCGCGCTGGGGCTCGGAGCCGGCCCCGACCGGAAGTCCCCCGAGGCGATTGCCTCGCTCCCGAGCGTTCGCGTCGTCGCGGCGGGGACCGACCACTCGCTCGCCGTGGCCGGAGATGGAACCGTCTGGGCGTGGGGGAACAACCCGCTCGGGCAGCTCGGAAACGGCCTGACGGAATACCTCACCCAGCCCCAGCGCGTGTCACTGCCAGGGACACCTTGAGGTGTCGTCCCCCGAGGTGACGGGAGGGGGCCCCCTCGCGTCACCTCGGACGAGGCCTCAAGGGGTGGTCCAGATGGCGGCGATGCCCTCGTTCGTCGTGGCGCCGCCCACCGTGTCGATGAAGATGGACCGGATGCGCTTGGAGGACTGGAACCCCACGAACTCGAAGGCGTTGGGGTTCGTGTCCAGGACCGCGTCGTCGAAGACCTCCTGCGTGGCGTCCGTGAAGGTCAGGGTCACCTTGTGCTGGCCCTGGTTGTTCGTGAGCAGCTCCAGGCCCACGGCGGAGACGGGGCGCAGGAAGGCGATCTCGAAGTCGTCCTCGCCATTCGCGAGGATCGTCGTCTTCACCGGCACGGGGTTCGTGTTGCCGTGATTCCAGGGGGGCCCGACGAAGCAGAGCACGCCGTTGGAGCGCGGCGCCAGGACGTTGATGGTGGGCGCGCTGGCACCCCACGGCAGGTCGATGCCCGGCGGTGTCGCGACGCAGCCCGACCCCGTGCCCGAGGAGTGATTGGGGTAGGCGGAGTGCGCGTCCGCGGGGAACGGAACCAGGGTGGCTCCGGTGGCCGTCGCGAAGGCCGCCTGGTCGGTGAAGACCTGGGCGAGGCCCTCCCGCTGCGTGTCGAGCACCGCCGCCGCCTCGTCCTGCATCGGAGCGCCGCACGAAACCAGGACTCCACAGCCAAGAACCCACATCGACTTGCGCATGTTCATCGCCGCTGCCTCTCTCGAGATGTCTGGACGGCCGGATTGCCCTGCTCACACTGCGGGAGAAGTGACGATGAGACAAGCCTTTCGGGTCCGGCGCAAAGGAGTTGCCCATGTCACGGAATCGACGACACCCGGTGCGCCGAGGGCCGAACCACGCGACGGTGTTGTCGGACGGGCCCACCGACTCAGCGCAGCGGCGTCTCCAGGAACACGGGCCGGAAGTCGGTGATCTGCCCACCGCCCACCAGGAAGCGGCTCCCCACCGGGGGGCGGTCGTCGTCGAGCACGTAGCCGAAGTCGAGACGGAACGGGATGATGTTGAATTGGGGGAGCAGCAGGCGCACGCCCAGCCCCACCGAGTGTACGAGCCGGGGGCTGCGCTCGAACACGCTGCCGCCGTCGTAGAAGAGCACCCCACCCACGTGCAGCGTGCGGAGGATGAGCGGCGCGGTGCGGTACTCCACGTTGAAGAGGAGCAGTCGCTGTCCCGAGTAGGCGTCCACCCTCGCGCCCCTCAATCCGTTGCCACCGCCGAGGAGGACGACCCGCTCCACCAGGTCGTCGATGTTCACGTCCACGAGCCCCCGCGCGACGAAGCGACCGCCCAACACACGCGGCGAGACCTGGTGGACCTCCGCCGCCCAGCGGCGATTGGACCACCCGTCCCGGTCGTCGAACTGACGCCGGAGCGAGCCGGCCGCGGCCACGGTGGTGAGCGCGTCCCCCAGGCGCACGCGGTAGCGCGCGCCCACCCCCGCCTCCACGAAGTGCGCGGCGGAGGGAAAGACGGGAGCCGCGTAGCGCAGCGTGAACGACACCGAGTGGCCGACCTGGAAGTCCTCGGAGAGCGAGTACGTGTCCACGTCGCGCAGCACCTCGTACCGGGCCTGCCACGCCCGCAGGGTGGTGACCGCGTAGCCCGCGTCCTCCGAGCGCGGCAGGTAGTGGCGCTCGAACCAGGCGCGCTGTCCGGCGTCGAGCGGCGCCGCCACCGGGGGCGCGTAGGCCTTGCTGTAGGCCCCCGCGCCGCCGCCCAGCTCCCACTTGGAGGTGTCCCCCCACGAGCGCACGTAGAGCACGCTGCCCGTCACCTCGCGCGTGTTGAAGACGTAGGGCACGGGCGCCCCGTCCGGGTACGGGAGCTGCCACACGTCCGGGCCCTGGAAGGTGCGCGAGGTCTCCACGTTCCACGCCACCTGCGCGGTGACGCTCCAGGGCGTGGAGAGGGAGTAGAGCGGCCGGCTGAGGGTGAGGCCGCCCCGGGAGCCCTCGGCCCTGCCGCTCTCGCGGCCGAAGATGACCGCCGCGGACTCCGTGAGCGTCCAGCGGCTGCCGAGCACCTGCTTGTCCGCGTAGCTCTGCCCCACGGAGAAGGTGTCCAGGTTCAGGATGAAGTCGAGCGCCACCTTCTTCGCGAGCCCGAGGAAGTTGTCCTCGGTGGCCTGGAGCCGCAGGTACTGCAACAGCGCCCCGACCGCGGAGAAGTCGTTGTTGAGCCGCAGCGACCACACGTCCTTGGTGATGACGAGCAGCGACACCGTGTCGGGCCCGGAGCCCCGCACGGGCACCACCCGCACCGCAGAGAAGATGCCCAGGCGCCGCAGGTTCCGGGCCGTCTCGTCGGCGAGGGCCGCCAGGTAGGGCTGTCCGGGCGTGAGCAGCACCTCGCGCCGGACCACCTCCTCGCGTGTGCGTGCGTGCAGCAGGTTGAGGAAGTTCGGATAGGGGTCGCTCTCGGAGACGACGTCCTCGCGGGCCACCCACACCGCCTCGAGCCGCTTGCCCTCCGGCGTCTCGGCCCGCGTCAATCCCAGGCTGTCGAGGCCCCAGCGCACGAGCGCGTCCTCGTAGTTCACCTGGGAGGAGACGGCCTCCGCCGGCGGCTCCGGAGGAGTCGTGGACAGCGACGCGACGAGGAGACCGAGCAACGGGAGTGACACGCGCCCATCCTCAGTCTTCGCCACGGGATCGCCATGTCACAAGCAGACGACAGTCGGTGACAGTGGCGAGGCTCCCGCCCGAGGGCCAGGTGCTCGAAGCCCCGGGTCATCGCAACAACGCCTCGAGGGACCGGGGTTCCTGGCTCCCCCATTCAGAGACGCCCGCCAGGGAGCGATAGAGTGGGGGCAGCGCCTTCCGGGGCAGCAACCGGGGACGAATCGTGCGCAGCCGCTCCAACAGCCGGGTCCATCCGGGCCAGTCGCGCTCAGCGTCCGCCCGACGTGCGAGCGACCGGAGCGCCTCCAGGTCCGTCGGGCTCAGCGGCGACCGCTGACAGAAGTCATCCAGACAGCGCGCCAGCTCCAGCACCGCCGCGCCCCTCGGCGGTGGTCCCACCCCGAACATCCAGCGCGCGAGAGGGAGCGCCTCCGCCGCGATGACGGGGACGGGCGAATGAAGCCGCGACAGCTCCCTCGCGAGCCCCCCCCGGGCCTCGGCGAGGGCGGCCTCCAGCACCTCGCGGGTCTTCGTGGCCGGCGCCTCCTGGAGCAGCGCCTCGGCTTCCGACAGCACGGCGACAGCTTCGCGCGTCAGGAGCCTCTTCGAGCCGCGAACCTCGTCGAGCGCGCCGCGGAGCCTGGGCAGCGCGACGACGAGGAGGTCCGCCCGCACGCCGGTCATGAACGCCACCGCGTCGACGACCGTCACCGGCGTCGCCTCGCCCATCACCGGGCCGAGAATCCGGACGAACTCCTCCGCGAGGCGCGAGTCTCCCACCGCATCCCCAGCCACGGCGGACTCGAGGAGCAGGCCGAGGCCGCGCAGGCCCCCAGGCCCCGCGCCATGGGGTACTTCCCGGAGCGCTCGCAGGAGCAGGGTCCTCGCCTCGCCGTCCACCAGACCTCCCGAATCCGACGCATCCAACGGAGGGCCGTGCACCCACCCGGATGCACGCCCCGACTCACTTCGACGCCCTCAGGCCTCCTTGTGGCCGTGCTCCACGCCGTTGCCTTGCTGCGGCTTCACGGGGCGTTGAGGCAGCTGCGGCACCACCCCGCCCTGGAGCACTCGCGCCATCAGCGCCCCCAACAGCCCCTGCCCTCCCGCCCCGTCCTGGCCGAGCGCGATCTCCGGGACGAGCTTGACCCCGTGCTGCGCCAGCACCGTGGCCAGTTGCACGGCCGTGAAGGCCTGGGCACCGAGCGCCGTCACGCCCGTGCGGTACGCCTCCGCCCGCGCCTCACCCACGAGGCGCGTCGCCTCGGCCTCGGCCCCGCCGTGCAGCCGCTTCGACGCCGCCTCCGCCTCCGCCCGCATCCTCAGGCCGTGGGCCTCCGCCTCCGCGCGCAGCCGCAGACCATGCGACTCCGCCTCCGCGTGCAGTCGCGTCCGCGCCGCCTCACCCTTCGCCGTCTCCTCCACCGCGAGCGCGCCCTTCTCGCTGATGGCCACCATCTGCTCGCTGCGCACCACCTCCCCTTGCATGTTCGCCACCGACGTCGCCCGCTCCAGTTCGCGGCGCCGCACCTGCGCCTCGCGCTGCACCTCGTACGTGCGCTGGAGCTCCTCGGCGATCTTCCGGTCCGTCTGCGTCTTCATCAGCTCCGCCGGCGGCTGGATGTCACCGATGAGCGTGTCGATGCACTCGACGTCATACGCCCCCAGGGCCCCGCGGATGGCCTCGTATGCCTCGCGCTGGCGGTCCGTGCGCGCCGACAGGAACTCCAGCACCGACACCTGCTGCGCGGAGTTGCGGAAGTAGTTCGCCACCGTGGGTTGCAACACGTGGTCCACCAGGTTCTGCATGGAGCCCACGCGCGAAATCACGCGCGGCGCCTGCTTCATGCTGATGTGGATGATCTGCGACACGTCGAGCGTGAAGCTGAACCCGTCCCGCGAGCGCACCGTGATGGGACTGAGCTTCTCGTCGTACTTGTGCTGTTCGGTCCGCTGCGCCCAGTTGAGGACGATGTTCGTCGTGGGCACCAGCTCCACCTTCATCACCCGCGTGTTGAGCGGGTGCTTGCCCGGCAGCAACGGTTCGATCCACACGCCCTTGCGCCCACGCTCCACCAGGTCGCCGTGGGTGAACTCGTCACCCGACACATCCAGGTGCTCGCGCCCCACGTAGCTGACCACCACTCCGACATAGCCGATCGGCACCTCCGTCATCGGCGACTGCTCCACGCGAACGAACCACGGGTTCAGGTTCCACGAGCCCGACAGCAACACCTGCTCCTGCAGGCCGCGGCAGCCGCCCTCGTCGAGGAAGCGCTGGGCGCTCTGGAACGAGTCATGCCCCTCCACCGGCGCCCCCGCCAGGTCCCCGGGCGGAATCGGCCGGCCGTCCAACGTCGTCACGATGCCCACCTTGTCGGGCCCCAGGTCGAAGACCTCCAGGTCCTCCGCGCTCATGTCGAACGCCTCGGCGTTCTCCGGCGTGATGACGGTGAACAGCGCGGGGTTGATGCGATACGTGCCCGCGGTGAGGAACGCGAGCTGGCGTCCCTTCTGCCCTCCACCGACGAGGAACGCCCGGGCGTCCTGGAAGTCGTCGCAGTCCACCTCGCGGCCGAGGATGTTCCCGGGAGGGATGGCCGCGCCACCATTGGCCACGACGAGCGCGATGTGCCCCTGCCGCACCCCCACCACCGGGACGTGGAGCACCTTGAAGCGCCAGAACGGGTAGCCGAAGTGCCACCCCGGCGGGAGCAGCTCCGCCTGGTAGCCCGCCTCGCCCGCCAGCGCGACCAACTGACCGGACGGCAGCGACGCGCCGAACTTCTTGATGACCAACCCCGACTCGTTCTCGCCGATGACCTGCAAACCGCTGAGCACGAGCACCACTCCGACCCCCAACAACACCGCGACCCCGGCCAGAACCACGTTGAATTCCATGAGGCCCTTCTCCTGCGGCCCGCGGAAATGCGGGTGTGCCCCCCTGACTGCATGCCCCCTGCCAGGGCCAAGTGTCCGGAACTGTTGGAGTCACTCCGGGAGACCCGGATTCAAATCAGGCCCTGTCCGTGTTCGAATCGTGCCCATGCGAACGCTGCAGTGGAAAGGCCCCGCTCCGGAGGCCACCCTCCTCCAGTATTTGAATGACGCGGGGTGGAGGCTCGGCGGTGGGGAACCTCGGGTGACGGTGGTGTGCTCCGCACAGCCCCGGCTGGCGAGCCCACCGAAGGCGGAGCGGTGGCTGTGGCTGTGCGAGCGACCCGTGCCCGTCGACGCGCTCCGGCTCGCGGTGGAGCAGGGGGCCACGGACGTGTTCTGGAAGGGCGCCCAGGGCTGGCAGGCACGGCTGGTGCGCAGGCTGGAGGAGAGCCTCGTCGAGACTCCCGCGCCCCAGGTGCCCGGCACGCTCATCGCGCACAGCGCGGCGGCCAAGGCGCTCATCGCCCAACTCGCACAGGCGGCGCGCACGTCGATGCCCGTGCTGCTCACCGGCGAGACGGGGACGGGCAAGGAGGTCGCCGCGCGGCTCATCCACGAGTGGTCGGAACGGCGCGCCCGCACCTTCGTCCCCATCAACTGCGCGGCCATCCCCAACGAACTCATGGAGGGGGAACTCTTCGGCTATGCGAAGGGGGCCTTCTCCGGAGCCGTGCATGGCTACGACGGCCTGGTGTCCGCGGCCGAGGGCGGCACGGTGTTGTTGGACGAAATCGACGACACCCCCCACGCGCTCCAGTCCAAGCTGCTGCGTGTGCTGGAGGACCGCGTCATCTCGCGGCTGGGCGAGAACGCGTGGCGCAAGGTGGACTTCCGCATCCTCGCGGCGACGAATCGGGACTTGAAGCAGCTCATCGAGCGGGGGCTGTTCGGCGAGGACCTCTACGAGCGCCTCGCCACGGTGCAGATCCACCTGCCCCCGCTGCGCGAGCGACAGGAGGACATGGCGCCGCTCGTGCAGCACTGGCTGGAGCGCTTCTACGCGGTCGAGGAGCCGGCGCCGGACAGTCCGCGCGTGAGCAGCGCGACCCCCGAGGCGCTCGACGTGCTGCGCGCCTATCCCTGGCCCGGCAATGTGCGCGAGCTGAGGAACGTCATCTACGGAGCCCTGGTGGCCAAACGCGCCGGGGACGAGCTGCTCGTCTCGGACCTGCCGCGACGACTCTGGCAGCGGGAGCGGGCGAGCCCCTCCGCATTGGTATCCGAGCGGGAGATGGAGCGCCGGGTGGCCTCCGGGACGATGAACCTGCGCGCCGAGCTCGAACGGTTCGAGCGCATGGCGCTCGAGGCCGCGCTCCGGCGCGCCAGCGGCAACGCAGCGGAGGCCGCACGACTGCTGGGACAGGTCGGTCGCGGCACCGCGAAGGACCCTGGCGGCACGGTGCGCACGATGATGAAGCGGTTGGGAGTCCGCCTCCGCGGCGGAGCGTGAGCCCCGGAGGCCCTGCTCCGCCCCCGGGTCGGAGCCCTCCGGCGCGCATTCGCGCGCACGACACTCCGCGCGTCGAAAGGCCGTCCTCTCTGGGCACCAGCGGACAGCCGGGCCCATCCCCTGGGCTCGCGCCGTCCACCCGCGCACACGTCACGAGACGGGCCTCGCGAAAAACCCGTCGCATCGCCAAAGCCAGGGCACCTCACTCCCCTCCCTGGAGCTCCTCTTGGCGTCCTGGTCCCGTCTCATCACGCGGCTCGTCCCCCTGGCCTTGCTGAACACGGCCTGCGTCTCTTCGTCCACGGACGAGGCCGTGGCCCCCGAGGGGCCCGAGGTCGCGAGCGCCGCCATCTCCTTGCCGCCGGACTATTCCGACGTGTCGGTGGCGCGCGTCGCGAGCCCCACGTCGCTCGGCTTCACGCCGGATGGGCGGGTGCTCATCACCACCCAGCCGGGCCATCTCCGCGTCGTCGCCGGAGGCGTTCTCCTCCCGACGCCCGCGCTGAACCTCGCGTCCAAGCTGTGCGCCAACGGGGAGCGCGGGCTCCTGGGCATCGCGGTGGACCCGGCCTTCGCCGTCACCCACCACGTCTTCCTCTATTACACGTTCAACAAGTTCAACACGTGCGTGTCGAACACCCCCACCGTGCCCGTCAACCGCGTCTCGCGCTTCCTGCTGGCCGACGACAACACGGTGGACCCGGCCAGCGAGCTGATCCTCCTGGACAACCTCCCCTCCACCGCCAGCAACCACAACGGCGGCGACCTCCAGTTCGGCTCGAACGGGTACCTCTACATCAGCGTGGGTGACGGCGGCTGCCAGCTCGGGGACCCGAGCCGGTGCGCGAGCCAGAACACCACCGCGCGCCGACTGGACGTGCCGCTCGGGAAGATCCTCCGCGTCCGCAAGAATGGCGGCATCCCGTCGGACAACCCCTTCGCGGCGACCTCGGGCAGCCGCCGCTGCGCCAACCCGGCGGGCGTGCCTCCAGGGACGGGGCCCTGTCAGGAGATCTTCGCCACCGGCCTGCGCAACCCGTTCCGCATCGCCATGAAGCCCGGCACCAGCAGCTTCCTCATCAACGACGTGGGCCAGGACACGTGGGAGGAGATCGACGAGGGCGCCCTGGGCGCGGACTACGGCTGGAACACGCGCGAGGGACACTGCGCCACCGGCTCCACCACCGACTGTGGCGCGCCTCCCGCCGGGATGACCAACCCCCTCTTCGACTACAAGCACGGCACCAACCCCGCGAGCTCCCCCTTCCAGGGGTGTGAATCCATCACCGGGGGCGCCTTCGCCCCTGTCGGGGCGTGGGATGCGTCGGACGACAACGCGTATTTCTTCAGCGACTACGTCTGCGGCAGGCTGTTCAAGCTCACGCGGGGCCCGGGAAACTCCGTGACGGTGGCGGCGTTCGCCACCGACCTGGGCGCAAACTCCGCCGTGACGCTGCGCTTCGGGCCCGCCGGCACGGAACAGGCGCTCTACTACACGACCTACGCGGGGGGCGGAGAGGTCCGCCGCATCACCTTCACCGGCGACCACAACCACATGCCCGCGGCCTCGCTCTCCGCGGCGCCCACCCAGGGCGAGGCACCGCTGACCGTCGCCTTCAACGGCGCCGCCAGCAGCGACCCGGACGGAGACACGCTGACGTACCTGTGGGATTTCGGAGACGGGACGCTCCTCACGCAGACGTCCTCCCCCACCACGAGCCACGTCTACACCACGAACGGAACGTTCGTCGTGTCGCTCCGGGTGAGGGACTCGAACGGGGCCACGTCCGTCCAGGCCGCCAACGTCCGCGTCGACGTGGTCGATTCCACACCGCGGCTCCCCTCACCGCTCCAGCGGCGCAGCCGCGCGCCGTAGGGCACGGCTCACGCCGGCCGCCCGGGACTGCCAGCCTGGACACCCGTGCGCACGCGCCCACGGATGCCCAGGCCCGTCAGGTCCGTCAGGGCGTGTAGTAGAAGGCCGAGCCCCAGAAGAAGCCGGACTTCCCGCTCGGAGGCGAGCCGAGGAAGCAGTTCGCGCCGTCGAAGTAGCCGGCCTCGCACACGTTGTTGGGGCCGCGCGTCACGTAATAGTTGTTGTTGTACATGAAGGGCGCGCCATCACCCGGCGGGAGCGCGTGGACGAAGCAGTTGGCGCCGTCGTAGGTGGCATCGATGGGCGCCCCCAGCCAGGTGGCGTCGAGCGGGCACGCATCCCCCGGCACCGTCACCACGAAGCTGGAGCTACAGATGACCTGTCCCAGCGTGTTGAGCACCTGCATGGAGACCGTCGACGAGCTCCCCGGCACCGCGCCGGCCGCCATGATGAAGCTCAGATACAGCGTGCTCCCCGTGCCGGTGAAGCCCTTCTGGCCATTGCTGTAGGAGAAGCCAGGCACGGCGCTGAACGCGAGGTTGATGAGGCCGGCGCTCCCCGAGAACGACGAGGTGATGAAGTACGTCCCGGCGGCGAGCCCCGAGACGTTGATGGTGTCGGAGAAGGTCCCGCTCGGACTCACGGACGTGTTGGTGGGCCAGCTCGAACACTGGGCCTCCGCGCGACCGGGCGCGGCGACGACGAGCATCAGGGCCGACACAGCCGCGAGCCACCAGCCGCGAGACGCGCTGAAACGACGAGACGACGATTCGATGTGCATGTTGCCTCCGGGAGAGGTCGCCAATCTGATGTATTGGATAGCCCGTCAGCAAGCCTGAACGTGAATCACTTTCGTCAAAACCCATACCGCTGTAGCGCTCCACGCCACAGACCTGTCATCGGTGTCCGAAACACGCTTCCGCAACCATGATTCTGTAGCATCCGACGTCACAGCCGGACACGGCTGTCATGGTACCGGAGTGCTCCCGAACCCCGTGTAGCGGACGGATGCCCGTCCTTCGATGCCAGTGATTGGAGGCTCCGGCGCGCGCGCTCCATGACAGAACCATGACAAAGGCATGGGGGTCTCATGGACCGCGGCCTCCCCCACCGCTGTAGGTTGGTCCGACCTGCTGACCTGCACCGGGGTTTTGTCCATGCGCGTCATCACCGCTGATCTCCTCGTGGCGGCCGTCACCGAGCTCTCACTCTCGAGGAGCGGCAAGCTCGTCCGCCTCAAGGACGTGTTCGCCTGGTGTGAGTGGCACGGCGTGGACTACCAGGGCGCAGGGACGAAGAACCAGCCCCTCTGGGACGCGGAGCGCGACGAGGCGTGTGGCCAGCGCCGGCTGCTGAAGTTCAAGAGCGGAGAGTGCAAGCAGTCCCGGGTGGGCTGGGCGCTCATCCCCCATGGAGACAGGGCGCGTGAAGCCGCCGGCACGCTGGGCTGGCGCGAGCAGCTCTGGAATGGCGAGAAGTGGGACTGGCTCGGCGGAACCCCACCCGTCGTGGCGCGGCGCCCCAAGCCCGATGCCGAGGGCCTCTCGCCAGGCTGACCCAGCCGGCGCACGGCGGCCAGGTTCCTCCCGTGGACCACTTTCTCCTGCGACCCACGGCCCATCATATTATACCCATCATATCATGGAGGATGGGTGCTCGCGGCCCGACCCACCCGCCATGACGTGCCACAGGGATTGTCCGGGCCGTTCTCCGTCCGCCTCGTCACGCGGGAGTCGAGTCATGCAGGTCAAGGATGCTGTCGCTTTGGTTACCGGTGCCAATCGCGGGTTGGGGCTCGCCTTCGCGAAGGCCTTGTTGGAGCGGGGTGCTCGCAAGGTCTACGCGGCGGCTCGGGAGCCCTCGAGCGTGACGCTCCCCGGCGTGGTCCCGGTGCGCCTGGACGTCACCCGCCCCGAGCAGTTGGAGGCGCTGGTCCGCGAGGCGGGGGACGTGTCGCTCCTCGTCAACAACGCGGGCATCTTGAAGGGCGCGAGCCTCCTGGGCGCGGACGCGGTGTCCGCCGCGCGCGCCGAGCTGGAGACGAACTACCTGGGGCCCCTGGCGACCAGCGGCGCCTTCGCGCCCGTGCTGGCGAGGAACGGGGGTGGCGCCATCATCAACGTGCTCTCCGTGCTCAGTTGGGTGGCCTTCCCGGGCTCGTCCAGCTACAGCGCCTCGAAGGCCGCGGCCTGGGCGCTGACCAACGGGCTGCGCAAGGAGCTGGGCGCCCAGCAGACGCAGGTGGTGGCCCTGCACGTCGGCTACATGGACACCGACATGGCGGAGAAGATCACCTCGCCGAAGTCGGACCCCGCCGAGGTCGTGCGCGTGACCCTGGACGCGCTCGAGGCGGGCCAGGACGAGGTGCTCGCCGACGAGGTGAGTCGCAAGGTCAAGCAGGGCCTGTCCGCCGGCGTCTACCTCCAGCGCGGGTGAGCGCGATGCCAGGCTGAAGCAAGGGTGGGTCGAGCGGGATGGGTCAGGCTCCTCCCCGGGCTTCACAGACACACCCGCGTGAAATCTGCTCTCCTCGTGATTCCGTAAAGCATCGGCGGAGCCCCAGCTCCGCCGACTCCTCGAGGGGAACCCATGCACGATGTCCGTCGAAGACTCGCCCCGGCGCTTTGGGCCGGGGCGTTCGTCACGCTGTTCGCGGCGCCCGCCCAGGCACAGTCACTGAAGGCAGACCAGTTGCTGGCGGCCCCCGGCGCCACCAGCACGGATTGGCTTCGAGCCCTGCCGCCCGTCCCGGCGCATGAACTGGGGCCCGTGCTGCCCTCGGCCGCGCCCGCTCCGGGGCCAGGGCTGGAGGGGGCCTATCCGAAGATCGAGCCGTTCCAGGGCGAGGTGCAGCAACCCGTGAAGCGAGGCAAGGAGCTGCGCGTGTCGCAGCGTGAGCGCCCTTCACGCATGGCGCTCATCCGCCTCCCGGAAGACGACCTCGAGGGTCAGCGAGAGCGTGTCCAGCGCGCGCTGGGCGCCGTCGCATGGCATGAGCTCTTCTATGGCTGGCACTTCTTCGAACTGCCCCAGACGCTCGCGCCGACGGCGGTCCGCGGGCTGCTCCAGGACGTCCATGAGGACATCGTCTACGTCCCGGACGAACCGCAGGACGCGGCCGTCGTCTGGAACGACCCCTACCTGTCGACGAGCGCGCCCTGGCCACTGAACCAGTGGTACCTCTACAACGTCGGTCAGCGCACCAGCATCACCGGCAGCCCCTACGACTACGACATCGACGCCGACGAAGCCTGGGAGGTGACGCTCGCGGCGCACGGCCGGGGCCAGTTCTACTTCTCCACGGTCGCCGTGGTGGACACGCAAGTCGACCTGGGGCACGCGGACATGCCGGAGTTCGTCGGCGCGTGTTCGTTCTCGAATACCTGGAACGACACGAGCTGCCTGCCCCCGGAAACGGCGCGCACGCATGGGACGGCGGTCGCGGGGCTCATCGGCGCGCGCGCTGGCAACGGGTGGGGCATGTCGGGCGTGAACTGGGCCGCGCGGCTTTTGGCCTTGAACGTCTCCCTGGCGTCGGACCCCGAGCGGAGCTTCGGCGGCTACCAGACCCTCAACGCCATCGACTACGCGACCCGCAACGGCGCGCACATCATCAACTATTCCGGGGGCCGGGTGGGCAGCTTCCAGAACAACGACAACGACCCGCTCTACGCGGCCATCCGTCGCGCGGGGGAGCGCGACATCCAGTTCATCGCGGCGGCGGGGAACGAGAACCTCAACCTGGACTGCGGAAACGCCTCCTGTCAGGTCTCCCCCGCCGGCATGACGCTCTACAACCTGTGGACGGTGGCCGCGGCGGACGACAACTTCAACCGCTCCCACTTCTTCACGGAGGCCAATGGCACCGTCCACGCCTCCAACTTCGGCGCGGTGTCCGTGGACTCCGCGGCGTTCGGCAGTGATGCCTTTCCAGGCGGCGGCAGCGACCTGGTCTCCCTCCTCCCCGGCAACCAGTTCGCCGCCTTCAGCGGGACCTCCGCGGCCACCCCGCTCGTCAGCGGTGTCGCCAGCCTCATCAAGAGCTTGAGGCCGCAGGCCACGCCGTACGTCTACCAGTCGTGCTTCGGCTACACGTCCGCGCCCCAGCTCAACGGGCTGATGCGCTTCCCCGGCATCATCAACGCGAAGCTCGCCGCCGACTGCGCGCTCTCCTTCGGGGAGCAGACCCCGCCTCCGGTCTTCGACGTCGTGAGCCCGGCGCACACCGCGCGCCTCAACTCGACGCCCTACCTCGCGTGGCAGGCGGCCCCGGACGCCTACGTGAACTACGACGTGTTCCTGGACGGCGTCTTCTACGCCCGGACCAGTGGCACCGCGCTGAGCCTCATGAACGTGAGCGACGGCACCCATCGCTGGTACGTGCGCGCGGTGGACGTCTATGGCAACTGGCGCAACTCCACGCACGAGCCCTCCTTCGTGCTCGACCGGGTTCCTCCCACCGCGCCCGTGCTCACCGTGCCCGCGTCCTATCAGTACGTGGCCGACACGCGTCCCGCGCTGCGCTGGGAACACGCCTCGGACGCCAGTGGCATCTCCAGCTACCAGGTCGTCATGGATGGCGTCAGCACCGGCAACATCGGCGGCGCCGCGGGCTACAACTGGCCCACGGTCCTGAGCGAGGGGATGCACACGTGGCGCGCGGTGGCGTGCGACACGCACCTGAACTGCACCTCCTCCTCCAGCCGGACGTTCTACGTGGACTCCATCGCCCCCACCTACCCGGCGCAATCGAGCCCGGCGCATGCCGCCCCCATCGGCACGGCGCAGCCGACGTTCACGTGGTCCGCGTCCACGGACACGAACTTCGTCTCGTATCGAATCAGCATCGACGCGGGCCTCTCCGTCTCGACCGGCCCCTCGACGTCCTATACGGCGGCCACGGGCCTGACGGACGGCCTCCACGCCTGGACGGTCCAGGGCTGCGACCCCGCGGGCAACTGTTCGACCACCGGCGCCCGCACCTTCACGGTGGATACGCAGCCGCCGCTCCCGTTCGCGGTGCTGGCCCCCGAGGAGGGCACCCTCACCGTGGCCCGGCCGACGTTCTCCTGGCAGGCCCCGCAGGACGCCACGGGTGTCACGTCCCAACAGCTTCGTGTCGATGGCGGCGCCGCCATCCTCCTGGGAGGGGGCGTCACCTCCTACGTCCCCGCGGCCAACCTGTCACCGGGCATCCACACCGTGAGCATCACCGCGTGTGACCGCTTCGACCGCTGCCGGACGACACCGACACGCTCGTTCGAGGCCGTCGGGACGCAGCCCACCGCCCCGGTGCCCCTGTCGCCCACGGGGGGCGTCTACGTCGGGACCGCTCGGCCCGAGTTCTCCTGGGCCCCGGCCCAGGACGACGTGGGAATCACGGCGTATGTCCTCGAGTGGAGCGGAGGCGCGTCGGTGTCGCTCGCGGGCACGGTGACGCGGTACACGCCCACGACGGACGTCGCCGCGGGCGCCCGCTCCTGGCGGGTCACCGCCTGCGATGCCAGCGCGCAGTGCACGAGCAGCGGCTGGGCGTCCTTCGTCGTGGACCTGGAGGCGCCGACAGCGCCCTTCCTCATGGCGCCGGCTCCAGGGGAAATCATGTGGGAGAACCCGCTCTACATCTTCGAGTGGATCCACTCCTACGACGACCAGCATTACGTCCAGTACACGGTGGTCATCGACGACCGGCAGTACGAGGTCCCCGACGCGAACTCAGTGCTCTACCTGGAGGAGTTCCTGGAGTTCGACGAACACACCTGGTTCGTGAGGGCGTGCGACCTGGCGGGGAACTGCACCGCCTCCCCCAGCCAGACCTTCACCATCCGCCCGTACATCAGGTGACACGTCGAGCCGCGCCGTCGACCGCGACGCAGGGGGACAGGGGCGGAGGATGCGTCATCGCCCCGAGGTTCTGCTCCAGGCGCTGACGGACCGCCTGTGCAGCCACGAGCGCGCCCTGCCCTTCTCGGGGCGGGGGGCGCCATGAGGGGAGGACACGCGGGGTGACGTCGGGGGGGGCCTCGACGAGCGCCCCCGGGCCATCAGGCGGCTTCGCCGTGGCCCTGCGTGCGACGGCGCCGTCCGTCATGCCGACAGGATGCCACGAAGCGGAGGGCCTGGATTCAGGCATCCCGGGTCACGGGCTGGCTGGGCCCCGTGAACCCGCGCGATTGAACGTGGGAACTCGTCTCTCTGGCGACGGGAGTGCTTCGTCCGGCACGAGGCTTCGGCCTCGACCGCGTGGCGACTCATCGCGCGGTCGTCTGCCCCGCCTTCGCGAAGCCCTGTGTGCGCCCCACGCTCGGGGCGCGCGCCCCACGAGCAGGACGGAGGCCGCGCCGGCGCGGCCCTCCGGTCGTGACTCAGGGGGACGGCACATATGTGTCGTACATGGACTGGACGCGGTCATCCTGTCGGACCGCCGCGATCCGCCGCTCGCGTTGACCGGGGGGCAGCGCCCAGAACACCAGGAGATTCTCCGTCCCTCCGTCCGCGTTCCCCTTGCTCGTCACCATCGAAAGGGCGTCCTGGAATTGCTCCGCCCAGACGGGACAGCCCTGGAGGTGGAGGTTCTTCGGTGGCGCGTTGCCGCTGGAGGCCCAGGCCACACAAGGGAACTCCGAACAGTCGAGCTCGCGCAGTGACAGGCCCAGGTCACACTCCCGCAGGGAATCCTCGACGATTCGCCGGAAGCCCTCGGGCGTGAACTTCTCCTCGAGGCCCGAGGGAAAGGAGAGCCGCTCCTTGGCGGCTTCGAGAATCTCCGGATCGGTCTCCTCACGGATGAAGCGCCTTCGCTTCGCCACGGGAGGTGGTGGAGGGGGCTCCGTCATCGCCCCCAGACTCTGCTCCAAGCGCTGACGGGCGGCCTGTTCGGCGGCCAGTCGTTGCTCGGCCGCGAGCGCCCGTTGCCGCCACACCTCCTCCTCGCCGCGGGTAGGGGTCGTGAGCGGAGGACAGGCAGGGGGCAGCGAGGGCGTGTCCACGGCGCGTCCGGCCTCGTCGACCGGGCTCGTCGGGTGGCCGAGCGCGGTCATCAAGGCAAACACGACGGCGCCGCCCAGGAAGAAGGCGGCGCCGCCGACGATGCGGACAGGATGCGATGAAGTGTCTGGCTTGGGCTCAGGCATCTCAGGATTTGGGCTTGTGGGGCCCCGTGAACTCGATCTTCAGGCTGGACGGGTTGGCGCCAAAATATCCCGCCGTCACGTCCTTGGTCGGGTCGAGCACGATGGCCTCGCCGACCTTGAGCGTGGCCTCCTTCACCTTCTTCTTCGCGCCCGCCGCTTCGATGCTCACCGCGATTCGCAGCGAGCCGTCAGGCTGCGTGCTGAACTCGGCGAACACCGGCGCGGTCCACTCCGGACGGCGCCACTTCACCGGCGCCGTCTCGGAGGCACCCAGCACCAGCGGCGCCAGGTCTCCGTACAGGACACGGAACCCCACCTTGCTCTTGGTGCTCGTGGAAGCGTTGCCGCCACCCGAGCACGCGGCAGGCGGCTCCGAGGAGGCTGGCGCGGGCTCCTCGGAGAACGCGGGGCGGGCCCACACACAGCACACCAGCATCAGGGACAGGAGAATGCGATTCATCGACGGCACCTCAGCAGCAGCCTTCCCAGGAGCAACAGCACGAGCCACACTCGGTCTCCACCGCGCATCCGCAGGCGGTCCAACCATTACACGGCACACAGCACTCACGGCAGGGCGCATTCAGCGTGGTGTCGACCACGCTCTGCTGGACCGCCCCCGAGGGGAAGGCCAGCGCGGAGCCAACACCGCCGAGGACACCGACGCCCACGGCAACCATCATCCAGAATCGCGTCTTCATGATTGAGTTCTCTCGCTTCGATGTGTCGGGTGATGGGACTGCGACCGCACCCTGGAGTTGCCACGATGGAGAGCAGCGCGCGCAGGGAGGCGCACGGCGCTGCTCCATTCGTCGGGAGTGCAGCCAGAACCCACGCTATCGAGCAGGCGTGACGAGAGCGTGACGGCAAACACGCTCGCCGTCCTCCCTCCCAATCCCTCCCACGGGTCAGAACAGACCAAGCCCTGGGCATGCCGCCATTCGCGATGCCGCCTCGTATTGGGTAGGCTTCAGGGGGTGACGCCCTATACGATGCTGCATCTGGCACTGGCGGGAGCCTTCCTGGTGCTCGCGGTGGTGCATTTCGCGACGTGGGCCGCGGTGCGCAGCCAGCGGGTCCAGTTGTGGTTGGCCACGAGTTTCCTGGGGTTCGCCGCGCTGAGCTTCTCGGTGGGCGTGTCGAGTCGGGAGGCCAGCGGGGTGTTCGCGGACACGCGACCCTGGCTGGTGTTGGGGGCGCTGACCTCGATTCCCCTGCCCTACACCCTGCTGCGCGTCCTGTGGGCCCTGCTGGACCTGCCGCTGACGCGTTGGCGGAAGGTGCTCCTGGGCGTGACGGTGGCGCTCGGGGCGATGCGCATCGTCGACATCCTCGTGTCGGTGCTTTCGGCCCGACAGGGGCCCCAGGTGACCGCGGAGGAGCTGACCCGCGCGACGGTGGGCCTGGGGTTGCCGATGTTCTGGCTGCTGGCGGTGGGCGTCGTGGGCACGTGGGCGGCGGAGGCGGCGCGCCTGTTGAAACGCCGGGGGGCCATGGCCGCCGCGGTGTTGGTGGCCGCGCTGTGCGCGCTGGTGGTGCTGGGACGAGAGCTGGCGGTGGACACGGGCTGGATATCGGGGCCGCCGCTCTTCGCCATGATGGGACTGCCGTTCCTGCTGCTGGCGTCCACCGCGCTGGCCATCCTCACGGCCCGCTCGCTGAGGGGCGCCGACCTGGGGACGGGAATCCATCGCTACCGCCGGCTCGCGCGGCTGGGGCGGGGGGGCATGGGCGAGGTGTGGCTGGCGGTGAGGACGGGGCGCGCGGGCTTCCATCGGCTCGTGGTGCTCAAGCGGATGGTGGACGAGGACAGCGAGGACCCGGCGGTGCGGCTTCACCGCTTCATCGGCGAGGCGCGGACGGCCGCGCGGCTCCACCATCCGAACGTCGTCTCGGTGCATGACCTGGGGCAGGTCGACGGGGCGTGGTTCATCGTCATGGAGTACCTGAGCGGAGTGAACACGCTGAAGCTCTCGCGGCGACTCCGGCGAGGAGGGGCGGTGCCGCTCGAGGTGGCGCTGGAGGCGTGCATGCAGGCCTTGCGGGGGCTGGCGTACGCACACGAGCGGGGCGTCATCCACCGGGACATCAGCTCGGACAACCTGGTGGTGACGTTCGACGGCGTGGTGAAGGTCGTGGACTTCGGAATCGCCCACGGGGTCGGGCGCCCGCAGGAGCCCATGGCGGCGACGGCGTCCGTGCCCACCGTGAGTCGACTGACACAGGACGGGGCCGTGATTGGGAAGATGGCGTACATGCCACCCGAACGGCAGGAGGGCGCGGATGCGACCGTGTCCGGCGACCTGTATGCGCTGGGGTGCGTGCTGCACGAGCTGCTCTTCGGCGAGCTGCCAGGGGACGCGCAGGCGTCGCGCCACGCCGCGGAATGGGAGGGCCCCCAGGCGTCCCCCACGCAGCGGAGGCTGCGGGAGGTGTTGAACACGGCGCTGCACGCGGAGCCGGCGAAGCGGTACGCGGATGCGAGGGCTTTCGAACAGGCGCTCGCGACGGTTCGCAAGGCGCTGCCCGACGTGGAGCTCGGGAGCTGGCTGCGCGTGAACTTCGAGGAGCAGTGGGCCCGGGAGCGGGCCCTGGCGCAGTTGGAGGACCCGACGCTGGAGGAGGTCCAGGCGCTGCTGTCGGGCGAGATGACGCCAGCGCAGTTGGCGAAGACCGAGCTGATGGCGAAGCCACGGGAGGGCGCGGCGGAGGAGCAGGCGACGCGCCTCATGAACCGGGGGCGCTGAGCCTGCCCGACCGGGAATCCCCTGGAGCGCGGCCAGTCGATTCCACGTATAGGGCACAGCGCCATGGGCCCCGTCCAGAAGACTCCCGACGACAATCGCATCATCGACGTCCGTTTCGACGAGCAGCACATCCTGCTGCACATGACGGACGGCCGCGTGCTCACAGCGCGGCTGAGCGGCTACGTCCGCGTCGACAAGGCCTCGCCCGAGCAACGGCGCGAGTGGGTCCTCACCGAGGACGGCCGAGGCGTGAACTGGCCGGCGCTCTGGGCTCCTGCTCCCGAGGGCATGGTCAGCGTCTGGGCCCTCGAACAGGACGCGCTCTACGAACACGCCCTCGCGAGGCTGCAACAGGTCCACCGGGACCTCTCGGCCCTGCCACCCGACGAGCAGGCGCTGGTCGCGCTGTGGCGCATGGAGGCCGACATCAACAACGGGGGCTGCATGCAGTTCTTCTGCAACTGGGGCGAAGAGACCTGCCACCTGGCCATCGAGGCGCTGGGTGGGATTGGTGCCCGGAGCGCCCAGCAATGCCTGAAGGACATGCTGCACGTCGTCGTCCACTACGGTGAGACGGAGGAGATGGTGTCCCTGGCCGACCTGCCGGGCATGCTGACCGACGCCGAACGGGAACGGCTGTACGCCTTGGACAAGGCGTTCTGGAAGTATCCCGACCCGCTCGCGACACTCGTCGTGCGCCACTACGCTCCACGGGTGGCGGGCTGAGCGGCCCGGGCGCCCCCGCTCGGAGGCCCGAGCGGGGACGAGGGGTCAGCGGAGGGCCTCACCGCCGCCGCAGCGCTCACTCCAGTACGTGGTGTACGGCGTGGACGTGTCTCCCCAGGTCTGGATGACGCCCCGACACTTGCAGATGATGCCGCCCACCTGGTTCGTCTTCGAGCTGTCGTCGAAGTAGTTGTACTCCCACGCCGTGGTCCCGTCGCAGGCGTCGAGCGCGCCCGTGAGCGCGGGGGCCTGCTCCGCCCCCGCGTCGTTCGTGGTGCCACAGCCCGCGAGGACTCCGGCCGACAGCAGGACTCCGAGGAAACGCCGTGGATGCATGTCATGCTCCGTGGGTGAGCCACGGATGATACCGCGTTGCTGGAGTGATTCGGAGTCAATCCCCGCCCGGCATTGAGCCGTGGACGCGGGCGCCCGGGAGGCACGCCCGCGTCACCGTGCCGCTCAGGTCCTCACGACCCCATCGAAGACGCCGTGGACCCCAGGGATGAAGAAGTCCTTCCCTGGTTGCAGCCCGAAGGCGTTGAGCACCGTCGCCGCGACATCCTGGGAACGGGGCGCGCGCCGCACCCGCGCTCCCCCCTCCTCGACGAGGTCGACCGGAGCGCCCATGGGCGGGGCCGTTCATCGTCTCGTCGTAGCCGCCCAGCATCTGGTTCCCCTGGATGCCGCCGCCCACGAGCAGGGCGCACGTCGCCGGGTGGTGGTCGCTCCCCGTCCTGGGGAACGTCCGCCCGAAGTCGCTGAAGAGCTGGAGCGCGAAGCCGACCACCCCCATCGACGTGGCCTGGTTGCACATGTCCGCGTACCCGAGGCACGCCCCCCCATTCGGAGGGATACGCCGGGTCGGCCTGGAGCCCCGCCCCACCACGGAGAACCCGCTCCAGGGTCGGCGCCGCGGCGGGCATGTCGCGCATCGACGGGAAGAACGGGGGGCGCGAGGCAATCACAGACACATCGTGGCGCTCCCATCCGGCCATCGCGTCACCGCCGGATGGGAGACACCCCGTCACGCCGACGACTACCAGGAGCCCAGGGAGATGCTGCCGGCCCAGGCGCCCCAGGCGTACGTGGTGATGCCATTGCGCGTGGAGGCCGTGTAGCTGCCCTGGCCCGGCTGGATGGTCACCACCACCGGCCCGCCGCTGGCGGGAATCGCGCCCGCGTGGACCGCGGCCACGCAGGCGTTGGAGTCATCCGTGTAGAGGTCCGTCCCCCAGGCGCTTCCTCCCGTCACCGCGCCACAGACACAGGGAAGCTGCAGGCCATCCTGGCCCCGGTAGGCGGCATAGCTGAAGGAGAGGCAGCTTGCCGTCGGCGGCGTCCGATAGGTGATGACGGAGAAGCTGCCGCTCCACGCGCCCCACGAGAACGTGGTGATGCCGTTGCGCGTGGAGCCCGTGTAGCTGCCCTGCCCAGGCTGGATGATGACCGAGACCGTGCCGCCGGAGGCCGGAATCGCGCCGGAGTGGACACCCGCCGCGCACGCGCTGGAGTCATCCGTGTAGATGCCCGACCCCCAAGCGCTGCCGCCCGTCACCGCGCCGCAGGTGCAGGGGACCTGAAGGTCGTCCTGTCCCCGGTAGGTCGCGAAGTTGATGCTGGAGCAGGCCGGAAACACGCTGGAGAACGAGAGGCTGCCGGCCCAGGCACCCCAGGCATACGTGGTGATGCCGTTGCGCGTGGAGGCCGTGTAGCTGCCCTGGCCCGGCTGGATGGTCACCACCACCGTTCCACCGGAGGCCGGAATCGCGCCCGCGTGGACCGCGGCCACACAAGCGTTGGAGTCATCCGTGTAGAGGTCCGTCCCCCACGCGGAGCCTCCCGTCACCGCGCCGCAGGCGCACGTGATTTGGAGCCCGTTCTGTCCGCGATAGGACGGGAAGCTGTACGTGGAGCAGCTCTCCACCAGGTCGGCGAGCGCGGCCTCGTGGAGGCCCCCCACCTCGGAGCCCTCCGCGCCGTCCGAGGACGGGACATAGAACTCCTCCTGGCCCGCCTTCCCGTCATCCTCCGGGAATTCGCCTCCGCAGGCGGAAAGACTGGCGAGGGTGAACGCAAACAACACCTTCTTCCAAAGCGACGGATGCATGGACGGCTCCCTTGTCGTGAGCAACGCCCCCTCCCGGGGCAGGAGGCGCACGCCCGGGTTCGTCATGCATTGAAGAAATCGCGTGCGCCTGCCCAAAGCCTACCAATTCATGACTTGACAGCAAAACCGCCAAACACCGCCACAACCAGACAGGCCGCGCCAGAGGGCCCGTGACGAAGCGGTGACGCCGCGCGGGCCTCCTCGCCCCCCTGTCGGAGGCCAGGTCCGGGCCATGTCACCCCAGAACGAGAAGACACCTGGGAGGCTCGCGGCCCGCCTCGCCCGGCGCGAGCGACGCGCCCGCGACGTCATGGCCGGCCTTCACCGCGTGCGTGTCGCCGGGGACGCTCGCGACGCGCCGCCAGTGAGGAGGGCGGCGGGCCCGGGGGCTCGAACCGGCCAGCCTCCCGCCGGCGGACCTCCCCGGGACAGGCAGTCGAGGCGGCCCGGGGCAGCGCGCGGATGGGAACCCCGCCTCGCCTGGTCGCCGGCCCCAGTCCCCTCACCGCGCGCGCTTGCCGACCGCGACTTGGGGGCGAGCACGACGGCACGCATGGAATTTTCGGTCCACCACGCAATCGCTAACATCGACACGTCGCATCTTTCGAGCAACTGATACCGACCGCGACTCATGAGGATGCATCGCGCGACACAATCCGAAACATTCGGCATCGCGAGACTCATCGCGTCCTCACGGCCGGCGCGGGCAGGCAACCTGACTCGTCCGCCGCACCCGCTCACCTGCCCCCGACGCACCTCGCAACAGGTCCACTCCATTTTTTCGTACGCGAAGTCCGCCTCCCGGCTCCAAATCCGCACATCCCGAGCGAGCCGGAGAGCTGCGATTGGAGGGTCCGCCACACCCCAGCCAAGGTCTGAAACACCCCTCAATGCCTCACAAATCGACGACCTTGGTCTCCGCGACCCTCAAAGCGACACATTGAAACTTTTATCACCCAGAGATACAGTCGAGACCGCCTCGTGACACGGCCCTCCGTGGGTGGACCGAGCGGGCGGAGGAATCCTCCGCCGGCTGGAGCGTGGTGGCCACGCTCGCACCCACCTGACGTTCGACGCGTACCTCGATGACCTCCCACATGATTCGCTGTTTCGTGGATGCCCCCGGCCCGGGGCCCCGACGCTGGAGGGCACCCGTCCGCCTGCTGGAGGAGGCGCTGCCGTGAGCGGCGGCGGCAGCGGACCTCCGCCAGGCCTGGGTGCCGAGTGGCAACAGGTGCTGGCCATCTTCGCCGACGAGGCGGAGGACCTGCTCTCCTCCATGGAGGAGACGCTCATCGCCCTGGAGGCGCGGCCAGACGAGGAGCGCCTGCGGGCGCTCTTCCGCCAGGCCCACACATTGAAGGGCAGCGGCAGCTCGCTGGGCTTCCAGGCGCTGACGGACTACGTCCACGGCGCCGAGGACGTCATCCAGGCCCTGCTCGACCAACGCCTCGCCGTGGGGGAGCCCTGGACCTCACTCCTGCTGGGTTCGGTGGACCACCTGCGGGAGCTGTCGCGCGCGGCGGTGGCGGGCGTGGACCAGTTGGGGCCCGCGCACCAGGCCCACCTCGCGCGCCTGCGGGAAGGTGGCGCCACGGGTGGGCCGAGCACCCCGCCGCCCCCCGGGGTCCTCCCCGTCGAGGACCTCCCCCTACCGGTGGAGACACGCGCGGCGGCGCGCGGCCGCTCGCTGCGGATGGACGTCGAGCGGCTGGACCGCATCGTCACCCTCACCGCGGAGCTGTCCATCGCGCGGGGGCGCATGACGCAGTTCCTGATGGAGGCCGAAGCGTCCAGCGCGAGCTGGGACGAGGCGCTCACGCAGCAGCGGGAGATGGACTCCCTCTTCCACGCGCTCCAGGAAGAGGTGATGCAGGTGCGCATGGTGCCGGTGGGGCCGCTCTTCCGACAACACCTGCGCACGGTGCGCGACCTGGCGAGGGACCAGGGCAAGCAGGCGTTGCTGGAGCTGGCGGGCGAGGACGTCACCCTGGACACGGCCGTGCTGGAGGCCCTGCGCGACCCGCTGCTCCACCTGCTGCGCAACGCCCTGGACCACGGCATCGAGGCGCCCGAGGAGCGGCGCGCGGCGGGAAAAGAAGCGTGTGGCCGATTGCGCCTGCGGGCGGTCCATGATGCGGGGAGCGTCGTCGTGGAGCTCTCCGATGACGGCCGGGGCATGCAACGCGAGCGCATCAAGGAGCGCGCCCGGGAGCTGGGTCTGGTGTCCCCGTCGGAGCGGCTGCGCGACGAGGAGGTGGACCGGCTCATCTTCGAGCCCGGCTTCTCCACCGCGAGGACGGTGACGGAGCTGTCGGGGCGCGGCGTGGGGATGGATGTGGTGCGGCGGGACATCGAGGCCATGCGCGGCACGGTGGCCGTCCGGAGCCAGGAGGGGCGAGGCACCACGATGACGCTCCGCCTGCCGCTCACGCTCGCCGTCATCCAGGGCTTCGCCATGGGCGTGAGCGACCAGGTGTACGTGGTCCCCATCGAGCTGGTGCAGGAGTGCCTGGAGCTCCCCGTGTCGCAGCGCACGTCCGAGGAGGCCGGCATGTTGTCGCTGCGGGGGCAGCCGCTCCCCTACCTGCGCCTGCGCACCATCTTCGGGCTGGGAGGGACGGCGCCGGCCCGGGAGAACGTCGTCGTGCTCCGCCACCCGGACGGCATCGTCGGGCTCGCGGTGGACCACCTCCAGGGAGATGGTCAGCGCGTCATCCGCCCCCTGGGGCGACTGTTCCAGGACGCCCCGGGCATCTCCGGCTCCACCATCCTGGGAGATGGCCGCGTGGGCCTCATCCTGGACACCCCCTCGCTGGTGCGCCGGGCCATCCGCCGGGCCGCCGAGCGTTCCGACTACCAACCGGGCGAGGCGGCGCACCTGTCCGACGCCGCCACCCGCGCCCCGACCTTTCGCGACACGGAGCAGTGAACCATGTTCGACAACCTGAGCATCACCCGCAAGCTGCTGCTGGCGTTCACCGCCATGGTGGCCATCATCATCGCCATCGTGCTGGCGACGTACACGACGCTGAACCGCACGTCCGTCGCGGACCAGGACAACCGCAAGAGCATCGACGTCATCATCGCCGTGCGCACCCTGGAGGGTGACTTCGCCGACCTGGAGACGGGCCAGCGCGGCTTCCTCATCACCGGCGACGAGCGCTTCCTGGCGCCCTACACGTCCGCGCGCATCAACTTCGCGCAGAACCTCAACCACATCCGCGAGCTGACCTCGGGCAACCCCATCCAGCAGGAACGCGTCCAGGAAGTCCGCGACCTGGCGCAGCAGTGGCAGGGGCAGTACCTCGAGTCCACCATCGCCCGCCGGCGCGAGGTCAGCGCGGGCCACGGGGACCTGAACGCGCTCTTCGACGAGGTGAAGGGGGCGCGGGGCAAGGAGATGGCCGACCGGATGCGCGCCATCCTCGACGAGGTCGCCAGCGAGGAGCTCTCCATCCAGGCGAAGCGCACGGAGGAGCTCAACAAGCTGGTGGCCGTCCTCTACGACACGCTCATCTTCGGCGGTGCCCTGGGCGTGGTGCTCGCGGGCCTGCTGTCCTACGTCCTCACGCGCAGCATCGTCCGCCCGCTGTCGGAGGCCGTGCAGGTCACCGACCAGGTCACCAACGGCGACCTCACGGCGAACATCACCTCCCGCGGCAAGGACGAGACGGGCCAGATGATGACGGGCATGCGGGAGATGATCCACCGCCTGTCGGGGGTCATCAGCGAGGTGCGCGGCGCGGCCAGCTCGCTGTCCTCCGCGTCCACCCAGGTGGCCGCCGCCTCCCAGAGCCTGTCCCAGGGCACCAGCACGCAGGCCGCGTCGGTGGAGGAGACCACCGCGAGCCTGGAGCAGCTCAACGTCACCATCGGCCAGAACGCGGAGAACAGCCGGCAGATGGAGCAGATGGCCGTCAAGGGCGCGCGCGACGCGGAGGAGAGCGGGCGCGCGGTGAAGGAGACCGTGGAGGCGATGAACGCCATCGCGGAGCGCATCTCCATCGTCGAGGAGATTGCGTACCAGACGAACCTGCTCGCGCTGAACGCCGCGGTGGAGGCCGCGCGCGCCGGTGAGCATGGCCGGGGCTTCTCCGTGGTCGCCACGGAGGTGCGCAAGCTGGCCGAGCGCAGCCAGAAGTCCGCGAAGGAGATTGGCGCCCTGGCCACCTCCAGCGTCCGCGTGGCGGAGCGCAGCGGTCAGCTGCTCACGGAGCTGGTGCCCGCCATCCGCCGCACGGCGGAGCTGGTACAGCAGGTGACGACGGTATCGAAGGAGCAGGCCATCGGCGTGTCGCAGATGAACCGCGCGATGGTGCAGGTGGACCAGGTCACCCAGCGCAACGCATCCGCCGCGGAGGAGCTGTCCTCCACGGCCGAGGAGATGGCGACGCAGGCCGAGTCGCTGCTCCAGATGATGACCTTCTTCCGCCTCGCGGACGGCTCGGGCGGCCTGGGCCGGGGCCCGTTGCTGCCGAAGGCCCCGTCCTCGCGGCTGCCTCCGTCGCCGGCGAAGGGGCTGTTCGCGGCGGCGCGGGGGCCGCTGCCCACGTCACCGTCGCTGGATTCGAACCAGGACTTCCAGCGGTTCTAGGCGGCGGGCCATGAGCGACTCCATCGAGAAGGCGACGCGGACGAACTACCTGAGCTTCATGCTCGCGGGCGAGGAGTACGGCGTCGGCATCCTCCGGGTGCGGGAGATCATCGAGCACCGCCCCATCACCCGCGTGCCGGGCATGCCCGCGGCCGTGCAGGGTGTCATCAACCTGCGCGGCAGCGTGGTGCCCGTGGTGGACCTGGCGGTGAAGTTCGGCCTGCCGCCGAGGCCCATCACCCGGTGGACGTGCTTCGTCATCGTCGAGGTGAACCTCGACGGGAAGCAGACCGCCATCGGCCTCCTGACGGACTCGGTGAGCGAGGTGTTGGAGCTGGGGTCGGACGACATCGAGACCCCGCCCGCCTTCGGCACGCGCGTGCGGCTGGACTTCCTGCTCGGCATGGGGCGGCACGACTCCAAGTTCATCATGCTGCTGGACCTGGACCGGCTCTTGTCCGTGGAGGAGTTGCTCAGCCTGACGACGGCCGCGCCCCCGGACGTGTCCGAGCCCACGTCCGCCCCCGAGCCGGTCCCCGCGCCGGCCGCTGCCTCCGAGGCCACTCCGGGCGAGGCGTCCGGGAACGGCTGATGCGATGACGGACGCCACGCGCCCGCCCGCCCTGTTCCCCGTCGGAATCCCGGTGCTGAAGCCCCGGGAGCTCGCGCTGTTCCAGGCGCTGGTGGAGCGCGAGACGGGCATCCACCTGTCCGACGCCAAGGACGCGCTCGTCGCCAACCGCCTGTCGCGCCGGCTCCGGGAGCTGGGGATGACGTCGTTCGGCGACTACTACGCCTACGTCACCGAGCGGGGGCACGAGGCGGAGAAGGTGCGGATGCTGGACAGCCTCTGCACCCACGAGACGTCCTTCTTCCGCGAGCCCCAGCACTTCGAGCTGCTGCGCGAGCGCGTCTTCCCGGAGTGGCAGGCGCAGGCGAACGCGGGACTCCGGGCCCGGAGCATCCGTGTGTGGAGCGCGGCGTGCTCCACCGGGGAGGAGCCCTACTCGCTGGCCATGTGCCTGCTCGACGCGTTTCCACGAGGCTCGGGGTGGAACGTGGAGATCCTGGCCACCGACCTGTCCACCTGGGCGGTGGAGCGCACCCAGGAGGGACTCTGGAGTCTCGACCGGGCGGCGACGATTCCCCCGCCGCTGCTCCGCGAGTTCATGCTCAAGGGCGTGCGGAGCCAGGAAGGCCTCATGAAGGCGGGGCAGGAGCTGCGGTCGCTCCTGCGCGTCTCGCGCGTCAACCTGAACGCGACGGGCGAGTGGCCCGGGGGCCCGTTCGACCTCATCTTCTGCCGCAACGTGCTCATCTACTTCGGGCCGGACGCACGCAACCGCGTGATTCACGGGATGGTCCGGAGACTCGCGCCCACCGGGCACCTCTTCCTGGGACACGCGGAGAGCCTGATTGGCGTCGACGTGGACGTACGGTCCGTGAGCGCGAACGTGTACACGCCGCGAGCCGGGGCGTACTCCCGGTACTGAGCGGGGAGCGTCCGGCGCCGTCCTGTCCAACCGTGATGACAGGCTTTTCGTGGCACGTGCCCACGAGGCCCGCCATCCCCGTGTGCCGCGTGAAACAAACATCCACGGGAGATTCCGTGCATTTCGGAATCAAAGCAACACAACAAAGATTCTGAGTATCAAAGGACTCGGCTCGATTTCGTGAGCAAGGAAGCATTCGTGGTCCGCGCGAGAGGGTATAGCCTGTCAGCCATGTCCACTCCTGGATCTGCTCGTTCTCGCGCGACGGGACTCGCCGCGCTTCCCGCCCTGTTGTGTCTGCTGTTCAGCGCTTCCGCCTCCGCCCAGGCGACCCGCACCTGGGTCTCCGGCGTGGGCGATGACGTGAACCCCTGCTCCCGCACCGCCCCGTGCAAGACGTTCGCGGGGGCCATCTCCAAGACGGCCCCGAATGGGGAGATCGACGCCCTGGACCCGGGCGGCTACGGCACGGTGACCATCACCAAGTCCATCGTGATTGATGGCGGGCCGTATGCGGGAGGAGTCCTCTTCTCGGGGACCCACGGCATCATCGTGAACGCGCCTGGAGGCACCGTCATCCTGCGCAACCTCGGCATCGCGGGCATCGGCGCCGGCCTGGATGGCATCCGGATCCTCGCGGCGAGCAAGGTCCAGGTCGAGAACTGCTCGATCCAGGGGTTCACCGGCTCGGGCATCAACGTCCTGCCCTCCGCGGGCACCGTGCAGCTCGTGGTTCGCAACACCACCGTCAATGGCGCGTTCGCCAAGGCACCCACGAGCGCCGACGAGACCACCGGCGGCATCCAGGTGGCCAGTGGCGGGGCCGTGGTCCAGAACAGCCAGTTGGCGTCGGGCCTCGTCGGCCTCAACGTGCTGAACGGCGCGCGCGTCACCGTGACGGACACGTCGGTGATGGGCCACTCCGACCAGGGCGTCCTGGCCGTGGGCGGCGCGCAGGTCACCCTCGAGCGGGCCGTGGTGGCGCAGAACGGCGCTGGCATCAAGGCGGAGGCGCCCGCGCAGGTCCGCATCTCGGACACGCTCGTGGGCCAGAACACGGGCCTGGGGCTGGACGGCCCGGTCGTCTCGTTCGGCAACAATCGCGTCGCCGCCGGCAACGGCATGGATGGCGCCCCCTCCACCACGCTGCCCCAGAATTGAGCCGCGCGATGGGGGTCGACTTGCGCTGTATCCTCGTGGCCGCGCTCTGCGCGTCCACTCCCGCGCTCGCCCAGGCCTCGCGCACCTGGGTATCGGGCGTGGGCGACGACGCGAATCCCTGCTCGCGCACCGCGCCGTGCCGGACGTTCGCGAGCGCCATCGCCAAGACGGCGGCGGGTGGAGAAATCGATGTGCTGGACCCCGGCGACTTCGGCACGGTGACCATCACCAAGGCCATCACCATTGATGGTGGGCACGACCGAGGCAGGGTGCTCGCCGCCGGCGGTCCGGCCATCACCGTCGCCGCTGGCGCCCAGGACGTGGTGGTGCTGCGCCGGCTCTCGCTGCTCGGGACCTCGGCGACGCCCGGGACGACGGGCATCACGTTCGACAGCGGGCGGCTGCTGCACGTGGAGCGCTCGCGAATCCAGGGCTTCGAGCAGGACGGCCTCCGCTTCGCTCCCGAGGCGGGGGGGCAGCTCGTGGTCGACGACGTCGTGGCCTCGGGCAATGGAGGCGCGGGGGTCCGGGTGGGCGGCACCACCGGAGCCGTGACGGCCGTCATCTCGCGCGGAACCTTCACGGGCAACCGACAAGGGCTGTGGCTCGGAGCGGGCAGCACGGTGACGGTGAACGCGTTGACGGCGTCCGACAACACGGAGGCCGGCATCTGGGCGCGGACCGATGATGGCGGAAAGGTCCAGCTCAACGTGGAGCGGGCCCGACTCACCCACAACGGCGTGGGCCTGCACGCGGCCTCGGTGGGGGGTGGGAGCCAGACGCTGCTGCGCTTGTCTCGTGCCGCCGTGGACGCCAATGTGCTCGCCACGACGCGGCTCATCGGCACGGGCACGGTCTTGTCCTTCGGCAACAACCGGATGGCGGGAGGCTCCTCGCCGACGTGCCCCACGGGCGCCGTCCTGCTGGAGGACGCGGCGCTGCCTGGGCTTCCCCGTGGCGGGGTCGTCGCCCCCGTGGAGCTCTCCGTCCTGGGGGCGATGGGCACCGTCACCTCGTCGGTGACGGGCGCGCTGCCTCGGGGCGTCCAGTTGGAGGGGGGCGTCCTCGCGGGGACTGTCGAGGAGGGCGGCGACTTTCCCTTCACGGTGACGGCGACGGATGGAAATGGCTGCTCGGCCTCGCGCGACTTCACGCTCTCCGTCGCCTGTCCGCCCATGTCGCTGGAGCCCGCCACCCTCGCGGCTGGCACCACGGGACAGACCTACTCGGAGACGCCCTTCGAACATGTGGGTGGCGAGGGCGAGACCACCTTCGTCGTCGACGGGGCGTTGCCTCGCGGGCTCCACCTGGCCCATGGCGTCCTCACCGGCATGCCCACGCAACCCGGGACCTTCCCCTTCACCCTGACGGCGACGGACGGAGGACGGTGCGCGGCGAGTCGGAGCTACATCCTGGACATCGCACGCTCCGCCGACTTCCAGGAGGCCACGCTCGAGTTCCAAGTCTCTGCCAATCCCACGCATGACGGAGACCCCGTGTCCGTCACCGCGCGGGTGGTGGGCGGCGTGGGAGAACCCTCGGGGACGGTGACGTTCCTCAACGGCACCGAGGTGCTGGAGGTCGTCACGCTGAAGTCACGCGAGGCCACGCACACGCTCGCGCGGCTCGCTCCGGGGAAGTACACCCTCGGCGCGACCTACAGCGGCGATGCCCTCTTCGGTGGACTCGACGCGGCGCCGGTGACGCTGGAGGTGCTGCCACGGGAGGAGCCGCCCGTCACCCCTCCGGTCGAAGACAACGACAAGAGCTGCGGATGTCAGCAGTCCGGCGCGCCGGGCGGCGCCCTGTTGACGTTGCTGTTGCTCGTGCTGAACCGCCGACGTCGGCGAGCCCCGACGCCCGGCTGAGGACGACGCGCGCGCCTCCGTGCTCGACGCGGGCGGACACGGCCCCAGATGACTACCGCTGGCGGAGGATGTTGCACCGCCAGCGGTGGCCGTACGACATCAGGTCAGGTTCGTCACGACCTGGAGGTTGCAGGTGGTCGGGTTGATGAACGTCCGCGTCGTGTCGATTCCGCAGAGGACGCCCTGCGTCCCGAAGGCCGTCTGGTTGACGACCGCCGAGCAGGTGGCGGTCGTGGCGTTGTAGTTGACGACGACCTGCCAACGACAGGTCTTCGCGTTGCCAGCCGGGTCCAGCGTGTTGTTCGTGTAGAGGTACGTCTGGGAGACGGACGTCGCCGGGGCCACCGTGAGTTGGAAGATGCCCGACAGGCCCGGGTTCAGCACGGGAAGCAGGGGATTCGGCGGGGGGACGTCGAGGGTGATGCCGCTCAGCGAGTAGATGGGAAAGGTATTCACGCCGGTCCAGTTACCAATGCCGAAGACCTGCACGGGATTGGCCAGGAAGGACGCACCACCCTCCTCGTGCCTCGCGGGGACCTCGATGGTCTCCGTCTTCACGGGACCTACGAGCCCGTTGTAGCCGAGGTCGAAATAGCCGAAGTCGAACTGCTCGGCGGCGGCGATGGACGGGGCAAGCGACAACAGGGAGACGGCCAGGAAACGCTTCACGTTACGCGTCATGGAACTCCTCCTAGTGATGTCTGTTTTGGCCTGAGCCGCGATTGTCCTAACATCAAACTCAACTCAAGTTCAAATCCAAACACGAAATAGCAGTAAATTCAGAATAGTCGGATCATTGCGTTCCAATTGCACGCTCTCCACCTAGGGGATTCCCGCCGGGTCGAAGACTTCCCTCGGGAGTCAACCAAGAGCCAGTGGGGCTGACGGCACACCCCTCGCGGGCCGCGGAATCCAGACAGGCGCAAACCCATGAGCAGGCCATGCGCAAGCCTTTGGACGATGTCTGCTGTTTCGCCGCGAAGGAACCAGCCATCGCTGCCCCAGTGCATCGCCCGACACTCAATCCATTGCGTCGCAAGGATTGGAGGACCTGTACCGCACCGGATCATTGAGGCACCAGGCTGGTTGTCATCAGGCTGCATGCTTCGACGGCAGCAGCTCTCGTCGGGCCTGACTCGGCGAGAGGAAGTGATGGCGCTCCAACAGCCAGCGCTCGTTGTACCGGTGGGCCCACTCCAGGAGGCCCCGGAGTTCCTCCACGGTGGAGAAGGTGCGCGCCCAGAGCAGCCGCTCTTTGAGGGAGCGGATGAAGCGCTCGGCGCAGCCGTTGCCCTCGGGGCTGCGGACGAAGGACGGGCGTGCCTGCTTCGACGTGTTGCGCCGTCGTGTGCTGCTGGTGTCGTGAGCCCGCGCTGGGCGGTGTAACTCCAGAGCAGCTTGGCCGAACCGCATGTGCCCCATGACACCATTCCTTGACACCAGGTACACTGCCGCCCGGGGGACACACGATGTGGGACGCAGGACGGTGGGTGGGGGAAAGCGATGAGGCACTGTTCGCGACGGTGCGTTACGACCCCGAGCCCAACAGAAACATCCTTGAAGGCGCTCATGCCACACCTGGACAGCTCTGCTTCGAGGGCGACAAGGACGACTCCTGGCATGACGTGGACGTGCGCGAGCAGCGAACCATCGAGGTGCTTCGGCGCTTTCGCGACGCGAACGGGCCCCGTGCAGCCGAGCTCCGCAAGCAGATCCGCTCCCTGGGCGTGGGCACCTGGCCGCGACTGGGCGGGCCCTTCGATGTCCGCTGGCTCACGGGCCTGACGGAGCTCGAGCGCGTCGGGGTGTTCTCGCACACCGGCATCGTCGGCGCATCGGCCCTCTCGGAGCTGCCCGCGCTGCGTCATGCATCCCTCTTCGCCAGAGGGCGGAACAGCATCCGGGACCTCGACGGAATCTCGAGAAGCCGAAGCCTGGAGTCGCTCCAGCTCAGCTTTGGCGGCCTCGGCGACCTTCGCGCACTGTCCGGGCTGGAGACGCTCCGAAAGCTCGTCGTCTACGAGAGCCAGCCCCTCTCCATGCGGGGGCTCGAAGGCCTTCCCATCGAGGAACTGGAGCTCTGGCTTTGCACCACGAATAACGACCTCTCGGCGCTTCCGGAGCTCCGCTCGCTGCGCTCCCTCTCTCTGCGCGAACGTATCTCCGTCACGGATGCCAAGGTCATCGCGAGGTGCCGCATCCCCATCCTGCGCATGCCCCTCCTTGGGTCGACTCCAGAGCTGGAGCCCATCTCCGCGCTCCCGGACACCGAGGAGCTCGAGCTTGTGGCCTATTCACTGGACGCGACGTCTGCTCGGGCGGGACGACTTCCCATGACGTCGCTCGAACTCCGCTGCGTCGATGAAGAGGGACTTCGCCACCTGGAGCACGCGCCTCGACTGAGAACCCTCCGAATCCACGCACTTGCGGCGACCGACCTCGCCCCCATCGCGGACCTTCCGGAGCTTCGCGGTCTCCGCTTCAACGTCGCCCGGAATCTTCGCTCCCTTGACCGGGTGCCGAGCGCCACCTTCCTCGACGACCCACGCGTGCCGGACGGCCCCAACCGACTGGTGCTACAGAGCGCTCCGCTCACTTCCATCCGACAGCTCGGCAACCTGCGGGGCGTTGAGCACCTCGACCTCCGCAACTGCACCGAGCTCACATCCCTATGGGGACTGGAGGGAATGAACGAGCTGCGCTCCATCGACCTGCGCGAGTGTCCCGGGCTCGTGGACATGACCTCGCTCGAAGCACTGCCCGCGCTGCGCGCGGTCATCGTCAATCACCGGGGCCCGACGGAGCCCTTTCCATCCAGCATCTGGCCGCGCGTGGTCCGGGACAACCTGCGTGGGTTCGTCCGGCGGCTGCACCGGGGCGAGGTGTCAGGGACCGGGGTCATGGAGCGCGCGCGGGTCGGCCAGACGGATCGCGAGTCTTGATCTCATAGGATTGGCCGCTTGCGGCTGGAGCGATCCGATGGGTAGGTCCATCACACTTCGTTCTGCTCCCCGAATGAAGTCCTGCGAGAACTCGTTCCCTGCTTTTTCGCACGCATTGGAGCCGCGGCTTCGAAGTGACGGCGTCAGGTATCACGCGTGGCCCACCAGCTGGCCGCGATGAGCGTGGTCACCCATGTTGCAGCCAAGAACCCTCCCAATGACAGGGCGGCGGCGAGAACTGTGGCTGCCGATGCGAGGGCGACTCGCGCGACGGTGAGCGCGCCAAGACTGAGTGCCAACACTCCGGCCAGCGACAGCACCCGTGCGATGGACCCTTCCTGTCGGATGGGAATGCCAGCGGCTTTCAATGCCTCGGTCAGGACAACGCGCTCCGATTTCGGAAGAGGAACTGGTGGAGCCCCCATCTCGAACGGACAGGTCCCTACCGCCTCAATGGTCAGGTGAAAACCGGCCAAAGAGCGAGGGCCGAGACAGGAGGACTCCTCCCCTGCGGACTCGGCGGACCGCAACACCCTGTGAGAGTCCCCCGCTTCCGTGGCTCTCCCGCACTTCGTGTGGACTGTGGGTTCAGACGGTGGCGCGGCTGTTGGGAGGTGCTCACCGAGAGCGTGCCGCGTGATTTGCACTGGGCACGCGCGGAAACCATCTTGGAGAAGGCACATCTCCTCCGCCCCAGAGAGGTGTCTCAGGAATCCCTGGGGCGGAGGAGGTCGGAGGACGGCGACCAAGCCAGCGGCCATCCGGATGCTGGAGGGGCCGAAGCAGGAAGGCCCAAAACGGAAACGGGCTGGAGACCCGAAGGATCTCCAGCCCGCGTTCCTACATGGTCGGGGAGACAGGATTTGAACCTGCGACCCCTTGGTCCCGAACCAAGTGCTCTACCAGGCTGAGCCACTCCCCGATATGTCCCTCTCCGCCGGTGGATGCTCCTCGGGACCGGCGAAAAGTGCGGGCGGTAGTACCCGAGCCGCCCGGCTGAGTCAACGTCCTCGGATCACCTTTTCTTTCCCACCCCGCATGGACGCCCTCCCAGGGTCTGGAATAACCCTGATTCCCTCCCCGACCCGCGTCCCCTCTTCCAAACACCCGGATATTCCGGTACTTCCGGACAGGTACAAGCCTTGCTCCGGGCCGAGAAGGTAGTCTGTGGTGCAGCTCGAATCGACCATGCCCCCCGTCGTCCTCATCTCCGATGATGAACCGCTCATCGTGTCGGCCCTCGCCCGGGAGGCGAAGCGGTCCGGCCTGACGTGCATCTCGGACACCACGTCGGAGCGCGTCCTCGAGCTGGCCCGCGTCCACCGCCCCGCCGTCATCATCCTGGACATCAACCAGCACCAGGACGGACGCGACCTGCTCGCCCAGCTCAAGCAGGACCCGTCCACCCGCGACTGCAAGGTCATCATCCTCAGCGGCGTCGAGGACCAGTTCACCCGACACGTCTGCTTCGAGCTCGGCGCGGACGACTACGAGGTGAAGCCCTTCGACCCCACCTTCATGACCCGCGTCGCCCGGCTCGCCACCGCCGTGGACCGCGCCCGCGTCTGACCCCGCGTCACACGCCCGTCACGGCCGCAGCGAACGGATGGCCGCCGCCCGGTCCTTCGCCCCGAAGACGTAGCTGCCCGCCACCAGCACCGTCGCCCCCGCCGCCACCACCTTCTTCGCCGTGTCGGCGTTGATGCCGCCGTCCACCTCGATGTCCGTGTCCAGCCCCCGCGCGTCGAACATCGCGCGCAGCCGGCGCACCTTGTCCACCGTGGCCTCGATGAACGCCTGCCCCCCGAACCCCGGGTTCACGCTCATCAACAACACCATGTCCACGTCCCCCAACACCTCCTCGATGGAGGACAGGGACGTGCCCGGATTCAACACCACCGACGCCTTCGCCCCCAGGTGACGAATGTGTTGCAACGTCCGGTGCAGGTGCGGGCTCGCCTCCACGTGCACCGTCAGCACGTCCGCCCCCGCCTTCACGAAGGCCTCCACGTACTTCTCCGGCTCGACGATCATCAGGTGCACGTCCAGCGGCTTCGTCGCCGCCTTCTTGATGGCCTCCACCACCACCGGGCCAATCGTGATGTTCGGCACGAACCGCCCATCCATCACATCGACGTGAATCCAGTCCGCTCCCGCCGCTTCGATGTCGCGGACCTCCTCGGCCAGCCGGCCGAAGTCAGAGGAGAGGAGCGAGGGAGAGATACGCACGGGGCGACGGCTCATATGGGGGCCCTACATACCCATTTCCCACCCGCATGGGCACGGAAGGTATTCCAGGACGTCCACTCCAAAGCAGGAAACCAAGCAGGTCGTGGCCCCGGGCGGTCACCTGGATGGACGTGTTACAACTCCGGGGTCCTGCACGGCCGCAGGGCAACATCGCTCGGAGCCGCCCGGTGCTCTCACCCACCTCCTCGGTCCAGCCCGACCTCAATCGCCGTCTGGCGAAGCTGACGTCCATCCTCGACGTCGCCAAGGCGATGAGCGCCGAGCGAGACCTGGACCTGCTGCTCCCGCTCATCCTCTTCGAGGCCACCAAGGTCGTCGAAGCGGACCGCTGCTCGCTCTTCATCCTCGACCGCGAGCGCAACGAGCTGTGGAGCAAGGTGGCCCAGGGCTCCAAGAGCGAAATCCGCCTCCCGGTGGGCAGCGGCATCGCCGGCCAGGTCGCGCAGACGGGCGCCATCATCAACATCCCGGACGCCTACGCCGACGCGCGCTTCAACCGCTCGTTCGACATCTCCAGCGGCTACCAGACCAAGACCATCCTCTGCGTCCCCATGCGCGACGCCAACGGCGACGTGACGGGCGTCATCCAGGCCCTCAACAAGCTCGACGGCCAGGGCTTCAACTCCGAGGACGAGGAGCTGCTCCTGGCCCTGGGCGCCCAGGCCGCCGGCGCGATTGAGAACGCCCTGCTCCACGAGGAGATCAACAACCTCTTCGAGGGCTTCGTCTCCGCCTCCGTCGTCGCCATCGAGGCGCGCGACCCGACCACCGCCGGCCACTCCGGCCGCGTCGCGTCGCTCACCGTGTCGCTCGCCCAGTCCCTGGAGCACCTGTCCACCGGCCCCTACGCCCGCGTGCGCTTCTCCTCCACCGAAATCCAGGAGCTGCGCTACGCGTCGCTCCTGCACGACTTCGGCAAGGTGGGCGTGCGCGAGCCCGTGCTCGTCAAGGCGGAGAAGCTCTACCCCCACGAGCTGGAGGTGATGCGCGCGCGCTTCCAGCTGGCGCGCAAGGACCTCCAGCTGCAGAGCTACCGCCGCCGCTTCGAGGCGGTGAAGCACCGGGGCGCCCACCACGTGGCGGCCATCGAGGCGGAGGAGTCCGAGCGCCTGGGCGCCGAGCTGAAGCACCTGGACGAGGTGTTCGAGTTCGTCCTCACCTGCAACCGCCCCACCGTGCTCGCCCAGGGCGGCTTCGAGCGGCTCACCGAGCTGGCCCAGCTGCGCTACGTGGACGACCGCGACGCCGCCCAGCCGCTGCTCCTGTCGCGCGAAATCCAGTCGCTCTCCATCCCCCGCGGCACCCTCTCCCCCGAGGAGCGCCGCGAAATCGAGAGCCACGTGGACCACACCTACCGCTTCCTCACCCAGATTCCGTGGACGCGCGCCCTGCGCCGCGTGCCCGAAATCGCCTACGCGCACCACGAGAAGCTCGACGGCACCGGCTACCCGCGCGCCATCCCCGACCGCACCATCCCCGTCCAGTCGCGCATGATGTCCATCTCCGACATCTACGACGCCCTCACCGCCAGCGACCGGCCCTACAAGAAGGCCGTCCCCCACACGCTCGCCCTGGACATCCTCAAGCGCGAGGCCGACTCCGGCCAGCTCGACAAGGACCTGTTCCGCGTCTTCGTCGAGGCCGAGATTCCCCGCCGCGCCCTCCAGCCCCCGAAGTAGCCCCCGAAACGACGACGCGCGGCCCCAGGTCGCCCCAGGACCGCGCGTTGGAATGGACGTCCGTTCCCGGACGCGTCCCGCTCAGCCGTCGATGGTGTGCAGCCGCAGGCTGTTGATCTTCCCGGGCTGGCCCACCGGCGCGCCGTAGACGATGACGATGCGGTCGCCCTTGCGGCCCAGGCCCCGCGCCAGCAGCTCCTCCTCCACGCGGCGCACCATGGCCTCCGTGTCCTGGATGGGCTCCAGCACGCGCGGCACCACGCCCCACAGGAGCGACAGCCGGCGGCGGACCTCCTGGTTCGGGCTGAACGCCACGATGGGCACCGGCGGCCGGTAGTGCGACAGCAGCCGCGCCGTCACGCCGGACAGGGTGAAGGCCGCGATGAGCGTCGCGTTGGCCGCCCGGGCCGCCTCGCACGCCACGCGGGCAATCACGTCCGGGAAGTGCGTGGGCATCCCCAGCGGGGCATCAATCGTGCGCGACACCGGCTGCACCCGCGACGAGGACTCCGCCGCCAGGATGATGCGCTCCATCATCTGCACGGACTCGATGGGGAACTTGCCGCTCGCCGTCTCGCCCGACAGCATCACCGCGTCCGCGCCGTCGAACACCGCGTTGGCCACGTCGCTCGCCTCGGCGCGCGTGGGACGCGGGTTGTCGATCATCGAGTTGAGCATCTGCGTGGCCACGATGACCGGCAGGCCGCGCAGGTTGGAGCGCCGGATGATGTCCTTCTGGACGGCCGGCACCTCCTCCGGCGGAATCTCCACGCCCAGGTCTCCACGGGCGACCATCACGCCGTCCGTCTTGTCCAGGATGGCGTCCAGCCGGGCGATGGCCTCCGGCTTCTCCAGCTTGGCGATGATGGGCACCGTGCGGCCCACCTCGGCCATCGCCTGCCGGGCCGTGTCCAGGTCCGACGGCTGGCGCACGAACGAGAGCGCGATGTAGTCCACGCCCGCCTTGATGCCGAAGACCAGGTCCTCGCGGTCCTTGGGCGTCAGCGCCTCCGCGCGCACGGCCACGCCGGGCAGGTTGATGCCCTTGTTGTTCTTCAGCGTGCCGCCGTGGATGACCTCCGTCTTGATGAGCTTCTGCTTGTCCGTGTGCACGACCTTCAGCTCGAGCAGGCCGTCGTCCAGGAGGATGCGGTCGCCCGGGTTCACGTCCGCCGCCAGGAAGGGATAGGTGGTGGACACGATGTCGTCCGTGCCCGGTACCGTCTCGTCCGTGGTGATGTGGAAGGTGCCCCCCTCCTTCAGCTCCGTGCTTCCCTTGGTGAAGCGCCCGGTGCGGATCTTCGGGCCCTGCAGGTCACCGAGGATGCCCACCGCCTTGCGCACCTTCAGCGAGGCCGCGCGCAGCTTCGCGATGTTCTCCGCGTGCTGCTCGTGGCTGCCGTGCGAGAAGTTCAACCTCGCCACGTCCATGCCGTTCTCCAGCAGCGCCTCCAACATCTCCTGGCTCTGACTGGCCGGCCCCAGGGTGCAGACAATCTTCGCTCGTCGCATAGGACTTACGAGGATGGGTGTCCCTCACGGAGGCGTCAAGCACGCACCACGGGCGGTTTCGCTCGGTAAAACGGTAAATGAGCCAGCGAGCAGTAGAGCCTTCAACCGCGCAACAGCACGCCCAGGTTCTCGCGCTCCCAGCGCAGCGCGGCGGCGTAGTGGGGATAGGTCCGCTCGCGCTCCCGGAAGGCGCGCGGGTGGTGGACGCGACGGCCGCCGCGCCCCGTGCTCGGGAAGAGCTGATGGAGCATCTCGTGGAAGACGATGAACTCCACGAAGAAGGCCGGCACCTCCGGCCTGTCGAGCGCGGGGTGGATGCGAATCTCGCGCGTCTGGTGGTCGTAGACGCCCAGGCGGATGGACTTGCGCCGGCGGCGGGGCGGCATGCGGCCCCAGCCGATGCGCGCCTGGATGAGGTCTTCGAAAAAAGTCGTGTTGACGTTGTTGTAAAGCGCCAGGAGGTCGAAACACCGGCCGCGCGGGTTGAGGTCCGCGTCCGTCTCGCGGCGCACCTGGCGGATGCGCGGCTGCTGCCCGCGGATGTACTCGTCGAGCAATACGCCCGCGGTACGATGGCCGCGCCCCGCGTAGTCCGCGACCGCGCGCACGACGGGCTCGGGCGCGTCGAGGAACATGTGGTGCAGGCGCAGTTGCAGCGCGTTGCCCCCGCGACGGAAGGACACCATGGTGGAGCGGTTGTCCGTCACCGCCAGGCGCACGGGCATCCCCAGCTCCGCGCTCAACCTCCAGGCCAGGGACTCGGCGCGCGTCCACATCTCCTCGCGCGGCGTGGGCGCGTGGAGCATGCGAGGGGCTTCCTCCGGGACGCGGTGGCGTGGAGGGGGAGGTCGGGGCTGCTCGGACACGGGCTGGGTGGACATCTGCGGGGCGCGGGGCTCCGAGGACACCTCCGAGGCCCGGCTGGCCGCGGAGAGGCCGCGAGGGAACAGGGACATCTGGCGGAGGAGCTCGGAGGTCACTCGAGCGCGCATCGTACCCAGCAACCCCGAGGACTCAAGGCCGCCGACCTCCGCCCGCCTGCCCTCCGTCAGCCCGTCAACCGCGTCCCCCACACGCTCCGACTTGAATCACACTCCGGGGGGAGGATTCGTCACGGAGCGGGCACCTCGGCGTGACGGGACTTGAGCAGCCGCTCCAGGCGCTCCGGCTCCATGCGCACGACGAAGGTCTTCTCCCGCGTGTACGTCACCTGACCGTGCGCGCCGCCCTTCACCTTGCGCACGAACTTCGCCGGCACGTAGCTCACCTCGCCGCGCGGCTCGCCCTTCGCGCCCGAGTGGTGCAGCGCCAGGTGCGCCGCGTCGAGGAGCGCCTCCTGCGTGGGCTCCTGTCCCTTCTCCAGCGGGAGCACCACGTGGCTGCCGGGCACGCCGCGCGCGTGCAGCCACAGGTGCCAGGGCCGCGCCACCTTGAAGGTGAGCGTGTCGTTGTCCTCGGAGCCGCGCCCCACCCAGATGCGCGCGCCCGCGTGGCCCACGTACTCCTTGAAGGGCTTGCCCTCCGCGGGGCCGTCCCCGCCCGTGGGCACGTGCAGCACCTCCGCCTGCGCCAGGAGCATGGCTTCGTCCATGCGGTCGATCTGCGCGAGCGCCGCCTCGGCCTGGGACACCTCGCGTGCCAGCTCCGCCTCGCGGTGGCGCGCCTGCTCCACGCCGCGCAGGAGGCGCCGGTACTGGTGGAAGTGCCAGTCCGCCTCCTCCTTGGGCGTGCGCTTGGGGTCCAGGACCACCGCCACCTCGTGCTCGCCCTCCTCCGTATAGGCGGTGAGGGTCACCTCCCTGGCGCCGCGCTTGATGCGGTGGAGGTTCTGCGCGAGCAGCTCGCCCAACTGCCGGTGGCGCTCGGCCTCCGGTCCGCGCCCCGCCTCCGCGCGCACCTTCTCCAGCGTGCGCGAGGAGCGCTTGAGGCGCGCGCGGTAGGGCTGGGCCAGCCGGCGGCGGATGGACTCGGCGCGGCTGGACTGGTCCTTCGCGCCGAGCAGGCGCTCGGCGGCCTGGGCCAGGGGCAGGACGTCCTCCTCCTGGGGCGCGAGGCGCGAGGGCACCGCGCGCGCCTTCTGGAGTGCTTCGGAGGACGCGGCCTCCGGCGGCGTCCAGGCGGCGCCCGGGTAGAGGTTGCGGCGCGGACCGAAGCCCTCGCCGGAGAGCATCAGCACCCGGCCGTTGTCGCTGAGGAGGACGAGGCCGCCGGGGGCGCCCAGCTCCACCACGAGGCGGCGGCGCATCTGCTCGCGCTCGAAGTCCAGCTCCACCACGCGCTCGGCCTCGCGGTAGCGGGCGGCCTGGAGCTTCGCGCCGGTCAGCTCGTGGCGCAGCCAGCGCTGGAAGGGAGCGGGTTCGCCCGGAGTGGGGAAGCGCGTGGGGGCCACGGAGACGCGGGCCAGGTCCCCTTCCGCGCACAGACACAGGAGGACCGAGCGCCCGGGCACGCGCAGCTCCAGGTAGGCCAGTCGTGGGAGGGGACACCAGGCCTTCTGGGCCACCGCGCCCACCAGCTTCGTCCCCACCTCCGCCACCACCTGCTCCAGCTCCACGGGGCGCAGCGACATGGCAACCTCCTGTCCGGAAAAGAAAAACGGCCCGGCGGGTCTCGCCGAGCCGTTCACCGGACGTCAACCACCGTCCGCGAATGACGGGGTGTAGCTCAGGACTCCGGGGTCGCCGGGGCCGCCGCCGTCTTGGCCTTGCTCGCGCGCTTGCGGGCAGGGGCCTTGCGGGCCGTCTTGCGAGCGGTGGTCTTCTTCGCCGCCGCCTTCTTCGCGGTCTTGCCAGCCGTCTTGCGGGTGGTCGTCTTCTTCGCCTTCGCGGACTTCGCGGCGGACTTCTTCTTAGCGGCCATCGGAACCCTCCATGTGATTTTTGGCCCCAGTCAACCGAGGCCCTGCACTCTTCTTGATGGAAGTGAGTGCTTGAAGTGAATGGTACGGGCGACACACCAGTGTGTCAACGCATGGTGATGTATTGCATCGCGCGGCGAGGCCGATTTTTCGGCGTCGGGCGGGTTCGAACGGCGCGAATGGTGCGCCGCGGACGCTTCGGAGGCGACGCGCGAAAACGCGCGCGAGGCCGAAAACTCGGCTCCGGACGCGACGGGCACCATCCGGGAGCGGAGCGCGCGGGCGCACTGTCCGCTGCCGCGCACTGGCGCTCGCGGCACGCGGCGCTTTTCGCCGTGGAGGTCGGCGTCTACGGTGCGCGGCCACGATGAGGACCTCCGAAGAGACCTTCCCCGCGGACTTCACCTTCGGCGTCGCGACGGCGGCGTACCAGGTGGAGGGCGGCATCGAGAACGACTGGGCCGAGTGGGAGCGCGCCGGGAAGTTGAAGGAGCCGCACATGCGCTGCGGCCGGGCGGTGGACCACTGGAGCCGCTACGAGGAGGACTACGCCCTGGCGAGGGCGGTGGGCGCGACGGCGTTCCGCGTGTCGCTGGAGTGGGCGCGCATCGAGCCGGAGCCGGGGCGCTTCGACGGCGCGGCCCTGGAGGCGTACCGGGAGCGGCTGCTGCGGATGAAGGCCCACGGCCTGCGGCCCGTGGTGACGCTCCACCACTTCACCCATCCCGCGTGGTTCCACCGACAGACGCCCTGGCACTCGGCGGAGAGCGTGGAGGTGTTCCGGCGGTACGTCCAGAAATGCGCCCCGCTGCTGGAGGGCCTGGACGCGCTCGTCATCTCCTTCAACGAGCCCATGGTGCTGCTGCTGGGCGGCTACCTGCAGGGCGCCATCCCCCCGGGCCTGGCCAACGGGGCGCTGACCATGCGAGCGATGGAGAACCTGGTGCGCTCGCACGTGGCGGCGCGCGAGGTGCTCCAGGAGCGGCTGGGGCGGGTGGAGCTGGGCATCTCCCAGAACATGCTGGCCTTCTCGCCGGACCGGGCGTGGCATCCGCTGGACCGCGCGCTGGTGCGGCTGGGGGCACAGGCCTACAACCACGCCTTCCACGAGGCGCTGTCCACGGGGAAGCTCCGGGTGAACATGCCGGGCGTGGCCTCCACGAAGGTGGACATCCCGGCGGCGCGGGACTCGGTGGAGTTCATCGGGGTGAACTACTACAGCCGCGCGCACCTGCGCTTCGTGCCGCGCCCGCCCTTCATCGAGTTCAAGTACCGGGACACCCGGGGCCGGGGGCTCACCGACATCGGGTGGGAGGACTGGCCGGAGGGCTTCCTCCAGACGCTGCGCGACGTGCGGCGCTACGGAAAGCCAGTGTGGGTGACGGAGAACGGCATCGACGACCGGGCCGGCACCCGGCGCCCCCACTACCTCCACACGCACCTGGCGCAGGTGCTGGCGGCGCGGGCGGAGGGCGTGGACGTGCGCGGGTACCTCTATTGGAGCCTGCTCGACAACTTCGAGTGGCTGGAGGGCTGGGGCCCGCGCTTCGGCCTGTACCACGTGGACTTCGAGACGCTGGAGCGCCGCCCCACCCCGGCCTGCGACTACTTCCGGACGGTGGCCACCGGCCGCAAGCTGGTGGCGCCGGCCTCCGCGAGGTGAGGGCCCGGGCCGCGCGTCGTCAACCCAGCGCCGCGCGGTAGTCGACGTCCTGCTCCTCCTCGGGGGCGGAGCGGTCCGTGTCGGCGGAGGCGAAGAAGCGGCGCACCGCGTCCGCCACCGCCTCCGGCGCGTCGAGCGTGTTCACCCGGGCGCGGAAGGCGGCGGCGCCCGCGAGGCCGTGGGCGTACCAGGCCAGGTGCCGGCGGAAGGAGCGCACCGCGCCGAGCGGGTCCCCCACGAAGTCGACGTGGGCCTGGAAGTGCTCGAGCACCAGGGCGCAGCGCTCCTCGGGCGAGGGCGGCGGCCCGCCGGCCAGCTCGCGGAATATCCAGGGGTTGCCCAGGGCCCCGCGGCCAATCATCACGAAGTCGCAGCCGGTGGAGTCCAGCATGCGGCGGGCGTCCGCGGGCGTCTTCACGTCCCCGTTGCCGAACAGGGGCAGCTCCGGGAAGTGGCGCTTCAGGTCGGCGATGACGCTCCAGTCCGCCTGGCCGGAGTAGCCCTGCTCGCGGGTGCGGGGGTGGATGGCGAGCCCCGCGCAGCCGGCCTCCTGGAGGGCGGCGGCCATCTGGAGGTAGTTGCGGCTGCGCGCGTCCCAGCCCGAGCGAATCTTGCAGGTGATGGGCAGGCCGGAGGCCTCGCGCATGGCGCGGACGATGGCGGCGGCCCGGGCGGGGTCGCACAACAGCGCGCTGCCGGCGCCGTTCTTCGTCACCTTCTTCACGGGACAGCCCATGTTGATGTCGAGCAGCTGCGCGCCCTTCTCCCGGCCCACCCGGGCGGCCAGGGCCATGGCGTCCGGGTCCCCTCCATAGAGCTGGAGCGAGTAGGGCCGCTCCACCTGGGGGTCGAAGCGCAGGTACAGGAGGGTGCGCTGGTTGGCGCGCATCAGGCCCTGGGAGCTGACGAGCTCGGTGGGGCACAGGGCGGCGCCCAGGCGGAAGGCCAGGACGCGGAACGGCATCTCGGAGACCCCGGCCATGGGGGCGAGGACGTAGGGGTTCGGGAGGGTGAAGGGGCCGAGTCGCAGCATGAAGGCCGGGGAACCTAGCGGAACGCAAAAGCGGTTGCAGGGGGTGCGCTCCGGACTGCGCACCGGCCCCTCAACGGTTAAGGTCGGTCTCCATGTTCCGCTTTCGTCTCGGGAGCATTCCCGTCGAAGTCCACCCCAGCCACCTGCTGGTCTCCGCCCTGTTCGCCTACAACTCCGTGCGCTGGGCCCAGGACGACTGGCCCTTCCGTCAGGTCGCTGACGCGCCGGCGCTGGGCTACACGAGCGCGGTGGTGGTCTACATCCTGTCGTGGATGCTCATCGTCTTCGTGTCCGTGCTCGTCCACGAGCTGGGGCACGCGCTGGCCAGCCGGCTGTTCGGCTACCGGCCGAGCATCGCGCTCGTCTGGCTGGGGGGCCACACGGTGCCCACGGACGCGCCCGGCCCCCTGCCCTGGAAGCGGGACCTGCTCATCACCTGCGCGGGGCCCTTCTTCGGGCTGATGCTGGGCGTGGCGAGCCTCTTCGGGCACATCCTGCTGTCGGGGCACACGCCCGCGCTCGACTTCTTCCTGCGCACCTTCGCCCTGGCCAACTTCATCTGGGCGGTGCTGAACCTGCTGCCGGTGCTGCCGCTGGACGGGGGCCGCATCGCCATCACCCTGGCCACGCGCCTGTTCGGCCCGCGCCATGGCCCGCTGTTGTCCCAGGGGCTGGGACTGCTGGTGTGCGTGGCGGCCGTCGTCTACGGCCTGCGCACCGGGCAGCTCTTCCTCACCTTCCTGTTCGCCATGTACGGCATGCAGGCCTTCCGCACGGTGGCGGACGTGCTCAACGGCGGCAAGCCGGGGCGCGTGCTGGACGCGATGAAGAACCCGCTGGCGCAAAAACTGCGCGAGGCGAAGACGGCGCTGGGGGCCGGCCGGCTGGACGAGGCGCGGCGGCTGGGGGCGCAGGTGCTGGAGGGGGGCGACGACCTGACGGTGGAGCTGGCGGCGCACGCCCACCACCTGCTGGGCTGGGTGGCGTTGAAGGAAGGACAGGGCCGCGCGGCGCTGGACCACTTCTCCCAGGTGCAGGGGCTGCAGGTGGAGGCGCACGCGGTGGCCGCGTCGTACTCCCTCGTCGGCGACGACGCCCGGGCGCTGGATTGGTGGAAGCAGGCCTGGCACGCGTCCGGTGACCGGACGGTGATGCACGAGTTCGCCGGCACGCTCATCCGGCTGGGCCGCGCCCCGGAGGCGCTCAAGCTGCCGGGCGTGGACGCGGCGTCCGCGTTCGCGTGCGCCGAGCGCGTGCTGTTCATCCGCGGCGTCTACTCCGAGGCCGCGGCCGTGGGCGAGCAGGCGTTGGAGTACGTGCCGAGCGCGAGCATCGCCTACGACGCGGCGTGCGCCCATGCCCGGGCGCGCAATGTGTCCGACGCGATGCGCCTGTTGCGGCGCGCCAGCGAGCTGGGCTTCAAGGATGGGGAGTACGCCGCGTCCGACGCAGACCTTGCGTCGCTGCACGGTCACTCCGCATTCGAGGAGTGGCTGACGGAGCTGCGGCAATCCGCCGCCTCCTGACAGAGCCATGACAGGAGGGGGTGTTGATGCCGGGTGGGACTGCGCACCTTCGGACCCGCGCACCATCCAGCTCACGAGGCGCCCTTGCAGACACCCTCTCCTGTTCTGTCCGCGGACAACGAGCGCTTGAACTGGCTGTCGTCCATCCCCTTCTTCGTCATCCACCTGATGTGCCTGTTCGTCTTCTGGGTGGGCGCGAGGCCGGTGGACCTGGCCGTCTGCGTGGGCCTCTACATCGTCCGGATGTGGGGAATCACGGCGGGCTTCCACCGCTACTTCTCCCACCGGGCGTTCAAGACGGGCCGCGTCTTCCAGTTCATCCTGGCGCTGGTGGGCACGCTGTCCGCGCAGAAGGGCGTGCTCTGGTGGGCGGCGCACCACCGGCACCACCACCGCTATTCGGACCAGGCGGAGGACATCCACTCGCCGGTGCAGAAGGGCTTCTGGTTCAGCCACGTGGGATGGATCCTCTGCGACAAGTACGGCGAGACGCGGATGGACGCCATCAAGGACTTCGCGCGCTTCCCGGAGCTGGTGTGGCTCAACCGCTTCCACCTGGTGCCGCCGACGCTCCTGGGCGTGGCGCTGTTCTTCATCGGCGGCTTCCCCATGCTGGTGTGGGGCCTCTTCGTGAGCACGGTGCTGCTGTGGCACGGGACGTTCACCATCAACTCGCTCAGCCACATCTTCGGCAAGCGCCGCTACAAGACGACGGACACCAGCCGGAACAACTGGCTGCTGGCGCTCGTCACCCTGGGCGAGGGGTGGCACAACAACCACCACTACCACCAGAACACCGCCAACCAGGGCTGGTTCTGGTGGGAGGTGGACTTCAGCTACTACACGCTGAAGGTGCTCTCCTGGTTCAAGGTGGTGGAGGGGCTGCGGCTGCCGTCGGACGCGGTGAAGTTCTCCTACCTGAAGTACACGCCGGAGGAGCGCGCGGCCCTGGCGACGCCGACCCGCTACTTCGGCGCGGGCGGCGCGCGGGCGCAGCTGGTGGCCGCGAAGGCCGCCGCCGAGGGCAAGATGCGCGAGGCGCTGGCCGCCGCCGCGGACCAGCTCCCCTCCCCCACGCCGCCCCCGCAGGCGCAGCTATAACCCCGCGCGGAAGGCACGCGCTTCACCCGGGCCGGGAGCAACCGGCTACAGTGCCAGGCGCGTGTCCCCCTCGCCGTTGAAACCGCCCACCGCGCCCCCGCGTACCGGAGGAGAGCCGGTGCGCGCGTCCGTCGCCACCGAGACGGACGAGGTGTTGATGGCCCGGTTCTGCGCAGGTGAAGCCCCGGCGTTCGACGCGCTCTTCCAGCGGCACGCCCCTGCGGTGCGCGGGTACCTCACCCGCCTGACGGGCAGCCCCGCCACCGCCGAGGACCTGGTGCAGCTCACGTTCCTGTCCCTGGTGCGCTCCCGGGGGCGCTTCCAGGCCGGCTCCCGCTTCCGCCCCTGGCTGTACGCCATCGCCACCAACGCCGCGCGGGACCAGCTGCGCCGGGGCCACCGGCCGGAGGAGCTGACGGCCGAGGGCCACCTGCCGGTGGACGTCCCCGCCGAGGTCGCCGGCCCCCGCGACGTGGGCCTGGAGCGGGCCGTGCGCCAGGCGCTCGACCAATTGCCCGAGGGCCAGCGCGTCCCCATCCTCCTGCACCGCTTCGAGGGCATGGGCTTCGCGGAGATCGCCGACACGCTGGGCCTGACGGAGAGCGCGGTGAAGGTGCGCGCGCACCGGGGCTACGCGCGGCTGCGCGAGCTGCTCGCCGCCCTGCGCGAGGAGGCGACGGGATGACGCCCGCGTGCCTGAAGGTGATGGACGCCCTGGGGACGCCGCTGCCCCCCGACCTGGCCGCCCACGTCGCGGGGTGCGAGGACTGCCGCGCGCTCGCGGGGGGCTTCGAGGCGCTGGAGAGCATCGCCCCCTCGGGTGGGGACGCGGGCGCCGGGGCACCTGGGACGGGCCTGGAGACCGCGCACCGCCTCGCGCTCGAGGAGCTGACGGCGCGCCCACGGGCCACGCCGTGGTGGCGCGAGCTGCTGGTGCTGCTGGGCGTGGACGTGGGGGTGATGGCGCTGGGGCTGGCGCTCCTGGGACGGGGGAGCTGGGTGGGAAACCAGGCCGCGCCGTGGGTCGTGGCGGGCGTGGGGTTGCTCATCCTCGCGCTGGTCGGCGCGGGCACCTATCTGGCGCTCGCGCCCCAGCGACGGAAGGTGCCCTCGTGGGGCGCCTTGCTGCTGGGAGCCACGGTCGTGGCCGTGGCGCAGTTGGCGGGCGGTACCGGACAGCGGATGCGCCCACCCCCCATGGGCGGCCTGGGCTGCATGGCCTCCGAGGTGCTCCTGTCGGTGGTCCCCCTGGCCTGCGTCCTCGTCCTCCTGTGCCGGTCCGCCTTCCAACCGGTGCGCGCGGTGGCGGCGGGGCTCTCCGCGGGGGGCGTCAGCCTGCTGGTGATTCACGTCCACTGCTCGGACGGGACGGCCGGGCACCTGCTCACCGGCCACCTGGCACCCTGGCTGGCGCTGGCGGGGCTCGCGGTGCTGCTGCGCTCGCGGCTGCCCACGCGCAGCCACGCCCCCTGAGGCCTGGCCAACACCTCGCCCCCTGACGGTCCCCGCGTCCGCCCCCCGGGGCACACGGCGCCCGGCCGACGGCCCCGCACAAAGGTTGAAGCTTCCACGCGCGGTTTGGGTTAGTGGGAGGACCAATGAATCTCGACGAACCTCCGCCAGGCACTTCGACCCCGACCCCGGTGTGGACGAGGCTGCGCGAGCGGCTCAGCCGGCTGCTCTACCTGACGCTCCAGGCGTCCAACCGGCTGCGGCTGCCCGGTCCGTCCGTGCTGCCCATCGCGGGCGCGGTGGTGGGGCTCTACAGCGGGCTGGCCGCGGGCATCTTCTCCAACCTCATCGGCCTGTTCACCGGCATCACCTTCGGCACGGCGGAGCTGGCGCACACGCTGCGCCGCGGCCAGCTCCAGACGCTGGTGGAGGCGTTCGCGTCCGCGCGGTGGCATCTGGAGTACGCCTTCGTGGGGGCGCCGCTGGCGCTGGGCGCGCTGCTGCTGGCGCGGGTCATCGAGCCAGGGGGTCCTCGGGACGAGGTGAAGCGGCGGCTGCGGCTGCTGGCGCTGCTGACGCTGGGCGCGCTGTCGCTCTACTACCCGCTGGTGGCGTTGTCCGCGCTCAACAGCGTCTTCGGCCACGCGCACGCGCTGTCGGACGTGGTGCCGCAGCTTCCCTGGTGGTTGATGTTGCTGGCGCCGACGCTGGGTGGCGTGCTGGTGGGACGGCTCCTGCGCGACCGGCCGGAGACCCACGGGCACGGGGTCCCGGAGGTGGTGCGCGCGGTGAAGAGCGGCGCCAACGTGGTGCCCGCGGACCGGGGCCTGTTGAAGCTGGTGGCGTCGGCCATCACCATCGGCAGCGGGGGTTCGGCCGGGCGCGAGGGCCCCATCGTGTACGGCGGCGCGGCCTTCGCGTCGACGGTGGGCCGGGTGCTGGGCTTCAGCCGCCGGGAGCTGTCCATCCTCCTGGCGTGCGGCGCGGGCGCGGGCATCTCCGCGTCGTTCAACGCCCCCATCGCGGGCGCCGTGTTCGCGATGGAGATCATCCTGCGCGAGTTCGAGCTGCGCGTCTTCTCGCCCATCATCCTCGCCAGCGTGGCGGGCACGCTGGTGAGCCAGGGCGTGCTGGGTGAGGCGCCCCTGCTGCGCCAGGTGTCGTACGACCTGGTGAGCGGCTCGGAGGTGCTGGCGTACGCGGTGCTGGGCATCGGCTGCGGGCTGCTGGCCTTCGGCTTCGTGCGGCTGCTCCACGGGGTGGAGCACTTCTTCCGGGGCGGCGGGGGCGGGAAGCTGTCGCCGTGGCTCGCGAAGAAGCCGCTGCACTTCCGCGCGGGCCTGGGTGGCCTGTGCGCGGGCCTGCTGGCCTTCGTCAGCCCCACGGTGTGGGGCAGCGGGCACGACTACATCAACCTGGCCGCGGTGGGACAACTGCCGTTCTTCTTCCTCGTCACCGCGTGCGTGCTGAAGCTGGTGGGCACCGCGCTCACCATCGGCAGCGGCGGCTCGGGTGGGACCTTCTTCCCCGCGGCCGTCATCGGCGCCATGGCGGGTGGGGCCTTCGGCACGCTGGTGCACTACTTCTTCCCGGCGAGCACCGGGCCCAGCGGCGCGTACGCCCTGGTGGGCATGGGCGGCGCGGTGGCGGCGCTCAACCGCGGCCCCCTCACCGGGATGATGATGATCTACGAGCTGAGCGGGAACCACGACATCATCCTGCCGCTGATGGTGACGTGCACCATCGCCTCCGCGCTGTGCCACTACCTCATCGAGCGCAAGTCGCCGAAGGTGCAGAGCGACGCGGACCTGCTGGAGGCCACGCCCGTGCGCGCGCTGATGGAGCACCTGCCGCCGGTGCCCGCGGGCCTGCCGCTGCGGCCGCTGGCGGACCTGCTGCTCACCTCCGAGACGGGCACCCTGCCCGTGCTGGACACCTCCGGACAGGTGTACGGCATCGTCCAGGTGCAGCAGTTGCGCGAGGTGTGGCGCGACGAGGCCGTCTACCCGCTGCTGGTGGCCAGCGACCTGGCGCGCAAGCTGCCCCTGCTGTCACCGGACGCGGACCTGGCCCACGCGGTGCGGGTGATGGACCAGGAGGACGTGGACGCGCTCCCCGTCGCCGCGCCCCAGGGCATCGCCACCTGCGGGCTGCTCACGCGCACCGCCATCCGGCGCTTCCTCTTCGCGCAGCACGCCCAGGCGCACGCCCGCGGCACCCCGCCGATGAGCGCCACCGAAGTCACGCACTGACCCGCGCCACGCCCGCCCTCCAGGGTCCGTCCTGCCCCATGCCGAGGGCGGGCACGGACGCTGGTGGGCGCGCGCGGGATTGGTCATGCTGGGTCGCGGGAGGGACCTGGTGGAGATACTCCGTGCGACGCCGGCCGAGCACCCGCTGTTGCGCAACCTGTACCCGCTCTACCTGCACGACTTGAGCGAGTTCGGGGTGGAGTACCACCTGGACGCGGAGGGGCGCTGGGAGCCGGACTTCCTGCCCACGTGGCTCGCGCCCTCGCCGGAGGTGCACCCGCTGCTCCTGCGGGACGACGGGCGCACGGTGGGCTTCGCCTTCGTCGCGCAGGCGCCCTTCCCCTACATGACGCGCGGGCGCGACTTCCGGATGAGCGAGTTCTTCATCCTGCGCGGCGAGCGCGGCCGGGGCCTGGGACGGCTGGCGGCCCGCGCCGTCTTCGACCACTTCCGCGGCGCCTGGGAGGTCAGCCAGTTGCCCGGCAACGGCGCCGCCATCGCCTTCTGGCGCAAGGTCATCCGCGAGTACACCGGCGGGCGCTTCGAGGACACCTACGTGGAGAACTTCCCGGCGCAGGTCTTCGACAACCGCGCGCTCCCGCCCCAGGGATGAGCGCGCTCGCGCGGACGTCCGCTCATCCCCGGTCCTGGTGGAGCGGAACGGCTACTTCACCGGCTTCGCCGCGGCGTCCTTCGCGGGCGCGGCGTCCTTCCCGGGAGTCGCCACCGGGGCGGTGGGCGCCGCGGCCTTGCCCTGCGAGCACGAGGTGATGGCGCCCGTGGGGTCGACGGCGTCGCCGCCCGAGTCCACCTTGAGCACCTTGCGGTCCGCGCCCACGACGAAGGTGTAGCGCTTGGACACCGTCACCAGCGGCATCTTCACGTCGTAGGCGTCCACCACCTTGCCCTCGGGGTCGGGGATGAAGGGGAACGGCGCCTTCAGGTCCGCCTTGAAGCGCGTGAGCGTGGGAGCGTCGTCCGTGCTGAAGGCCAGCACGCGGCCCTGGAGCTGCTCGATTTCGGCGTGCCGCGCCGTGTACGCCTTCAACTCCTTGGTGCAGCCTCTGGTGAAGGCCTTGGGGAAGAAGGCCACGATGACGGGCCCCTGCTTCACCAGCTCCGACAGGATGTAGACCTTGCCGTCGGTGTCCTTCACCGTGAAATCCGGAGCGGTGTCTCCGACCTGGGGGATGGCGCCGACCAGCAGCCCTGCGACGAGTACGGGAGCGAGCATGGCGGCGATTTCACCCGCCCCCACCGGGACAGGCAAGCCGCGCGGGCTACGACTTCGATTCCGCCATCCGCGCCCACACGGCGGCCGCCGCCTCGCGCGCCTGCTCGGCCACCACGGAGGGGTTCACCGACAGGGGCCTGCGCGCCCACATCCGCCACACACCGTCCACCATCACCGCCTCCACGTGCCGGCTGCCCAGGCCGAACACCACGTGCCAGGCCAGGTTCTCCGCCGTCAGCGGCGTGGCCGGCAGGTAGTCGAGCACGAGCAGGTCCGCCAACGCCCCCTCGCGCATGGGGCCCACCTGCGCCCCGAACACCTGCGACACCAGCCGGTGGCCGTTGGCCAGGTAGCGCAGCACGTCGATGGGCTGCCCCGCCTCGCGCGAGCGCAGGTACGCCGCCTGCGCCTCCGCGAACAGGTCCGCCGACACGCCGTCCGCCCCCAGCGTCGCGCGCGCCCCGAACTTCAGCGCGGGCGCGTAGCCCACCTCCAACCCCTGGTTGGCGCGCGGGGTGTGGACGATCCACGACCCCGTCGCGATGACCTGCGCCAGGTCCGCCCACGCCAGGTGCCCCACGTGGGCCAACTGGCTGCGCGGCGACAAGAGCCCCGCGTCCAGCAGGCGCGGCACCGGCGAGGCGCCGTGGCGCTCGTTGGACAGCCGCTCGTCCAGCGGGTCCTCCGCCAGCGGCAGGTGGAGGCCGGTGTTCGTCGTCTTCAGGGCCTCCGCCAGCCCCTGGAGCGCGTCCGCCCCCAGCGTGAAGCAGGGCCCCGCGCCCACCTGTCCCCGGAAGCGCCCCTGGGCCTTCTGGGCGAAGCCCACCGTCTCCTCGAGCCCCTCCTCGCGCACCATGGCGCCCGAGCGGTCCGACACGGCGTAGGAGAGCACCCCCCGGACACCCACCTCGTGGAGCCCCCGGGCCAGGCGCACCAGCGAGCCGGAGACGGCGCGGGGCGACGAGTGGAGGTTGCACACGGTGGTGGTGCCGCACTGGAGCGCCTCCAGGCCCCCGGCGGTCCCCACCACCTGCACCGCGTCCAGGTCGAACGCGTCCTCGTAGGGCCAGAGCACCTTCTCCAACAGGTCCTGGTAGCCGTCCATCTGGGGGTGGGGCATCCCGCGCCCCAGCACCGCGTGCAGCCGGTGGTGGGCGCTCACCAGCCCCGGGAAGACCAGCTTGCCCGACAGCGCCACCACCTCGTCATCCCCCACGGGCGCCAGGTCGGGGCCGCGGGCGACGATGCGCTCACCCTCGATGCGCAGGTCGACACGCTCCACCACCGCGGGCTCCAGCTCGACGACGAAACCACCCTTGAGGACGGTGCCCAACATCCCTCCGAACGAAGAACGACGCGCGTGGCGGGTCAGCGGCCGCCGACGTTAACACTCCCCTCGCCCCCTCGCGCGAGCAGGCAGCAGCGCGTCCACGCCGCGTGAAACGCCCGCACGCGCGTGCGCCGCGCCCGCCCCCCTCGCCCGTCGACATCACGCTGCGGGGTCGACGGGGCCCCGGACTGTCCGCGAGAGGACGGGCCCCTCCTTCGACGCGCGCCGCCAAGGTCCCACATCACGGTGGCATCACATTGGCATCCAGGCAGGCGTCCCCCTCGGACTTCTGAGAGTGCACGCGGGTGGCCTCCTACACATAGACTGCGGCCATCTTGGAGTCGGGTCCCAACACCTACTGGGTCGGCCGCTACCGGCTGTCCGCGCGCATCGCGACGGGCGGCATGGCGGAGGTGTACCTGGGGCGGCGCTTCGAGGACAACGGCGAGCGGGGACCCGCGGTGGCGGTGAAGCGGCTGATGCCGCACCTGGCCACGGACCGCCGCGTGGTGCAGATGTTCCTCAACGAGGCCCGCATCACCGCGCAGGTGCGCCACCCCAACGTCGTCTCCATCCTCGAGCTGGGGATGGAGGGCACCGAGCCGTTCATCGCGATGGAGCTGCTGGAGGGGCGCTCGTTCGCGGAGCTGCGGCAGGGGGCGGCCGAGCGGGGCCAGCGCGTGCCGCTGGGCATCACCCTGCGCGTGCTGGTGGACGCGTGCCGGGGCCTGGACGCCGCGCACCGCGCGGTGGACGAGGCGGGCCGGCCGCTGCGCATCGTCCACCGCGACTTCACGCCGGACAACATCCACGTCGGCGTCAACGGCGCGGTGAAGGTCATCGACTTCGGCATCGCCAAGGCGGACGCGCTCGGCTCGGGCACGGAGCCCGGGGTGCTCAAGGGCAAGTTCTTCTACATGTCGCCGGAGATGATCGCCGGCAAGCCCGTGGACCACCGCGCGGACCTCTTCGCCGCGGGCGTCATGCTCTACGAGCAGTTGTGCGGACGCCGCCCCTTCACCGGCATGACGGCGGAGGAGGTGCTGGGCCGCATCGCCGAGGGGCGCGCCAAGCCGCCCACCACGTTCGACCCGTCCGTGCCCGCGGCGCTGGAGCTGGTGTGCCTCACCGCGCTGCAGCGGGACCCGGCCGCGCGCTTCGACAGCCTCGAGTCCTTCATCGACGCCATCGAGGCCATCGGCGGGCCGGCCGAGGTCGCCTCCGCCGAGCAGGTCGCCTCCTACGTCGACACGCTCTTCCCGCCGGACCGCGACCCCAAGCGCCAGGCGCTGCGCCGCGCGCGCATGGCGGACCCGTCCCATGGCGGCACGCCGCCGGCCCCGCGCGTCTTCGACCCGAACGCCGCGCCCCACGCGGCCATGACGCTGCCCGCCGCGTGGGCCCCGCTGCCCCCGCCGACGCCGGAGCCCGAGCCCCTCCAAGCCGTGGGCAACACGGGCGCCCTCCCCAACTCGGCCACCGTGGCGGGCTTCCGGGGCAGCGCGCCCGGCACGGTGGTGCCCGTGCGCCGCGAGCCGCTGCCCACCGACTCCACGCCGCCCACGCCCAGCAACATCTCCGGCATCCGCGAGGGCGAGCCCGGCCGGCGGCGCTCGCGCGTGGGGTGGGTCGTGATGGGCGTGCTGGTGCTCGCGGCGCTCGGCGGTGGAGGCGCGTGGCACCTGCGCCGGCCGGAGCCGACCCCCGCCGAAAGGCTGGCCCGGGCCGAGGCCGCCACCGACGCGGCGGACCAGGTCGCGGCGCTCTCCGGCCTGGGCGCGGACGCGCGCGCCACCGCCGAGGAGCTGGCGCGCGCCGGGAAGCGGCTCCTGGAGGCGGGCGCGAACGCGCAGGCGCTGGAGCTGGCCGAGGCCGCCGTGCAGCGCTTCCCCAAGGACCTGGAGGCGCACCTGCTGGCGGCGCGCGCGGCCACGGAGCTCAACCGGGGCAAGCGCGCCGAGCGCGCCCTGGACGAGGCCGCCGCGCTGGCCCCCAAGGACCTGCGGCCGGCGCTGGCCCTGACGGACCTGCGCGAGCGCCAGGGCGACCTGCCCGGCGCGCTGGCGGCGCTGGCGAGGGCCCACGCGCAGCAGCCCGGCTCCTCGAAGGTGACGCCGCGCTACGGACGCCTGCTGTCGCAGAGCGGCCGGCTGGACGAGGCCAACGCGGTGCTGACGGCCTGGACGCGCGAGCACGACGACGCGGCCAGCCTGGCCGAGCTGGGCTTCGTGCGCTTCCGCCAGGAGCGCGTGGACGAGGCCGCGAGCCTCCTCAAGCGCGCGCTGCGCAAGGACGGCAAGCTCTCCGTGGCCCACTACTACCTGGGGGCCGTGCTCTTCCGACAAGGCGACAGCGCGGGCGCCGAGCGCGCCTACCGGGAGGCGGACAAGCTGAAGCCGGAGGACCCTCGGGCGCTGGCGGCGCGGTGCCAGCTCCACGCCCACGGCGGCAACGCGACGGCCGTCGCCGAGGTGAAGCGTGCGCTGGAGGAACGATTCCCCAGCCAGGCGGGCGTGCTCGCGGCGGAGTGCAAGTCGGGGAACTAGATTCCTCCGGCATGCGCCTTCCGCCCGCCCTCCTCGCCACGCTCCTGTCCGGACTCGTCGCGTGTTCGTCGTCCAGCGCGACCCGTCCCGAAGGGCCGGGTGACGAGAGCCCCGGGCCGGCCACCGCGGGCGAGCCGCCCGTACCGGAGCGGGCCGCCTGCTCGGGCCTCACCGTGGGCCCGGGCACCCACGACTGGACGGTGCGCCACGCGGGCCGCGAGCGGCAGTACCGGGTCCACGTGCCGCCCGGCTACGACGCCACCCGGCCGACCCCGGTGGTGCTCGCCTTCCACGGCTTCGGCTCCACGGGGCGGCAGCTCGAGTCCCGCATCCAGCTGTCCGCGCTGGCGGACACGGAGGGCTTCCTCGCCGTCTACCCCCAGGGGCTGGGCGCGCGACAGCTCTCCGGCGAGTCCGCGAAGGAGGGCGGCTACGGCTGGAACGCGGGCGCCTGCTGCGGCCTGCCCCAGGTGTCCGGCGTGGACGACGTGGGCTTCGTGGACGCGCTGCTCGCGGACCTGGACACGCGCGTGTGCGTGGACCCGCGGCGCACCTTCGCCACGGGCTTCTCCAATGGCGGCTTCTTCGCCTACCGGCTCGCGTGCGAGCGCGCGGGGCGCTTCGCGGCCATCGTCCCAGTGGCGGGGATGGAGGGCGTCAGCCCCTGCGCGCCGTCGCGCCCGGTGCCCGTGCTGCACTTCCACGGCACCGCCGACCCCGTCATCCTGTACGGCGGCGGAGAGAACATCCCGTTCGGCCACCCCTACCCGTCCGCCGAGGAGTCCGTCCTGCGCTTCGCCCGGCGCGCGGGCTGCACCGCCACCCGGGAGACGTGGCGCCAGGGCGGCAGCGCCTGCGTGGAGCACACCGGGTGCACGCCGGAGGGCGCCACCGCCACGCTGTGCAGCGCGGAGGGCGCGGGCCACGTCTGGCCGGAAGCCTCCACCCCTTCCAACACCGGCCTGGACGCCACCCGCGAGGCGTGGCGCTTCTTCCAGGCCCATCCGCGTCCCTGAACGCTGACAGGAGAAAGGCCACCATGAGCCCACGCGTCCTCATCATCAACGCCGACGACCTGGGCTACGACCCGGCCATCACCCGCGGCCTCCTGGAGGCCATGCGCGGGGGCGTCGTCACCTCCGCCACCCTCCTGGTGAACACGCCCTTCTCCGAGGCCGCCGCGCACGAGGCGAAGGGCCTGGCGCTGGGGCTGCACCTGAACCTCGCCCGCTTCACGCCGGTGTGGGAGGACTTCCCTCGCGAGCTGCTGGGCAGCGAGGGGACGTTCGTGGAGTCGCGCGCGGCGGCCCTGCCCACGGAGGTGGTGGAGGCCGAGGTGCGCGCCCAGTTGGCGCGGCTGGAGGCGCTGACGGGCAGCGCCGCCACCCACGTGGACGTCCACAAGCACCTGCACCTGCACGCCAACGTGCTGGAGGGCCTCATCCGCGTCGTGCTCGACGCGAAGCTGCCGGTGCGCTCCATCGACGCGATGATGCGCCACGCGCTGGAGAAGCGGGGCGTGCCCACCAACACGCACTTCCTGGGGGACTCGGGCGACGAGGCCTACTGGACGCTGGAGCGCTTCGAGGCGGAGGTGGCCACGCTGCCGCGCGCGGGCATCATCGAGCTGATGTGCCACCCGGGCTACCGCCCCCAGACGGTGAAGGGGGGCTACGCGGCCCAGCGCGAGGTGGAGCTGGCCACCTTCATCCATCCCCGGGCCCGCGAGGCGCTGTCGCGCATGGGCATCGTCCCCACGGACTACCGCGCCCTCACGCGCGAGGGGCGAGCGTCCCCAGCGGCGACTCCCCGCCCGAGGGGGACACCTCCGCCGGCCGGCGACGCTCCTGCGTGAGCACGTTGCGCACCCGGGCCACCAGCTCGTCCGCGACGTAGGGCCGCGTGCACAGGGACGACTCCTCCTGGGCCCACCAGGGGCGCGCGTCGCCCGCCAGGAGGATGGGCACCGGCCGCGCGCGGGGCAGCGTGGCGAAGGTCTCCAGGAAGACGCCGGCCTGGCCGTGGGTGGCGGTGGTGGACAGGACGATGAGGTCCACCGGCAGGTGCGTGGCGCGGCGCAGCGCCTCCGCGCCGTCGCGCGCGGTGAGCACCTCGTAGCCCTCCGAGCACAGCACGCGCTCCGCCATGGCCTCCAGGGTGGAGTCCTCGTCCAGGAGCAGCACCCGCCGGGGCAGCTTCTTCACCTCGTGCGCGGGCATGCGCGGCAGGCCCACGGTGAAGGTGCTGCCCTGCCCCTCCGCGCTGGCCAGGGACAAGGCGCCCCCGTGCAGCCGCGCGATGGAGTGGCTGATGAACAGCCCCAGCCCCAGCCCCCCGAAGTTGCGGTGCGACACGTTGCGGGCCCGGTAGAAGCGCTGGAACACCTGCGACTGGTCCGCGCCGGGGATGCCGATGCCGTGGTCCTGCACGTGGATGCGCGCCTCGCCCGTCAGCCGCTCCACGCGCACGGAGATGGGCTCGCCGGGGGGGCTGTACTTGTGCGCGTTCTCCAGCAGGTTCACCAGCACCTGCTCCAGCCGGTCCCGGTCGCCGCGCACCCAGACGCGCTCGCGCGGCACGTCCACCGCGAAGGGCCGGTCGAAGGCGGCGCGGAAGTGGTCCACCACCTCCGCCACCAACTGCCCCACCTCCAGCGGGGCCAGGGCCAGCGCCAGCCGCCCCATGTCCAGCCGCGAGGCGTCCAGCAGGTCGTCCACCAGCCCCACCAGCCGGTCCACCTGGCGCTTGGACTTGAGCACCGAGGACAGCTCCACCGACTGCCCCTGGGCCAGCTTGCGCTCCATGGTGTACAGGCCCAGCTTGAGCGGCGTCAGCGGCGTCTTCAGCTCGTGGCTGGCGATGGACATGAACTCCTCGCGCACCTGGAGCGCCGACTTCGCCTCGCGCAGGAGGCGCGCGTTCTCCACCGCCACCGCGAGCTGGTTGGCCGCCGCCGTCCACAGCTCCAGCTCCCGGGCGGAGAACGAGGTGCCCTGCTCCTTGTAGAGCAGCAGGAGCCCCACCGTGCGGCGGGGCGCGCACAGGGGCACCGCCGCGAAGATGGAGCCCAGCGAGTCCCCGTACCCGCGCTGGATGCCGAGCTGGGCCTGCCGCATCGCCAGGGCCTGGCGGAACGGGTCCTCCTCCGGGTCGAAGGCGTCCTCGGGGGACTCGCCCCCGGCCAGGTCCGACACCGCGGAGCGGCGCAGCTCCACGCCCTCCTCGTCGCACAGGTAGACCTCCGCGCGCCGCACCTGGGCGCAGCGCACCAGCGCCACCACCGCCGCGGCGCACACGCTGTCCACCTCCAGCGACTCGCCCACCGCCCGGGCAATCTCGCGGACGGCCAGGGAGAAGGCCCCCTCGTCGTCGACGCCGGAGGACTCCACCACCAGCCACGCGCCGGGCGGTTCCGCTTCACCGGGCCCGGGCTTCACGTGGACGCGGACCTGGTGCAGCGCGCGGGTGATGACGGGGCCGGTGTGGGGACGCCGCTCGCGGACGGCGAGCGCCACCGCGTCCAGGCCCGGGCCCGGCTCCAGCGCCTCCAGGAGGCTGCCGCCCGGGCGCAGCGCCACGCCCGCCTTCCGGGCGAAGTCCTGCTCGCACCACTGCACCACCAGGTCCGGGCCCACGCGGACCAGGGCCTGGGGAAGGCACGAGAGGGCGTCTTCGACGTCGAAGGGAAGAGGCATGGGCTCGGCGGGGCGAGGGGCGGGGCCTGGGCGGGACTGGGGATTATTGCCCCGCCCCCCGCAATCCCCACGGGTGGACGACCCTCGCGTTGAGGGGCGGACACATGGGCCCGGTCCCCCACCGGACGGGCGAGGGGCCACGTCGTGGATGACACGTAGCGATGGTGTGGTAGACGACAGCGCATGCCTTCGCAGCCGTCCAAGGACATCCAGACCTTCCCGAACCCCGCCCCGGAGCGCGACTACGAGATCGCGTTCGACTGCCCGGAGTTCACCTGCCTGTGCCCCATGACGGGCCAGCCGGACTTCGCCCGCTTCAAGATTTCGTACGTGCCCGACCAGCTCTGCGTGGAGCTGAAGAGCCTCAAGCTCTACATGTGGTCGTACCGCAACGAGGGCGCCTTCCACGAGAAGGTCACCAACACCATCGCGGACGACATCATCAAGGCCATCCAGCCGCGCAAGCTCACCGTGGTGGGGGACTTCTTCGTGCGCGGCGGCATCGGCACCATCGTCACGGTGACGCACACCAAGAAGTAGCGGCCCGCGAGGCGACGGCGAGCGCCGCCCCGCGTGGCGAGGCGCTCACTCCGCCTTGTTGAAGATGTCGTCGGCCTTGGTGTTGAGGTCCTTCTCCAGGCGGTCGGCGGCCTTGTGCACGTTCTCCAGGCGCCGGGCGGCGGCCGCCTGCGGGTCCGTCTTGGCCGGGCGGTACATCACGTACCACACGCCCGCGAGCACGACGCCGAGGCCCAACACGAAGGTGACGATGCGACCCATGGACATCCTCCTCCCGCCGTCAGCGGGTGAACTCCTGCAGCAGGGGCAACCACTGCGCCTGGGTGAAGTAGAGGCCCGTCCCCGCCGCTGACGCCAGCAGCAGCAGGGTGAGCGCCCAGCCCAGCTTCCCACCGGAGCGGGGGCGCGGGGTGTCGAACAGCACGGCGTCCAGGTCCTGCGGGCGCAGGAGCTGCTGGGCCTCCGTCTCCGTGAGCTTCTGCCGGTGGCGCAGGAAGGCGACGAGCAGGCCCGGATGGGAGACGGGCACCTCCTGTGCGAGGAACACGTCCAGCTCGCGGCGCATGGCGGCGGCGTCCGGGAAGCGGTCCTCCGGCTTCACCTCCATGGCGCGCTGGATGATGCGCACCAGGGGGGCGGGCACGTTGGGGGCCACCTTGGCGAGGGGCGTGTACTTGCCGTCGCGAATCTTCGCGAAGACCTCGCCCGCCGTCTTGCCGTGGAACGGACGCGCGCCGGAGAGGGCCTCGTAGAGCAGCACGCCCAGGGAGAAGATGTCCGTGCGCCCGTCGAGCGGCGCGCCCGTCACCTGCTCCGGGGACATATACGAGGGCGTGCCCACCGCCATGCCCTGCTGGGTGAGCGCCTCCAGCCCCGCGTCCTTGGCGATGCCGAAGTCCATCAGCTTCACGTCACCGGACTTGGTGAGCATGACGTTGGCGGGCTTGAGGTCGCGGTGGATGATGTGGCGGAAGTGCGCGTGGTCCAGCGCGCTGGCGATGCGCGCGGCGATGACGCCCGTGACGTCCGGCGGCAGCGGGCCTTCCTTGATGAGCGTGTGCAGGGTGGGCCCGTCCACCAGCTCCATCACCATGAACAGGCTGTCGTTCTTTTCCACCACGTCGTACAGCGTGACGATGTTCTGGTGCCGGAAGGCGGCCAGCGCGAGCGACTCGCGGCGGAAGCGCGACAGCGTCTCCCGATCCCGCTTCCCCTCCGGGAGCAGCTCCTTGATGGCCACCTCGCGCTGAATCATCTCGTGGAGGCCGCGATACACCACGGCCATGCCACCTCGGCCCAGCTCTCCGAGCACTCGATACGCACCAATCTTGCGATGACGGACGGTCTTCTCTGCGGCGGGCACGGGGCGAAGGGTACAGAAGCGGACGCACACCGTCGATGGCTGGTGTGGCCATCCACCGGATGAGAGGGTCGTCGAAACACGCTCCCAAGGAGCCCTCCCCCCGCTCGCACATGACGCTCCGTCTCCTCGTCCCCCTCCTCTCGGTCTGCCTGCTCGGCGGCTGCATCGTCCACCACCACGACCGACACGACTCGCGTCCGTCCAAGTCGAAGAAGTCCAAGAACAGCAGCAGGGATTGTGACCCCAGCGAGTACTTCGTCGACGGCGCATGCCGGCACAAGGGCAAGGGGAAGGGCGCGCGCAAGCACGACGGGTGAAGCCCTCCCTGCGGCCAGGGAGGCGCGGTGACACCCCGAGCCCGTGCCGTCTCCGACCGGAGGGTTGTAGGGTGGGCGGCTCATGCGCACCGAAGCCGCCCTCGTCCCACAGCCCCTGGCGGGTGCTCCCACGCCCTCGCTCCCCGTCGCGTCGTCGGGGGACGTGGAGTCGTGCCTCCTGCTGGATGGGGGGACGGAGGCCTACCCGCGGATGCTGGAGGCCATCGCGCGGGCGCGGCACCACGTCCACCTGGAGGTCTACACCTTCGAGCGCGAGGGCGTGGGCGCGCGCTTCCTGGACGCGCTGGTGGCCGCGGCGCGGCGGGGCGTGCGGGTGAAGGTGACGGTGGACGGCTGGGGCAGCATCACCACGAGCCGCTACCTGACGCAGGCGCTGCGCGAGGCGGGCGCGAAGGTGCGCGTGTACAACCCGCTCACCTCGCTGTTCATGGGGCGCTCCTGGCGCAACCACCGGAAGATCCTCCTGGTGGACGACGAGGTGGCGTTCCTCGGGGGCATCAACATCGGCGACGAGTACGCGGCGCACGGTGACGACCCGGGCTGGGCGGACCTGGCGCTGGAGCTGCGGGGCGACATCTGCCGGCAGCTGGGCGCGAAGCTGACGGCGGGCGCGGCGGCGCTGAAGGCGGGCCCCGTGAGCGTCTTCCTGTCCGGCTTCGGCGGAGGCCACCGGCTGCGCCGCCAGTACCTGGCGGCCATCGACGGGGCGAAGCACGCGGTGCTGCTGGCGCACGCGTACTTCCTGCCGGACGCCGGCTTCGTGCGGGCGCTGACGCGGGCGGCGCGGCGGGGCGTGAAGGTGTCGCTGCTCCTGGCCGGGCGCAGCGACGTGGTCTTCGCGCGCGCGGCGACGATGCGGCTGTACGGCAACTTCCTGCGCGCGGGCGTGCACATCCACGAGTGGACGGAGTCCACGCTGCACGCCAAGGCGGCGGTGGTGGACGGGCGGCACCTGCTGGTGGGCAGCTTCAACCTCGACCCGCTCTCGCTGGTGAACCTGGAGACGCTGGTGGAGGTGCGCGAGCCGGGCGTGGCGGCGCAGGCGGCGCTGTGGCTGGACCGGCACGTGGCGCTGTCACGGCCCGTGTTGCTGGACCAGTGCGCGCGCTCGCCCGTGCAGCGGTGGCTCCTGGACGTGGTGGGGCTGGCGGTGGCGCGCTTCGCGGAGCGCTTCGCCAGCTTCATGGGCCGGCGCCGCAAGCGGCGCTGACGCCTGGCGGGCCGTCACCTTCCTGTCACCCGGGCACGAGCAGGAGCCCCTGCCCGGTCGCCGTCCCCCTCCAGGCGTGCTGCGCGAGCCGGCGACGCGCTCTAGACTCCCAGCACCCATCCATGCCCAGTCACCCCCTCCAGCCCGTACTCGCAGCCATCGACGTGGGGACCAACGCGGTACGTCTGGAGCTCGCCCGGCCGGACGCCGACGGCGCGCTCGAGACGCTGCACCAGGAACGGGACCCCATCCGCCCCGGCGAGGGCGTCTTCGCCACCGGCTCCATGCCCGAGGCCACGGCCGAGCGCCTGCTGTCCACGCTGCGCCGCTACGCCGCCCTCTGCCGCCGCCACAAGGCCCAGGTGCGCGCGGTGGCCACCAGCGCCCTGCGCGAGGCGCGCAACAGCCCGGACATCGTCCGCCGCGTGCAGAAGGAGGCCGGGCTCAACCTGGAGGTCGTCAGCGGCAAGGAGGAGGCCCGCCTCATCTGCCTGGGGGTGCTGCACAGGAAGCCGCCCGGCGCGCGCTCGCTGCTCATCGACATCGGCGGGGGCAGCACGGAGGTGGCCACCGCCGTGGGCGAGCGGCCCGACAACCTGTGGAGCCTGGGGCTGGGCTCGGTGCGCCTCACGGAGGTCTTCGAGGCCTCGCGCGTCGTGTCCGGCAAGCAGCTGCGCATCATGCGCAGCTTCGTGCAGGAGGTGCTGAGCAAGACGCTGCCGGAGAAGCTGCCCAACCTGCCCCGGGTGGCGCTCGGGTCGTCCGGCACCATCAACGCCGTGGTGTCGTTCGCGGCCAGCGAGAGCAGCGGCAACGCCACCGTGCGGCAGTTGACCCAGACGGTGGAGACGCTGGCGTCCATGCCGCCGGACCGGCGCCGCAAGCGCTTCGACCCCCGGCGCGCGGACATCATCGTCTCCGGAGCCGTCATCCTGGAGGGCGTGGCGAAGTACCTGGGGATCGAGTCCGTCAGCGTGGTCAACCGCGGCCTGCGCGACGGCATCCTCGTGGACCTGCTCTACCGGCAGGACGCGCACCACCAGGACGACCACAGCCTCGCCGACGCGGCCGTCGCCATGGGCCAGCGCTTCTACTTCGACGAGAAGCACGCGCGGCAGGTGGCCCGGCTGTCGTTGACCCTGTTCGACGACCTGGCGTCGCTGCACCAGCTCCCCCTGTCCGTCCGCCAGTACCTGGAGGTGGCCGCGCTGCTCCACGACATCGGCCACGCGGTCAACTACGAGCGCCACCACAAGCACACCTACTACCTGGTGCGGCACGCGGACCTCCCGGGCCTGGCGGACCGGGAGCGGGAGCTGGTGGCGCGCATCGCCCGCTACCACCGGCGCAGCCCTCCGGAGCTGAAGCACTCCGGCATGACGGGGTTGACGCCCACCGAGGCCCGCACCGTGCGCAAGCTGGCCACCCTGCTGCGCGTGGCCAACGCGCTCGACCACAGCCACCACCAGCCCATCAAGGACTTCAAGGCCACGCGCTCGCGCGACGGCGGCATCGCCCTGCACCTGCACGCGCGCCAGCCCGTGGACCTGGAGCTGTGGAACGCCGAGCGCGAGCTGGTGAACTTCCGCCGCGTCTTCGGCAAGAAGCTCACCCTGCACGTGCACCACGCGGGGCGCTGAGGCCCACCCGCTCCGAGCGCGGCGCCGTACGAGCTTGCCGAAGTTGCGGCCCTCGAGCATGCCCCCCAGCGCCAGCGACGGCCGGGGCATCTCCCCGAGCGGGACCAGCTCCTGCCCGTCCGACACCACGTCGTCCCGCCAGCCCGCGCCGCCGAGCACCAGGTCGCCCTCGCGGAAGCGCGGGTGCCGGGAGACGACGACGCGATTCACCGTGCCCCCCACCATGGGCGCCCCCAGCGCCACCGAGGGCGAATACGCCCGGGGGACCTCGTCCATCACGTTGCGCATGTACGGGTCCACCGAGAGGTACAGCGTGCGCAGCAGCACCTGGCCCTCTCCCGGCGTGGGGATGGCGACCTCCTCGAGTCGGAAGTCCTGGAGCGTGGGTGCGCCACGCGGACGCGCGGCGAGGACGATTCGTTGGTTGACGGCATCGATGCGGGACCTGGGCTGCTCGTGGGGTGTGGCGTGAGGGAACGGCGCCCGACTCCGCGCGGACGCGTGGCGTGGCGCTTCGCGGGCGCGAGGGGTGCGGCGTCGGGCTGGCGACAGGCGAGGCTCACGCCTCGCGCCTCAGGTCGAGGGCGTGAGGCCCAGCCACAGGCGCGTGGCGGTCATCGCCGTGTCGAGCGGCGCGCGACTCCGGGAGATGCGGGCCCTCAGGCCCGCGCCCAGCCAGCTCTGGTAGAGCGAGGCGGCGACCGCGCGAGCATCCGGCAAGGCCGGCACGGAGCCATCCCCCCTCCCCTCCTCGAGGCAGCGCGCCAGCCGGTCGATGGTGCCCTGGGTGCCCCGCTCCAACGCCGCGCGCATGCGCTCGGCGAGGTCGCACACCTCCGCGCCGAGCTTGACGACGAGACACCGGCCGCTCGCCGCGTCGTCCACCTGCGACTCGAGCCCCCCCTGGAAGTACTCGGGCAGCCGCTGCGCGGCCGTGCCGGGCCTCGCCAGCAGGTCGTCCATGCGCGACAGGTAGTCGGTGAAGGAGGCCTCCAGTACCGCCTCGCCGAAGGCCTCCTTGGAGTCGAAGTAGTAATAGGACGAGCCCTTCGGCATCCGCGCCACCGCCAGGATTTCGGACAAGCCGACCGCGGTGAAGCCCTTGCTCGACACCAGCGGATGGGCCGCTTCCAGGATGTGCCGGCGGACGTCAGCCCCCGTGGCGGCGGTAGCGCCCATGGCCCAGGAGCCAACGGCGAGTCGACCGGTCGTCTATTCGAATTCGACCGGTCGTCTAGAGGCTGTTCCCGAGCGAGCCCCGGCGTCCTGGCTGCCCAGCGGCAGGGGAGGCGCCGCGCTTTGCCCACCCCCTGGGAGATGCCCACGCTCCGGGCGAGGGGGCTTGTCGTCCGCGGCGGGCCCCTCGCCCTTGCAACTCGAGCGGCCCCGGAGGCGGGGCGGGAGCGCGCGATGAAGGCGGTCGTATTCCATGGGATTGGGGACATCCGGCTCGAGGAGGTCGCGGAGCCGCGCATCGAGCAGCCGACGGACGCCATCGTCAAGCTGTCGGCCAGCGCCATCTGCGGCACGGACCTGCACATGATTCGCGGGACGATGCCGGGGATGAAGCCGGGCACCATCCTCGGGCACGAGGGCGTGGGCTACATCGAGGCGTTGGGCGACGACGTGCGCAACTTCAACGTCGGGGACCGCGTCGTCGTGCCCTCCAGCATCGCCTGTGGCAACTGCGTCTACTGCCGCGCCGGTTACCATGCGCAGTGCGACGTGGCGAACCCCAACGGCCCGCGCGCGGGCACGGCCTTCTTCGGCGGACCGGAGGCCACCGGCCCCTTCCACGGCATGCAGGCGGAGAAGGTGCGCGTTCCCTTCGCGAACGCGGGGCTGGTGCGGATTCCGGACGGCGTCTCCGACGAGCAGGCCATCCTCGTCTCCGACATCTTCCCCACGGGCTACTTCGGCGCGGAGCTGGCGGAGATAAAACCCGGGGACACGGTGGCGGTGTTCGGCTGCGGCCCCGTGGGGCTGTTCGCCATCGTCGGCGCGAAGCTCCTCGGAGCCGGCCGCATCTTCGCCATCGACTGCCACGAGGACCGGCTGGAGCTGGCGCGCTCCCAGGGCGCGGAGGTCGTCGACTTCGACGAGGAGGACCCCGTCGAGACGCTGCTGCGCCTGACGAACGGCATCGGCGTGGACCGCGCCATCGACGCGGTGGGCGTGGACTCCATGCATGCGCACTCGGGCCCGGCGGCGAAGCAGGCGGCGAAGGACAAGGCGGAGTTCAAGCGCGAGGTGAAGGAGGTCGCCCCCAAGACGAATCCCCAGGGGGACAACTGGGTGCCGGGGGACGCGCCCGCCCAGGCGGTGACGTGGGCGGTGGAGGCGCTGGCCAAGGCGGGCACGCTGTCCATCATCGGCGTCTACCCGCAGCAGGTGCGCACGTTCCCCATCGGCCTGGCGATGAACAAGAACCTCACCCTGAAGATGGGCAACTGCAACCACCGCAAGTACATCCCCAGGCTGCTGGAGCTGGTGCGCACCGGCGAGGTGGACCCCACGGCCATCCTGTCGCACGTGGAGCCCATGGGCAGCGCCATCGACGCCTACCGCCAGTTCGACCTGCGCAAGCCGGGCTGGGTGAAGGTGGAGCTGGAGCCGGCGCAGCTCCAGTGACCCCTCACGGGTCCGAGTCCGAGTCCAGGACGAGGCACGAGTCCCCGAACTCGTGCCCCAGGTAGCCGCGCGCCTCCGCGTGCGCGGCCGCCTCCTTCAGCAGCGACGCCGGCGCGAAGGCCTGGAGCAGCGCGAAGTGGCTGCTGCCGGGCTCGTGCATGCCCGTCAGCAGGCCGTGGACGACGCGGGGGACGAAGCCCGGCCCCAGGAGCAGGTCCGTCACCGCCTCCCCCGCCACCAACCGGCCCCCGCTCATCTCCGCGCGGCCCTCCAGCGCGCGCACCACCGTGGTGCCCACGGCCACCACCCGGCCGCCCACCGCGCGCGTGGCGTTCACCCGCTCCACCGTGGCGGCCGGGATGTCCGAACGCTCCGGCCGGGGCAGCGCCGCGTCGAGGTCCGCATCCCCCGTCGAGGACAGCCCCGCGGCGTGCGTGAGCGAGGCCAACCGCACGCCCTGGCGCCGCAGGGTGAGCAGCAGGTTCCAGGTGAGGGGGAGCCCCGCGGAGGGAGGCTCCACCGCCCAGGGCCTCGCGCCATAGCCCGTCTGCACGTGCCACAGCGACAACGGCGCCCCCAGGTGCGCGTACTGCACCGGCCGGCCGCCCTGGTAGAGCGAGGACCAGAGCGCGGCGCCCGACTCGGAGAACGCGACGCGCACGAGGCGCGGCGACGGCGCCAGCACCTCCACCACCCGCGCCCTCAGCCCCGCAACCATGAGCCCCGCACCCACCGGCAGCGCGGGCGGCGGCGGCCGGTCCTCCGTGCGCTTGCGCCAATCCCCCACGCCGAAGAGGACCGCCGTCCAGGTGTCGTCCGCCTCCCGCGAGACGAGCCGCAGCTCGACGCGCTCCCCCGTCTCCGTGCGCCCGGGCAGCGAGGCGGGCAGCGTGGCCGCGTCGTTGAGGACGAGCAGGTCTCCCGCGCGCAGGAGGGCCGGGAGGTCCGCCACGCGCGAGTCGGTGTAGCGGCGGGCGCGGGGCTCCACGTGCAGCAGGCGTCCCTCCTCCGGGTGGTCCGCGGGCCAGGTCGCCGGCTTCATGCGGCCTCCAGCTTCGCGGCTTCCACGCGCGCGCCGGAGGGCAGCGCGTCCGCGCCACCTTCCAACCACCGGAGGATGCGGGCCGCCACCGCCTCCGGTCGGGCCAGCGCGGCGAAGTCGGCCTCGGGCACCGCGTCCCGGTACATGCGCGTGTCCATCTCCCCCGGGTCCACGGAGAGGAAGCGCACGCCCGTGCCCTCCAGCTCCGCCGCCCACAGGCGCGCCAGGTGGTCCAGCGCGCCCTTCCCCAGGCTGTAGGCCCCCCAGCGCGGATAGGCGGACACCGCCGCGTCCGAGGTGAGGTGCAGCACCAGCCCGCCCTGCCCCCGCACCACCATGTTGCCGACGACGGCCTTGGAGAGCCGGAACGGCCCCACCAGGTTCACCTCCAACGCGCGCTGCAGCTCCTCGCACGCCAGGTCCAGCAGGAGCGGCAACGGCGTGGGCCCCAACGTGCTGGCGTTGTGGACGAGGACGTCCAGCGGCCCCACCAGCGACGTGGCCGCGCCCACCAGCGGGTAGACGTCCTCCTTGTCGCCGACGTCGTAGGCCAACGCGTGGACGGACAGCCCCTCGGCGCGCAGCGGTTCGACGGCGGCCTCCATCTCCCGAGCGTGGCGGGCCACGCCGACCACCCGCGCGCCGGCCCGGGCGAAGTCCGCCATCAGCGCGAGGCCCAGGCCCCGGCTCGCCCCCGTCACCAGGACGGCTCTTCCAACCAAGTCCATGTGTGTCTCCTCCTCGGGACACAAGTACGGAGGGCGCGACGAGGGATTGGCATCGCGGCCATTGCCTTGGCAGATTGCCATTCCATGAACGAAGAGGACCTGGCGGGGAGGCTCGCCCGCAACATCCGCACGCTGCGCGAGACGCGGGGCGCCACCCAGGCGCAGCTCTCGAAGCTGGCCGGCGTCCCCCGCGCGACGTGGGCCAACCTGGAGTCGGGCACGGCGAACCCCACCCTGGCCGTGCTGCACCGGGTCGCCGGGGCGCTCCAGGTGTCGCTCGAGGAGCTGGTGGCCCGGCCCCGCGCCAGCGCGCGCCACTACCCGCGCGACAGCCTGACGACGCGCATGCGGGGCGCGGGGCAGCTGCGCAAGCTGCTGCCGGACCCGCTGCCCGGCATGGAGTTCGACCGCGTGGAGCTGCCGCCCGGGGTGCGCATCACCGGCGTGCCCCACACTCCCGGCACCCGGGAGTACCTGGCGTGCGAGTCCGGGGAGCTGCTCCTGGTCGCCAGCGGCGAGCGCTTCGTCCTCAAGCCCGGCGACGTCGTCGTGTTCCGGGGCGACCAGAAGCACTCGTACGAGAACCTGGGGACGCGCACCGCGGTGGGCTACTCGGTCGTCCTGCTCGCGCCGCCGCTGTAGCGCCTCAGCCCGCGTCGCGCCCGTAGAACCAGGCGGTGAGGGCCAGCCGCGGGTGGAAGGCGGGCAGCACCTCGTGCTCGATGCGCTCGCTGAGGAAGACGACCAGCGTGTCGAGCCCGGGCGCCACATCCACGGGGGCCTCGCCCTCCGGGTGCAGCCGCAGCACGCCGCCGTGCTCCGGCACCCAGCCCGCGTTGGCGTACCAGATGGCCGTGGCGCGGCGGTTGGATTGACCGGGGAAGGCGTCCAGGTGCCGCGCGTAGTGAGCCCCGCCCCCCGGGTAGCAGGCGAGCTGGAGGTCGAAGCGGCCCAGCCCCAGGTACGCGCCCCGGGACAGCGCCTGGCCCAGCGCCTCGAAGCGCTCGCGCAGCGCGCCCAGGGGCGTGCCGGCCTCGGGCTGCACCCAGCCGATGAGGTCTCCGCGCACGCGCGTGTCCTGCGTCCGGTCCGCGCCCCGGCGAATGCCCGCGGGCTGCAGGCTCCCGACCTCCACCCGCGCCAGCGCGTCCGCGCGGGCCGCGAGCGCCCGCGCCTCGCCCAGGAACGACGTGCGGGTGAAGTACCCCCGCGTCCCCAGCGCCTCCACCTCCACGTCCGTCAGCTCCACTCGGCGGCCCTCCAGACGGCGCGGCGCCCACACCCACACGCACCGTGCCTCAAGACGCCCCGTGGAGAGAAGGGGGTACACTGCGTGGCATGGCGCACCTGTCGCGAGTCCTCACCGTCCTGTCGGGCGCCCTGGTGGGCGCCGTGGTCGCGGGCCTGCTCTTGCGCCCCGCGAAGCCCGCCATCCCGGACACCGCGGCCGTGGTGCAGCAGATGCGCGAGGTGGCGCGGCTGGAGACGCTGGAGGTGGCCCTCTACAAGAAGGTGACCTTCACCCCGGAGCCCCAGCCCACCGACGCGCTGTGGAAGGACGTGGTGAACTGGGCCCGCTACACCCTCCAGGACCCGCACGGCCGCGCCATCGTCTTCGCGGACGCGCAGCTCGGCTTCGACCTCCAGCGCTTCGGCCCCCAGAACCTCCACGTCGCCGGAACGAAGGTCCACGTGGTGCTGCCCCCCCTGAGCGTGCAGGTGGTGCTGCGCCCGGGCGAGACGGAGGTCATCGACTCCAACCTGGACAGCGCGCAGACGGCGCAGCTCCTGGAGAAGGCGCGCCTCGCCTTCGAGCACGACGTGAACGCCGACGCGCGCCTGCGCCAGCGCGCCCGCGACTCCGCCGAGCGGGCCCTGCGGGGCCTGCTGCTCACGCTGGGCTACCGCGAGGTCGTGTTCGTGGACGCGCTGCCCGCCACCGCGACGGCGGGCTGACGACACCTCGGCCACGCCACGGCCGCGCTCGCCCTGGGACGGCTCGGCGCCGTCGCCCCGATTCATTCCCCGGTCGGCGTCAGCGCCGGGGCGACTCCGGCTCCCGGACGAGCCCCTGGGACGAGAGGCGGAAGACGCCCGGGATTCCCTCCGCGGTCGGCGCCAGCCGGGCCAGCACGCCGCGGGCCTCCGCGTCCGACGCCAGGACGACGAGCGCCAGCTCCCGGCGCACCAGCGACACGCACCAGTCGCCCTCCCCGACCTCCTCCACCAGCACCCCCCGCTGCGCCGCGGTGAGCAGGCGCGCGCCGTCATGGCCGTCACCGCCCACCACGGCCCACACGCTGGACCGCGTCTCCGCCAACCGGATGTCCCCCTGGTCGACCACGACGGGCCGCACCGGCGCGGGGCTCGCCTCCAGGTTGCGCCACGCCGCCGCGTCCACCGCCTCCAGCGTCAGGCCGGCCGGGCGCAGCGCGGAGTCCGGCAGGTAGCGCACGAACTCCGCGTCCTCCAGGACGTAGAAGACCTCCAGCCCCGCGGGCCCCTCGCGGTGCACGGCCCCCACGGCCCGCTCGCCGAAGTCGGACGGACGCAGCACCGGACGCAGCCGCGACTCCAACGCGGCGTCCTGCCCCTCCAGCCCCGAGGACAGCCCGCCCAGCCGCGCGGCCAGGGCCTCCACGTGGGCCTGGAGCCCCTGCGTCCCGGGCGCCTCGACAAAGGCCGCGTACAGCGAGCCGACGTCCACGCGGCCCACGCCCCCCGTGGCCAGCTTCACCAACAGGTCCTTGCCCTGCCGGCGGAACGTCACGCGCGCGCGGCCCAGCGCGCCCGTCAGCGCGGCGGTGAATTCCGGGCGAGACACCTGCTCGCCCACGGTGGGGAGCGAGGACAGCTCCGCCGCGTCCAGCTCCTCCTTCAGCAGCCGCGCCTCCGCGTCGAAGGGGTCCCTGGCCAGCGCGTCCTCCACGTACCCGCGCACCCGCGCCACTTCACCCCGACGCAGCGCCAGCACGGCCAGCACCTTGAGCACCTCCGGGTCTCCCGGCGAGCGGCTCCGCGCCTCGTGCAGGAGCGCCTCCGCCTCCGCGTGGCGCTCCAGGCCGAGCAGCACGCGCGCGAGCCCCAGCACCACCGGCAGGTCCTGGGGGAACTCGCGCCGCAGCGTCTCCAGCAGCGGCAGCGCCTCGCGGTCCGCGCCCGCGTTGCTCAAGGCGTGCGCCACCGCCAGCCGCAGCGTCGGCCCCTCCGAGTCCCGGGCGCGCGCGCGCAAGAGCTCCAGCTCCGCCTCGCTCAACACCTCACCCGCCTCCACCTTGCGGCGGACCCGCTCCAGCTCCAGGAAGGCACTCACGCGCGCGACTCTAGCCGCAATCCCCTCCGCCATGCCCCACGGCGAGAGGGCCCCGCCGCTCGACGCGGTGCCCGTCCGGGGCCCCGTGGCGCGCGCTCAGTGCTGGCGGCTGTCCGGCTCGTCCGGCGTGGAGGCGGGGGGAGGAGGCAAGGCGCCCTCGCCCGTGCCCCCCTCCGACTGGGCGAGGAAGTCGTCCAGCGCGCCCACGTCGATGGGCTTGCGGAACACCGCGTCCACGAGCGCGAGGTTGGCGCGGTTCTGCCCGCGCACGTCCATGCCGGTGACGATGGCGAGCAGCGCCTGGGGCGACTTCGCGCGCAGCTCGCGCGCCAGCTCCCAGCCGCTCATCTCCGGCATCACCGCGTCCAGGAGCGCCGCGTCGAAGCGCCGCCGCCGCCACATGTCCAGCGCGACGTGGGGGTCGTGGGCCACCTGCACCTCGTAGCCCTCCTCGCCCAGCACCTCGGCCATCATCCGCGCGTTGTCCAGGTCGTCGTCCACCACGAGCACGCGGCGCGTCTGCTGGAAGCGCCGGGGCGCCGCCGGGCGGGTGACGGCCTCCGAGGGCCGGGGCGGCGGCGCCGGCGTCTGGGCGCGCACGCGCGGCAGCTTCACCACGAAGGCCGAGCCGGGCCCGTCCGGGGCGTTCTCCGCCGTCAGCTCTCCTCCCCAACGCTGCACCTGCGCGCGCGCGACGGCCAGGTAGAGCGACAGTTGCGGCGCGCCCGGGTCGCGGCGCAGCGGGTCGAACAGGTGCGTCAGCTCCTCCACCGGGTACGGCGGCCCCTCGTCCTGGATGCGCAACGTCAGCCACGCCGGGTTCTCCGAGCGCGTCGTCACCTTGAGGCGCCCGCCGCCCTCCATCCGGTCTCGCGCGGCGAGCAGCAGGTTCACCACCAGCTCGCGGAAGAAGGCCGCGTCGGCGCGCACCGCGCCGGGGTCACCCAGCTCCAGGTCCACGTACACGGGGTGCTCGCGCTGCTCCAGCTCGCCGCGCGCCAGCTCCAGCGCCTCGCGCACCGTCTGGTCCACCTGCACGTCGGAGGGCCGCTCCTCCGTGCGCTGCACGTTGAACTCCTGCAGCCGCGACACCAGCTCGCCAATCTGTTGCACCGTGCGGTCCAGCGCCTCCAGGTGCTCGGGCTTGTACTCGCGCTGCAAGAGGGTGATGCGCAGGCGCAGCACGTTGAGGAAGTTGTTGAGCGCGTGCGCCGCGCCGCCGGCCAGCTGCCCCAGCGCCTGCTGGCGGGTGCGCTGGAGCAGGCGCCCCTGGAGCCGGCGCAGCTCGCCGTAGGCGCTCTCCAGGGCCTTGGTCTTGTTGGCGGACTCGGTGCGGTCGGTGAAGGTCTGGATGGCGCCCGCCAGCTCGCCCTCCTCCTCCCAGACGGGCGTGGCGCTCATCTCGAGCGTGGCCTTGTCCCCGGTGGGCCGCTCGATGATCATCATCACCCCGCGCACCGGGCCCTTCTCCCGCAGGGCGCGCACGAAGGGCATGTCGCCGACCTTGAAGGGCTCGCCCGTCAGGTGCCGCGCGTTGACCTGCGTGAGCACCGGCGCCAGCGTGTTCGTCGCGCGCCCGCCCACCACCGCGCGCATGGGCACGCCCATCAACCGGCTCACCGGCGGCGTGGCGAAGGACACCGTGCCGTCCAGCTCCGCGAGGAGGATGCCCACGTCCACCTGGTTGAGCACCGACTCCATCACCGCCGCCTCGCGGAAGCGCACCTCCTCCGTCTTCAGGATGCGCGCGTAGGCGGCCTGCGCGGACGCGTCCGCCTCCCACACCAGCTCCGCGATGAGCCCCGCCACCTCCGGCTCGATGAGCCCGTCGTGGTGCCGCGCGTAGACGTGCAGCAGCACCTCCTCCAGCGACTTGAACTCGCGCGTGAGGTCCTCGGGCTCGAAGTTCTGGGTGTAGCGGTCCGCGCCGTGCGAGCGCACCACCTCCGGCCACAGGCGCACCGCGTCCTCGCCCCGGTCCTTGAGCAGCCGGGCCAGCTCCGACACCATCCGGCGCAGGGGCTCGCGCAAGTCCCGTCCCGGAATCTCCACCTCGTAGACTTCCGCGCGCAGACGCTTGGCCCACAGGCGCGTCACGCGCTCCTGCTCGTCCTGGAGCAGCTCGGACAGGGCTTCGATGGCGTTGATGCGGGCGGGCACGGTCGGTGGACAAGGTGCGCACGCCCGGCCGCCATGGCCACCCGGGCGCCCGGCCGCCCGCCCGCCGAGCGTGGACGCCCGGCCGCCCGCGTTGCCGCCGCTTGTGTCCCGGCCCACCTTCCAGGAACGGATGCCTCTCAACGAGCCGAACAAGAGCGACCTGCTGGAGTCGCCATGGCTGTCGCAGCAGGCCATGTCGCAGCTGTTCCGCGGCGAGCTGAGCCGCTCGGACACGTGGCGCACGCGCCTGGACACCACCACCAACTGGGCGCTGACCACCACCGCCGCCGTCATCTCCTTCGGCTTCGCCACCCCCCAGAGCCCCCACGTCACCTTCCTCGTGGGCATCTGGATGGTGGTGTCCTTCCTGCTCGTGGAGGCCCGGCGCTACCGCTACTACGACCTGTGGAACCGGCGCGTGCGCCTGCTGGAGGACGGCTGGTGGGTGCCCATGCTGCGCCGCGAGCCGGTGGACCCGGACGCCCTGCGCGAGCTGGCGGTGGAGATGTCCCGCCCCCAGCTCCAGCTGTCCCTGATGTCCGCCATCTCCACCCGGCTCAACCGGACCTACGGCCCCATCCTGATGGTCCTGTTGGTGACGTGGTTCTTCAAGGTCTACAGCCACCCGCGCCCGCCCCAGGACTTCGCGGAGTTCGCGGACCGCGCCCACGTGGCCTGGGTCCCGGGGCCCCTGGTGATGGGCATCCTGGCGCTCATCACCGTGGCGGCGACCTACCTGTTCGTCTCCTCGTTCTTCATCCGGGCCCCCCTGGGGGAGCTGCGCACCCGGCCCCGGGGACGGCGCGCCGCGCTGTGGGAGTCGTTCTACCGGCCCTACGCCATCCGGCGCCGCCACCGGCCGTCCCGCAAGCCGGCCCCCCGGCCGACCTCGACCTCGGAACACTGAGGGTGGGGGCCCTCCCCGCCTCGGAGGGACAGCGGGCGCCCCAGCCCCGCCCGCGCCTCATGGCCCCCATGCCGCCGGCTGAATGCCGGGTGTTTTCATCCTTTCGGTACCGGGGGTTTTGTGCTGTGAATCCGCACCCATGGCGAACACCCGCACTGTCACGGTCATCAATGGCGACGGCATCGGCCCCGAGGTGATGGCGGCCACCATCCGCGTTCTCGAGGCCCTCAAGGTTCCCCTCGAGTTCGAGCACAAGGACGCGGGCACGGAGGTCGTGGCCAAGTACGGCACCAACCTGCCCCACGAGACGGTGGAGGCGGTGCTGCGCAGCGGCGTGGCGCTCAAGGGCCCCACGGGCACGGTGGTGGGCGGCGGCCTGCCCTCCGCGAACGTCGGCCTGCGCAAGCGGCTGGACCTGTACTCGTCGCTGCGGCCCGTCAAGAGCGTGCCCAACGTGAAGACGCGCTACGAGGGCGTGGACCTCGTGGTGGTGCGCGAGAACACGGAGAGCCTCTACGCCGGCATCGAGCACATCATCGTCCCGGGTGTGGTGGAGTCGCTGAAGATCATCACCGAGAAGGCCTCCACGCGCATCGCGCGCTTCGGCTTCGAGTACGCGCGCAAGCACGGCCGCAAGAAGGTGACCGGCGTCCACAAGGCCAACATCATGAAGCTGTCGGACGGCCTGTTCCTGGACTGCTGCCGCAAGGTGGGCCGTGAGTACCCGGAGATCCACTACGAGGAAGTCATCATCGACAACCTCTGCATGCAGCTGGTGAAGGACCCGAGCCGCTTCGACGTGCTGGTGCTGGAGAACCTGTACGGCGACATCGTGAGCGACCTGTGCGCGGGCCTCGTCGGCGGCCTGGGCGTGGTGCCGGGCGCCAACATCGGCGAGCGCACCGCGGTCTTCGAGGCGGTCCACGGCACGGCGCCGGACATCGCGGGCAAGGGCATCGCGAACCCCACGGCGCTGATGATGTCGGCGGTGATGATGCTGGACTACCTCGACATGCGCGAGGAGGCCCGCCGCATGGAGGGCGCCATCCAGAAGGTGTACGGCGACGGCAAGGTGCGCACGGGCGACCTGGGCGGCGGCGCCACCACCCGCGACTTCACGGACGCCATCATCGCGGCGCTGTAGTCGGACGACGCTGTCAGCAAGGAGCCCGGGTCGCCTCCATGGCGTCCCGGGCTTTTTCGTGTCCGCTGGACGACGGACAGGACACCCTCGGGAGGGTTCAGCCGACGGTGACCTTGCGCACGCCGCGCGACTCCAGCAGCGCGGGCAGCCGCTCGCGCTGGTCGCCCTGGAGCACGAGCGTGTCGTCCTCCACCACGCCGCCGCAGCCCAGGGCGTTCTTCAGCGCCTTGAGCCAGACCTCGCGCTGGGGCGCGGGCAGCTCCAGGTGCTCGACGACGGTGACCTCCTTGCCACCCCGCCCCTTGCGCTCCATGCGCACCACGGCGCGCGCGGGGCCCTTGGGCTCCACGGTCCGCGCGGCGGGCGGAGGCGTGACGGGGCCGGCGGGCAGCGCCTCGCGCTTCGCCGCCAGCGCGGCGAAGGGGTTGTGGAACGGCGCCGGGGGCGCGGCGGGCTCGTCCTTCTTGTCACGCTTGCCCATGAGGGGAGCCCTGCCTCGCTCAGTGGTTGTGCCCGGCGTGGTCGTCCTGCGCCATCGCCTGCGGGGGCGGCAGCACGTCGAAGCCGGGGGCGCCCGGGTTGCCGTCCGCCATCACCAGCGCGTAGAGGAACGGCGCGGACGGCATGGCCTGGCGGCCGTTGACGACGACCAGCGGCGTGCCGGTGAAGTTGTAGCGGAGCGCGTAGGCGGAGTCCTCCTGGAGCTTCGCCGCCGTGGCCGGGCTGGCCATGCACGCCTCCAGCTGCGCGCGCGGCACGGAGCCGGAGGAGGCGATCTCCATCACCCGCTCCGTGTCCAGGACGGCCTGCTGGGCGAAGAGCTTCTCGCGCAGCGTCCAGAAGTCCTGCGCGCCCTCCAGGCAGATCTGCGCGCGGGCCGCCACGCACCGCACGGTGGGCGCGTCCGGGCCGCGCCGCTGCATCGCCGGGTTGCAGGCGCCGTCCAGGGGGAACTGGCGCGCCTCCAGCGACATCTTCCCCTCCGGGATGCGCTTCTTGAGCACCGCCAGCTCCTCCACCAGCGCCTTGCAGTGGGGGCACTTGCTGTCGGTCCACTCGACGATCTTCACCGGCGCGTCCACCGGCCCGTAGCGGTGGCGCGCGGGCGCGGCGGCGGCCCTGGGCGTGTCGCGGCGGTACAGGGCCAGCGCGTTGGACACCTGCTGCTGCTGCTGCATGGGCAGGCCGCGCAGGTATGCCTCCAACGACAGGGGCGCCACGCTCTGCTGCGGCGTCGAGGCGTCGGGCGAAGAGGCCTGCGTCGAGGCCGGGGGCAGCCAGGCGCCGGCCTTCGGCTCCGGCGTCGACAGGGAGCGTCCGGGCAGCAGCACGGCGACGAACACGGCCAGCGTGGTGACGCCCGCCCAGGTCAGCGCGGGGCCCCACTCACCGGAGGCCGGCGCGCGGGGGCCCGGCAGGCCCCGGTACGCCACCACCGCCATGACGGCCACCAGCGCGTATGTGCCCAGGCACGTGGGGCACACGGCGCCGGCGCGCAGGCTGGCCGAGGCGAAGACGAGCACCGACAGCACGCCCGCGAACACGGACAGCCGCAGCGCGTGGGCCACCGGCGTCAGCGGCTTCCCCGAGCGGGCCCGCGCCAGGTACAGCGCGGACAGGGCGACCACGGAAATGCCCCACACCAGCCCCAGGCCCGCCACCGGCAGGCCGAACAGCTCGTGGATGCGGGTGGCGAACGCGGAGTTCCACACCGTCTCGCAGTTCACCGTCTCGGAGATGCCGCACACCGTCTCGCCGCCGCCGCGCAGCACGAGCAGCTCCTTCCACTGGAAGGCGGACAGGGCGCTCTCGACGAGCCCCAGCACCAGCAGGGCCACCACCGCCGTGGGCGTGGCGGGCGGGGCCGCCGGGGCCGCGGCGGGGGCGTTCTTGGAGGACTTCGGACTCATGCATGCTCCGGGGGCGGGGTCATCAGGACGAGCAGTCGGGCGGAGTCGGGGCCGTCGTTGGCGACGCCATGCTCGGCACCCGAAGGAGCGAGGACCGCGGCTCCGGGGCCGTGGACCTCCTCCTCGGCGCCGACGCGGAAGCGGCAGCGCCCCTCCAGCACCACATACACCTTGTCGGACGTGTCGTGGCGGTGGGGCTTCTGGGCCTGCCCGGGCGCCAGGCAGTAGACGTCCAGGAAGAAGCGCTCGGACTGAAAGACGTTGTGCTTCCGGAGCTTCTCCAAGGAGAAGTCCTGGAAGGACGACAGGTGCTTCACATCCATCGTGGCAATCGCTCCTTCGCCTCTATATAGCGACGGACATGGAACCGCTGTCTCTGCATTTTGTTCACGAGGAAGCGGCGGCCCGCTTCATGGCCGTGGGCGGCCGGGAGGCCGTGGCCGCCTATGGCACGGGCGACGACGAATACCGGGCGGCCCGGGAGGCCGTGGCGCTCCATGACGCCTCCTACCGCGAGTCCCTGCGCATCACCGGCGAGGACCGGGCCTCCTTCCTACACGGAATGGTGACCCAGGAGGTGAAGAACCTCCCCGAGGGTCAGGCCACGTACGCCGCCCTGGTGACGGTGAAGGGGGCCATGGTGGCGGATGCCCGCATCCTCAAGCGCGGGGCCGACCTGCTGCTGGACCTGGAGCCGGGCACCGGCGCCAAGGTGCGGGAGTTCCTGGAGAAATACCTCATCTCCGAGGACGCCGAGCTGCACGAGGCGACGGGGGAGCTGGGCCTGTTGAGGCTGCTCGGGCCCCGGACGGCACAGGTGCTGACCGCCGCCCTGGGCGCCCCCTCCGAGCCCCTGGGCCACCACGCCGCCCGGCAGGTGACGCTCGCCGGGCAGCCGGTGTGGTTGGTGGGCAACACGGCGGTGGAGCCCCACGGCGTGGACCTCTGGGTGCCGCGCGCCGCCCTGGAGGCCGTGTGGAAGGCGCTGACGGCGGCGGGCGCCGACGCGGGCCTCCGGCCGCTGGGGTTCGAGACGCTGGAGCTGCTGCGCGTGGAGGCCGGGGTCCCCCGCTATGGGCAGGACATGGTGGACACCACCATCCCCATGGAGGCGAACCTCACCGGCGCCATCTCCTACAACAAGGGGTGCTACATCGGGCAGGAGGTCATCGCCCGGGCCACCTTCCGCGGCCACATGAACCGCAAGCTGACGGGCCTGCTGCTGGGTGACGTCGACGCCGCCCCGGGCACCGAGCTGCGGCGGGGCGAGAAGAAGGTGGGCTGGCTCACCAGCGTGGTGCGCTCTCCCGCGCAGGGCCAGAAGGTCGCGCTGGGGTACGTGCACCGGGACTCGCTGGAGCCGGGCACAGAGCTGACGCTGGCGGGCGGGCCGGCCACGGTGAAGGTGGCGCCCCTGCCCTTCAAGGGCTGAGCGCGTCGAGGGCGGGGCGAGGCCCCCCGCCCTCTCGACGGTGCCCCCTCGCCCACCGAGGAGGGGGCGCGATTGTCAGAGAGGCGTCGGCTCCCTGACATCCCTGTCGTTCGGTCGCTCGCCACGGGAGACGTGCCCGAGCGTTTTCAAGGTGTTGACGGTGGAACGGGCCTTGCTGTGAGGCGAGGCCCGCCCCCATGAGCCCTTCCTCCCTGTTGAGGCTGTCCTTCCTCTGCGGCGCCACGGTGATGGCGTCGGAGATGGCCGCGTCGCGACTGGTGGCGCCCTACTTCGGGAGCAGCACCCCGGTCTGGGCGGCGCTCATCTCCCTCGTGCTGGGCGGGCTCGCCCTGGGCGCGCACCTGGGAGGCCGCGTGGCGGACCAGACGAAGGGCCTGGAGCCCCTGCGCGTGGCGCTGTGCGTCGCGTCGGTGATGCTCGCGGTGCTGCCGTTCCTCGCGCGGGCGCTGCTGTCGGGCGCGACGGCGGCGGTGATGACGGGGCGGGTGCTGGAGGCGATGGCGCGCGTGGCGCTGGTGACGCTGGCGGCGCTGCCGCCGCTGCTGGTGCTGGGCGCGGTGGGGCCCTTCCTCGTCCGCGTGGGGCTGGGGGACGTGACGGGCGCGGGCGCGCATGCGGGGCGGCTGTCGGCGGCGTCCACGTTGGGGAGCATCCTCGGGACGCTGCTCGCCGCCTTCGTCGTGCTGCCGTGGCTGGGCACCGCGCGGGCCATGGCCTGCTTCGCGGGGGTGCTCGGGCTGACGGCGGCGTGGACGCTGTCGTGGCGGTGGCGGCTCGTGGCGGTGGGCGTGCCCGTGGCCGCGCTGGCGCTGGGGGGACAGGCCCTGCCCCGCGACGCCCGCGCGCTGGAGGTGGCGGAGTCTCCGCTGGCCTTCATCCAGGTGTTGGAGGCGCCGGGGGGCACGCGCCGGCTCGTCTTCGACGAGGGCTTCGCGGTGCAGAGCGTGTGGTTGCCGGGCCAGCCCGTGCGCGAGGAGGTGTTCGCGCACTACCTGCTGACGCCGGCCATGGGGCGGCGCGCGCCCCGGCAGCCGCGGGTGCTGCTCCTGGGACTGGGCGCGGGCACCAGCGCGCGGGGCCTGCGCGAGACGTATCCGGGCGCGGAGGTGGTGGGGGTGGAGCTGGACGCGGAGGTGGTGCGGCTGGCCCGCACGCACTTCGGCCTGTCGCCCGAGGTGGAGGTCCACGTGGGGGACGCGCGGATGTTCCTCGCCGGGGACACGCGCCGGTACGACGCCATCATCGTCGACGCGTTCCGCTTCCCCTACGTGCCCTTCCACCTGATGACGCGCGAGTTCGCCCAGGCCGTGGCGGCGCACCTCGTCCCGGGCGGCGTGGCGTGCTTCAACGTGGGCCGCTTCGAGGACGAGCGCGCGGTGGTGGACGCGGTGGGGGGCACGTTGGCGTCGGTGTTCCCGCACGTCTTCTCCGCCGAGGCGCGCAACCGCAGCAACACGCTGTTGTTCGCGGGCGACGCGGGCCTGGGCGAGCGCCTGGCGCGTCGGGCTCCGGCCCTGCCGGACACCCTGCGCCCCCTGGCGGAGCGGGTCGCGGGCGAGCTGCGCGCGGTGGCCCCGGGCGAGCCGCTCACGGACGACCACGCGCCGGTGGAGCTGCTCACCGACACCATCCTCCTGCGGGCGCTGGTGCGCTCGGAGCGGCTGTGATGCGCGGGCCTCCGCGGATGCCGGAGTTCCTCGCGCCGCTGCCGCTGTGCGCCGTGGCGCTGATGGCGGTGAACGACCGCTGGCTCAAGCCCACGTTCCACAACGTGCTCACCGGCAAGCTGTCGGACGTCGCCATCTGCTTCTTCCTGCCGCTCTACGTGTCCGCGCTCCTGACGCTGGTGACGCGCTGGTCGCCGCGCAGGCGCCTGGGCGTGGGCGCGGTCTTCACCGCGGCGCTGTTCACCACGCTCAAGGTGTCCCCCATGGGGGCGCTCTGGTTCTGTCAGTTGCTGCGTCCCGTGGGGGCGCTGCTCGGATTCGAGAGCTTCCGAGCGGTGGTGGACCCCACGGACCTCATCGCGCTGCCCCTGGTCGGAGCGGCGGTGCACTACGGGCTCGCGTCCTACCGGACCAAGGCCCTCCACACCCCCAACGGAGTCCACCCATGAAGCGCTTGTCGAGGAGCCTCGCCACTCTCGCCGTGCTGTCCTCCACCGCGGTGCTGCTCGTCGCCGACTCGTCGCGCGACTGCGAGCACAGCCGGCAGGACATCCTCTTCAGTGTCACGGAGAACACCTGCGGCAAGGTGGGCGGGCTCCTGGCGCACTCCGCCACCGACTCCTGCGACGTGGAGGTGAACGACGCGGACGCCATCGGCGTGCCCCGGTACGGTGAATCGAACTCGGATGACGTGGACCTGCTGGGCGGCAACTGGAACCTGCACGAGTCGAACCGCACCCTCTATCTGGGCGCGGATGGCGGCTCGGTTCCGGCCGACGCGGGCAACGCGACCGAGGTGCAAGTGAACCGGCACTGCGAGGCGCAGAAGGAGCCGAACGGCACGTTGCTGCTGAAGTGCACCGATTTCCGCGGGGACCTGTCTGGCGAGGAGCTGGCCTCGTGCCAGATGCGACTCACGCCTCCGTGAAGCGCCCTGGCGCCACGCGCCCCGGGTAGCGAGTCGAGACCACGGCTTCGGCGCCCCTCCGACAACGGAGAGGCATCCAGTAAACAAGGAGACGCACGCCCCCTGGTGTACCCCTCACGACACGCAAGGTTCTCCGACACGATGGTTGTCCACTACGTGGAACACGGCGAAGCCTCTCTTGGTGATCACGCATAGTCTTGCAGCTCCGCAAATGCACGGCCATCATCGCCAGGATGCCAGCGGGGGAGTCGTGCTCAACATGCTACCAACAGGAGAGCGTGGCAATGGACTCTGTCTATGTCGTCAGTCTCAAGGGAAGCAATGAACTCTTACTACTTGCCGAACCCGGCCTGACTGAAGGCAACAACGTCACGTTCGACAAGAACGGGAGGCAAGCATCCTATTTAGAGCCGAGATTCGCCGCAGATGCACGGGAGATCAATTTCGAATCTGACGAACTGGCCGACCTCCAGCGTGCTGCGTATGCGGCTTATTGGGCGCGCCACGAATCCGACGCCATTCAGGACGGCAAAATCAAGAAGCTCTGGATGCTTGCAAAGCAGCACCCAGTTCGACAAGGAGAAGATAGACAAGGAGGCACATTCTTGCCCATGGACGTCTATACGCTGGGGCAACTTACGCAACTTCTCTGGGATTGGTTGGACCGAGCAGTCGACGAGGACGTCGTTGGAGAGATTGGAGGTTTTGGTCGCGCAGTCTGGCTACGTTCGTTTGTACCTGAGGCAGACACACGAGTTCCGATCCCGTTCGGCATCCATGCGGATACGCGCGCTTTAGGGGTGGTCCGCTTTCTTGCGTTCGTGAGTCGCTGCGGCGGCGCGGACCATGTCCGAGCCAGATGGAATAGCGGAGAGGCAACTCTCATCTCTGAAGATGGCACTCAGGCGTTTTCCACCGTTCCATTCTTCTACTGGTCGCCATCTCACTGAAAGTACTCGCTCGTCGTCCAGGAAAGAGGCAGAGGTATCTGTCACTCAGCACCAATGTATGGTCAGCCGCGACCCCAGTTCACCATGGTGAACCGGTACTTCGTTGACAGAAGAGGCCTCACACTCCGCGACGTCCCGACCTGCAGAGTCGCAGCAAACGAACCAAAGTTGCACCCAATAGGTTTTAGGCGTCCGCGCCGAGTTCCAACGAGGACACGCGCGTCCGGTTCCCGACGTCCCGGAGCATGCCTCGTCCCGAGGTCGGTCACCCGCATGGTAGGAGCCAGGTCCGGCTCCGACGTCGGAGGTTCGCATGCGCGTCTTTGTCACGGGTGCCTCCGGGCACATCGGCTCCGCGGTCGTGCGTGAGCTGCTCTCCGCCCGGCACGAGGTCGTCGGTCTCGCCCGGTCCGACGCCTCGGCCGCCACGCTGAAGTCCGCTGGCGCCGCCGTGCACCGAGGCAGCCTCGACGACCTCGACAGCCTGCGGAAGGCCACCGCCGCGGCGGAGGGTGTCATCCACCTCGCGTTCAAGCACGACGTCGCCTTCACCGGCGACTACGTGGGGGCCGCGGCAGCCGACCTGCGCGCCATCGAGGCGATGTCCGCCGCGCTCGAGGGCTCCGGCAAGCCATTCGTGGGCACCGGAGGCACCCTCATGCTCGCCCAGGCCGTGCGAGGCCGCGCCGGCACCGAGAACGACGTGCTCGCGAGCGGCGCGCGCATCGACGCGGAGAACACCGTGATTGCGCTCGGGAAGCGCGGCGTCCGCTCCTCGGTCATCCGCCTCGCGCCCACCGTCCACAGCGCGCTCGACCATCAAGGCTTCGTGCCCTCACTCATCGCGATGGCACGGAAGAACGGCTTCGCCGCCTACGTCGGAGAGGGCACCAACCGCTGGCCGGCGGTGCACACCCTCGACGCCGCGAGGCTCTATCGTCTGGCGCTGGAGGCGGCCCCCGCGGGCTCACGCCTCCACGGAACCGCCGAGGTCGGCGTCCCCTTCCGCGACATCGCCGAGGCCATCGGTCGTGGACTCGGACTCCCCTCGAGGAGCGTCTCCGCCGAGGACGCGAGCAACCACCTCGGCTTCCTCGCCACCTTCGCCCAGCTCGACAACCCCACGTCCAGCGAGCTCACACGAGGCCTCCTGAACTGGCGACCGACACATCCCGGACTGCTCGCAGACCTCGCCGAGCGCCACTACTTCGAGTCCGCCGCACAGGCGCCATAGGAGACGCCACGGCAGCAGCCTCACGCGGCCCAGCGCCCCTCCAGGAGCCACCCCACCGCCGCGCCCCCCAGCACCAGCCAGGCGGAGTTGACGCGGTAGCGGATGAGCAGGACGGCCGACAGGGCCGCGAGTCCCACCGTCCACACGTCCACCAGCGCCGCGCGGCCCAACTGCCACGTCACCACGGCCATCAGCGCCAGGGACGCCACGTTGACGCCATCCAGGAACGCACCGGCCGCCCACGAGCGACGCAGGCGCGGGACGAGCGGCCCGCTCACGGCGACGAAGAAGAAGGCGGGCAGGAAGATGCCCACCGTCGCGACCACCGCGCCCGTGGGACCACCGAGCACGTAGCCGATGAACGTCGCCGTGGTGAACACCGGCCCCGGCGTCACCTGCCCCACCGCCACCGCGTCCAGCAACTGGGCTTCGGTCAGCCAGCCGAAGCGCTCCACGAGGTCCGCGCGCAGGAAGGCCAGCAGCACATAGCCGCTGCCGTAGAGCACGGAGCCCACCTTCAGGAAGAAGACGAACAGCCCCTGCTGGGAGAAGGGCACCACCGCGCCGGCCCCCATGCCGACCATCATCGGCCAGGGAGACACGACCGAGCGCCCGCTCGCGTCCACGCCGGTCCGCGCCCGTCCCGCCGCGCGCCACGCGAGGACGGCGAGCCCGGAGGCGAGGAGCAGCCACAGCTCGTTCACGCCGAGGAAGGCGGCGGCGACCACGGCGAGCCCCACGACGGCGGCCGGCCGCGTGCGCACCACCGTGCGCGTCAGCCCCCAGAGCGCCTGGAGGACGACGGCGATGATGACGGCCTTCACCCCATGGAGCAGCGCGCTCACGTCCGGCAGCGCACCGAAGCGCGCGTAGCCCCAGGCGATGCCGAGGACGATGAGGAAGGCGGGCAGGATGAAGCACGTGCCCGCGACGAGGAGCCCCGGCCACCCCGCGCGCCGGTGACCGATGTGGATGGCCAGCTCCGTGGAGTTGGGCCCGGGGATGAGGTTGGCCGCGCCGAGCAGGTCCACGAACTCCTCGTGCGTGAGCCAGCGCCGGCGGCGCACCACCTCGTCCTCCATCAGCGCGACGTGCGCGGCCGGTCCTCCGAAGGCGGTGGTGCCCAGGCGCAGGAACAGGAGCGCCAGCTCCCCGAGCGCCTGGCCCCTCGGTGACGGTGGTGCAACGGGCTCGGAAGTCCCGGACTCCTGGAGTGACATCGCGCGGGGAGACTACCTCGGAAGAGGGAGGCGGGTGCTTGGACCTTGCCATGCGGGAGGCGCCCTGGATTCATGGCTGCATGACCACGCATGACTCCACGTTGCTGGCGGCCGCCGTCGTCGAGAGCCAGGACGGCTACACGCAGTCGATTCGCACCGGCAAGCACCACTTCATGGCGGACGAGCCGGCGGCGCTCGGTGGCGCGGACCAGGGCCCCGCGCCCTACCAACTGCTCATGGGCTCGCTGGGCGCGTGCACGGCCATCACCCTGAAGATGTACGCGGCGCGCAAGCAGTGGGACCTGAGCCCCTTCACCGTGAAGCTCAAGCTGTTCCGGGAGGGGGACGTCGAGCGCGTGGAGCGGACGTTGTCGGTGGGGCCCGCCGTGACGGAGGAGCAGAAGGCGCGCCTGCTCGAAATCGCGGCGAAGACGCCGGTGACGCTCACCCTCTCCCGGGCGCTGCGCATCGAGACGACGTTCGCCCCACCTCCCACGCCCTGAGTCCACGGAGGTCGGTGGCGCCCCTGGCTCGACGCGTGCCACGGCTCGGGACTACCGTGAGCCCCCTCGCTCGCACATCACGCACAAGGGGTCTTCGGATGTCCGGTGGAAACGGCCGTGAGCTCGCGGAACTGCTGCACCCTGTCACGCCGGAGGCGTTCCTCTCCGAGTACTGGGAGAAGCAGGCGCTCTTCGTCCGGGGGACGCCGGAGAAGTTCAAGGCGCTGTTCGACCGCCAGCGCTTCGACCAGGCCCTGCTCCACGCCGGCTTCGACAAGCGCGCGCCCGCCTCCTTCGGCATCCACGCCTTCTGGCGCAACCGCCACGACGAATACGCCGCCATCACCCTCTCCCCCGACCAGGTGCGCGAGGCGCTCACCTCCCGCACCACCGTGTGCGTCAACGACATCGGCGCGGGCGACGCGGGCCTGGCGCGCTTCGCGGCCCACATCCGCCGGCAGCTCAACCTGGCGACGCCCGTGCGCTTCAACTGCTACCTGTCGCCGCCGGGCGAGGGCCTGGACACGCACTACGACGCGCGGCACGCGATGGTCATCCAGATTGCCGGCCGCAAGCTGTGGCGCTACTCGCGCCTGCCCGCCACCCCCTACCCGCTGCGCAACGCCATCGTCGAGCAGGACGGCCGCGTGCGGCAGAGCGACAACAAGCCCATCAAGGACGTCGCCACCCCGGACGAGCGCCAGTTCGAGGAGGTCCTCCTGGAGCCCGGCGACCTGCTCTACCTGCCCCCGGGTTGCTGGCACAACGCGAAGGCGGGCGACGAGTCCTCCCTCGCCATGAACATGGCCTGCGAGACGGTGGGCTTCTTCGGCGTGCTCGGCCCGGAGCTGGAGCGGCTGCTCCAGTCGCGCGTCGACTGGCGCGCCCTCGTGCCGGCCTCCCTCACCACGCCGGACACGACGGGCACCATGCCCCCGGAGGTGCGCGGCTTCATCGCGTCGCGGCTGACGGAGCTGCGCGACCTGCTCGGCAAGCTCTCCTCGGACGACACGGAGCTGGAGCGGCTGTGGCGCCGCGCCAGCACCACCGGCGCCCTCTTCGCCCCGTCACAGCCGGCCCCCACCGTGACCCTCCAGCCCGACACGGTGCTGGCGCGCACGGAGCCCTACCCGCTCGTCTACGCGGTCCGCCCTGGAGGTCCCAACGGGGCGTCCTCCGTGTACCTCTACGGCGCCAACACGGAGGTGGGCCTGTCCGGCGAGGTGCTGCCCCTGGTGCGCGCCATCGCGGGGCGCGAGCGCTTCCGCGTGGGCGACGTGGAGGCCTGGGCCGAGGGCCTGCGCCTGGACCAGGCCCACGAGGTCCTCAAGGTGCTCGTGGCCCGGGGCCTGCTTCGCCCCGAACCCGCCGCGTGACGCGCGACCTCAGGGGAGCCCGCCCGGATTGAACAGCCCGTCCGGGTCCAGCTCCCGGCGCAGCGCGCGCAGCCGCGCGTAGGCGTCCCCGTAGAAGCGCTCCATCAGCTCCGGCGTCATCGCGTTGCAGCCGTAGAGGTACGGCCGGCCGCCCAGCTCCAGGCAGCGGGCCAGGAAGTCCGCGTGGGCCTGCCGGGCCCGCTCGGCCTTCTCATCCTCCCCGGGCTCGATGCGGTAGTAGATGCCGATGCCATAGAGCCGGGACGCGGGGCTCGACAGGGAGCGGATGTCGAAGGGCCAGCGCACCGAGCCCCGCTTCAGCGCCAGGATGCGCACCAGGCAGTTGTCGTCCCAGTAGCGCTCGCGCGGTCCCTCCTCCAGGGCCTTCACGAAGGCGCGCAGCCCCTCGTAGTCGAAGCAGTAGTCGCTCCAGAACTGGCGGGGCAGCTTCTCCATGGGCGCGTCGGCGCGGGTGCGCGCCTGGATGAAGTAGCCGGGCCGCACGAGCATGTGCGTGCGCTGATGCGAGAGCGACTCCAGCGGACCGGGGATGCGCGTGGTGGACGCCGACGCCTCGTCCGGGTGGCTCGCGCCGAAGACGCTCATCACCTCGCCGCGCTTCTGCTGTCCGAAGAAGTGGTCCGGCGAGGGCCCGTCCCAGCCCTGCGTCCAGGACAGCGACTCCACCAGCGCGCCGAACGACTCGAAGCCGTTGCGCTGCACGCGCACCACCGGCTGGAAGGGCAGCGTGCGCATGACGACGCGCTCGATGAAGCCCACCTGGCCGAAGCCACCGAGCGCGTAGCGGAACAGCTCCCCGTCCTCCGCCTGCGAACACCAGCGCGCGGAGCCATCCGGGAGGATGAGCCGCAGCCGCTCCACCTGGTCCAGGTGCGCGCCGTACACCAGCGAGCGCGCCCCATAGCCCGCGACGGACAACGTCCCCCCCAACGACGTGGCCATGTGGTCCGTGAGGACCGGGGCGGTGCGCCCCACCATGTTGAGCGCGGACTCCAGTTCACCCCAGCGGGTGCGCGTGGACACCTCCACGCGCCCGTCCTCGCCCACGACGATGTCGGGGTCACCGGGCGCGTTCTCCAGGACGATGCCTCCGTCGCTGAGCGACTGCGCGCGCAGGGAGTGGCCCGAGCCCCGGACGCTGACCGACACGCCCCGCGCTCGCGCGGTGCGGAAGGTGTGGACGACGTCCTCCTCGCAGCGCGCCTTCACCACCACCGCGGGGAGGCGCCGCGCCGTGCCGCCGAAGTCGTGGCTGTAGGGCTCCAGCGCCTGGGCGTCGACCAGGAGGGGCTGACGCACCCCAGCGCCCAGCGCCTGGACGAGCGCGTCCTTCTCTGCCGCGGACATCACCATGCTCTCGCACCCCGACGGAGGCCTGCGCTCGCGAGCGGCGAGCCACCCCGGCCCCGCGCCGTAGCATGGCATGTCTCACGCACAGGGTGACGGGCCCGCCGTGAGAAAGCTGTTACAGTCGCAGCCCTGCGTCCCGAGGCACCCGGGGCGCGGGGCTCCCCCTCGTCGTCGCGAAAGCCAGGCCATGCGCTTTCTCTTCACGTCCCTGACGAACTACGGCTCCCTCGGCCCCGCCATCTCCATCGCCCAGCAGCTTCGCGAGCGCGGTCACGAGGTCGCCTTCGTCACCGGCCCCACCATGACGCCGCTGCTCGACCGCGCGGGCCTGCGACGCATCCCCCGGGGCGAGGAGGACGGCCCCAGCTTCATCGTCGAGTTCACCGCCAACCCGCTGGAGCAGGCCCGGCAGGTGAAGCACATCGAATACGCCCTCACCCAATTCCCCGCCGACGTGCTCGTGGGGCAGGCCATGGCCTTCGGCGCGGTGCTCGCGGGCGCCCGGCACCACCTCCCCACCGCCGTCATCGGCCTGGCCGCCAGCATCCTCCCCACCGACGCCTTCCTGGAGCGCATGCCGCCGGAGTTCCGCGCCTACCCGGTCCACCGGCTCGCCGGCACCCTCCCCTACGACGCGTTCCTCTCCGACCGGTACGCGCGACTCATGGAGTCGCACGACATCTGCAGCGAGATGTTCTGGCTCCCCCGACGACAGGTGCCCTCGTCGCGCTCGCCCCTGCTGGGGGACCTGCACCTGCTCCAGAGCGTCGAGGAGCTGGAGGGTCCGCTGGACGTGCTGCCGGAGGTGACGCACCTGGTGGGCAACTGCGGCTGGGACTTCACCGAGCCGGACCCCGCGCTCGAGCAATGGCTGGCGGAGGCGCGAGACTCCGGGGAGCCCATCCTCTACGCCCAGCCCGGCCGGGTCTTCAACGCGCCCGGCTTCTGGGACCAGCTCCGCGGCGCGCTCGGGGAGAAGCCCGTCCGCGTGGCCGTCTCCATCGGCCGGTTGGATCGCCCCGTGACCGACGTGCCCGCCAACTTCTTCGTGCGCGGACACGTGCCCCAGGCCGCGGTCCTCCCCCATGCCCAGGGCATCATCTCCAGCAGCACGACCGCCGCCGTGCTCGGCGCGCTCACGCACGGCCTGCCCCTGTTCCTCATCCCCGGAGGAGGCGGCGGCGAGCAATCCGACCTCACCTTGCGCTGCCTCGCCGCGGGCGTCGCCGTCCACCTGCGCCCCGAGGACGTCACCGTCGAGAGCTTCGGCCAGAAGGTCGAGGAGCTGCGCACCAGCGAGCCCCTGCGCCACCACGCCCGCCGGCTCCAGCAGGCCTTCGCCCGCGCCCCGGGCAGCAGCGGCGCCGCGGCCCTCCTCGAGCGGCTCGCCACCGAACGCCGGCCGATCCTCCGCAACGAGGCTCCGCTGCGAAAGCTGGCTTGACGCGGAGCGGCTGGGTTCCCGCGAATCCATACAGCGCCACTGAAGTTTGATACCTCCATCTTGCTAATACTTCGCGACTCAATTGATACTGACGTTTCCCGGGAAGCAGGCCGTCAGGCCAATCCCGGGAATGCCTCAACAGGCACGCCGTACTCCCGTCGTAAGGAGAAGCCCATGTCTGATACCGTCAAGTCCGAGATCATCCGCGCGTGGAAGGACGAGGAGTTCCGCAACCAGCTGTCCCAGGCCGAGCGGGACCTCATCCCCGCGAACCCTGCCGGCATCCTCGAGCTGACCGACGAGGTCCTCGAGGTTGCGGCCGGTGGCCTGCAGGCCGCCAGCTGTGACTGGTGCAGCTGCTAGTTCCAAGCTGACCGCGCCCACTGCCGAAAGGCAGTGGTGTCGTGGCTCAGGCTGAAAACCTGTTTCACGATGTATCAGGAGCCCACACCCCTGGCGGGAGCTTCCCTGGCGACGAGCCTTCCATGAGTGCTCCCCCTTCCTCCATCTTCCGCACGGGTGCCCTGGAGCGCTTCGTCCAGGGTCGGGCCCAGCTCGTGCTCCCCGCCTTCATCGCGCCGCGCGCGCAGGTGCTCCTGTGGCTGACGCTGTGCACGCTCCTCGCGTGTGGCGCGCTGGCCTGGAGCGCGTGGCTGCCCCGCTTCGAGTCCGGGGTCGCCGTCGTCGTGAAGGGACCGCGCGTGCAGGACGGCGTGGGGCCCGACGAGTCCGCGCTGCTCGTGTTCCTGTCCCCTGACGCGCTCGCGTCGCTCCAGCCCGGTCAACCCCTGGTGGTGGAGCCCTCGTCTCCCGCGGCGGGCCTGCGCGCGGACGTGCTCGCCGTCGAGCCCCGGGTGCTCAGTCCCCAGGACGCGCGCGAGCGCTTCGGCGCCGCGCTCCTGCCGCCGCGCGCGGAGGCGGGCCCGTCCGCGGTGCTCGTCGCGCGGCTGCAGGCCACGCCCGGAGCGCCGAGCGCCGAGGCGCTCCTGGGCGCCCGCTTCCCGGTGAGCGTCCGCGTGGGCTCGCAGCGGCTGCTGGAGCTGCTCGTGCCCGGCGGGGCGCCCCAGCGGAGCCGCGCCCCATGAGCGAACCCGTGGAGCCCGCCGCGCCGCCCCCCGCCGCGCCCGTTAGACCGCCGCGCCTGCTGGACCGGGTGATGCGCGTGCTGTGGCCGCTGGTGCTGTGGTTCCGGTGGCGCCGCGTCCCGGTCATCCTGCAGTTGAGCACGCGCGAGTGCGGCGGCGCGTGCCTGGCCATGGTGCTGTCGTACTTCGGGCGGCGCACCGCCGCGGCCGAGTGCCGCGAGTGCCTGGACACCGGCCGCGACGGCGCCTCCGCGCTCTCCATCGTCCGCGCGGCCCGCACGCACGGGCTCATCGCGCGGCGCTACTCCGTCACGCTCGCCCAGTTCCACCGGATTCCCCTGCCGGCCATCGCCTTCTGGGAGTTCAACCACTTCGTGGTGGTGGAGCGCTTCGCCGCGGACCGGGTGGACATCGTCGACCCGGCCCGGGGACGGCGGCGGCTGACGCGGGCGGAGTTCGACGCGAGCTTCACCGGCCTGGCGCTCTCCTTCGAGCCCAGCATCCACTTCCAGAAGCGCCAGCGCTCCGGCGAGTCCTCCTGGCGCACCGCGCTGGCCTACGTCGTGGGCATGCCGCGCTTCGGCGCGCTGCTCGCGCAGATCTTCGCCGCGTCGCTGCTGATGCAGGGCATCGGCCTGTCGCTGCCCCTGCTCACGCAGGTGGTGGTGGACCGCATCCTCCCCTACCGCGCCACGGAGGTGATGACGGTCCTCGGGCTGGGCATGCTGGTGCTCGTGGCGGCGCAGGGCGTGACGAGCTACCTGCGCTCGGCGGTCATCATCTACCTGTACGCCCGGCTCGACTCGCGGATGATGCTGGGGCTGTTCGGCCACCTGCTCACCCTGCCGCTGCGCTTCTTCCAGCAGCGCACCACGGGCGACCTGCTGACGCGCCTGGGCAGCAACGTGGCCATCCGCGAGGCGCTCACCAGCCGCACGTTGTCCGTGGTGCTCGACGGGTTGATGGTGCTCGTCTACTTCACCATCCTCCTGTTCCAGGCGCCGCTGTTCGGCGCGGTGTCCATCGTCATCGGCGCCATCCAGGTGGCGCTGCTGCTGGGCACCAACCAGCGCATCCACGGCCTCACGCAGGAGAGCCTCACGGCGCAGTCCGAGTCGCAGAACTACCTCACCGAGGCCCTCATCGGCGTGGCCACCCTCAAGGCCTCCGGCGCCGAGCAGCGGGTGCTGGACCACTGGTCCAACCTGCTGATGAAGCACCTGAACGTGACGGTGCGCAAGAACCACCTGTCGTCGGTGCTGGACTCGGCGCTGCTGACGCTGCGCACGCTGGCGCCGCTGCTGCTCCTGTGGCTGGGGGCGCGGCAGGTGCTCTCCGGGGAGATGTCGCTGGGCACGATGCTCGCGCTCAACGCGCTGGCCGTCTCGTGCATCCAGCCGCTCGCGTCGCTGACCGCCACCGGCCAGCAGTTGCAGATGGTGGGCGCGCACCTCAACCGCCTCATCGACATCCTCGAGGCCTCGCCCGAGCAGTCGCTGCCGGAGGTGAAGCCCGTCGCGTCGCTGTCCGGCCGCGTGGAGCTGCGCGACGTCACCTTCCGCTACTCCGCGGACGGGCCGACGGTGCTGGACGGGATTTCGCTGAGCATCGAGCCGGGCCAGAAGGTGGCGCTCGTGGGGCGCAGCGGCTCCGGCAAGACGACGCTGGCCATGCTGCTGCTCGGCCTGCACGAGCCGTCCTCCGGCGAAATCCTCTACGACGGCCAGCCCATGCAGTCGCTGGACTACGTCCTCTTGCGCGGCCAGTTCGGCGCGGTGCTCCAGGAGCCGTTCCTCTTCAGCGGCTCGCTGCGGGAGAACATCACCTTCAGCGACCCGTCGCTCCCGCTGGAGCAGGTGGCCGAGGCGGCGAAGCTGGCCGTCATCCATGACGACATCGAGAAGATGCCCATGGGCTACGAGACGCTCATCTCCGGCTCGGGCGGCTCCGGTCTGTCGGGGGGCCAGCGCCAGCGGCTCGCGGTGGCCCGCGCCCTGGTGCGCAAGCCCGCGCTGCTGCTGCTCGACGAGGCGACGAGCCAGTTGGACGTGCTCACCGAGAGCCAGTTGGACCAGAACCTGGGGAGCCTGTCCTGCACGCGCATCCTCATCGCCCACCGGCTCAGCACCGTGCGCGACGCGGACCTCATCCTCGTCCTGGTCGACGGCAAGCTCGTGGAGCGCGGCACCCACGCGGAGCTGATGAGCCGCGGCGGCCACTACAAGGAACTGGTCCACAAGCAGCTGGCCGGCGACACCGCCCCCGCGTCCCCCGGCCCCCAGCGACTCATCGGCTGAAGCACGCACCCCGGCCCGAGCGAACGAGAGGCGCCCCATGTCGCGGTCCATGGAAGACTACCTGAGGCTGGCCGTGCCCTCCGTGCCGAGCGCGCTCATCTCGGCCGAGTCGCTGGCCCCCATCCTCGCGCTGGCGCGGCGACTGCCCCCGTGCTCGAGCAGCGGCTTCGAGTGCCGCCTGGGCGACGACGCCCCCGTGGCGGACTTCCTCGTCAACCTGCTCCCCGCGGACGGCTCGCGCGCCGCCTTCGCCGGACACCACCCGGACCACCAGCCGCCCGACGCGTTCCTCCACAGCCCCGTCTGGCAACGCGTGCGCGACTACTGCCGCGCCTGGGCCCAGCCCGACTCCCCGCTGCACCAGCGCATCCGCGACATGTGGCTGGAGTTCGACCAGGAGCAGTTCCACAGCCCCGTCCCCATCCCCGGCGTCTTCTTCGGGCCGGAGCAGCCCGTGGCGGACATCGCCGCCACGGTTTGTGACAGCCTCGCCCTGCTGCGGGGCCCCGACCGCGCCGCCCTGCCCCCGGCGCTCCAGCGCTGCCTTGAGCGGCTGCCCGGCGCGCCCCGCGTCGAGCAGGTGGGCATGATGTTCTCCCGCCAGACGGACGCGCTGCGGCTGTGCATCCGCGGCGTGCCGCTGCGGGGGCTCGGCGAGGCGCTGCGCCACGTGGGCTGGGAGGGACAGGCCGGGCCGCTGGACGCGGTGCTGGAGCGCACCCTGCCCTTCGTGGACGACGTCACGCTCGACATCGACGTGGGCGACGGCCTGCACCCCAAGCTCGGGCTGGAGTGCATCCTGGACAAGGACCCCAGCCCCGCGCGCTGGAAGCGGTGGCTGGACCAGCTCGTGGAGGACGGGCTGTGCACGCCCGCCAAGCGCGACGCGCTCCTGACCTGGCCGGGCATGCTCACCGCCCTCAACACGCGGGGCTGGCCGGAGAACCTGCTGCGCGCCAGCGAGCAGCTTCCGGGCGTGCACAGCGGCTTCGCCCGCCGCATCAACCACCTCAAGCTCATCCACCAGCCGGGCCAGCCCCTCCAGGTGAAGGCCTACCTCGCCTTCCGCCACTTCTGGTTCCGCCACGCCTCCAGCCAGGTCACCGCCTGACGCGCGCCCCCTCCATGTCCCAGTCGCAGCCCGACCCCGCCTGGTATCCGGCCCTCACGCTCGCCGAGCGCATCGCCACCCTGCGCGCCTCCCCGGACACCCCGGGCCCCGTGGACGAGGCCCTGGCCCGACGCCGCCTCGAGCGCTGGCGGGAGAAGCCGCCCCTGTCCGACGACGCGCGCTTCGCCTGGCGGCTGCGCGACGCGGGCATCGACGAGGGTGAGCTGCTGCGCCTGCTGGGCGAGCCCCCCGAGGCGCTGCGCGCCCGGGTGCCCCAGCCGCCCGCGTGGATGCGGGACATCGAGGAGGCCCTCGCCCTGGGCCTGCCCACCACGTCGCTGCCCTACCCCGAGTCCTTCCTGGGCACGCCCAACGCGGCGCTGCGGCTGGCCGCCGAGCCCTTCCTCCACCTGGGCTACACCCGGCTTCAAGAGGGCATCGCCCGGCTGAAGGCCTCCGGGCGCGCGCTGCCCTTCGACCCGGACACCGTGGGCGCGGTGCTCTTCGCCTCGCTGCCCGGGCCCATGGTGGACATGCTCAGCCGCACGCTGGTGCTCGAGCTGCACGTGGCGCGGCTGTCCGGCCTCCTCGAGGGCGCCACGCCACCGGAGCGCTTCCAGTTCTTCGTGCGGCGGCTGCGCACGCCCGAGGTGCTCGCGGCGCTCTACCGCGAGTACCCGGTGCTGGCGCGCCAGTTGGTGACGCGCGTGGGCCTGTGGGTGGACACGGGCCTGGAGTTCCTGGAGCGGCTGTGCGCGGACTGGACGGAGGTCCGGCCGCTGCTCGGCGCCGCGGAGCCGGGGCCGTTGACGGAGCTCAAGGCGGGCATGGGGGACGTGCACCGGGGAGGCCGCTCGGTGATGCGCGCCACCTTCGCCTCCGGCCAGCACGTCATCTACAAGCCGCGCTCGCTCCAGACGGACCACCACTTCCACGCGCTGCTGGAGTGGGTCAACGCGAAGGGCATCTCCGCGCCCTTCCCGCGCGTGCCCCACGTCGAGCGGGAGGGCCACGGCTGGGTGCAGTACGTGGAGGCCCTGCCCTGCGCGGACGAGGCGCAGGTGCGGCGCTTCTACCAGCGCCAGGGCGGCTACCTCGCGCTGCTGTACCTGCTGGAAGGGACGGACTTCCACTTCGAGAACGTCATCGCCCGGGGCGAGGAGCCCATCCTCGTGGACCTGGAGTCGCTCCTGCACCCGCCGCTGCGGCTGTCGGAGCAGTCCGACCTGCTCCTGCGCGAGCAGGAGATGTTCGCCTCCGTGCTGCGGGTGGGCCTCTTGCCCGGCCGCGCCTGGGAGGACGCGCGCAGCGCGGGCGTGGACATCAGCGGCATGGGCAACCCGGAGGGACAGGCCGGCAACCGCAACGCCCCCGCGGTGGAGGGCGCCGGGACGGACCAGCTGCACTACACGCGCAAGCCCCGCGCGTTCCGCCGCGGCCTCAACCGCCCCACGCTCCAGGGCATGGACGTGGACCTGTTCCGCTACCAGGACAGCGTCGTGCGCGGCTTCACGGAGGTCTACGAGCTCCTGCGCGCGCACCGGGACACGCTGGTGCGCGACTGGGGGCTCCTGGAACGCTTCGCGCGCGTGGAGGTCCGCACCCTGCTGCGGCCCACGTTCGTCTACAAGACGATGCTGCTGGAGAGCCACCACCCGGACCTGCTGCGCAACGCGCTGGACCGGGACCGCTTCTTCGAGCGGCTGGGGCTCAACACGGACCGCTTCCCCTTCCTCTCGCAGGTGGGCCATGCCGAGCGCCGGGCGCTGGAGCGCGGCGACGTGCCGCTCTTCACCACCCGCCCGGACGGGCGCGGCGTCTGGGGCGAGGCCCACGAGGAGATTCCCGACGTCTTCGACGAGCGCGGGCTGGACCGGCTGGAGCAGCAGTTGGGCCGGCTGAGCGAGCGGGACCGCGACAAGCAGGTGTGGGCCATCCGCGCCTCGTTCGCCACGCTGGCCATCGAGGCGGACCCGCTGCGGCTGGCGACCCACGCGCCCGTGGAGGCCGCCGCGCCGCTCGACCGGACGCGGCTGCTCGACGCGGCGCGCGCCGTCGGCGACCGGCTCGAGCTGCTGTCCGTGGGCGGCCAGGAGGAGTGTTCGTGGTTCGGCCTCACCCTGGGCCTGAACCGGCAGTGGCGGCTGAGCGCCCTGGGGCTGGACCTCTACGGCGGACTGCCCGGCGTGGCCCTCTTCCTCGCGCACCTGGGCGAGCTGACGGGGGAGGCGCGCTACACGCAGCGGGCGTGGGGCGCGGTGCGGACGATGCTGCGCAAGCAGGGCGAGCCCCGCCACCAGCCCGCGTCCGTGGGCGGGTTCCTCGGCTGGGGCGGCCTCGTCTACACCTACGCGCGGCTCGGCGCGCTGTGGAGCAGGCCGGACCTGCTGGACACCGCGGCGAGCTGCGCCGCGCAGCTGGACGAGCGGCTCTCGCAGGACGGCAACTTCGACCTGCTCGACGGCGCGGCGGGGAGCATCCTCGCGCTCGCCGCGCTGCACCACGTCGCGCCGTCGGACGCCGTGCTCGCGGTGGCGCGCCGGTGCGGCGAGCACCTGCTCACCCACGCGCGACCGCAGGCCCGGGGCCTGGGGTGGTACTCGCGGCTGGAGCCGGACGCGGCGCTGACGGGCCTCGCCCACGGCGCCTCGGGCATCGCCCAGGCGCTGCTGACGCTGCACGGGCTCACCGGAGAGCAGCGCTTCCGAGACGCGGGCCTGAAGGCCGTCGACTACGAGCGCTCGCTGTTCGTGCCGGAGCGCAGCAACTGGCCGGACCTGCGCGGCCGCCCCGTGGAGCCCCGCTTCAAGACGTCCTGGTGTCATGGGTCCACCGGCATCGGCCTCTCGCGGCTCGCGACGCTGGCGCACCTGGACGACGCCCTCGTCCACCAGGAGGTCGACGCCGCGCTCCACGACACCCTCAGCCAGGGACTGGGCCGCGACCACTCGCCCTGCCACGGCGACGCGGGCAGCCTGGAGCTGCTGCTCGCCTCGCGTGAGCGCCCCGGCCGGGGTGCCGCCCATCCGGAGCTGGAGCGCTGGGGCGCCACGCTGGTCGCCAGCGGCGAGCGCCACGGTTGGCTCTCCGGCGTGCCGCTGGGCGTGGAGACCCCGGGCTTCATGGTGGGTCTGGCCGGAACCGGCTACACGCTGCTGCGGCTGGCCGAACCCGCCCGGGTGCCCTCGGTGCTGGTGCTCGAGCCACCCCGGCGCCGGGTGAGCTGAGCTGCCGAAGAAATCTCGAAGAACGGTGGTGTCGGAGCCTCGGGAAGGCGAGCATCCGGCATCCCAGGAGCCTGTGATGACGACAGCGAACACCGCGACGCACACCCCCGAGAGCGCGCCCCTGATGGCGACCCCGAGCGCGGAGCCGGGCAAGTCCCTCATCCACCTGGAGGGCCTCACCAAGGTCTTCGAGACGGAGGAGGTGGAGACGCACGCGCTCTCCAGCATCCACCTGGACATCCAGAAGGGCGAGTGGGTGGCCATCGTGGGCCC
>NZ_JAKCFB010000089.1 GCF_024198235.1 Myxococcus dinghuensis | reverse complement strand
CTCGCCGGGGTGGCACCGCTGGAGCTGCCGACGGACAAGCCGAGGCCGGCGGTGAGAAGCAACCGGGGAGCGACGCTGCCGGTGAGGCTGCCGCGGGAGTTGGCGCAGCGGGTGGGAGCGCTGGCGAGGCAGGAGGGAGTGACGCCCTTCATGCTGCTGCTGGCGGTGTGGCAGGCGCTGCTGGGGCGCTACAGCGGGCAGCAGGACATCAGCGTGGGAATCCCCATCGCTGGGAGGCAGCAGGCGGAGGTGGAGGGGCTCATCGGCTTCTTCGTCAACACGCTGGTGGCGCGCACACAGGTGGAGGGGGAGAAGAGCTTCAAGGAGCTGCTGGCGCAGGTGAAGGAGACGACGCTGGGTGCGTACGCGCACCAGGACGTGCCCTTCGAGCGACTGGTGGAGGAGCTGCGACCGGAGCGCGACCTGGGGCGCACCCCGCTCTTCCAGGTGTTCTTCGCGCTGGAGAACACGCCGGTGCAACAGCGTGAGCGGTTCGCGCTGCGGCCCATCGAACTGCAGAGCGGAACGGCGAAGTTCGACCTGTCGCTGTCGCTGAGGGAGGGAGCGGAGGGCCTCACGGGGTGGCTGGAGTACAGCACGGACCTCTACGAGCCGCAGACGGTGGAGCGGCTGGTGGGCCACTACCAGCGGTTGCTGGAGTCGGCGGTGGCCCAGCCCGACACGCACCTCTCGCGATTGCAGTTGCTGGGAGAGGAGGAGCGGCGGCAGGTGCTCACCACCTGGAACCCCGCGCCGGTGGCTGCTGGGCCCACCGAGTGCGTGCAGGCGCTCTTCGAGGCGCAGGCGGAGCGCACGCCGGAGGCGGTGGCGGTGGTGGGCGGCGGGCGGCAGGTGACGTACCGGCAGTTGGACGAGGAGGCGAATCGGCTGGCGCATCGGTTGCGGCGGCTGGGGGTGGGCCCCGAGGTGCGCGTGGGCCTGTGGATGGAGCGCTCGGTGGAGATGGTGGTGGGCATGCTTGCCACCCTCAAGGCCGGGGGGGCCTACGTGCCCGTGGACGCGGACTACCCGGAGGCACGTGCGCGCCTGGTGCTGGAGGACAGCGGTCTGGCGGTGCTGCTGAGCGAGCAGCCGCTGCTGGCGCGGTTCGCGTCGCTGCCTGAAGGCGTCGTGAGCCTGGCCCTGGACACGGAGGAGCTGGGCGCGGAGAGCGCCGCGCGGCCCAGCGCGAGCGCGACGCCAGCCAACGCGGCCTACGTCATCTACACATCCGGAAGCACGGGACGGCCCAAGGGCGTGGTGGTGGAGCACCGTCAGCTCTGGCAGTTGGTGCGCTGGCACCTGGACGCCTACGCGCTGGGGGTTGGGGACCGCACCAGCCAGGTGGCCTCGCCGGCGTTCGACGCGGCGGTATGGGAAATCTGGCCCACGCTGGCGAGCGGGGCGGCGCTGGAGTTGCCGGAGCGAGACGTCCGACTGGAGCCGGCGAGGCTGGTGGGCTGGCTGGCGGAGCGCGGCATCACCGTGGCCTTCCTGCCCACGCCCCTCTGCGAGGCGGTGCTGGCGGAGCCGTGGCCGGCGGAGAGCCGGTTGCGCTGGCTGCTCACCGGCGGGGACAGGCTGAGCCGGCGGCCCGCGCCGGGCGCCCCCTTCCGACTGGTGAACCACTACGGCCCCACGGAGGCCACGGTGGTGGCCACGGCGGGCGAGGTCCTCGCCGCCCAGGGAGGCCGGGAGCCGCACATCGGTGGGCCCATCACCCATGCCCGCGCCTACGTGCTCGACGAGCAGCGCATGCCCCAGCCGGTGGGGGTGCCCGGGGAACTCCATGTGGGAGGCGAGGGCGTCGCGCGCGGCTACTTGGAGCGGGCCGAGCTGACGGCGGAGCGCTTCGTACGGGATCCGTTCAGCCAGGAGCCCGGAGCGAGGATGTACCGCACAGGGGACCGGGTGCGCTGGCTGGCGGACGGCACGCTGGAGTTCCTGGGGCGTATGGACTCGCAGGTGAAGCTGCGTGGCTACCGCATCGAGCTCGGGGAGATAGAGGCGGTGCTGGCCCAGCACGCCGGGGTGCTGCACGCGGCGGTGGTGGTGAAGCAACAGGCGGGTGGGCCGCAGCGTCTGGTGGGCTACGTGGCGCCGCGCCCGGGCCAGGGAGTGGAGGGCGAGGAGGTGCGCGCTTTCCTGCGGGCACGACTGCCGGAGTACATGGTGCCCTCGGCGCTGATGGTGCTGGAGGCGCTGCCGCTCAGCCCCAATGGCAAGGTGGACCGCAAGGCCCTGCCCGAGCCGGAGGCGCACGCCCTGGAGGTGGCGTTCGAGGCGCCGCGCACGCCGACGGAGACGGCGCTGGCGGAGCTCTGGGTCCAGGTGCTGGGGGCGCAGCGGGTGGGGCGCAATGATGACTTCTTCGAGCTGGGCGGCCACTCGCTGATGGCCACCCAGATGCAGGCACGCATCCGCGCTGGCTGGAGCGTGGAGCTGCCGCTGCGCGCGATGTTCGAGGCGCCGACGCTGAAGGCGCTGGCGGAGCGCATCGACGGGGCGAAGACGGAGCGAGGCCGTACCGCGCTGGTGGCGGTGGGCCGGGAGGGCCCGCTGCCGCTGTCGTTCGCGCAGCAGCGGTTGTGGTTCCTGGACCGATTGGAGCCAGGGAGCGCCCTGTACAACATCCCGCTGGCGGTGAGGCTGGAGGGAGCGCTGGACGAGGCGGCGCTGGAGAAGAGCCTGGGAGAGGTGGTGCGTCGGCACGAGGCGCTGCGCACGAGCTTCGAGGAGGTGGAGGGCCAGCCGGTGCAGCGAATCCATCCTGCGCGCGCCTTCGAGCTGCGTGTGGAGGACCTCCGGGAGGTGCCGGCGGAGCAGCGGCAGCAGGAGGCGCGCGCGCGGATGGGAGAAGAGGCGCGCAGGCCCTTCGAGCTGAGCGGCGAGCTGATGATGAGGGCATTGCTGCTGCGGCTGGAGGAGCGCGAGCACGTGCTGGTGGTGAACATGCACCACATCGCCTCGGACGGCTGGTCGGTGGGAGTGCTCAGCCGGGAGCTGGGAGCGCTGTACGAGGAGTACGCGGGAGGAAGGGCTGCGCGGTTGGCGCCGCTGTCGGTGCAGTACGCGGACTACGCGGTCTGGCAGCGCGAGTGGCTGCGGGGAGAGGTGCTCGAGAAGCAGGTGGAGTATTGGAAGCAGAAGCTCGCCGGGGTGGCACCGCTGGAGCTGCCGACGGACAAGCCGAGGCCGGCGGTGAGAAGCAACCGGGGAGCGACGCTGCCGGTGAGGCTGCCGCGGGAGTTGGCGCAGCGGGTGGGAGCGCTGGCGAAGCAGGAGGGCGTGACGCCCTTCATGCTGTTGCTGGCCGCCTTCCAACTGCTGCTCGCCCGGTACTCCGGCCAGGAGGACATCGTCGTCGGCTCACCCATCGCTGGGCGGCGGCAGGCGGAGGTGGAGGGCCTCATCGGCTTCTTCGTCAACACGCTCGTCCTGCGCACACAGGTGGAGGGGGAGAAGAGCTTCAAGGCGCTGCTGGCGCAGGTGAAGGAGACGACGCTGGGCGCCTATGAGCACCAGGACGTCCCCTTCGAGAAGCTGGTGGAGGAGCTGCAGCCGGCGCGCGACCTGAGTCGCACCCCGCTCTTCCAGGCCCTCTTCGTCCTGCAGAACACACCGATGCAGGAGGTGCGCCTGCCTGGGCTGACCCTTCATCCGCTGGAGGCCCACGGAGGCGAAGCCGCCAAATTCGACCTCAACCTCAACCTGTCCGAGACGCCCGAGGGTTTCTCCGGCTTCCTGCAGGTGAGCACGGACCTGTTCACCGAGGCCACCGCGGCCCGCATGGTGCGGCACTTCCACTCGCTGCTGGACGCCGTCGCCGCGCACCCGGAAGGGCGCCTGTCCGCGCTGCCCTGGCTGCCCGCCGAGGAGCGCGAGCAGGTGCTGCGCGGCTGGAATGGCACGGCCGTCGAGACGCCGTCCGTCACGACCTTCCCCGCGGCCTTCGAGCTCCAGGCCGCGAGCACTCCCGACGCGCCCGCCGTGCGCTTCGAGGACGAGGTCCTCTCTTTCGCGGGGCTCAACGCCCACGCCAACCAGCTCGCGCACCAGCTGCGCGCCCTGGGCGTGGGGCCCGACGTGCCCGTGGCCCTGTGCTTCGAGCGGAGCGTGGACATGGTGGTGGCGCTGCTGGGCGTCATGAAGGCCGGCGGCGCCTATGTGCCGCTCGACCCGTCGTGGCCCTCCCAGCGCCTGGGCTTCACCCTCCAGGACTGCGCCGCCCCGGTGCTCCTCACCCAGCGGCACCTGGAGTCCTCCTGGGTTCCTGTGGGCACGCACGTGCTCTTCCCGGGCCTGGACGAGGCGCTGCCCTCGCACAACCCGGAGCCGTCCGCCTCGGCCGATGACCTCGCCTACGTCATCTACACCTCGGGCAGCACGGGCAGGCCCAAGGGCGTCATGGTGCAGCACCGCTCCGTGCTCAACCTGCGCCACGCCCTCGCGCGCACCATCTACGCGGGCCAGCCCTCGGGCCTGCGGGTGAGCGTCAACGCGCCGCTCGCCTTCGACGCCTCCGTCAAGCAGCTCGTCCAACTGCTCGATGGCCACTGCCTCTGCATCGTCCCCGAGGAGACGCGCCAGGACCCGGACGCCATGCGGGAGTGGCTGCGCCGCTATGGCGTGGACGTGCTGGACTGCACGCCGTCGCTGCTGAGGCTGCTGGTGCAGTCCGGCTTGCTTCAGGAGGACGCGGCCCCTCGCCTGCTGGTGCCCGGAGGCGAAGCCATTGACGACGCCCTGTGGGAGCAGTTGGCCGCCGCGCCGCGCACGCGCACCTTCAACGTCTACGGCCCCACCGAGTGCACCGTGGACACCACCGCCTTCGCGGTGCGGCCTGGCACCCGTCCCACGCTGGGCGGTCCGCTGGCCAACGTGCGGGTGTACGTGCTGGATGCGTACCTCCAGCCAGTGCCCGTGGGCGTGCCGGGCGAGCTGTTCATCTCGGGCGCGGGCCTGGCCCGTGGCTACCTGCGCCGTCCGGACCTCACCGCCGAGCGCTTCCTGGCGGACCCCTTCAGCCAGGAGCCCGGCGCGCGCATGTACCGCACGGGAGACCGGGTGCGTTGGCGCCAGGACGGCACGCTGGAGTACCTGGGCCGCACCGACTTCCAGGTGAAGCTGCGCGGCTTCCGCATCGAGCTGGGGGAAATCGAAGCGGCCCTCGCGCAGCACCCGGAGGTGAGGCAGGCCGTGGTCCGGGTGCGCGAGGACGTGCCCGGCAACCAGCGGCTGGTGGCCTGGCTCACGCACCCGGGCGCCGCGCCGGAAGTGGTCTCCCTGCGCGACTTCCTCAAGCAGCGGCTGCCCGAGTACATGGTGCCCGCGGCCTTCGTCCCGCTGGACGCAATCCCCCTGACGCCCAACGGCAAGGTGGACGCGCGGGCCCTGCCGGCGCCCGAGGCCTCCGCCCTGGCCACTCCCTATGAGGCCCCGGTTACGCCCACCGAGGAGCGGCTCGCGGCCGTCTGGAGTGAGGTGCTCGGGGTGGAGCGTGTGGGCCGCAACGACAATTTCTTCGAGCTGGGTGGCCACTCACTGCTGGCCACGCAGGTGGTGTCGCGCGTGCGGAGTGTAGCGGAGGTGGAGCTCCCGCTGCGCGAGCTGTTCGAGTCTCCCACGGTGGCCGGGCTCGCCGCCCGCGTGGAGGCCCTCTCCCGGACTGGGACGCGGGGGGCTCCACCGTTGCGTCCCGTGCCGCGCACGGGCCCGCTGCCGCTGTCGTTCGCGCAGCAGCGGTTGTGGTTCCTGGACCGATTGGAGCCAGGGAGCGCCCTGTACAACATCCCGCTGGCGGTGAGGCTGGAGGGAGCGCTGGACGAGGCGGCGCTGGAGAAGAGCCTGGGAGAGGTGGTGCGTCGGCACGAGGCGCTGCGCACGAGCTTCGAGGAGGTGGAAGGCCAGCCGGTGCAGCGAATCCATCCTGCGCGCGCCTTCGAGCTGCGTGTGGAGGACCTCCGGGAGGTGCCGGCGGAGCAGCGGCAGCAGGAGGCGCGCGCGCGGATGGGAGAGGAGGCGCGCAGGCCCTTCGAGCTGAGTGGCGAGCTGATGATGAGGGCGTTGCTGCTGCGGCTGGAGGAGCGCGAGCACG
>NZ_JAKCFB010000088.1 GCF_024198235.1 Myxococcus dinghuensis | reverse complement strand
GCTGCTGTTCCCCACGGCGGAAGGGACGTTGCGCCCGGGGGCCTTCGCCTCGGTGGGGCTGGGGGTGGACAATGCGCGCTAACGCCCTGCTCTTGGCCGTGGCGTTGCTGGCCACTGGATGCGCCTCGATGACGCCAGCCTCGGGTCGTCGGGGGCTGGTGCGCCACCTGCCGGGCGTTGCTCGTGGGGAGCTGCCGCGCGACCCTCGACTTCTGGGGCAGCTCCATGCGCTGGCCGGGTCTGCGGACGGCGACCGGAATCGTCACCACCAAACGTTTCGCTCGGACACGTCGAACAGCGCCACGGGCGGGAGCGTCCGGAACGGGGACGTGTGGGAAGAACTGCTGACGAACGCCGGGCTGGAGGACCGGGACGAGCGACCGATTCCAGGCGCCTCGCTCACGCCTGCACAGGCCGCGCGATTGATGTCGGAGCTGATGCGCAAGCCCGTGACGCTGGGCCAGTTCCCCTCGCGGCTCGCGGTGGGCCGTGTGCTTCGCGTCGTGCTGGAGCGCGGGGAACTGTCGCGGCCTGAGTTGGTGCGCCAGGTCGAGCGCTTCTCTCAACTGGCGGTGCTCCGTCCTGACGGCTGCATGGCGTGGGTACTGAGTGGGAGGACGCAGCAGCGAGTCGCGCCCGTCGAGTGGAAGGACGGTGCCTTCCGCGCGCACCGCTTCGAACTGGGGCGCTTCTACACGGCGCACTCGGGCGTCTACCGGCTGCTGGATGACGAGCTGCGGGAAGTGGATGGGCGCCCGGTGGCGGAGGTCTACGACGACGCGGATTACGTGGGCCGCGCGTTGGATGGGGCCGAGTCGGCGGTCGTGAAGCTGGCGCTCTCCATCGGCCACTTCTTCACGTACCCGCTGGACAGCATCGCCTCCCTGAAGAACCTGCCTGCGGGCGTGGCCGCGCTTATCGAGTCGTCGCCGGCCTACTTCGAGCGCTTCCGCTACATGACGCGCGGGGAGCAAATCGAGGCGGTCGCCGAGCTGACGACGAACCTGCTCGTCACGACTGGGACGGCCGGCGCCACGACACGAACGGTGACGGGAGCACTGGCGGGAGCGGAGGCCACTGTGCCCGCGCTGGCTCTATCCGCCCAGGGGGCCCTGACCATCGAACGTGTGGCGGTGCCCGTGGGGCGCGCGGCGGCGGTACTCGGGGGCGGTCCTGGTGCGGCCATCATCCTTCATCGGGCCAGCGTGGCGGCAACAGGCGCGGGGCCTGCGGAGGGGCCGGGACAATGGGCGCCAGCCAACGAGTCCATGTCTCCTCGTGCGCGACGATACCAGGAACAGATCACCGGACACTCGGCGGACGATGCATACTGGGTGGGAGGGACCAGTACGAAGACTGGAGGCGTGAAGTTCGATGGCTTCGAGAAGGGCGTACTGCTGGATGCCAAGGGACCGGGCTATGCGAACAAGTTTCTCGACAACCTCAAGCCGAAGGTCTGGTTCGAGAAGTCGGGTGCGAAGGCCCTCGTTGAGCAGGCGCAGAGGCAATTGGCCAAAGCCCCAGCGAGTGTTCCGATTCGTTGGCATATCGCGGAGCAGAAGACGGCAGAAGCCATTCGAGAACTACTGAGAGGCAAGGGCATTACGGAAATTGAGGTTGTCTTTACCCCTCCAGTGCCTTGAGGAGTTGGTGCATGGATGAAAACTTTTATGCTGGGGCGTATTGGAGGTCACGAAGAGAGTCTGCGGAGGAGTGCGCCCAGCGGGCAGCGGTGCTTTTTCGCCATCTTCCCGAGGTCGATTCTTCGCTGTCTCAGTGGTTCCGGCAGGGGAAGTCACGCAAGGATGCCCTGAAGCACCCCATCGACGTCAGTCGAACGGCGTTGGAGAACCTCATCCGACGGGGCAAGGACCGCGTTGTGGAGGAACTGGGGTTTCGCTTCAGTGCGTGGAACGGGGCAAGTGACGACGACGATGCGGTGGGCCTGGACGTGACGTGCGGTGGCTACTCCGAGAGAGTGAACAACTTCTGCTTCGTCCAGTTGCCGAACCGGGGGCTTGTCGCCGAAAGGATGTTGGCGGCCCCTGCGCTAGCTGCGCTTGTTAGGAGCATGGCCGTAGCCTGGGAGCCAGACTCAGCTGTCGCTACGTCATCGCGCCACCGGGACATGGTGACGGCGACCCCTAAGCCAGGAACATTCGTCGGTTGGGTGACGTACGTCGCTCGGCATCGCGGCATGGTGCCCCCTCTCCCCGCTCCGGTGCGTATCGAACCCGTGGAGGACAAGGGCACGCTGATTGTCCTCACCCCCGAGCGGTTCACGGCTAGCAACCCGGAGCATGTGGCGCTGGCTGAGCGGGTGCGCGAGCTGCTGGACCGAGCGGGGCTGTTGAATCCGCTCCGCGTCGAACCGTAGGAACCAGGAGGGGCCGGGCTACTTGTCGCTCGGCCCCTCTTGCCGGTGGGTTGAAGACGGTCTCCGTCAGGCCCCGCCATGTTGCACGTATGTCGCATGAACCTGCGGAACGCGCTGGAACATGGCGGGACGCCGGGGGGCTGAACGGGAGTCGAATCCGAGGTTCTCCGAGTGGAAGGCGGGGGAAGGGCGCGAATCTGCTGGGTTTGCGCACCACTCGGCTACGGGTTCGATTCCCTGTCGGAGCGCTGTTGGGATCGTGGCTCAACGGGAGAGCACCCGGATGGCATCCGGGAGGTCCGGGTTCGACTCCCGGTGGTTCCATGCGTCTCACGCGGACATGGGCGAGCAGAGCTCCACGAGCACGCCGTCCAAATCCCGTACGTAGGCCACCGTCTGGCCCCAGGGCTTCTGCTTGGGCTTCTGGGTGGGCTGGGCCCCCGCCTGGACCGCGCGCTGGAAGGCGCCCTCGACGTCCGGCGTGACGAGCGCCACCTCCACCGCGGCGGCCACGTCCTGTGGCCGCTGGAAGCGCACCGTGAGGCCGTTGAGGTCCGCCATGGACTCCGCCGCGAACGCGAGCGCCGTGGCGCCGGTCTCCATCTCCGCGTAGGTGTTGCTCTCGTGGAGGAAGCGGCGCTGGAGGCCGAAGGCCTTCTCGTAGAAGGCGACGGTGGCGGGCACGTCCGGGACGTAGAGGATGACGTAGCCGAGCTTCATGGGATGCTCCCGGGTAGGTGGTGTGGGGCCTGTCTCTCACGCGGCCGCCGGGGCGTCTTGAAGAAATCGGACAGGCGTCGTTCAGCCGACGAGCCCCGTGGGGGGCACCCCCGCCAGCTCACGGAATTCCCGGGTGAGGTGGGCCTGGTCCGCGTAGCCCCGGACGACCGCCACGTCGCTCAAGTCCGCGCCGGGCGCGCGCAGGTCGGACAGCGCTCGCTGGAACCGGAGCACCCGGGCCAGGAACTTGGGGGCGACCCCCGCTTCGTCCAGGACGTCCCGGTGCAGGGTCCGCTCGCTGACGCCGAGTGCGCGCGCGAGCACGGACATGCGCACCTGTCCGGACGTGGCGCGCAACGCCTGGAGGGCCCGCGCGGCGCGGGGGCTGGGCGCGTGGGTCGCGACCGCGCCGCGGTGGGAGAACTCCTCGGTGAGCAGCGACATGGCCTGGGCCAGGGAGGTGCTGGTCTCCAGTCGTTGGGACAGTCGACGGAAGGCGCGGTCGCACTCCTCGGCGGGGACGTTCAGCCCGCGCAGCTCCCGGGGGCTCACCCCCAGCAGCGAGAGCGCCCACCCGGGGTGCAGCCGGACGCCCAGGCTCACCTCGCCGGGACGGAGCGGGACGAGGGCGAAGCGCTCCATGGGGCCGACGAGGCTCAGTCGGGGAGCACCCCCACGCCCGATGGCGCTCGCGTCGGGGAAGTGGACGATGAGGTCCGTGCAGCCGTCCGGGAGGACGCGGTGGAAGGCGGGGCGCCCTGGCTCGAGGGGCGTCGCGGGCACCGTGAAGCACCAGAAGGCGTCCACGGCGGTCGCGAGTGCCCGCGAGGGAGGCTGCTCCCAATAGCCCCCTTTCACCCGGTCCGTCGTCATGCGCGCGCTCCCATTCCCCGCAGGATAGCGACGGGCGCTGGAGGCTTCACGTGTGAGGTGCATGCGAGCCGGCGAGGGAGCGCCCGTGTCGTCAGGAAATGTTTCAGCACGCGTCAGTCCCACGCAGAAAGGAGCGGTGACCCTGATGACGGCGAACCTGACGAGCCCGATGAATCCCAAGCACGTGAACGACACTGTCCGTGGCATCGACGCGCTTCGCGCGAACCCCGAGTCGGGCACCGCTTCTGAAGACGAGCTGCTGGAAGGAATCTCCTCCTTCCGTAGCGCGCGACCCGGTCTCTGAACCCCCGCAGCCGTCCTCGCCGACGGCGTGTGCGTGGTTCCGAGGCCGGGCTTCCCGAGAGGGGACCCGGCCTCGAGCTTTCTCCGGGTCCCCTCTCTCCCGCAGTACCTGCCGCCCCGTTCGTCTATCGGCAAAAAGGATACCGCACTCTCTATGCGGTGAGACGGGTTCGACTCCCGTACGGGGTACTTGCGTCACCTGTGTGTCTGTCTTTGCCCCGTTCGTCTATTGGCGAAGGATGTCGCACTTTCAATGCGGAGAGACGGGTTCGATTCCCGTACGGGGTACTTCGTCTGAATCATCTTCCGGTCCTGTAGCTCAGTGGATTGAGAGCGCTCGGGTGCGAACCGAGAGGCCGCAGGTTCGACTCCTGCCAGGACCACTTTCCTACTCAGTCATTACGCATGGTTGGCCACAGCCTCCGCCTGTGTCGCACGTATGTCGCATGCGGGCGCAAGCGGAAGGTCCAGCACGCGCACCGCGTGACGACGGGTGTCGGGGCTGAGGTGGGCATACCGCTCCGTCATGTCGATGGTGGCGTGCCCCATCAGCTCCTGGATGACCTTCAAGGGAACGCCCCGCATCGCGAGGTGGCTCCCGTAGGTGTGGCGCAGGTCATGCCAGCCGATGATGCCTTCCTCTCGCGTGATGTCCGCCCGGTGGAGTGAGCGCACGAGAGGCTGGTCCAACTTGCCCCGCGTGAGTGGCTTCCCATCCTCCTGGCAGAACACGTAAGGCCCACGAAGGTGTCGATGCTCCTTCAGCGCGTCCACCACCGAGGAGGGCAACTCCACCGTTCTTTCGCGTCCGCCCTTGGGGAGGTCCGTCACTCCACGCCAGATGGCGCGGCGCACATGGAGAAGACCGCGCCTCAAGTCCACGTCAGGCCACTGGAGCCCGATAAGCTCCCCCTGGCGCAGTCCCGTCTTGATGGCCACCAGCAGCACCGGCCTCCACTCCGGTTCGGCCACGGACACCAGCCGCTCGGCCTCCTCGAACGTGAGGAAGTCGAAGGACGGCTTGGGGACGTTCCTGAAGAGCTGCACGCGCGGAGCCTGCGAAATCACCTCCTGCTCCACTGCGACGCGCAACAGCTTGCTGAGCACCGTGAGGACGTTGTTGATGGTCTTCAAGCTCAGTGCCTCGGGCCCGTCCCCCTTGCGCTTGCGAACTGCTGACAGTGAAGCGGTCTCCTTCCGGACGCGCGATGCCGACTTCTTCTTTCGCATCAGGGCCTTGAAGTCCTCGATCTCCGCCAATCCGATGGTGTTCAGGGGCATCTCACCGAAGAAGGGGATGAGGTGGTCTCTCAGGACCTGTTGCTTGTGTGTGACGCTGGAGTGCTTGTTGTTGTTCTCGCTGTACTGGGCGTGACCCGGTTCCGTAGACAGGTTGGTTAAGCTGCCAGGCTGCTCGTTGCGGCCACTCGCTCAAACTCGACCGGGCTGAGGTAGCCCAAGAATGAGTGGCGACGCTTCCGGTTGTAGAACACCTCCATGTACTCGAACAACGCTCGCCTTGCTTCCTCACGTGTCTTGAAGCGGGTGGTGTAGACGAGCTCCAGCTTCAGCGTGGAAAAGAAGCTCTCGGCTACCGCGTTGTCCCAGCAGTTTCCCTTGCGCGACATGCTGCACTCGATGCCGCACTCCTCGAGCAACCGGCGGTAGTCGTCGCTGGCGTACTGACTGCCCCTGTCAGAGTGGTGCCTCTCGGGTGCGGGACGGTCGAGCAGCGCCATGTCGAGCGCGCGGAGGACGAGGCCCCTGTCGATTTTCTCGCCCATCGCCCAGCCCACCACCATGCGGCTGAAGAGGTCCAACAGCACGGCCAGGTACAACCAGCCCTCCTCAGTCCAGATGTAGGTGATGTCGCCGACCCACGTGCGGTTGGGCGTGCCGGGCTGGAAGTTCCTCTCCAGCGTGTTCGGCGCCACCGGGTGGTCGTGGGCCGAGTCGGTGGTCCGGGTCGTGTCCCTATAAGTGTGTAGTCGGCGAGGAAGGGCGAGCGGGAAAGAGGGAAGCTCCTCGGTGAAACCAAACCGAGATGGTCCTCCTTTGGCGAGGAGGCCGAGGAGTTCCCTGCCGTG
>NZ_JAKCFB010000087.1 GCF_024198235.1 Myxococcus dinghuensis | reverse complement strand
GGCGATGAAGGAGACGACTCCCGACCTGGCGCCGGCCATCGAAGCCGAGCCCGCGCTGTCTCGAATTCTCTCGAAGGATGCCGCCACCGTGCGCGACAGCTCGGGGCGCCTGCTGGTCTGGGAGCCACCCGCGAAGCGCGCGGCCTGAGCCACTCGCAGAATCCGCACCCATTTAGGGAGCACACGCCCTGAAAGGTGCAACGCATGGCCACGCGAACCAACGCGTCCGAGCTGCTTCCGCTCCCGTCTCCCTACCTTGAAGACGACATCGACGACGCGGTCGCATTCGACGTCGCCGACTTCGACGACCTGCGGCTGCTGTCGGCGTTCGACGGCGAGGCTCTTTCCCTCCGTCTCCAGGTGGCCGAGCTGTGAGGCTCCTCGTGGCGCTCGACCCCGGGCTTCGCGAGTGTGGCATCGCGCTCTTCGACCTCGACACGGGCGAGCTGCTCGTCGCGGGCATGCCGACCAACTTCGAGTCCAAGGCCCGTGGGCTGGCGGCATGGGCGAGCATGGCCACAGCCACAGCCGCGTTCGTTTCGTCGTTCCTGGAGCCGCTCAGGGCCGCTGGTGAGGCCGTCGCTATCGTGGTCGTGAGCGAGTGCCCCCAGGTCTACACGGCCGGGAAGTCCAAGGGAGACCCGAACGACCTCATCGAACTTGCCGGGGTCGTCGGTCGCGTCGCAGGCGCCCTGGGGGCCACGTCGGAACGGAGCGTCCTGCCGCGCGAATGGAAGGGGACGCTCAACGGCGACGTCATGGTCGAGCGCATCAAGTCGCGGCTCGACGAGCGGCCCTGCGAACACCTGCGCGTTCAGCTCCCCCGCGCCCAGGACAAGCAGCACAACGTTTGGGACGCGGTCGGCATTGGGCTCCACGCCCTCGGTCGCCTTGCGCCCCAGAAGGTCTTCCCCAGGTGATTCCGCTCCTACTCTCGAAGCGACAAGCCGCAAGGCTACTCGGGGTCAGTCGGGGCAGGACCCTTGACGAGCTGATCAAGTCAGGATTCCTCCGTCCTGTCCTTGTTCTTGGGCGGTTGAAGCTTCCTCGCGAGGAGGTGGAGCGATTGGCAAGAGAGGGCACCGAACCGATGCCTCGCCCCCGGAGCGCAACGCGACCGCGAGCATCTCGCCCTCGGAGCGCGTCGAGCGTCGGCGCTGCGATTCGGGCCATCAAGATCGACTAGAACAATGTTGGCACCTTCGCCGGCACAGCGTGCGTGGCGTAGAACCTCTTCGTTGTTCGTTCGCTCTTGTGGTTGAGGAAGGCGGCAACGGCCGCAGGGTTCGCCCCAGCGTTGATTGCCCACGTCGCGACGGAATGTCGTAGGAATCCCGGCCGCAAGGGCTCCGCGAGCTTGGCGGTCGTGCTGGCGCCCTCAAGGGCGCGGTGGAAGGCGTCGTAGCTAAGCGCCTTCACCTTCAAGATTCGGCGTGCAGCCTCTGCAACTTGGTCGCTCACGGCCGTTCGCAGGGGCTCTCCTGCTTTGGTTTGCGGGCAGGCCAACACGACGCCACCATTGAGTGGGTGCGGCTCAACAGTTCCGCGCTCCGCGAACCGGGCAAGCTCGTTGAAGTGCCACCCAGTTCCGGCGAGCACGTCGAGCGCGTCACGCGAGAGACCGGTCAGCGCATCGCGAACGGCAAGGAACTGTTCGCGAGAGACCGCCTTCGGAGTCGTCCATTGCTCAGGTCGAGCTTGGGGGACAGACAGGCCTGCGCTGGGGTCGTCCTGCTTCTTCAGAACGTGCCGAACCTTGATCAGCCAGCCACAGAACGCCTTGAGGGTTGCGATGTGCTGCTTTCGCCCAGTCTTCGCGTCGTCCAATTCGGTCACGAGGCGAGCGGTCGTGACCTTCCGCAACTCCACAGCTCCGAGGCGCTCTGCCCACCACGCGAGGGACCGCTGCTGATCGCTAACCCACTTTGCAGAATTCTTCTTTTCGTCCCGTGACCATCGAAGAAACGACTCGACCAGTTCTGCGGTGAGGGACAGCGCCCCCTCTTCATCTCGCAGCCCGCCTCGGGGTTCGTAGCTATCGGGATCCGCTTCGAACCGCTTGAGTTGCTCGTGTGCGGCGCGGCTCGAATGGCATCGAGTGCTGACTTCGAACAGCCGGCCGTTGACTCGGCGCAGGATGTAGTAGGTGTCTCGACCTTTACTGTCCGTGCGGACGTAGCCGCCATCCCACTTCCGAGCGACTCGACTTCGCATGTAGCTGTGGCTCCCGTGGGCTCTACTGGCAGGTTGGAACAGAGTTGGAACGGTTCCATTCCAGCATACCCATTCCCCTCTGAAAAGCGTCGGCTCCCGAGCGGATTTTAAGTCCGCTGCGTCTGCCAGTTCCGCCACTCGTGCGCACGAGGCCCGGAGGCCACCTCGCCCTGCCGGCGCACGGTAGCGCCAAGGGTCGGTGGGTTCTACACGCATTCCACGGCCCGCGAGGCCTCACCAGGTCTCCTGCCCGCCGCTCCTGGCCACACCGTCGGCGGCCTCCGGGTCAGCGCCCCTCGCGCGCGGGAGCGGTACGGAAGATGGCGCCCGCTCGAATCGCGGCCACGGTGATGAGGCCATAGGCGGCGAGGCCCCCGGCGACGAACATGAACAGCGTGGGGAGCGGCGCGCCGAACCGGGCGACCGCGAGCCAGCCGAAGCCCGCGGCGATGACGAGCCGGGCTGTTCCCGCGAGGAATGGCCAGAGCACCCGGGCCATGCCCTGCGCGGCGAAGCCCAGGACGAACCCCAGTCCCAACAGGCCGTACAGCGGCGCGACGATGCGCAGGTACGTGACGCCGGGCGCGAGCACCGCCGGCTCCTCGCTGAAGAGTTGCACCCACCCGAGCGGGAAGAGCGCCGCGGCGAGTCCAATCACTTCCGTCACCGCGAAGCCCAGCCAGGCCCCCGCCCAGGCGACGCGCCGGGCGCGCTCGACGTCGCCCGCACCCGCGCTGACGCCGACCAGCGTCAGCACCGCCGTGCCCAGTCCGAACAGCAGGGGCACCAGCAGGTAGTCGAGCCGGGAGGCGATTCCATAGCCCGCGAGCGTCTCGACCCCGAACAGCCCCACCGCCCCGGTGACGACGATGACCATCAGGTTGGGCTGCACCGCGCCCAGCGCGGTCGGCAACCCCACGCGCAGGATGTCGCGCAGCAGGCGGCCGTCCAGTGGCCCCGGCGACAGCCGCAACGTGGCGCGGCCCGATGCAAGGTGCCACACCAGCCACAGCGCGGCGCCCACATAGAACACGTCCAGCGCGACCCCGGCCCCGACGATTCCGAGCCGCGGAAGGGGCCCGAGGCCGAAGATGAGCGCGGGAGAGATGACGACCATGACGCCCGCGCCCACGAGCGTCACCGTCGCGGGCAGCTTCACGTTGCCCGCGCCTCGCAGCGCGGCGGCGAGCAGGTTGACCACCCAGAAGGGGATGGCGCCCGCGAAGAGCGTGTTCGAGTACTGGACCGCAGCCTCCAGCGCGCCCGCGTCGCCCCCCAAGGCGCGATAGAGCGCGGGTCCCCCCCACCAGGCGAGCCCACCCGACACCAACCCCAGCACCACGCCCAGCACCACCGCGTGCCAGAGCAGGGCCTGGGCGTCGCCGCGCCGGTTCGCGCCCAGGGCCCGCGCCACCGCGGACGCCACGCCACTGCCGATGCCACCGTTCGACAACATCGTCATCAGCATGAAGACCGGGAACACCAACGACGCCCCCGCGAGCGCGTCGGTGCCCAGGAAACTCACGTACCAACTCTCCGCCACCCCGACGACGGACTGGGCCACGAGCACCGCCGTCGTCGGCACCGCCAACCGCAGGAGCGTCCCCAGGATGGGGCCTCGCAGCAGCACCTCGTGCGCGGCCGCGGGCCCCGCGGGCACGGGGCGCACCTGCGGGGAGCCTTCCGCTTCGACCACGTTCACCTGGGGCGCGCTCACGACTCCTCCGGTAGTCGGATTCAATATATGATGAGTATAATACCGTCGTCCCGTGTCCCGCAGGGAACAGGGCGGCGGCGCGGCGCCACCCGGGGCGGGAGTGTCGCCTCGGGTGCGCGGGGCTGGGGCCTACATGCCCATGGGAATCATGAACATCGTGCCGGAGCCCGCAATGGTGGTGAGACCGGGGACGACGAGGCACGACATGAAGTCGATGGTGGTCAGGGTCAAGGCGACGCTCAGGCGTGTGCCCTCGTACCTCCCGGAGCGGATGATGCCGGAGTAGATCTCCACGGCCGCCTCGCGATGCACGACGAGCGTCGCCGCGCTCGTGGTGCCGTCATCCCAGGTGAAGGTCCCGCTGACGTTGGCGTCGCCGCTGTAGCAGGACGTGGTCCCGAGCCCGGTGAGGGTGATGGTGCCCGACGGGGACTCCATCGGGCGGGTCGGGTTGGCGCAGGGGCCGAAGTTCACGCGGGACTGATTGAACGTCGTCTGCGGGGTGAAGGTGGCGCCGGGCTGGTAGGTCGTGGTGGCGGCGATGGGGCAGGTGAGGGCGACCGTCTGGGCTCCCGCCTCGAGAGCCGGGACGAGGGTCCCCAGGAGGGAGAGGAGGAGCGGCGTGCTACGGGGGATGGAGAGATGGATGCGCATGGATTTGGTTTCCGCGGGGCCCCCGAGAGAAGAGGGCGGGAGCCCACGCCGGCCGAATCTGGCGGCCTCGTCGCGGCGCCGCTTGGCTTCCAGGTGCGTTTGAACACTGGCGCCGTGTCTGTCCATGTCATCTCGACACAAACGAGACATCGCGAAGGTCGACGGCTCGTCCAGGTGGACATTCTCACCGGGCGGGAACCGCGCGCGGGTGTCGGGAACTTCGATTACCGGACTGCGCTGCCTGGCCGCGCGCCCACTCTGCTCGTGACCTCCCCGCGAGCGCGTTCTTGCTTCGTGGTGGGCGCGCGCCCGACGGACTCAACAGTCCCCACGCCCACGCGGACGATGGGATTCCAGGTCGCGATCCGGAAGATGGCCGCCCCTTTGCGAGGGGAAGTTCTTGTCGCGACGAGGGTCCATGCGAAAAGTGTTGAAGGCGGTTGCGTTGATGGGGTCCCTGGGTTTGCTGTGGGGCTGCGGCTCGGAGTCGTCCGACTGCAGGGAGCACCCCCGCGGATGCAGGCCGGAGCCGGACCCGGGAAGGCCGCCAGGGCCCGGCCCTGGTGGTGGCAATCCGGGAGGTGGCAACGCCGCTGCCTGCCCGGTGGAGGCGCCCAGCCTCGTCAGTCATGCGCCGCCCACGCGGGTCTCCTCCGTGGGGGACCGGCTGGCGGTGGGCGTGTCGGTGGAGTCTCCCGAGAAGTGCGGGCACCGCTACGAGTGGTCGGCGAACGTGGGCGAGGTGAGCGTGCCGCGCAACCTGCTGCGCTCCAGCGAGGTCGACTGGACCGTGGCCTGTGGCTCGAGCGGCACGCCGCCGGTGTTGTCCGTGAAGGTCACCAACCTGCATGGCCTCTCCAGCACCGCGCGCTTCCCGATGATGGTGGCCTGCGAGCGCTGGTCCGCGGCGGGCAGCATGGTGTCGGGGCGCTCCGGCCACGCGGCCACGGTGCTGCCCTCCGGCAAGGTGCTCGTCACCGGCGGCGCGGGCCCCTCCGGCAGCGTCTTCACCGCGGAGCTCTACGAGCCCGATACCGGCACCTGGACGGCCCTGCGCCGGATGACGGCGTCCCGCGCCGGCCACTCCGCGACGGTGCTGCCGTCCGGGCGCGTCCTCGTCGTCGGTGGCTCGAGCGAGGGTGGCTCGCTCGCCACGGCCGAGCTGTATGACCCGGACTCGCGCACGTGGACCATCACCGGCAGCATGTCGGGCCCCCGCGCGTACCACACCGCGACGCTGCTGCCCGGCTCCGGCCAGGTCCTGGTGACGAGCGGCACCGGCACCAACGGCGAGCTGTCCACCGCGGAGCTCTACGACCCGAACACCGGCACCTGGAGGTCGACGGGCGCGCTGACCATCGCGCGCACGGGCCCCTCGGCCACGGTGCTCCCCTCCGGCCGCGTCCTCGTCGCGGGGGGCTCGCGCAGCCGCAATTGGCTCGACTCGGCGGAGGTCTATGATCCGCTCACCGGCGCGTGGACGACCACGGGCCGCATGAGCACGGGGCGCTACCAGCACACCGCGAGCGTGCTGCCGTCGGGGAGGGTCCTGGTGGCCGGCGGTGGCTCGTCCGGCAACACCAGCGCGGAGATCTACGACCCGGCCCGTGGCGTCTGGTCCCTGACTAGCAGCATGGGGCAGGGCCGTCAGGCGCACTCCGCCGGCGTGCTGTCCTCCGGCAAGGTGCTCGTCGTGGGCGGCATCGGGACGGACGCCACCGCGGAGGTCTTCAACCCGGAGACGGAGACGTGGCAGGCCACGCGGGGGATGGCCATCGACCGGCACGAGCACGTCCTGAGCGTGCTGCCCTCGGGCGAGGTGCTCGTCACGGGTGGCAAGTCCATCCTCGGCTCGGGCCCGCTGGCCTCGGCGGAGCGCTACGGCCTGGCGGCGGGCTCCTGGTCCGAGTCGAGCCGCATGCCCTCGGCGCGCGTGGGGCTCTGGGCGGGCATCACCCACTCGGGGCAGGTGCTCGTGCTGGGCAGCCCCACGCAGGCGGGCGCGCGGGAGGTCACCGCGGTGGACTCCTACGACCCCTCGACGAACACCTGGCAGACGGTGGACAACCAGCAGGTCTCCCTCGCCGACAGCACGGTGACGCTGCTGCCCTCGGGCAAGCTCCTGCTGATCGGCGGCACGTCCATGCCGAACGGGCCGCTCCTGTACGACCCGGCCACGCGCACCACCCGGAAGACGGGACCGATGCTGCAGAACCGCACCGGCCACTCGGCCACGCTGCTGGCCTCCGGCAAGGTCCTGGTCGTCGGCGGGCAGGTCGACAACAGCCTGCTGTCGACCGCGGAGGTCTATGACCCGTCCTCCGACACCTGGACCGCCACCACGGCCATGTCCACGCGCCGCGTGCACCACACCTCCAGCCTGCTGCCCTCCGGCAAGGTGCTGGTGGCGGCGGGCAGCAGCGGGGACGTCGTCGCCACGGCGGAGGTCTACGACCCGTCGTCGGGGACCTGGAGCGCCACGGGCAACCTGACGGCCGCCCGCGCCTACCACTCGGCGACGGTGCTGCCGTCGGGCCGGGTGCTCGCGGTGGGCGGAGAGAACGCGTGGTCCGGCGCCTCGGCCGCGGAGGTCTACGACCCCGCCTCCGGCACCTGGACGTCCGTGCCCGGTGGCATCGCGGGCCGCTACCACCACACCGCGGACCTGCTGCCCTCCGGCAAGGTGCTGGTCGCCGGCGGCGTCACCCACGTCACCGGCTCCCTGCCGGACGTGGAGGTCTACGACGCCGGGACGAACACCTGGAAGCGCGCGGCGAGCATGAAGTGGCCCCGCTCGCGGCATGCCTCGACGCTGCTGTCGTCGGGCCGGCTGCTGGTCGTGGGCGGGTACGGCGAGTTCTCCGCCGTCACGTCGGAGCTCTATGACCCGGCCACGGACACGTGGGGCGACACGGGCGGCATGCGCGCCGCGCGCTCGCTGCACACCGCGACCATGCTCCCCTCCGGGCAGGTGCTGCTCGCCGGGGGCCACGCGGAGACGTCGCACCTGACGAGCGCCGAGCTCTACGACCCGGCCTCCGGCATCTGGAAGACCACCGGTCGGCTGAACCAGGCGCGCGCCAGCCACACCGCCACCGTGCTGCCGTCGGGGGGCGTGCTGGTGTCCGGCGGGCGCAACGCCGAGCGCATCCTGGCGACGTCGGAGCTGTACAACGCGGCGTCGGGCACCTGGGCCTCGCTCGGCTCCATGGCGCAGGCGCGCGTGGGCCACACCGCGACGTTGCTCGCGTCCGGGCGCGTGCTCGTCACGGGCGGCATGGGCCCGAGCGGCGCGCTCGCCTCCGCGGAGCTGTACAACCCGACGACGGGCACGTGGAGCGCCACGGGCAACATGCGGCAGTCCCGCGCCGAGCACACCGCCACCGTGTTGCCCTCCGGCCACGTGCTGGTGGTGGGCGGCTCCACGGGCGGCGGCGTCTCCAGCGGCGCCGAGCTGTATGACCCGAACACCGGCACCTGGACGTCCACGGGCGACCTGCACATGGCGCGCGGCGCGCACACGGCCCTGCTGCTGACGCAGGGCAAGGTGCTCGTGGCGGGCGGTGACGGCGGCGGCTCGTCGGGCGCCCTGGCGACGTCCGAGCTGTTCGACCCGGCGACCGGGACGTGGACGCTCGTGGGCAACCTGCGGGCTCCCCGCCAGAACCACACGATGAGCATGTTGGAGTCGGGGGTCGTCCTGGTGGCGGGTGGCTCCGCCGTCCATGCGTCGCTGCCCATCGCGGAGGTGTTCGACCCCAGCACCGGGACCTGGACGGCGGCGGGCAGCATGGCCATTCCTCGCCGCAACCACACCGCCATCGTGCTCAGCTCCGGCCAGGTGCTGATGTCCGGTGGCTCCACGGGCCTGGATGGCAGCCTCGCCGCGGTCTCCAGCACGGAGCTCTACGCGCCCTGACGGGCCGTAGGGACGGCACCCTCCGTCCCCTGTCGTGCGACCCGTACC
>NZ_JAKCFB010000086.1 GCF_024198235.1 Myxococcus dinghuensis | reverse complement strand
GACCGCCGCTACCTCGACATGTCCCTGCTCAACTCAACCCCAGACACTGCCGCTGCTTGACCCCTCCAAGGAGCATTCCTCCCCCGAACCCCCTCCCGACCAACTACACACGATTCGGGACTTGACCGCTCGCGGGGCGTTTCACAACGAGCAAGGCCAACGCGGTCCTGCAAGCGCTTCGATGCGTGGTTGGGCGAGGCGCGTGCGTGCGGGGTCCGCGCGGTGGAAACCTTTGCCGAGGGCCTCGAACAGGACGGCGATGCCGTCCGGGCAGCCCTGACCTCCCCCTGGAGCAACGCCCAGGCCGAGGGCCAAATCACGAAGCTCAAGCTTCTCAAGCGACAGATGTATGGCCGCGCCAACTTCGATCTGCTCCGTCGTCGAGTGCTGCTCACCGTCTGAACCTACGGTCCACACGAAGTGCGGGAGAGCCACGGAACTGGGTCACGCCCAGTCGGCCTTCATCGCACCGTGTGCAGCACCGAAATGCGACAGGTCCTTCACGAGGAATCAATCCACCATCACAGTAGGCATACGAGCCCACCCGACAGGCGCGGCATGTGGAAGCGACTCCTTCGCTCACGATGCAGTGGAGATAGTTCGGGTCAACCCCGCGTCCCCGTGACTGCGCCGCAAAGTGCTCGCAGCCCTCAAGCGTGTGCTCGACGAACTGGACCCCACACGAGCCCTTCTTGTCGGGTGACGAGCACCTCGCGCAGTCCGCCGCGGGGAAGCCCCCTCCGACGCCGTCGGTCGAGCATCGACTGCAGAAGCGAGCACACGACCACACCGTGTCCGTCCCCCCATCACCAGGGCCGTGCCGGATGCCCGCCCCCCAGTGCAGCAACTCATGAAGGAGCGTCCGGTCGAGCCCCTCCGCGTTCTCGACGCCACGCGCGTTGAGGTTCGACCTGTAGGGCCCGGACAAGGCAGCGTCGAAGTCAGAGGGCGGGCCCACGTCCGTCGCCGCCCTGGTACCGGGACACTGGCCCCCACAGCCGATGAAGAGGTCGTGGCCGGAGGAAAAGGCGCTCTTCATGAGCTGGCCCAGGTCCTTGTTCGAGCCCGACAAGCACTCAATCCTCGCTGGAATTTGCTTGAGTGCCTCCAGGATTCGACTCGTCTGCTCGCTGTTGCAGGCGCCAGGGGCGCCTCCGATGACGACTTGCAGGTTGGGCAAATCCACCAGAGAGGCCGTCGAGCCGAGGTCCTCTGGAAACCCTGCCATCGAATCGCAGGTGGCGAGGGTGCTCATCCCTTCGTCCCGCTCCTCTTCAACGGCGGGCCCCTCCTCCACGGACTCCACCACGTACCCGCGGCCTCCGCCCTCGAGGTCCTGCATCCGCTCGCGGACGACCTTCACGGTTCCGCGGGATCCGATCTGGGTGCGGCGGATCTCGAACTCGCCGTTCAGGTCCTTGTCCTCCAGCCACGTCTGCACCATGACGCCACCGTCGAAGCGGCGCACGTACTGGTAGTCCACACGGGTGTCTTCGTTGAAGTCGCCCCAGTGCGTCACCTCGTCGCCCTCATACCGCGCGGTGAGAGCGGGTCGATTCATGGTGCCGTTGAAGTGCTGGACGACACGGGCAGTCCCCTCCAGGCGGGACACGATGCGCACCTTCGTCCCATCCAAGTTTTGGACGATGATTTCGCCTCCGTTCCGCTCGACGTCGAGGACTGCCCGCAGCCGCGCACCAGCCTCCGTCCCGGCGTCCACGATGACATGGCGTCCTCCGGGAACTCCTCCATTCGACGTCTCTTGGCAGCCGAACAGGGCACACGCCCCCAGCAGGAGGACTCCTCGCGCAACGACTGAAGTTTGCATCGCCTCGCACCTCGTGCGGCTCATTCGAGGCAGAACGGATACAGCGGCGCGCAGCGCCCGCGCTCATGCCCTCCGGGGCAACGTCGCCTTCCTCGCAGTCCGGGTGCCCCCGAGGTACGGCTACCGTCGCATCCGCATCTTCCTGGGGCGAGACGGCCACCGCATGTGTCCGGACAGGGCGTATCGGCTCTGGAAGAAGGAGGGGCTGCAGGTGCCGCGCAAAAGGTCCAGGCGACGCGTGGCATCCAGCCGCCCTCGTCCGCTGTCGGCAACAGGCCCCAATCAGGTGTGAGCCCATGACTTCGTCTTCGACGGCTGAGCCAACGGATAGCAGCTCCAGTGTCTCACCGTGGTGGACGAATGAACGCGCGACGGCCTCGCCATCGATGTCGCGAGCGCCATCCGGTCCACAAGGGTGGTCAAGGTCCTGTCGAACCCAGGCACATCCGCAGCGACAACGGGCCGGAGTTCGTGGCCTCGGCCCTCCTGCGGTGGGCCGCGGAGGCCGGCATCGAGTTGGCGCATATCGCCCCCGGCAAGCCCTGGTAGAACGGCACCGACGAGAGCTTCAACGGACGCTTGCGCGATGAGTGCCTCTGCGTGGAGTGGTTTCGCTCTCGAGCAGAGGCCAAGGCGGTCATCGAAGCGTGGCGGCAGCACTACAAACCAGGTCCGTCCCCACTCGAGCCTGGGCTACCTCACGCCTCTGGAATTTCGACGGCAGTGCGAAGCAGTGGTACCCAACCCGCCCCAGACGGTGCCTCTCTCGTGACCAGTGGTCCGAAGGATCCAGGCAGGTCAGGTGCGGACGTCAGGCATCATCAACAACAGGCTGGCAAGAGCAAGAGCTGGAACCCAAAGCATCAGAAGGAGCGGGCAAAACATGAAAGCGTTTGATTTCTCTGTGACGTGCGAGTTGACCGGAGGACTTCTTATGGGCGATCGACAGAATCTGGAGAACTTGTCCAATGCTGAGATTTTAGGCGCAGAGATAGGGCTGAGCGAGGATGGCAACACTGACTTGATGTACGACTATCCTGGGGAGCGGTGGGAGGAGGTTTTTGCTCGCGAAACGAGGGCGCTGCGGCGACTGTGTGAGTCTGGGCATGTGCTGTTTTTGAATCTCGGGGAAGGCTTGTTTTTTGGTGAAGTTGAGACGTGTGACGGTGGGGACGCATCGAAAACGAAGAAGGGGTGGCTCTACTCCCCTACCGGCGTGATTGCAGCCGCCAATCCTGGAGTTGAAGGAGGCCTGCTGAAATCCGTTGCTTTCGAACTAAAGACCGATCCTGGGTGGTATTGCGTTTATGTTTCGCACTCCGATCGCGACGATTGTGGGCGCAGCGAACGAGTCGTGGGTGAGTTTGGGCTAAGAGGGCAGCCTGCGATTGTCGTTGGCTTCGAACGTCTTGATAGCCCGTCTCTGACGGCTGGCGCCAACTGGTTCTTCAAGAAAACAGAGTGGCTAGCCTCTTGGCGACGAGCTGATGATCTTGTTGCGGCCAGGATCAAGCGCATTGAGGGCGGCCATGCCATTGGGCGAATCGTATTCCCGTCAGGAGATGGGTATGTTCAGTTTTCACATGGAGATGCCGGCCTTGCCGCGGGAGAAGATGTTGTCTTGAGATTGCTTGAGAATCTGGGAGGGGGGCGCTGGGATGCTGAGTTTGTGCGTATGCGTCGATAGGGATGAAGTCGGCCCGGCGGTGCTCGTGGTCTCGCGAGGATGCGTGGGTCAACTGGCCGGGCAGGCGCTCACGCCTCCTGCTGACCTGCCTGGATCCTTCGGACCACTGATTACGAGAGAGGTGCCGGCCGGGATGGATTGGGTACCACTGCTTCGCACTGCCGTCGAAATTCCAGAGGTGTGAGGTAGCCGAGGCTCGAGTGTGGCCGGACGAGGTTGTAGTGCTGCCGCCACGCCTCGATGACAACCTTCGCCTCTACCCTGGAACGAAACCATTCCATGCTGAGGCACTCGTCGCGAAAACGTCCGTTGAAACTCTCGTCGGTGCCGTTCTGCCAGGGCTTGCCCGGCGCGATGTGCGCCAGCTCGATGCGCGCCTCCGCGGCCCACCGCAGGATGGCCGAGGCGACGAACTCCGGCCCGTTGTCGCTGCGCATGTGCCTGGGTGCCCCTCTCTGACTCACCAGCTTCGACAGCACTTCGACGACCCGTCCGGAGCGGATGGCGCCCGCGACGTCGCTGGCGAGGCACTCGCGCGTCCACTCGTCCACCACCGTGAGGCATTTGAGCTGCTGTCCGTTGGCGCAGCCGTCGAAGACGAAGTCGTAGGCCCACACCTGGTTGGGCCCTGTCGCAGGCAACGGACGCGGGCGGCTGGCCGCCACTCGCCGTCTGGGCCGTTTGCGCGGCACCTGCAGGCCCTCCTTGCGCCAGAGCCGATGCGCCCTGTCTGGGCACATGCGGTGACCGTCACGTCCCAAGAAGATGCGGATGCGACGGTAGCCGTACCTCGGGTACTGCAGGGCCAGTTCGCGCATCCGCTCCACGACAGGCCTCTCCCGCTGTGCCTTCTGCGACACGTACCCCAGGGCCGAACGCACCACCCGCAACAGCCTGCATGCTCGCCGGGTGGACAGCCCCCGAGCGCGGGCATACTCCACCTGCTGTCTTCGCGCGGGGGCGCTCACCATTTTTTTTGCTTGGATTTCCTTCAGCACTTCGATGTCCAAGTCCCGCTCAGCCAGCAGCTTCTTCAGCCGGGCATTCTCCGCCTCCAACTGCTTCAGCCGCTTCGTGTCGTTGGCGTCCATGCCCCCGAAGCGCTTGCGCCATGCGTAGACCGTCGGCTCGCTCACTCCGTGCTTCTTCGCGGTCTCCGGTACTGACGACCGCTCCGCCTCGCGCAGGATCGCGACCATCTGCTCTTCGCTGAACCGACTCTTCTTCACTGCCTGCCTCCGTGGTGGCCGGAGACGGCATCCTCTCAAGCTTCACGTGGTCCGAAAATCCCAGAGCATGTCACTGCCAGCCGCGTTCTTTCCAACGGTCTTCCGGGGGAACGGACCGCCGTCCCGACTGCTCCATCTCGCGGTCCGCTTGGCTGAACCCGCTACGAACAGCTTCGGTGACCCGCCTGCGATCCATTACCCCGATCCCATACAGACGCGGCCGCGTACCTCGACAAACCCTCCTCGCCAGCTCCACGCCATGGGGCACATCCACGGCGTTGGCCTGCCACTCCCGCAGGAGGCCGTCCGCGCGCATGAGGAGCCACGGACGGCCCGCCACGCTGCGCGCCCCCAGCATGAGGCGCTCCAGCTCACCCGCGGCCTGGCCCTCCTCCAGGTCGCTCATCTCGTCCACTTCTGCAGCCCCGCGTGGCCCAAGCCTCCCTTGCCGCTGGTCTTCGGCACCTTGATCGCCGTTACGAGACCCTCCAATCCCGCGGCTCTCCGCGCTCGCTTGGCTCGAAGACTCGCGATTCTGGAAGGTCGTCTTCACGCCTGGGCTGCGGGCGGCGCGAAGAGCAGCTGGGAGGCGCCGCCGGCCAGGAGGCCCACGCCCAGGCCAATCATCAGACTGCGGATGGCCCCGCCGCCATACGCGGAGAGGACGGCGCCCGGCACCGCCTGCAGCACGACCTCCTTCGCGCCGGCCAGGGCCGGAGGATGGTGATGCGCGCCCCGGTGGCCACGTCCAACTCGCCCGCCCCCACGTCCCGCTCGCCCACCACGACGTGGAAGCCCGGAGTGGACTGCTCCACGAGGTAGTTGCCGAAGCCCTCGCACACGGCACGCAGCGCGCGCACGGCCTCCGCGGGCGAGGGCACGCCCAGCTCCAACTGCCACTCGCGGCCGAGCATGGAGTGGTTTCGCTCTCGAGCAGAGGCCAAGGTGGTCATCGAAGCATGGCGGCAGCACGACAACCCAGTCCGTCCTCACTCGAGCCTGGGCTACCTCACGCCTCTGGGATTTCGACGGCAGTGCGAAGCAGTGATACCCAACCCGACCCAGACGACGCCTCATTCGTAATCAGGGGTCCGAAGGATCCAGGCAGTTCATCCCTCGCGCGTGACGTAACCCCAGGCGGCCTCATCGTGTGATACTGAACCCTTGAAGCACCCCGGTCAGGACAGGGGTGGGGAGAGGGAATGCGCGCAACCCGTTGGGCAGCGTTGGTGACCTGCGTGCTGGGGCTGGCGTGGGCCACCCCGGCGCACGCCGGACGCCGACCCAGATCCCTCCCCCAACACCTATGTGCGGCTGGCTTTCTGGGAGGTCGAGCACGAACTGCTGCTCACCCGACATCCCATGGAAGTCACGCTCGAAGAGAAGCTCAAGGCGGTCGCGGACGCGGGCCACCTCGTGCAGCTCATCATGTGGTGCCCGGCCCAGTTGGACATCTACTTCCAGAAGGGGGGATTGAGCGAGAACGTCTACGAAACCAACCTGGCGACGGCGATCGAGCTGGGCGGCTACCGCGGACAGAACGACCGCGGCGGCTCCATCGAGGTCTTGATGGAGATCTACAACGGGTGGAACGGCTCGTCGGTCCACCAGAAGCTCGTCCTGTGGTCCATCGAGGGCAGTTTGACCGCGCTGGTGGGCGGCATGAACCTGGCTGGCTTCTACTGGGACAACGAGGCCCACGAAGGGCACCACGGAGGCGGCATGGGGGGCGAGGCCCCCTTGGGTCACACGGTCCATGACTCCGCCCTCCGACTGGACGGCCCCGCGGCCATCGTCGTCGAGGAGGAATGGCTCCGACGCTGGAGGAAGCGGTACTACAAGACACAACTGCTCAACAACCGTGGCAAGGGAACGACTCTCGTTGCCGACCCCAAGGACTACGAGCGTCAACCCAAGGCACGGATGGAGGATCAGCCCCTCGGACGCGAGGACGTGGTCATCGCGACGACGAACTCCGAGAGCTACGGCGGCCGCGCCGCCGATATCCAGTCACTGCTCGTCGAGCAGATCCGCGCCGCACGACGCTACATCTCGCCCGCCTCCCCGCTGCGCTGGGTCGCGCCCTCGGCCCGGAGTTCCTCCGATACACCGTAGGGCACATCAGCCGGGCTCACCTGGGACGCTCCTCGAAGCGCGTACCTACTCCTACGGCTCCCCCAGGGCCCCTGATGAAGTGAGGGCGGCCGCGTGTCGGGCCGCCCTGGCTTCGTGTGAAAAGGGCGCGGGGACCTGGGGCCCCCGCGCCCTTACGCGTTCACTGCGCCGGCAGCTTCGTCACGAACCCGTCGGTGTCTCCGAAGAGCACGTTGCCATCGAAGTTCCCGCTGGTGTACCCGCCCAGGTAGAAGGCCCCACTGGAGGCGCGACTCACGCCGTTGCTGTAGACGGGGGACGGTGCTCCCGCCGCCATCGCCGGGTTCTGCTGGAGGACCCACTGCCGGGTGCCCGCCGTGTCGAACTTCGCGATGTAGTTGTGCGCCACGCTGTACGTGGTGTTGGAGGGGTTGCCCACGTCACCACGGCCTCCACCGCTCACGTAGACTCCCGACGCGTCGATGAAGAGCCCGGAGGCGAAGATGCCATTCGTCGCGCTGAACTCCCGGGTCCACTGCCGCGTCCCCGAGGTGTCATACTTGCTGAGGAAGACGTCTCCAGCCGCCGTGGTGTTGGGGTTCCCATCCAGGCCGCCGCCGCTCTGGCCGGTCAGATAGACATTCCCCGCCGCATCCGTCGCCGAGCCATACAGCCACACCGCGTTGCCGCTCGAGCCGAGCTGCCGGGTCCACAGCTTGTTGCCGGCGGAGTCGTACTTCACGACGAAGAAGTCCTGCACGCCCATGAGGGCATTGCCGTCCATTCCACCCTCGGTCCATCCGGAGACGAAGACATTGCCGGCCGCGTCGGTCGCCGCGCGCCGCCCCTGGGTGTTCTTGCCCGCGGCGCCGGTCTGCCGGGTCCACAGCTTGTTGCCCGCGGTATCGAACTTCGTCACGATCATGTCCCGGTTGCCCACGCGCGTGTTTCCGTCCAGGCCTCCCTCGGCGACCCCCACGAGGAACACGTTGTCGGAAGCGTCGACCGCGACGTCATAGCCCTCCGTGGCGAACCCCGCGCCACCCACCTGGCGCGTCCACTGGCGCACGCCCGTCTTGCGGTACTTCGTCACGAACGCATCCGTCTGTCCGATGATGGGCGTGCCGTCCACCGAGCCGGCGGTGTAGCCCGCCACGTAGACGTCGTCGGAGGCCTGGCCCGTTGCGATGCCGTAGCCCAGGGCGAAGTTCCCCGGGGCGCCAATGGGCTTGGACCACAGGAGGGTGCCGCCCGCATTGCGGGCCTGGAGGAACGAGTCCAGCAGGCCCACCATCGGCGTGCCGTTGAGGGCGCCCCCCGTGTAGCCCGTGACGTAGGTGTTCCCCGTCGAGTCTCCCGCCAGGTCCAGCACCTGGGTGGAGGCCCCCGTGGCTCCGAAGGTCTGCGTCCACTGGGCGGAGACGGGGTTGGGAACCCCATCGTTGACGCAGGTGATGAGCTCCAGCGTCCGGAGGGAGACGACGTGGACTCCCGGCGCCGCATCATTGTCGTCCGTCACGTGCAGGCGGTAGCGCACGTAGGTCGCGGGCGAGGACAGCGTGAACTCGCGGCGCTCGTAGCCCGCCCAGTTCGTCTGGTTGTTGCGCGTGTCGAGCACCACCCAGGAGGAGCCGTTGAAGCCCTGGAACGTCCAGTCCTTCGGTGCGCGCGCGGTGTGGTCAGGCCCGTTGTGGAACACGAGAGCGTAGCGGTGCAGTGTGGTGGTGGTGACGGGCTGATAGCCAATCCAGGCGGGAGTCTGCATCACCTCGGAGACCCAGTAGCTGCTGGAGTTGTCGAAGGCCATCCACGCCTCGTAGGCGGCGGAGTAGGCGCCAGAGCGGACGACGCTCCCGCCCGGCGTCGTGGGCCCCGTCATCACCGGGACGATGGTGCCGCAGACGAGCGGCTGGGACGTCGTGCCCGTCTCCTCCGGAGGGCTGACGTCGGGGGCGTCTGGCCCCTGGCAGCCAGGGAGGGATGAGGCGAGCAAGGTGCTCGTCAGGAGGGTGCTTCGGATGATGTTGAAATGTCTCACGGTTGTCTCTCCTTGAACGTCGCGTGCAAAGGCACACGATGTGCTCGAACCGTACGACTCCGATTCCGTGAGACTGACGTGATGTGACGAACCCCCTGGCCCCTGGGACGAACGCGCCAAGGCATGGGATGAATCGGGCCGCCCCCGCCCTGACGTGAAGCCAGGGGTCAAGTCCCGAATCGTGTGTAGTTGGTCGGGAGGGGGTTCGGGGGAGGAATGCTCCTTGGAGGGGTCAAGCAGCGGCAGTGTCTGGGGTTGAGTTGAGCAGGGACATGTCGAGGTAGCGGCGGTC
>NZ_JAKCFB010000085.1 GCF_024198235.1 Myxococcus dinghuensis | reverse complement strand
GCGCCTGGGCGGCTTCGGCCAGCTCCACCACCAGCCCCAGCTTCACGGACAGCCTCCGCGCCGCCAGTGCCCGGCCCAGGGCCTCGCGCGCCTGGGCTTGCACTCCCGGCGGGTGCGGCGTGCGCAGTCAATAGGCCGTCACCGTCCTGACCTCGCGCGCGCCTCTCCCATGACGCGAAGTGCGAGGTGTAGAATTGCGAAGCGGTCCGAGGACTGTCTTCGCCGCGGGCGTCAGAGATGGGCATGTCGATAGGAGCGCTTCCCTTTGTTTTCGGCGCTGCTGCGTCGAATGGTCACGAGGGTGCGATCTGCATCGCCATGCTCCTGGTGCTGGGGGTGGCTGGCTGGTTTGCGATTCGCCACCTCAACCGCCTGAATCAGAAGTGGAAGAGGGAACAGCAATCGGACTGGCTGACGAGCAGCTCCCCACCTGGTTCCGTGATGGAGCTCCCTTCAGGAGCCCGCACTCGTGACCACGGGACTCTCTTCAGCGTCGAGTTCCTGTTCGCCGACTCTCCGCGCCTCGTCTCGAACCCGGTAGGGGATAGCTCCGTTCCCGCTCGTTCGGGCCTCCCTCCCTCAATGGCTCCCGCACCGGAGGCGGCGTCAGCGACCGACGCGGACGTGATCTCTCCTGGGGAACCGCCTGTTGCTGCATCAACGGGTCCCTCAGAGCTCGGTTCGCATCACCGTTCCGTCGAGACTGGCACTTCCGGTGTGCCTGCCTCATCACTGGAACTGACCCTGGCCGCGGTTCCCTCGTCGTCGTCCCTTGAGGAAGCGCTCTCTGCGGCAACCCGTGTTCCTCCCGAGTCGGAGCGGCTTGGCCTCTGATGGCTCGGCCCTCTCGGCAGATGCGCTCTCGCCTCGGTCGACAGACCCGCTTGCTCCTACTGGGGTTCAGGGTACTGCTGCCTCTCCTGAACCTGAACCAGGGGCGAGGTCGTCGACACCAGCCCAGCGGATGGCACCGTCACCGAGGACGAGTCGCGCGAACTGGAGGCCATGCTGGAGACGGCGTTGGGCCTCCAGGACGCGGAGCGGGTCCGGCTCGAGGCGCATCTCGCCTGGTTGCTCGCGCGACCGCTCTCGAACACCGGCCACAAGAAGCGAGTCGAGGCGCTTCCTCCCGAGACGCGGGGCACCCTGGGTCACGTCCTCGTGGGGTTCGCCGCGGCGGACGGCCATGTGTCGCCCCACGAGCTCAAGACCCTCTCCAAGCTCTACCCGCTCCTCGGCCTCGATGAGGCGAGCCTCTACGCGGATGTCGAAGCCGCCGGCGCGAAGTCGCGGGCGGCCCCCGAGCCCGTCTCCACGGGCCGGCCGGGTGAACCCGTGAAGGGATTCGCACCGCCGCCGCCGGGCTCCGAATCCGCCCCTACCGCTCCTCGCCCGCGCGTCGCCCTCGACATGCAAAGCATCCATGCGAAGTTGGCGGAGACCGCCGCTGTGTCCGCGCTGCTGGGGAGCATCTTCTCGCGGATGCCGAGCCGGCGCCCGGGACATCGCCCGCGCAAGGGGCGTCGCCTGGTGTCGCGGGGCTCGATGCGGCCCACTCACGCTTGCTGCGCGCCCTGTTGGCGAGGACGGAATGGCCTCGTGCCGACGTGGAGCGACTTGCCGCCGAGCATGGCCTCCTACCGGATGGGGCCCTCGAGCTCATCAACGACGCGGCTTGCGATGCGTGCGGCGAGGTTCTCCTCGAAGAAGGTGCGGAGACCCTCTACCTCAACGACCTGGCGGCGCGGGAGATGGTGTCATGACGGCGGACACGGCCCGGGAACGCATCCGACCGAAGGAGCGCGACGCCATCGTCCAGTCACTACGGGCGGGGATCGTGCCTCGCGTCGGGCTGCGGCATCTTCAGGTGGGGCGGGGCGAGGAAGTGCGGGCGCTCGTCGGCGACATCGAGCGCATCACCGCTGGCGGCAGCGCCATCCGCTTTGTCCTCGGGGATGATGGTTCGGGGAAGACATTCTTGCTCAACCTCGTGCGGTCCATCGCGCTGGAGAAGCGGCTCGTCACCGTCCATGCCGACCTCAACCCCGGTCGCCTCTTCCTCGCGACGGATGGCAAGGCCCGTGGCCTCTACGCGGAGTTGATGCGCAACCTCGCCACGAGAGCGCGCTCGGAAGGCGGCGCCCTGACGAACGTCGTGGAGCGCTTCTTGACCCAAGCCCTCGCGGTGGCGAGGGCTCGCGACGCGAACGCGGAGGCCGTCATCCGCGAGCAGCTCTCTGCGCTCTCGGAGCTGGTGGGGGGATACGACTTCGCGGAGGTCCTGGTGGCGTACTGGCGGGGCCACGACACCGGTAACGAGACCCTCGAGGCCGATGCGCTGCGATGGCTGCGAGGCGAGTTCTCCACCCAGGCGGACGCGCGGCGCGCGCTCGGGGTGTGCTCCATCGTCGATGATGCGGGTTTCTACGACCAGCTCGCGCTCATGGCCCGCTTCGTCCGCCTGGCTGGCTACGCGGGCGTGCTGGTGTGCCTGGATGTGCAGGTCAATCTCCACACGCTTGTCGACGCCAATGCCCGGGCGTCCGACATCGTGGATGACTGTCTGAGGGGAAGTCCGGTGGGGCTCGGCTTCTTCTTCGGGGGCACGCCTGGATTCCTCGGCGACGAGGTGAGCCCATCGCGGCTCGCGGCGAAGAACCTCGTGGAGGCCAGCGCGTCGCCGGTGCTTCGGCTGGCGAACCTGACCCCGGAGGACCTCTATATCCTCCTCACCAGGCTGCGTCGGCTCTACTCCGTGGGGTTGCCGACGCCGCCGCACCTGCCCGACGAGGCACTCGAGGGCTTCATGGCCCACTGCTCGGTGCATCTCGGTGCTGCGTTCTGCCGGGATGCCTCGCAACGCGGTGAAGGCCTTCATCAACCTGCTCTCGGTCCTCGAACAGAACCCCCACTCGGACTGGAGGGAGCTCCTCGACGGACTGCCTCTATCCATGGACGCCCACCCGGACCTCTCGTCGCCGCCAGAAGCCGACGAAGGGGCCGTCGTCGCCGGGAGTCGATGATGAACCCGCTTCCTACAGGCGCTGACGGGGGCGCCGACATTTCGAAGGGGCTGTTCGCGCGGGCCCCTGCTGCCTGGCTGCTGCTGCTGTCCCTGGCAGGAGTCCGGAACAGCGAGGAGCCACTGGTGGACGACCCGAGGTCCTCGCGATGACGACCCTGCAGGCGCTGCATCCTGTCGACCCACGCGTGTTCGATGACACGGCGACGACCCGACAGGCGGCCATCGGTCTGTTCGTGCGTTGGGCGAAGATGCTCCCCCTGGCCCCCTCGAAACCCGAGGACCTGGTCCAGTCCGTGGAGGTCGAGACCCGGCATGTGAGTCGGCTCTACACGACCATCGTGGAGCGCAACCTCCAGTGGCGTAAGGGGCCGTATCGGGGGACTGAGCGCATCACCGGCCTCGTGGTGAAGCCCGAGGACGTCGACCCCTGGGCGGAGACGATGGAGGTGCTGCGCCAGCGCAGCCGGTCCGTGTGTGCGTGCCCTCCCTGTTCTGGCGTGGGCAGACGGCCCTGCACTCGTTGTCAGGGAACCCAGCGCTGTCGCTGTTCGGGATGTGGAGGCAGTCGGAAGGCCTATGGCATCGCGTCGAATGGCTCGCGCACCGTGCGCTCATCCTCGCGCAGGCCTTCTCCCGGACCGACCTCATCCGTCGGGATTGAGCAGGGAGGTCCGGCACCATGTTCCAGGCTCGCTCTGCGTTCCGCCCCCCTTCGTCCTATCGCCTCACGCCCTTCCGGTTCGGTCGATTGGATGGCGATCGCTACCTCCTGACCAACGAGGTCGGGGAGTACGTCGTGCTGCCACGCGAGGAGTTGGTGGCGTTCGCCAACCATACGCTCTCCTCGGACAGCGGAGCCTACAAGGCCCTGGCGGCGCGGCACTTCCTCTTCGACGACCAGTCGCGCGTCGCGCTCGACCTGTTGGCGCTGAAGTACCGGACCCGGGCGGAGAACCTCGCGACCTTCACGGGCCTGCACATCTTTGTGGTGACCCTGCGCTGCGACCACTCCTGTCACTACTGTCAGGTGTCGCGCCAGGCGGAGGGGCGGACGGAGTTCGACATGTCGCGGGAGCACGCGGACCGGGCCCTGGAGCTCACGTTCCGCAGCCCGTCCCCGGCGCTCAAGATTGAATTCCAGGGCGGCGAGCCGCTGCTCCACTTCGAGCGCATCCGTTACATCGTCGAGCGCGCGGAAGCGTTGAACCAGCACCACCGACGAGACCTCCAGTTCGTCATCGCCAGCAACCTGTCGAGGCTCACCGACGAGGTGCTGGCGTTCTGCCGGGAGCACCACATCCAGCTCTCCACCTCGCTCGACGGGCCCGCGGCGCTGCACGATGCCCAGCGGCCGGTGCGAGGAGGCAACAGCCATGCGCGGAAGCTCGAGGGCATCGAGCGGGCTCGCACCGTGCTCGGGCCGGATGCGGTGTCGGCGCTCATGACGACGACGCAGGCGAGCCTCGAACGCGTCGAGGACATCATCGACGAGTACGTGCGACAGGGCTTCCATGGCATCTTCCTGCGCAGCGTGAGCCCGTACGGCTGCCGCTCGTCAGGGACCCTCGCGCCGCTACGGCAGCGAGGCGTGGTTGTAGTTCTACGAGCGGGGTCTGCGCCACATCCTGGACATCAACGCACGGGGATACGCGCTCCGGGAGGAGTTCACGACCATCCTGCTCCAGAAGCTGTTTTCGCCCAGGGGCTCGAACTACGTCGACCTCCAGTCGCCGGCGGGGATTGGGATTGGGGCCCTCGTCTACAACTACGACGGCGCGGTGTACGCCTCGGACGAGGGGCGGATGCTCGCCGAGATGGGCGACCACACGTTCCGGCTGGGGCACGTCGCACGCGACTCCTACGAATCACTGCTGCTGTCCGAGACGCTCCTCGACCACCTCTCCGACTCGATGCCCGAGGGCGCTCCCATGTGCGGGGACTGTCCGTTCCTCCCGTATTGCGGCGCGGACCCCATCTTCCACCGGGCGACCCAGGGGGACGGGGTGGGGCACAAGGCCTTCAGTGACTTCTGCAAGAAGCAGATGGGCGTGCTGAGACATCTGCTCGGCTTGCTGGAGGATGATGCCCGCGCCCGAGAGGTCTTGATGGGGTGGGTGGAGCCATGACCCTGGCGCTCTCTGCCCAGGGCTTGCGCCCGCTCGCCGGGTGTTCACCCACGCCGTTCATCGCGCGCATCCGGGAGCAGGGCGATGTGCCCGAGAGGGCCCCGGAGCGAGAGGTCTTGCTCTTGAGCGACCCCGCGGGAAGGCCGGTGCCTCTGGGCTATCGGGGGTATCTCCTGCGACAGGACGTCTCGGAGTGGAACGGCTTCCAGGTCGCGTATGTGCTCGCGCCCGAACTGCACTACCTCGCCGAAGGGGACGTGGTCCGCATCCATCCGGCGCGGCGGGAGTTGTCCGTGCTCTACCGGCGGGCGTCGCCCTCGAATTCGCTGCTGGTGACGGAGCGCTGCGACAACCTGCGCTTGATGTGCTCGCAGCCCCCGAGGAAGCAGGACGACTCGTGGCTGGTGGACGAGCTGATGGACCTCATCCCGCTCATCTCGCCCGAGACCCGTGAGCTGGGCATCACGGGAGGCGAGCCTGGCCTGCTGGGCGAGCGGCTCATCCTGCTCCTCGAGCAACTGAAGCAGTGGCTGCCGCGCACCGGCGTGCACGTGCTCACCAACGGACGCCGGTTCTCGTCGCCGGACTTCGCGCGAGCCGTCGGGCGGGTCGAACACCCGGACCTGATGCTGGGGGTACCGCTCTACTCGGACCTGACGGAGGAGCACGACTACGTGGTCCAGGCCCGAGGCGCCTTCGATGAGACCGTGCGGGGAATCCTGAACCTGAAGCGAGCCCGGGTGCGAGTGGAGCTGCGCTTCGTCATCCATGCCCAGACCTACGCGCGACTGCCGATGTTCGCGGAGTTCGTGTCCCGCAACCTCCGGTTCGTGGACCACGTGGCCCTCATGGGGCTGGAGCTGATGGGGTTCGCGAAGACGAACCTTCGCCTGCTCTGGGTCGACGCGCTCGACTACCAGCGGGAGCTGAGCGAGGCGGTCCGGACGCTGGACCGCGCGGGGCTCAGCACCTCCCTCTACAACCACCAGCTCTGCACGCTGCCGGCGGAGCTCCACGCCTTCGCTCGACGGAGCATCTCGGATTGGAAGAACACCTACGCCGACGAGTGCGGCGGATGCCAGAAGCGCGACATGTGCGGCGGATTCTTCGCCTCGTCGAGCCTGAGGCGAAGCAGGGGCATCCGGCCCTTCCTCGGGTGAGGGGCGCTCACCCCACGCGCTGACTATCTCGCTCCGACGCCGGTCGGTGGGGCGTTGAGCAGCGGCATGAAGTCGATGCGCGGCAGTCGCGGGTCGTCCTTGCCATCCCAGACGCGTGCCTCGATCGACTCGCGGATGGAGGTGGACCAGTCGTTCCCGGTCGCCTCCAGGGTGAGCCCGGTCGCGGGGGGGACCAGCCGCAAATCATACGTGGTGGCGTTCATCAACGTGTTGTTGCGGACACGAACCGAGCCGGAGGCGAAGGACAGCGCGGAGGAGCTCGCCCGGGGCGGTCCGCGATTGTCCTTGAATCGGTTGAGTTCGACGACCACCGTGCCGCCGGTGACGCTGAGCGCCGTGCCGACGTCGGCGCCCCCCACCGTGATGGCATCTCGAAAGTTCTCGAGCAGGTCGTTGTGCCGGATGACGGAATCGCCGCCCTGGACGTGGATGGCGGAGTGGCTGTTGCGCAGGAAGTGGTTGTCCTCGATGTGCGCAGGCCCTTCACCGAAAGCGCATTGATTCTGGACGTTCCCGTGGAGCCGCAGCCCGATGTTGTTGTCCGCGACGACGTTCCCGACCAGTCGGGCGTCACACGCGTAGACGGACAATCCATGACGGGTGGTGTTCTGCTCGATGCGGTTGTTCCGTACCAGGGCGCGCGATTGGTCGAGGAGGAGCGCGTCGGTGCCATTGCCGTTGTGGTGGAAGGTGCTGTCGCTCACGAGCGGCGAGCTGCTCTGCAGGGTCAACGCCGTGGTGGCATGCCGGACCTCGACGTGTTCGAGCACGCTTCCGGAGACGTACTGGTCGGATGCATCGAGCACGGCGTCGATGCTGGAGTCCGCGAAGGTCAGGCCCCGCCAGCTCCCGGGGAGGGCGACGGGCGCTTCGGCCCCGAAGAGGATGGGGGCGGCCACCGTGCCCCGGGCGACGAGCTGCCCCTGGACGAGCAACCGGGTGTTCTCCCGGAAGAGGACCTCCGTGCCCGGGTCGATGGTGAGCCTTCCGCCCACGGGGACGACGAGGTCCTCGGTGACGACGTAGGGACTGGCTTCCTCGCTCCAGCGGGTGTCGAGGGCCAGCGTGCCGGAGACCTGGGTCTCCGGGCTCACCGTCACGGTGGTGGACACGGGGGCAGGCAGCTCGTTGCCCTGCGCATCGCGGAAGGTCGCATACACGTGGGTGGGGCTGTCGTCCGACAGGGTCCAGGCGCGGGTGTTCGAGAAGGGTTCCCACTGCGCATTCGCGAGCAACGGGTCATTGCCCACCTTCATCTCCGACACGGCCGAGTGCGTGTCGACGGCGGACAGCGAGAGGACGACCTCTCGAGACGAGACCCGTCTCCTGCCTCCATTGACGAGCAACCGCGCTTCGAGTGGAGGTTGGGTGTCCACGATGACGGAGGCCGATTTCGGGAGGCTCTCCCTTCCGTTCTCATGCAGGAAGCTCGCGGACACGGACTGGGGACCGTCCGAGGCGAACGTCCAGGAGGCAGACGCCGTCATGGGCGTCCAGGGCTTGTCGAAGGGGCCGTTCGGCCCGAAGAGCTTGTAGTGCGTGGCCCCCTCGAACCCCTCGAAAGAGACCGTCACGGTGCGCGAGGAGACGGCCTTGGCTCCCCCGTTGACGAGGAGTTGTCCGTAGAGGGGGACTTCGGGGCGGAGCGTCTGGGTGGGCAGCGTGACATGCTGACCCGGCTCGACCCGGACATCGTTCACGACGAGCGTCGCGTGGCCCGGGTAGTAGATGCTGAGCGAGTAGGTTCCCGCGGGGACCTGACGAAAATAGAAGCGCCCCTGGGAATTGGTCCACTGACTCGAGGACCCTTCCACCAGCATGACGGTGATGACCGACCCCGGCTCTTGTCCTTCCAGGTGAGCAATTCCCTCGATGAGGCCCACCAACTCCAGCGGCAGCTTTCCGAACACCACGCCGCCAGGGCCCAGCTTCGTCGAGGGCACATCGAAAGCCTGCTGCAGGGCGTGGACTCCCGCGAGGGTAGGATGGCTGCAGCGGAGCACATAGCGTCCGACACGGACGTCTTCGACGCGAAACTTCCCGTCTTCATCCGTCACCAGGTCCTGGATGGTAGGACCCTCGAGCCTGCAGCGTGCGCCGGGGACCTGCGCGCCTGGGGGGATTCCGGAGGTGCCCTGGCCGCCCATCACGATGCGACCCTTGATGACGCCGGGCTCCTCGACGACTCCCGGCTCCTCCTCGGAAAGGGCAGAACATCCCAGGCCGAGGACCATCACGACACAGAGGCCGACCAGCTGGCCCGTTCTAGGAGGGGACCGCATCGAGTCTGGAAGAGAGGGCATGACTTCCTCCTACGGAGCCTCCACGGCCGGCTGACACCGGGAGTGTCTCGCTGACGGAGCCCGAAGTGGAACCCTTGCCTGGGGCTCCCCATGGAATCGGCGCGTTGCCCGATCATCGGTCGACGGTAGGTCGGCCTCACTCCTTGGTCCGTGCGGCGCCTCCGGACACTCCCTCCCAGGGAGAGGGCCGCCGTAGGCGATCAATGGGAGGTCCGCGGACGAGCTTCCTTCTGGAAGCAGCGGTTCGACCCGGGGCAGTTCCTGGAGGCCCGGCTCACGGTCGGCCCCGGGGTGGGACAGCCGCATCGCTCCTGACGCGTCAGGAATTTCAAGGGGATGCCTGCCTGGTTGCCCGCCCGGCTGGGCGCCATCAACGCCTGGGACCTGGCCCGCCGAGGCGACTTTCGGACGCGCGACGGCTGGTGTGGTGCCTTCCGGACAAAAAATCCGATCAGCGCATGAACGGAATGCTGGTGCTGCGCCAGATCCGATGGTACAAGCCGCGCCCCGCCACCAAGCCCGGGCACTGGCCCGGAGGACTTGGAGGAGGGGTGCAGGATCAGAGCGGAATACAGCGGTCAACGAAGCGAGTTGACAGGAGACGCGGTGGTGGTAGAAGCCGCGCCCCCGACGAAGAAGCCCGGAGGAAAGGGCGGAGACGGCGGGGCGGTCAACGAAGCAGCGGAGTTGAC
>NZ_JAKCFB010000084.1 GCF_024198235.1 Myxococcus dinghuensis | reverse complement strand
CCAACGGCCTGGAGCGTCTGCACGGCGAGGTGAAGCGTCGCATCCGCTCCGTGGGCGCCTTCCCGGACCGGGCCAGCGCCCTGCGCCTCATCACCGCCGTCGCCCTCGAAGTCACCGGCGTCTGGGATGACCGCCGCTACCTCGACATGTCCCTGCTCAACTCAACCCCAGACACTGCCGCCGCTTGACCCCGCCAAGGAGCATTCCTCCCCCGAACCCCCTCCCGACCAACTACACACGATTCGGGACTTGACCGGACTCCGCCATGCCGTTGCTCTCGGGGGAGTAGGCCGGCGTGGTGCGGATAAGCAGGCCCAGGCCGCTCCCAAATTCGCGCGTCTCATGGGCCGTGTAGGCCGGGCCGTTGTCCGTCAGCCACTCAATGGGGTGCAACGTCCGCCGGCAGCCAGCGCCGAAGCGGTACTCCAGCGTCTCGGCCATCAAATCGCGCACGAGTTCCCCGGTGAGGCCCCCGGTGGTGGCGACGAAGCGCATGGCTTCGCGGTCGCAGCAATCCAGCGAGAAGGCCACCTGGACGCGCTCCCCGTTCCAGCAGCGAATCTCGAAGGCGTCCGAGCACCAGCGCAGGTTGCTCTTGAGGGTGGCCACCTTGCCGTCATGGGTGCGCGTCGGCTTGCCGGTGTGGCGCGCCAGCAGCAGCCCCGCGGCCTTCATCACCCGGTACACCCGCTTGGGGTTCACCCGGGGCTGTCCTTCGGAGTGCAACTGCCGGTTCACCAGGGCCGTGACGCGGCGGTAGCCGTAGCTGGCCCTCTCGTCGGTGACAGCACGAATCCTCGCCAGCAGGGACTCGTCGGTGCGCTTGCGGTAAGGGCCCCGCCGCCTGGGGGCCTCCGTGGCGCCGTCCTGCACTCGGAGCACCAGGTTGCTGCGCGAGACGTCCAGCGCCTCGGCCACGGCCTTCAACGGGAACCGCCCCTGGGAGGCAAGCTGGGCGGCGAGGTTCGTTTTTTGGGGCGGGCCAACTCCAGCGCCTCCTTCAGAATCTCGTTCTCCATCGTCTTCTTGCCCAGCAGCCGCTCCAACTCCCTCACCTGGGCCTGCAGCCGCTTCACCTCGGACTCCGGGACTACCGCCTCGTCTGCGCCTAGGCTGGACATCGAGCCCTCCTCCGCCAGTCGCCTCCAGTGGAACAACATGCTCGCCGACAGTCCATAGCGACGGGCTACCGAGGAGATGCTCTGTCCGGCCATCTCCGCTTCGGCCAGGAAACGTTGCTTCTCCTCGGCGTTGAAGCGCCGTCGCCGCCCAGGGCGAACTGGTGGAATGACTTCTACTTCGAGTGTCTTCGTGTCCATCTCTAGGCTGGTCCTATGCGGTAGGGACCTGTCCGTTCGAAATGGGGGCTACACCACCTTGGGAGCGGTGGCCTCTGCTCTATCGCGCGGGAGAAAGCCGAAACTGGGGCAGCAAGGATGCTTCACGCTGCTTGCTGGTCGGTCTTGAGCTGATCCAGAAGCCAGCCGAGGCGAGCCCTGGCTGCGCTCACGACAGCGGCGTAGGACCTCACGTGCAGACCCGGGGGACGCCAGTTTGCGTCCACACTCGTCGCGGCCCTACCTCCGATGACGAGCACATCGAGGGGGTCGAAGTGCCTACGGAGATCGTCCCGATACTTAGTGGCTTGAGTCTCATCGTCGCGGTCAATCGAATGACCGGGCTCCTTGAACTCGATGAGGAGATGCCGGCCCGTTAGCATGGCGCACAGCAACAGGTCCGGTCGCTTCTTGGCTCGATCTCCGGTGAATTCTTTGTCGGCCCACTTCTTCAGGATGGTCGCCACGGTCTGGTTCGAGGAGAGCAGCGTGAATTCGCCCTCTAGAAGCCAGAGGTTGCGCTCGATGACTTGGTGCAGCTCCTTCTCCTGGGTATCCGGCCGAGTCATCAGCTCATCGAGGCGGTCGAGGATCTCCAAGCGCCTCCGGGTCTGGAGACCGATGACGGCCATATCCACGAGCCCGAACTGGCCCAGTGCATCGGCAAAGGTCGCGACCCCCTGGTGCCGCGCCACTTCAATGGCCTGGATGACCGCCCAGTACTCATCTCGCTCGAAGGCATCGAGCATGACGTTGATGACAATGCCCCGACGCTCCTCACTCTCCCCGTAGAACTTCGTAAGTACCCGTTGAAGTGCGGCCTCCGCGAACCTGCGTCGATGCTCCGGCAGCCCGGCCAGGCGGCGATCAATCTCCTGTTGAAGTCGAGCTTTCGCGAGACTCATCTGGCGAACGAAAACCTTATTGAGCTTCTCCTTGAGTTGCTCCCGTGCCCAGGCTTCCACGGCCTTGAACCCTGTGCTGTTCTCTATGATAGCGCCCCAGTCGGGGGTCACGTCCGCAGCAAGGCCGTCGGCTTCAATCTCGCCGTAGACCTTCTTCAATAGCTTGCCGGGAACTTCCTCGTCTTCATCCAGCCCGAAGTAGATCGGCTTGCCAACGACCTTCCCGCCGACGCGCACGACGACACCCGGATGTTTGAGCGGTCTCTTTCCATCGGCGAATGTCAGAGAGAGCTTCACGGGCCCTACGGCCTGCAACTGAGCCCGTTCCGTGAACGCCTCGCCGGGAATGTCTTCGATGGCAAGCGCCTCACCGTTCACCCGAATCGTGAAGTCCGACCGACGGCCATACTCCAGCACTAACAGCTCCCGCAGCCTCTCGGCCGTCGGAAACGCCAGCGCCTGATTCAGATCCGTGAGCGTGATGGTCGTTCCGTGATCCCGCTCGTCACATTCCGAAGTCGTGAGCGGGAGGTCGATCTTCTCCAAGTCTTGGCGGGAGTCGAGTAGGTCCTCCTTGCGGATGACCAGGCTCGTTCGTTTTCCATGTGCCCGGGTCTCCATCACCATGGTGGAGGCAGCCATCAGTCCAGCGAACTTGCCGATTCCCTTCCGGCCTTTGATTCGCCGCTTGAGCGACAGAGTCTCCTCTCCTTTGCGAGAACGCCGGTCGCTGGCGACCTTCAAGTACTCGCTCCGAACCTCCTGCTCGGTCATGCCAGTTCCGTCGTCCCGGATGATGATGGGGTCGTTGGTCATCGGGGCTGGCAACTGGATGTCTACCTCGTGAGCATCCGCATCCCAGGCGTTATCCACTAGTTCCTTGAGAGCGTGCTCAGAAGAGCGGTAGCTCTCTCCCAGGAGGGTCGCGAGTCGAGGATCAACCTGAAAGCGTGCTGACTTGGCCATCGCGTGCGCTCCGTCCAATCACTTACCACGCCTTGACCCGGCGAGTGGCAACGTACGGCTACGCCTCTGACTCGACCGGAACGTCAGATTCTACCATCCGTTCCGAAGAAGCCCAAACCGCATGGACAGAGCCCCGGTGAATCGCGTGCAGGCTCCGGCCTTTTTGAGGACCACGTCGTTTGGCCGCACGCTGAGCCTGAGAGAGCAGGATAGAGCTGAGCGCGCAGCGTCAGCGCCACCTGGACCGCAAAAGGACTGGGGGTTGGAGGCACTAGAGGTCGAAGTCCTTTTGTCCCGACACGAACCGCCGGTAGTTCACCGGGATCAAGAACCGCTGTCGGATGCGCGCGAGATATGCCGCCCACTCCTTGGTCAAAGGTGCGGGTGAGGCGATGACGAGTTCGAGCGGGTCTTTCGGCTCCTCCAAATAGCCGTACTCCAGCAACTGGCCGAGGGCCTCTCGGATGCTGTAGCGGGCTTCCGGGTACGTCTTGAGTTCGATGAGAACGCGGCGGTCCGGAAGCCTCACGGTGAGGTCGACTCGCTCTTGCTCAGCCCACACGCAGTTCTTACCGTACTTCGTGACGAGCAGGTTGTAGAGTTCCTCTTGAAGCTGGTTGTGTAGCAACTCGACTGCACCGCCCTCCCAACCCGACTTCACCGTCGCCTTCGAACGGATGAATTCCTTCGGGGACGGCTCCACCGTCGCTGTCGTCCGACCAAAAGCCGAGATCATCATCTGAGGCGCGAAGTAGATCTGGCTGGCCTTTAGGTACTTGCGAATGAAATCGGGGTCACCGATCACCGTCGGAGGCGAGCGGATCTCAAGGCTCTCCGGTCGGAACCGTAGGTCAAACAACTCCTCTGGTTTGGCGTGAGCAATCATCGATGCGTCACCGCCGGCAACCTCGACCTGCTCTCGCATCATCTTGAGCCAGCCGTTTCTTTTGTAAGCCGCGAAGGCGTGCGCGGCCTCGTCACCGTCAATGATCTCGCACCGGCGGATCACCCCAACTGCACGCCGAGCCCCCCGGCCATCGATAGCGAACAAGTAGAGATCAATCTCGGGCGGCAACGATTGACGCCGTCCACGGAGCGCCTGGACATAGCCGTACCGCCAGCCGTCCACGACCCACGAAGGGTTGAAGAGCCATTCCTCATGGCCGAATCCGTAGGCGGAGCAATACGTGCCGGAGGACTCAAAACGAGCGGCCTCTCCAGTCGGAGCAATCCAGTTCCGTGAGTTCCAGCAGACTCGGGCCATGCGGCTCTCGATCTGCTCCCCAAGTTCTGAGCGCGTCATCCGTGCCTCCCAGCGGGACCATAGCAGGACGGATAGCGGCGGATTCATCCGAGCTGAGAATCAGGCGGTGCGCCAGGGGTAGGCGCGGCGTAGGACTGGACAGGCAGTGTGTTGGGCGCTGCGTGCGGCGAGGAATGCCAGGTCCTGCCGGCCTGCCAGAGCTGGAGCTGCCCTTAGGCGGTGGAGATATCAGGAGCGACGGGGCGGCAGAGGCACAGTCCTGTAGCTCCACGACAAGACCAGCAAGTAGCCTGTGCTCGGCAAACTCGGGCTCGAAGTTTCCACCGAAGAAGTCATCGCGAACGCGCTTTCGCGTGTTGAGCCGGGGACTCGTGGCTCGGAGGTACCCCCCCCTGCACCTACTTTGGGCGGTTGGGCCAAGGAGCTTCGTGCGTCACTTCCCGCTATCGTCTTCCTCCATCTCCCGGAACAGATCCCGGAGTGGCACCTTGAAGGCCACGGACGCGGCTACCAACGTGGCCACCGTGACGTTTGCGGCTCCCTGCTCCATTTTGATGATGTGCTTCGGGTGAACGCCGATGGCTTCGGCCGCCTGCTCCTGAGTGAACCCTTGCTCCAGGCGGAGCTGCCGGAGCCGCGCCCCGAGGCGCAGTAGCTCCCGCTTGATCGCACGAGCTGTCGGACCTCGCGTCCAGACCTCCGAACGACCACGCTTAACGGGGGGCTTCCCTGTGGGCACGCTACGGGCCTATCCAAGGTTGCTCTTGAACTACACAGTTCATGAGCTACATGCCCCTTGGATGGCGGTAGCCCCATCACGTCACTGGTTGCTGGTGTCCTCATCAGAATCAGGAAACAGATCCCGGAGTGGCACCTTGAAAGCCACGGACACAGCTACCAGTGTGGCCACCGTGACGTTCGCGGCCCCCTGCTCCATCTTGATGATGTGCTTCGGGTGGACGCCGATGGCTTCGGCCGCCTGCTCCTGAGTGAACCCCCGCTCCAACCGCAGCTCCCGGAGCCGTTCCCCGAGTCGGCGTAACTCTCGCTTGATGGCACGGGCCGTCGGACCTCGCGTCCAGACCTCCGAACGACCGCGCTTGGTGGGCGCATCCCTTGCTGTAGGCACAGTCCGGGCTTACTGAAGGTCGCTCATGAACTACACAGCTCATGAACTACTTGGCCGCACGTGGGCGAGATGGCAGGATGTAGCTCATGAGCTACCTCCTCAACAGGCCTTGACCCACGAAAGGACGGCCGACATGACCGAAGAGAACGGAAGCCTCCCCTCGCCTCTGGCACTGAGCCTGGACCTGGAGCTGAACACTCTGGCCAGTGCGACTCGGGGAGCCCAGATTCTAGCGGACCTCCAGGCCCAGCATGGACTTCCAGATGAAGAGCTGGAGCGGGCTGCCCCCGCCTGCATCACGTCCATGTTGGCCCTCGTGATTGAGCGCATCGGGCAGATTCGGCGCGTGGTCCGCAACGAGGAGGACCCGGCCCACCTCAGGGCCCCTCACAACAGCGTGGAGGCTCCAGCTACAAGCAGCGATTTCCCCGAGGACATCATCCTGTTCTCCTGGAACTCCCCCCGCTTGCCCGTGGTAGCGGGGAAGCCACATCCACAGGAGGAGGCTCCGAGGGCACCGAAGGAGCGCAAGAAGAGGAACCAGAAAGAGGCGCCTCCCGAATCGCCGAACGGTCCCGAAGAGCAGGCCCCCAAGCCTCCCAGCTCTGATTCCCGCTGATGGGAGACAGGTCAATGCCGCGACTGCCTGAGGCACGGCGGGTGATAAAAGGCCGCGCCTCAGGAAACGGTCTCCATGTCCCCCGGAGCATGCCCGCCTCGCCGGTTCCACTACGCTGGGGCATCGGATCCATACCGCACGGGTCGCTAAGGCGGCTTCGCGGCCCTCCTGGGTCTGCTCGTACTGTGGACGCGCTCATGGCTCCATTGACGGTCTGCGCCGCCCACCACCCCTGGATGAAGCCCCCTGACCAGCGTGCACCTGTGCCAGAGCTACTCCACGACCAGGACGCTAACCTCGACACCTCCAGTCCAGAGCGGCCCTCCTGAAGGCGAGCTTTGACCGGGAAGCAGCGAGCCCCTCTCCGCGCATCCGCGCAGGCCCAGCCTTGCTGCTCCCTATCCATGCCCCGTACATGAGCAGAGCTGGCGGTGATGCCGACCTGGGTCGGCAGTCCCCACCTGCCAGTGCTCGGATGTAGGAACGGCCACCACCCGCGTCAGGTCCACGGGTGGCTGAGGCCGGCGACTTCAAGTGCCTACTCAGGCGATCATCAGACTCAGATGAAGACTTCTGAGCACCTTACTCTTGGATCCATCTACTCCCGCGAGGCGCTGCGCGAGCAGTTCGGCATCACCGACGCCACTCTCGACAACGGCATCTTCCTGCCTAAGGGCCATGAGTCCGTTTGGCTCTTTGTGACCGAGGTGAAGACCGCGGACCGGACGCAGTACACCGACCGGCTCGATGGAGACGACCTCTTCATGGACGGCCAGATTAAGGGCAGGACCGACCGGCTCTTGATCGACCACGCGGGGGATGGTCGCGAGCTTCTCGCCTTTCATCGCCGCCACAAGTCGGAACATCCGCACGGAGGATTCCGGTACGTCGGCCGGTTCACCTATGTCTCTCACGAAGGTGGCGGGCCCGCGCGCTTTCACCTGCGGCGCGTCGGCTCGCGACCGGAGCCGGCGCCACCAGCCTTCCTACTCACATGGAATCCTGAAAAATGGCACTGGATGACCCTGGAGGAGGACGTCGAAGCTGTTCGCGCCGGGCGAGCGCCTGCCGTTGACCAATGGCGATGTGGGAACTCCCAGGTTCGGAAGGGCGACCGACTCTTCTGGCTCCGCCAAGGCGTCGAGCCTCGCGGTATCTTCGCCACCGGGTGGGCCACGAGCAACTGGGACAACGGGATCCGCTTCGAGTTCGAGACCCTCCTCCATCCAGTCCATGAGCAGGGAGCGCTCATCCCTCGCGACGCTCTGGTTGGCGGAGTCCTGGACAAGGTTCGCTGGAACACCCAGCGGTCGGGCATCAGCATCAACTCGGCTGCGGCAGAGATGCTTGAGCAGATGTGGGCCGAGCGCGCAGGTCGAGAACAGGAGGCTCACTCCTATGGTGAAGCTGGCCCTGCGGGAGCACTTGAAGGCGCGGTTCGATACGCCTACGTCCGTCACCGGAAGCGCGAGCGCCGCCTTCGAGCGGCGAAGATCGCAAAGGTTCTGAGTAGCGGCGTTGGCCTTCGCTGCGAGGTGCCGGGCTGCGGCTTCGATTTCGGCGAGGTCTATGGGGCTCTCGGCGAGACGTACGCACAGGTTCATCACCTGCACCCGCTGAGCAGTCGCGAATCGCCCTCCGAGACGAGGCTCGATGATCTCGCTATCGTCTGCGCGAACTGCCACGTGATGATTCACATCGGTGGTCAGTGCAGGCCCCTGGATGGGCTCGTTCAGCGCCGCCACGCAGGGTAACACCGATGAGATATTTCTTCTCGGCTCGAATGGACTGGAGGGCCTAAGAGCGCCTAACGAAAATCCGGGATGGGCTGGCCGCAGACAGGGACCATCCACAGGTTGAAGGACATGGTTCGTGAACTTGTCCCCGATGCCTTCTGGCGGCACGTGGCTCCCTTGCTTCCTCCTCCTGGCCCTAAGAAGAAGCTGGGTCGACCTCGAGCGGACGACAGGGCAGCCCTGGAGGCCATCGTCTTCGTTCTCCGAAGTGGCATCCCCTGGGAGATGCTGCCCCGCAAACAGTTCGGCCTGTCGGGCATGACGGCATGGCGGCGGTTGGAGGAATGGACCCGAGCCGGTGTGTGGGAGCGCCTCCAGGAGCGGCTGCTCGACGAGTTGGGCCTGCGCGGCAAGGTCGACTTCTCCAGGGCGGTCATCGACTCCTCGTCCGTCCGGGCGTCAAAAAGGGGGCCCTCACGGGCCCGAACCCGACGGATAGAGCGAAGGCGGGTAGCAAGCATCATCTTCTCGTAGACGCCCAGGGGCTGCCCCTCACCGAATCCGTGACGGCCGCCAACGTGCACGACACCCACGAACTCTTCCCGCTCCTCGACTCCGTGCCTGCCGTGAGAATGCCTTCGGGCCAGCGCCGGCTTCGCCCCACGAAGCTGCACGGCGACAAGGCCTACGCTTCAATCAAGAACCGACGTGGCCTCCGCCTGCGCGGCATCGCCTCGCGCATTGCCCGTCCAGGCGTTGAATCCAAGGAGCGGCTCGGTCCCTACCGCTGGGTCGCGGAACGAACCCTTGCCTGGAAGAATCAGTTCCGCCGACTTCGAGTCCGCGACGAACGCAGGGACGATATCCACTTCGGCTTCCTCGTCCTCGGTTGCTGCCTCATGCTTCTGCGCCGCCTCTACCCTGACTTTCGTTAGGCGCTCTAAGTAGGTGGCCAAAAGTTCCGAGACAAATTCCGGCCGCATGCGCAGCTTCCGATGCATGCGACCGGCCCGGAGCCCTGCCGAGTTGGGGCTGACAGCGTACGACAGGCGGAAGTTGGAGCGGGCGCTGCGGCAGGCACGCGATGCCCGCCACTTCCGTCGTCTGCTGGCCATCAAGCTCATCGCCGAGGGCAAAGGCCCGGGCGAAGCCGCGCACCTGGCGGCCTTGAGTCGGCCGACAGTCTACTACTGGCTGGAGCGCTATCTGGCAGAGCGCACCCCGTCAGCGCTGGTGGATGCACCGCGTCCGGGGCGGCCCAGAGCAGCTTCACCTCTGTCCTCTGAGCGCCTGCGTGAGGCGGTACGCGCCAGCCCGGAGAAGGCCGGCTGGGCGAGCCATGGATGGACGGTAGCGCTGCTCTGCACCCACCTTAGGAGTAAGGGATTCGTAACTGTTCGCCGTGCCCCGTCCCGGCGCCGTGCTGACCCGCCCGGGACGACCGGCGGGAGCTGCCGTCAGTCCTGACTCTTCGGAAGTGTGACCGTGCCTGGGTTCTCGATGGCGGCGAGAGCG
>NZ_JAKCFB010000083.1 GCF_024198235.1 Myxococcus dinghuensis | reverse complement strand
GGAAGAACCAGTTCCGCCGGCTTCGAGTCCGCGACGAACGCAGGGACGATGTCCACTTCGGCTTCCTCGTCCTCGGTTGCTGCCTCATGCTCCTGCGCCGCCTCTACCCTGACATTTGTTAGAGCCTCTAAGGTGTGCCGCGAGCTGGTCGGCTAGTACGTTGTGCTGCTTCGCCCGCTCCTCGGCGATGAGGGCTTCAAGGGCCTTCCGAAACAGCTCTTGGTTGCCCTCCGCCCCAGCTCTGACGATGTCCAACAGCAGGTCAGCGCGTGCCATGTTTATCCTCCTTGCAGAGGGCACAACGCGCCTGTTGCCTGCAGAAAGGGACACGCTTTCCATCGTGATCGCTCACGCCGTTGTTTGTGCGCCGGGCCCTCCCCATGTTTGGAGTCGTCGCCGTCATACATTCGCCTCGCTCTTGCCGTCTCGAATCTCGTCGTAGATCCGCCTCACGATCAGACGGAACGCGAGGTCCTGGAACTGCGGGTCGTTGAGGTAGCGGGTGACGATCTCTTGGTTCTGGTCCATGCAGTCGACCATCAGCCCCTCGACCTTGCCCTTCATCGCGAGGGCGAAGTTGTCGAGCGGGTTGGCCTTCGCGCGCTGGACCACCTCGTCGTCGAGCTTCGCGGCGGCGACGAACTGGTCGAAGAGGATCTGGTCGACCTGGTTGAACTCGGTACCGAAGCGCTCGTTCAGCACCTCAATGATCTCGGAGAGCTGCGCTTCGTCGTCCTTGGCCTTCTTGGTGCCGACCTCGGAGGCGCCGTAGACAACGCAGGGCTCGGCGACTCGCAGGACGATGAAGCCCTCCGACAGCTTGTCGAGCCGGTAGTACTTGAGCGCTACGTCACCGTCGAGCTGGAGCGGGTCCTTCTTCGGATCCTGCGGCAGCTTGGTCTCGAGGAACCGCGTGAACGTGTAGAGCTTCTCGAGGTCCGGGTCGGTGAACGGCATCACCTGCGAGAGGAAGGCGTAGAGGCGGACGAACGCCCCGAGCCGGTTCTTGAACTCTTCACGCGGCACCTCGTCCAGCGCCTTGAACCTGTCGACGCCCGGGTTGAGGTGTCGGTTCATCTCGGCCTGATCATGCACGGTCTGCTTCTCGCGCGGCGAAAAGAACATCTTGCAGAAGGCCTCGACCTCAGACTTCCAGAAGACCTGCGCGGCCTCAAGCTTGTGGGCGAGGTCGTAGAGCTGCTGCGGATCGGCCGTGTCGGCGACGGTGGTCGCCTCGTAGTAGGGTTGGAAGCTCCGCTGGATCTCCTCGGTGTTGTTCACGAAGTCGAGGACGAAGGTGTCGGTCTTGCCGGGCGCGGTGCGGTTCAGGCGCGAGAGCGTTTGCACGGCCTGCACGCCCGAGAGACGCTTGTCCACGTACATCGTATGGAGAAGCGGCTGGTCGAAGCCGGTCTGGTACTTGTTAGCGACGAGCAGGATCTGGAACTCGTCCCCGTCGAAGGCGCCGGGCAGAGCGGCCTCGGAGATGTGCTTTCCGCGCCTGTCGATGTTCATGCCCGGCTCGGTGAACTCGAGGTCCGTGTCGGGATCCTTCACCGTGCCCGAGAACGCAACGAGCACGCCGATGTCCCCGTAGCCCTTCTCCTTCAGGTAGGCCTCGAATGCCTGCTTGTACCGAACCGCGTGCAGGCGCGAGCTCGTGACGAGCATCGCCTTGGCGCGTCCACCGAGCTTGTGCCGGACCTTGGCGCGGAAGTGCTCGACCATGACCTCGGTCTTCTGCGCGACGTTGTGCGGATGCAGGCTCATGAAGCGCGCGAGCTGGCGCGCCGCTTCTTTCTTCGGCACGCGCGGATCGTTCTCGGTCGCCTTCACCAGCCGGTAGAACGCCTTGTACGTAGTGTAACTCTTGAGCACGTCGAGGATGAAGCCCTCCTCGATCGCCTGGCGCATCGAGTAGAGGTGGAAGGGGCGCGGCTTTCCCTCGGCGTCGCGCGTGCCGAAGATCTCGAGCGTCTTGGCCTTGGGCGTCGCGGTGAAGGCGAAGTACGAGAGGTTCTTCTGCCGCCCGCGCGAAGCCATCACGGCCGCGAGCACCTTCTCCTCGGAGTCGTCCTCATCGCCCTCGGCGTCGGCACGCTCGGCCTCTTCGAGCGAGGTTGCGGCGAGGACCTGCTTCATCTTCCTCGCCGACTCACCGGTCTGCGAGCTGTGCGCCTCGTCGACGATGAGGGCGTAGCTCTTGCTCTTCGTCTTGCCGATCTTGTCGAGGATGACCGGGAACTTCTGGAGCGTGGTGATGATGATCGGCGTGCCATCCGCGAGCGCCGCTGCGAGCTGGTCGGAGTGCTCGTCGATCTTCGCGACGACGCCCTGCTTGTGCTCGAACTGGTAGATGTTGTCCTGGAGCTGCTTGTCGAGCACGCGGCGGTCCGTGATCACGATGACCGAGTCGAACACGCGCGCGTCGCTCTGGTCGTGCAGGCTCGCGAGACGGTGCGCGAGCCACGCGATGCTGTTCGACTTCCCCGATCCGGCCGAGTGCTGAATCAGGTAGTTGTGGCCGGGCCCATCGACGCGCGCGGCGGCCTCGAGCCTGCGGACCGCGTCGAGCTGGTGGTAGCGCGGGAAGACGCTCTTCTCCTCCTCGACCTTCTTGCCCGCGCGCAGCTTCTCCTCCTTGGTGAGGTGGAGGAATCGGCCGACAATGTCGAGGAAGGAGTCGCGCTGCCAGACCTCCTCCCAGAGGTACGCGGTGCGGTAGCCGCTCGGGTGCTCGGGGTTGCCTGCACCGCCGTGCCCGCCGCGGTTGAAGGGCAGGAACGTCGTACCTTCGCGAGCGAGCCGGGTGGTCATGTAGGCGAGGTCGGGATCAACGGCGAAGTGGACGAGCGCGCTCCGCTTGAACTGAAAGAGCCGGTGCCGGGGATCGCGCGCGCGGTACTGCGCGATGGCGTGCTGAACGGTCTGCTGCGTTAGCGGGTTCTTCAGCTCGACGGTTGCGATCGGCAGACCGTTGAGCGACAGCATCAGGTCGACGGAGTGGTCTTCGTCCTTGTCGCCGCTCGGCGCGAAGCGCACCTGCCTCGTGACCGCGAGTCGGTTCTCGGCGTAGGCCGCGAGCACGTCGGGGTTCAGGCCGTGGGCTGGCTTGAAGGTCGCGCAGTCGATCCTCTTGCCGAAGAACTTGAGGCCATGCCGAAGCACATCGAGGGTGCCTCGGCTGTTGAGCGCCTTGACCACCGCGTCGAGCACAGCGGCCTCGAGCCCGGCGCCATGCTGCGCACGCAGCTCGGCCCAGAGCGCGCTCTGCGTGGCCTCGATGAAGGCGAAGAGTTCGGTCGGCAAGAGCGCCCGGTTGCGGTCGAAGGCCTGCGGCTCGACCCTGCGCCAGCCGCCGACGGTCACCAAGTGATGCTCAATGGCGTCCTCGAACGCTCGCTCGGTGTGCTTGGCGGTCATGCGAGTTCGGCCTCCGCGTGGTGGCTGATTACGGAAGCCGTTAGAGCGACCGAAGCGATGTCGAGCTTGCCGGTAACGGCGGCGGTGATGAGCGCTTGGCGATACTCGCGGAGGCGATCAAGCTGGTCGCCGACTCGAACGGCGACCCCATCGAGGCGACGGAGTTCCACGTGCATCCGGGTGACGATCTGCCGCTGCTCGTCGATGGGCGGTACAGCGATCTGAAGGGTGCGAACGTCCTCGCCCGAGATCTTGAACGTTCCGTTGGACGTCTTCGCCAAGGTCTCGACTTGCCCGCGGACGTAGGGCGAGTTGATCGCAGCGACGAGAAACTCGGGCATGAGCCGCCTTCCAGCGCGCATCCTCATGAGAATGTCCGGATACGTGCACTCCTCCGGCACGGTCTCGACGAGACCGCAGGTGCCGACAAGAGAGAGACTCCCGTTGCCGCGCATGAGCAGGATGTCTCCGCGCGCAAGCCAGTACGCGCGAGCCGAAGCACGGTCGAAGTCGACGTACTTCTCGTTGCCCTCGATCGTGACCTTGCCGTCGCGCACAGCCGAAATGGAGAAGGACAGCACGCCTTCACCGGCTGCAGTCGGCGGCGATACCCCGTTCCTCGGCCCGAAACTGAGTAGGTATCGCAGAGGTACGATCTGCCAATTGCGCGGAATCGACGGCAGAGCTTCGTTGCCCGATTCCTTCATCGGCGCGTTCGGGCCGAGCCCCTTGGTCACGGCCTGCGTGATGAGCGCCTGCCGCTTCTCCGCGAGGAGCGCGAGCACCTGCTCCTTCTTCGCAATCAGTGCGTCCAGCTTCGGCAAGCGCGCACGAAGGTGCGCAACGATTCGCGTCTGCTCGTCGCGCGGTGGCACGGGGATCGCGAGCCGCCGGATGTCTGGCATGTAGATTGTCTGATGGGTCGAGCCCGTCATCACCCTCGAGAACTCGTCACGCATCGCTCGCAGGGCGTAGAGCAGGTACTCAGAGACGACGCGCTCACCCGGCACCCAGTTCGCGAAGTCTTGGGTCGTCGCCATTGGTCGCGGCATGATCCCGGCAAAGCCGACAGAGGCCGTGCGCGAGAGGGCGACGGTCCCAGCAGGCAAGAGGCGCGCTGCCGAGTGTGCGATGCCCATCGGGCTGATGCACTCGCTGGTCTCGCCAAGGTAGTCCTGCGTGCCTTCGCGGAGCTGCCACACGTCGGCGAGCGAGAACCACGGGATCGTGCACTCCGACGGCACCCAGTACTCGGGATGTTGGCGGCTTGGCGTGTGGCCGGACTCAAGCTTGGCGACGAGGCAAATCTTGGCGACGTCCCAGTCGGAGGGAATGTCGCCAGCCCAGCCGAGCCCCGATGGCTTCATCCTTCGCGCCTTCGCTTGAGTTGCCGTCCCGGTCACGCGAGCACCTCGCGAAGCAGCCCCTGGATCTCCTTCTCCAGCGCGCGGATCTCGCCCTCGATCACCGCAAGCGGGCGCAGCGGCGTGTACTGATAGAAGTGCCGCGAGATCGGGATTTCGTAGCCGACCTTCACCTTGCTCTCGTCGACGATGACCGCCTTGCCGCCCTGGATGTCGACCCCAGCGATCCAGGCGTCCGGCACGTGCGGCTTCACCTCGCGCTCGAAGTAGGCCGCGATATCCTCCTTGAGCGGCACGTTCTCGGTGTCGCGAAGGTCGGCGTCGGGCTCGGGGCGACCCTTGGAGTCCGTGCAGATGTCGGCGCTCTCGTCGCGCTCGCTGAGCGCCGAGAGAATCGCCTTCTTCACTGGCGCCGGCACGCTGAGGCCCGCGCGCGACAGCGCCACGGCGAGCTCCTCTTCGAACAGCTCGCGCTTCTTGTAGACCGTCTTCGCGTCGAGTCGTCCAAGCGCCGCGAGGATGGCCTCCTGAAGTTCAGTCCCTTCGGCGATCTCCTTCTCTCCCGCCGCGCCCTTCTTCTTCGAGGTCGCCAGCGCGGCGAACGCCTTCTCCTCGCGCAAGCGCGCGAGCCGCTCCGGCGAAGCCTGGAACGAGAGCCGCAGTGGATGCTCCACCGTGATCCGCCGATAGCCGAAGTCCTCGTTGTCGAAGATCTTGCTGATCGCGCTCGTACGAAACTCGCCGAAGGTCGTAGCGATCGCTGCGATGTGCTCGGGCGACAGTTCGTTGCGCTTGTTGCCGAGCGACTTCTTCATCTTCTGGAACAGCTCTACGGCGTTGATGAGCTGCACCTTGCCGCGCCGGTGCTTCGGCTTCTTGTTCGTCAGCACCCAGATGTAGGTGGCGATGCCGGTGTTGTAGAAGAGCTGGTCGGGCAGCGCGACGATCGCCTCGAGCCAGTCGTTCTCGAGGATCCACCGGCGGATCTCGCTCTCGCCGCTCCCGGCGTCACCCGTGAACAGCGGCGAGCCGTTGAACACGATGCCGATGCGGCTACCGCCTTCGCCGGTCTTGCTGTCGACCGGCTTCATCTTCGCGAGCATGTGCTGGAGGAACAAGAGCGCGCCATCGTTGATGCGCGGCGTGCCCGCGCCGAAGCGCCCGGCGAAGCCTTGCGTGTCCCGCTCGGCCTCGACGATCTTCTGCACGTTCTTCCAGTCCACGCCAAATGGCGGGTTCGACAGCATGTAGTCGAAGCGATGGCCCGCATGCCCGTCCTGGTCGAACGAGTTCCCGCGGACGATGTTCTCGGGGTTCTGCCCCTTGATGATCATGTCGCTCTTGCAGATCGCGTACGACTCCGGGTTCAGCTCCTGACCGAACACCTCGAGCCGCGCGTCGGGGTTGAGCTCGCGCAGGTACTCCTCAGCGACGCTCAGCATGCCGCCGGTTCCGCACGCAGGATCGAACAGTGTCCGCACGATGCCCGCGCGACGCAGCGCCTTGTCGTCCTCGACGAAGAGCAGGTCGACCATCAGCCGGATGATCTCGCGCGGCGTGTAGTGATCACCGGCCTCTTCGTTCTTCTTCTCGTTGAAGCGCCGGATGAGCTCCTCGAACACGCTCCCCATCACGTGGTTTGGAACGGTGTCGGGGTGGAGGTCGACCTCCGCGAAGAGACCGATGACTTGGTAGAGCAGGTTGGCGTCGTCGAGCCGCGTGATCTGCTCGTCGAACTTGAACTGCTCGAGGATGTCGCGCGCGTTTTGCGAGAACGCCTTCAAGTACCCGCGGAGGTTCTGCGCGATCTGGTTCGGATCGCCCTTGAGCCGCCCAAAGTCGAGCTTCGACGTATTGTAGAAGGGGACCCCCGTGATCTTGCGAAGGGCGACGTCCACGGCCGGATCGCTCGCCTTCATGCCCTTGGCTTTCAGAGCTTCGAGACGGGCGAGGACCTTGTCCTTCGTAGGCTCGAGCACACAGTCGAGGCGCCGCGCGACGAGCAGCGGCAGGATGACCTTGTCGTACTCGTTGGGCCTGTACGCACCGCGCATCCGCTCGGCGTTCTGCCAGAGGAAGTCGGCGATCTCGCGGAAGCTCGCGAATCGCTTGGTGGACGTGATCTCGGCACTCCCCGCACCGTTGCTCTTCGACATCAGCTCTTCCTCGTGGTCTTCGTCTGGCTCTTCGTGGTGCGCTTCGGCCGGCGCGGGGCTTCGGGCTCGTCATCGACCGCGCCGCCCGCGCGGACCCAGTCATCCACCTCGGAGAGCTTGAATTTCCAGAGGCGACCGAGCTTGTGAGCGGGCAGACCACGCCCCTCAATCCAGCGGTAGACGGAGTCGCGCGCGACGCCAAGGTGTGCGGCGACGTCTTCGACCGAGACCCAGGGTTCGGCAGTGGTCATCATGCTGGCTCCGCTCGGCATGGGTCACTCCTGCACACCCGAGCAGAGTGCATCAAGCGGATGAAGCCTACAAGAGCCGAAGAGAGTCGTAGAGCGCTGGACTGAACGGGACGACGCCGACACGGCCCGTCGTGGCGCTGAGAACCTTCGTCAGGCCTTCGCAGCCCGAATCGCGACCTTCGCCCACGCCGCTCGCTGCTCGGCCCACGTGCCCGCGTGAGCCACCGCTCGGAGCGTTCGCTCAGCCATCGGCTCGGCCCCGTCGATCGCCTCGAACTCGCGGACCCTCGCGTGCAGGTCGGGCGCGAGCAGGAGCAAGTCGAGCAGCTGCGTCACCCGGGCCCGCGTGAGCCCCAGCTTGCGCGCCACGGTGGCTCGGTTCGGCACCAACTCCCGATCGATGGCGCCCTGGAGGTGGTGCGCCAGGGCGAGCATCCGGGCCACATGCGCCGGCCGACGCACGGGGGCAGGCGGCGGTGGTGGCGGAGCCTCCTGCAAGACCACGCGCTTCTTCCGCTTCTCGCTGAATAGCGTCCCCACCAGCACTCGGCGGTCGGCGGGCTGCGACTTCTCCTCAGAGTCAGCGTTGCTCATGCCGCAGCCTCCTGCCCCTCAGCGCCCAGGGCAGAGCCTCCCACCTCGGTGGCCGCGGCGGACTTCGCGAGGTGCGCCTCCATCTGCTCGCCCCGCTCGTCCACCACCGCCTTCTCCACCAGCGCCCGGAGTAGTCGCCCTCGATTAGGTGGGGTGACCACCTCCCACATGCCGGCGAAGTCCCCGAGAGCCCGAGCCACCCGCTCCCCTTCCGCACGCTGCTCATTCACCGCCTTCACGGTGCGCTCAACCTCGGCCAGGTTCCCCTCCCAGCGGCGCAAGTCGCTCGCTCTCCAGCTCCAGCCGCTTCGAGATCGCCTCGCGCGCCCTACCCTCCAAATTCATCGTTCCCGCACGTTTCGCGCCACGCTGGCCGAGGCCTTCGCCAGCTCCGCTGGCAGTTCCTCTCGACGCCGCTTCAGCCGCGCCCGCTGCATCTGAAGGCACTGCTCCAGCGAGGTTTTCGTCCCTGCCATCAGTGTCCCGTCCCGCGGCGGGTCGATGATTCGGGCAACGACGTACTCCTCAGTGAAGGGCGTTGCGGTGTCGTCAACGGACACGCCTCCTTGCCCTGTTTGTAGCGGGCGGTGCAGCTGTAGTAGCCGCACCCTTACTTTCCCCCGCCGAGTTGATCCCGGGTTCATGGCCCGGCGGCTGATCAGTCGGCGTCAGCAGAGGCGCTGGGAACCTGATCGGGAGTTCCCGGCGGTCGATCCCCACGTCGACGGGTGAACACAGATGCGTCGCGGGCCCGATGCGCATGGAATCTCTCGCCACACGAGGTGCATGTCGGCAACGCGCTGTCCATAAAGTTCCGGCCGATGAGCACGGAGACACCGGCGGCGCAGTACGGACAGTCCACCTTCACGTCGGCCACTCCGTCGACGCGAGGTGCACCTCCCCTCGCACGTGCGAATACGCCCTCACCGCTGCGGTGTGCGTGGAAGCGTGCACCACAGGCTGCGCATTTGGGCATTGCACTTGAACCAATGCTGTGCCCCAACTCAACTTCGACGGCGCTTTCGCAATTCGGGCATGCAACCAACTCAAGGGTCGTCTCCCGGCTGCGCTGCTCCTCTTGCTTGATCTCCTCGACCGCGGAATCTTCCACTTGAAGGAGTTCCAGCAGTTCGCTCATCTGGATGATGTAGAAAGCCGCTCCGTCAGAGGCTCGCCTGTACTCATCGACCAACTCGAAGCGAGGGAGGAACCCGCGGCCACCAGAGCGGTGCTGCCAGTCAGACTTCTCCTCTCCCGTCACGAAGATGAGCGGTCGTTTGCGCTCCCGTGCAAGTTCGAGGATGGTCCACCAGATCAAGAGGTCCCCGACACCACCGTCGGACTTGGCAGCGTCCTTGTAGCCCGGAGGAATCTCGTGCTCGACGCGCCGACGGAGGTCCTTCAGCACCTCGGACTTGTCGAACATTGGGTCTCGAATGCATGCCGGGGTGAACAACCGTGAGTATGCGACGCTCACCGGGTCGTTGCCCTCCCAGGACAAGATGGTGTCCCGAAGTGACCGTACCGCCTTGATGAAAGCCGCTCGCGCATCTCCCAGAGAGGCCACGGCGTCCACGAGCGCGCGATACTCGGGCAGGTCCTTGAGCAGAGGATAGGCGGGGTCCTCCGGAGCAACGATGCGGCTCGATTGATCGGAGAGCGCCTGGAGCAGTTCTGCCAGCTTTGCGGGCCGGAGACGCATAAACTCTCGCGCCACTCGACCTGGAACGAACAACCTGCCGTCGTCCCGGAGCGGCGTGAGCGCAGCCTCGATCTGATGAAGGCTGCTGGTGCCAGCGCGATAGGGCAACAGAAGGACGTTGGTGTCGAGAACGACGTCCGCCTTCGCGAGGACATCCGCCACCGAAAGCCGCTGGTCGGCGAAGCCAGCCCCAGCGTCAGGCAAGAGCGTCTCGGCGAGGAACACCGCCTCCTCCGTCAACCCGCTAAGGTCAGGCTTGTCGCTCGTCTTCGCCACCGAATCTCCGTAGGCAGCAGGACCACTGGGTATTCGCGCCCATCGCTTGTAACTGACCTTACCACAGTGGAGCACGGTAGACGTCTCAGACAACGCCGTGCACATGCTATCGGCGCGCTGAGATGTGGCGCCGTGCGGGTGCACGGCGGGTCTCGACTACTGTGCCTACCCAAAATTCGGTCGCTGCGGCATGCGTGCGCTCCTCCGCCCCAGGGTTTCTTGAGACACCGCTCTGGGGGATAACCTCCCCCTCGTGAGGTGGATGTGAAGAAGCAGCAGAAGCAGGACAGGACGGCGGAGCGCGGTCGGTTCTGAAGCGAAGCGGAA
>NZ_JAKCFB010000082.1 GCF_024198235.1 Myxococcus dinghuensis | reverse complement strand
CGCGGCCGTCGCTCCTCGTGACCGCGAGGAGCGTGGGTTGAAACCCCCAGGCTTTTGCCGGCTACTTCCGCGGCCGCGGTCGCTCCTCGTGACCGCGAGGAGCGTGGGTTGAAACTCGTCGTAGACGGTGGTGAAGGACTTCCAGAAGTCGCTCCTCGTGACCGCGAGGAGCGTGGGTTGAAACACCTCGGCCTTGGCCGCGTCTGCTTCGACTCTCAACGTCGCTCCTCGTGACCGCGAGGAGCGTGGGTTGAAACACGGGCACGGGGCACAGCGTGTCGGTCTGCATCGGTCGCTCCTCGTGACCGCGAGGAGCGTGGGTTGAAACGCTGATTACTTCGTTGCCATCCTTCACGACTGACGGTCGCTCCTCGTGACCGCGAGGAGCGTGGGTTGAAACTCGTGGCATGGGGCGTCCAGCAGCCGTAAATGTCGCTCCTCGTGACCGCGAGGAGCGTGGGTTGAAACAGGAGTGTCTGACGTGGAACCTCGTGATCGCCGGGTCGCTCCTCGTGACCACGAGGAGCATGGGTTGAAGCCCTCGAGGTCCGGGCACGCCTCTCCGTCCCACGAGAGTCCAATTCGGAGGGGTTCGAGCAGCTTCTTCACCCAGGAAGTCGTCGTCGCGGTGCCCAGCGCCTTCTTCGATGTTGGCGACGCCACGGCGCTCCGTCAGTCATGTGCCGCCTCTGATGCGTTGGCTGTCTGTAGAGAAGGTGCTCGACGGCCAGCGCAAGTGCTGCTCCCATCAGTCGCGCTTCCATCACGCCGGTGATGACGCCACCGGTCAGTGGTAGTCCGGGTTCATTCGATTGGAGTTGAGGCGGACCAACTGCCCGGAGAGGAGTCGGTGTTCCTCATGAAGACCGAACCACACCGCCCGCAGCGCGTCGTCCGAGCCGAGCTCGAGGCCCCGTACGAGGTGCCCCCGGTCCGACGGCGTGTCCCCCTCCTCTCGGCGAACGAGCATGGCGTGGTCGTCCCCGCCCCTCAGGCTGAGGTGCACGGGCGCGCCGCTGTTGACGCCGAACTCGGGGCCGCCGTTGAGGATGAATGTGGCCTCCAACTGCAAGAAGCCTTCCTCTTCCCGAATGCCCGCCCGGGGCAGGGGTGCCAAAGTCGTCACCTCGGCACGTGCCAGGGCGTACCACCTGCGAGCAAGCGGCGAGGGGGATGCCAATGGGGCTCCGACGCCCATCCCGTCGTGGACAGCACCACGACACCACGGACAGACCGCGACGCTTCCCGTGCATACCTCCCTCCTGCGCGTGCCTCGGGCTGATACTCGCAAGTCGCACTCCCCGAGTGGGTCGAGTGACTCGCGCCAGGCCCCAGGTGTCGCCGCGACGCGGTCGCGTGGAGCACCACGTACGCCGTCCCTCCAGGCACTCCACGGCGGCCTTGCCAGCCCCATGGCGTGGACAGGGTGCGAGGGTTTCTTTGCCCCCAGGAGGGTCATTCCTGCCAGCGTGATGCCCCAAAGGACATACCACCTAGGGGGGATGGAGCCGCCGTCAGCATTCATGGGATGACGGGTCGCGATTGCGGCGTTACTGTGGTGAACGCCACTCGCGGGGGAACGCGTGTCTGACAAACAGCCTGACTGCAAGGACGTGGCAAGCTCACCGGAAGTTGGGCTTCGCACTGTCACGAGCGAGCCGCTCGCCCACATCACGCAGGACCGCCAGGAGCACCTGCTCCGGGAGCATCTGGAAGAAGTCGGGCGCCTGGCCGCGACCTTCGCCGCGCGCGACGACATGCGGGTGTTCGCCCATCAAGCAGGACGCTGGCATGACCTGGGCAAATACAGGCAGCACTTCCAGGACCGCATCCGGAAGGAGAATGGCTTCGAAGCCCACTTGGAGCGGGATGCGGATGCCTCCGCGGGTTCGATGAGCCAGGACAAGGACCACTCGACGGCGGGCGCACTCTGGGCGCTCCAGAAGGATCCCCGTCTGGGGTTCCTGGCGATGGCCATCATCGGTCATCACGGGGGGCTACGGGACGCGGAGGCCTTCAGGGAGCGCATCCGGAAGAAGGAGAAGAAACAACTCCTCGACGAGGCGCTGGCCCGGAACCCTCCCGAGGAGCTCCTCGCCATGCTTCCCGGCGTCGACTTCTCCGGCCTCGAGCGATTGTCCAAGCACAGGTTCGAGTTCTGGACGCGCATGCTCTTCTCCGCGTTGGTGGACGCGGACTTCCTCGACACCGAGCATTTCTTCGATGCCGCGACGCGTGAGAGGCGACGCGTCGATGCCACGCTTCCGGCGCTCGCCGAGGCGCTGCGTGCCTTCATGGACCGCAAACAGAGCGGCGCCGCGGATACGCCCGTCAATCGCGTGCGTCGCGAGGTGCTCTCGGCCGTGTTGTCCGCCGCCCCGAGTCCTCCGGGGGTCTTCAGCCTCACCGTCCCCACCGGCGGAGGCAAGACCCTCACCTCCATGGCGTTCGCCCTGGAGCACGCACGCGCCCAGGGGCTCCGGCGCGTCATCGTCGCCATCCCCTTCACCTCCATCATCGAGCAGAGCGCCGGGGTCTATCGAGAGGCCTTCGGGGCGCTCGGTGACGCCGTCATCGAGCACCACTCCGCGTTGGACCCTCGCCGCGAGACGCCGCTCAACCGGGTCGCGAGCGAGAACTGGGATGCACCCGTCATCGTCACCACCACCGTTCAGCTCCTGGAGAGTCTCTTCGCGAACCGGACGTCGGCCTGTCGCAAGCTCCACAACATCGCTCACAGTGTCATCGTGCTCGACGAGGCGCAGACGCTTCCTCCCGCCCTGTTGACCGCCACCCTGGACGGACTCGGGACCCTGGTGGAGGATTACGGCTGCTCGGTCGTCATCTGCACCGCGACCCAGCCCGCGCTGGGCCGGCGCACGGGCTTCCCCGAGGGCTTTCCCGCGATTCGCGAGCTCGTCCCCGCTGGAATCGGCGCCTTCGAGCGGCTGCGGCGGGTGAAGGTTCGCTGGCCGGAGAGCCGGGAGCCCATGCCCTATGCCGCGTTGGCCCAGCACCTGGCTCGAGAACGAGACGTGCTCGCGGTGGTCCATCGACGGGACGACGCGCGCAAGCTCTGCGAGCTGGTGGACGCCGAGACGGGGGCGCCGCGGACGCTGCACCTGTCGGCGTTGATGTGCCCGGAGCACCGCTCGAAGGTCCTGGCGGACATCAAGGCGCGCAAGCGGCGGGGGGAGCCGGTGCGCCTGGTGGCCACCCAACTGGTCGAGGCCGGCGTGGACCTGGACTTCGCCATCGTCTACCGGAGCCTGGCGGGGTTGGACTCGCTGGCGCAGGCCGCGGGGCGCTGCAACCGGGAGGGGTTGCTGGAGGGGCTGGGGGAGCTGCGCCTCTATGAGGCGGAGACGTCCCCACCCCGGGGCGTTCCCGCGATGGCGCTGAGCGTGACGCGGACGCTGCGCGAGCAATACCCCGACCTGGACCTCTTCTCCCCGGAGAGCTTTCGCCTCTACTTCGAGCGGCTCTACGCGAACGCGAGCCGGGATGGCAAAGGCATCCAGACGATGCGCGCGGAGATGCGCTTCGAGGCGGTCTCCCAGGCGTTCAAGCTGGTCGAGGACGACTGGAGCGCGCCGGTGGTCGTCCCGTTCGAGGGATGCGAGCCGTGGCTCGACGCGCTTCGGCGACTGGGGCCCTCGCGTGAACGCCTGCGGGCCTTGCAGCGCTTCACGGTGACGGTGCCCCGCAAGCTGCGCGATGCCTGGGTCGAACGTGAGCTGGCGCGGTTCGCCTCGGACACGGTGGTGTACCTCGGGCCCGAACATCGGCCCGCCTATGACGAGACCTTCGGCCTGGTGCCGGCACGGGTCGGCATCCTCGACCCGGGCCTGCTCATCCCGGGGTGACCGGATGGACTTCAGGAGGAGTGGATGAAGACAGCAGCGAGCAAACGGATGCGCGTGCGTGCTCGAGGGCCGGTGGCCTGCTTCACGCGGCCGGAGATGAAGGCCGAGCGCGTGAGCTACGAGGTGATGACGCCCTCGGCGGCCCGAGGGGTGCTGGAGGCCATCCTCTGGAAGCCGGCGATTCGCTGGCAGGTCCACGAGATTGCCCTCCTGGCCCCGGTGCGATGGACGAGCTTCCGTCGCAACGAGGTGAACAGTCGCGCGGTGGTGGGCAAGTTCGACTACGTGGCCGACGAGGACCGGGCCCAGCGCAACACGGTGGCGCTGCGCGAGGTGGACTACGTCATCACCGCTTCGTTCTCCATGGTGCCAGGGAAGGCGGGGCCGGAGGACAACGTCCGCAAGTTCGAGGAGATGTTCGAGCGACGCCTGGAGCGGGGACAGTTCTTCCAGGCGCCGTACCTCGGGTGTCGCGAGTTCGCCGCGCGCGTCGAGCCGCTCACCGAGGACCTCGCTCCCGTGGCGACGGAGCATCGCCCGCTCGGCTTGATGTTCTTCGACTTCGAATTCAGCGAGTCCGACGGCGCAGTCCGACCGCTGTTCTTCGAGGCGAACCTCGAGCGGGGCGTGCTGCAGGTCCCGACGCGTGACGAGGTGCTGGCGCACAACGGAGGCAGGTCATGATGCTCACGGCGCTCAATGACTTCGCGCGCGAGCGCGGGCTGGTGGATGACCCGCTCTACGAGTCGAAGTCCGTGGACTTCCTCGTCTGCCTCGACAGGAAAGGGAAGTTCCTCAGCCTGCAGTCCCGTCAGGATGAGCGCGGCCGGGGCACGCCCATGGCGATTCCTCGGCTTCCTGCGCGCTCGGTGAACGTCGCGGCGGGCTTCCTGGCGGACAACACGAAGTACGTGCTGGGGCACGATCCTGAAACCGCCTCCCGTCAGGGCAAGGCCAACAAGGGAATCGCTCGCCTCGCTGCGTTCCTCGGACTGGTCCGCGAAGCCCTCGCCGAAGTGGACAGCGCGGAGCTGCGCGCGGTGGAGGCGTTCCTCACGAACGACGCGGAGCGCGCGAAGGCCGTTGCGGAGCGGAAGGCGGAGGAGTGGACGGGTTCGGAGATGCTCGCCTTCACGGTGGGAGACTCGGTAGACCCGGTGCACGAGCAGTCCAGCATCCGGGCGTGGTGGGAGCGTCGCAGTCAGCAGATGGCGTCCTTGGGGAAGAAGGGGCTGTGCCTGGTGAGCGGCAAGGTGGGCGTGCTGGCGGAGACGCACCCCAAGCTCAAGAACGTCCCCTCGGCGCAGGGGGCTGGCGCGGCGCTGGTGTCGTTCAACGCCAACGCCTTCGAGTCGCACGGCCTCGAGCAGGGCGACAATGCCCCCATCTCCCAACAAGCCGCGCTGGGCTATGTGCTCGCGCTCAACGACCTGCTCCGCAAGTCGGAGACGCGCCGCTTCCGTCAAGGCATCCAGCTTGGAGAGGACTCCGTGCTGGTGTTCTGGACGAACAGCACGGCCGAGCAGGAGAGCCTGCTGCTGTCCGTGGTGGATCCCACCGAGGCCGATGTCCGTCAGCTCGTCGAGGCGCCCTTCCGTGGCGTCGAGCCGAGCGAATTGGATACGCGTCGGTTCTACGCGGTGACGCTGGCGGGGAACTCCGGGCGCGTCGCGGTTCGCGACTGGTTCCAGACGAGCCTGGGTGAGGTCAAACAGAACCTCCGTCGCTACTTCGCGGACCTGCGCCTGGGCGAGGGTTCCACGGACAAGCCGACCCCCATCTGGCGACTGCTCAAGGCGGTGGAGGCCCCCTCGGGACGTGGGCTCACGCCGGATATCGCGACCCGGATGCTCGGCGCCGCGCTCCGGGGGCAGCCCTTCCCGCGGCAGTTGCTCTCCGCGGCGCTGGAGCGACTCCGCCTCCCCCCCGCGGACGACAAGCTGGAGCGCGAGCAGCTCCGGCTCCGTGTCGCACTCGTCAAAGCCTATCTCATCCGTCATCGCCGTAGTGGAACCCCTTCCCTGGAGGTCTCCGTGTCACTGGACAAGAACAACTCCTCGCAGCCCTATGTCCTGGGGCGCCTCTTCGCCGTGCTGGAGCGTCTGCAGGGCGCGGCGCTGGGAGACATCAACGCCACCATCCGGGACCGCTACTTCGGCGCGGCCTCGCGGAATCCCGTGACGGTGTTCCCCCGGTTGCTCCAGCTCTCCGTGCACCATGCCTCCAAGGCCGACTCGGGCGGCTGGCTGGAACGCCAGAAGGGCGAGGTGATGGCGTTGCTGCCTCCCAAGGCGCCCTTCCCGAACGTCCTCACGCTCGAGGACCAGGGGCTGTTCGCCGTGGGCTACTACCACCAACGCGAGGCGTTCTTCATCAAGCGCCCCCCGTCCGAGGGGAAGACCGCGAAGAACGAGTCCGCCAACGATTGATGTCTCCCGAACTCCAACTCCTTGCAAAGGAAAGAACACGCCATGTCTGAACTCAAGAGCCGCTACGACTTCGTCCTGCTGTTCGACGTCCAGGATGGGAACCCCAACGGAGACCCCGATGCGGGGAACCTTCCGCGAATCGACCCGGAGACGGGGCACGGGCTCGTCACGGACGTGAGCCTCAAGCGCAAGGTGCGCAACTTCATCTCCCTCACCCAGGAGGGGAAGCAGGGGCTGGACATCTTCGTGAAGGAGAAGGCCGTGCTCAACGCCACCATCCAGCGGGCCTACAAGGAGCTGAACATCAACCTGAAGGAGAAGCCGAAGAACGCCGCGGATGGGAAGAAGCGGAACTCGGAGGACGAGGCCCAGGGGTCGGAGGTGGAGGCGGGGCGCAAGTGGATGTGCGAGACGTTCTTCGACGTCCGCACCTTCGGCGCGGTGATGTCCACGGGCGCCAACGCCGGACAGGTGCGCGGCCCCGTGCAGCTCACCTTCGCGCGCTCGGTGACGCCCATCGTGTCGCTGGAGCACTCCATCACCCGCATGGCGGTGGCCACGGAGGCCGAGGCCGAGAAGCAGGGCGGCGACAACCGCACCATGGGCCGCAAGAACACCGTGCCGTACGGGCTCTACCGGGCCCACGGTTTCGTCTCGCCGTTCCTCGCGAAGCAGACGGGGTTCTCCCAGGCGGACCTGGAGCTGCTGTTCAAGGCCTTCCTGCAGATGTTCGAGCTGGACCGCAGCGCGGCGCGGGGCCTGATGTCGATGCGCAGGGTCATCGTGTTCAAGCACGGCTCGGAGCTGGGCAACGCGCCCGCGCACGCGCTGTTCGACCGGGTGGGTGTGGCTCCCAAGCAGCCTGAGAAGCCCGCCCGCGCCTTCTCGGACTACGCCGTGACGGTGGACACGGCGGGGTTGCCCCAGGGCATCGAGGTGATGGACCTGTCCGCGTGAGCGGCGGAGGCGAACAGTGGGTGGCGCTGTCCGCCTTGCAGCACCTGCTGTACTGCGAACGGCAGGCGGCGCTCATCCACGTGGAGCAGCTCTGGCGCGAGGACGTGAACACCGCGTCGGGACGGCTGCTCCACGAGCGGGTGGACCTGCCCGGGCATGATGCCCGGCCGGGACGGCGGGTGGAGCGCGCCGTCCGGCTGGGGTCGGAGCGGCTGCGCATCTCCGGCCGCGCGGACCTGGTCGAGTACCACCCCGATGCCGCCAGCCCCACCGGGTGGAGGCCATTCCCGGTGGAGGTGAAGCGCGCTCGGCGCAAGGCGGCGGAGGCCGACCGGGTCCAGCTCTGCGCCCAGGCGCTGTGCCTCGAGGAGATGCATGGCGTCGAGGTGCCCGAGGGGGCGCTGTACTTCGGCGCCCAGCATCGAAGGCAGGCGGTGTCCTTCGACGTGACGCTGCGGACTCGGACGGAGGAGACCATCGCCCGGATGCACGCGCTGCTGGCGCAACACAGGGTGCCGCTCGTGCCGAGGGCGCCGAAGTGTGAGGCGTGCTCGCTCGAGCCCCTGTGCCTTCCTCATGTCACCGCGGGGCAGCGCCGCGTGGCCGACTACTTGAAACAGCTGGTGGAGCACGTGGGCTGAACGGACGTCTGTGTGCCGTGAGCCTGCTTCGACCGGGGGGCATATGACGACGGCGCTCAATACGTTGTTCATCACCGCGGAGGGGACTCGCCTCAACAAGGAGGGCGAGTGCGTGGTGGTGACGATCCAGGACGAGAAGAAGGCCGAGGTGCCGCTGCGCCACCTGCGCTCGGTGGTTTGTCTGGCCCGGGCCTGGTTGAGTCCCGAGCTGATGGAGAGCTGTGTCGAGGCGGGCATCCATGTGTCCTTCTTCGGGATGACCGGGCGGTTCCTGGCACGCGTGGAGGGGCTTCCCGGCGGCAACGTCCTCTTGCGGCGCCAGCAGTTCCGGGCGGCGGATGACCCTGGTCTCACGTTGAGGATTGCTCGGGCCATCGTGGTGGGGAAGCTGGTGAACGCGCGACAGTTCCTCCTTCACGCGCGCCGGGACGCTGCGGAGGAGTCTCGGGTTCCGTTGGAGGAGGCCGCGCATCGGCTCTCCGGGCACCTGCGGGCCCTGGAGCACTCGGCGGACCTGGACCAGGTTCGCGGACTGGAGGGAATCGCGGCCCGCGACTACTTCGACGCGTTCCCCGCGCTGTTGAAGGGGGATGCGCGACGGTTCTCGTTCGATGGACGGAACCGCCGACCGCCGAGGGATCCGCTCAATGCGTTGTTGTCGTTCGGGTACGCGCTGCTGGCGCAGGACTGCGCGGGGGCTCTGGCGGGTGTGGGCTTGGACCCGGCGGTCGGGTTCCTCCATGAGGACCGGCCAGGACGATTGTCCCTGGCGCTGGATTTGATGGAGGAGCTGCGGTCGCCCGTGGTGGATCGGCTCGTGCTTTCGCTGGTGAACCGGGCACAGCTCACGCCCGAGGACTTCCGGACGGAGGCTGCTGGCGCCGTGCTGCTCAAGGACGATGCGCGCAAGTCGTTCCTGGTGGCGTACCAGAACGCGAAGCAGGGGCGCGTGCAGCACCCGTTCCTGGGACAGCAGACGACCTGGGGGCTGGTTCCCCACCTACAGGCACTGCTCCTGGCGCGCGCCTTGCGCGGCGAACTGGACGACTACCCACCGTTCGCGGTGCGCTGAATGCGAAAGGTCAACGTCCTCGTTTGTTATGACGTGAAGGTGTCGGACCCAGAGGGGCCGCGGAGGCTCCGCCGCATCGCTCGCGCCTGTCGGAACCACGGCGTCCGGGTGCAGTACTCGGTGTTCGAGTGCGTGCTGGAGCCCAAGGACTGGGTCGTGCTGCGCGCTCGGCTGCTCGACGAGATGGATGCCGTGAGCGACAGCCTGCGGTTCTATTTCCTGAGCGAGGACGTCACTCGGAAGACCGAGCACCATGGCGCCCGTGTGCCCCTCGATGTCGAAGGTCCCCTCATCCTGTAGGCTGCTCGCGCGCTTCCTTTCGGTCGCGCGCGAACCTGTCCCGGTGTGGCCTCCGTCGAGGGTTCGCGCTCTTTGAAATCTCCAATAGTCTTCATGGGTTGAAGGTGTGGAGCGATGGAGACGGGGACGGAGTGGGGACGCGCCGGGAGGGGTTCGCGCAAACCGGCCGGATTCCTCAGTCCCCATGGTAGGTTGCACGGGCAGAGTCGCTCCTCGTGACCGCGAGGAGCGTGGGTTGAAACCCCAGGGCCGGGTCCGTGTGCGCGGCGGCCCAGTGTCGCTCCTCGTGACCGCGAGGAGCGTGGGTTGAAACACCGCCATACCAGCCGTGAATGTCTTAAGAGACAGTCGCTCCTCGTGACCGCGAGGAGCGTGGGTTGAAACCCGTCATCCATGTCCGCCAGAAAGCGGACCGCTGGTCGCTCCTCGTGACCGCGAGGAGCGTGGGTTGAAACGCGGCGCGAGCCCGCGCACGCTTGAATGCCTCCTGGTCGCTCCTCGTGACCGCGAGGAGCGTGGGTTGAAACCTATAGTGCTCTCTGCACTGGCCCCGAGTCGTGGTCGCTCCTCGTGACCGCGAGGAGCGTGGGTTGAAACAAGATGGCGAAGACGTACCACGAGCACTGCCCGGTCGCTCCTCGTGACCGCGAGGAGCGTGGGTTGAAACATCCACCAGTTGCAGGAGGGCGACGCGGCGCTCCTGTCGCTCCTCGTGACCGCGAGGAGCGTGGGTTGAAACGCAAAGTGTCAGCTCGAGCTGGGTTGCCACCAGGTCGTCGCTCCTCGTGACCGCGAGGAGCGTGGGTTGAAACGACTGTTTGGTCACCTGGTCGACCATCTCGAGGGTCGCTCCTCGTGACCGCGAGGAGCGTGGGTTGAAACTATGGCAAGTCAGGAGCCCTATGCAACCACGTCGTCGCTCCTCGTGACCGCGAGGAGCGTGGGTTGAAACTCACAGCCCTCC
>NZ_JAKCFB010000081.1 GCF_024198235.1 Myxococcus dinghuensis | reverse complement strand
TTCACCTGCTGCCCTCTCCCCTCCAGCCTCCACGTGCCGTCTCCCACCGGCACCAGCCGCCCTCCTCCCGCGATTCCCACCAACTCCAACTCATCCGTCGCCGCGTATCCCGGCACGCCCTGCCTCAGCGAGCGCCTCACCGACATCACCGGCAGCGTCCACCCCACTCCCACAGGGCCGTTCCCCAGCTCTCCCGAGTACGACAGCCCCAGCCCGGGCGCGAACCCCGCGTGCCCTCCCGGCAGCTCGAATGGCACCGTGTACTGCACCTGTGCGCTGAACCCATCCACCGTCACCGCGTCCCCGAGTCCTCTCACCGACCCGGGTCCGTCCGGCAACCTCAGCGTCTGCGCGCTCAGTGCGCTCGGCACTGGCTCCGACGCAGCCCATGCGGGCGCAACTCCCCCCAACAGCAAAGCCGCAATGACTCGCTTCATCGAGACATCCTCATTGTTGTCTGGACATGAAAAGGAGGCGCTCGTCGACATCGACAAGCGCCTCCCACCACTGTGACTGCCTACAGGAACGACGCGTCCGCTACCGCGCGCAGCTCATCGGCTCGGTCTGGATGGAGCCGCACTCCTCCGACGGAGACGTCTCCTCCAGCGAGCCCACTTCCTTCCGGCGCAGGCCCGGCTCCGGCGCGTTGGACACGGACTCCACCTCGAAGGCGAGCATCACGTCCTCCACCGAAGACGCATCGAAGCCGCTCCCCAACAGTCCCACCTGGGGCAGCAGCAGCATGTACTCACCGAAGAAGCCGCGCCCCGCGAGCTCGTCCGTGCAGCCGTTCTGTGACGTACATGCCAGCCCGTACCACACGCCCGAATCCGCGTTGATGCGCGACTGGATGCTGGCCGACGACCACGCGCTCGTCGACGCGGCGTCCGCCAGCGGCGGCTGGCCGGACAGCTCCACCGAGGGGCTGTGCACGCGCACCTGGAAGTCCGTCCCATCTCCCAGACCCAGGCTGCTGCACCAGCGGCTCTGGAAGGTGTTCCGCTTGTACAGGAGCACCTGCGCGCCCTGCTCCTGCGGCCAGGTCCCCGAGCCATCCGTCACCATGTTGGCGCGCACCGACCACAGGCGCTCCGCACACCGGTTCGCCAGCCCGTTGGGGACAGGCATGTTGAACGTGATGCCCTGCCCCAGATAGTGCCCCGTCCGGTCGAACACCGACTGCTGTGGCGACGAGATGCGCCTCGCGAACCGCTGCCCGGGCGAGTAGTCACGCTCTCCCGAGGGAGCCCCCGTCATCGCCGACAGCTTCAGGACGTCGTCCCGCAGGCTCAGGAACACCGTGTCCTCGCCCGGGAACCGGTTGCCCACCTTCGCCGCGAACTTCAGCGCCACCAGGTTGGTGTACACGGACCTCAGTTGAGAGGGACGCGTGGCGCTCAGGATGGTCTGCCGCTCGCTCAGGCTGCGCTGCATCTCGTACTCCAGCGACAGCGCCAGCAGGTACGTCAGCCGTCGGGCCCACTCGAACGAGGCGTTCGCATCCTCGATGCGCTCGTCCAGCCAGTAGTGGTGCGCCAGCGACTCCACCGTGCGCCCCTGCTCCCGCTGCACTGCCGCCAGCCCCTCGGCCGTCAACTGCGTCACGCGCGTCTGCATGTTCCGCAGGTCCAACATCGCCAGCTCCACGTCCGTCGACGCACGGGCGACCTGTAGCGCCGCCGTCTTCACGCCCTGCATGCTCAGGTTCGCGTCCGACAGGCAGTTCTTCACCCGGATATCCAGGTCCAGCAGGTTCATCTGCTGCTGGAAGTGCAGCTCGGTGACGTAGATCTCCTGCTGGAGCCGGATGGACTCGTCCGCGGCATGGGCACCGAAGAGGCCGAGTCCGAACCCGATGACCCCTCCGATGATGCCACCCACGTAACCACCGAACGAGCTGCCAATCATGGCGCCCTGTTCGGCGGTGCCGAGCGCCCGGTTGAAGCTGTTGAGCCCCTGGTTGAGACGGTCCGCCGTCTCCTTCGCCCCCGTCAACTCCAGCATCGCCGCGTCATGCGCGTTGCGCACCGCCGCCTTCTGCGCCTCGTTGTAGACGAGGTCGATGCACTTGTTGGTGGCGATGTTGTAGCGCTCCTGCGCGTCGGCCCAAGCGGAGCGTGCCACCTGCATGCTCTGCGCAGCGGCGGTGATCTGCAGCCGCGCCATGCCCAGCTCACCTCGGTAGCAGGTGTTGCTCAGACCCTTGCCCAGGTCGATGGGCGAGGGCAGCTCCCGCATCCCACCGGACACCAGGGCACACATCTGCTGCGCGGTCGCCAGGCGCTGCGTCGACACACGGTCCAGCGAAAACGGCGGCTGGTACAGGTACCGCGTCTCGAACTGCTTTCCGCTCGCGGAGATGATGCCGTTGGAGACGGTCGCCGTGGAGTAGTTGTCGAGCACGTTGGAGAACGGCGCGGTCAGGGTGATGTCCCCCGTCGACCGGAGGTCCGCCCAGACGCACATCGAGAACCGGGCCTGCTCCGTGGTCACCGCCGAGTACATCTCCGTCGGGCTGACGTTGCACTCGGGCGTCTGCTTCGCCATGTAGCAGGTCTCCGGCTTGAGGGCGTTGGGCTGCGCCGGGTCGAACAGCGCCAGCGCGTCCTTCGAGTCCACCGTCAGCCCGCACATCTCCACCAGCGGGCGGCCATACTCCGCCTGCAGCCGCTCCACCCGCCGCTGCGCGTCCTGCACGGTCATCTGTTGCTGGATGTTGCTGGTGCGCTGCTGCTCCCACGCGGTGCGCGCCGCGGTCACGTCCGCCTCCGCGCTCGCCAGCGCGAGGTCCGAGTACGACTTGACGTAGTCCGAGCTCGCGAAGAACCGCTCGGACGCGCCGGACACGCTGCGGAACAGCAGCGGGGCCTCGTTCTCCGGGATGTTCATCGCCTCGCACGACGTCATCGCCTGGAGCGTGCGCTGCACACGACCCCGCGCCGCCTCCAGCCGCGCGCGCGCCTGCTTGTAGCGCGCCTCCACGCCCCCCGCCATCTGGGGATTCCCCACGCAGTCCATGGAGGCCATGAGGCGCATCTGACGACTCGCCGAGGCCTCGAGCGTGAGCGCCTGACGCATGACCCGTCCGTAGCGATCCAGGGCGAGGGCGCGCACCGACCCGGCCGCCGTGTCCTGGCAGGTGGAGGTGCGGGCCACCCGCGCCAGCTCCGCGTCGAGCAGGTCCAGGTTCGCGGTGACGCCCTCCAGCACCGCCGTGGGGAGCCCGATTCCCTGTTCGTGGTGCGGGAGGTTGCCGGGCATGGGCAGCCGCTCGGCGGCCACGTTCAGCCAGGCGGAGTACGGCTTCGCCGCGGCGGCGCGCAGCTCCGCGTCGCTCATCGCGTAGTCGAACAACACGATGCCCGTCGTGGACTCCGCGGTGTCTCCCACCGGCAGCGGCTCGTCCTCGATGAAGGGGACGTAGTAGTCAGGCAGGTCGATGTTGTCCGCGGGAGGCGCGATGGGCCCCGCCGGCACGTTGGCGTCGAAGAACGAGTACTGCCCTCCCCTGCGCCGGGCCACGACCGGGACGTTCATCGGACGGGACTGCATCCAGTCCAGGTCGTAGCTGGCGAAGTGCCGCGTCCCACCGACGGCGTGCTCCACGACCAGCGCCTCGTCGGGCATGGTCATGTACTCGGCCGCGTACTTGTAGACGTAGAACTTGTTCCCGGAGTCGCCGTTCACGCCCTCGCCGAAGGCGAGGATGGGATAGAAGCCGATGCCGCAGCGGCTGGGCTGGGGCGGGCAGAGGGCGGGATTCATCCCGCACTGCTCCGCGACGTGCGTGCTGCACGCGTACTGCTTCGAGGGGTCCGGGTACCACAGGAACGTCAGGTCCCCACCCTCCGCGGCGATGTCCCAGTAGAAGTTGCGCGACTGGACGTACTCGGTGTTGTCGTACGTCCACACGCCCACCGGCGTGGACGGCAGCCGGTAGTCGGGGTTCTTGAACTCACAGAAGCCGTCCGGGCCGCCGTCCAGGGCGGACACCCCCATCTCCGGGGTGAGGTACAGCTCCCAGGCGCGCTCGAACTGGTCCAGGGAGTTGCTCATCGTCGGAAGTTGGACCTGCGGCGCATCGCCGATGTAGTCGTAGGACTTGCCGTGCAGCACCGTCTGGCGCGCCACGAAGGCGTGCGCTCCAATCCACTGCTGGAGCAGGTACCACCGCAGCCGGTCCCGCGACGTCTGCCGCTTGGTGCCCAGCAGCGACAACGCGTCGAACGTCCGGGGCACGCTGAAGCACTGCCCCGGGTTCTGCAGTCGCTGGGTGAAGAACGTATTGAGCGTGGACGAGTACGAGCCCGAGGGCATCTGCTGCAGGTCGCTCACGCACGCCTGCAGCATCTGCCGGCTCTCCAGCACGGGAGACGACGGCAGCACCGCCGCCAGGTCCCGCTGCGTGTTCAGCCGCGCGAAGTACGTGGGCTGCCCCGTGGAGCAGGCGAGCTCGCCCGAGTACGTCAGCACCGTCGAGGTGAACGAAGACTGCGGAGGCTGCCCGGCGCCCGTGTCACACAGCACGCCCTGCGCCACCCGCTCGGGAGAGAGCGAATAGGCCGACGGAGCCGCCGCCAGTTGCGACGCGCCCGAGTCCTTCCACGCCTTGAACTGCTCGTGCACCACCGTGTTCCGCGGATAGTAGCCGTTGCTCAGCGTGGTCCACGCCGTGCCCGGGACGCAGGCCTGCAGGCCCTGCTCGCACACGTACCCGGTCGCGCAGGGCGCCGAGGCGCTGCACGCGACGGCGGTGTCCCGCGACTTGGAGAGCGCGTACTCCGCGTTGAGGAAGTTGGTGCCATACGACGTGAAGGTGATGTCGAAGCGCCCCGACAGGCTGCGCGCCCCCGACGGCAGGCCCGAGAACGTCTTGCCGCTCAACACCGCCGTGAGCGCGTCCACCGTCGTCCGGTCTCCGGAGGCCGTGGTGGAGGGCAGCCAGGCGAACTCCACGTAGGGCTGCACCCGCTCCACGCGCAGCTTGCCCGAGGGGGACAGGACGCGGGACGCGTCATGGAGCAGCAGGTAGTCGTTGTTCACCCACGCCTGCACGGGGATGGTCAGGCGCGTCTCCGGCGACCCCTCCGTCGACGTCGAGGACACGGTGTTCAGCACACGCAGGGTGACCGAACCCTCGAACCGGACGGTCCCGGAGGTGGCGGCCGGCGTCGTCATACGGGCCGCGGAGACCTGCGCGCGGCGCGGCGTCAGCCCTTCACCGTCGAACTGGAGGTTCCAGGTCGTGCGCGTGCTGCCGGAGGTGGGGCGTCCCCAGACTCGCTTCGTCGCCTGGAAGCGCGTCCCCTTGGCCGTGAAGGTCCACCCCGTGAGGGTGCACTCGCTGGCGAAGGGCCCGGAGACCGAGGCGCAGGACACCTCCACCTCGGGACCGCCCGACACGCGGACCTGGCGCATCGCGGCCGCGGTCCCCTGCGCCGCCGTGTCCACCGTCAGCGAGACGTCCGCGGACTGCTCCTTCCACACCGTCGCCGGGGCCGTGGGAGGGGTGAAGGTCAGATAGGCGGGCTCCACGCCGAGGTTCGGCCGCGACACCTCCGAAGGCGCCTCCGAGCCAGGCACCGCGCAGCGGCCGTCGCAGCCACACGTCGTCCCCGCCACGGAGCAGGCGTTGGCGCCCGTGCCGTTCTCGAGGCACTGCCAGTCACACTTGAGCGTGCTCTGGTTGCAGAAGGAGCCCCAGGGGCAGTCCTCGTCGAAGCTGCACGCCCGCGCGCCGTTCGTCGTCTTCAGCGAGAGCAGCGTCGCTTCGACGCGGGTGCACACCTCATCGAGCGGCTGGCGGGCGGAGGCCTCTCCCGTGGGAGGAGCCTCCACCCCTGGCTCGGTGGGACCACATGAGACCAGCAACAACAGTCCCAGGACACTTCCAGTCAAACTCAGGAGTTTCTTCATGTTGGCAATGGCTGCCGCTTCCCCATGAGCGGCCCCTCCAGTGCCATACCCCCCGAGCTGCATTTCCTGGCTATTTCCCGACAATTCCTGTCGCGTCACGCGCGCGACGATTCACTTGCCCAGCCAGGACTCCACGGGCAGCGTCTCCATGGGGGTCGTGGTCTCGTTCTTGGCCGAGGGTCCCCCTCGCTTGTAGGCCGCGGTCCCCGCCTCCTTGTCGTTGGCGGGGATGGACGAGTAGTTGGGAGCGCGGTCCGGCGCGGTGGCGCCCAGGTTGTTGAGGAACAGCTCCACCTGCTCCGCCAGGGACTTGTCGGACGTGGGGTCGAAGTAGCTGGCGCCGAACTGGGCCCCGTACAGGTCGCTGGGGAGGTCCTCGTAGGAGTAGTACGAGCCCATTCCCTGGACGCCCTTCCAACCGTCCGCGATCTCCTGCCAGCGCCCCGTTTCGACCGTGCGGACGATGGCCCGCTCGGTCAGCGCCGGATGGCCTCCCATCCGCTGGAGATACTCGTAGGCGTGCCCCGCGTAGTACATGAAATGGTTCATGTCGACCCACCCGCCTCGCGCCGTGTAGACATAGCGATTGGCCATGTTCTGCAGGAAGCGCGTGTTGGCGGGCGCGGGACCGCTCATGTTGTAGTTCACCTCGGACAGGTTGACGAGCCGGTCCGCCGCGGCCTTGCCGACCTCGTGTCCCCGGGCCGTCTCGAACTCCTTCCTGAATCCCTCCGCCGTGCCCGCCTTGTCGAGGACCGGCTCGCGCCCATCCGGGTCCCAATACAGCGCGGGGTTCTGGCGGACGTACTGATACGGATGCAGGTCCCAGGGCTGGTCGAGGAACTTCGCGTCCGGCCCCTTCATGGGCGGGTCCGGCGTCAGCCACGAGGCCAGCGACGGCGCCATCCACCGCGCCCCGTGGTCGCTCCAGCCCGTGTGTGGGTCCGTCAGCTTGTTCAGCGCGTTGAGCGGCTCCTCCTCGTGGCTCACGGGCTCCACGGCGGTACCGCCCCCCACGAACTCGCGGTACGCGTCGATGGGCGCGCCGAAGGGCTCGTAGCGCCGCTCCTCCTGCACGCTGCCGTCCTCCTGGGTCAGCAGCGTGAGGCCCGCGCTCACGCCACTCTGGAAGTAGACGGTGCCCACCGCCACCCAGATGGGGGCTCGGCCCACCCCGAGGTCGGGAGCACGGAGGCCCGACTCGCACCCCACGCCCAGCATCGCCACCAGCACCACGCCCGCCGTCAGACGCTGCCCACGCGACCGGTGTGTCCGTCCGAGCACGAACGTGCCCAGCAGCAGCGCGCCCAACCCGTGGGAGATGAACGTTCCCCACGCCGCGCCACGGAGACCTCCGTGTCCGGACGCGCCGGCCTGGACGCCCGCGGCGGCCGAGACGGTGGACGTGACGCGCGCCACCGTGCGGTCCCCCACGGTGAGATAGCGCTCCCGCGCCCCCGTGGGGCGCTGCGTGACCTGGGGAGAGAACCAGTACTGCAGCTCCCCCGAGGACGACTCCGTCCTCACCCGCTGCCCGGTGTACCCATAGGCGTGCTTCACGAAGCCCGGTGACGACCCGGGCGAGGCGGGCAAGGCCACGTGCACCAACTGGTCGAGCCCGTTGTACGTCATCAGCCGGTCGCCCTGGCGCACCTGCCGACCCGCGGCGTCGTAGTCCACCAGCGTGTCGCCGGACGGCGTGGCGACGCGCGTGAGCTGCCGGGGCCCGAAGCCGCGCTCGCCGAAGTGGAACGTCCCGGCGAGGAGGTCCAGCGACGTCGGCCCCGTCACCTGCCGGCCGACCATGTTCTGGAGTCCGTCGTACTGGTAGCCGAACACATACGAGCCAGGCCCCTGGCCGAGGGAGCCACCTGGCGTCGTCACCGCGCCCAGGATGGCGTCCGTCAGACGTGCGGCGCCGTCGTAGCCGAACACCGCCGAGTGGTTGAGTCCCCGCCCGTCCGTATCGGTCACCGTCACCGGCGCGCCGTAGGCGTTGCGGGTCAGCGTCACGTCATAGAGGGCGAGGCCCAGCGCGTTCACCGTCCGGATGCGGGAGGGGAGGCCCAGGTCGTCTCGTTCGTGGAGCTGGCGCACGCCGTTGCCGTACTGCTCCTCCAGCACGCGCCCCGCCGCGTCGAGTTGGAGCGCGGCCCAGTAGCCGCCGATGCCCAGGGCCCGCCCCGCGGCATCGTAGGTCCGGGCGATGGCCTGACCATCCACGGAAGACGACAGCAGCAAGCCCGAGGTGCTGTACGTCGCGGTCTCCACGGAGTCCACGCCGTCGACCACGCGCCGCTGCCACGCCACCCGGCCGAAGGTGTCGTACGTCATGTGCATCGACCCGAGCGGCTCCTCCACCCATGCCAGGCGCGCCATGACGTTGCCCAGGGTCGTGCCGTCCTGGTTCTCGTCGTAGTGGTAGACGAAGGCCGAGCCGTCCTCGCCCTCCGTCCGCGTCAGGCGACCCGCGTCGTCATAGAAGTACCGGCGTGTCTGGTTCGCGCCGTTGGTGTGATGGGTCGGGCGGTCCTGGTCGTCGTAGCGCAGCGTACGCGGCCCCACGTCCGGGTCCTGCGCCGCCACCATGCGTCCCAGGGAGTCGTAGGTGAAGACGTGGCTGACGAGCCCGCCCTGCAGTTGGATGGAGCGCAGGCGCCCCATCGCGTCGTGGACGGCGTCCACGGACTCGAGCACGGTCCCCACCTGTCGCTCGGTGTGGAGGATGCGCTCGAGGCCATCGAACCGGGTCGTCACGGGTGCCAGCTCGGAGTCGGTCCGGGTCGTCTCGAAGGCCTTGTAGGCCAGCGTCCTCACGCCGGCATTGGGCAACTGGTGACTCACCAATCGCCCGAGCGCGTCGTGGGCCAGCACCTGTCCCGGAGTCTCCGCCGGCAGCACCGTGGGCAGGGCACCGTCCGCGTAGAAGGCATTGCCCACGAAGGCGACCTGTCCCCTCGCGTCCCGCTCCGTCCAGTCGGACACCACCCAGCGCTGCGTCGTCAGGCGCGTCGCGGAGTACAGCGCCTCGCCGGCGCCGTTCGCCACGGTGACGCTCTCCCGCCATGGGCCTCCCGCGACCCAGCCGCCCGTCCAGCTTCCAGGCAGCGACGCCGAGGCGCCGTCATGGAGATACGTGAAGGTCTTCGGCCGCGGCGCGGTCCAGTCATAGGCATACCGGACATGTGGCGGCGCTCCCGCCAGCGCCCTCGACGTCAGTCGTCCGAGGCTGTCGTAGTTCAACTCCGTGGTCGAGCCGTCCGGTGACGTCACGCTGGCGGGTTGGCCCAGCACGTCGTCCCACACGCTCGTCCACGTCAGCGTGTGGCCTGCCGAGGGCGTCACGCTCTCCGACACCGGCCGCAGGTGGTTGGCGTCGTATCCCAGCGTCCGCCACACGCCCTTGGAATAGGCCCGCGTGGGATTGTCCCAGGCATCGAACTCCTTCGCCTCCTGGAGTACCCAGCGAGACGACGTGTCCTCGACGAGGAGACCGAACCGCTGACGAACCAGACGCCCCGCGCGGCAGTTGACCGGGTCGGTCCACGAGAACACCTGCGTCGCGTCTCCGTAGAACGTCCGACCGTGCGACAGGAGCGTCCCATTCGACTCCAGGACCTTCTCCTCGCACACCACGTCGTGTACCCACAGCGCCGCGTCGCTCGCGTAGCTGCGCTGCACCCGCTTCTCGTCTCCCGTCACGTCCAAGCGCCCCGAGTGCACTTCTTCCACCGGACGCACCTGCGAGTCATACGTGTACGTCACCAGCGTCTCCACCGGCGTCGTCACCCCTTCGTGGTTCCATGACTGGGTCGCGGTGTTCGCATCACGCCGGAGGAGTGGAACATCTGGCAGCCCCGCGACGGGCCGCGCCTCGTGCGTCGACGTCACCCGCGTGTACAGCGTCCCCGTCCCGTCCTCCGTCTTCACCTCCACCGGCACCCCGCGCAGCACGCGCTCCGCCCCCAACCCCGCGTGGTACCTCGTCGTCTCCACCAGCGTGTCCCCCGCCGTCGCCCCCACCACCTTCCTCACGCTCGTCAGGAAGCCTCCGAACCGCCGCTCCTCCCCGTCCCAGAAGCCGTCCCTCACCCCGTACTCCACCACACGCGCCGGCTCCCCCACCCCAGGCTGCGTCGTCAGGCTGATGGGCACCGGCACCGATATCGGCAGCTTGCTCGTCCACGTCTGCCCAGCCACCTCCGCCGCCACCGACAGCACCGCCGACGCCGAGTAGCTCAGCGCCAGGCTCTTCCCCAGCCCGTTCTCCACACCCACCAACATCCCCGCCGTCGTCGCTCCCGCCATGTCCAACACCCACAGGCCCTCTTGCGACGACCACACCACGTCCTCGCTCCCGTTCCCGTTGATGTCCGCGATTGCCACCACCGAGTCGTAGCTCGCGCTCCCGGGCCTCGGCACGTAGCGGGGCGTCGTCACCACCCCTCCCTCCGCCTTCCCCGCGTACCAGTACACGTGGCTCGACGACAGCCTCACCACGTCCATCAACCCGTCACGGTTCAAGTCACACAACCGGATGTCCGCCAGCGGGAACGCCAGCGTCCCCCACGGGTGGTTGTACGTCCCCGTCAGCACGAAGTGGCCGTCCCCCTTCCCCAGGTACACCCTCATCAGGGAGTCGGTGAGCTGCACCACGTCCGCCAGCCCGTCTCCATTCACATCGTGGAAGCGTGAGTTCGCCCCGGGCACCAGCGTCGACGTCCCCCCGCCGATGTATGGCCTCGTCACCCACGCGCCCAGCCCGCTCGCGCCGTTGAGCTTCACGCGGATGCCGTTCGTCACTGCCTGCACCACGTCCGTGCGCCCATCCCCGTTCAGGTCCGCGTAGAAGTAGCTCGCGTCGAAGAGAGACACCGATTCACTCCCGGGCCAGGTGCTGCCCATGTCGACCCAGGTGTTCCCACTCAGGCGAGAGGGACGCCACGCATTGCTCGCGATCCGCACCAACTCCGGCCGCGAGTCTCCGTCCACATCCATCATCTTGACGCTCGACAAGGCCAGGGATGGCCCGGACATCAAGACAGGCGGATCGAACGACGTTCCCTTCCCCTTCTTGTACTGGTGATTGCCCGACTCGGTGCGCACCAGGTCACTCATCCCGTCGCCATCGATGTCGATGAGGTTCACCCCTCGCGTGTTCAGCACCCACCCGTCCACGCCTGTCTGCTGCACCACCTGCTCCGTCAACGCCTGCGCGTAGCTGAAGCTCAGCTCCGGCAGCGCTCCCACTC
>NZ_JAKCFB010000080.1 GCF_024198235.1 Myxococcus dinghuensis | reverse complement strand
GCGCTGGTGCTGGGCGTCGCGGCGCTCATCGGCCTGGCGCGCGGTGACGCGCCGGCCGCGCAGGCGGCCCTCGCGCGCACGGAGTCCGTCGTGGCGCCGCGGCCCGCGCCGGAGCCGGTGGTGGAGCCCCCGGCGCCCGCGCCCACGAGCCCCGCCGTCACCCTCACCGTGCACTCCTTCCCGGAGGGCGCGCAGGTGGTGCGCGCGGACACGGGCGAGGTGCTGGGCATCACCCCGCTGGTGCGCGAACTGCCCTCGCGCGAGGTGCCCCTGAGCCTCCGGGTGGAGCTGGCCGGCTACGTGGCCTCGGAGCGCACGGTGCGGCTGGACACGCACGCGGAGCTGGAGGTGCCGCTCGCCAAGTCGCTCACGGCCCCCCGGCCGGAGGCGAAGAAGGCCCCCCGCCCGGCCCCGGCGCCTCGCAAGCCCGCCGCGCGCGGGAAGGCGCCCGCGTCCGCCGCGCGCTGAAGGGCCGCTCAGCGGTTGGCGGCCGTCTGCGCCAGCACCTGGGCGGCGATGCGCGCGATGCGCTCGTCGAAGCCGTCCGCGGCGTGGAAGGTCAGCCGCACGTCGCCCACCTCCAACTGCGCGCCCGGCTGCAGCTCCACGGGGGCCTCCGTCAGCTCCTGCCCGTCCAGCTTCACCGGCCGGGAGTCCGGCACGCGGCCCACCTGCCAGCGCGCGTCGGGGAGCGGCGTGAGCACCAACTGCTCGCGCGACACCGTGGCGTCGTTGACGACGAGCGCGTTGTGCGACGCGCGCCCCAACCGCATGGGCCCCCGCTCCGCCAGGGCCACCAGCTCGAAGCACATCGCGTCCCCGGCGGGCAGGCAGTCCCGCAGGTCCGTCAGCGGCAGGCGCGTGGCGCCCACGCTCCCCTCCGTCGTCTCGGGGACGTTCCACGCGCCTGCCTCCCACACCAGCCACGGGTGTGGGTACTTGGCGCGAAACTTCTCTTTCAATGCCATGTGCTGCCTCACGAGCAGCGAGAGCAGCAGAGCGCGAGCCATGGGTGACTCATAACCTCTTCGTGGGCGCGTGGGCGCGAGAAGGTGCGTGGGGGTGTCCACGAATGGTCGGATGGTCGGCGCGGGCGCCCTACTCGCGCGGAGAGCGTGGGCTGTAGTACATCCGCGCCCACGTTCCGTCTCGGAGGACTCATGCGTCGCCTGCTGCTTGCCCCGTTGTTGCTCCTGCTCGCCTGCAAGGGGGAGACCGCGAAGGACGTCACCGCCACCGTGGTGGGCAAGACGGTGGAGGTGGCCAAGGGCGCGGGCAACGGGGTGATGGAGGGGTTGAAGGAGGGACGCAAGGGCGCGGCGAGCTCGGATGGCTCGCGCACGCTGTCCACCTCCGAGGAGGTCTTCGCGCAGTCCGACGTGGCCGTCCTGGAGGCGAAGCCGGGCGAGGGCGGGGGCGTGGAGGTGGTGCTGGCGGTGACGAACAAGACGGCGGAGCCGCTGCACCTGCTGGGCCTGCACGAGGGCGGTGGCGCGCAGCTCATCGACCGCGAGGGGTTCGCCACGCCGCTGAAGTCCCACTCGCCGGGCCAGTCCACGGACTCCATCAAGGTGCCTCCGTCCGTGAAGGTGAAGGCGAGCATCTTCTTCGAGGGCGAGGCCGCCAAGGCCGCGAAGGTGCGCCTGTGGGGCCGCGAGTTCACCGTGCCCGCGTCCACCGCCACCGCCGCGCCCGCGCCGCACTGAGCGCGCGGGGCCGTTTCCCACCGGGTCCTCCCCCCTGTCGTCTGGAGTCGTGATGCGCCGTCCGTGCGTCGTCCTGCTGTCCGCCTGCCTGCTGTCCGCGTGTGAAGACTCCGAGCCCAACGGCGCCGTGCCGCCGCCGCCCTTCACCCAGACGTTCCCGGACGCCGGGACGTCGGACGGTGGGACGACCCCGGAGCCCTGGGCCTGCCAGCGCGACGCGGTGGTGCACGGCGCGCCCATGTCGCTCCTCGCGGAGCTCCAACTGGAGATGAGCCGCGCGACGTCCGCGGAGGCGCGCACGGCGGCCATCGACCGGTTCGAGACGGCGGTGGCGCAGCAGGGCGGCGCGCCGCTGGTGAGCGACGCGCGCGCCGGCCGGCAGGTGGTGGCGTTCTTCGCGCGAGGCGAGTCCGCGCGGGACACGTTCGTCGCGGGCGCGTTCAACGAGTGGTCCGCCACGGCCACGCCGCTGACGCAGGTGCGTGACACGGACCTGTACGTGGCGGAGGTGGAGGTCCCGCGCACGGGCCCGCAGCCCTACAAGCTGGTGAAGGCCGGCGCCTACTTCGAGGACCCGCGCGCGCGGAACGTGACGTGGGACCGCATCAACCACAACGGCGTCGGCCAGTTCAACGCGCTCGTCTACCCGGCGCTCCAGGACGAGACGAAGGGGCGGCTGACGGCGTGGTACGACGTGAAGGCCGCCGCGCTGGGGGACGCGCGCGACGTGTTCGTCTACACGCCGCCGGCGTACGACGGCCCGCAGTGCCCGTCGCTGCCGGTGCTGTACGTCCACGACGGCAACGAGAGCATCACCCGCGACTCCTTCGTGGACGCGGCGGACGCGCACTACAAGGCCCGCCCGGAGGACTCGGCGGTGCTGGTGTTCGTGGCGCTGCCGACCCAGGACGTGCGCCTGGCGCAGTACACCTTCCCGCCCGCGCTGGCGCCCGGCTGGCCCACGCCGCGAGGGGATGACTACCTGGCCTTCATCCGCGAGGACCTGATGCCCCGCGTGGAGTCCTCCCTGCGCGTGAAGACGGGGCCGCGGGACACCGGCATCGCCGGGGCCTCGCTGGGGGGGCTCATCTCCGTCTACGCGGGCTTCCAGTCGCCGGAGAAGTTCGGCTTCGTCGGGACGCAGTCCGGGACGATGTTCTGGCCGCACGACGGCGAGGTGGACCGCGACGACGGCAACGCCATGGTGGTGCGCGCGGGCGCGGAGCCGGTGGTGCCGGTGCGCTTCTACGTGGACCACGGCTCGCCCACCGCGGGCTGCACGCTCGACGGCGCGCCGGGCGGGGACGACTGCCAGTCCAACCTCCAGTTCGTCGCCGCGCTGAAGTCGCGCGGCTACGTCATGGCCCACGTGAACGAGGCGGGCGGGCAGCACGACTGGTCCTACTGGAAGAAGCGCCTGCCCAGGCTCCTGTGCTTCTTCCGCAACGCCGACCCGAAGGTGTGCGGCCTGTAGCCTAGACCTTCGCGGCGATGGCCCGGGCCAGCCGGCCCGGGGCCCGCGGGTCCAGGGACAGGAAGAGGGACGGCTCCGTCACCTCGACCTCCTGGAGGCGCGCGCGGCCCTCGTTGTCCGTGGCCACGTCCACGCGGGCGTAGAGCAGCGTCGAGCCCATGGCGTCGAGCACGCGCTCGGCGAGCTTCAGCTCCTCCGCGTCGTCCGGCGTGAAGGTGACGGGCGCCGTGAAGCCGCGCGGCGCGGACTGCAGCGTGGGCGGGCGGCGTACCGCGTGGCTGAGGACGCCGTCGAAGAAGATGTAGCTGCGCTCGCCCTGCGTCTCGAAGGTGGTGAGGTAGGGCTGCACCAGCAGCTCGCACTCGGCGGCCAGTTCCGTTGCGCGCGCGGTGGCCGCGGCGGCCTCCGAGCGCGGGAAGATGTGGGTCTTCAGCGCGCCCGCGGAGACGGCGGGCTTGAGGACGACGGTGTCCCAGCCGCGCTCGCGCACGAGCGCGTCCACGTCGACGGTGCCGCCCTTCTCCACCCAGACGGTGGGGGTGATGGGGATGCCCTTGCCCTCCAGCGTGCGCAGGTAGTCCTTGTGCGTGTTCCAGCGCAGCACGTCCGCGGGGTTGTAGAGGCGGGTGAGGCGGCCGACCTTGGTCGCCCAGGCCACGAACGTGTCACGGCGCAGGTGGCTGTCCCAGGTGTTGCGGACCACGGCCACGCGCACGGTGGCGAAGTCCACGCCCGGGTCGTCCCAGACGACGGGGCGTGCGTCCAGTCCGAGGTCCCGGAGCGCGGGGAGCAGCGGGGCGTCGTACGCGTCGAGCTGGGGAAGGCCGGAGTAGGTCAGAACGGCGACGTCCAAGGTGGAGGGCTCCCGGTGAGTCGTGCGGCGCCTATCTAGCGCGAAGACATGACGGGCGCAGGTCTTCCTGCGCGCGCCGCGCCGAGGCTGTCCGGTGGCTCACGCGGAGCGCGCGGGGCCGCTCCTCTCCTGGACGGTGGGCGGCTCGCTGGCGGCCGGCGCGGCGCGCTTCGCCTGCTCGTGTGCCTGGGCCTCGCGCTGCGCCTCGGCGAGCCACGCCTGTCCCTGGGGATGGGGCGCCGCGAGCCCCTCCAGCGCGAGCAGTTGCTGGCGCAGCACGGCGCCGCTCGGCGTGCGGCGCGCCGGGTCCTTCTCGAGCAACTGCATCACCACGGCGTCCAGCGCGGGCGGCACCTCCGGATTGGAGCGTGACGGCGGCGCGACGTCCTGGTCCAGCGCCGCGCGGAGCAGCTCCTCCTGCGTCGCGGCCTGCAGCGTGCGCCGGCCGGTGAGCGCCTCGTGCAGGGTGAGGCCCAGCGCGAACAGGTCCGCGCGTCCGTCGAAGGCCCGGCCGGCGGCCTGCTCGGGCGCCAGGTAGCCGAGCTTGCCGCGCACGCTGCCCGCGGCGGTGAGGTTGGAGCGCGCGGCGTCGCGGGCGATGCCGAAGTCCGACAGCTTCACGTCGCCGAACCGTGACACGAGGATGTTGGGCGGGTTGACGTCGCGGTGGACGAGCCGCAGCGGCTGGCCATCCGGGCCGGTGCGCCGGTGCAGGTAGTCGAGCGCCGCGCCCAGCTCCGCGCCCAGGAAGGCCACGGCGGCCACGGGCAGCGGCCGGCGCGACAGGCCGCGCATCAGCGACGACAGCGGCATGCCGTCCACGAACTCCATGGCGAGGAAGTACGTGCCGCCATGGCGCCCCAGGTCGAACACCTGGACGATGTTGGGGTGGTTGAGGGTAGAGCACAGCTCCGCCTCGCGCCGGAACATGCTCACGAATTCGTCGTCGTCCGCGAACGAGGGGAGGATGCGCTTGAGCGCCACCTGCTTCTGGAAGCCGCCCTCCGGGCAGTACGTGGCGCGGTACACCTCCGCCATGCCGCCGGCGCCCAAGCGCTCGTGCAGCACGTACTTGCCCATGACCTCCTGCTCGCGCAGCGCGGACAGCGCGCCACGGGTGAGCTGGAGGAAGTGCCGCGCGAGGATGGCGGTGAACACCCCCGCGGCCACGAAGAAGAAGGCGCGCGTGGCGATGAAGCGCGGCGTCAGGGTGACGAGCGTCGACTCCGGCGGCAGCAGCGGGCGGACGAAGGCGAAGTAGATGCCCAGGTACTCGACGGCGACGAGGATGCCCGCCGCCAGCGCCAGTCGCGGGTTGGTGCGCAGCGTCGCCAGCGCGATGAGGGTGGGCCAGATGACCAGCGTGGGCGCGGTCAGCGCGTAGAGGGGGCCCTGGTAGCGCAGGTCGAACGCCAGCACCACGGCGGGGATGCTCACCTCGATGGCGACGTTCAGCCAGGGAATGGCTGGGTGGAATGCACCCCGTCGCAAAATGCGCCACAGCGCCGCGTAATAACAGGCCAGCACCGCCGACAGGCCCATGAGCGCCTGCGTCAAACCCCAGCCGATCGACGACCCCAGCGCCGCGGCCACCAGCACGGACGCGCCGGAGAGCCCCGCCATGAAGCGCGCCACGGACAGCTCCCGCGCCTGCGCATCGCGTCGGAGATGGCCCTGGAGGAAGCGGGAGACGGGACTCGTCTGGGTGTGGGCGCTCATGCGGATGCTACTCTATGAGAAACGGGGGAGAGCCGTGCTCCATGTGCCGCTCCGGTGTCGTGTGCACCCGGAGTGGGTCGGCCCGGGACTGGTGGGGGATTCAGGCACGCATGCACTCTTGGGCGCTGGACGTGCTAGGTCGGCTGTCGCTGAAATGTTTCACAGGCTACGCTTCATGCGTGTCAAGGACGTACCCATTCCCCACAGGCCGGTGTCTTCGGGAGACCCACGAGATGCGAAAGTCCCCACGCCTTTTGTTGGCCGCGCTCGCCGCGGTGTTGATGTCCCAGGTTGGATGTTCCAGTGACAAGGATCCCCCCGGCTGCGAGGGGGATGGCTGCGTCGTCGCCGCGGTATGCGGCAACGGAGTGAAGGAGCAGGGAGAGCAGTGCGACGACGGAAACAAGACCAACGGTGACGGCTGCGAGGCCGACTGCACGCTGACGCCGCAGAAGGCGGTCTGTGGCAACGGCCGGCTGGAAGGCACCGAGGAGTGCGACGACGGCAACACGGTCGACGGCGACGGCTGTCAGGCCAACTGCACGCTGACGCTCACCCGCTGCGCCGCGGCGGATGCGCCGCCGCTAGCGAGCGGCGCCACGTGCGAGGTGACGAAGGCCGGCAACGGCGCGCGCCTGTTCACGGGCATCGTGCTGAAGGACGGCGAGACGCTGATCGGCGGCCAGGTGCTGGTGAACGCCCAGGGCGTCATCACCTGCTCCGCCTGCGACTGCGCCACGGCCGAGGGCGCCACGGACGCGACGCAGATCTCCTGCCCGACGGGCGTCATCTCCCCGGGCCTCATCAACCCGCACGAGCACATCACCTATCCGGACAAGCCGTACGTCGGCACGGATGAGCGCTACGAGCACCGCAACGATTGGCGCACGGGCAAGAACGGCCACACGCAGATCCGGAACGGGAGTTCGCAGCAAGCGAACGACAAGCTCTGGTATGGCGAATTGCGCCACGTGATGGCGGGCACCACGTCCATCGCGGGCGCGGGAGGCGCCTCGGGGCTGCTGCGCAACCTGGACCAGAGTCCGGTGGCGCGCCAGGAGGGCCTCGAAGAGGGCATCGCCGACTCGGCGACCTTCCCGCTGGGGGATACCGACGGCACCGTCATCACCGAGGGGTGTGGCTACAAGTCGCTCCCCACAGGCGCGAACCTGTCGACGCTCGCGGCCTACATGCCGCACATCGCGGAAGGCATCAGCGCGGGCGCGCGCAACGAGTTCGTCTGCCTGTCGAAGGACACCAACAACGTGATGCTGCCGCGCACGGCCGTCATCCATGGCATCGGCCTGACGGCGCAGGACATCGCCCTGATGGGGCAGAGCGGCACGAGCCTCATCTGGTCGCCGCGCTCCAACATCGCGCTGTATGGCGACACGGCGATGGTGACGACCTACAAGAACATCGGCGTGAACATCGCGCTGGGGACCGACTGGCTCCAGTCGGGTTCGATGAACCTCCTGCGCGAGCTGAAGTGCGCCGACTCGCTGAGCACGAACCAGTTCGGCGGGGCGTTCAGCGACGAGCAGCTCTGGCGGATGGTGACCACCAACGCCGCGGAGGCCACGGACGTCTTCGAGAAGACGGGGCGCCTTGCTCCGGGGCGGGTCGGTGACCTGGCCATCTTCCGGGTCCGTGACTTCGCTGCCTCGCCCCACCGCGCGGTCGTCGCGGCCGAGGCCGCCGACGTGGTGCTCACGATGCGCGGCGGCAAGGCGCTCTACGGCGACCAGGGGCTGGTGGATGCGCTCAAGGGCGCCGACACCTGTGACGCCCTGGATGTGTGCGGTACCTCCAAGACCGTGTGCCTCCAGTCGGAGATCGGCAAGAACCTTGCCGCGCTCCAGACGGCCAACGCCGATGCCTACCCGCTGTTCGCGTGCGGCGTTCCGGACGCGGAGCCTTCCTGCCAGCCCCAGCGCATCTCGAACAACTCCCGCTGGCCGGCGTCCGTGAACCGCTCCACTGTCTACTCCGGAACGGCCAGCAACGATGACTCGGATGGCGACGGCGTGAAGAACTCCGAGGACAACTGCCCGTCCATCTTCAATCCCATCCGTCCCATGGACAATGGCAAGCAGCTCGACTCCGACAACGACGGCGTCGGTGATGCGTGCGACGTGTGCCCGCTGGCGGCCAACAGCCTGGCCTGCACCCAGTTCGTCGTCGGTGACGAGGACCAGGATGGCGTGCCCACGTGGCTGGACAACTGCCCGTTCACGGCGAACACGGACCAGAAGGACACGGACGAGGATGGCAAGGGGGATGCGTGCGACGCCTGCCCCTCCCTGGCCAACCCGGGCGACCTGGGCTGCCCTGTCTCCATCTACGACCTGAAGACGCCGGTGAATGGCGCCCTGCCCTGGACGGGCAAGGACGTCTCGCTGACGGACGTGATGGTCACCGGCGTGGTGAAGGGGACGGCCTCGACGTCGGGCTACTGGATCCAGGTCCACCCGGTGCCCTCTGGCAAGAGCGAGGAGTACTCGGGTGTCTATGTGTACGCGGCCAAGGGCGACCTGGCGGTGGGTGACCGCCTGAACATCTCCCGCGCCTCGCTGACCCTCTTCAATGGTCTGCCCGAGCTGACGGACGTGAAGTACACGCGCACCAGCCGGAACAACACGCCGCCCACGCCGCTGGTCGTCGGCGTCTCCGACATCCGCACGAATGGTCCTCGCGCGGTGGCCCTGGAGGGTGTGCTCGTCGAGGTGCAGGACGTGGCTGCCGCTACGACCAACGACTCGTTCGGCCAGTTCCTGGTGAACCAGAGCGGTGACGCCGCGCAGCCCACCCTCATGGTGGATGACCAGGCCTTCGCGTATACCGCTCCGGCGGTGGGGACGCGTTACGGCAAGCTCCGTGGCGTGCTGACGTACAACTTCAACGACCACAAGCTGATCCCGCGCAGCGCGTCCGACATGCTGCTGCCTCCGCCGACGCTGGCGGGCTTCGGTCCGGGTGGCTTCGCCCGCGCGGGTGGTGCGGACGCGGTGAGCACGTTCCCGCAGAAGCTGACGGTGACGCTGTCCGGGGCCTACTCCGACCCGGTCGACGTCTTCGTCACCTCCAGCAACAGCGCCGCGCTGCGCGTGGCCAACGGCCGGGTGACGGTGCCCGCCGGGCAGACGTCGGCCGAGGTCAAGGTGGAGGCCCTGTCGGCGGCGGCGAGCGTGACGCTCACGGCGTCGATGGGCACCGGGACTTCGCAGCAGGCGACGTTCCGGGTGCTCGGCGCGAACGAGCTGCCGGAGGTCGTCCGGGTGACCCCGGCGGAGACCACGGTGGCGCCGGGTGGCACGGTGGCGTTCACGGTGGAGCTGGACCGGCCCGCGCCGGCCAACGCCACGGTCGCGCTGAGCGTGGACCCGGCGACGGGCTTCGGCACGTTCGACCCCGCGAGCGGCACGCTGGCGCTGGCGGAGAACGCGACGCAGGGCTCGTTCACCTTCACGGTCGCCGAGGACGCGACGGTGGCCAGCGGCACGGTCACCGCGCAGGTGGGGGCGAGCAGCGCCCAGGCCACGGTGACGCTGGACCTGACCAGTCCTCGCCTGGTGGGGATGTCTCCGTCGGGCTCCGTCACGGTGCCGTACAGCGCGACGCAGGAGTTCCGCGTCACGCTGTCCTCCGCGCCCACGGCCGACCTCGCGGTGTCGCTGGCGGCCACGCCGGCGGCGGGTGTCACCCACTTCGGCGCGGTGCCGGCGACGGTGACGGTGCCCGCGGGTTCGACGGAGGCCACGTTCCTCTTCACGGCGGATGCGCAGGGCGAGGGCGCGGGCACGGTGTCCGCGTCGCTGGCGGGCATCCACCGCACGACGAACGTCACGGTGACGCCGCCCCCGGCGAAGCTGGTGTCGCTGACGCCTGCTACGGCGACGGTGTACTTCAACGCGAACCAGGCCTTCACGGTGACGCTGGACCGCAAGGCGCCGACCGGTGGTGCGACCGTGACGGTGTCCCTGTCGGCCGCCTCGCTGGGCACGGCGCCGGCGACGGTGACGGTGGCGGAGGGCCAGACGACGGCCCAGGTGGTGTTCACGGCTGGCAGCACGGCGGCGACGGGGACCCTGTCGGCGGCGTATGACGGCGTCACGCTGACGGCGAACATCACGACCGCTCAGCGCCCGGCGGTCGAGCACCTGGTCATCAACGAGGTGGACTACGACCAGCCCGTCAATCCCGATGCGGCGGAGTTCGTGGAGATCTACAACCCGTCGAACACGGCCATCTCCCTGGCCAACGTGTTCCTCGTGTTCGTCAACGGCTCGAACTCGCAGAGCTACCAGAAGATCGACCTGACCGAGGTCGGCTCCCTGGCGGCGGGTGAGTACCTGGTCGTCGGTTCGCAGGTGGCCATCAATGGCATCCCGGCGGACCTGCCTCGCAGGCCGAAGACGCTGGTGCGCGGCACCACGGACTACATCCAGAACGGCTCGCCGGACGCGGTGGCGCTGTATGACGGCGCGCAGGACGCCCTCATCGACACCCTTTCCTACGAGGGGGCCATCACCGCGGCCACCATCGCGGGGTCGACGAAGACGTTCAACATGCAGGAAGGCACGGACGATACGCGCACGCTGGAGGACAGCAATACGGTGGTGGGCTCGCTGTCCCGCAATGAGCTGAGCGCAGATACGGACAACAACTGGAAGGATTTCAAGTTCACGACCACCATCACCCCGGGCTACGTGAACAAGATCACCACGAAGCCGTGATGGCCACGCGGCCAGGCGCCGCGTGACAGTCATTGAAGTGGACTCGGGCGACTCCCACCACGTTGGGGGTCGCCCGATGTCTTTCGGAGGGCCTGGAGTTAGAGTGTGGCCCTTCGGAGAGTCAGTTCGAGGCGCCGTGAGATGACCGTTTCGTCCCTGGTGCAGCAGCCCAGACGTCTTCGTTCGCCGATGCGGCGCGTGGGGCTGATGCTCCTGGGGCCCTTCCTGCTCTTCGGTGGGGTGGACCTCGTCCGCGTGCTGGTGATGCAAACTCCCCAGCAGGTGCCGGCGGATGAGTAATCACCGTCCAACCCTTCGCGCTCGTCCCGCTCAACCGGCCCGAGCGCTCCGAGGGACGGGTGCTGCTCGCCGAGGTGCCGCTCCTGGCGGATGGTGAGCTGCCAGCGGACCTGTTCGACCGGGACCGCTATGAGTTCACCGGCCTGGCGGGAGTCCTTCCCGATGACCTCCGCGCCATCATCGCCGAGGGCTTTCCCCCGGGCACGCTGCTTTCACGCGTGCAGCTCCGCCTGGGCGCGCCTCGGCCTTCGGTGTCGCTCACGCTGACCCTGATGCCGCTGCTCCTCCTCTGCTTCATGCGTTCACGCGCCCGGGACTATGAGCGCAGCGAGGATGCGCGCATGGGCTATCCACAACGAGTGAGCTGGTTCTTCATCTTGCTCGGCTTGCCGCTGCCGCTCTCGGTGGTCTGGCAGCGCTCGTGGTTGAACCCTGAGGCGGATTCCATTGGCCTCGTCGTGGGCGCGTTCAGTTGGTTGTTCTTCTGGCTCCTGTTCGCCTTCGCGCTGCGTGGGCGCAGGCAGTGGGATGGAGACATCTCGCTCGAGGAGGCTCCTGTCGTGAACGCAGACGGACGAAGTGCCACGACAGGTGAATCGACTCCCGGATAATTCCGGGGAAATTGCCAGGATAATCCGGTCGAGGGGTATGGCTCTGTGAGCGACCACGGCGCGAGCCCGTGGTGGGTCTCGCCAACATGACGCCTCTCCTCGTGTGCCCGAAGTGAGTCCGGATGTGCGCCGACAGACGCCGCGTTCCCGTCGACAGGCGAGGGCCGCGTCCTGCTTCGTGGCGACATGCCGTGCGCGAGAGCTGGGGCCGACGCGAGACGCTCTGCACGTGGGTTGGCTGCCCGCGGGCGCCATGTCCTCCAGGTCCAGTCTCGAGGGATGACTCCATGAATCGCATCACGGTGGCGGTGCTGTCGTTCGCGTTGGCGGGACCTGTCTGGGCTGCGTCGGAGCCAGTGCCGAGCGCACTGAGCGCGCAGACGCTGAGGTTGCCGGACGGACCCGGGTCGGTGAGAGGACTCGGGGACGCGGTGACGGTGGATGGGTTCAGCGCGCAGGTGCAGTACACGGTGCCATTCGAGCTGCCGGGAGGGCACGCGGGGTTCGCGCCCGGGCTGGGGCTGTCGTACTCGGGAGAGCTGGGGAACGGGCCTGTGGGAGTGGGGTGGACGCTGCCGGTGATGTCGGTGAGGCGCTCGTTGAGGCAGGGCGTGCCGGGATACGCGGCGACGGATGAGTTGGAGTTGGTGGGAATCGCGGGAGGAGGGCGGCTGGTGCCGGTGGGAGACGGCACGTGGAGGCTGGAGGGGAGAGGGCAGCAGGTGAA
>NZ_JAKCFB010000008.1 GCF_024198235.1 Myxococcus dinghuensis | reverse complement strand
GTGCCCACCGTCCGCGTGTCCTCTTCCGACCAGGCCCCCCAACTCCCCCCCGCGCCCCCCCGACCGTCCCCCGGCGCCCACATCCCGTACGTCCCTCCGTGCCCCCCCGCGTCACCTCGGAACATCTCGTCCCCCCGTCGTCGCGATGCGCCCACTGCCGAGTCTCAGCCCCCGCCTCGCCCTTCCCCTTTCAAGACGCAGGGAGACGTTTTTCTTGATGGTGTTGGCTTAAAAATGATTTCGGGGCGTTTCCCCCTCTGGGAAACGCCCCGCGAGACATGCAACCGACACCTGATTCCCGAGAGTCGTGAAACGCCGCGGCGTGTCTCAGGACTGGGTGTCTTCGACCACCCCGGTGGACTCCGCGTGGGAGTCACCCTGTTTCACGGTGAAGGCGGATGACTCGGTGGGTCCGGGCGCCCTCAGGCCGCGGTCCTTCTCCGGCGGCGGATCAGGAATCTCGTGGGCGATGCGGTCCTCTTCTGGCGGACGCGTGTTCGACTTGAGCATGTGACAGCCCCCCTCTGAACGACTGTTCGGAACGGACGCGCCGGGGCGGATGCCGCGGCGTCCACCGGAGAACGTCCTGGGTGGGAAACCTTGGCCGTCACTCGAACAGCAGGACGTGGGCGGGCCACGTCGCAGCGGGCTCCCGGGAGAGCCACGCCAGGCGCTCGTCGCGCAGGGCCTTCGAGGGCCGCTCACCGGCGCGGACGCGCTCGCGCACGGCCTCGAAGAAGCGGCCGGCGGTGTCGGGGATGTCCGTGGTGGCGGCGAACACCGTGCGCGCGCCCGCCTCGATGAAGGCCACCGGGAGGCTGACGGCTTCGTGGAGGAAGGGCGCGGAGCGCGCGGCGCCGCACGCCGCCAGCAGCACCAGCGGCGCGCCCGTCAGCCGCTGTCCACGGACCTGGGCCGCGGTGAGGGCGTACTGCCCGTCGTCCTCGGGCGCCAGCACCAGGAGCGACACGTCCGACAGCTCCGGGCTGAAGAGGCCGTGGGCGTGGATTTCGATCTCCCCCGCGTCCACCATCTCCCGCAGCACGCGCGACGGCGTCGCGGCCGCGCCCCGGAGCTCCGCGCGCAGCGGATCCGGCACCCGCGGCGACTCCAGCGGGGAGAGCTGCTCCAGCCCGAGCGAACGCGGCGCGGCCACGTCCGTCACCACGAGGTGGCGTCCCGAGGAGCCCCCCGCGCCCGTGGGCGCCGAAGACGACGTCGAGGCCAACCCCACGCGGTAGCTCCAGGCCACGTCCGCCGGCAGCAGCCCCGGCAGGCCATGGACGGGGGGCAGGGCGAGCACGTCGACATGCTCGCAGCCTCGGAGGGCCGCCACGAGCCGCTCGGGCACCAGGCCCGCGCCATGCGCGTGCAGGGGCGCGGTGCGCTGGTCGTCATAGGCCCCCGCCAGCCGGCCCTGCGCGTCGCGCACCGTCACCACCGTCCGCTCGTAGTCCGCCGCCACGGCCAGCACGCAGCGGTCGGGCACCGGCAGCCGCAGCGCCTGCCCCATCAGCGTGAGCACCTGCTCCTGCGCCGACGCGCGGCCCGCGTCCCCCACCAGCACGCCGTACGCGAAGGTGCGTGCCTTGCGCGCGTCGACGTCGTCCAGGGGCAGGCGGTCCGCCGCGTCGATGGCGCCGCGCAGCAGCTCGCGCCCCGTGGTCCGCTCGTGCTCCAGCACGAACTGCCCCTCGAGGAAGGTCAGCAGGGCGCGCTCCCCCGGCGTGCGCGGCCCACGGCGCAGCTCCGCGAGCGTGCGACGGAACACGTCCTCGTCCCGCAGCTCCGCGCCGAAGCGCGCCAGGTACGACAGCACCCAGGCCCCGGGCATGCCCAGGGAGCGACCACACCGCGACGCCTGCTCCAGCTCCCCGCGAGCCTCCACCGGCCGGAAGTCCGCCCACGCCACGGTGGCGAGGTTGCGGTGCACGTACGTTCGCTGCTCGCAGTCGTCCGGGCTGCGCGACAGCGACTCGCGCAGGTACGCGCGCGCGCTCGCGGCGCTGTGGCGGTAGCGGGCGATCTGCGCCATCTCCTGGAGGAACTGCAGCTCCAGGTTCCACTCGCCCATGTCCCGCGTCAGGCGCCACCCCGCGCGCGCCTCCTCCAACGCGTCCGCCGGGCGGTGCAGCCGCACGAACAGGTCCGCGAGCCGCCGCTTGAGCGTGGCGCAGCGGTAGCCCAGCCCACGCCCCGAGCACGTCGCCAGCGCGGCGCGCAGCCGCTGCTCGGCCTTCCACCAGCGGCCCTCGCGCTCCTCGCGGACGGACAGCTCGCGCTCGGCCAGCAACGTCAGCCACGGGTCCTCGCTCGCGCGGGCGATGCGCACGAAGTCGTCCAGGTGCGCGTCCTCCGCGGCGCGCGACACCAGCGCGCCCAGGTACAGGTCGTCCTCCCCGGAGCGCCGCAGCGTCTCCAGGAGGGCGCCTGCGTCCGGGTGTTCACCGCGCAGGAGCCGCGCGTAGTCGCGCGCCAGCGGGCCCCGTCGCCGGAAGTCCGCGCGGGCCGCGCGCTCCACGGTGTCGCGCAGCGTGGTGCCCCCCTGGACCTCGTCCAGCACCCGGGCCAGCGGCAGCAGCCGCAGCGCCGCGTCGCGCGTGGGCGCCGCCCTCACCGCGTCGTAGAAGGCCAGCCGCACCACGCCCGGAAAGCGCTTCGCCTCCTCCAACGGCAGGCGCGCGCCCTCCACCGTGCCCAAGTCCAGCGCCGCGGCGCGCGCGTCCTGGAAGGCCCGCGAGCGCAGGTTCGTCTCGCTGCGCAGCGCCTGGGCGCGCACCTTCGCCTCCTCGCTCCAGCCCGCCTCGCCCAGCTTCACCACCGCGTCGAAGGACTCCGCCGCCTGGAGCGTCAGCCCCATGTCCCTCAACACGAGCGCCCGGTTCCACAGGGCCTGCGGGTGGTCCGGGACCTGCCGCAGGACGCCCTCCAGCAGCTCCAGCGCGTCCTCCAGCCGCCCCTGCTCGAGCGCGACGACGGCCAGGTCGCAGTCCCGGTCGACCGACGCGGGCGAGCGCCGCAGGAAGTCCGACGCCTGCCGCCAGTCACCACGCACCAGGTAGGCCGCGGCGATGCCGTGCAGGTCGCCCTCCTCCTCCAGCGAGGCCAGCTCGCGCAGGGGCAGCGGGCTCGTCGCCACGGGGGACTCGCTCCCGCCGCGCATCGGCACGAAGCGCTGGTAGACGTCCGCCCGCGCGTACGCCACCCGGGCCTCGAGGCCACGCTGGGCTGACTGCGCGCCCCAGACCTCCGGCGGCGCCTCGCGCCAGCGCGGCAGCGACACGCCCAGCAGCGCCACCACCAACGCCAGCGCGCCCCCCACCGCCCACCACGCGCGCGCGGGGAGCCTCGGCCGCCAACGCAGCCACAGCCGCTCCGCGCGGGAGGGAGGCCGGGGCCATGCGGGAACGGGCCAGATCGGCTCGGAGGCCTCCGACGCCACGTCCTCGTCCAGCGGGAGCCCGTCCTGGCCCATCGCCTGGAACCCGAGCATCTCCAACTGCATGGCCTCGTGCAGGCCGGAGGCGCACAGGGCGCAGCGCGCCAGGTGGTGTCGGAAGTTCTCCTCGTCCACCGGCGGCAGCTCGCCGTCCAGGAAGAGGAACAGCTTGTTGCAGGGGGGACTCATGGATGGCCCCCGTCGCCGTCGTCGCCCTTCATCTGCGACAACAGCTCGCGCAGCTCCTTGCGGGCCTGGAACAGCCAGCTCCCCACCGTGCCCTCCGGCACGCCCATTCGCTGGGCGATGGCCCGGTAGCGCAGCCCGGAGGCGTGCAGTTCGAACGCCTCCCGCACCCGCGGGTTCGACAGCCGGGCGATGGCCTGCTTCAGGTCCTCGTCCGACACGCGCTCCCACATCTCCCCGGAGCCTCTCGCGTCCGGAGACTCCACGTCGTCGCGCACCAGACGGATGTCCCGGCGCTCCTGCTCGAGCAGCTCCGTGCGCCGGCGTCGGCACTGGTCCAGGAAATGGTTGGTGAGGGCGCGGCACAACCACGCCCGGTACACAGGCTCCGGCTGGGTGGACAACGCGGCATGGTGGACGAGCGCCCGGACGAGCGCCTCCTGAGCCAGGTCCTCGGGGTCGATGCCCCCCTGGCCACACAGACGCCGAGCCAGGGCCACCAACATCGGCCTGACGCGTTGCGCGAACTCCTCGAAGCCGTCATGTGCCACGGGGGCACTGTAGGCCACGGCGAAACACTTCACCGAGGCATTGCGATGGTCGCTCATCGACCCCTCGCCCTCCTTCCACGCCCAGTCGAAACGCGGCCCCCCGGAATCCTTGGGTCGGCGTCTGGAAACCGACGCAACCACGCCGGTTTCCGCCACTTCCACGACACGCGGTCCCGCTGCCAGGGTGGTGGGGACCCTCCCCCCATGCCTCGCCGGTCAGGGCGGGTGGTCGGTCTCGAGCCACCCGCCCCCCGGAGGATTTCAGCCACGCGGCCCGGTCGGCGGAGGGTCCCTCACGTCCGGGTTCGCCGCGTCCGGCGCGGGGGGCTCCTCGTCCCCATCCGGCACGCCGCCGTCCACCACGTCCGCGGCGGGGACCTCTTCGTCGTCGACGTCCTCCAACGGCCAGGCGGGGCCCGCCCCATCCATGCAGCTCGTCATGACCCGCATCCTCCCAGGCTCGCGTCGGCGCGGGATGCACCGGCATCGAGACCCTTCACCCATACAACGCATCAGGTTGTATTTCTTTCGAAGAACCCGTCAGGGGAGCTGCGTCAGCGCGGCGGCCGTCGTCCCCTGCTCACTCGAAGAGCAGCACGTGGGGCAGCCACGCGCGGTCCTCGGGATGCTCGCGGGCCCACTGCGCCCGCGCGTCCCGGAGCGCCCCGGAGGCCGCGGCCCCCGAGCGGACACGCTCGCGCACGTTCTCGAAGAAGGCTCCGGCGGTGTCCGGAATCTCCAGCGTGGACGCCAGCACCGCGCTCGCCCCCGCTTCGATGAAGGCCACCGGCAGGCTGTAGGACTCGTGAGGAAACGGCGCCGTCCTCGCCGCGCCGCACGTGGCCAGCAGGACGAGCGGCGCATGGGACAGGCGCGTCTGGCGCACCAGGTCCGCGGTGAGGGCATACGCGCCATCGAGTTCGGGCGAGAGCACCACCAGCGACGCGTCGGACGTGGCCGCGCTGTACAGGCCGTGCGCGTGCACTTCGATTTCGGAGGCGTCCGCCATCGACTTCAGCACCTCCGAGGGCGTGGCCGCGGCCCCCCGGAGGACGACCCGCCATGGGTCCGGCAGTCGCGGGGGCGTCAACTCCCCGAGCCTCGGCAGCCGCAGCGACGCGGGGCTCGCCACGTCGGTGACGACCAGGTGCGTCCCCGGTCCGCCGCGCGTGGGCGGCGACGTCTCCCCGCGGCCCACGCGGTAGCTCCAGGCCGTGTCGTCGGGCAGCAGGCCGGTCAACCCGTGGACGGGGGGGCGCGCCAGCACGTCCACCCGCTCGCAGCCATGGAGCACCTTGAGCAGCGACGACGGCACCAGCCCCGTCGCGGCGTCGCGCAGCGGCTCGGTGCGCAGCTCGTCGTAGTGGCCGGCCAGCTCTCCGGAGGGCCCCTTCGCCAGCACCACCGTCTGCTCGTGGTGGACGGACACCGCCAGCAGGCAGGACGCGGGAATCGGCTGGAGGCGCAGGTCCTGTCCGACGAGCACCAGCGCCTCCGGCCAGGCGCCAGCGCGTCCCGCCTCGGAGATGAGCGCGGAGTAGCCGAAGGCGCGGGCCTTGAGCGCGTCCGGGTCGCGAGGCGCGCGCTCCCCCATCGCCAGCCCCTTCCAGAGGAGCAGCGTTCCCTCCTCGCGCGACCGGCGCAGCGTGAACTGCCCCTCCATGACGAGCAGCAACGCCTCGCGCCCGGGTGTCATGCCGCCCTGGCGCAGCTCGGACAACGCGCGCCACAAGCGGCCCTCGTCCCCGGGCTCGAGGTGCCCGCGGGCCATCTCCGTCAGCACCCACGCGCCCGTCATGCCCAGGGGGCGCTCACACTCCACCGCCCGCTCCAGCCATGCGCGCGCGAGGTCGGGACGGAACGTCTGCCACGCCAGCAGCGAGAGGTTGCGGTGCACGTACGAGCGCTGCGCGCAGTCCTCCGGCATGCGCGCCAGGGACTCCTCCAGGTACGCGCGCGCGCTCGCGAAGGCGTGCTGATAGCGCGCCACGTCCGCCAGCTCCTGCAGGAACTCCTGTTCGAACTGCCACTCGCGGGCCTCCTGCGCACGCCCCCACCCGCTCCACGCCTGACGGAAGGCCTCCGCCGGGCGGTGCAGCTCCAGGTACAGGTCCGTCAACTGCCGCTCCAGGCCCAGGCACCGGTACACGAGCCCGTCCTTCTGGCAGCGCTCCACCGACGACAGGAGCCGCTCCTCGGCCTTCCACCAGCGCCCCGCCCGCTGGTCCACGAGCGCCTGCTCGCGGTCGGCGAAGACGCGGATCCACGGGTCCTCGGACGCGCCGGCCAGGCGCACCAGCGCCGCCGAATCCACCGACTGCCCCGCGCTGCTCGCGAGGATGAGCGCGCCCAGGTACAGGTCCGACTCCCCGGAGCGGCGCAGCGTCTCCAACGCGGCCCCGTCGAACGGGACGTCCTCGCGCACCAGCCTCGCGTAGAGGAGGGCCAGGGGGCCACGACGGGAGAAGTCCCGGCTGGCCACGCGCGCCACCGCGTCCTCGAGGACGTGTCCGCCGTAACGCGCGTCGAGCACCCGCGACAGCGGCGTCAGTCGCAGCGCGTCCTCGCGCGAGCGCGCCGCCCGCAGCGCGTCGTAGAAGCCCAGCCGCAAGATGCCCGGGTGCACCCGCGCCTGCTCCAATGGCAGCCGCGCGCCGTCGGCCCCCGTCAGTTCGCGCGCCGCCGCATAGGCCTCCTTCCAGGCCCGTCCCCGAGCCTGCGTGGCGTCACGCAGCACGCGCTCCGCCGCCAGGGCCTCCTCGCTCCACCCTGGCTCGCCCAGCCTCGCGACCTCGCCGAAGGCCTGGGCCGCCAGCAGCGACAGGCCCAGCTCCCGCAGGACCAGTCCCCGGTTCCACAGCGCCTGGGGATGGCGAGGGGCGCGCTCCAACACGCCAGACACCAGCGCCAACGCTTCCTCCAAGTGCGCGTTGCGCTCGTCGAGGGAGGGCGCCTGACGCGCCTGCTCCAACGCGAGGAGCGCCAGGTCGCTGTCGCGGTCGGCGGACGGCGGCAGTTGCTTCATGAAGGCCAGGGCCTGCCGGGGCGCGCCATACAGCAGGTACGCCGTGGCGATGCCGCGCAGGTCGCCGCGGGCCTCCATGCGGGAGAGCTCCTGCAGCGGCAGCGCCGCCACCGACGGACGGAGGCGGGCCGCGCTGCGCTCCGGGACAAAGGCCCGGTAGCGCGCATCCACCGGGGGATACGTCACGCGCCCCTCGAAGGCGCGCGGCCCATCCAGGTCCAGCCACGCCATGCGTCCGGCGTCCCATTGGTCCACCGCGGGCAGGAGCAGCATCAACGCCAGCACCGCCGCGAGGGTCTTCAGCCCGGACAGCACGCGCCGCCAGGCTCGGAGGGGAACCGGCGCGTCGGGGACGGCGTCGGGCGATGGGCCCTGGTGTCGGTCCGCGGCGGCCTGAGCCTGGGCCCGCGCCTCGAACTCGGGCGACAGGGACATCTGCGCCAGCATCTCGAGCTGCATGGCCTCGTGGAAGTCGCGCTCGCAGACGTAGCAGTGCAGCAGGTGCTCTCGGAAACGCGCGTGCTCGTCGGGTGAGAGCTGGTCCGCCAGGAAGCGGTGCAGCTCGTTGCATTCGAGGCTCATCGGCGCGGCCCCTCGCGTCTGCGAGCCTCCGCGGTCTCCTTGAGCAGCTCCCTCAGCAGGCGCCGGGCCTGGGTCAGCCGCGCGCCCACCGTGCCGGGCGGCTCCCCCGTCAGCTCGCTGATGCGCGCGTAGGACAGCCCCTGGAGGTACAGCTCGAACGTCGTGCGCACCTTGGGCGGCAGGTACGGCAGCACCGCCTGGAGGTCCGCGACCTCGATGTACCGCCAGAGCTCATCCTCCTCTCCGCCGTCGTCCGAGTCCTCCTGGAGGCGGAACAACGCCTGGAGGCGGTCCTCCTCGCTCCGCCTGCGACGGTACCGGTCGAGGTAGCAGTTCTTGGCGACCCGCACGAGCCAGGCCCGTTGCGACGCCTCCTGCCAGTGACGCAGCTCTCCCCACCGGAGCAGGGCTCGGAGCAGCACGTCGTGGACCAGGTCCTCGACCTCCTGTTCCGAACCACGGCAGTACTTGCCCAGCACCCGGAAGAGGGGGGGCTGGAAGTGCTGGGCGAACTGTTCGAACGCGAACTCCGGCCTGTCGGTCTCACGTCCCACCACCGTCAGCCTGGGCTTCGCGCGCATACCCCCTCCTGGTTTCCACCAGAGAACGCAGCACGTCGGCTTTCTTGCCCGAACGTCACCTCCTCCACGGTCGCTCCATCCCGCGGACGAAGGAAGTGCCCTCAGGTAGGAGGCGCGCCTTCCGGCTCAGCCACCCCGCACGCGCTCAGCCCGCGGCGGCGGCCAACGGTGAGGGCTGGCGCAGCGGCAGCGCCAACTCGAAGCGCGCGCCGCCCCACCGCTCGGAGCGCGAGGCGCGCAGGGTTCCACCATGTCGCTCGACGATGCCCCGGGCGATGGCCAGCCCCAGCCCCGTGCCGGGCCGAGGGCCCTCCCGCTTGCGCCCGGTGACGAAGGGCTGGAACAGGCGGGACAGCAGCTCGGGTGGAATCCCCGGGCCGCTGTCCTCCACGATGACCCGCAGCATCTCCCCACCTGAGGCGCAGGACACGCACAGCCTGGGCGAGGGTACGTCGCGCAGGGCCAGCAGCGCATTCTCCAGGAGGATGACGAAGACCTGGATGAGCTGTGCCTGATCGGCCTCCAGCGCCGGCGCCTCACCCTCCGGAGCCTCGAACACCACGTGCGGGGCGAGCTCCCCCAACCCCTGCCGCGCGGTGGACCAGGCCAGGGCCACCGTGGCCGAGACGTCCACGGGACGCAGCTCCAGGGGCCGGGGCCGGCCGTAGCGCAGCAGCTCGTCCACGAAGTGACTGGCCCGGGCAATCTGCTCGCGCATCGCCCCGAGCGACTCCGCGTCCACGCCCTGGCGCTCCAGCAGCTTGAGGTGGGCGCCCAACACGCCCAGCGGGTTGCGCACCTCGTGGGCCACGGCCGAGGTGAACTGGCCCAGCTCCGCGAGCCGGGCGGACTGGTCCGCGCGCGCCTCCTGCGTGGCCAGGGCCTGCGCCAGCTCGCTCCCGGTGGCGCGCCCCTTGAGAAGCCGCCGCCCCAGCCACTCCTGGAAGCCCTGGCGCACCGGCTCGAAGGCGAGCGCGGCGAGGGCCAGCAGCGCGAACGCGGCGCCCCGGTACTGCGCGAGCCACGGCTGGCCGCTGCCGTCCATGAGCGTCAGCACGCCGAAGAGGAAGCCCGCGGACAACACCGCCGCCATCGCCGAATACAGGAGGCTGCGCTCCATCAACCGCCGGTCTCCGGACGGCTGGTACGCGTCGATGACGTGGACGAGCACCAGCAGCGCGGCCAGGACCAGGTAGAGGCCCCAGGGCAGGACGTACCCGCCCGACAGGAGCAGCGCGGTGCCCGTGCCCCCCGAGTACGCCAGCGCGCCGACGATGCCCAGGCTGCGCAGCAGCGGGCGGCGCGCCGGGGACTCCGCCCGCCAGGCGCGGTACAGGTGGAACAACGGCACGCTGGTGGCGGACACCGACAGCGCCATGATGGGCCAGAACAGCGGCCCGCGCTGCATCGCGAGCGTCCCGTAGAGCGCGTCCGGGGCCACCACGCCCACGCCCGTCACCACCGCCGCCACGCCGTAGGCGAACACCACCAGCCCGTACGAGCGCTGCCGGGTGAGGTCGTACGCGGCATGGAGATAGGCGGCGGCGACGAACGCGCCACTGGCGGCGAAGCGCTCTCCGAGCCAGGCCCACGAGGGCACACACAACAGGAGCAGCGACCCGCTCCACGCGGCGGTCGCCAGACAGTAGAGCGTCAACCCGAGCGCGCCGCGGCCCCTCAGCGCGGTGGTGAAGCACAGCAACAGCGCCACGCTGACGACGGGCGCCAGGCTGTAGGCGAACAAAGGCCCCATGGACGCAGTGTGGCAGATGTCCCTAGGCTGCGCGCCCCGTCGAGTCACGAGGACGACCGACGTCACCAGGAGTCACGAGCACAGTGCGGCACTTCGCGATGGTCGCGGCCGGGGCCACCCTCTGGGGTTGCTGGTCCCTGTTCCTGAGGCCCGCGGGCCTGACGTGGTCCCAGAACGCGTTCCTGGCGCTCGTCGCCATGTCCCTGCCCGTCCCCCTGCTCGTCCGCGGGGCGGCGTGGAGGGACAGGCGGGCGACCCTGGCGCTCGTCGTCGTCGGGCTGGCGGACGCGGCCAACATCAGCCTGTTCTTCGCGGCCATGAAGCACGGCCCGGTGTCCGTGGCGGTGCTCACCCACTACCTGGCCCCGCTGGGGCTGGCGCTCGCCGCGCCGTGGGTGCTGGGCGAGCGGCGCTCGGTCCGCGCGCTGGTGGCCGCCCCGGTGACGCTGCTGGGCCTGGCGCTGCTCATCGGCCGGCCGGAGGGGACGGGCGACGCGGGCCTCACGGCGGCGCTGGGCTCGGGCAGCGCCCTGTTCTTCGGCATCATCGTCCTGGGCACGAAGGCGGCGACGCGGGCCTACTCACCGGTGGCAGTAGCCTCGCTGCACGCCCCGGTGTCGCTCGTCGCCCTGCTGTGCATCGCGGGGACGGGCGCGCTGCCTCCGGCGCTGGACGGGGCCACGCTCCAGGTGTTCGCCGGGGGGGCGGTGTGCGGCCTCGCGGGCACCTGCCTCTTCAATGCCGGGCTGCGCCATGTCCCCACCGCCTCGGCGGGCGCCCTCACCTACCTGGAGCCCCTCACCGCCTCCGTGGTGGGTTGGGCCGTCTTCTCCGAGGCGCTCACACCCGTGGGCGTGGGCGGTGGACTGCTGGTGCTGGCGGCGGGGGTCTGGGTCGCCTCCGAGCGGCGGGCCACCGCCTCCGCCGCCCCCACGCCCGCCGCCGCGCCTTGAACCCTCCCCCCAACTCCCCCCTTGCAAGGTCGGGGAATCCTTTGGTCCTCTTGGGCACCCGCAGGACTTCCCCTTTCCCTGCAGCGCCTGGCGACGCCGTATGCCCATGGAAACCGCCGCAGACAGCCGTGAGTACCGCGTCGTCTTCTTCTGTCCCGCGTCGAGCGCGAGGCTGGAGAGGCTGGAGGCCCCCGTGCGCCGGCTGCTGTCGCGCATCCAGGCGCCTCCCGCGGAGCTGACGCTCATCCAGGAGTCGGGCGCGCTGTCCGAGGCGGGGTGGCAGGTGTTCCTCGTGCGCTCGCTGACGGAGCGCTCCGCGGCGCAGGCCATGGCGGCCTACGTGAGCGAGGCCACGTGCGCGCTCGCCGCCGAGGTGGACGCGGAGGTGCTCGGCCTCTACGTCGACGTCACCGCCGATTCGGCGCGCATCTGCCGCTGCGGTCCGGAGGAGGGCCCGGAGACGTTCGCCGGCCGCCGCCAGGCCGCCCTCACCCGCACGGCGGAGTGGCTGGAGGTGGCGCCCATCCTGCTCTCCACCATCTTCCAGCTCGACCTGCCGGACGCCGACTACGAGCCGGACGCGGACGACCGCTTCGTCGAGGAGAAGCTGCGCGAGGCGCGCGCGTTGATGGAGCGCTACCGCCAGGGGAAATGAGGTCCCGGACTCCGGAGGACCTCTCGGGCCGCTGTCCTCGCTGCTTCCTGCCCACCGCCCTGTGTCTGTGCGCCGAGCTGCCCCGCATCCTCACGCGCACGGAGCTGCTCGTCATCCGGCATCACAAGGAGACGCTCAAGTCCACCAACACGGCCCGCATGGCCGCGCTGGCGCTGCCCCGCTGCCACATCGTCTCCTACGGCTCGCCGGGCCAACCCTTCGACGCGTCCGTGCTCGAGGACGACGGGGACACCTGGCTCTTGTTCCCGGACGCGCAGCAGTCACCCACCGCCGACACGGCCCCGCCCCGCCGGCTCATCGTCCTGGACGGGAGCTGGGGGCAGGCGCGCCGCATGGTGCAGCGGGTGCCCGCGCTGCGCCGGCTGCCGGGGTTGAAGCTGCCGCCCCCGCCGCCGGACACGCGACGCCTGCGCCGGCCGCCGCACCCGGACGGCATGTCCACGCTGGAGGCCATCGCGGGGGCGCTCGCGTACCTGGAGGGGGACGCGGTGGCCGAGCCGCTCTACGCCCTGCACGAGCGCATGTTCGAGCAGGTGATGGCGAGCCGGGGCCGGTAGCGCGCCCGGCCCGGCCGCGTCAGCAGGCGGAGCCTTCCTCGCAGCGCGCCTTCTTCATCTCCGTGGCGAAGGGCACCGGCGCGAGGAAGCCGGTGATGCGCGGGCGCTGGAGCACCTTGCCCGCGGGCGACACGAAGGCCACCGTCGGCAGGCCCTCCACGCCGAAGCGCTCCATCAGCGCGTCGAGCGCGTCGTCGCTGTGGGTGGCGTCCACCTTGATGGTGAGGAACTGCCCCTCCGACGACTGGGAGATGACCTCCTGCGCCGGGTACGTCTCCCGGTCCAGCTCCTTGCAGGCCGCGCACCAGTCCGCGAAGAAGTCGATGAGCACGGGGCGGCCCTCCGACCGGGCCTGGGCGAGCACCTGCTCGAACTCGTCCGAGGAGAACGTGGCCTTCTTCTGCGGCATGACGTGGTGCCACCGCCACGAGGGAGCCTGGGGCGGCTCGGCCACGCCCAGGCGGACCCAGAGCGCGCCCACCGGGCCCGCGTCCAGCGCGCCGCCGCGCAGCACCAGGGCCACCACCACCAGCGTCACGCCCAGCGCCTTGAACGCGAAGTCGCGCGAGCCTTCCTTGAAGGAGCGGTGCACCGCGCCCACCAGCACGCCCACCAGGGCGAGCACGCCCGCGACCAGCGCGCCCGGCATCCGGCCCAGCTGCGCGCCCAGCCCCTTCACCACGTCGCGCGCCCAGGGCGAGGCGTCCTTCAGGTAGGACAGGGCCAGCGCGACGAGCATGATGCCCAGCACGCTCTTCACCCACTCCATCCACACGCCGCCGCGCGGCAGGCGCACCGTGGACACGCCCAGCACGAAGAAGGGCACGCCGATGCCCAGCGCGTAGATGAACAGCAGCGTCGCGCCCAGGGTGGTGTTCGCCGTCTTCGCCACGAAGGCGAGCAGGCCCGTGAGCACCGGCCCCGTGCAGGGCGCGGCCAGGAACCCCGACACGCTGCCCATCAGGAACGCGCCCGCCACACCCGCGCCGCCCACCGACGTCAGCCGCGTCTGCAGCCGCTCCGGCAGCGCGAGCTCGAACGCGCCGAACATGGACGAGGCCAGCAGGAGCAGGAACACCGCCAGCCCCGTCACCACCGCCGGGTGGCCCAGGAGCGCGCCGAAGGCCTGCCCCGTCTTCGCCGCGAGGATGCCCAGCGCGCTGAACACCACGCCCATGCCCACGATGTAGGACGCGGTGAGCAGCAGCGCCTTGCCCCGGCTCTCCGCCTTGCGGGCGCCGAACACCGACACGGTGATGGGGATGAGCGGGTAGACGCAGGGCGTCAGCGCGGTGAGCAGGCCGCCGGCGAAGACGACGGCCGCGCCGATGGCCAGGCTGCCGGACTCGAGGAAACGCGCCGCGTCGAGGTTCGCGTTGGGCCCGGTGGGCAGCAGCCACGGCACCACGGCCACCGCCACACCGGCCAGTACGGCCATCGCTCCCAGCTTCCTGGCATTCATGCGCGTCGCTCCGTCCTTCCCAGCACAGGCCCGCCTTGTATACGCAGGCCCCGGGCGACGGGCTACTGCGCGTTGGTGCCGAGCGAGGAGGCGGGCACCTTCAACCCGGCTGAACGCGCCAGGCCCATGACACCTTCCACCGCCGCCGCGATGTAACCGAAGGGATTGGCGCCATCCACCGCCGTGACGTGAACCTCGCCCATCTTCTGCTGGAAGGCCGCGGCCACCTGGGGCAACTGCTGCGCCAGCGTCATCTGGATGACCTCCGGACTGATGGTGTTCTCGATGTCACGCAGCGCCCGGGCCCGCGCCAGCTCCAGCTCCTGGCGGGCGTTCTCCCGGCGCACCTCCAGCTCCGCGATGGACACCTCCGCCTCCGCGATGGCGCGCTGGGACTGCACCACCTGGAGCCGCGCCTTGAGCTTCTCCACCTCCTGGAGCTGCTCGGCGAGCGTGCCCTCGTGCCGGGCGGCGGTCTGCTCCTGCTCGCGACGCAGCCGCTCCAGCTCCAGTTGCGCGCGGGCGTCCTCCTGCGCCTCCTCGCGGCGCAGTTGCTCCAGGGCGATGCGCGCGCGGGCCTCCTCCGCCGCCTGCTCGCGCTGCAGGCGCACCAGCTCGTACTGGGCCTGAGCGGCCTCCGCGTCCTGGACCAGCCGCTGCTTCTCCAGCTCCAGCTCCGCGCGCGCGGCCTCCGCGTCCTGCTCGCGCCTGGACTTCTCCAGGCCCATGCGCGCCCGCGCCGTCTCCGTCTCCTGCTCGCGCTGGAGCTTCTCCATGTCCGCCTGCGCGCGGCTCGTGGCCAGCGCGCGCTCGGAGACGAGCTTCGCCTCGGACAGGCGCGCCTCCGCGGCCAGCGCCTCCAGCTTGGCCTGTTCGTCCGAGGCCAGCTTCTTCTGGCGGACCTCCTGCTCCGCGGCGAGCTTGGCGAGCGCCACCTCGCGCTCCACGGACGCCTGCTCCTGCTTGAGCGTGCGCTCCTGGGCCAGCTTCGCCTCGGCCACGCGCGCGTCCACCGCCAGCGTCTCCAGCCGGGCCTGCTCCTCGGCCGTCTGCCGGCGCTGGCGCACCTCGTCCTCGGCCTCCAGGCGCTGGAGGTTGAGCTGCCGCTCCGCCTCCGTCTCCTCGCGGTGGACGAAGCGCTCCTTGGCCAGCTCCGCCTCGCGCGCTTGGCGCTCCTGCTCGCGGCGGAAGCGCGCCTGCATGTTCTCGAAGACGGTGGACGACAGGACGCGCACGTCCTGGATTTCGATGGTGTCCAGCAGCACGCCCCAGCCCGCGTCGGTCGGGTCCTGTACCCGGCCGTGTCCGGACAGCACCGGGGCGATCTCCCGCATCAGCTCCGCGGCGATGCCCTCCTTGCGCCGCGACAGGCACTCCTCCACGGACAGGTTCGCCACCAGCCGCCGGGCGGCGCCCACGAACATCTCCCGCAGCAGCTCCGCCAGCTTCTCCTGCGCCCGCTCCGGGAAGGAGAAGTTGAGCATCCGGAACGCCACCAGCGGGTCGGCGATGCGGTACACCGCGAGGCCCGTCACCTGCACGCCCACCTTCTCGCTCGTCACCTGGTCCGCGGTGAACTGGAGCCGCTGGATGCTGGTGGGGACGATGGCCACCGAGTCGCCCGGCCACTTGAAGCAACTGGCGCCCTGGCCGCTCACGTCGCGCACCCGCCCCCGGCGCATGTGGACCAGGAACTCGCTGGGCCGCGCGGTGATGAGCCCCCAGCGCTTCATCTTCTCCGGGTCCTCCGCCGGCTTGCCCGCACGCCACCCTTCCGCGTACCGGGGGCGCTCCAGCCCGCCCTCCATCCGCACCAGCGGCGTGCGCCCGCCGCCCTCCCCGGACTCCGACTGCTCCTTCGACCTGGCCGTCTGCTTCGCGTTCGCGCTCATGCCTGCCTCCTCGTCGCGCGGTTCCGCTGTGCAGCCCCCCGGCCAGGAGGGCCCCCTCAACGATTCCAGGCCCTTGGCCCCACACGCCGCCCCATTCCGGAGCACCCCGCCCCGCCTTGGCCCACCCCGGGCGATCCATCCCGGCGCACCGGCCCACCCCCCTGGACACCCCTACCGGTGCCCTCCCGACACGTCTGGCGTGCTCCTTATGTTCGCTTGACCCAAGGGCACCCGATTTTATAATTGACCAGTCCGGTCCACATTCATGTGCGACCGTGTAGGCCCCTCGCGGAGCGCCCACCGTTGGCGCCGGGGAGCGGGGGCGCAGGACGCCCCCTTCAGGAAGGTGTGGGAAGCAATGGTGAAGCTGCCGATCTACATGGACAACCACGCCACCACGCCGCTGGACCCGCGCGTGCTGGAGGTGATGCTCCCCTACCTCCGCGAGGACTTCGGCAACGCGTCCAGTCGCAACCACGTCTTCGGGTGGAAGGCGGAGGCGGCGGTGAAGAAGGCGCGGGCCCAGGTGGCGGCGCTCATCGGCGCGTCGGACCAGGAGATCGTCTTCACGTCGGGCGCCACGGAGTCCGACAACCTCGCCATCAAGGGCGTGGTCGAGTACTACAAGTCGAAGGGTGACCACATCATCACCCTCAAGACGGAGCACAAGGCAGTCCTGGACACCTGCAAGCGCCTGGAGCGCGTGCGCCAGGAGCGGCTGGACGAGCTGAAGCTGCTGCGCCTGTCGCAGTTGGCCGAGCGCGACGTCTCCCCGGAGGAGGTCGCGGAGCTGGCGGTGAAGCACGACCTGGAGAACGACGCGACCTACCGCAAGTGGGCGGAGATGCCCACCGGGGGCGCGCGCGTCACCTACCTGGACGTGGAGCAGGACGGGCGGGTGAACCTGGAGAAGCTCGAGGAGGCGATGACACCCAAGACGGTGCTCGTCTCCATCATGTTCGTGAACAACGAGATCGGCGTGGTGCAGCCCATCGCCCAGATTGGCGAGCTGTGCCGCAAGAAGGGCATCCTCTTCCACTGCGACGCGGTGCAGGGCATCGGCAAGGTGCCCTTCGACGTGGAGGCCATGAAGGTGGACCTGGCCTCCATCACCTCGCACAAGATGTACGGCCCCAAGGGCATCGGCGCGCTGTACGTGCGCCGCAAGCCGCGCGTGCGCATCGCCCCCATCATCGACGGCGGCGGCCACGAGCGCGGCATGCGCTCCGGCACGCTGAACGTGGCGGCCATCGTCGGCTTCGGCCACGCGGCGGAGCTGGCCCGGCTGGAGCTGGCGGACGAGGCGGCGCGCATCCTCCGGCTGCGGGAGAAGCTGCGCAAGGGCCTGACGGACGCGCTGGACATGACGGTCCTCAACGGCTCGCTGGAGCACCGCCTGCCGGGCAACCTCAACATCTCCTTCGCCCACGCCGAGGGCGAGTCCCTGATGATGGGCATCAAGGACGTGGCGGTGTCCTCCGGGTCCGCGTGCACCTCCGCGTCCCTGGAGCCCTCCTACGTGCTGCGCGCGCTGGGCGTGGACGAGGAGCTGGCGCACAGCTCCATCCGCTTCGGCCTGGGCCGCTTCACCACGGACGAGGAGGTCGACTACGTGGTGAAGCTCGTGGTGGACAAGGTGCGCAAGCTGCGCGACATGAGCCCGCTCTACGAGATGGCCAAGGAAGGCATCGACCTCAAGAGCATCGAGTGGACGGCGCATTAGCGCGCCTTCCCGAGCGGACAGCGGGGCGCAGGCCCCCTCGACCGGTGGACGTTGCCCGGCGGAACCTTTGGTGAGAAGCATCCGTTGAAGGAGTTGGCATGGCTTACAGCGACAAGGTCATCGACCACTACGAGAACCCCCGCAACGTCGGGTCGATGGACAAGGAAGACCCCAACGTGGGCACCGGCCTGGTGGGCGCGCCCGCGTGTGGCGACGTGATGCGCCTGCAGCTCAAGATCTCCGACGACGGCCTCATCGAGGACGCGCGGTTCAAGACGTTCGGCTGCGGCTCCGCCATCGCCTCGTCCTCGCTCGTCACCGAGTGGGTGAAGGGCAAGACGGTCGACCAGGCGATGACCATCTCCAACAAGGACGTGGCCCGCGAGCTGGCGCTGCCGCCGGTGAAGATCCACTGCTCGGTCCTCGCCGAGGACGCCATCAAGGCGGCCATCGAGGACTTCAAGAAGAAGCGCGCCGCGCGCCAGGCCAAGGCGTCCTGACGCCCGCGCGCCCGCACCCCTGAAGGAGGCATCCCATGAGCGAACAGGCGACCCAGCAGACGACGCAGACCCCGGTGCCTGCCCCCACGCCCGTGGCGAAGCCCGCCCCCAAGGGCATCGTCCTGGCGGACAGCGCGGTGGCCCGGCTGAAGGAGCTGCTCGAGCAGCGCCAGACGCCGGAGGCCGGCCTGCGCCTGGCCGTCAAGGGCGGCGGGTGCTCGGGCCTCCAGTACTCCATGGAGTGGTCGGAGAAGGCCCGCGAGCGCGACAAGATCTTCGAGAAGGACGGCGTGCGCGTCTTCGTGGACCCGAAGAGCTACCTGTACCTCATCGGCACGGAGCTGGTGTTCGAGCAGACGCTGATGGCGTCCGGCTTCAAGCTGAACAACCCCAACATCAAGGCCGCCTGCGGCTGCGGAGAGAGCTTCTCCGTCTGACGTGACGACAGGCCGCGCTCCACCCCGCCCCGGGTGGAGCCATCACTCCGGGGCCCGGCCATCCGCGCCGGGCCTTTTTTCGTTTCGCCCCTGCGAGGAGACCCCCTGGTGAGGACCCACTTCGACGTCTTCGGACTGGCCCGCGCCTATGACGTGGACGTCCCGGCCCTGGAGAAGCAGTACCGGGAGCTGTCGCTCCAGCACCACCCGGACCGGGTGGCCCCGGGCGACGCGAAGGAGCGGCTCAAGGCCCTGGAGGGCACCACCGCCCTCAACGAGGCCTTCAAGACGCTGAAGGACCCGGTGCGCCGCGCCTTCTACCTCCTGAAGCTGCACGGGGTGGACCTGGAGCGCGAGGACGCCGGGGCGCAGAAGGACATGCCCCTGGAGTTCCTGGAGGAGGTCATGGAGCTGCGCGAGGCGCTCGACGCCGCCATGGCGAAGAAGGACCTGGCGCGCGCCCAGGCCATGGGCACCCAGGTGGGCACCCAGCGCAAGGCGGCGCTCGACGAGGCGGCTGGCGCCCTGCGCCACCTGGAGGCTGCGGGCACGCCCGGCGAGGAAGCGGCGGCCCAGGTGAGAAAGGCATCGCATGCCCTGGGGCGGGTGCGCTACTTCACGCGCTTCCTCGAACAGGTGGACGCGTTCGAGGAGGAGAGTCTGTCGTGAGCAAGAACGGCTACCTGCAGATCCACGACCCGCTGAAGCCCAAGGGGCACGCGGTGGGCATCGACCTGGGCACCACCAACTCGCTCGTCGCGGCGGTGAGCCAGGGCAAGCCCCGCTGCGTCCCCGTGGACGACGGCGACGCGCTGCTGCTCCCCTCCGTGGTGCACTACGGGAAGGACGGCGGCGTGGTGGTGGGCGCGCGGGCCCGGCCCCTGGCCGCCGCGCACCCCACCGACACCATCGCCTCCGTGAAGCGCTTCATGGGCCGCAGCCCGGACGACGCGGAGACGCGCAAGCTGGGTCACTACGACTTCGTGCCCGGCGGCAAGGTGGTGCGCTTCAACGTCGCGGGCGGCAACCCGGTGACGCCCATCGAGGTGTCGGGTGAAATCCTGCGCGCCCTCAAGCGCCGCGCGGAGGCCCACTTCTCCGGCAAGGTGGAGCAGGCCGTCATCACCGTGCCCGCCTACTTCGACGACGCCCAGCGCCAGGCCACCAAGGACGCGGGCCGGCTCGCCGGCCTGGAGGTGCTGCGGCTGCTCAACGAGCCCACCGCCGCGGCGCTCGCCTACGGCCTGGACAAGGGCAGCCAGGGCACCTTCGCCGTCTACGACCTGGGCGGCGGCACCTTCGACATCTCCATCCTCAAGCTGGTGGACGGCGTCTTCGAGGTGAAGTCCACCGGCGGCGACTCCGCGCTGGGCGGCGACGACTTCGACCGCGCCATCGCCCAGCGGGTGCTGGAGGCGCTGGGCGAGACGTCCCCCGCCCCGTCCCTCGTCGCGGAGGTGCTGGCCGCCTCGCGCAAGGCCAAGGAGGCCCTCACCGACGCGCCGGAGGTCTCCCTCCGTGCGGGAGGCCGGGAGCACCCGGTGAAGCGCTCGGACTTCGACGCGTGGATCCAACCGCTGGTCCAGAAGACGGGCCTCGTCTGCCGCCGGGCGATGAAGGACGCGGGCGTGGCGGCCGGGGAGCTGGACGGCGTCATCCTCGTGGGCGGCGCCACGCGCGTGCCGGCCGTGCGCCGGTACGTGGCGGAGCTGTTCGGCCGCGAGCCCCTGGGCGACATCGACCCGGACCAGGTGGTGGCGCTGGGCGCCGCGGTGCAGGCGGACCTGCTCACCAACGCGGACCGGCAGGACGAGGTGCTGCTGCTCGACGTGATTCCGCTGTCGCTCGGACTGGAGACGATGGGCGGCATCACCGAGAAGCTCATCCAGCGCAACTCCACCATCCCCACCGCCGCGGCCCAGGTCTTCACGACGTTCAAGGACGGGCAGACGGGCCTGGACGTGCACGTGGTGCAGGGCGAGCGCGAGCTGGTCGACGACAACCGCAGCCTGGCGCGCTTCACCCTCTCCGGGATTCCGCCGCTGGCCGCGGGCATGGCCCGGGTGGAGGTGCGCTTCCAGGTGGACGCGGACGGCATCCTCTCCGTCTCCGCGAAGGAGCAGTCCACCGGCGCCACGCAGTCCATCACCGTCAAGCCCAGCCACGGCCTCACGGAGGAGGAGATCGAGCGGATGCTGCTCGACTCCATCGACTACGCCGAGGACGACATCCAGGCCCGCCAGGTGCGCGAGCAGCGCGTGGACGCCGAGCGCGTGCTCGCCGAGGCGGACCGCCAGTTGCGTGAGCACGGCGCCCTGCTCCAGGCCGGCGAGAAGGAGACCATCGACGCGGCCATGGCCCGCGTGCGCGAGGTGGCCCAGGGGCAGGACCACCTGAAGATGAAGGAGATGCTCCACGCGCTGGACGAGGCCTCCCGGCCCTTCATCGAGCGGGTCATGAACCAGGCCATCACCCAGGTGGTCGCCGGACACTCGGTGGAGGAGTACTGACGTGCCCAAGGTCACCTTCAAGAGCCCGCTGGCCGAGGTCGGCGTGGACGTGCCGACCGGGACGACGCTGCTGGACGCGGCCGAACAGTGTGGCGCCCAGGTGGGCCACAGTTGTGGCGGCGTCTGCGGCTGCTCCACCTGTCACATCTGGGTCCGCAAGGGGCTCGACTCGCTCAGTGAGCAGACGGACGCGGAGGCGGACCGTCTGGACATGGGGTTCGACGTGCGCCCGTACTCCCGGTTGAGCTGCCAGACGGAGCTGGGCGCCGAGGACATCGCCGTCGAAATCACCGAGGAGTCCCTCACGGCCTTCATGGACGAGAACCCGGTCATCCGCCGGGCGCTCGAGGCCGAGGGGAAATGGCCGCTGAAGAAGTGAGGTTGTTACGTAGTTCTTGACGGCGCGGGGCAGTACACCTATATGTCCCGCCCATCGCAGCGCCGCACAGCGCGGCTCCGCGATGCACCGCCTGCCCAGGTGGTGGAATTGGTAGACACACTAGATTCAGGGTCTAGCGCCTGCAAGGGCATGGAGGTTCGAGTCCTCTCCTGGGCACAGTGAGAAGGGGTCCCGGTTTCAAACCGGGGCCCCTTTTCTCTTTTCAGGGGTCGGACTCACGGCGGTGCGGGTTCCACGGACTCGTGCGCCACGTGGTGCGCCGCCTCGCGCGCCAGGCTTCCGCCCTTGCGCAGGTCGCGGATCCGGATCTTCCGGACGTGGACGGAGATGGCCCCCACTCCGGCCTGGCTGAGCACCGTGCCCAGGTGGGTCAGCGTGGCGAAGGCCGCGGCGTCCTCCGGGCTGGCTCCCAGGCCGCGGGCCGCCCAGCTCGTCACGAAGTAATAGAGCCCCATACCCGCCGGGACGCCCGGCAGCGCCTGCCCCAGGGAGATGGCGCCCAGGACGACGGCCCCCGCGAACAGCCCCCCGCTGATGCCGATGCCGTGCAGCGCCAGCCCGTAGGCCAGCGCGGACGCCAGCACCGGCCCCACGGAGAAGACGAACACCCGGGCCATGCCCCGCGTGGAGCGCGCGGTGCCCAGCCCGTCGCTGACGTGGTGGAGGAAGGCCTCCACCCGGGGCAGCCGGTGGCGCTGGTGCAGCGACTCCGCCAGGGGCGTGGACCAGTGGGCGAGGAGCACCACCAGCGCCACCAGCCCCACGCACAGCGACACGGCCACCTTCAACTGTCCCTCGAAGCGCGTCAGCGTGGCGCCGAAGGGCCCCAGGAGCGACACGGAGACGAGCAGCATCAGCGCGGCGAACTCCATCAACTTGCACACCGCCACCGTGCCCAGGCAGCGCAGGAAGGGGATGCGCTCGGTGCGGGACAGGAGGAAGGAGCGGAGGATGTCGCCCAGCTTGCCGGGCAGCGCGTTGTGGACGAAGGCGCCGATGGCCACCAGGTGGTAGCGCTCCCGGAACGGCACGCGGCGACGCAACGTGCTCTGCCACTGCACGGCGCGCAGGGGGATGATGGACGCCTGCAGCAGGACGAAGGGCAGGAGCCAGAGCAGGTGGCCGGGCAGCTCCCGGACGAACGCTCCCAGGGGGAAGCGCGGCTGGAGCAGCGGCCCTGGCGCCTTCAGGTTCCACCGGAAGAAGGCCGTGGACAGCAGGACGACGGACACGACGAGGCCCACCACGGCCAGCAGCACCCGGCCCAGCGCGGCGCCTCGGGGAGACGGCTCCGGTCCGGCTTCGCTCACGGCACCCACCGCAGCCGGGGCGCCGGCGCCAGATACGCCTCCGCGAGTCGCTCGTGGAGTTGCGCGGCGTGGCCCAGGCCGGACAAATCCAACGGCGCGTCCGCGGGCCAGCACACCAGGCTCTGCGCCTCCGTGCGTGTCACCCCACCGTGCGAGCCGAACTCCCAGGCGAAGCCCACCGTGCCGCCTCGGCGCACCGCCGCTCCGAAGAGGATCAGGTCCCCCGCCGTCGTCATGGACGGCAGGCCCCGCAGCAGGTCCGCCACCGCGCGGCGGCTGAACTCGGAGGACAGCGGCGCGCGCTCCAGCTCGTCCGGTCCATACACGCCCCCCTGGATGATGGCCGCCGCCGAGCCGCCCCGCCGCAGCGCGACGATGCCGAGGTCAGGCTCCCGCGTCGCGCGCCCCAGCACCTCGGGGTGACGGGCGAGCAGCGCGCGGGCCTCCGACGGCTCCCGCGCCCCCGTGAGATAGAGGTGCGCGAAGTTGCCGCACTCGGAGATGACGGGCGTGAAGGGCGCGCGGGGCGAGGTGTCCGGCGACGGTGGCGCGCGGCCGTTGCACAGCCCCCGCACGACGTCGTCGGAGGGCCCCGCGGAGGCGCCCTCCAGCAACAGCGACGCCAGGCGCCGCCCCTGGCGCTGCTCCAGGGGGAGGCTGTCGACATGGCCGTGGTCGGAGAAGAACACGACGTCGTAGGGGCGCTGCACGGAGCGCGCGACGGCATACAGCTCCGCGAGGTGCGCATCCACGCGGTGCAGCTCCGCGAGCGCGAGGGGCGAACGTGGCCCCCGGCGATGGGCCACCTCGTCGTAGTTGCCGTAGACGAGGTAGATGACGGGCACGCCGCGCACCATGTCCACCACGGCCTTGGTGTGCGCGAAGCTCCAGCCGAGCCGTTGGAGCAACAGGCGACTGACGAGGAAGGCCGGCTCGTGCCGCCAGTCGTGGAGCGCGCGCGACCACTGGATGACCTCGCGGGTCGCGTTCCAGGTGTCCGAGCCGAACGAGCGCAGGAAGCGCCAGACGCCGCGCGTGCCCGCCGCCGTCAGCCCCATCATCTCGTACGAGAAGGCGCGGGCCATCTGTTGGAAGCTGGCCAGCGTGCTCATGCTCAGCGCGTTGTCCGCGCCCGCACGGAACAGGGAGAAGTAGCCGTGACCGCCCCCGTCGAGCAGGCTCTCCCGGCCCGCCCCCCGCAGGCGTTGGTCGATTTCCTGGGCGTCCGCGGGGTTGCTCATCCGCACCTTCCGTCCCAGCTCGCGATCGAACCACGCATAGGCGGGAAGGTTCGATTCCCTCAGGCCATAGAGCAGTCCCGCCTGGAAGTACGGCGTGGACGTGGGCGCGCCCCAGAACGCGTCATCCAGATGAAACATCCCGGAGCGGATGAGTCGTGAGACGAACGGCATCCGCCCGCTGACAATCGCCTCGTCCAGGAGGGCCTTGGATACTCCATCCAGGTGGACCATCAGGAGGTTCCGGCGCCGATTTACCGCCGCGGGCGGAACTTTCGGCCCGATTCGCCGGATGGCGCCATGGGCCCACATCATCAAAGCTGGAGTCATGGCTCCACTCACGTTGACGGCTCCCCTCCCCCGGCAGCCAAAATGAGCACTTGGGGGGACGGCCGCCTTCAGTCGAGGGCAGCCCTCCTGGAATGCAGGCGGGCAGGTAGCGCCGTCCTTCTGTCGGGATGGTTCCGACACAGTGAGGCGTCACCACGGTCCCCATGCATCTTCCCGCTGCTCTCCTGCTCGCCACCCTGAGTGCCTCGCCGGTGCAGCCCTCGCACCGTCCCGCGCCCGGGCTGGCGCCGACGAAGCAGGAGTCGGGGATGGATACCATCGCGTTGCCGATGGTCAGCTACAACTCGGACCAGGGCATCGGCTACGGCGCGGTGGGCGCGGTGTATCTGTACGGCGCGGGCAAGGAGCCGTACGCGCACGCCATCGGCGCGCAGATCTTCTTCAGCAGCCGCGGCATGCAGAGCCACTACCTGCGCTACGACGGCCCCCGGCTCATCGGGCCGCTGCGGCTGGAGGGTGGGCTCGAGTATCGACGTGAGCTGCGCAGCCCGTTCTTCGGCGCCGGCAACCTGTCCGCGCCGGACTTCCGGGGCGACCTCGACAACGAGCGCTACACCTACGACAAGGGCTCGCCCGGCCTGTGGTTCCGCCTGCGCGGGCGTCCCTTCGGCGCGACCCATCCGCTGCAGACGTACGTGGGCTACGGCTGGCGACACACGAGCGTGGAGCCGTACGACGAGTCCATGCTCACGCAGCAGCAGCCGGTGGGCATCGAGGGTGGCTCCACCGGGCAGTTGCTCGCGGGCGCGCTGTGGGACACGCGCGACGACGAGGTGGATCCGCTGGAGGGCGGCGTCGAGGAGATCGCCCTGCGCGTGTCGGGGGTGGCCACGGGCAGCAAGTATCAATACGTGGGGCTGACGCTGAGCGAGCGCCGCTACGTGCGGCTGTCTTCGCGGCTCACCATCGCCCAGCGGCTCACGCTCGACATGCTCTTCGGGGACGTGCCGTTCTTCGAGTGGAGCAACACCGGCGGCGTCAACGTGTCGGAGGGCATCGGCGGGATGAGCAGCGTGCGCGGCATCGAGCGCAACCGCTTCTCCGGCAACATCAAGGCCTTCAGCAACACGGAGCTGCGCTTCCACGCCGCGCAGTTGAAGGTCTTCGGCCGGGACATGAAGCTGGGCGCGGTGATGTTCCTCGACCTGGGCCGCGTCTGGCACCCGGGCGTCGCCGACGGCAAGTGGCACGCGTGGCACCCGGGCATCGGCGGTGGCGTGCGCCTGTCGCGCCGCGCGGCGGTGGTCCGCATGGACTACGCCCGCTCCACGGAGACCGGCCGCCAGCGCTGCTACATCACCTTCGGCCACATGTTCTGAGCCACCTTCCGGCCCGACGCCCCTGACGCATCGCGCCCCGGAGCCTCCGGGTAGCCGCCCTCGGCGCCGGGACTCCCCTCCGCGGCCATGGCGCCCGTGCCTTCCTGCGAGTCATACACCTCTCGAAGACTCCAAGCACAGACACACCGATGCAGGACTGACCGCCAATCCGACCTCGCAGGAGGGGCCGCTCCCAAACCGTGTCAACCTCCCGCCCCGCGCCATCACCTGCCACAACGCATCCCTCACGGCGCTCGTGCCGGCTGAGGTCCGGCTGGGTCGAAGAGAGCCTGGCGAGGCATCGCCAGACACCGGGGGCGGGCCTCGGATGGGCCCAGAAGACAACAGTGGGCTGGACACTCGTGAAGCGCGCGTGTCCGGCGCCTTGAATCCGCCCCCCGCGCCTCGTCAGACTTTGGGCGTGGGGTGAGCCATGCCATGCATCACATCGTCCCGGCTGTGGGGAGTCCTGGGCGCGCTGCTGTGTCTGCAATGGAGCGCGGCCTGCGAGGCGCCCCCCATCCGCTCCGGAGCCGAAGGCAGACACGACGCCGCGCTGGTCCGCACCCGGCCACGCGTCCGGCTCGCCGCGGGCGCAGCGCATTCGCTCGCCATCCATCCCGACGGCACGGTGTGGGCAGCGGGCAACAACGACTTCGGCCAGCTCGGCACGGAGGGTATCGCCAGCACCTCGACGCCGCTCCAGGTCCCGGGAGTGACCGGCGCTACGTCCGTGTCGGGTGGTGAGTCCCACTCGGTGGCCCTCCGCGCCGATGGCACCGTCTGGGCCTGGGGCGACAACTCGACCGGCCAGCTGGGTGACGGCACACGCGTTCCTCGTGCCACGGCGGGCCAGGTGCCGGGACTCACCGGGGTGACCTCCCTCTCCTCGGGGAGGAACCACGTCCTGGCGGGAAAGGCGGACGGCACGGTCTGGGCCTGGGGCTTCAACGAGTTCGGCCAGGTGGGTGACGGCACCCGCGTCACGCGCAACACGCCGGTCCAGGTCCAGGGATTGACCGGCGTCGTGGCGGTGGTCGCCGGCCACAACACGTCCTTCGCGATCCGCTCGGATGGGACGTTGTGGAGCTGGGGCATGAACTTCAACGGCCAGTTGGGCAATGGCTCATATGCCCACGGTGTCGTGCCCGGACAGGTCCGAGTCCTGACGAACGTGGTGGCCGCGGCGGGAGGGAACTCGAACGCGCTGGCGGTCCTGTCGGATGGGACGGCCTGGGCCTGGGGGTCGGACGAAGCTGTCGGCTACGGCGTGACCACGCCAGTCGCCATCCCTGGCACGACGGGCTGTCGCGACGTCATCGCGGGCAATGGGTTCGCGCTCGTCATCAAGTCCGATGGAACGACTTGGAGCTGGGGGAACAACGACACCGGACAACTGGGCGATGGGACCAAGACGCTCCGCAACGCCCCCGTCCAGGTCGCCGGGCTGACGGGTGTCTCGGTGGCCGCCGCGGGCAACACCCACGTGCTGGCGCTGCGCTCGAATGGGAGCATCTGGGGCTGGGGCTCGAACCGCCACGGGCAACGTGGGGACGGCGCTCCCACGCGGTACACCACGCCCGTGAGTGTCGAGGGCGCATCGACGGGCGCGCTGGCGGTGGCGACGGGCAGCGCCCACTCCCTGCTGCTCCACCACGACGGCACCGTCTGGGCATGGGGCCGGAATGGCGAAGGGCAGCTCGGCGATGGAACCCGGCAATGGCACCCGGCGCCCGTGCGGGTCCCCGGGCTCGACGGAGTCACGGGCATCTCGGCGGGCGGTGGAGCCTCGCTCGCGCTCCGCCACGATGGCTCCGTGTGGAGATGGGGTGGAGGCGTCCCGACGCCGACCCAGGTCCCCGACCTCACCCAGGTCATCGCCATCTCCACGAGCCGCACGCACGCGCTCGCCCTGCGTGACGATGGAACGGTCAGAGCCTGGGGCACCAACGCCTTCGGCGGTCTGGGAGACGGCACCACCACGTCGCGCGCCAATCCCGTCCGCGTGCTCGACCTCGACGGAGTCATGAAGGTGGCCACCGCCCCCGCCTTCTCGCTCGCGGTGCGGCATGACGGCACGGCCTGGGCCTGGGGCGCCAATGGGAACGGACAGCTCGGAGACGGGACGACCGAGTTCCGAACGACCCCGGTCCAGGTGCGAGGACTCACGGAGGTCACCTCCATCGCGGGAGGGACACACCACTCCATGGCCGTGCGTGCCAATGGAAGCGGCTGGGCCTGGGGATATGACTATCTCCACGCCGGGATGAGTGGTCATCGCCATGACAACCGCGTCCCGGCTCCCATGACGGTGACGTCATTGCTCGACGTCGTCTCCGGCGACTCCACGGCCTTCGCCCCCGCGACGAATGGCAGCCTCTGGGCGGGAGGAATCAACGACTGGGGACAGGCCGGAAACGGGACGACCACCCACGCCGAGGACCCCGTCCTCGTCACCGGAATCGCCTCGGGCGTGACCTCGCTCGCAATGGGTGACAGCCACGCGCTGGCCATCCTGCCGGATGGAAGCGTCTGGGCCTGGGGCAACAACTCGGATGGGCAATTGGGACACGGCGCGGCCTTCGACGCGCTCGTCCCCGCACCGACGATGTGGTGGTGACCCGCCCCGCCCCGCCCGCAATGCCTTGAATTTAACCTTCCCCTCCGCGTCGGTGTTCTGCTTCGCAACACCAGACGAGGGGGAAGCAACACATGAAACACATTGCAGTATCGAAGTGGGGCGGAGTCCTGCGCGTCGCGTTGGGGCTCCTGTTGAGCGTGGGCTGTGGCCAGCCGTCGGAGCCGACACCGGCGGAGACCGACACAAGCCAGACCTCGAGCATCGCCAGGACACAAACCAAGGTCCGGCTGGCGGCGGGCGCGTATCACTCGCTGGCCATCCGTCCGGACGGGACGCTGTGGGTCGCGGGAAACAACGACGATGGACAGTTGGGGACGGGGGACTTCGAGAGTACGTCTACGCCGGTCCAGGTCCGGGGAATGACTGGCGTCCAATCCGTGGCTGGCGGCATGAGTCACTCGGTGGCGCTCCGCAGCGGCGGCACCGTCTGGACATGGGGCGCGAACTGGATGGGACAGTTGGGCGACGACTCCCATGATTCCCGCCCCACGGCGGCCCAGGTCCCCGCGCTCTCGGGAGTCGTCTCGGTCGCCGCGGGTTGGTATCACACGCTCGTGGCGAAGGCGGATGGCACGGTCTGGGCCTGGGGCTACAACTACTTCGGCCAGTTGGGGGATGGCTCGACGACCGATCGCCGCGCCCCCGTCCAGGTCCAGGGCCTGACGGGCATCGTGGCCGTGGTGGCCGGAGCCCAGAACTCGTTCGCGCTCCGCTCGGATGGCACCCTGTGGAGCTGGGGCCAGAACTCCGAGGGACAGCTCGGCAACGGGACGTTCGAGCACAGCGCCATCCCCGTCCAGGTCCAGGGGCTGACGGGTGTCATGGCCGCGTCGATCGGCAACGCGCGCGCGCTGGCCGTCCGTTCGGACGGCACCCTCTGGGGCTGGGGCATGGAATTCGCGCTCGGCTATCGCGTGGCGACGCCGACCCAGTTCGAGGGGCTGACACGCTTCAAGGATGTCGCCGCGGGGACCGGCTTCTCCTTGGCCATCAAGGCGGATGGGACCGTGTGGAGCTGGGGCGATGGGGCCCAGGGAGAGGTGGGGGACGGCACCAAGCGCATGCGCATGGCGCCCGCCCCGGTGCCAGGACTCACGGGTGTCACCGGGGTCGCCGCGGGAATGGACCATGTCCTGGCGGTGCGCGCGGATGGCACCCTCTGGGGCTGGGGAAGCAACAGCGACGGGCAGCTCGCGAACGGCGCCGTCATCCGCTACGCCACGCCCGCGCCCGTGCAGGGTGCCCCCACGGGAGTGCTCGCGGTGGCGACGGGCCGCGCGCACTCGCTGCTGCTCAACCACGACGGCACGGTCTGGAGTTGGGGGTTGAATACCTGGGGACAACTCGGAGACGGAACGCCGACCTCCCGCCCCGTCCCGACCCAGGTCCCCGGACTCGACGGCGTCACCGCCATCGGCGCGACGTACGGCGAGTCGTTCGTGCTGCGCGCCGACGGCACCGTCTGGAAGTGGGGCTACATCTCGAGCACCCCCACGCCGATTCCCGACCTGACCCGCGTCATCGCCCTCTCCGTGAGCGAGACACACGCCCTGGCGCTTCGCGATGACGGAACGGTCTGGGCCTGGGGACAGAACGCCGCGGGCAACCTGGGCGATGGAACGACGACGTCGAGCGACGTCCCGGTCAAGGTCCTGGACCTGGACGGCGTCGCGAAGGTGGCCACCGCGAACTCCCTCTCCTTCGCCGTCCGCCACGACGGCACGGCCTGGGCCTGGGGACAGAACGGTGCGGGGCAGCTCGGCGATGGCACGGCTGAAGACAGACACACTCCGGTCCAGGTGAGGAACCTCACGGACGTCGTCGCCATCGCGGGCGGCGAATACCATGGCATGGCCGTGAAGGCGGACGGCACCGGCTGGACCTGGGGGCTGGACTACTACCAGGCGGGAATGAGCAACCTCCCCCGCGAAGCACACCTCCCGGTGCGCATGTCGGTCGACGGCCTGGTCGACATCGTCTCCGGCCCCACGACCGGCATGGCGACGAGCATCGACGGCCGCGTGTGGACCGGTGGCTACAACGACATGGGTCAGCGCGGAGACGGCACCACCCAGAACAGCCCCGTGCCCAGCCCCCTCAGCGGAATCACCACCGGCGTGACAGCGCTCTCCATCGGCTATCACCACTCGCTCGCCGTCCTCCCGGATGGCACCGTCTGGGCATGGGGTGACAACTCGGATGGGCAACTGGGTTACGGCGAGCCCTTCGACAAGCTCGTCCCCATCCGCACCTCGCTGCTCGTCCCGTCCGGAACGGGTCCATTCTGATTTCTCATCTTTCGAATCTCACGGACTGAATATGGAATCCGAGTTCTCGTCTGGACAGCGTCTTCCACACGAGGGTCTCACATGACACATCCGTCGTTCTCGCGATTCCGCGGTGTATTGGGCGTCGCGCTGGGGCTTCTGCTGTCCGTGGGTTGTGGACAGCAGAGTGCCAGTCTCGATTCCACAGAGGCTGAAGGCAGTCAGGACACGGCGCTCTCCCGCACGAAGCCGAAGGTGCGAATCGCGGCGGGGATCCGCCACTCCCTTGCCATCCGTGCCAACGGGACGGTGTGGGCCTCGGGCAACAATACGTCCGGGCAGCTTGGCAGGACTGGCATCACCAACACTTCGACGCCCCTCCAGGTCCCCGGTTTGACGAACGCCACCTCCGTGGCCGCGGGCGATGAATTCTCCGTGGCGCTCCTCTCCACGGGTACGGTCTGGACCTGGGGTTCGAACCAGACGGGGCAGTTGGGTGTCCCTACGAGCAGCACGCCGGACTACGGGCGTGCCGTGCCTGACCAGGTCCCGGGCTTGACGGGGGTCGTGGCCATCGCCGCGGGCTACAGGCACGTGCTCGCGCTCAAATCGAACGGCACCATCTGGGCGTGGGGTGAGAACTGGAACGGGCAGTTGGGGGACGGCACGAACACGGCCCGATCGACACCCCTCCAGGTGACGGGGCTGACGAACGTCGTGGCCGTGGTCGCCCAGTCGTTGGGGTCCTATGCCATTCGTTCGGATGGAACGGTCTGGGCCTGGGGGTTCAATCGTTTCAATACCCTTGGGCGTGAGGGCGCGGACAGCGCAGTCCCCGTGCAGGTCCAGGGGCTGACGAACGTCGTGGCCCTGTCGGTGGGCTTTGCCCACGCGTTGGCCGTCAAGTCAGACGGCACCGTCTGGAGCTGGGGAGAGATACTGTATGGCGCCCCCGTGTCCCAGCCGACGCCCATCCAGGTTCCGGGATTGACGGGATGTGTCGACGTCGCCGTGGGCAGGGCCACCTCTTTCGCCGTCAAGGCGAACGGCACGGTTTGGAGCTGGGGCTTCAACGACCGAGGGCAGCTGGGTGATGGGACCCGGAACATCCGGAGTGAACCCGCGCAGGTGCCGGGGCTGACGGGCGTCTCCCTGGTCGTCGCGGGGGACACCCATGTCCTCGCCATGCGTACCGCTGGGGACATCTGGGCATGGGGAAGCAATGATGATGGTGAGCGGGGAGACGGTGGGCCGTCTCTGTATGCCACCCCCGGGCTGGTGCAAGGCAGCTTCCCCGGAGCGCTCGCGGTCGCGGCGGGTGCCACGCACTCCTTGCTGCTGGCCACGGATGGGACCGTCTGGTCCTTTGGATACAACGACAGTGGCCAGCTCGGTGATGGCACGACGACCCGCCACACCTTGCCGGCGCAGGTGCCGGCCCTCCAGGATGTCACGGCCATCGCGGCCGGAGGTAACCGCTCGCTGGCCCTTCTCAGTGACGGTTCGGTCTGGCAGTGGGGTGGTCCCTTCAACCTGCTGACGCCCACCCTGGTTCCGGGGCTCTCGGACGTCACGGTCATCGCCATCGCAGTGCGTGAGTCCCATGCGCTGGCCCTTGGCATGGACGGCAAGGTCCGCGCCTGGGGAGAGAATTCCAGCGGCGAGTTGGGTGACGGCACGACGACCTACCGGACGACCCCCGTCCAGGTTCTCGGGCTGGAGAATGTGATGAAGGTCGGCGCGGGCCGCCGGACCTCGTATGCCATCCGTTATGACGGGTTTGCCTTCGCCTGGGGTGAGAACGGCAACGGCCAGCTCGGCGATGGCACGACCACCGACCGCTACACGCCCGTCTCGATTTCGGGGCTGGACAATGTCACCTCCATCGCCGGAGGCGCCGCCTACGCCATGGCCGTGAAGGCGGATGGCACCGGCTGGCGGTGGGGCACCGACAACAGCTACCGCGCGAGCATGCCCGCCGTCGCCAACGGCAGCCTGGTGCCGAGCCCCATGTCCCTCCAAGGCGTGCAGGAGGTCGTCTCGAGCGACGACACGGCCTATGCCTGGGACGGCAACGGCGTGCTGTGGGCCGCGGGGGCCAATTTCTACGGGCAGCGAGGCAGCGGCACGCGGAGCGTCACTTCGCCCCCCAATCAGGTCGTGGGCATCACCCACGGCGTGACGATGGTCGCGGCGGGCAACGAGCACGCACTGGCCATCCTTCCGGATGGGACCGTCCAGTCCTGGGGCCAGAACACCGATGGCGAGCTCGGACGCGGCGTGCCGACCGAGGCGCTCCTCCCCGTCTCGTCACTGTTGGATTGAGCCACCGCCCCCCAGATGAATCAGGGCCCCGGGGCGTCGCAGGTCCCGGGGCCCCGGGGCTTCAATCGTGTGTCCTCATGGACTCACGGACGGCTCACGGACCATCCACCGTGAGGTCGTCGATGGCCAGGCCGCAGCTCACGCCGCCGGAGGTGCTCTCCAGTTTGATGAGCGAGCTGGAGGTCGTCGCGGTGAAGACGAACGTGCGCAGCGTCCAGCCCGGCAGCGAGTTGGAGACGCTCGCCGTGGACGGGCCGTAGGTCAGCGTCGCGGTGCGAGTCCCCGTGCAGCTCGGAGGCAGCGCCACGTAGAAGCGCACCGTGTAGCCATTGCCCGCCACCGTGGGGACGATCTGCTCGATGCTGCCGGCGCCGTAGCCGTTCAGGTCGATGGACTTGCTCCCGCTGTTGGGCGTCTTGTACGTGCTGTGCATCACCTTGATGCTGCCGCCCACCGTCCAGTTGGTCAGCGTCGTCGCCCCCGTGGTGAGGACGGTGTAGTTGTAGCTACCCGGCGGCGCCGCCTCGAAGCCGCTGTTGGTGGCCTTGTTGATGCCCTGCTCCACCGAGCCCAGCTCCGGCTCGCCCGCCGCCAGCCCCTCCGGACCGCCACACCCGGACAGCACGAGTCCCAACGACAGACCCGTCATCACGCCCCCTCGAATCATCTCATTGATGCGCATGTTCACCTTTCGTGTCGACCGCGACGGTTCAGCGTTCCCCAAACGCCGCCGCTCTCGCGGTGCCGAGCAACGGCGCCGTGAACACTAGTCACACCCGAAGTAAACGACGACTTCCGGACGCTTCGGAGACGTTCTTTCCATGCGACGAGAGGAATTGAGCCATCCGACCCGGGACACGAGACACCCGGGTAACGGCTCACAGTGTCACGGATGACTGCTCACACGAGCGCGTCGACCCAGGTGCGCAGCCGGGGGTCGAGCTGTGCCTCGCCCCGGACGCCCGCCTCGGGCGACAGCGTGAGCGTGTGGAAGCCGCGAGCAGCCAATCCCTGGCACAGCTCGGCGCGCTTCGCGTCATCCGGGGCGAAGAGGATGCACCCATCCCCTCCCCCCGCGCCGGACTGCTTGCCCGCGCAGCCATAGGAGGCGGCGATGGCGAGGATGCGGCGGATGCCCTCCGTCTCCAGGGGGCCCAATTCCAGGAGCAGCGCGTGCTGGGCGGCCACCGCCTCCGAGAAGGCCTGGAAGTCACTTCCCCCCAGCCCATCCTCGATGGCCTGCCCCAGGGCATCGGAGCGCGACACGAAGGCCCGGCGGCCCGCCTCCTCCAGCCGCGCCTCCACCTGGCCGATGAGCACGCGCGTGGACGCGCTCTCGCCCGTGAAGGCGTAGGCCATGGACACCCGGGGCGTGGGCAGCCGCCACACGTCCACGGCGGGTGCCTCCGCCAGCGCCGCGCGCAGACGGCTGCCATTGCTGGCCTCGGCCAGGGTCGCCACGTCGTAGCGCCGGTAGCGAAGCACGCCGCCGGCGAAGCTCGCCGCCACGTCCCCGCCGCTGCCCTTGCCGCCCTGCCCGAGCGAGTGCGACACCAGGGCCAGCTTCAGCGCGTCGAAGCGCTCCTCCAGCACGTAGCGCGCCGCCTCGGCCGCGAGCACCGTGGCGCACGCGCTGCCGCCCATGCCCAGCTTCTGGCCATTGGGGCCCACCGCCGAGGGCGCCACCGCGAAGTCGAAGCCGGGGCTCGCCCGGCCATGCGCGCGCAGCGCCTCGTCCAGCGTCCGCGCGACGAAGGAGAAGCCCGCCGGCACCTCGCGCGCCCACGCCACGCCCCGGGGGGTGACGCTGCCCGCCAGGGTGCCCTCCTCCAGGCACACGTGGACGCGTGCGTCCACGCGCCGGCGCACGTACGCCCCGGTCCGAGGCGCCACCGCCGCCACCCGCGCCACCCCACCCCACAGCACGGCGTACTCGCCGGAGACGAACAGCTTGCCCGGGGCGGAGAGGGCGCGCTCCATCAGAACAGGTGCTCCGGCGTCAGCGTGGCGTCACCGCCGGGCACGCAGCGAATCACGTCCAGCGCGCCACACGCGCGGGCCAGCGCCTCCGCCGCCACCTCGTGCGCCGCGTCCGTCAGCAGCACCGGGTTGGGCCCCGCGTCCAGCGTGAACCACACCGGCACGCCCTTCTTGCGGGCCTCGCGCAGGTGCTGGATGAGGCCCAGCGTGCCGGCGTTCAGGTAGCAGAGCGGCGGGTTCGCGGCGAGCGACGCGGCATGCATCCGCCACGCGTTGCGCTCGCACAGCTCGCCCAGCGCCTGCAGGTCCTTCCGGGCGATGAGCTCGCGGGCCACGGGGACCTCCGCCTCCGCGTCCTTCACCCAGGCCGGGTAGTACGGGCTCGTGTCCACGGTCTGCTTCATCCCGTCGCGGGACTTCACGTCCTTCTCGCCCCGGTCGACGACCGCCACCACCATGCGCAGGTCCGGCCAGTGCCCAGCGGCGAAGCGCTGCACCGCGAAGCTGTCCTCGCCGTCCGCGCGCTCGCCCCGCTGCCACTCGCAGAAGCCGCCCTCGATGCTGCGACAGGCCGACCCGCTGCCCAGCCGCGCCAGGATGCTCTCCGCGCGCGTGTCCCGGGGGAGCCCGGCCGCCGCGCGCGCCGCCACCGCCAGCGCCGCGAAGCCCGCCGCGCTCGACGCCAGGCCCGCCGCCATGGGGAAGTCGCCGCGGGACACCATCCGCGCCGGCCCCAGCGCCGTCTTCGCCTGCGCCCGCACGGACTCCAGCAGGCGCAGCACGCGGTCGCGCTCTCCCCCCTTGGCGGTGTGGCCGTTGAGCTCCACCTGGTCGCTGGCGACGCCGAACTCCACCGTGGTCGTCACCGACAGGGGCGACAGCGTCAGCGACAGGCTCGACTGGTGCGGGAGGATGAGCGCTTCGTCCCGCTTCCCCCAGTACTTCACCAGGGCGATGTTGGGATGCGCGAGGGCAGTGGCTTTCATGGGGACACTCACGACGCCCGCGGACCCGCGAGCTGGCTGCTGAAGCAGCGCACACCGAGCCGGGTGAGCTGCGTCACCACCGACTCCGGTTCGACGAACAAGCCGACCACGGCGCCACCGTCCCCACCGGCTCCGGTGAGCTTGGCGCCCAGGGCTCCCAGCCCTCGCAGCCGGTACACCATCTCCTCCAGCGGAGGCGACGACAGGCCGAGCGCCGACAAGAGGCCCTGGTTGACGTTCATCGCGTCCCCCAGCGCCTCCAGGTCACCCGCCTCCACCGCCTTCGCGCCCTCCATCGACAGCCGGCCGATCTGCGCGAACAGCCGCTGGTAGCGCTCGGGCCAACGCGCCTGCCGCGCGCGCAGCGCGGACACCGTCACCTTGGTGGGGCTGCGCTCGCCGGCCAGCGCCACCACCACCTTCAGGGGCTTGGGGCTGTCCACGGTGCGGCCCTTGCCCACCGACGCCGCGCCCGGCGCGCGCCGGTACAGCAGCAGCCGCTCGTGGGCGCTGGTGGTGTGGTCCACGCCGGACGGCGTGCCGTGGAACTCCTGCTCCATCGCCCAGGCCAGGCGCGCGGCCTCCTTGGGCGAGGGCTCCTGGCCGGCGGCGCGCAGCAGCAGCCTGGCGCACGCCACGGACAGCGCCGCGGAGCTGCCCAGCCCCACCGACAGCGGCAGCTCCGGGTCCAGCGTCACCTTCACCGCGGGCTCGCCCACCAGCTTCGCGGCGCGCGCGAACGCGCCGGTGAGCAGCGAGCGCTGGGCGCGGCTCAGCGTGGCGGGCAGGGACAACTGGCATTTCTTCGCCGGCACGCCGCGCGCGCGCACGCCGTACGACAGCGGCCCGCACAGGGCGGGGTGGCCGTAGACGACGCTGTGCTCGCCCAGCAGGATGACCTTGCCAGCGCCGAAGGTGGACAGGGGGGATTCGGTGGCCACGGCGCTAGACGTTGGTTCCGGTGGCGGCCGCCGCGTCCTCGGCGGGAAGGCTGGCGAGGATCTCACGCGCCTTCTCCACCTTCACGTGGCCGGCCTTCACGAGCAGGTCGGCGATCTTCTCCACCCAGTCGCCGCGCGCGCCGGCGGTCACCGCCACGCAGCGCGCGTGCAGGGCCATGTGCCCCTGCTGGATGCCGATGCTGCCCAGCGCCCGGAGCGCCGCGAAGTTCTGCGCCAGGCCCACGGCCGCGAACACCATGGACAGCTCGCGCACGCTCGAGGCGCGCAGGAGCTTGAGCGCCGTCTGCACGCCCGGGTGGATCTTGATGGGCCCGCCCACCAGCCCCAGCGCCATGGGCAGCTCGATGCGGCCCACCAGGTGGCCCTCCTCCAGGTACCACGTGGAGAGCGGCCGGTACTGGCCCCCGCGGCAGGCGAACGCGTGCGCGCCCGCCTCGATGGCGCGCCAGTCCTGCCCCGTGGCGATGGCCACGGAGTCGATGCCGTTCATCACGCCCTTGTTGTGCGTGGCGGCGCGGTACGGGTCGGCCTCCGCGAAGCGGCTGGCCTGGGCGATGCCCTCGGCGATGACCTCGCCCGGCATCTCGAAGTCCGCCAGCAGCGCCAGGGGGATGCGGCACATGGCGCGCGCCAGCCGGCGGTCCGCGAGGTTGGAGAGGATGCGCAGGTACACCTTGCCGCCGGTGATCTGCTCGACGAGCGGCGCCACGCCCTCCGCCACGGTGTTGATGAGGTTGGCGCCCATCGCCTCCTGCGTGTCGATGAGGACGTGGACGATGAGCAGCGGCTCGCCGCGCGGCCCCTCGGGGGCCGGCAGCACGCGCACCTCGATGTCCCGCGCCCCGCCGCCACGGGCCACCATGGCCGGGTGGAAGCTGTTGGCCAGCGCGAGCAGCTGCTCCTTGTGCGCGAGGATCTTGTTGGTCGCCTCGGTGGGGTCGCCGTACCGGGTCACCTGCACCTGGCCGATCATCATCGAATCGTCGGCCTCGGCGGTGAAGCCGCCCGCCTCGCGGACGATCTTCGCCGCGAAGGACACCGCCGCGACGACGGACGGCTCCTCCACGGCCATGGGCACCAGGTAGTCGCGCCCGTTCACCTGGAGGTTGAGCCCCAGGCCCAGCGGCAGGGAGAAGGTCCCCACCGCGTTCTCGATCATCTGGTTGGCCAGCACCGGCTGGAGCGCCTCGCTCCCACGGAGCTGGTCCAGCTCACCTTGGGAGAGCCGCAACATCCGCGCAAGCTGGGCGAGTCGCTCCTCCATCGGCAGCTTGTGGAACCCGGAGAGCCGGGACGTCACGGTCTCAGACATTGGTCGTCCTTCTTCCCACGTCGGCGCGGCCACTACAGCGCCGCCATCCAGTCCTTCAATACACCGGTCACCACGCGAGGGCGCTGTCGCAGCTCAGCGCAACTTCTACTCCCCGTCAGGACGAGCGCCTGTCGCAGCCCCGTCAGGATGACCTCGAGTTCCGTCTCCGCGCCCGCCAACCCGCCCGCCTGTTGAGCCCGGAACAGCGGCAGGGCCATGCCCGCCACGTCCGCGCCCAGCGCCAGCACCTTCGCCACGTCCAGCCCCGTCCGGATGCCGCCGCTGCCCACCAGCCGGACCTCGGCCCCCACGGCCGCGCGCACGGTGGCCACCGCCGCCGCCGTCGGGATGCCCCAGGCGCTGTACTCCGCGCCCACCCGGGCTTGTACGCCCGAGGCCCGGAGTTGTTCCACGCGCACCCAGGAAGTGCCGCCCAGGCCCGACACGTCGATGTGACGGACCCCCAGCCCCGCGAGCCGCCGCGCCACCTCGGGCCCGATGCCGCAGCCCGTCTCCTTCACCAGCAGCCGCTCGCCCAGGGCCTTCACCAGCGACTCCACCACGGCGTAGCCGCCCCGGAAGTCCCGGTCCCCTTCGGGCTGCGTCAGCTCCTGCCCCGCGTTGAGGTGGAGCGCCACCCCGTCCGCGCCGATGGCGTCCATCAGCCGCCGCACCCCGTCCACGCCCAGCCGCACCGCCTGGTAGAGGCCGATGTTCCCCAGCAGCGCCACCGTGGGCGCCACCTGCCGGACCTGGAACGACGCGGCCCGCGCCACGTCCTCCGACATGGCCCGCTGGCTGCCCACGCCGAACGCCAGCCCGTGCCGCTCGGCCAGGAGCGCCAGGTCACGATTGACCGCGCCCGCGCGCTCGGTGCCGCCCGTCATCCCGGTGACGAGCACCGGGTGGCGCAGCCGCTTGCCCAGGAAGGGCACCGACAGGTCCACGTCCTCCACCGCCATCTCCGGCATGGCGCAGTGGACCAGGTGCACGCACTCCAGCAGCGTGCTGTTCCCGCCCGGCTCGACGTCACCCGTCGCGCACAAGTCGAGATGGGCGTCCTTGCGCCGGGCTGTGGTGTCCTCGACCATCGCTGGGGTGTCCATCCCGAATTCCCCGCGAGGCGTGTAAGTGCTTGCAGGGTCGGGGGTTTCCTAGCAAGCGGCGGGGGACGGGTGCAAGCCAAAGGGCCTGGACGGTCGCTCCACGAGGCTCGATGGACGGGGGCGGCTTTTGGACGGTATGAGGCCCGGGTGAGCGCCACCCCGCCGTCCAAGGTTGTCGTCTTCCTGCACAGCGGGGACTACGACCGGATCCACCAGGGCCTGTCCATCGCGGCGGCGGCGGCGGCGTCCGGACGCCGGGTGGAGGTGTATCTCTTCTGGTGGGCTCTGGAGCGGTTCCTGAAGGACGCGCTGGACGAGCCGGACTTCGCGGGGCGAGTGGACGTGAGCGACCGCTTCGAGTCACGGGGTATGCCCACCCTGCGCACGCTGCTGGAGCACCTGACGGAGTCGGGGCTGTGCACGCTCGCGGGCTGCACGGGCTCGCTCGGCGCGCTGGGCGGCGAGGAGGAGGCCGCTGGCAGCGGCATCCCGCTGTGGCTGGGGTGGAGCGCCATCCTCCAGCGCACCGCCGGGGTGACGGACCGCTTCTACCTCTGAAGGCGCGGCGCGCCCCGGCACCACGTCGCCGGGGCACACCCCCGCGTGTTCAATGAGACAGCTTGAGGCCCACCATCGCCGTGCGGGGGGCGTTGGGGCGGGCGCCGAAGGGCCGGCGGGAGACGATGTCCGCGGAGTCGAACACGTTGCGCACGCCGAGGTAGAGCTGGCCCCAGCGGGAGAAGTTCCAGCTCGCGTTGACGTCGAACGTCAGCATCGCGTCCGTGAGCTCGCCGGGCGGCGCCTCGCCCTGCCCCGCCTGCTCGCGCATGGCGTCGATGTAGAGCGCGCTGACGGCCACGCCGCCGAGCGCGCCCTCCACGCCCGCCGTCGCGTACACCTGGTGGCGGGGGACGTACGGCAGCTCGTCGCCCGCGCGCACGTCGCCGTACTGCGGGTCGGCCGAGCGGAAGTCGTTGAGCAGCTCCGTGCGCGTGAAGGTGTAGGAGACGGAGACGGGGAACGTCATCCCGCCGCCCGGGCGGAAGGTCTTCTCCGCGAAGACCTCCAGGCCGTAGATGCGGGCCTGCCCGGCGTCCGTCTGCCGGTCGAGGTCGTCGTCGACGCAGCCGCTGGAGAAGGTGCAGATGGCGGTGAGGTTCGAGTAGTCGTTGAAGAAGCCCACGACCTCGAGCCGCTCGCCCCGCCGCGTCCAGCGCGCGCCGCCCTCGTAGTTGATGCTGCGCTCGGCCTCCACGGAGCCCGGCTGTCCCGGCGCCGGGGGCGAGAAGCCCCGGTACACGCCCGCGAAGAGGCCCAGGTCGGGCGTCAACGCGCCGAAGGCCCCGACGCCCGGCATCAGCACCTCGAGCGCGCCCCGCGTCTGCTCTCCCGTCAGCCAGTCGTTCGAGCGGGAGCGGATGACCTCCAGGCGGACACCGGGCGTGAGGACCCAGCGCCCCCAGGCGATGGCGTCCGTGACGTGCAGCGCGACGGCGTGGGTCTCGTCCTTGTTGTGCGCCGTGGTGAGCGTGGGCTGGCCTCCGTGGACCAGCTCGCCCCCCACCATGTTGAAGCCATCCTCCGTGTGCTTCCGGTCGATGCTGTCGTAGTGGTAGCGCGCGCCCACCTCCAGGCTGTGGCTCAGCGGGCCCGTCGTGGTGGTCCACCGCGCGACGCTCTGGAGGCCCTGGGACACGAAGACGCGGTCATTCGGACCGATGAACACCATGTCCTGGGACGTGGACGAGTCGAGCTGGCCGGTGAGCACGCCGTAGTAGATGGCGTTGCGCGCGCTCGTCGGGTCCGCGAGGACGTTGGCGATGGCCGCGCCGCCCATGCGGTTCACCTTGCGCCAGATGCGGCTGAAGTCGTTGCGGTAGGCCGTGGTGGTGATGGCCAGGGAGCCCGCCTCCAGCACGTGGCTCAGCGCGACCTGCGTCCGGTGCCACTTCATCCGGTCCAGCGCGCTCGCGGCGTAGCGCCGCAGGGGCGCCGCCCGGAAGTCCTCGTCCGACAGGCCGAGGTACGTCTCGTGGGACAGCTCGTCGGAGTAGCCGAGCTTCAGGTTGAGGGTCTGCCGCACCGGGCCCTCGGCGACCAGCCGGTAGCGGGCCTTGGCCATCCACTCGTTGCGGTGGAAACCCGTGGGGCCGCCTCCGTCGAGTTCCTTGAAGCCGTCGCTGCGCAGGTGGATGCCCTCCACCAGGAAGCCCGCGCGCTCGGTGCTCGCGCCGAACACGCCGTGGGCCTTGCCGTAGAGGTCGGTGCCACCGGCCACGTCCAGCCACGCGGACTCGGCCGCGGGGATGTCGCGGGTGATGAACTCCACGGAGCCCGCCACCGTCTGCGGGCCGTGCTGGATGGCGGAGGGCCCCTTGAGCACGCGCACCGACTGCATGCGGGTGACGAGCGGGAAGTAGTAGGCGGCCGGCGCGGAGTACGGCGCGGGGCCGAAGAGGACGCCGTCCTCGAGCAGGGTGACCTTCTTGCTGCGGTCCGGGTTGACGCCGCGCAGGCCGACGTTCGGGCGCAGGCCATAGCCGTCCTCGCCGCGCGCGTACACGCCGGGCACCGTCATCAGGATGGCGTTCGGGTCATCGCGCTCGAAGCGCTCCAACTGCGCGGGCTTGACGATGTGGACCGAGCCGCTCGTGCGCGTCTCCGACGTGCCCACCACCACGCTCTCGAACTTCTTCTCGCCGGGGTCGGACGCGCCTTCCGTGGCGGGGAACAGCTCCACCGCCGGCGCCCGCCCGGCGTCCGACTCCGTCGCGAGCGGGGCATCGGCCGCGGTGGGCCCGCCGTCGACCCCTGGGGCGGCGACGGGCGCCACGTCCCCCTCGGGCGTCGACGGAGCGGCGCTCGTGGGTGGCGCCTCCCCCGCGGGCGGGCCTTCCACGGGCGTGACGACCGCCCCGGTCGCGGCGCCCTCCTGGGCCACGCCCCCGGACGCCTCGGTCTGCGCGCCAGCGGACGACGCGACCCCCATCATGAGCACCGGGAGCATCCAGCCCCGTGCCCGCCTCGACCTCTCCATGAACCGTGCCATCTGCGCCGTACGCCCTTGTCCTGGTGTGCTTCCGTGGCTCTGTGCCAGACGCCAGGAGCCGAGGCGGCGGGGCCCGCGAGAGGCCCGCCCCTCGGCTCCGGGACTGGGTGCTGCGTGTGTCCGTCGAGCCGACGACTACTTGTCGGCCGTGCCCGCCACGACGATCTTGCCGTCGGACTGGATGACGATGCCGCGGATGGCCTCCTCGACCTTGCCCACGACGAAGTTGTGCTTGGCGAAGCCGCCGGTGCCGAACGTGGTGTCGAGCGAGCCGTCCGTCTTGTAGCGCGCCACCACCATGCGGTTGTCGCCGCCCTCGGTCACGAAGCCCGCCGCGTAGATGCGGTTGGACGCGTCGAAGGCCACCGCCCAGTAGCGGTCCGGGTCGGTGTCGGAGACGGCCGCCACCTTGGCGACCTCCGGGCCCACGCCAGTGGCCAGCGGGATGATGGCCAGCACGCCGTCGTCGTCATCGCCGCCACCGGCGCGGTAGCCCGCCGCCGCGGCCCACTTGCCGTCCGCGGACTTCGCCACGCCGAAGAACGCCTGCTCCGGACGCTCGAAGTCGTACGTCTTGTAGCCCTCGGCCGCGAAGGTCGTGTCGCGCGCGCCGTTCTTGTCGAGCATGAAGACGAGGGCGGCGATCTTCTGCGCCGCGGGCGTCGCGCTGCCCACCGTGCACACGCGGTCGTCGTTCAGCACCACCAGGTTGCGGCCGCGGTCGTTGTCGCCCACCAGGTCCAGCAGCGCCACGCCGCCGGTGCCCCAGTTCTCGTCGCGCACACCCGTGGCCGAGTACTTGAAGTTGACCACGTCCACCGCGCCCGACGACGCGCTGCGGCCGTAGCCGGTGGTGACGTAGCTGCCGTCCTGGAACTGGCCCACCGCGTAGGCCTCCGCCATGCCCCACTCGGGGTTGGACGCGCTCACGGGACCGAACGGCGCGGAGTTGACCACGCCCTTCCAGCCGAAGGTGTTGTCCGGCTTGCCCGCGTCGTCCAGGCGCACCAGCACGATGCGGTTGGCCGCCTGCGTGCCCACGCCCGTCGGCTGGCTGGTGTAGCCGGAGGCGACGATCTTGCCGTCCTTCTGCACGATGCCGTTGCGCGCGCCGTCGCTCAGGTTGCTCACGTTGAGCGTGTGCACGCCGTCCGTGCCGAACGTGGTGTCCAGCGCGCCGTTGGCGGTGAAGCGCACGACGACGCGGTCGGCGTCGACGCGGTCACCCTCGCCACGGCGGGCGCCGAAGACGACCAGCCGGTTGGTCTCGTCCGCGGCCAGGCCCCACACGGAGTCACGCGTGCCACCCGCCACCGTGCTCAGGTCCAGGCGCGTGGTGCCGCCCGCGCCGAACGTCGTGTCCAGCGTGCCGTCCGTGTTGAAGCGCGCCAGCGCGATGTCGCTGTCCACCACCTGCGAGCCCGAGTCCGGCGTGCCCGAGTCGGGAACCCCGGAGTCCGGCGTGCCCGAGTCCGGAACCCCGGAGTCCGGCGTGCCCTGCGGCGTCTCGTCGTCGTCGTCACCGCAGCCGCCGAGGAAGCCCAGCGAGAGCGTCAGCAGCGCCACGCCCGCGAACGATGCCCTCTGCCCCATCCTGCCCTTCATGCGTCCCTCTCCCTTTCGAAATATTTCAACACCTGAAAATGATAATTGTTCTCAAAAACTAACCGGGCTCGTAGAATGGATCCAGGTTTCCTGTCAAGCCGGACAGCTTCGGCCACAGGGAGAAGCGGGGAAGGTCTCCCGCTTCTGGTTTTGGTGACGACTTCGACGTGTCCGTGAGGCAGCTCCCATGAATCCCGTGTCGCCGCGTTCCTCCGCCGCGTGCCGCCTTGGCGCGCGCCTGCTCCTCTCCGCCCTCGTGGGCCTGACGGCCTGCAAGGAGTCCGGAGATTCGCCTCCGCCCAAGCCCCCCGGGCCGACGGGGACGGAGTCCGCGCGCGCGGAGCTGTTGCGCGCCACGGGCGCGTGCGTGGAGAAGACGGCGCGGGAGTTCCTCACGACGGCCACGGCGCTGGCGGACGCGACGCGCCAGTACGCGGCGGAGCCCACCTCCGCGCGGCAGACGCAGGCGCGCGACGCGTTCCACGCCGCCATGGACGTGTGGCAACGGGCGGAGGTCATGCAGGTGGGCCCGGCGGCGCCGCGCAGCCTCCCGGGCGGCGCGGAGCTGCGGGACAACATCTATTCGTGGCCGCTGGTGAGCCGCTGCGCCGTCGAGGAGCAGGTGGTGGCCAAGGGGTACGAGGCGCCGGGCTTCCCCACGTCGCTGGTGAGCCGCCGGGGCCTGTACGCCGTGGAGTACCTGCTCTTCCACGAGGGCGAGGACACCGCCTGCCAGGCCACCTCCCCCATCGTCGCGCAGGGGACGTGGGCGGCGCTGTCGTCCGAGGAGCGCGCGTCGCGCAAGCGGGCGTACGCGGCGGCGGCGGCGGCGGACGTGCGCGAGCGCGCCACGCAGTTGGTGGGCGCGTGGGCCGCGGACCAGGGCAACTTCGCGCGCACGCTGGCGACGGCGGGTGAGTCCGGCAACACGGTGTACACGTCGAGCCAGACGGCGCTCAACTCGGTGAGCGACGCGCTCTTCTACTTCGAGCGCGAGGGCAAGGACCTGAAGCTGGCCCGGCCGCTGGGGCTGCGGGACTGCTCGACGGAGTCCTGTCCGGAGCACCTGGAGTCGCAGTTCGCGCACCGCTCGAAGGCGAACCTGCGCGCCAACCTGGAGGGCTTCCGGCGCATCGCCCAGGGGTGTGACGACGCGCACGCGGGCACGGGGTTCGACGACCTGCTGGAGGCCGCGGGCGCGGAGGCGCTGGCCACGCGGATGACGGAGCGCTTCGACGCGGCGACGGCGAGCTTCGCGGCCATCGAGGAGGCGGACCTCAAGGAGGCCCTGGCCCAGGACAAGCCGTCCGTGCGCGCGCTCTACGACGCCGTCAAGGGCATCACGGACATCCTCAAGACGGAGCTCGTCACGGTGCTGGACCTGGAGCTGCCCCAGTCCGTCGAGGGGGACAATGACTGAGCCGGTCCCCGGCCGCGCCACCTCGCGCCTGTGGGCCGTGTTGCTGGCGCCGCGGGACATCGCGGCGCTGGTGGCCTTGCGCGTGGGGCTCGGCCTGCTCATCACCGTCTCGGCGCTCCGCTTCCTCGCCTACGGCTGGGTGGACGTGCTCTTCGTGCGCCCGCGCTTCCACTTCACCTACTGGGGCTTCGACTGGGTCCCCGCGCTGCCCGACGGCTGGATGCACGCCCTCTTCGCCGCGCTGGCGGTGCTGGGGCTGTGCCTGGCGACGGGCCTGTTCTACCGGGTGACGACGGTGCTGCTGTTCGGGGCCTTCACGTACGTCCAGCTCGTCGACGTCAGCAACTACCTCAACCACTACTACCTGGTGAGCCTGCTGCTGGGGCTGCTCGTCTTCGTGCCCACGCACCGCGCCTTCTCGCTCGACGTGCTGCGCGGCGCCACGCCCCGGGCGGACACGCTGCCCTTCGCGTGCACCCTGCTGCTGCGCTTCCAGGTCACCGTCGTCTACGTCTTCGCCGGGCTGGCCAAGCTCACGTCCGACTGGCTCCTGCACGCGCAGCCCCTCAACATCTGGCTGTCGGCGCGCACCAGCCTCCCCGGCGTGGGGCCGCTGCTGGAGCAGCGCTGGGTGGCGTACGGCGCGGCGTGGGCGGGCTTCCTCTTCGACACCACCATCGTCGCCTTCCTCCTGTCCCGCCGGCTGCGCCCCTTCGCGTACGTCGTCGTGCTCGGGTTCCATGCCGCCACGTCCCTGCTGTTCCCCATCGGCATGTTCCCCGTCATCATGGTGACGGCGGCGCTGGTGTTCTTCGAGTCCTCGTGGCCCCGGCGCGTGGGACGGCGCCTGCGCGCGCTGCGGCATCGCGAGTCCGGGCCGAGCCCCGTCGTCGCGTCCGCGACGCCCATGCCCGCGCGCTGGCACCGCGCGGCGCTGGGCGTGGCCGTGGCCTACGGGCTGCTCCAGGTGGCGCTCCCGCTGCGCACGCACCTGTATGGCGGCAACGTCCTCTGGCACGAGCAGGGCATGCGCTTCTCGTGGCGGGTGATGGCCCGGGAGAAGAACGGCAGCGTGACGTTCATGGTGCGCGACCCGGCCACGGGCCGCGAGTGGCACGTCGCCCCCAGCCAGTACCTCACCCGGCTCCAGGAGCGGGAGATGTCCGTGCAGCCCGACCTCATCCTCCAGCTCGCCCGCCACATCGCCCGCGACTTCGAGGCACGAGGACACCACGACGTCGAGGTCCGCGCGGATGCCCGCGCGTCCTTGAACGGGCGGCCGGCGGAGCCCCTGGTGGACCCGTCCGTGGACCTCGCGCGGCAGGTGGACGGGCTTGCGCCCAAGGGGTGGATCCTCCCGGCGCCGGACACCCAGCCCATCCACCTGCGGCCGACCCTGCGGGCCTCCCGCGCGCCCACCGGGTGAGCCCGGCCCACATGCGGGAGACGCGGCGCCCGGCGGCTCGCCCGGGCGCCGGCCAGGTGTATAAGTCCCCGACATCATTGGCCTGGGGGTGGGCTTTCGTTGACGGCTCGCCCCGCCTGTTTACGTTTCTGAAGCCCCTGAGCGGGCGAAAGGAACGAACACGGTCATGGCATTCACCGACACCCACGAAACTTCCCGGTACGGCGGCGGACGTCCGGCGCCGCGCGGCGGCGGTGGGTGGCACCGCCTCGGCAACGCGCTCAAGACGACGGTGCTGCTGGCGGGGCTCACCGCGCTGGTGCTGGTCATCGGCCAGCGGCTGGGCGGCGCGCAGGGCCTGATGTACGCGGGCTTCTTCGCCGTCGTGATGAACTTCGGTTCGTACTGGTTCAGCGACAAGATCGCCCTGGCCATCCACGGCGCGCAGCCGCTCCCCTACGAGCAGGCGCCCTGGCTGCACCAGATGGTGGAACGGCTGGCGGCCCGCGCGGGCATGCCCAAGCCGAAGGTCTACATCCTCCCCACGCGCGCGCCGAACGCGTTCGCCACGGGGCGCAACCCCCAGCACGCGGCCGTCGCGGTGACGGCGGGCATCCTGGACATCCTCGACCAGCGCGAGCTGGAGGGCGTGCTCGCACACGAAATCGGGCACGTCCGCAACCGGGACACGCTCATCGGCACGGTGGCCGCCACGCTGGCGGGCATCATCAGCTACGCGGCGCAGATGCTCTTCTGGTTCGGCGGCTCGATGCTCAGCCGGAGCGACGACGACGAGGGCGGTGGCATGGCCGGCGCGTTCGCCAACCTGGGCCTGCTGCTGGTGGCGCCCATCGCCGCCACGCTGCTGCAGTTGGCGGTGAGCCGCTCGCGGGAGTACGGGGCGGACGCCACGGGCGCGGAGCTGAACGGCGACCCGGACGCGCTGGCCGACGCGCTCCTGAAGCTGGAGCGCGGCTCGGAGCTGATTCCGTATGATCGCGCGCCGGCCACCTCGCACCTGTTCATCGTCAACCCGCTGCACCGCGGGGGCGTGATGGGCCTGTTCTCCACCCACCCGCCCATCCCCGAGCGGGTGCGCCGCCTGCGCGAGATGGGCATGCGCGCCGGCGGTGCGCGCGGCCGTGGCGGCTGGGAGTACGCGTACTGACGCAAGCCCGGTCGCGGGGGTCGGTCGTCACGGCCCCCGCGCCACCGGCCCGAACCCCGCGGCGGGGTCCTCGAGCAGCGCCTGGAGCGCGCGGGCCAGCACACCCGCGTGGAAGCCGTCGATGAAGCGGTGGTCAATGGAGGCGTTGAGGCTCATCACCCGCCCCACTCCCACCCGCCCCTCCTCCACCACGGGCACCTCCCGCACCGCGCCCGGCGCGACGAACACGGGCACGCGCGCGAACGGAATCAGCGGCAGGTACGCCGCGTCCAGCCCCAGCGCCCCCACGTCCGCCACCACCGCGCCGCCGGCCACGTCCTTCGGCAGGCCGAAGCGCGACAGGTCCAGGTTGAGCGTCGTCGCCAGGAAGGACAGGCCCGTGAGGAACCACCGCGTCAGGGGCGCGGGCAGGGCCTCCACCACGCGGGGCGCCTCGTCACGCGCCGAGCCCAGCTCCCGCACCACGTCCTCCAGCGACTTGCGGTCCGCGTCCTCCACCCGCACCAGCCTCCAGCGCGCGCCCCCCTCGGGCCCGGGGCTCGCCACCAGCGCGGACACGCTCACCCGCTGGCGCAGGTAGATGCGGCCGAAGCGCACCACCGCGTTGGCGTCCGGACAGCGCCGCAGCGCCTCCGCCAGGGCCTTGAGCACCAGGTGCGTCACCGTCAGCTCCAGGCCGGTGCTCCGCCGGAAGGCGGCCATGTAGGCCAGCGCCTCGTCCATGCGCACCGTGAGCGTGCCGTAGACCGTGGGGTCATACGGCGCCCCCCAACTGCCCAGCGACAGCTTGCGGAAGCTCGACAGGGGCTTCTTCCGAATCAGCTCCAGGTGCGCCATCTCACGCCCGCTCCTCCAACGACACGCTCCCTGGAAGCATCGCCGCTCGCGCCGGGGCAGGGAAGACCCGGGCGCGAATGCCTGCCAGGGGGCACCGGGACAGGGTCGAGGCTGCGCCCGTTGCCCCGCCAGGGTCTGGAGGTGGGGCTCGTCACGACGCCTTGCAGCGTACTCTTGACGCCTCGGCGCTGGGCGCTAGGCTGCCCCGCTTTTTGCAGATCCCTCCCGTGGAGGTCGTCCCGTGTCGTTCCTGGTCATCGCCCTGGCAGTCGGGCTCGCCATCTCCCTCTATTTCAACCTCTTCGGCGGCGCGAAGCAGGCCGCGCTGCCCGCTTCCACCTCCTCCCACCACGCGCCCCGCGCGGACACGGAGGCGGACCAAAAGGCCGCGCGCGCGAAGGCCGAAGCGGAGCTGCAGCGCAAGCAGAAGGAACTCGACGAGGTCCGAGGCCAGTTCCAGGAGGTGAAGGAGCAGCTCAAGCAGACCAAGCGCAAGGTCTTCGAGCAGAAGGAGTCCGACAAGGGCTCCCAGGACCTGGCCAAGGCGCGCGCCGAGGTGGAGCGCAACGCCTCCATCCAGCTCGAGCAGACCCGCCAGGAGCTGGCCGCCGTGCTGACGGAGAACCAGCGCCTGAAGGCGGAGTCGGAGTCGCGCGGCCGTCGTCGCGAGCAGACCCCGGCCCCGGCCGCCGCCGTCGCCGCGCCCGCCGCCGCCCCGGCCCCGCAGATCGCCGCCCCCGCCAAGGAGGGTGAGTCCGTCGTCGCCGCCGCCGTCCCGGTGGCGCCCGCCGCCGAGGCCTCCCGCGAGGAGAAGAACGTCCGCCGCTTCCGCGAGCTGAACGACGCGGACCGCGAGAAGATGGAGCGCCTGGAGCAGGCCGCCAACAAGGACCGCGCCCGCGCCGTGGATCTGGAGAAGGAAGTGCGCCGGGTGAAGGGCCGCGAGCAGACGCAGCAGCGCGTCTACGCCGCCACCAAGGGCGACCTGGACCTGATGAAGGACAAGTTCAAGGCCCTGGAGAAGCGCCTCAACCGCACGCTCCTGGAGCGCGACCTGCTCCGCCGCGCCATCAAGGACCTGGAGAAGAAGACGGGCATCCTCGCCGACCGCACGGAGCTGACGCCGGAGGAGATGGCCGCCAGCGACCAGCGCACCGAGGAGACCGCCCGCGTGCGCGCCGAGTCCGAGACCCAGGCCGCCGCCCAGCAGCCGGCCGAGGCCCCCACCGCGACCGAGGCCCAGGCCGCCGAGTCCGAGGCGAAGGCCGCGCCGCAGGCCTGAGTCACCCACAGGTGATGTCGGGCCCGAGGGGCTCGGTCTTCCGGCGGCGTCCGGAAGCCGGGCCCTTCGTCGTTTCCAGCGCCAGGACCGGGCGAGCGGCCTCGCGAGCGCGGCACGACGGACCACCAGGAGCCGGTCCCCCCGTCGATTCCCGTCCGGAGGCGGACGGCGTCACGGACAGGTCACGTCGGCCCCGTGCGGCGCCACCTCCTGAAGACGCCTGTCGGAGGTCGGGCCGTCGTCGCGGGGGCCCCGGAGGCTCAGTCGCCGCCGCAACCTTCGGACGAGCCAGGCTCCACCGTCCCCTGGGGGTGGGCGGCCAACCCCCGTTGCAGCTTCGCCATCAACCGCTGCAGCTCCGCGAGCTCCGCCTCCGGCAGGTACTGGAGCAGCTCGCCGTCCAGCTCGCGCAGCGTCTCGCGCAACAGCCCCAGCTCCACCTCGCCCTCGGGGGTGAGCTCCAGCCGTACACAACGGCGATCCTCCCCCGCCATCCGCCGGACGAGGCCATCCTCCGCGAGCCGCTCGACCAGGCGGCTCGCCGCGGGCGCGTCCACCATCAGCCGCTCCGCGAGCGAGCCCTGATTCCGCACGCCCTCGGAAATGGCCTTCAACGCCAACAGTTGGGTGATGGGCCTGCTCGTCCTCCCGCCGAGCCTCTCCGAGAGGTGCCGGCGGACGGTGCGACGCAGGGAGGCAAGTTGCTCCGCGAAGGTCATTCGCATGCCGAAATAGTTGTCAGCTACAACGGTTGTCAATTACATCGGCGCGACGCGAGCCGTCGAAGTCGGGGGGAGTCGGGTCGCACACGAAGTCACTCTTTTCCTTCCCCCAGGTATGTCCGTCTCCTCAGCCCTCCTCCTGGCGTTCGTCACGGCGTCGACGCCGGCGGCGCCGTCGACCAGCTCCGTCCCTCCACCGGTTCCGTTCCAGCCGAAGGTGGAGGACCCCATGCTCACCCCGGTCCCGCCCGCCCCGCAGCTCGTGGGCTCCTGGGACCAGGCGCTCGCGCTCGTCAAGGAGCGCTCCACCGACCTGCGCGGCGCCGAAGCAGGCATCGAGCGGGCCGAGGGCCGCTGGCGCCAGGCGCTCTCGACGCTCCTGCCCAACGCGCGCGCCACGGCGAGCGTCGCCCACGACATCCTCAACCCCGACACCCCGGTGGGCGTCTTCGCCACCTCCAATCTGGAGGGCCGCACGCCGACCACCCCCATGGTGGGCGTACTCACCGCGACGCTGAGCCAGTCCCTCGTCGATGTGGGCGCATGGCGGGGCGTGTCCTCCGCGGCCTCCTCCGAGCGGGGCGCCCTGGCGACGCTCCACGACACGCGCCGCCGCCTCACCCTGGGCCTGGCCCGGGCGCTGGTGGCGACGGTCGCCGCCGAGCGCGCCGCGGAGCTCAACCGGGTGGGCCTGCTCCAGTCCCTGGAGCGCTCCGCCCTCGCCCAGCGCTCGTTCGAGCTGGGGGCGAGCAACCAGCTCGACGTGGTGCGGGTGAACCAGGACGTGGCGCTGGCGCGTGGCGCCCTGGTGTCCGGCGACGAGCAGCTGCGCCGGGCCCGGGAGGCCCTGGGGCTGGCCCTGGGCTTCGGCGCGCCGGTGGGCGTGTCCCCGGACTTCAACCTCTCCGGCCTCATGGAGGACACGCGCAAGTCGTGTGTCGCCCTGGACGACCAGGACACCCGGCCGGACCTCGTCGCCGCGCGCGCCCAGGTGGAAGCAGCGCGCGACAGCCGCCGCCAGGCCTCCGCCGGCTACCTGCCCACCCTGGGCCTGCAGAGCAGCCTCCAGGCGGTGACCACGGACCCGGACTTCGGCCGCTTCTCCACCTGGAGCATCGCCGCGGTGCTCACCGTCCCCATCTGGGAGGGCGGTCTGCGCGGGGGCCTGGTGCGCGAGCGCGCCGGCATCGAGAAGCAGGCGGAGCAGACGCTGGAGAGCAGCCGCCGCGACGTGTCCGTGGAGGTGGCGCAGGCCCGGCGCAGCGTGGACGTGGCGGACGCGCTGGTGAAGACGGCGTCCGAGTCCCGCGAGCTGGCGGACCGGACCGACCGGCTGACCCGCCGTTCCTATGAAGTGGGCCGCGGCAGCAGCCTCGAGCTGGTGCAGAGCGGAGCGGCCCTGCGCCAGGCGGAGCTGACGCTGGCGCTGCGTGAATTCGAGCTTGTCCAGGCGCGCCTGGACGCATTCTTGACGGAGGCCCGGTGCGACTGGTGAGACGGGTGCGCCCCCTGGAGGCGCTGAAGAAGACGGTGTGTGGGAGTGCCGTGCTGTTGCTGGCGGCGGGGTGCTCGGGCAAGGCGCCGGCTCCGGCCGCGCCGCCCCCGCGCGAGGTGCAGGTGTTGACGCTGGCGCCCAGCGAGGTGCGGGACACCGGGGAGTACCTGGGCTCGCTCTTGTCGCGGCAGAGCGTCACGGTGCTGCCGCAGGTGGGCGGCTACGTGCGCCGCATCCTCGTGAAGCCCGGCCAGAAGGTGGAGGCCGGGGCGACCATCCTGGAGGTCGACTCCCGCGAGGAGACGGCCGCGCTCGACAGCGCCCAGGCCCAGCACAGCTCGGCGGAGGTGGGCCGGGAGCTGGCGCGCCGCACGTACGCGCGCACGGAGGCCCTCTACAAGGAGGGCCTCGCCAGCGCCCAGGAGATGGAGCAGGGGCGCGCGCAGCTCGACGCCGCCGAGGCCTCCGCGCGCTCGGCCGCCGCCCAGGTGGCCCAGCGCCAGGTGCAGCTGCAGTTCCACGCCGTGCGCGCGCCGTTCGCGGGCACGGTGGGCGACGTGCTGGTGCGCCTGGGTGACTTCGTCAGCGCCACCACTCCGCTGACCAGCATCGCCCAGGCGGACGTGCTGGAGGTCAGCGTGTCGCTGCCGTCCGAGCGGGCGCGCGCGCTCAAGCCCGACACGGCGCTGGAGATCCTCGACGGCCAGGGCAACGTGCTGCTCACCAGCACCCTGTTCTTCGTGGCGCCCCAGGCCGACCCGCGCACGCAGCTGGTGGAGGTGAAGGCGGCCTTCCAGAACACGGTGGGCCTGCGCCCCAGCGAGCTGGTGCGCGCGCGCGTCGTCTACGCCAAGCACGACGCGCTGCAGATTCCGGCGCTCGCGGTGGTGCGCCTGAGCGGCCAGCCCTTCGCCATGGTGGTGCAGGACAAGGAGGGCAAGACGGTGGTGGAGCGGCGCCCCATCACGCTCGGCATGCTGGGCAACATGGCCTACGTCGTGGAGAACGGCCTGAAGCAGGGGGACCGCGTGGCGGTGTCCTCGCTCCAGGCGCTGCGCGACGGCATGCCCGTGAAGGTGAAGACGGCCGACGCCCCGGCCACCCAGGTGACGGCGCCCGGCGCATCCGCCGCGGGCAGCCGCTGAAGCAGGCACGGGCCCCGGGCCTCGCACGCGCCGCGCGCGAGAGGCCTGGGTCCCCCACCAGATTGAGGGCCTGAAGCCGTGTTCGTCGATTTCTTCATCCGCAGACCTGTCTTCGCCATCGTCTGCTCCATCCTGCTGACGTTGGTGGGGGCCATCGCCATCCCCACCCTGCCCATCTCCCAGTACCCGGACCTGGCGCCGCCCCAGGTGACGGTGACGTCCACCTACGTGGGCGCCAGCGCGGAGGTGGTGGAGAGCGCCGTCACCATCCCCATCGAGCAGGAGCTCAATGGCGTGGAGGGCATGCGCTACATCACCTCCACCAGCGGCAACGACGGCACCAGTCAGATCACCGTCACCTTCGAGCCCACGCGCGACATCGAGGTCGCCGCGGTCGACGTGCAGAACCGCGTCAGCCGCGCCGCCGCGCGCCTGCCCTCGCAGGTGAACCAGACGGGCATCGTCGTCAACAAGGCCTCCAGCCAGATGCTGATGACGGTGGCGCTGTCCAGCCCGGACAACCGCTACGACGCGAAGTTCCTCAGCAACTACGCGGACGTGAACCTGAAGGACGCCATCAAGCGCGTGCGCGGCGTGGGCGACGTGCGCATCTTCGGCGAGCGCAAGTTCTCCATGCGCGTGTGGCTGGACCCCACGGAGCTGGCGCGCCGCAAGCTCACGCCCCAGGACGTGACGCGCGCGCTCCAGGAGCAGAACCTCCAGGTGGCCGCCGGCCAGGTGGGCCAGCCGCCCTCCACGGATGACCAGCCGTACCAGCTCGCCATCCGCGCGCGCGGTCGCCTCGTCGAGCCGGAGGAGTTCGGGGAAATCGTCCTCATGCGCGACCCGAGCGGCAAGAGCGTGCGCGTCAAGGACGTGGGCCGCGTGGAGCTGGGCGCGGAGAACTACGGCACGCTGCTGCGCTTCAACGGCAAGACGGGCGTGGGCCTGGCCATCTTCCAGTTGCCCACGGCCAACGCGCTCGACGTGCGCGACGGCGTCTACCGGGAGCTGGACCGGCTGTCCGAGCAGTTCCCGCCGGGCATGGAGTACCAGACGGGCACGGACACGACGCTGGCGGTGCGCGCCTCCATCCACGAGGTCATCCAGACGCTCGTCGAAGCCATCGTCCTGGTCATCCTCGTCATCTTCCTGTTCCTGCACGGCTGGCGCAGCGTGCTCATCACCGCCTTCACCCTGCCCGTCTCGCTGGTGGGCACGTTCGCCTTCGTGAAGTTGATGGACTTCTCCATCAACACGCTCACCCTGTTCGGCCTGACGCTGGCGACGGGCCTCGTGGTGGACGACGCCATCGTGGTCATCGAGAACATCGAGCGCCTCATGGCGGAGCGGGGCCTGACGCCCCGGCAGGCGGCGCGCGAGGGCATGAAGGAGGTGGCCGGCGCGGTCATCGCCATCTCCATCGTGCTGGTGGCGGTGTTCGTCCCGGTGGCCCTCTTCCCGGGCACCACGGGCTCCATCTACCGGCAGTTCGCGCTCACCATCGCGGCCTCCGTGGCGCTGTCCACCTTCTGCGCCCTGACGCTGACGCCCGCGCTGAGCGCGCGCATGCTCAAGCACCACCACGGCGGGGAGAAGTGGGTGTTCTTCCGCTGGGTGGACAAGGTGCTGGACGCGACCCGCGCGGCGTACGGCCGGGGCCTGCGCGGCATGTTGAAGCACCCCGTGCTCGTGCTGCTGGCGTTCCTGCTGTGCATCGGCGGGACGGTGGTGTTGTTCCGCGTGGCGCCCACGGGCTTCATCCCGGACGAGGACCAGGGCTACGTCATCATCTCCATCCAGGGCCCGGAGGGCATGTCCCTGGCGCAGGTGGAGAAGGTGCTGGCGCAGGTGGAGGATGTCCTCAAGGGTCAGCCGGAGGTGCGCGCCATGTTCGCCATCGGCGGCTTCTCCTTCCAGGGCTCCGGCTCCAACATGGCCACCGTCTTCACCAGCCTCAAGCCGTGGGAGGAGCGCCCCGGCAAGGAGCACACGGTGGCGGCGCTGGTGGAGCGCCTGCGTGGACCACTCGCCCGCATCGGCGGCGCGCGCGTGCTGCCCTTCCAGCCCCCGGCCATCCGCGGCGTGGGCAGCGTGGGCGGCTTCCAGTTCATCGTCGAGGACGTCGCCGGCACGCGCACGCTGGACGAGCTGGCCGGCTCCACGGACGAGCTGGTCGCCAAGGGCAACGAGGACGCGCGGCTGCGCGGCGTCTTCACGGCCTTCAACGCCAACACGCCGCTCTTGGACGTGGAGGTGGACCGCCAGAAGGCCAAGGCCCTGGGCATCCCCATCGAGCAGATCTTCGGGACGATGCAGGTCTACATGGGCAGCCAGTACGTCAACGACTTCAACTACGCCAACCGCACCTACCGCGTGTACACGCAGGCCGAGCAGCAGTACCGCGACAGCCCGGCGGACATCGGCTCGTTCTATGTGCGCAGCGACAGCGGGGACATGATTCCGCTCGAGTCGCTGGTGAAGGTGACGCCCACCGTGTCCGCGCAGGTCATCCGGCACTACAACCTGTTCCGGTCGGCGGAGATCAACGGCCAGGCGGCGCCGGGCGTGTCCTCCGGTCAGGCCATCGAGGCGATGGAGTCGCTGGCGGCGCAGTACCTGCCCCAGGGCATGTCGGCGGAGTGGACGGGTATCAGCCTGGAGCAGAAGGAGAGCGGTGGTCAGACGATGATCATCTTCGGGCTCGGCCTGCTCTTCGTGTTCCTGGTGCTCGCGGCGCAGTACGAGAGCTTCAGCCTGCCGTTCGTCATCATCCTGTCGGTGCCCCTGGCCATCATGGGCGCGGTGGCGCTCCAGCTCATGCGCGGCTACGCCAACGACGTGTTCTGCCAGGTGGGCCTGGTGATGCTGGTGGGTCTGGCGAGCAAGAACGCCATCCTCATCGTCGAGTTCGCCGAGCAGCTCCGGGAGAGCGGCAAGAGCGCGCTCGACGCGGTGGTGGAAGCGGCCGAGGTCCGCCTGCGTCCCATCCTCATGACGTCCATCGCCTTCCTCCTCGGCGTGGTGCCGCTGATGACGGCGCAGGGCGCGGGCGCGGCGGCGCGCAACTCGCTGGGCACGGCGGTGTTCGGCGGCATGCTCGTGTCGACCGTGGTCAACCTCATCTTCATCCCCGGCCTCTACGTGCTGATGCAGAAGGTGCGTGGAGACGCGAAGCGTGAGTCGGCGGAGGACGAGCTCCCGGCCCCGGCCCACGCGCCGTAAGGCCGCTGCTTCACCGCGAGGCACCGTCGGGCGCGAGGGTCCTCCCCTCGCCCACCCGGCGGTGCCTTCGTCGTTACTTGCGCCGGGCGGCTTCGATGAGCCCGGCGAGGATGCTGCGGTGGCACACCTGCTCGAGGATGCAGTCGCGCGAGCACAGCAGCGTCACCGTCTCGCCCCGGTCCACGCGCGCCGCGAGCTCCGCGATGAGCGCCTGCTGGGCCTGCATCTCCTGGATGTACCGCTCGCGGTAGGCGTCCAGGGTGATGGGGGTGCGGCCCTTGCCGTAGAAGGCGTCGAAGAGTTCCGGGCTCGGCGCCAGCTCCCGGTGCCACACGTCCCAGGTCTCCTGCGACTTGGGCAACCCTCGCGGGCGGTAGCGGCAGACGAGCACGCGAAGACCGGCATCGAGCCCCATGGGGGAACACCAGCGCTGGGTCTTGATGGGCATCGATGGTCAACCTTCGGCCTGGCTCGCCCTATTCCGGAGTGAGTCGACCCGACTTCTTACCGGACGAGAGGGTCACGAGGACGCGAGGATCCTCGCAAGTCCCTGTAAGTGCTGGAGTGTACCGTCGCGCCGCGCGCGGCACGCGCCCTGCTATGTGCTGCCTCGACGAGGCGCGACGGTGAGGAACCGACACGGCTCGGGCGAATGGGGCGGGACGGGCAGCACGGCGGGGCAGGACGGGCGGCGGGTCGGACGGGCAGAGCGGGACGCAGAACTGGCGGCACGCAGGATGGGGCGGCGGGTCGGACGGGCGGGACGCAGGACAAGCAGCACGTGGCATGGGCGGCGGGTCGGACGGGCGGGACGCAGGACAAGCAGCACGTGGCATGGGCGGCGGGTCGGACGGGGCAGCACGCGGAACGAGCAGCACGCGGGACGCGGCAGTACAGGGCGGCGGGTCGGACGGGGCAGCACACAGAACGAGCAGCACGCAGGGGCTGGACGCAGGACGGGGCGGTACAGGGCGGCGGGTCGGACGGGGCAGCACGCAGAACGAGCAGCGCGCAGGGGCTGGACGCAGGACGGGGCGGTACAGGGCGGCGGGTCGGACGGGGCAGCACGCAGAACGAGCAGCACGCAAGGGCTGGACGCAGGACGGGGCGGTACAGGGCGGCGGGTCGGACGGGGCAGCACGCAGAACGAGCAGCACGCAAGGGCTGGACGCAGGACGGGGCGGTACAAGGCGGCGGGTCGGACGGGGCAGCACGCAGAACGAGCAGCGCGCAGGGGCTGGACGCAGGACAGGGCGGCGGGTCGAACGGGGTAGCACGCGGCACGAGCAGCACGCGGGACGCGGCAGTACAGGGCGGCGGGTCGGACAGGGCGGGACGCAGGGACGAGCAGCACGCAGGACGGGGCGGCGGGTCGGACAGGGCGGGATGCAGGGACGAGCAGCACGCAGGACGGGGCGGCGGGTCGGACAGGGCGGGACGCAGGGACGAGCAGCACGCAGGACGGGCGGGTTGGACGGGCGACGAGAGGAGCGGGGGAACGGCTCCTGGAGTGAACGGCTCGGGCGGGAAGGTCGGGAGGAGGGAGCCGGTCCTCGGCGGAAGCGTTTCTTCGCGAGGACCGGTTCGTCTTCGACCGCCGAGACTCAGAACACAGAGAGGCCCGTCAGGGTCGTGAACCGGTCCAGCGCCTCGACACCGGCCACGGAGTTGCCGTGGGCATCGAGCCCTGGACTCCAGACACACAGACCACAGACGTTCGGAATCACGGCGATGATGCCGCCACCGACACCACTCTTCCCGGGGAGGCCGACGCGATAGGCGAACTCCCCCGCGGCGTCGTAGGTGCCGCAGGTGAGCATCACCGCGTTCATCTGCTTGGCCTGGCTGCGCGTCAGGAGCCGTTCGCCATTGGCACGCTCGCCGTGGCGAGCAAGGACACCACACGCGCGCGCGAGGTCCGCGCAGCTCATCGACAGCGAGCACTGCCAGAAGTAGTGCTCCAGTACCCGAGGCACCGGGTTCTCGATGTTGCCGTAGCTCGCCATGAAGTGCGCCAACGCGGCGTTTCGATGGCCATGCTCGGCCTCCGACGCGGCGACCACCGGGTCGAAATCCACGGCGGGGTTCCCGCTCTCCGCGCGGAGGAACTCGCGCACCGCGCCACGCGAGTCTCCCGTCAGGCTCAGCAGCCGGTCCGTGATGACGAGCGCGCCCGCGTTGATGAACGGATTGCGCGGCACACCCTGCTCGTACTCGAGCTGCACCAGGGAATTGAACGGGTTGCCCGAGGGCTCCTTCCCCACCCTGCGCCACAGCGCGTCCCCATCCCGCGCCAGCGTCATCGCCAGCACGAAGACCTTCGAGATGCTCTGGATGGAGAACGGCATCCGCCAGTCCCCCACGCCGTACAGCCGGCCATCCACCGTGGCCAGCGCCATGCCGAAACGCGTGGGGTCCACCGCCGCGAGCGCGGGAATGTACTGGGCCACACGGCCCTGCCCCACGACCGGCCGGACCGCAGTCATCACCTCGTCCAGGACCACCTGGAAGTCATGCATCGCGAGCAACCCTCACACCACTCACCCTGACATGGAACCTGCCTTCTCGCGATACGACCGGGGCGACATCCCCGTCCACTTCTTGAACGCCGAGGAGAACGCCGCGGCATCCGCGTAACCGAGCTCGGCCGCGACCTCGGCGATCCCGAGCCCCCCTCCGCGCAACAAGCGCTTGCCCTGCTCCTCACGCAGATGCCGCAGGTACTGCTGCACGGTGATTCCCGTCGCGGCCTTGAAGCGCCTCCGGAGGTGCCGCGGGCTCATCGCCGCGAAGCGCGAGACGGACTCCAGGGTCTCCTGGGGATGGGTCTCGAGCCGCTCCTGCACCCGGAGGATGGCGGCGTCACCGTGGGCACGGGTCGACGCCAACGCGAGCACGGGCGCGCGAAAGAGCGCGTCGTCTTCGCCCAGCGCGGAGCTGAAGACCCGATCGCCGAACATCGCTCCGAAGCGCTGACGGAGCACATGACAGATGAGCAGGGTCCCCGCGGACGCGTTCTGCGCCGTCAGGAACTGCCCGTCCCGGCTCATCGTGTAGCGGCGCTCCGCCATCCATTGCGTGCTCGGGTACTGGCTCTCGCTGCGCGACACGAAGGCCCAATGGGTCGTCGCCAGCTCCCCCTGGAGCAGCCCCGCGTCCGCGAGCACCCAGCTCCCCGTCGTGAGCGCCAGCATCCGCGCGCCCCCCTTCGCCTGGGCCCGCAGCCAGGGCGCGAGGGCCACCGCCACGCCCGGGCGCAGCGCCGCGCCACTCAGCGAGGGCAGGACCACCAGCTCCGCCTGCGGAACAGCGGGTGACGCCCCCTCGACCAGGGGCTCGGCCTGGAGCCGCTGCCCCGACGCCGCCTCGATGACGGGCTGCGCCGCGATGAAGGCAAACCGCAGGGAGGACTCCTCGCGAGGCCGGAGCAGCATCCGCCCAATCGTGCAGACGTCCGCGGCGAGGTGCGCGCTGCTGGCCCAGACGCCTGGATAGAGGCAGATGGCGACCCGAAAGACACGCATGCCCCTGGATTGAATCGTGAAGTCGGGTGGAAGGAAACACCCGCGTGGCGGCGTCCGGCGCCATGTGCACGACCGCTCGCTCGCGCGCGGTCCACCCCCTGCGTGTCCCCTTCCGACATGTCTTTGTCCGCGATGAGCATGTCGGGCCTCGCTCGACCTGGGTACCTTCATCGCATCGAGCGGCGAGTCCTCCCGCCAGGTGCCCACCCGACATCCAGGAGTCCCTCATGAAGCCCGAAGAGCACGGCCACGCCTACTTCGCCCACGATGAGCTGGCGCGAAACCTCGCCATGCAACTCGATGCGGTCGAACGAGGCTTCGCCCGCGTGCGGGTTCCCGCGACGGGGCAATGCCGCAACGGCATCGGCACCCTGCATGGCGGCATCATCATGGCGAGCGCGGATATCGCCTTCGCCGTCGCCTGCAACACGTACCCCGACCGGGCCGCAGGCGTGCAGATGAACCTCGCCTTCGTCGCGGTCCCCGAGGCCGGGGACATCGTCGCGGAGGCACGGGAACTCCAACGCGGTGGCCGCGTCGGAAACTATGAAGTGAAGGTCCTCGACACCCGGGCGCGCCTCGTCGCGCACGGCACCGCGATCGCCTACATCCGCCGAGACCCGGCCACTCCGACGTCGCGCCCCTGAACAGCGCCACGCCGCGCCCCGCCATCACAGGGACGCGGTTGTTCGCTTGCGGGAAGCACGCGTCCCAACAGCGAACAGGGAGCGTGCGCTGGACTTCGACCCGCACGACTGTCGGAGCTTTCGCGGACTCCGTGGCATGCCCCATGCTCTCGGGTCACGCACCATGGACTCTCTCCTCCAGGACGTCCGTCACGCGCTGCGCAGGTTGGGGCGAGGCCCGACCTTCACGCTGGTCGCGGTGGCCACCCTCGCGCTCGGCATCGGCGCGAACGTCGCCATCTTCAGCGTGGTCCGCACGGTGCTGCTGCGACCGCTGCCCATGCACGACGACGCGCGCCTCGTGCGGCTGTACAGCGTGGGGCAGCGAGGGCCCGGACCCACGTCGCCCCCGGACCTGGCCGACTTGCGGGAGCAGACGCGCTCCTTCGTGGGACTGACGGCCGCGACGTCCACGGAGGTGACGCTCGGCGCGGACAGCATGGAACCCTCGCCGGAGAAGCGACAGGCGGGCCTCGTCACCGCGGACTTCTTCCAGGTGCTCGGACCTCGCATCCAGCTCGGGCGCGCATTCCACCCGGAAGATGGGTTGCCGGGCGCCCCCAAGGTGGCGGTCCTCTCCCATGCCCTGTGGCAGCGCCGCTTCGGAGGGAGGTCGGACATCGTCGGGCGCACGCTGAACCTCGGCGCGCCAGAGCCCTTCACCGTGGTGGGCGTCACCGCCGAGGGCTTCGACTTCCCGGCGCACGCGGAGCTGTGGACGCCCCTCACCTGGGACGAGTCGATGACGAGCCCGGAGTCGCGGGGCGCGCACTGGCTGGAGGTCTATGGGCGACTGTCACCGGGAGTCACGCTGGAGCAGGCGCGCGAGGAGGTGTCCACGGTCGCGAGGAACCTCGCGGACAGCTACCCGAAGACCAACACGAACCTGGGCGCGAGGGTGGAAGCCCTGCGGGACGTCTTGCTGGGGCCGTCGCGTCCATCACTGTTGATGCTCACGGGAGCGGTCGGCTTCGTGCTGCTCATCGCATGCGCGAACCTCACCCACCTGTTGCTGGCGCGCGCCGCCTCCCGCGAGGGAGACCTGTCCATCCGTCTCGCGCTGGGCGCGAGTCGCGGCAGGCTGGCGCGCGAGCTGCTCGTGGAGACAGGGGTGCTCGCCCTCGTGGGTGGCGCCACGGGGCTGCTCGTGTCGATGTGGGCGTTGGATGTGTTGGTCGCGCTGGGCCCCCGCGACATCCCTCGCCTCGACGAGGTCGCCGTCGATGGAGACGTGCTGGCATTCACCGTCGGCGTCTCGGTGCTCACCTTGCTGATGGCGGGCCTCGTGCCCGCGCTCGTCTCGACCCGCCTGGACCTGGGGCGAGGGCTGCGCATCGCCGGAACGGGGGCTGGCGGCAGTGCCCTCCACCACCGGACCCACTCGCTGCTCATCATCGGAGAGACGGCGATCGCGGTGGTGCTGCTGGTCAGCGCGGGCCTGTTGTTGCGCAGCTTCGTCACGCTGCGCGGTGTCGACCCCGGCTTCCAGCCCGACGGCGTCCTCACCCTGCGGCTCGACCTGCCGCCCAATCGGTATCCCATCGGCTCCGCCTCGCCCTTGGCGTTCCACGACCAGCTCCTGTCGAGACTCCGTGGCCTCCCCGGAGTGGAGAGCGCTGGCGCCATCGCGGGCCTCCCGATGGACGGCGGAAAGATGCTGCTCGAGGTGAAGGACCCGGCCCGCCCCATGGCACCGGACGCCATCCCCTGGCAAGCCAGCGTACGCATCGTCACCCCAGGTGCGCTGGAGGCGCTGCGCGTGAAGGTGCTCGACGGCCGCGGCCTGACGTCCGAGGACCGAGGTGCCGGAGGTCGCGCGGTGCTGGTCAACGCGGAGGCGGCCCGTCGGTTCTGGCCAGGCGAGCCCGTCCTGGGGCGCACGCTGGACACGACGATGAACTGGGGCAACGGGAACTTCGGTGGCCGCGTGGTCGGAGTGGTGGAGGACATGGCCATCGACGGGCTGGCCGCGCCCGCGGTCCCCGAGGTGTACGTCCCCTACGAGCAGGCTCGCGGAACCAGCATGACGCTCGTGCTGCGAACCTCCGGAAACCCACTCACGCTGGCGGGGGCGGTGCGCGACGAGCTCCGCGCGCTCGACCCGCGCCTCGCGCTCGGCAACGTGCGCACGCTCTCCTCGGTGGTGGACGGAACGGTGGCGCCGCTGCGCTTCTACCTCCTGCTGGTCGGCATCTTCGCGGCGACCGCGATGGCCCTGGCCGCGGTGGGCCTCTATGGCGTCGTGACCCATGTCGTGTCCCGACGCACGCGGGAGATGGGCATCCGCCTGGCCCTCGGCGCCCGGGTCCATCAGGTCACCGGCCTGGTCCTGTCGCGCTATCTCGGCCTGACCCTCGTGGGGCTCGTCGTCGGGCTGGGGCTCTCCGTCACCGCCAGCCGCGCGCTCACCCACCTGCTCGGGGGCGTCCCAGCCACCGACCCGCTCACCTATGCCCTCGTTCCCCTCCTGCTCGTCGCGGTAGCCGCCCTCGCCATCTTCATCCCCGCGCGCCGAGCCGCTCGTGTCTCACCCGCCGTCTCGCTCCGAGCGGACTGAGGGGACCTCCCGCGACGGAGCACCCCGGCACGCCGAGGCGTGATGCCTCGGCGGCTCACAGCGCATCGTGGAAGATGATGCCCAGGGTGTGGCGATGTCCCGAGCGCACACGGCTCACGCCGTGGCGCATGTTGACGCGATAGATGCCCCGAGTGCCCTGCACGGGCCGGTGATGGACGGGGAAGACGACGGCGTCGCCCTGCCGCAGCGGCACGACCTCGACGCGGGACTGCATGCGAGGACGTTGCTCCGTGAGCACGAACTCGCCGCCGGTGAAGTCCCGTTCGGGCTCCGACAACAGGAACGCCACCTGGAGCGGAAAGACCTCGTCGCCATAGAGGTCCTGATGGAGACAGTTGTAGTCCCCCTCTCCGTATTGGAGGAGCAGCGGCGTGGGCCGGAGCTGCCCGGCCTCATGACACCGTTGGACGTAGTCCGCGTGCGTGCCCGGGTAGCGGACGTCGATGCCCATGGCCTCGTTCCAGCGGTTCGCGATGGGCGCGATGCCCGGATAGAGCCCCACACGCAATCGCGTCACCACGTCCGGGAGCGGATAGGCGAAGTACTTGTACTCCCCTCGCCCGAAGCCGTGTCGAGTCATGACCACCCGACTCCGGAAGGGAGCCTCCTCCGCGTAGCGCGCCGAGATGGCCGTACATTCCTCGGGCGTCAACACTCCGCGGAGGGGCGCACACCCCCGGGCATCCAGCTCCGCGCCCAGCGCGCTCCAGTCGACCTGCGACAGGCGCGCGTCCAGCGTGGACACCGCGGGCCTCCTCGCTCGGGCCGCCGCCGTCACGGCCACCGCCCCGTCGCCAACTGTCCCAGCTCACCGCTCGTCAGCTCTCCCACCATTCGCCGCTCCCTCCGACAAGGCCCTCACCGCCCAGTCGGGAGACAGATGTCGCGTCCGAGCCCCGAGCGCGACCCGGAAGTTGCGGCGAATCGCCTGGCCCACCCTCCCGGAGCGTCCGGCCTCACTCCAGCGAGTCGAAGCAGGCGCGCGCCAGCCACGACAGGTCCTTGCCGGACCCGAACGGGACACGGTCGGGCGGAGGCGCCTTCGTGAGCGGCGGAGCCACCTTCTCGGCGATGAGCGCGCTGCCCGTCGTCTTCTCCAACGCCGACGTCCGCTGTTGCCATCGACCATCGTACCGGGGGCGAATCTCCAGCGGCGCTGGAACCTGGGTCGGACATTCGGCGGACACCTCGCCCACGAACTCGCACACCGCATACGGCCCGCGAGGCGTCTGGGCGAGGGACCACACGTAGACGAGCACCCAGGCATCCTCACGGACACGCAGGCTCCAGACGTCGCCGGCCGCGGGAGGGCGGCGCGGCAACGTCTTCGCCCGCCCCTTCTTGCCCGGCACGGGCTCCGCCTTCTTCCGAGCCACCTTCTTCGCGGGCCGCGCGGGCTCCAACGGCGGCGGCGGCGTGCCCTTCTGGAGACCGAACAGGGCCTCCGCGTTCTTCCACTGCACACCGTCACGGCCCCGCCAGAACCCCAGCGGCGCGTCGACCTCCACCCGCACCGAGGGACGCCGCTCGCGCTCGGCGAAGCTCACGAACCGCGTCGCCATGCCCACATGAGGCGGGGCCTCGAGCACCCCCACGAAGGCCAGCGTCTCCACGAGGGAACGCGCCGCCCCCTTGGAGAACCCCACCTCGCGCACCGCCTCGAAGGCCACACCCGGGCTGGCCTCGGGCGGGAGCCCATCGAGGGTGGCGAGGGCCCGCGAGAGGAGCGCGCGCGCCCGCGCCGTCGGCTCCCGCGCGCCCCACTCCTTCCGCTGCGCGAGGGCCACCAGCATCCAATCCATCGCGCCCGGAATCCCCGAGCCATTCCGCTTCCAGGAGAGGAACATCTCGCTCGGCTCGAGGAGCAGCTGCGGTGCGAGCCCGCAGACGCGACACCACGCCGAGGCACTCTCCGGATCCGGCGCATCCAGCGCATGTGCCGGCATGGCGTGCGCGAGCAGCACGGCCTCCAGGAAGCAGCCATGGGGCCCGTCTTCTCCATCCAGGCTGCTCACGAAGGCCCGGCTGCCCTCCTCGACGCTCCAGCCGCGTCCCGAGGACACGACGGACTCCACCACCGCGTCGTGCGACAGCGTGACGAAGGCCCAGGGGTCGAGCCCCACGGTCCGCAGCCACTCGACGTCCGAGGCCGCCATCGTCCGGGGGATGTAGGGCTTGCCGGGCGCCCCTCCGTTCCGAGGGTCATGGATACGACCCAGCAAGGACACCGCCCGGTCGGAGTCCTCGGGAGACAACACTGGCAACGAGAGAGGCAGGCGCGACGTCACGGCGTGAGCCTACCGGACGCCGCGCGTGGCGAGGACACTTCAACGCGGGGTGAGCTTGAGCACCTGCCCGTCGTCTTCGTCCGTCAAGAGGTAGAGCGCGCCTTCCGGCCCCTGGACGACCTCGCGGATGCGCGCGTTGCGTTCGGTGAGCAGCCGCTCCTCGCCCACCACGCGGTCATCCTTCACCACCAGGCGCACCAACGCCTGGCTCGACAGGCCCCCGATGAAGAAGTTGTCCCGCCACTCCGGGAAGAGGTCTCCCGAGTAGATGGTCATGCCCGATGGAGAGATGACCGGGTCCCAGTAGTACACCGGCTGCTCCATGCCCGGCCCCTGGGTGGACTTGTGGATGGGAGCGCCGGAGTACTCCTCGCCGTAGCCGATGGTGGGCCAGCCGTAGTCCTTGCCCTTGCCCACGAGGTTCAGCTCGTCGCCCCCGCGAGGCCCCATCTCCACCTCCCAGAGGCGGTTCTGCTTGTCGAGCGCGGCGGACAGCACGTTGCGGTGCCCCAGCGACCAGATCTCCGGTCGCGCGCCCGGCGTCTTCACGAACGGGTTGTCCGTGGGCACGGTGCCGTCCGGATGGATGCGGACGATCTTCCCGAAGTGGCTCTTGAGGTCGCGCGCCTGGACACGACCGGCCATCACGGAGCGCTCGCCGAGCGTGACGAACAGCGTCCCATCCGGCGCGAACACGAGGCGCCCACCCGCGTGAAGGGTGGAGTCCAACGTGGGCTGCATCCGGAAGATGACCGTCAGGCCCTCCACCCGGGGCTTGTCGCCCTCCACCAGCTTCGCGCGCGCCACCGCGAGCCCGTTGCCGCCCTCGCGCGGCTCGTAATACGTCCAGTAGATGAGCCCGCTCTTCGCGGAGTCCGGGCCCACCTCCACGTCGAGCAGGCCGCCCTGGTTGCGTCCGTCGACCTTGGGGATTCCCGCCACGGGCGCGGACTTCTCGCCCTTCTGCGTGACGATGTAGAGCTTCCCCGTGGGCTTCTCCGTCACCAGCATGCGTCGGTCCGGAAGGAAGGCGATGGCCCAGGGATGGTTGAAGCCGGAGGCCACCTCGGTGACCTGGAAGGCCGTCGTCGTCTTCACGCCCGGCGCCCGCGTCTGTCCGGGGAAGGCCGGCTTGAACTCGGGGACGTTGGGCGGCGCGGTCTCCACGGGGGCCCCCGTGGGGTTGGGCCCCTCCCGCGGTACGGATTGCTGGCTGCCCTCGGCCTTCCCGGGAGCGAGGTTCCCGCCCTGGCGCTTGGAGGTGCCGGCCCCCTGGCCGGAGGCCGTCCCGGCGACGGTCAGGAGGGTGGTACAGGCCAGGGTCTTCAACAACGCTCGCATCGGCGCACTCCTCGGAAACGGGTTCGGGACTCCGGGCAATTAAGCACTCCCGGAGCCACGCGCAGCCCTTTCGTGGGAGGACCTCAACCCCTGTCCGTGTTCGTCAGCACCCCACCGGAATAGCGCCACGAGTCGAAGTCCAGGTCCTGGGCGAAGGACGCCAGCAGGGCCTTGAAGGACGCCGCGACCGGGAGCGAGGGCCCTGTCTTCGGACTCCACCGCAGCACCTGGCCGACCTGCCCTCCCGCGCCCGGGTCCAGGTCGACGACGAGGAAGTCCCCCCGCAAGCTTCTGGCGAAGGGCACCCACCTGGGGCTCCACCACGTCCACCGCACCTGCTTCTGCGTCTTCTTCAACTCCACCGGCCGACGGATGGGCCTGGCCTCCACCAGCGGCTGTTGCCCCTCCCAGTGCGTCACGATGTCCTCCAGCCAGAGGCCATCATGACCGACGAAGAGGGGCCCCTCCCCCTTGCCGCCGCCATACAGCGCCAGCCAGGCACGCAAGTCGATGGGCAACGCCACGGCGAGCCGCTTCTCCAACGCGTCGATGGCATCCGGCTTCGCGGCGCGGGCCTTCAACCACGCGGCGGCGCGAGGCTTCACCCGCTTCTGGAGCTTCCCACCCACGATGGAGCCCAGGGCCTTCACGCGCGCGGTGGCCGCGACCTCTGGCGTGGGGCTGCCCTTCTTCCGCAGCAGCTTGGAGATGGCCGCGTGTCCCTGCGCGTCGGACATGTCCACGGCGAACAGCCCCACGCCGCCATCACGCATCGGGTCGGCTCCCGCGTCGAGCAGCACCTTGACCAGGGGCATCTTGCCGCTGTGGGCCGCGAGCATCAGCGGCGTCTGGCCATAGCCATCCGGCTGGTTCGGGTCGACGCCCGCTTCGAGCAGCACCCGCACGAGCTTCAGCGAGGGAGGCGGCGCGGAGTCCGCGAGGTTCAGCGCGGAGGTCAGCAGCGTGAAGGACCACCGGGGGTCGTCCATCCCGAAGAGCGGCGTCGCCTCTCCGCCCCGGTCCAGCAGCAGCTTCACGACGGGAAGGTGCCCTCCGTCGACGGCCACCGTCAGCGCGGAGAAGTCGTAGTTGCTGCGGAGGTTGATGTCGGCTCCCGCGTCCAGGAGCAGCTTCACCATGGCCAGGTCGCCCTTGTCGGCGGCGTCCAGCAGCACGGGGTAGAACAACTCCGGCTCGTTGACCGTCGTGCTCACGTTCGGGTCCGCGCCCTCGGCGAGCGCCTTTCGCACCGTCTTCACGTCACGCCTGTCGACGGCGTCGATCAGCGACAGGTCCACCTGCGACGGCTTCTTCTTCTTCGCCATGAAGGAAGCACCTGGGACCACCGAGGTCCCCTCCGGACAACGGGTCGGGCTGCGGCTCGCACACTACCCGCAACCCACTTCCCGGCGGCAGGCATTCTGCAACCGGGATACGACAAGGAAGCACCACGGACGCGAAACTCCACGGGGGCTGGTGGAATCCACCTCCGGGAGCGAGAGTGGAGGACGCCACTCCTGGAGCCGCCCCATGACGACGCCACCGCCCCGCCCGCCCCCCATGCCACCGCGCCCGCCCTGGGAGACCGGGGACGAACCGTCCACCCGCCATCCCATGATTCCCGAAGGGAGCGCGGACTACTCCGATGCCCTGGGGGACGCCATCCGCTACAAGGGTGGGGAGCTCTCCTTCGAGGAGCTCCAGCGGCGCGTCCTCGCGCGGAACCTGCCGCCCCATCACCTGGGAGATGAGTACTTGATGGTGACACCCCCACCGCCCCCACCGGGCGTGGTCTTCGACCCCCTCCTGATGCCCTTCGACTGGTGTGGCACCTGGGGGGAGATCGCGATGACCCTCTTCGCGGATCAGCTCACCCGCGAGGAATACGACCGCCTCCACGCGGCGGCGCATCCGACCTGCCGCCGCTGACGCGCCTCAGTCGACCGGCATCTCGTCGCGAATCCAGTCCGTGACGGAGGCGTGGCGCGGAGCCCAGCCCAGCTCTCTCCGGGCCCGCTTCGCGCGCACCCGGCTGTTGGAGCCGAAGGAGTAGCGCGCATGCCCCTCGCCCCACTCGCGAGTGGCCTCCTCGACGCTCCAGTGCCGCACCGGCCCCAGCTTCAGCCGCCGGGCGATGGCCTCGCCGATCTCCGCGTAGGACGCCTCGCCGTTCTCCACGAAGTAGAACGCGCCCGCCGGGGCCTTCTCCAGCGCCAGCGCGTAGAGCGTGACGACGTCGTCGATGTGGACGTTGGACCAGCGGTTGAGGCCCTGACCCACCACCCGCACCACGCCGCTCTTACGCGCCTGCGCCACCAACGGGGGAATCTGCACGCTGTCGCGGCCCAGGCCACGCCCCGTGCCGTAGATCATCGTGTTGCACAAGACGATGCCCCGGGCACCCGGCGTCGCGAGCACCCGGTCGTCCAACGCATGCCGGGCCTGCTTGTCCGGCTCGACGATGAACGGCGTGTCCTCGTCGAAGATGTTGGGCGACAGCGAGTCGCCCCGCGCGTCGTCACCAATCACGCTCGAGCCGCTGGTGTGGAGCAGTGGCTTGCCGGAGCCACGCACCCCGTCGATGAGCGCCTGGAGGGCCTTCTCGTGGTCGCTGCTGGCCGCGTTGATGACCCCATCCGCCCGCCGGGCTTCCGCGAGGAGCGCGTCGGTCGAGTCGAGGTCCCCACGGACCGGCTCGATGCCGCGCGCCTTCAGACGCTGGGCCTTGGCGTCGTCACGCACCAGGCCACGGATGGCGTGCCCCCGGGACTTCAGGTACTCGGCGAGCGAGCCACCGATGAAGCCCGTGGCGCCCGTGATGAAGAGGTTCATCGTGCGGTCTCCAGGAAGCAGGTGGGGCTCAAGGTGGGCATGCCCGGCGCCCGGTTGAAGCCGGGGCCTGGTCGGGAGCCTCCTCCCCGGGGTCGACACCGAGGCCCCGCCCGGCCGCCCGGCGGGAGCGCCTGGCCCGCGCTCACACCTTCTTCCAGTCCAGCTCCGTCCCGCAGTGCTTGCAGAAGCGCGCGTCCAGGTCGTGTCCCTGGGTCCCACAGCCCGGGCAGGCCTGCGTGTCCGGGCGCTGCCGCGCGGCGTTGGCCAGTTCGACGGAGACGATGCCCGTGGGCACCGCGAGGATGCCGTAGCCCATGAGCATGAGCACCGAGGCGAGGGCCTGCCCGAGCACCGTCTTCGGCGTGATGTCGCCGAACCCCACCGTGGTCATCGTGACGATGGCCCAGTACATGGACCGGGGGATGTTGTCGAAGCCGTGCGCGGGGCCCTCCACGATGTACATGAGCGCCCCCATGACGACGTCGATGCTCAGCACGGCGACGAGGAAGACGGTGATCTTCGCCCGGCTGGCGCGCAGCGCCGTCATCAGCACCTCCGCCTGTCCCAGCAGGTGCCCCAGCTTCAGGATGCGGAAGACCCGCAGCAGCCGCAGCACGCGGACCACCAGCAGCGACTGGGCGCCGGGGAACAGGATGCTCAGGAACGACGGGAGCACCGCCAGCAGATCCACCACGCCATAGAAGCTGCGCGCGTAGTCCAGGGGCCTCCGCACCGCCACCAGCCGCAGGACGTACTCCGTCGCGAAGATGGCCGTGAAGGCCCACTCGGCGACGGACAACGCGAGGCCGTACTGCTCACGCACGGAGGCCACGCTCTCCAGCATCACCGCGAGGATGCTGAACACGATGGCCCACAGCAGGGCCACGTCGAACGCCCTCCCCGCCGGCGTGTCGGCCTCGAAGATGACGGTGTGGAGACGGGCGCGGAAACCATCGTGGGGACCCTGCTCGGAGGTGCTGGACACGGCCGGCAGTCTAGCCCGCTCCCTCTCGACGTCCGGAAGCCGTCATTGACGCGAGGTCATCACTTCCTGGTCCGTGGGGGCGGATTGTGACTTCCACCCCGCACTCGCACGTTTTTGTCAGACGGAAGCGTCTCAGTGAAATTCGCACAAGAGAGGTCGACCATGCAGACATCGTCGAGTCGTTCACTGCAACCGCGGTGGGGGGAGTATGTGCTGGGTCTGTCGCTCGCCACCGCCTTCGCCCTGCCAGGACTGGCCGGCGCGCAAGTCCCCAGCGACCTGCCCAACTCCTATACCCAGCGCAACCTCGTCTCCGACGGAGGCGTGACGGCGGACCACACGGACTCCAACCTGGTCAACCCCTGGGGCCTGGCCTTCAACTCCAACGGCTTCGCCTGGGTGGCGGACAACGGCAAGGGCGTGGCGACGCTCTATGACGGCGACGGCAACGCCCAGCCGCTCGTCGTCACGATTCCCGTGCCCGCCGGCGTCACCGACCCGGCGGCGCCCACGGGAATCGTCTACAGCGGCTCCGACAGCGCGTTCGTCGTGAAGAGCGGGGACGCCAACGGCCCCGCCCGCTTCATCTTCGTGACGGAGCAGGGCGTGCTCGCGGCGTGGTCGCCGCAAGCGGCGGCGACGGATGCCATCACGCAGGTGGACAACTCCAGCTCCAACGCCGTCTACAAGGGGCTGGCGCTGGCGACCAACGGCACGGCGCCGTTCCTCTACGCCACCGACTTCCACAACGGGAAGATCGCCGTCTTCGACAGCAACTTCGCGCCCGCCACGCTCTCCGGCGACTTCACGGACCCGAACCTGCCCGCGGGCTTCGCGCCCTTCGGCATCCAGAACATCAACGGCAACCTCTACGTGAGCTACGCGCAGCAGGACGACAAGAAGATGGACGACGTCAAGGGCGCCGGGCTCGGCTACGTCAACGTCTTCGACGCGAACGGTCGCTTCATCCGCCGGCTCATCTCCAAGGGTGACCTCAACGCGCCCTGGGGCATGGCGATGGCTCCGGCGAGCTTCGGTCGCTTCGCGGGGCGGCTGCTGGTGGGCAACTTCGGCGACGGCACCATCCACGCCTATGACGCGGTGACGGGCAAGCTGGACGGCACGCTCCAGGACACCAGTGGCAAGGCGGTGACCATCGACGGCCTGTGGGCGATCGCCTTCGGCAACGGGCTCGACAACCAGCCCGCCGACACGCTGTTCTTCACCTCCGGGCCGCAGGACGAGAGCCATGGCCTCTACGGCCGGCTCGACGTGACGCCCACCAGCGGCACGCACGTCACGCCGCTGCAGGCCCCCTGAGCCAGGCGGCCATCGTCGTTCGCCAGGGGCGCGCTCGCGACGTCGGGCGCGCCCCTCGCGCGTCAGGCCCGCCAGCCGCGCGGCGGGACTCCACGGCGGGAGACGAAGAAGGGGGCCGCCCCGGACCGGGACAGCCCCCTTCATGCCACGCGAGGCCCGGACGCCTCAGTGCCCCTCGGCCCCCGTCGCCCCCGCGGGAATCACGGGCGCGGGCTGGGACTCCACGCCGCGCAGGGCGAGCTTGCGGATGACGACGTAGAAGACCGGCGTCAGCACCAGGCCGAACAGCGTCACGCCGAGCATGCCCGCGAACACCGCGACGCCCATGGCCCGGCGCATCTCCGCGCCCGCGCCCGTCGCCACCGCGAGCGGCACCACGCCCATGATGAAGGCGATGGACGTCATCAGGATGGGACGCAGGCGCAGCCGGCACGCATCCAGCGCCGCCTGCACCACGCCCACGCCTTCATCCTCCCGCGCGCGGGCGAACTCGACGATGAGGATGGCGTTCTTCGCCGCCAGGCCCACCAGCACCACCAGGCCAATCTGCGTGAAGATGTTGTTGTCCCCTCCCACGAGCCACACCCCCGCCAGCGCGCTGAGCAGCGCCAGCGGCACCGTCAGCAGCACCGCCAGCGGCAGCGTCCAACTGTCGTACTGCGCCGCGAGGATGAGGAAGGCCAGCAGGATGGCCAGCGGGAAGACGAACAGCCCCTCCCTGCCCGCGAGCTTCTCCTGGTACGTCAGGTCGGTCCACTCGAAGCTCATGCCCGCGGGGAGCACGTCCCCCGCGAGCTGCTCCATGGCCGCCACCGCCTGCCCCGTGCTCACCCCGGGCGCCGCGGCGCCGTTGATGTCCGCGGACGGGTAGCCGTTGTAGCGCAGCACCTGGTCCGGCCCGAACGACGGCTTCACGTCCACCAGCGCCGCCAGGGGCACCATGCCTCCCTGCGCGTTGCGCACCTGGAGCCGACCGATGTCCTCCGGCTCCATGCGGTGCTGCGCGTCCGCCTGGACGTTCACCTGGTAGGTGCGCCCGAACCGGTTGAAGTCGTTGACGTAGAGCGACCCCAACTGGACCTGGAGCGTCTCGAAGACGGAGCCCAGCGGCACGCCCTGCTGCTTGGCCTTCACCCGGTCCACGTGCGCCTCCAACTGGGGCACGTTGATCTCGAAGCCCGACATCAGGCCCATGAGCCGCGGGTCCCCCGAGGCCCGCTGCACCAGCGCCTGGGTGGCCTCGTACAGCGCCTCCGAGCCCAGGCCCGCGCGGTCCTCCACCTGGAGCTTGAAGCCCGCGAGCGAGCCCAGGCCCGGCACGGGCGGCGGTGGGAAGATGGCCGCGAAGCCCTCCTGGATGGCCCAGAGCTTCCCCTGCAGCCGCCCCGCGATGGCGTTGGCGGACAGGTCCGCGGACTTGCGCTTCTCGAAGTCGTCCAGGATGGCGAACACCACCGCCGAGTTGGGCGCGTTGACGAAGCCGTTGATGGTGATGCCGGAGAAGGCCACCACGTTGGCCACGCCCTCCTCGGCCAGCATGAGCTCCGACATGCGCTTGACGACCGCGTCCGTGCGCTCCAGCGACGCCGCCGGCGGGAGCTGGGCCAGCCCCACCAGGTAGTACTTGTCCTGCATGGGCACGAAGCCCGCCGGCACCTTGGCGAAGCCCGCCCACGTCAGGAAGAGCAACCCCACGTAGACGGCGAGCACCACCGCGCTGACGCGCACCACGCGCTTGACCACCGACACGTAGCCCGCGGACGCCTTGTCGAAGAAGCGGTTGAAGGGCCGGAACAACCACCCGCCCAGCCCCTTCTCCATCAGCCGCGTGAGCCCGTCCTTCGGCCCGTGGTGGCCGCGCAGCAGCACCCCCGCGAGCGCCGGGCTGAGGGTCAGCGAGTTGAAGGCGGAGAGGATAGTGGAGATGGCGATGGTCAGCGCGAACTGCCGGTAGAACTGGCCGGTGAGACCGCCCAGGAACGCGGTGGGCACGAACACCGCGGACAGCACGGAGGTGATGGCGATGATGGGCCCCGTCACCTCGGTCATCGCCCGGCGCGCGGCCTCCTTCGGACTGGCCCCCTGCTCGATGTGCCGCTCCACGTTCTCCACCACGACGATGGCGTCGTCCACCACGATGCCGATGGAGAGCACCAGGCCGAACAGCGACAGCGTGTTGAGAGAGAAGCCCAACATGTGCATCACCGCCGCCGTGCCCACCAGCGACACGGGCACCGCCGCCAGCGGGATGATGGAGGCCCGCCACGTCTGGAGGAACAGCAACACCACGAGCACCACCAGCACCACCGCCTCCAGCAGCGTGCTCACCACGTTGCGGATGGAGGCGCGCACGAAGAGCGTCGGGTCGTAGGCGATGCGGTACTCCATGCCCTCCGGGAAGGCCAGGCGCAGCTCGTCCATCCGCGCGCGGATGCCCGCGGACACGTCCAACGCGTTGGAGCCGGAGGCCTGGTTGATGCCGATGGCCACCGCCGGCTTGCCGTCCAGCCGCGCGCGCACCGCGTAGGAGTTGGCGCCCAGCTCCACCCGGGCCACGTCGCGCAGGCGCGTCACCTGCCCCGCCTCCCCCACCTTCACCACGATGTCGCGGAACTGCTCCTCGTCCGTGAGCCGGCCCTGCGTGGTGACGGTGAGCTGGAAGGCGGAGCGCTCGTCCGGCTGCTGTCCGATGACCCCCGCGGCCACCTGGACGTTCTGCTCGCGGATGGCGTTCACCACGTCGCTGGCGGTGAGGTTGCGCGCCGCCAGCAACTGCGGATCCAACCAGACGCGCATGCTGTACTCGCCCGCGCCCAGCACCGCCACGTTGCCCACGCCCGGCACGCGCTGGAGCACGTCGCGCACCTGGAGCACGGCGTAGTTGGAGAGGTAGAGCGGGTCCAGCTTCCCGTCCGGGGACACCAGGTGCACCACCATGAGCAGGTCCGGGCTGGACTTCTCGGTGAGCACCCCCAGCCGCTGCACCTCGGCGGGCAGGCGCGGCACCGCGCGCGCCACCCGGTTCTGCACCTGCACCTGCGCGGTGTCCGGGTCCACGCCCATGGCGAAGGTGATGGTGACGGACACGCGGCCGTCGCTGGTGGCCTGCGAGGACATGTAGAGCATGCCCTCCACGCCGTTGATCTCCTGCTCCAGCGGCGCGGCCACCGTCTCCGCGATGACGCTCGGGTTCGCGCCCGGGTAGGCCGCGCGCACCACCACCGTGGGCGGGGACACGGCCGGGTACTCGCTCAAGGGCAACTGCACCAGCGACAGCCCCCCGCCGATGAGCAGCAGCACGGACAACACGGCCGCGAAGATGGGCCGGTCCACGAAGAAATGGGCGAACTTCATGGCCGCGCGCCCTCCGCGTGCTCGGAGCCGGCCATGGCCACCACCGTGGGCGTCACCGTCATGCCCGGCCGCGCCAGGCCCTTGAGGACCACGCGCTCACCCGGCGCCAGCCCCGCGCGCACCACGCGCAGGCCCACCTCCGTTCCGCCCAGCTCCACCCGCCGCTGCTCCAGCGACTGGTCCGGCCGGAGGACCAGCACGTAGCGGCCCTTCTGGTCCGTCGCCACCGCGTGGTCCTGGATGAGCACCGTGGGCCGCGCCGCGCCCGTCTCCAGCCGCACCCGCGCGAACAGCCCCGCCGCCAGCTTCCCGTCCGGGTTGGGGAGCACCGCCCTGGCCCGCGCCGTCCCCGTCGCCGGCGACACCTGGTTGTCCAGGAAGTCCAGGCGCGCCTCACGCGTGAAGCCCTCGTCGCCCTTCAGCGCCACGCGCACGGGGACCGGGTTGACGCGTCCATCCTTGCCGCGCGCCCCGGAGTCATGCCCCGCGAAGCGCAGGTACGTGGCCTCGTCCACGTCGAAGAAGACGTGGAACGGCTCCACCGAGGTGAGCGTCGTCAGCAGCGTGGCGTTGGCGCCGCCACCGCTGACCAGGTTGCCGGGCGTGACGAGCGCGCGACCCACGCGTCCGGCGATGGGGGCTCGGACCCGCGTGTCCTGAAGGTCGATCTCCGCCGCCCGCACCGCGGCCCGCGCCGCCTCCACGCGCGCGCCCGCCTCCGCCTTCTCCGCGATCAACACGTCGAAGTCGCTGCGGGAGATGGCCGCCTCCGCCACCAGCTTCTCGCCCCGCTCGAACTTGCGCTCCGACAGCGTGCGGCGCTCCTCCGCCTGCTTCAGGTCCGCCTGCGCCCGGGCCAGCGCCGCCTCGAACGTGCGCGAGTCCAACTGGAACAGCACCTGCCCCGCCGTGACGAAGCCCCCTTCCGCGAAGCGGACCGCGTCGATGAAGCCCCCCACGCGCGGCCGCAGCTCCACGCTCTGCACGGCCGCGAGCACGCCCGTGTACTCGGCGCTCTCCGCCACCGGGCGCGTCACCACCTCCGCCACCACCACGGGCGGCGGCGCCACCTTCGCGCCCCCTCCCCCCTCCTGCGCCCCCGCCTCCCCCCGCGCGAGGACGAAACCGCCCACCACCAGCGGGAGCGCCAGCGCGCCTCCCGCCACCGTACGTCGCCAATTCATCGAAGGACTCCAACCGCCGCGACCCAGGCGGCCCCGGTGGCCCGCGCTCGCGCGGACACACCTCCGGCCACCCGTCACGGAACGAGACGAGGGAAAGACACACGCGCACGTCACCCGTCCGGTGCCGCCACCGGGGACGTGTCGCTTGGGGGGTATGGGGTTTCAGTGGCCGTGACGGCGTCGGCCTCCGGAGCCTGACGAGGCCCCGGTGCGCCACGTGGCGTCCCGGACGGACTTCAGCGAACCAACGTCAGCGTTGGCGACGACAGCAGCGGGGCGCGGGGGACATGGACAGCCTCCTTCCGGAGGTAAATTGCAACATGCGCCATTACTAATTACCCCCGGGTCCGCCGCGCAACGCAATCTTCCCAGGCCCTGGGAAGACGTCCCGGGTCGGCCCTCCCGTCAACGCGGGGTGCCGGCGCAGGAGGCCGGGGCCTTCCAGTCGCGCAGGGCGGAGAGGACGCCGTCCTGCGTCTTCGTCACGCCCTCCGGGGCATCCACGTGGTTCACCGTCGTCGGGCGGGTGAAGTCGAGCGCGTCGAGCGGCGCGGGGCGCTGGGGGCAGCCCTCGACGAAGGTCTTCTCCAGCGCCTCGACGAGGTGGTCCGCGTGGTTCTCCTCGGGAGACGAGGACTCGGGCCAGGTGAACTCACCCCCCAGGGGCTCCGCCCGGTCCGGGGGGAACCAGGACCAGGTGATGCGCGTCTGCCCGGAGTTGCCCCAGACGGAGCCACCCTCGACGCCGCCAGGGATGCCGAAGGGCACGTCCTCGCCCGCCCGCCACTCGAGGGAGAGGCCCTCCGGGACGGGGCGCCGCACGGCGCGAGGCCGCCCGGTGAGCTCGGCCTCGCCGTCGAGCAGGAGCACCCAGGTCAGCTCCTGGAGCTGCTCGGGCGGCAGCCGGCCCGTCTGGACGCGCGGGCGCCGGGCCGCGTCCGTCTTCGCGGCGTCCACGCGCCCCTCGTGTCCGGGGTCCTCGCGCAACACCAGGTCCGAGCAGCTCTGGGAGATCCACGCGGTCCCCGTGCCCAGGTGGTAGGCGCGCACCTCGTCACAGAACGCGTAGTGGCCGCGGCGCCCCCGCAGCACGAGCCACCCATCACGGGGCGCGCGCATCCGGACCAGGGGCATCCGGTACGAAAAGTCGGTGTGCCCGGCCACGCATATCCGCCAGGCCATGTAGCGCCAGCGCGCCGCCTTCTTGCGGGCGAACTTCTCGCACTCGGCCCACATGGGCTTGTGGGAAGGGTCCGCCGAGATGCGGGACTCCGCGCGCTTGCCGGGCAGGAAGGCCTCGTCCAGGCGGGCGAACCACGGCGCAGTCTCCCGCGCGCAGTCGACGTCCTCCACCGCGCACAGCAGCGTCCGCAGCCGGTGGTCCTCGGGCACCTGCCCGCGCGCCAGCACCTCGCGCACCTCCGGCGGCAGCACCACCACGCGCGCGCCGGGCCCGCCCAGCTCCAGGTACGACGCCGCCCACTCGCGTCCGCCATCCCGCCACCAGGCCGCCAGTTGGCTGGAGAGGACCCCCTTCTTCGGGCGCTGCTCGGTCTCCTCGCGGCTCAGCGCGAAGCAGCGCGACGCCAGGGTCTCCTGGAGCGCCGCGAAGGCCTCCTCCGCGTCCGCGTCGTCCGCGAGCGTCCCCAGCCGCGCATCCAGGGCCGTGAACCGCTCGCGCGCGGCGGTCCACTCCGGCGTGTCCCGCTGGCAGGGGACGAAGACCTTCTCGGACGGTGCAGGCTTCGCGGCGAGGACCACACCCAGGGTGAGCAGGGGCAGGAACATGGGTCCGGCAGAATCGCGCAACCCGCCCCCGGGAAGCCAGGGCCCGAAGGGGCGCCCGGGAGATAATCGTCACCGCGTTGCACATCTGGTGGACATCGGGCCGCGCGCGCCCGTTGAGGTGCTCCGGGCTTGATGCTAACGAGGTGGTCGCCCATGCCACGCATGACGACCATCGAGCTCCACAAGGAAGAGATGAAGTTCTCGGCGGGGCACTTCACCATCTTCTCCGCCACGGAGCGCGAGAACCTGCATGGCCACAACTTCACCGTCTACGTCGCGATCACGGGCGAGGTGACGGAGAACGGCATGCTCTCCGACTACAAGCCCATGAAGCGCGCCATCATCGCGCGCTGCCAGGCGTGGAACGAGACGTTCATGCTGCCGGGCCGCTCCCCCCACCTGCGCCTGGAGACGGACGCGAAGGGCGACGTGACGGCGCACTTCAACGGGGAGACGCTGCGCTTCCTCCAGCGCGACATCACCGTGCTGCCCGTGGAGAACGTGACGCTGGAGGAGCTGGCGCGCGTCTTCGGCGAGGAGCTGGTGGGCGACGGCGCGGGGCTGCGGCGCGACCGCGTCTCGCGGCTGGTGGTGAAGTGCGCCTCCGGCCCCGGCCAGTGGTCGTCGTGGGAGTGGTCGGGACATGACTGACTGGGCCATCGTCACGGGGGCCAGCCGGGGCATCGGACAGGCCATCGCCGCGCGCTTCCGCCAGGAGGGCTGGGGCGTGGTGACGTTGTCACGCAACCCCTGCCTCGTGCCGGGCGTGGTCGACGTCAACGTGGACCTGGCCGCGCCGGGTTGGGAGGGCCCCGTCACCTCCGCGCTGCGCGACGCGCTCGGCGCGGCGACGGGCCGGGTCTGCCTGGTGCACAACGCGGCGCTCTACGCGCACGACGACGCGCTGTCGCTCGACGCGGCCCACCTGCGCCAGGTGCTGGAGGTCAACGTCGTCGCGCCCGCGCTGCTCAACCGCCTGACGCGGGAGTACCTGCGCGAGGGCTCCTCCATCCTCTACGTGGGCTCCACCCTGTCGGAGAAGGCCGTCCGGGGCGCGGCGTCCTACGTGACGTCGAAGCACGCGCTCGTCGGGTTGATGCGCGCCACCTGCCAGGACCTGGCCGGCACGCGCGTCCACACCGCCTGCGTATGCCCCGGCTTCACGGACACGGAGCTGTTGCGCTCGCACCTGGGCGGCAGCCTGGAGGCGCTCGCCCTGGCGAAGAGCAAGACGACCTTCGGCCGGCTCATCACCCCGGCGGAGATCGCCGACATCGTCTGGTTCTGCGCGGGGACGCCGACGGTGAACGGCGCCGTCCTCCACGCCAACCTGGGTCAGGTGGAGACCTGACCCGCGGGCGTCACCCCTCCACGGGGTAGACGACACACTGGGACGTGCACGTCTCCGAGACGCGGATCTTCACCACCTTCGCGGTGGGGAAGGTCAGCCGCTCGAAGAGCCAGCCGGCCAGCAGCTCGCTCGTCGGGTTCTCCAGCCCCGGCACCTCGTTCAGCAGCCGGTGGTCCAGCTGCGCGTGCAGCGGCTGCCAGGCGGCGTTGAGCTCGGCGAAGTCGACGATCCACCCGAGGTGGGGGTCCACCGGACCGCGCACGGTGATTTCGATGCGGTAGCTGTGCCCGTGCACCCGCGAGCACTTGTGACCCACGGGGACGTTTGGAAGGCGATGCGCGGCCTCGAACGTGAACTCCTTCGAGATTTCCGTCACCAACGAGACTTTCTTCGAGACAGGCTCCATTGGAGGCGCCTTGTACCCGGTGTCCCTGGCGTGCGTCGAGCCAAGACGCAGCCAGGGCTCCCCTCCCCGCCTACGGACGGGCGGCCGCGAGGATGTATCGCGGCAGCAATTCCTCCCGGAACGTCTTCCAGATGTTGAACTGGGCGTAGTTGGCGCCGGTGAACACCACCGTCAGGTCCAGCTCCGGCACCACCATGACGTACTGGCCGCCGTTGCCGCCCGCCTCGTATTCCGCGTACACGCGCCCTCCCACCCGCAGCTCGTGACGCCACCACGCGTAGCCGTACGTGCGGCCGGGCTCCATCTCCGAGTGCTTCGCGACGGAGCGCTCGACCCACTGCCTGGCGACCACGCGCTGGCCGTTCCACACCCCGCCCGCCAGGTACAGCTGCCCCAGCTTCAGCGCGTCCCGGGGGCGCAGGGACAGGCCGCCGCCCAGGTACGCCTCGCCGTCCGGCATCAGGTTCATCGCGTAGTGGCGGATGCCCAGCGGCGACGCCAGGGTGCGCAGGAAGTGCTCCGGCAGCCACGTCCCCGTGGCGTTGCGCACCACGCCTCCCAGCAGGTTGATGCCCGCCGAGCAGTACACCGCCTTGGGCTCCCCCGGCGCCCGCCCCATGGGGAGGTTCAGCGTGTACGTGTACCAGTCCCCCTCCTGGCTCTGGAGGGTGTTCTCGTTGCCGGGCGACTCGTCGTCGTTGTCGTCGCAGTCGAAGCCGGACGTCATCGTCATCAGGTGCTCGACGGTGAGCTTCGCCTTGCGCGGGTCCAGGGGCCCGGCGGCGGTGTACGCGGGGAACTGCGGATACACGGGCGTCTGGGGACCGAGCTTCGCGCCCTGCTGGATGGCGGTGCCCACCAGCATGGGCGCCACCGTCTTCGACGCCGAGCGCAGGTCGTGCAGGCGCGCCTGGTCGAAGCCGTGGAAGTACTCCTCCACCACCAGCTTGCCGTGCCGGGCGATGAGCAGCCCCTGGATGACGGGCGTGGGCTGGGGGCCCGGCTGCGTGTCGAGGATGCGCTGGATCAACTGGGCGATGGGCGCCGGGTCCATCTTCACGTCCGCGAGCGACGCCGTCGCCCAGCCGTCCGAGTCCGCCACCGGCACCGTGTACGCGTAGGGCGCGGCCGGCGTGCGCGGGTAGAGCCCCACCGCCTGGTTCCGGTCGCGCTTCGTGAAGGCCACGTGCCCCAGGAAGAAGATGGGCACCGTCAGCCGGCCGAGGCGCTCGTCATACGTGCCCTCGAAGACGGTGGGGCCGCGCGGGTCCTCGAGCTTCACGGCGCCGCCGTTCATCGTGACGTTGAACGCGAACTGCCGGCCGAAGCCCTTCTCCGGGTCCCTCAGGTACGCGCCCAGCGAGCCATCCGGCCGCGCGTACACCGTGAGGTACAGCGTGAGGCGGTCCGCCCAGGGGGTGACGTCCCCCCGCCACACGCCCTTGCGCAGGGCCCGCAGCTCCACGGGCGTCGCGTACTGGACGCCCCCCGTCAGGACGCGGGGCTGCACCCAGTGCCCCAGGATCCGCCGGCCATCCGGCGACACCGTCGCGCGCAGCTCGCCCTGCCCTCCGGGCAGCGTCACGGTGAGCGTCGACTTCTCCAGCCGCCCGGGCGCCTCGAAGCCCGCGATGCTCGCCCGCCACGCGTCGCCCTCCCGGGACACCGTGAGGGGCCCCCGGGCCTCGGGGCCGTTGGTGATGTCCCCGGCCCACACGCCCACCAGCTTCTGGGCGGGGTCCGGGGCTGGGGCCGGGGCGGGCCCAGGCGGCTCCGCGTGGGCGACCGGGGGCAGGGACAGCAGGGCCAGGAGTGCGCCCAGGGAGAGGCAGACCGTGGAGGGGTTCACGGAGGAGGGGTCCTTGGAGGGAGGCCGGGTGTGACCGCTCCCCTGCTACGTCCAGGGCCGACCGTCATTGCATCTGGGTTGCAGCTCGTGCAGTCCGGGCGGACTATCCTGGGTTTCATGGACCCCCAGGCCCGGATGGCCGGCCCCCCCGCGGGGGTGCTGGCGGGAGGACGGCTTCGCTTGCAGGCGGCCCCGGGTGCGCGTAGCGATGGCGCCTCGGACGCCAGGCGGCCCGCTCTCGCATGAAGCTCTCCCTCGCCACCCGCATCTTCCTCGGCTACGCGGTGGTGCTCGTCACCTTCGGGCTGGTGTCCCTGTTCAGCGTGGCGGAGCTGCACCGCAACCGGCTGGAAATCCGGCTCGTCAGCCAGGGCTACCTCCAACTCTCCCAGGACGCGGCGGAGATGGAGATGAACCACGCCAACCAGCAGAAGAACACGGCGCGGGTGTTGGAGGAGGACAGCCCGGAGACCCGCCGCGCCATCATCCGGCTGGCGCGCATCTACGTCCCCACCACGCTGATGACGCAGCGGCTGGCCAACGCGCGCAAGCGCGCCGAGGAGGTGCGCGCGGAGGCCCCCGCGAGCGAGGTGCCCTTCATCCGGGAGCTGGAGGCGCGCATGGTGGAGCTGGACTCGCGCTACCAGGAGTACGGTCGCGCCGCGGAGAGTGTCTTCTCCGCGCTGAGCACCCAGTCCCCGGACAAGCTGGAGGTGGACCGCGCCACCGCGGACGTGCTGTCCATGGAGGACGCCATCGGCCGCGAGCTGCGCCTCTTGCGCCTGGCCCTCTCCAACCGCATCCGCGAACGGGTGGACGGCGCCGAGGAGCGCGAGCGCCAGACGGGCCTGGCCATCATCAGCCTGTCGGTCGCCGCCATCCTGCTGGGGCTGGGCGCCACCGCGTGGAGCGCGCGCACGCTGCGCCCGGTGCGCACGCTCATCGAGGGGGTCTCCCGCATCGCCCGGGGCGACTACAACGCCCAGCTGGGCGTGCGGGGTGACGACGAGGTGGCCGTGCTCGCGCGCGAGTTCGACCAGATGGCCCGCTCGCTCCAGGCGCGCGAGGCCCAGCTCAAGGCCCAGGCGGAGGCGCTGATGCGCGCCGAGCAGTTGGCCGCGGTGGGCCGCATCTCCGCGCAGATCGTCCACGAGGTGCGCAACCCCCTGTCCTCCATCGGACTCAACGTGGAGCTGCTCCAGGACGCGGTGGAGCAGGCCCGGTTCGACTCCACCGAGGAGGCCCGCGAGGTGAACCACCTCCTGTCCGCCGTCACCCACGAGGTGGACCGGCTGGCGGACGTCACCGAGCAGTACCTGCGCATGGCCCGCCCGCAGCGGCCGGACCTGGACCCGCGCGACGTCACGGCGGTGCTGGACGGCGTGCTCGACTTCACGCGCGAGGAGTTGGAGCGCGCGGGCGTGGAGGTGGTGCGCCAGTTCGCCCCGACCACGCCGGCGGTGCTCGCGGACGAGGGGCAGTTGCGGCAGGTGTTCCTCAACCTGCTGCGCAACAGCCGCGAGGCGATGCCCCACGGCGGGCAGCTCACCATCGCCACCCGCCCCCTGGAGCAGGACGTGGAGGTGACGGTGCGCGATACCGGACAGGGGATGACGGCCGAGGTGCGGGAGCACCTGTTCGAGCCCTTCTTCACCACCAAGGAGGGGGGCACGGGCCTGGGACTCGCGGTGAGTCAGCAAATCCTCCAGGCCCACGGGGGCTCGCTCTCCTGCCAGAGTATTCCCGGCCAGGGGACGGCCTTCGTGTTAAGGCTTCCCCGCGCATGAGCTTCACATCGTATCGGGACGTGCTGCCCAGCGGGCTGCGCGTCGTCACCGTCGAGACGCCCCACCTCCACACCGCCCTGCTCGCCATCTACGTCCGCACGGGCAGCCGCCACGAGGCGGCCGCCAACAACGGCGTCAGCCACTACCTGGAGCACCTGTTCTTCCGCGGCAGCGAGGGCTGGCCGGACACCGTGCGGATGAACGCCGCGGTGGAAGAGGTGGGCGGCAACCTCAACGGCGTCACCACCCGGGACCACGGGTACTACTACACGCCTTTGCACCCCGCCCACCTGCGCGTGGGCCTGGACATCCTGGGCGACATGCTCACCCGCCCCCGCCTGACGGACATGGAGGTGGAGCGGCAGATCATCCTCGAGGAGATGCTGGACGAGGTGGACGACAAGGGGCGGGACATCGACCTGGACAACCTGTCCAAGCGCCTGCTCTTCCCGGACCACCCGCTGGCGCTGAAGATCGCCGGCACGCGCGAGTCCGTCACCGCGCTGAAGCACGCGCAGGTGCTGGAGCACTTCGCGCAGCACTACGTCACCGGCAACCTGGTGGTCACCGCCGCGGGCCGCGTGCGCCGCGACGAGGTGCTGGAGCTGACCGAGCGCGCCTTCGCGCGGCTGCCCAAGGGCCCGGCCAGCACCGAGGCCCCGCCCCCCGACGCGCTGCCCGGCCCCCGGCTGCACTTCGTCTCCCACGACGAGTCGCAGACGGAGTTCCGGCTGAGCTTCCGCACGGTGCCGGAGCAGCACGACGACTACGCGGCGCTGCAGATCATCCGCCGGGTGCTGGACGACGGCCTGTCGTCGCGGCTGCCGTTCGAAATCGTGGAGAAGCGCGGACTGGCGTACTCCGTCAACGCGTCGCTGGACGCGTACCACGACGCCGGCATCTTCGAGATCGAGGCCGCCAGCGCCCCGGAGAAGGCCTCCCAGGTGGTGTCCGAGGCCTTCCGCGTGCTGGCCGCGCTGTGCGACGAGGAGATCGGCGAGGAGGAGCTGGGCCGCGCCAAGCGCCGTCACCGCATGCTGCTGGAGTTCTCCCAGGACTCGCCGGGAGAGCTGGCCGGGTGGTTCGGCGGCACGGAGCTGTTCCGCCTGCCTGAGACCTTCAGCCACCGGGCGGACCTGGTGGACTCGCAGACCGCCGCGCGCGTGCGCGAGGTGGCCCGGCGCTACTTCCGCCGGGAGAACCTCACGGTGGTGGCGGTGGGGCAGCGCAAGGGCCTCAAGGCGCTGGAGCGCGTGGTGGAGGAGGCCCCGGGCCTGCCCGGCGCCCCCGCGCTGAAGGCGGCCAGCGGCCGCCGTGGGTGAAGTCCGGCAGGAGGCCCTTCGCGACCGCCGCCGCGCGGCTGGAACGAAGGGCCATGTGCCTGGATGCGGGGCCCGCCCTCCCCGCTCCGGCGCCGTTCAGAAGGAATAGCTGAACGTCACGCCGGAGTAGGCCCTGTACGCGTTGATCATGATCCAGTACTTGCCCGCGGTGGGTCGCGCCGTGACGGTGCACACCTCCGTGTTGCCTCCCGTGAACGGACGGCAGTCGTAGAGGTTCTTCGTCGGCGCCGCGCCGAAGCGGACATACAGGTCCGCGTCCCCCGTGCCTCCGCCGATGGTGAACAGCGTGGTGGTGTATGCGCCGGCACTCGCGCAGTAGTACCGGTTCGAGTTCAGCACGCCGCTGAGGTTGGTCACCGTGCCGCTGAACGGGGGAAGGGTCGTGCAGAACACCGGGAAGTTGAGGGGGATGTACACGACCTGCCACGCCAGACTCACGGACTCCACGACGGCCGCGCTGTAGCCGAGCGCCTGCGCCGCGTACTCGGTATAGGTCTTGGCCTGCTCGAAGGTCGTGCTGGAGGTGAAGTAGTCCGTGTTGGCCTTGTAGAAGATGCGAGCGGCGGCCTCGACGCCAATGCCCGGGACTTCGATCGTCGAGCGTCCGCGCGGATGCACGCCGCCGGTGGCCAGCAGCTTGAACGCCAGGTTCGGGATGCCCGAGCCGTAGTGCACGTCGGTGCTGGACGAGTAGTCCTCGTAGGAGTCCAGCGAGGCGCCGTCCAGGGCCGGGTCGTCCATGTACCGGAGGGCGTCATTCGGCGTGGCGGGGGTCCAGATGTCCTCGCCAATCTTCCAGACGTCCGGGCCCGTGGACCACGAGGTCGTCCAGCTCTCGCACGTGGCGGCGAAGATGTCCGACAGGGACTCGCTCAGCGCGCCGGATTCGCCGGCGTAGACGAGGCCGGACTCGAAGTCCGTCACCGCGTGGGTCAGCTCGTGGACCACCACGTCCAGGTCCGTGCACAGCGGCCCGGAGTTGACGCCGTCTCCATCCCCGCACACGAGCTGCGTGCCGTCCCAGAAGGCGTTCACGTAGTTGTTGGAGTAGTGCACGGTGCTGCTGAGCGCGTGGCCCGCGTCGTCATACGAGTCACGCCCGAACAGGGTGCTGAAGCAGTCGTACGTGGTTCCCAGCACGTCGAAGTGGCTGTCCACATAGGCATCCCCCGTGGCCCCCTGGCCCTCGCTGCGCCTGAGCGTCCCCGGAAGGCTGGTGCCGTTGTTCGCGCTGTACACCTTGCGGTTGAGCAGCGCGTGGATCTCCGGCACACGCAGGACGATGGCGGTATCCATGGCGTCCACGTAGACGCGGTCGCGCAGAGGGAGGGCGGTGTGCTTGCCCGTCACCCGTACCTCCCAGGCCAGGCGCAGCGAGTCCTTCTCGGTCGCGCGGACGTAGACGAGGCGGGGCACGCCCTCCAACGCGCTCGCGCCCGGCGTCTTCCTCAAGGCCACCTGCTGGGCGGCCTCCGGAGCGATGCCGGGCTTGGACGACACCTGCTCTCCATCCCGCGCCGAGCCGTTCACCGCGTACACCTGGCCAGACGCGTCCAGGTGCACCACCAGCTCACCTCCCAGCACCGACAGGCCCTCCTTGGTCTGCGCGTACCGCAGATGGGTGCGGCCCTGGGCGTCCCGCGAGATTCGCTGGGGCACGAGGTCGCGCGCGTCCAGACGGAACGACGGGGCGATGCGCTCCAGCGCCGGGCTCACCAGCGCGTGGGCCTGCCACGCCGTGACGCCCGCGAGGGCCTGCCCCACACCGCCCAGCTCGCCATGGATCATGTACGGCACGCCGTCAGGATGTGAGCCCAGGACCTGGACGTCGGGGAACACGCTGAGCGCCGTCGCGATGTCCTGGAGGCGGGCGTCGCTGGTGAGGACCCGCCCCTCCGTCTGCGATGCGTCGGTCTTCGAGGCTTCTGCTCGTGGAGCCTCGGAGGGTTCGAGGGCTCCGGTGCCACATCCCGAAAGCGAGAGCGACAGACATGCGGCGAGCCAGCGGTTGCTGCGCATCATGGTCTACCCCTTTTGCAAGACACGATGGATTGCGTGCACGTGACAGACACGCGAGCTGCCACGACCGCCATCGTGAAGACGCCGCCCCCCTCGTCGGGCGTCTCTTCTGGAGTCGAGGCCGCAAAACGCAAAGCTCGTGCAATGCTCCCCCGGTTGGCAATTCACTAGAATTAGGGAGGAGGACGGCCGCGGTCCGCGACCCAAGGCCCTTCGGGGTCGATTCGCCGGCGCTTCGCGTGAGGCATGGGCGTGCCCTCGTCGTCCTCCGTGCGCTGGGTGGTGAGGGGATTCCAGGCGATGGACAAGGGGCGGCGGCGGCACATCAGGTGCTGGCCCGAGAGAAAATCCAGGGCAGTCAGCTGGTGCTTGAACGAGTCGCCGACGAGCGCCGTCCCGAACGTGGCCTCCCGCTTACCCGTGGGAGGGTTCAGGGCATCAGGGTCGTTCCCGGACGGGCGAGATAGGCGACCGCTTCGACCTCTCCCGCATTCCCGGCCGGTCCCTTGACCGCGGCCATGAAGGGGCCATCCCACGTGGCCACGTCATCGACGAGTCGGTCGCGGATGAACTTCTGGAAGGACTCCAGGCTGGGGTGTGACATCTCGAGCCGGCAGATGGAGCTTCGGCACTCCATCGAGACGATGCGCACGCCACGGGGGAGTTCGGCGCGCAGCCGCTCCGTCCGCTGCTCCGCGTCCCTTCTCCAGGTCGGGTCCACGCTCTCTCCGAAGAAGCGCGCATCGAGCCGGAGGACCGCGTCGTCTGGCGTTGCCTCGCGGGGCGGCGCCGCGGCGTCCTCCCGGGACGCCCCTGGTGGAGTAGCCCCCGCGCCCCCGGAGCCCACGCCGGCGGTCGCGGAGGGCTCCGCGCGAGGTCCCGAGAGCCGCGCTGCCTGGGCGGCGGCCTGGGCCTCCTGCGCCGTCCGCGTGGACTGGGCGACCGCGGCTTTCAACTCCCGGACCTGTGACTCCAGGGCCTGGAGCCCCGCGGCCTGCTCCTCCGAATCCCTCGCACGGGAGTCAGCCGCGCCGAGGAGTCGGTAGACTCCATAGGACAGCGCTCCGGTGAGGAGAATCCCTCCGACCCATGCTCCAATGCGTGTCATGCCGCTGCGCTCCAGGGGTTGTCGAATCACGTCGCTGTCCCGGGCGCATGAGCAGGAATCGCATGGCATGACGCCCGGGACCGAGGAAGAGCGAGGCGGAGTGCCCGCGACCTCATGGGCACTCCACGCTCACCTGGGACCGAATCCCGCGCCTGCTAGGCGTTGTAGTCGATGGAGATGACGAAGGCGCTCGGGTCGACGGAGCAGTTGACGTACAGATAGCCACCCGCCGGGATGTAGGCATCCGTCAGGGTGATGATCTGCGGCGTGCCGAAGCTCGTGAGCCACTTGCGGGCGCCCCCGTAGACGAGCGTCCCCTCGCGATTCATCCCGACCTCGGCGCAGCCGACGCTGTTCGCGGAGGACGCCCCCTGCGCCGCGACGTAGGCCGTCTTGTTGCCGACCGTGTCGACCGGCAGCGGGAACTCGAAGCTCTTTCGGGCCGTGCAGCCGTTGTACATGGTGCTGTAGGTCATGAGGAAACAGGCCCCGTCCGCCCAGACCGCGGGTCTGCCACTGCTGGCCGGGACGGCGCGCGCCATCACCGCGAAAGGCGCCAAGACAACCATCGTGAGGAATGCCTGGGTGAGCCGCTTCTTCATCATGTGTCGCTCCTGAGGGTCGATGTTGCGAGCACCAAACTCGTCCAATGCGACAAAGCTGGCAATTCGCTAGAACTAGGGAACACATCGACGGAGCAACGCGCTCGGAGGTCTCATGAAGGGTGCCCATCTGCGGAGTTCGCACGTGCGTGAGCTGGTGCGTCTCATCAACGAGACGCACGAGTTGCCAGCGGGACCCGGGGCGCGTCCCCGGCATCTGCTCTCCGGGATTTGTCGCATCCTCGGCTCGGACGCCGCGGTCTGTGTCAGGGAAGAGGACTTCAGGCCCGAGGGCACAGGCGCCTTCACGGCCACCGTCCTCGCCGGGTGGGGTACCGACAGACTGTCCGCGGTGCAGTCCCTCCAGCGGATGGGCAGCGCCTGCAATCCCGCCATCCGGGCATTGATGAGGCGACGTCCGGCCCCGGGTTCCGTCGTCACCGCGATGCGACGAGACCTCGTGGGAGACCGTGCGTGGTACTCCGCGCCCTATGTCGAGCACCACCTCCTCCCGACGGGACTCGATGACTCGGTCTACTCGGGACGCTGGTCGGAGCGACCAGGGGTCGTGCAGGGCATCGGCATCCACCGGGGGCGGAGCGGGCGCCGCTTCGACGCCGCGGAGCGGGAGCTGCTGAACCTCTTCCATTCCGAGTGCTGGGCCTTGCTCGGTCCGGTGGAGCAAGACGGAGATCGCCCGCAGGCTGACAGGCTCAGTCCGAGGGAACGGCAGACCCTGACGCTGCTGCTCCAGGGCCTGGGTGACAAGGACATCGCGGCGAGGATGGAGATCAGCCGCTTCACCGTGAACCAATACACGAAGTCCCTCTACAAGCACTTCGGGGTGCGGTCCCGGGCGGCGCTCCTCGCGTTGTTCCTGGAGCGGATGCACAAGGGCCCCGCGTGACGCTCACATGAAGGAGGCGTCACCGCGGGGCCGTCTGGACGCATCCGAGGCGAGGGCAACTGCCTGCGCCGAGCCGTGTCCTCCAGGGACGTGCGGACGTTCGGCCGCTCTCCCAAAGCCCTCCGCGGCGTCGTCCCGGTCGAACGGTCCGCGGGCCGCGCCGCCCCTCGGGACGGCGGCCCGGGGACTGCCGAGGCCTCAGCCCTGGGTGGGCGTGGCGGAGGGGCCCGTTGGTCGCCACCGACCTAGGGCTGCCCGGCGTCCGCCACCGGCGCAGGAGCCGCCGCCTGGGTTGCCTGCGGCATCACGTCCTCGAGGCTCGTCGCCTGCACCATGCCGTCGTGGTAGACGACGCCATCGGCTGCGACGTCCTTGTCCCGGTACAGCCCCTGCTTCAGGTAGTTCTGCATGCCCCAGTAGAGGGTCGCGGCGGGCTGCTTCGGCATGACGAGTTCGCCGTTGTAGTACAGCTCGACGAAGCCGACCTCCTTGTCGGAAGACCACTTCACGTGCAGCACGAAGTCGAGCCACTTGCCGCGCTCCAGCGGCGCCTTCCAGAGGACGCGGTCATCCCGTCCCTCGACGCGCAGGTGGATGGTCTCGCCGCGCACGAAGAACTCCAGGGGCGGCGAGCCGCTGTTGCCGTCGTGGTGCCACTGCGTGAACAACTGCCAGGTATCCACGCTGGGGAAGTCCGGCGCGAACATCGTGCTCCACTTGTAGAAGTACTCCGTCCCTTCGGTCTCGTTGCCGAAGTGGAAGAACTCGTTGCGGTTGCCGCTCGCGTGGATGGGGTCGTCCCCCTGGTGCACCGTCGTCTTCAGGGCGAACCGGCCCTCGCGCACGGGGTCCTCGACGATCTGGAGCCGATCCGCCGCCACGGCGTCGCTGCCCGTCCACTGGGAGAGGTCTCCCGATTCGAAGTCTCCCTTCCACACGGGCGAAGCCCACGTCGTCAGGGGAAGAGCCATCATCAGGAGGGCAATCGTGCCTGCTCGCTTCATTCAAGTCCTTTCCGTGGTGCGTGAGTCAGCGATGCGTGATGCGTGAATGGATCAAGACACACCGCAACGGAGCCCTCTTCCCCGAAGTGGATCGACGGGGCGCGCCGCCCATGGGCTGCAGGGGCCACTGCTGGAGCAAGAGGGGCGCCCATCCCGGGCATGCTCGTCACCCAGCCAGGGGGCCGGGCACTGGGAACGAGGAAGGAACGGGCGCCCTTCGACGCGGCGGACAGGGAGAGGGGCTACCTGCGCCGAGCCGTGCCCTCCAGGTACGTGCGGAACGCCCCGCCGGGAGGCGCCACCTCGAACCTGACGAGGAGCGTGTCATCCGAGGTCCGCAGGTTCGTGAGCCTGAAACGAGGACCTCCTGTTCCCTCCGCCGTCACGAACTCCGCGCCCGGCGGCGAATCCAACGCGCGGACGCCGTACTGGATGACGTGCCCTTCGTTGTCGAAGTAGCTCGCCCGGACGACGCCCGGCTCCGCCACGTAGAGCACCACCAGGTCCTCGTGCTTGCCCTTCGGCGTGGAGGACACGTTGCGCCGGACCAGCACATGCCCCTGGACGTCCGCCTCGAACGTGAAGCGCCCCGCAGACGCTCCCGGCGAGCCTCCGCCCTCGGCGTCCCAGGTGCCCAACAGGAACGAATAGGGCTTCAGCTCACCCACCAACTCGGCGGTCTCCACGCGAGAAGGCGCCGGAGCCGGCGTCCCGGTCGCGCAGGCACACATCCCCTCGAGCATCAGGAGCCCCAGGGACCTCATGACGCGGCCCCCCTGCGAGGCGCCTGTCCGAAGCGCTGCGTGGCGAAGCCCACGATGAGCCCCAGCAGACCGCCCGGGAGCATGATCTGGAAGTAGTGGTGTTGGCCCTGGGCGTCGGGCGTCATCGCCGCGAAGTAGCTCAGCAGCAGCCCCAACGAGAGCCCCAACACGATACCAAGCGGAAGTGATTGCAACCTCCGAGCGACGAAGCCCATCACCAGCCCCGACACCAGGCCCTTGATGGTGGACCCGATGATGATCTGAGCCATCATCGGACCGGCCTCCGGATAGAAGAACGCAGAGAGACCATCCAGCAATCCGAGGACGGTCCCCAGCACGAGCCCCAACAACGGTTTCGACACGACATCCTCCCAGGCCCGATGCGCCATGCAGGGGCCTGCCCCTCCATTACGCGTCGGCATTTCTTCCTTTTTTCAGCGCCCCGCCGCGAGCAGCAACACCACACGCATGGCGAGGTACGCCAGCACCAGCAGGACGACCGTCCTGTTCCGGGACAGCAACCGCGTCACCACGTCCCACGGTGTCTCGCGGTAGGCGGCCACGGGCAGCCCGTCCAGGAACCGGCCCACCTCCGCGGCCAGTTCCCCGGCGGACGCGTACCGGTCCTCCGGACGCCGCGCCAGCGCCGCGCGGCAGATGGCCTCCAGCACTTTGGGTATGGAGGTGTCCCGCCCCCTGAGCCCGGGCGGCTCCGCACGGAGCACCCGCGCCACGACCTCTTCGGCCGATGCGCCCTCGAACGGCGGACGCCCCTCGAGCAAGAAGTAGAGGATGGCCCCCAGCGCATACACGTCCGTCCGCGCGTCCAGCGACGCGACGTCCCCGCGTGCCTGCTCCGGCGACATGTAGGACGGAGTCCCGAGGACCACCCCCTGGAGCGTCGGCACCTCGCCCGGCGGGAAGCCACCCTCCTGCGGACCTCCGGGCACATCCTCCTCGCGGCCCTGCCCCACCACGCGGGCCAGGCCCCAGTCCATCACCAGCGCCTCGCCGAAGGCCCCCACCATCACGTTCTGGGGCTTGAGGTCGCGGTGGATGACGCCGTGCGCGTGAGCGAAGGCCACCGCCTCGCAAATCTTGATGAAGAGCCGCAGCGCCTCCGGACGCGAGGGCCTCGTCTGCGCGAGCCATGCGTCCAGTCGCTGCCCCTCGATGCACTTCATCGCGTAGAAGACGCGACCATCGGGGAGCCTGCCCACGTCGTGGATGGGGACGATGTTCGGATGCTCCAGCCGGGCCAGGATGCGCGACTCGCGCCACAGGCGTGACTCCAGCGCGCCACCGTCATCAGGGGCGACGAGCACCTTGAGCGCCACGTCCCGTCCGAGCGCGGTGTCCCGGACCCGATAGACGCGCCCCATTCCACCAGCACCCAGGCGCCCCACGTATTCGTAGCGGGTCCCCGTCAGGTCGGGCAGCTCCGCCACCTCGCGCAGGTGCTCCAGAACCGAGTCGTCGAGCCACCTCACGGACGCGCCCCGCCCAGCAACAGCCGGGCCTCCTCCCGGAACTCCTCGTCCGTGGCGGTGAGCTCGCGCAGCTTGTCCAACACCACCGCCCGGAACCGGCGCCGCGTCTGGAACAGGTGGTTGGTTACATCCGTCACGGCGATACCGTACTCAGCGGCGAGCCGGGCATAGGTGGGACGGGCATCCGGGTCGCCCAGGACGTCGTACCGCTCGAATACGGTGAAGGCGAGCGACCTCCCTCGGGCCTCGCACTCATCCCGTAACGCATCGAGGGCCAGCGCGAACAGGCTCCGCGTCCACTCCTGCTCGAAGCACCGTTCGATGGACTCCGGGGCCACGGGCTCGAGGCGCGCGAGTTCGCCCTCCGCCAGCTCGAAGTCCAGCGAGAGCAAGGGGACACCGCCGCCGCGCTTGAGCCGCCCCTCGGATTGGACCTGGTTCGCAACGAAGCCGTCCAGACACGTCCGCAGGAAGGTGCGGAAGCGCGCCTTCGACGGGTGGTAGGCTTCGAAGAAGCCCTTGTCCATCGCCTGGGCGAAGAACCCCTGTGTCAGGTCCTTCGCGTCCTCGCGAGGCTTGCGCCACCGCAAACGCAGGTGCTTGTAGATGGGCTTCCAGTAGGCGGCGACGAGCACCTGCCAGGAGCGGTGACGCTCGGCGGCGTCCTCGCTCATGGCGCCTACGAGCGCCGACCCCATCGTCGTGGGGAAACGGGCGCGGGCACCACCGGCACCCGCGCCATGCGAGGAATCGAAGAGGGACATGAACCGGTGCCCCGCATTGGAGGCCACCCGCGCGCGCCCGTCCAGGGACGGACGGCGTTCGAACCCTCGCCCCCGAGCTTGGGAAGCGCTTGCCCTGCTCGCTCAGCGACGACCGCCACGGATGATGAGCGGCCCCTCGGACTTCTTCTTCGGCTTGGGGGCCACGGAGAGGAGCTGCTTCTTCACCTCCTGGTATTCGGTGTTGTCCGGGTCGCGCTTGATGGCCTCGTCGATGAGCTTCATCGCGCGGGTCATCTGCGTCTGGAGCTGGGCGGACAGCCGCGACAGCACGACCTTCTCCTCCAGGGAGGCCTCGCCCATGTCGAGCAGGCGCTCCAGCGAGGTGTAGGCATCCACCTTCCGGTCCGCCTCCAGGTACATCCGCCACAGCCGCCCGTGGACGGGCGAGAAGCGCGGGTCGGCGCTCAGCGCGAAGCGGTAGCTCTCCTCCGCGGACTTGCGGTCGTTCTGCTCCTCCTGAGCACGCCCCCGCACATAGAGCGCCCGGGCCAGGCGAGGCCGGAAGGTGAGCGCGCGGTCCACCAGCGACAGCGCGTCCTGGCGGCGGCCCTGCGCCAGCACCGTCTCCGCCATCCACGCCAGGGCCTCGGCGTTCTGGGGTTCGGAGTCCACCAGCGGCTTGAGCGCCGCCTCCGCGTCCGCCGCGCGCCCCAGCGCCAGCATGACGCGGGCGCGCAGCATGACGACGTCCGCGCGGTTGGCGTCCTTCGGCTCGATGGCCTGCAGGTCCGCCTCCGCCATCTGGGGCACGCCGCTGACGAGGAAATACCGGGCGCGCAGCAGCCGCGCGGCGGTGTGCGCGGGGTTGTTGCCCAGCAGCTTGTCCATGAGGTTGGCGGCGAGCAGCTCGTCGCCCTTCATCAGGAGGACCTCCGCCTCCACCGCCTTCGCCTCCGGGTCGTCCGGACTCTCGCGCAGCACGCCCTCGATGGTGGTGAAGGCGGCGTCCATCTGCCCGTCCTTCGCCTGGAGCCGCGCCAGCGCCAGCACGTCCGCGTTCGTCATCAGCCCGGAGTCACGCAGGGTGGTCAGGATGGTGAGGGCCTCCGCGGTGTTGCCGTTGCCCAGGTACAGGTCCGCCAACTGCTTCTGGATGTTGGGGTCCGTGCCGGGGATGATCGCCTCGGCCTGCTTGAGGGCCATGATGGCGGCGCCAATGTTGTTGCTCATCCGCTGGGCGTCCGCCATCAGCAGGTAGGGCTCCGAGCTGTCGGGCGCGGCCGTGGCGGCGCGCCGGATGGCCGCCAGGGCTGGGGCCGGCTGCCCGTTGGCCAGGTGGGACCTGGCCTCCGCGAGGGCGGTCTGGGCCTGTTGAGCACGGTTCTGGACGGCCGCCACCTCCGGTTCCTTGCAGGCAAGCGGGAGGAGGAGCGCCAGGGTCCACGGGAGCGGTCGAATTCGCCAGTGCATCGCTGAGCCGGAGGGTAGCGGATGTTATCCTCCGCCGTCGATGGACCCATTCGTTCGGCGCCTCGTGGAGAGGCTCCATGACCCCAGCAAGCCGCTGTCGCGCAACCGGCACTTCCACACCTTCGACACCCCCGAGGGGCGCATGGCCCTCAAGGTGTTCCGGCGGCTGCGCAGCCTCCAACGCGACATCCTCGCCTGCCAGGCGGAGGGCCGCCGGGCCCGCATCTTCCGGCACGTCAACCCGGCGGGAGACCACCGCATCGAGCTGACGATGGAGCGCGTCGCCGGGCGGCGCGTCTCCGTCCTCCAGGCCGCGGAGCTGGAGCTGCTCTCCGCCCTGCCCGGCGTCCGGGACGCCCTCGAGATCCTCGACGAGGCGGCCTGAGCCGACGAGGCCCCCGCGCCTCGCCCGCACACGGGATTCACCGTGAACCCCGGACCTCCGCCTGCCGTGGGGTCCCGCGGAGCCCGGAGGGGGTTCGCTCCGGGCCCCGTCGTCCGCTGGGAGGCCCCTACTCCGGTGGCCCCCGTCGGGGTGGTGGCGCCTGCTTCATCTGCTCGTATTCCTCGTCCGTGAAGACGCGGCTCCGGGTGAGGAAGCGCACGCCCAGGGGCGACTCCAGGCTGAAGCCCGCGCCCCGGCCCTTCACCACGTCCAGGGTGAGGTGGGTGTGCTGCCAGTACTCGAACTGCGCGCCGCCGATGTAGACGGGACAGCCCTCCACTTCACCCAGGAAGACGTCCCGCTGGCCGACGCGGAACTCCCCCTGGGGGTAGCACATGGGGGCGCTGCCGTCGCAGCAGCCGCCGGACTGGTGGAACATCAACGGCCCGTGTACGGCGCGCAGCGAGCGGATGACCTCGGCGGCCTCGGGCGTCACCGCCACCCGGGCCACCGCCTCCCGCCCTCCCGCACCGGGGCCGGCGCGGGTGTCGCTCATCAGAAGAACCCCAGGGCCTTGGGGCTGTAGCTCACCAGCAGGTTCTTGGTCTGCTGGTAGTGGTCGAGCATCTTCTTGTGCGTCTCGCGGCCGATGCCGGACTGCTTGTAGCCGCCGAAGGCCGCGTGCGCCGGGTACAGGTGGTAGCAGTTGGTCCACACGCGCCCGGCCTCGATGGTGCGGCCCGCGCGGTAGGCGGTGTTGATGTCGCGCGTCCACACGCCGGCGCCCAGGCCGTAGAGCGTGTCGTTGGCGATGTGCATCGCGTCGTCGAAGTCCTTGAACGTCGTGACGCTCACCACCGGGCCGAAGATCTCCTCCTGGAAGACGCGCATGCGGTTGTGGCCCTGGAAGACGGTGGGCGCCACGTAGTAGCCGCCCTTGAGGTCGCCGGGCAGTTGCACGCGCTCGCCGCCGGTGAGGACCTTGGCGCCCTCCTTCTTGCCGATGTCGATGTAGCCGAGGATCTTCTCCAACTGGTCGTTGGACGCCTGCGCGCCCAGCTTCGTGTCGGTGTCGAGCGGGTTGCCCGGCGCCACCTTCTTCACGCGCTCCAGCGCCCGCTCCATGAAGGCGCCGTAGATGCGCTCGTTCACCAGCGCGCGCGACGGACACGTGCAGACCTCGCCCTGGTTGAGGGCGAACATCGCGAAGCCCTCCATGGCCTTGTCGAGGAAGTCATCGTCCTTGGCCATCACATCCTCGAAGAAGATGTTGGGGCTCTTGCCCCCCAGCTCCAGCGTCACCGGGATGAGGTTCTCGCTGGCGTACTGGAGGATGAGCCGACCGGTGGTCGTCTCGCCGGTGAAGGCCACCTTCGCCACGCGGTTGCTGGACGCCAGGGGCTTGCCGGCCTCGATGCCGAAGCCGTTGACGACGTTGAAGACGCCCTCGGGGAGCAGGTCCTGGATGAGCTCGGTGAGCAGGAGGATGCCCGCGGGGGTCTGCTCGGCGGGCTTGAGGACCACGCAGTTGCCCGCGGCCAGCGCCGGCGCCAGCTTCCAGGCCGCCATCAGGATGGGGAAGTTCCAGGGGATGATCTGCCCCACCACGCCCAGGGGCTCGTGGAAGTGGTAGGCGACGGTGTCCGCGTCCAGCTCACCGGCGGAGCCCTCCTGCGCGCGGATGCAGCTGGCGAAATAGCGGAAGTGGTCGATGGCCAGCGGCATGTCCGCGGCGAGCGTCTCGCGGATGGGCTTGCCGTTGTCCCACGTCTCCGCGAGCGCGAGCAGCTCCAGGTTCTGCTCCATGCGGTCGGCGATCTTCAGGAGGATGTTGGCGCGCGCGGAGGGCGCCGTGCGGCCCCACGAGACTCGCGCCGCGTGCGCCGCGTCCAGCGCCAGCTCGATGTCCTCCGCGGTGGAGCGCGGAATCTCGCTGAAGACCTGTCCGGTGACGGGGGTGATGTTCTCGAAGTATTGGCCGCGCTTCGGCTCGACCCACTTTCCACCGATGAAGTTCTGGTAGCGGGACTTGAACTTCACCTTCGAGCCTGGCTGGTTCGGGGCGGCGTAGATCATGGACGCTCTCCTTCGTGGGCTGCGGGTGGGAACCGGCGCCCGCACAGGGCAACACGCGTGCCATCCACGCCCCATCGACGTCGCGGTGCGTCGTGTCGCGCCTTGCGACACTGTCGCGGACACAGGTGGCGCGGGGCGCGACACCGCGCGACACCTCCTCCACGCGTCAGGAGCGCGGGGGCATGGCGAGGCCGAAGCGCTCCACCATGCGGTAGAGCGTGCTGCGCGCGATGCCGAGCAGCCGCGCGGCCCGCGCCACGTTGCCGCCACTGCGGCTCAGCGCATCGAGGATGGCGCTGGCCTCCAGCTCTCGCAGCCCGACGGGCTCCGAGGCCTCTCGCGTCGGTGAGGGAGGAGGCGGCACGGGGGCTCCCGACAGGGGCGGCAGCGCCTCCACCTCCAGCACGTCCGCGCCCATGGCGCGCACCAGCGCCAGGCGGAGCACCGTCTTGAGCTCGCGCACGTTGCCGGGCCACGCGTGGGCTTGGAGTCGCGCGAGCGCCGAGGGGGACACGACGCACGGAGGGTGCCCGCCCTCCTGCGCGAGTGGAGGCACCAGCGCCCGCACCAGCTCCGGCAGGTCCTCGCGTTCGCGCAGCGGCGGCAACCGGAGGGTGGCGCCTTGCAGCCGGTAGTACAGGTCGCGGCGGAACGTGCCCTCGCGCACGGCGGCGTCGAGGTCCTTGCACGTGGCGCCGATGAGTCGGAAGCGCGAGTGCCGCACGCGCGACTCCCCGACGCGGGAATAGCCGCCATCCTCCAGCACGCGCAGCAACATCACCTGCAGGGCGGCGGGCATCTCCGCCAGCTCGTCGAGGAACAGCGTCCCGCCGTCCGCCGCCGCCAGCTTCCCGTCCGCGCCCGCCGTGCGGGCCCCCGTGAAGGCCCCTGGCGCATGGCCGAACAGCTCGCTCTCCAGCAGCGTGCTGGAGAGCGCGCCGCAGTTGACCGCGACGAACGGCCCGGACGCCATCGCGCTCGCGGCATGGACGGCGCGCGCGAGCAGCTCCTTGCCCGTGCCCGTCTCCGACAGCAGCAACACGGGCAACGCCGTGGGCGCATACCGCGCCGCCTCGCGGAGCGTGGCGCGCAGCCCCGCGTCACTCCCCTTCAGCGCGGCCCAGGCGTCGCCCTCCAGCGAGGGTTCGGTGCCATGCGGCCCCGGGACGGGCACACGCGCCAGCCGGGGCTCCAGCCGGACGAGCACCGCGAGCGGCGCGCCCGAGCCGTCCCCCACCGCCTCCGCGTGGACCCGCCAGCGCGCGCCCGCGCCGGGCAGCTCGGTCTCCACCGGCTCGCCGCGCATCGCCGCGTCCTTCAGCGTGCGCCACGACAACCCGAGCGCCCGGCCCGGGGTCGACTCCAGCCCCGGCTCCACGCCGAGCAGCAGCCGGGCCGCCCCGTTGAGGTGGCTGACGCGCCCCGGCGCCTCGACGAGCAACACCGGCGCGTCCTCGCGGGCCAGCCGGGACGCCAGCGCGCCTCGCGCCGTGGACGCGATGCGGGCCCAGGCCACCTCGCGCAGCCGCGCCTCCGCCGAGTGCGCGATGCTGGCCACCGTCATCAACACCAGCGGGTCCGCGTCGCTCGCGGGCCCGGTGATGTCCAGCACCCCCACGGGCTCGCCGAAGGGGTCCCGGATGGGCGCGGCGTAGCAGACGAGGCCATGGTGTCGCTGGGCATAGTGCGCCGGGCCCACCACCGCGACCGCGGAGCCCTCGGCGAGCGCGGTGCCGACGGCGTTCGTCCCCCGGCACGTCTCGTCCCAGCACGCGCCGGGCACCAGCCGCACGTAGTCCGCGTGGTCCCGGAAGTCGCCGCCGGAGCTGCGGGTGGCGAGGATGACGCCCTCGCGGTCCGCCAGCAGCGCCACGCGCCCCGACGGCAACGGCGTCGCGGCGAGCACGTCCAGGAGGTCCCGGACCTCGTGCCACACCGGCTCCATGCGCGCGCGCCGCTCCACGAGCGCGAGCGCGCCGACACTGGGCCCCTCTTCCGGCAGGCCCGTGCTCGGCGCCCCCAGCGCGCGTGAGCGCTGCCAGCGGGGCAGGATGGGGTGAGTCTCCACACGCGCATCCGGGGCCTCGTCGAACGCGCCGACGAGGAACTGCTCCCACAGATGCGCTGACGCGCTGAGGGTGAGCGCTCCCATGGGGGCGATTATTCGGCCAGGCCCCTCACCCTCGGCAACCCAGGGCCTCCCCGAACCGCGAATGTTGAACCGACGCGGTGCGGCGTAGCGGGGAGGCGGCCGGGCGGCTACCTGTCGGTCGCGTCCTCGATCTTGTCGCCCGCCTCCTCGGCGGCGTCACCGGTCTTCTCCGCCGCGTCCTCGGCCGTGTCCTTGACCTTGTCCGCCGCGTCCTCGGCGGTGTCACCGGCCTCGTCCGCGGCGCGCTCCGCGTCGTCCTTCGCGCTCTCACGGGTGTTGCGGTGGCAGCCCGCTCCGAACGTCAGGGCGCCGAGCACCACGGCCATCAGCAGCTTCGCCTGCACCTTCTGCTCCTCGCGTAGTGACGCCGGGGCTCACGAGCCCGGGCGTCGGGATGAGGGCGGGAAGGTAGGCACGTGCGCGCATGCGCCAAGTGGCGGACGCGCGAAAAGCTCACCAGGCGCAGAGGAAGTTCGAACCACACACGCCCTGCACGCCGTCGCAGACGCATTGCCAGTCCTCGGAGCAGCGGGACACCCCGCACGTCGGACCGCCACCTCCGCCCCCTCCCCCGCCACCACCCTCGTCGGGATAGGTGAACTGGCAATAGAAGTTCACGCAGACAGCGGACTCCGCCTGGGGGCACTGGTTGGCGCACACCCAGTCCTCGGAGCAGCGCGCCACGCCACAGGTGAGCAGCGAGGGGTGGTCGCGAGACACCGGTTCCTCGCCGAGGGACTCGGCGAGGACGGGCGCGGCGAAGGTGATGAGTCCCCAGACAACGGCCCCGGACAGCGACGTGAGACGCGCGAACATGCTCGGGCTCCTCTCCACGAAGCGGTGTGAGCCGTGGGACCCTTCCGTGGGCCCGCACGGAGCCGGCGACGCTACCATGGGCCCCGCGTCGTCCGGGACGGCCGGCGGCGGGTCAGGGGTCCGGACGGGCGACGACGCGTTGGCGCGACAGCAAGGCGGCCAGCTCCTCCTCGTCCACCTTCTTCGGACTCTCCGTCGCCATCATGCAGCGGAAGGCCCCCTCCGTCGCGCGCACCCGCGGGTCCCGGGAGAACACGATGAAGTCCGCCGCCCCCTCGGGCGTCGAGGTCACGAGGATGTGCGAGGCCTCGGCCTTCTCTCGCGAGGTCCTGTCCGCGAGGAGGCGTGCGGGGACCCCCTCGGGTGAGACTCCGGAGCGGACCAGCTCGTGGGCGGGGATGCACAGCCGGTAGGTGGGTTGTTTCTCCATTTCGAGGAGGCCGGACATCGGCCACTTCCGCATCAGGAACTGCGAGCGCCCCGAGGCCAGCCACCCCACGTGGTGGGCGATGCCCACGGTGGCCATCGTCGCGGAGAACAGCAGCACCAGGGAGGCCACCAGCGACAGGCTCCAGCGCAGGGGCCACGGGCGCGCGTTCTCCGCTTCCGCGTGGACCTGACGCCACAGCCACCCCAGGAACAGATGCGTCCCGGCCGCGAGCACGCCCGCCACGAGCAGCGCCTCGACCACCGGGCCCCAGCGGATCGTCACCTCGCCGAGCACGCGCGTCAGGAACGGGAGCCACCCCAGCGCGAGGAAGAACAGCAGCTCCGGCAGCCACTCGAGCCCCGTCACCGCCAGGAAGATGAACCCGACGAAGAGGAGGAACACCGCGAGGAGCGTCTTCACGACGATGTTCACGGCGCGCCCCCCTGCTCGATGGACGCGTGGATGGTCTCGAGGGGTGCGCGGCGCACCTCGCCGTTGGTGAAGAGCACCCACCGCTCGCGCCCGAAGATGCCGGGCTCGTAGGCGAGTGGGGTCGCGCCTTCATCCGCCTTGAGGCCGCCGCGGTAGATGAAGTGCATGCCGGAATCGCCCACCACGGTCCATCGCTCCACGGGCAGCTCGGGGCCCAGGTCGCTCGCGGGGAACGCGCCCCCATGCGCGGCGGCATGCGCCCACAACGCCACGCGCAGCTCCTCCAGGCGCTGACGGCGCGCCTGCCCCACCAGGTCCGAATCCGAGGGCGGCAGGCTCGAGGTGAGCTGATACGTCACGCCCGACCGCTCCCAGGCCCCCGGGGTCATCAGCTCGCGGCCGCCCGCGATCATCGACAGGACGAGGTGGAAGCCCAGGCTGAGCAGGAACACCAGCGCCGCCGCGGAGCGGAAGGTGAGCAGGGGCAGCCGCGGGAAGTCCTTGCGCAGCCGGTTCCACAACACCCGGACCGCCAGGGCCACGAGCGCGAAGACTCCCACGAAGAAGGAGATGGCCTCGACGCGCTGCGAGGCGATGTCCGACAGCCGCACGCTGGGCATGCCCGCCAGGGCCGCGGCCGGGAACAGGAGGAAGCACGGGACGAAGACGCGGGAGCGCACGAGCGCCAGTCTGCCCCACCTCCGCTCGCACGCGCCAACAGCGGGGGAATTTTCGCGACGTGTCGGCGCCATCCTGTGACGACAGTCGCAGGGCAACCGAGCCCATCTCCTCGGACGTCGAGTGCCACATTCTCGAAAGAGCATCCCCATCTTTCGGAGGAAGGTGACCGATACGAAGAAGGGAGCGGGCACATGCGGCCCTGGCATCGAAGCTGGCGATGGATGCGGATAGGAGGCGTGGGCACGGGCGCCCTGCTCATGGCCTTCGGGTGCGCGAGCGCGCAGGAGGACTACGGCGCACAGGTCACCACGAGCTCCACGCCGGACAACGCGCCGGTGTCGACCTTCCGGGACGTGCTGTCGCCGTATGGCTCGTGGGTACAGCTACCGGACGTGGGCTGGGTCTGGCGCCCGGACCCGTCCATCGTCGGCGCTGACTTCGAGCCCTACGTCACCGGGGGCCAGTGGACGTACAGCGATTGGGGTTGGACCTTCGAGACGGGCTGGAGCTGGGGGTGGGCGCCCTTCCACTACGGCCGCTGGTACCTCGCCCCGTCCGCGGGCTGGGTGTGGTGGCCCGATGACGAGTGGGCGCCCTCCTGGGTGGACTGGCGCTGGGGGGACGGCTACGTCGGCTGGCAGCCCCTGGGGCCACCGGGCATCACGGTGGGGCTGTCGTGGAACTTCGTCGGAGCCACGGACTTCGTGAGGCCACACCTGCACCAGTACGTGGTCCCCCGCGACCGTGTCCCGGTCCTCCTCCAGCAGACCCAGTTGGTGGGAAGGCATGTGCCGGCCCGGCATGGGCAGTGGAGCACGGGCCCCGCGCCCGACCAGGTCGCCCATGTCACGGGCCACCCGGTGCCCCGCTCACGGGTGACCGCGCCCCCGACAGGGCATCCCCCCGTGACGGGAACCCATCCGGAGACACCCCGGTCGGCACGCTCCGCGCCCGTGCCCGAGCGCCCGCAGACGAACGTGACGCCCCGGCCTCCGACGCAGGCGCATCCCCAGCCGCAGGCGCATCCCCAGCCGCAGGCGCATCCCCAGCCGCAGGCTCCGGCGCAGCCGCAGGCCCCGGCCCAGCCACCCAAGGAGACGAAGCCCGCGGGAGAAGCGCACCACGGCGGGGAAGAGGAAGCGCCCTGGCCCGAGGAGCCGGCGCACACCGTGCCACGCCCCAAGGCCTCGGAGCCGCCTCCCGAGTCCCATCCCGCCGAAGCGCCGCATCCGACCGAGGCGCCCCATCCGACCGAGGCGCCCCACCCGGCGCCTGCGCCCCACCACGGCCGGTGAACCTCCCGAGGTGGCCTTCCGGAGGCCCCGGCGTCTGGCCTACGGAGGGGGCGCCCCGGGGCCCCACGGAGGGCCCCTCGCCATCACACGTGGCGGCCACCGGGCCCGCGTGGCCCCGAACCGCCCGCAAGCCCGGCGCCCCCTCCGTGAGCCAGGCGCGTTGGTTGGCGCGCGGGCGACATCGTCCTCCGACATGAGGGTGGGGCTGGCGGGCCGCGAGCGTGTCCAGCGCGCGGCGGGAGGGGTGGCCATTCCCGGGCGGGGCGGCGCAGCTTTGCGGCACGCATCCGCCAGGAGGAGGCACCGCCATGTCCGAGTCGCAGCCCTTCGTCAGTGACATCCAGGAGATTCGCCGTCGTGCCCGTGAGCACCTGGAGGAAGGCGCCGTCACGGAGAACTACGAAGGCGATGTCTCGACGACGCTGAAGCTGCTCAACGACGCGCTCGCGACGGAGATCGTCTGCGTGCTGCGCTACACGTCCCACTACATCTCCGCGGTGGGCATCCACAGCGAGGCGGTGAAGGACGAGTTCGGCGCGCACGCCCGCGAGGAGCAGGACCACGCGCTGCGGCTGGCCGAGCGCATCAACCAGTTGGGCGGCAAGCCGAACTTCAATCCCGAGGGGCTGCTGACCCGCAGCGCCAGCCAGTTCGTCGAGGGACAGAACCTGGTGGACATGATTCGCGAGGACCTGGTCGCGGAGCGCATCGCCGTCGAGACGTACCGCGACATGATCCGCTACTTCGCGGACCGCGACCCGACCACGCGGCGGCTGCTCGAGGACATCCTCACGAAGGAGGAGGAGCACGCCAACGACATGCATGACCTGCTGGTGGCGCACCAGGGGCGCCCCATGCTCGAGAATTGAGGTGCCCGGCCCGATGGGCTCCTCGGGCCGGCCCCGAACGAGCCCATCCGGCCGAGGCCCCTCAGGCGCGCGCGGACGCGTCGCGGTAGCGCACCATCCGCCCCAGGTCCGGGTCCCACAGGTTCAGCCGCAGGCAGGCCCGGATGTCCCAGGGCCACAGCGTGGTGACGTGGGCCCGCTGGAGCTCGGGGATGGCGGCCATCGCCTCCGGCAGCCGGTAGAACGGGATGCGCGGATTCAGGTGGTGGACGTGGTGGTAGCCGATGTTGCCCGTGAACCAGGCCATCACCGGGCCGCAGCGCAGATAGCTGGAGGCCTCGAGCGCGGCGTCCGCGTGGGTCCAGGCGCCCTCCGGCAGGATGCTGACCTCGTCGAAGTTGTGCTGGGCGTAGAACAGGTACGTGCCCAGCGCGTACGCGACGAAGAGCGGCCCCAGGAAGGCGCACAGGTAGACCGCCGCGCCGAAGAAGTACAGGAGCCCCCCGGACAACACCCCGTGGACGAGCAGCGCGAGCCCGGACGTCCAGTACCGCCGGGGGTTCTTCACGAAAGGCACCAGGCACAGGCTGAAGAGGAACGCCGTGAAGTAGCCGAACAGCAGCGTCACCGGATGGCGCTCCACCATGTAGCCCAGCCGCTGCCAGCCGGACGCCTGACGCCACTGCGCCGTGGTCCACGTCACGAACGTGCCCGCCGGGTCCGCGGCGATGCGCGCCGTGTTCGCGTGGTGGTGGTTGTGCGTGTCATTCCAGATGCGCGCGGGCGTGAGCGTCAGGATGCCCTGCACATGGAAGAGCACCCTCCCCCACCGCGACGTGGACAGCAGCGCGCCGTGCATGGCGTCATGGAAGAGGATGAACGCGCGGATGAGCACGAGCGCCTCCAGAATCCCTCCCACGATGCGCAGCGGCCACCACGGCGCGGCGACGGCCAGCGCCACCGCCGCCACGAGCGCCGCGTAGGTCGCGACGAGGTTCCACACGGCACGAGCCGACTCCTGCACCGCGAACGGACGGGTCCGCGCGATGAGGTCCTTGCTCGAAACAGCTGCGACTCGGTCCATGGGCAGACACTCCAATGACAGGCGGCGCGAGGGGCCACCGATTCAGGATGCGCGCGAGTCTTGTCCCACTCCCATGTCACGCCAGGGTCAGCCGGCGGACAGCAACAGACACATGCGTCGGCTCACGCGACGATGACGCGCCTGGTCGCGTCCGGTGATGCACATCGCCACCGGAGGGCACCGGGAGTGGAGCCGCCGCCGACGTCCCCGGGCCTGGCGTCGCGGGAGCGGGGGGGCTCCGGGGGCGCGCCTCGGCGGCGCCCGTCCTGCGGGGGGCTCGGCCTCCAGGTCGGTTCAGGTAGAATCAGGTGCTCCTGATTGTTAGGTCCAGACGTTCTCCAAGGAGCCGTCGTGTTCCGCTTCGAGTCCGACCAGGATCTCATCAAGTCCTTCCGCCCCAGGGATCGCCGCGTCATCGAAATGCCCGAAGGCGTGACCTTCCCGCACTTCGTCCGCGACTACCTCGCCTGGACGGAGACCTCCAGGGCGCGCGTGTACCTCGTCTTCTCCGCGCCGGGCAGCCACCAGCCCATCGGCATCATCTTCCGGAGCGAGTCGGCGGGTGGGGAGAACGTCTCGCGGATGTGCGAGTGGTGCCACCACTACGGCTCGTCGAACGAGGTGTCGCTGCTCACCACGGACGTCGACAACAAGCGCCGCGTGGGCATCAGCCTCTGCTCCGACCTGCGCTGCAAGGAGCGGCTGGAAGACGCGGCCAACCGCTCCGGCAAGCACCTGCTCGACGCCCTGGAGCAGCTCAAGGCGCGCATGTACCGCTTCGCGAACGAGGCGCTCGGCATCGAGGTGCCCCGGAGCCAGCCGCCGCGCGACGCCGCCTAGCTCGCCGTCGAGACCGGCGCCCGGTGGACCTGCGGGACGCCGGGCAGCGTGGGCGCGGGGTTGAGGGCCTGCACCAGCAGGGACCGCAGCGCCTCGCTCAGGTCGTCCACCACCGCCACCGCGCCGGCGGGCGCGCCCTGGAGCGACGCGGGCACCTCCGCGCCCACGACGATCACCGGCATCCGCGCCTCCCACGCCAGGTAGTGCGCAAGCCCCACCGCGGCCTCGGACACGTCCAGGAGCAGCGCGCCCACCGCCCCGGCGCTGAACGGCCGCCACAGGGGCCGGGCGGCCTCCGCGGGGGGCAGCACGCAGAAGTCCAGGCGCAGCACGTCGCTGAGCACCACCCGGCCCAGCGTCCCGAAGCCGCTCTTCACCGCGGTGGGCTCGGCCGACAGCGCCTCCAGCCCCGGCACCCGGGACATCACCCGCCGCGCCGCCGCCGCCCCGCTGCCGCAGACGAAGATCTTCGCCGTGGCCACCTTGGCGGGCGCCTTCGTGCGCAGGATGCGACCGCGCAGGGCGTGGACCTCCGCGGCGCCCAGGAGCTCGCTGGCGTTCGCATCCGAGCCGTCCCCATCCGCCAGCCGCGCCACGCCCCGTTGAATCAGGGTGGTGAGCACGCCCAGCACCTCCAGGTCCGGCGCGGGCGCCAGGTCGAGCACCTCTCCCAGCGCGCGCGGCTGGCGCAGCAGGTCCACCACCTGCGCCGTCACCGGGTGCTGGTCCTGCTGGAGGTCCACGTCCGGCGCGAGCACGAGGCGCGTGTGCCGGGGCGGCAGGCCCGGCAGCAGCCGGTTCACCTCGTCCGACTGCCGCATGCCCTCCAGCAGCGCGTCGTCCATGGCGCGGTTGATGCGCGAGCGGACCTGGTTCGTCCCAGGCGAGAAGGTGAAGGTCCCCTCGGCCCACGCCAGCAGGCGGAACAGGGCCTTCTCCCCTTCCACCCGGCCCAGCTTCGCGTTCACCGGGCGGCCCTCCACCACGGCGATCTCCCCGCGCTCGTTGCCGCGCTCCAGCGACAGCCGCCCGCTGCGACGGTTCATGCCGAGCAACTGCATCAGGTCCGGGATGCTGAGCTGGCTGAGCGAACCTTCGATTTCCTGCTGCTCGACCTTGAGGTCCTTGGCCGCCTCGTTGCGCCGGAAGATGTGCTCGATGCGGCTGAGCACCTCGTCCAGGTTGAAGGGCTTGCGCAGGTAGCCGTCGCGCAGGCCGCGGAAGCGGTCCCCGTCGAAGCTCGCCGTGGTGAGCACCACCGGGATGTCTTCCGTGCGCGGGTTGGTGCGGAGGATCTGGATGAACGTCCGCGCCTCCAGGAGCCGGCAGCCCTCGTCGAACAGCGTGAGGTCCGGGTGGCGCAGCACCGCGACCTCCAGCGCCCGCGAGCCATCCGGCGCGTAGTGCACCTGATACCCCTTGGTGCGCAGCGCGCGCGACAGCGCTCGAACGGACTCGAGGTCGGGGTCGGCGATGAGGATCTTCCGGACCTGGGCCACCGTGCGCTCCGCGTGTCAGTACGGCTGCAGGTCGTACTCGGCCTGCAGCTTGGAGATGAGCCCGTCCACCAGCGCGGTGTCCGAGGTATGGAAGCCCCACGTCGCGCCGCGCCCGCGCCGCTGGATGAGCGCGTAGGCCGCGTTCTCCGACAGCCAGAGGATGAACTCGTGGCGCGACACCCGCTCGTCTCCCTCCAGGAACACGGGCGTCAGCGCGGGATGCGACTCCAGGTCCACCCGCCGCCCCAGCAGGTAGATGCGCGAGGACAGGTCCGGCGGCGCCGACTCCAGCCCCGCCGCGATGGGCAGGTCCGCGCGAATCTCCGGCCCGCCCACGTAGAGCAGGCCGCGGGAGCCCGGGTCTCGCATCAGCTCGCGGGCGATCTCCGCCTGGAGCTCGTCGAAGAGGACGTCCGCGACCTTGCCCCGGCGGCTCGGCTCGGAGCGCTCGTCCACGGGCAGCCTGGGGCTGTTGGGCGTGCCCAGCAGCAGGTCCACCTCGTCCCAGAAGGGCAGGCCATCCAGCATCAGCCGGCGCTGGAGCGACGAGCGGCGCTCGTCCATGCGGCGGCGGCAGCGGTGCACCAGCTCGTCGAAGTCCTCGCCGTCCTTGGGGAAGGTGCTCGCCCCGCCCACCAGCGCCAGCGGCAGGCGCTGCTCGACGTCCTGCACCTCCGGCTCCTCGCGCACGGCGGCGACGGCGCGGCGCACGAACATCATCGCGCCGAAGAAGTCCGTCTCCGGCAGCAGCAGGTAGAACTCCTGGTCGCTCGCCTTCGCGATGACGTCCGAGTCGCGGATGATCTTGCTCAGCGCGCGGATGATGCCGCGCACCGCCTTCTTCGCGTCCGCCGCCCCGTGGCGCACCCGCACCAGCGGCAGGTTGTCGATGGAGAACGTCAGGAGCGAGAAGGTCCGGCCATAGCGGCGGGCCTTGTAGATCTCCTTGGAGGCGTAGTCCGTGAAGTAGCTGAGGTTGTACGCGGCCGTCTCACGGTCGCGCAGGCCCAGCCGCTGGAGCGCGAGCATGCGCCGGCCGTTCTTCACGCCGATGGCCGCGAAGTCCGCGAGCACGCGCGCGTCCCGGGAGTGCTCCAGGCGGAACTCGCCGCTCAGCGGGTCCGAAAGCTGGGCGAGGCCGACGATTTCCCCCGAGGCCAGCAGCGGCACGTACATCACCGCGGAGCGCTCGTCCCGGGCGAACCAGGGCTGGGCGTCCTTCAGCCGGCCCTCCAGCGGGCCCTCGGGGCTCATCTTCTCCGCGAGGAACTGCTTGTCGAGCAGGCCCCGGTACGCGCGCAGCACCAGGTCGCCCCGGTCGTCCAGCACCCACAGCGCGGCGCTCTGCGCGTCACAGACGGCGGACAGCTCGGAGATGATGCGCTCCTGGAGCCACTCCAGGTCCGACTGCGAGATGAGGTCCAGGCAGCGCTGGTGCAGGTTGTGGAAGCGGGCGAACTCCAGGTTCTCGTCGCGCAGTTGCGTGCGCTCCCGGCGCAGGGCGGCCCGCTCCAGGGCCCGGTCCACCGCGAGCACCAGGTCCGTCTCGTCCACGGGCTTGGCCAGGCAGTCCGCCGCGCCCGAGCGCAGCGCCATCTCCGAGCCCTTCACGTCCGTGCGCTGGCTCACCAGGATGACCTCCTGGTCCGGGTCGCGCTCGCGCAGGCGCGCCGTGAGGGCGAAGCCGTCCACGCCGGGCATCACCACGTCGGTGATGACCAGGTCGAAGGGCGTGCGGGCCGCCTCCTCGAGCGCCAGCGTGCCGTTCTCCACGGAGACCACGCGGTGGCCGTGGCGGGAGAGCATGTCGCTGGCGAGCTGGCGGAAGAACAGGTCGTCGTCGACGACGAGGATGGGACCGGCCACGCGCTGTCTGACCCGGGTGCGAGAGGGAAGCGGAGGTTACCGGCCCCCAGCAAGCCCGACAACGCCCTCGAAGACGAACGCGACAGGGCCACGGAGGCGGATGTCGGACAGGTCGGGGGGCACGCGGATGCGCAGGTCTCCCCCTGGCAGGGTGACGCGCAGCCAGGTATCCGCCGGCAGCCGCTTCGCCAGCACGGCCGCCACCGCCGAGGCACACGCCCCGGTACCACACGCCTGGGTGAGGCCACAGCCGCGCTCCCAGACGACGACGGTGAGCCCGTCCGCGTCCACCCGGACGAACTCCACGTTGGTCCGGTCCGGGAACGCGGCGTGGTGCTCCAGCGCCGGCCCCAGCCGGCCCGCCTCCTCCAGCGGACGGTCCAGGAGGACCAGGTGGGGGTTGCCCATGCTCACCGCCGAGGCCCGCAGGTCGGGGTGCCCCGGGAGCGGTGAGTCCAGGAAGGGCCGCCCCGTGGCGCCCGACGGCAGGTTGGCCGCGACGAGCCGCGCGGGGCCCATGGAAATGTCCACCGACGCCACACCGCCCACGTCGTAGCCAGGCATGCAGGTGAGCACTCCGGCGCCGGTCTCCACGTCGATGCGGCCGGGCTGCTCGCCGGAGTGGTCCACCAGGTACTTCACCGCGCAGCGCAGGCCGTTGCCGCACATCTCCGCGATGCTGCCGTCGGCGTTGTGGACGACCATGCGGGCCATGCCCCGCTCGGACGGCAGCAGCGAGAGGACGCCGTCCGCGCCGATGCCGAGGCGCCGGTCGCACATCCAGCGGGACGTGGCCGCGTCGATGTCCGCCCCGGAGTGGCGCCGGTCCAGCACCACGAAGTCGTTGCCCAGGCCCTGGTACTTGAAGATGCGCTCGCGAGCTTCCACGGGGGCAATCCTAGTCGCGAGCCATCACTCGTGCTCGTCCGCCTTCTTGGTCGGGGCCGGGGGGAGGTCCAGCGCGGGCACGGCGGTGCGGCCCGGCTTCACCTGGGGAATGGTGGGCATCCGACCGGGCGTGTTCCCCGAGGGGGCCGGTGGGACGGCGCCGGAGCGACGGGACAGCTCGCCCTTCACGGCGTTGAGCTCCGCGTTCGCGCGCTCGTAGATCTCCTGGACGGGGTTGTTGCCGGCGCGGGCGGACTGACGCCGCAGGGCGCCCAGCTCCGTCTCCTGGGAGGCGAGCTTCTCCTGGAGGGACTCCACCAGCGTCTGCAACTGCTCCATCTCCGCGGCCATCTCCAGGACGGCCTCGGGCTGGGCGGAGGCCTTCAGCTCCTCGACGGCCGCGAGCAGCTCCGTGCGCTCGGCGTCGAGCGTGGCGAGGCGGGCCTTCTGGTCGGCCACCACCGACTCCAGCCGCTCCCGCTCGCCGCGCTCGCCCTGGAGGCCCAGCTTCTCCGTCTCCAGGGTCCGCACCTGCTCCTGGGCCCGCGTCAGTTCGCCGAGGACCGAGGTGAGGCGGTCGGACGAGCTGCCCTCGCGCTGCTGGAGCATGCGGCGCGCCTCCTCGAGGGATTCGCTCAGCCGGGTCCGCTCGGCGCGCTCCGTGTCGAGCAGGCGCACCGCGTCCGTGGACGCCGTCTCCATGGCGGTGATGCGCCCCTCGAGACGGACCCGGGCGGCGCGGGCCACCGTCAGGTCCGACTGGAGGCGCTCGCGCTCCGACGTGGCGGAGAGGCGCTCCGCCTCGGCGCGGGACAAGCGCTCCTGGAGGGACTGGAGCGCCGCCGTGGTCTCCGTCGCGGACGTCTCCAGCTCGGTCAGACGGGCCTGCAACTCGGCGGCGCGACCTTCCAGCGTGGTGTTGTCGGCGCGAAGGGCGTCGGAGCCCCCCTCGGCCTCCGCGAGCCGGGCCTCCAGGTCGGCGCGAAGGCCCGACCACTGGGACTCCAGCGTGTCCCGCTCGGAGCGGGAGGATTCCAGGTCGGCGCGCTGCGCCTCTCCCCGGGCCGTGAGCTCCGAAAGCTGGGACTCCAGCTCGGCGCGCTGCGCCTGGGCGTGGGCGACGCTCTCGGCCAGTTGGGCCTCCAGCTCGGCGCGCCGCGCCTCGGCGCTGGTGGTGAGTTCGATGAGCCGGGCCTCCAGTTCGGCGCGCTGCGCCTCGGAGAGCGCCGTGCTCTCGGTCAGGCGGGCCTCCAGGTCCGCGTGCTGGGTCCCGAGGTCGGCGAGTCGGGTCTCCAGTTCGGCCCGCTGGGCCTCTGCCTGGGCGGTGCTCTCCGCGAGTCGGGTCTCCAGTTCGACGCGCTGGGCCTCGGCCTGGGCGGTGCTCTCCGCGAGTCGGGTCTCCAGCTCGGCCCGCTGGGCCTCGAGGCGAGCCACGTTCTCGGTGAGCCCGGACTCCAGCTCGGCCCGCTGGGCCTCACTGCTCGCCTGGAGTTCGGTGAGCTGGTGCTCCAGCGTCGTGCGCTGAGCCTCGGCGCTGGCGAGGCGAGCCTCCGTCGCGGCCCGCTGCGCATCCGCATCGGCGAGCCCCTCCGCGAGCCGCGTCTCCAACGCGGCCCGCTGCGCATCCGCGCTGGCGAGGTCGTCCCTGAGCCGCGTCTCCAGCTCCACGCGCCGCGCCTCGTTCTCCGCGAGCCGCGTCTCCAACTCCGTGCGCTGGCCTTCCGCGCGCGCCTCGTTCTCCGCGAGCCGAGACTCCAGCTCCGCGAGCTGGCGTTGCTGCTCGGCGGAGACCTCGGACCGGGCGACGGACTCCGCGCGCTGCTCCTCCAGATGACGCGTCGTCTCCGCGAGGCGCGTCTCCCAGTCCACCTTCGCGCGACCGAGTTCCTCGGAGGACTCGGCGAGGCGAGCCTCCAACGCCCCGGCGCGCTCCTGCTCCCGCCGCGCGGCCACGATGGCGGCGGCGAGCTCCTGCTCCGCGGCCTCCAGTCGCGACTTCGTCGACTCGAGGGTCGCCCGCTCGCTCTCGAGCGAGCTCTCCATGGCGGTGGCCTTGCCCGCGAAGCGGCGCGCCGTCTCCAACTGCACCATGAGCAGCTCGGCGTTCTCTCGCTGCGCGACGAGCCGCTCGCGCGCATCCACCAACTCCGCGTCGAGCCGGGAGATGTGCATCCCGCGGTCGTGCAGCGCGGCGATGGCCCGCTGGAGCTCGGCGCCCAGGCGCATGACCTCCTGGCGCGCCGCGTTCAGGTGCACGAGGTCCGCGCGCAGCGTCAGCACCTCCTGGCGGGCGGAGTCCAACAGGGCCGCCTCGGACTCCAACGCGGCGACGTGCCGCGCCTCCGACTCTTGAGCCTGACGACGCGTCTCCTCCAGCGCCCCCTCGAGTCCGACGAGCTGCGTTCGGGAGGAAACCTCCTGTCGCTCGAGCGACGCCCGGACCTCGGCCAGCTCCGCCGCGCGAGTGGTCGCGGCCTCGGAGAGCGAGTCAGCCTGCGTCTGGAGTTCCTGCAGCGACCACTCCCGCTCGGAGAGCTTCGCCTCCAACGCCGTCCGCTCCCGCGTCAGCTCGGCCCGGGCCGAGTCCAGCTCCTCGCGCAGGCTCGCCAGCGACGCCTCGGCATCGGCGCGGGCCCGTTGCTCCGCGTCGAACTGCTCACGCCACCGGGTCGCCCCACTGGCCTCGTCCGCACGGGCCTGACGTTCGACTTCCAGCGCGGAACGGGCAGCCCCCAGCGCGTCCTCGACCTCCGCGCGGGCATCGCGCTCCGCGACCAGTGACGCCTCGGTGCGTGCGCGACCCTCTCGCTCCGAAACGGCCTCGGCCTGGAGCCGGGTGACGACCTCGTCGGCGCCGAACGCGCGCTCCCGCATCCCGGCCAGCTCCGCCGACAGCGCTTCGCGCGCCTCCCGCTCCTCGGCCAGGGTCTGACGCGTCTCGACCAGCGACTCCTGCGCACGGGTGTCGCTCCGCTCGCGCGCCTCCTTCTCGGTCGCCAGCGCGGCCTGGGCCTCCGCGAGCAGACTCTCCGCTCGGACCCGCGACAGCTCCTCGTCCAGGAGCCGCGTGCGGGTCTCCTCGAGCGTGGCCTCCGCGCGAGCCCGCTGGGTCTCCTCCGCCTCGACGCGGGCCTGGGTGTCCTTCAGCTCGGACTCGGCGCGGGCGCGCTGGGTCTCCTCCGCCTCGACACGGGCCTGGGTGTCCTTCAGCTCGGACTCGGCGCGGGCGCGCTGGGTCTCCTCCGCCTCGACACGGGCCTGGGCAGCCTTCAGCTCGGACTCGGCACGAGCGCGCTGGGTCTCCTCCGCGTCCGCTCGCGCCTGGGCAGCCTCCAGCTCCGACTCGGCGCGAGCGCGCTGGGTCTCCTCCGCCTCGACGCGGGCCTGGGCAGCCTTCAGCTCCGACTCGGCACGAGCGCGCTGGGTCTCCTCCGCCTCGACGCGGGCCTGGGCAGCCGTCAGCTCCGCTTCGGCGCGAGCCCGCTCCGCTTCCTCGTCCCGAAGGCGGGTCCGCAGGGTCTCCAGGGAGGCCTCGGCCTCGCTCCGCAGGGCGGCCTCCGCCAGGAGCCGCGCCTGGACGTCGGCCAGCGTCTCCTCGACGCCGCCGCGCTGCGCGCCCTCCGCCCGGAGCCGCTCCTGGACCTCGACCAGCGCCGACGCCGCGCGGGCCCGCTCCGCGACCTCGGCCGCGAGCCGCTGCTGGACCTCGACCAGCGCCGACGCGACCCGAGCCCGCTCGGCGCGCTCCTCCTCGAGCCGGACGCGCACCTCGGTCAGCGAGGTCTCCGCGCGGTTCCGGTGCTCCGTCTCCTCCTCGAAGCGCGCCTGGAGGTCGGTCAGCGTCGACTCGACGCGGCCCCTCGCCACGCCCTCTTCCTCGAGCCGGGCCTGGACGTCGGCCAGCGTCTCCTCGACACGCGCGCGCTCCGACTCCTCGGTCCGCAGCCGCTCGCGCGCCTCCTCCAGTGACGTCTCGGCCTGGGTGCGCTGCGCACCTTCGCCGCGCAGTTCTCCCTGGGCCTCGGCGAGCGCCGCCGCCAGGCGCGTGCGCTCCTGGACCTCCGACTGGAGCTGGACCTGCGTGTCCGACAGCGCCGCCTCCCAGCGCGCGCGCCGCTCCTCCTCTTCGCCGAGCGCCTCCTTCGCCTGGGCCAGCGCTCCTCGGGCCTCCGTCAGCCCCTCGCGAGCCTCCGTCAGCGCCGTCTCCGCCTCGCCCCGCCGCTCGCGCTCCGCCTCCAACTCCACGCGCAGCGCATCCAGCGCGGAGCCGGACTGCGCCCGCCCCTCGCGCTCGGCGGCCAGCGTCGCGTGGACCTCGGCCAGCGACGCCTCCAGCTCGGCGCGCCGAGCCACTTGCGCCTCCAGCTCCTCCCGCGTGCGGGCCAGCGAGGCTTCCACGTCCGCCAGCCGCTGCGCCGCGCTCTCCAGCTTGCCGCGAGACAGCCGCAGCGCCTCCTCCGCCGCCGCGCGCGCCTCGCGCTCCTCGTCCAGGGAGCCTCCGACGCGCGCCGCCAGCGCCGCCGTGGAGTCACGCTCCTCGCGCGCCGTCTCCAGCTCCGACTGCGCGGACTGGAGCGTCGCGGCGAGCTCATCCGCCCGGACCGTCTCCTCCCGGCGGGTGCGGTTCAGCGTGGAGACCTCCGCCTCCAGCTCCACCACGCGCCGCACCAGCGCCTGGCGCTCGTCCTCCAGCTCGCCACGGCGAGCCTCGGCCTCCGCGCGGATGGCCGCCTCGGTCCGGGCCTCGTCCGACAACGACTCCGCGCGGACCTTCTCCGACGCGAGCGCGGACTCCAGCTCCGTGAGCCGCGCCTGGAATCCGGCGCGCTCCGTCTCCCAGGCACCGGCGAGGTCCTCCCGGGTCTGGGAGTGCTCCGCCTCCAGGAGGGTGATCCGCTCCCGGGCCTCGTGGAGCGACTCCTCCAGCCGCTGCGCGGTGGCGCGCGACGCGGCCTCCGCCCGGGTGAGCGCCTCCAGCTCATCCCGCAGCCGCGCCTCCAGCTCGCGGGCCGCGACCAGCTCGGTCTCCTGCCCCCGCCCCTCGGCCTGGAGCGCCTCCAGACGCGCCTCCGCGTCCTTGCGCGCGCCGTCGGCGGCGGCCACCCGCAGCGACGCGTCCGTCAACTCCCGGGCCGCGCGCGCCAGCTCCGCTTCCTTCACCGACAGCGCGGCGGCGGCCTCGCGCGCGGACTCCTCCGCCCGCCCCGCGCCGCCCTTCAGATGCTCCACCGCCGCCAACGAGGCCGAGTACTGCTCCGCGATGCGCAGCTCCCGCTCACGCGCCGCGTCCGCCGCGCGCCGCCGGTCCTCGAGCTGCTCCGTGGCCCGCTCCGCCGCGAGACGGTCCTTCTCGCGGTCGATGCGCAGCGTGCCCATCTCCTCCTGGAGCTCGCGCACCTGGGCATAGGCCTGCGTCAGCCGCTCCCGGGCCTCCTCCAGGGACGCGCCCAGCTCCTCGCGCCGGGCGCGCTCCAGCCGCAGCGTCTCCTGCCCCGCGAGCACCTGGACGCCCGCCTCCGACTGCGTGCGCTGGGCGGCCTCCACCTCCAGGCGCTGCGCCGCCAGCCGCCGGTCCGCGTCCGCCAGCCGCTCCTGCGCCACCTGGAGCTCCAGCTCGCGCCGGCGCAAACGGCCCGCCAGGTCGTCCCGCTCACGCTGGGACTCCGGCGTGCCACGCGCCTGCTCCAACTGCGCGGTGAGCCGGGCCACCTCGTCCCGGGCCACCTCCAGGGACGGCTTGAGCGACGCGACCTCCGTCTCGCGCTCCGTCAGCTCCGTGCGCAGCCGGGTCAGCGACTCCTTCAACCGGGCGCTGCGCTCCTCCCAGGACTTCGCGCGCGCCACCACCTCGTCCAGCTTGCCCTTGGTGAAGGCCAGCGGCTCCGGCGGCAGTTGCACCCAGGTGGGGTCCACCACCCGCGACGGCTCCTGGCCCGCGACGACGAGGAAGTAGGCCGCCTCGGCGCCCTTCACCAACGAGCCGTCCACCTGGAGCCCCTCGCCCTTCTCGAAGGCGAGCTGGTAGCCCAGCACCGGCAACTGCGTCGCCACCTCCACATGGGGGAAGAAGGCTGACAGCGAGTCGAGCAGCATGCCGTACGTGGGCGGCACGCCCTCCTCCGCCTCCACCAACTGTGGCAGCGCCAGGCCCGCGAGGTTGCGCAGCCCTCCCACCAGGAAGCCCTGCTTGGAGATGAGCCGCGTCAGCTCCTCCAGCAACGCCGGCGCCCGGACGTAGGGGGCCAGGTCCGCCACCATCACCACGTCGAAGCTGCCCGGCTCCAGGTCGTCGTAGATGTTGGCGCGGAAGCGCAGCGTCGGCCCGCCGTGGGCCTTGTGCGCGGCCTGGACCGCGTCGAGGTTCGCGTCACAGGCCACGACGGCGCGCGCGCCCCGCTCCAGCAGGAAGCGGGCGCTCTCACCGCCCGTGGAGGCCACCGCGTCGACCTCCAGGACCCGGCGGCGCGCGAAGAGGCTCTCGACGAAGATGTAGCGGGGCAGCAGTTCACTGGGCCCCATGCGGCGGAATGTGTGGTGCATGGGTGTGTACGGGGGTGGGAGTATAGCCGTGGGCCTCCGCGCCCCAAGGAAAGCGCCGCCATCCGCTTCCGGATGGCGCCCGGACGTCAGGAGAGCAGGCAACACATGAACGAGACACCACGACAGGGCTTCGGATACCGGGCGCGGCGCACCTTCACGCGGCTGCTGGTCTTCTGCCTCATCCTGGGCCTGGGGGGCAGCGTCGTCGTCCTCCTCTCCCAGCTCAACGCCCGGACCTTCACCCTGGCCGCCCTCGACGGACAACTGGTCGTCATGAAGGGCCGCATGGCCCCCGCCGGCGCCCTCCCCTACCGGCCCGGTGACCCGCGGATGGCGGACGCCTACGCCCCCATCCCCCTCGAGGGCCAGGACGTCACCCTCCTGTTGATGCAGAAGTTCACCGAGCGCGACGAGCTGGACCGCGCCCTGTTCCCCCTCCTGGAGTCGCTCGCCCGGCCGCGCATCGCCTCCGAGGAGCCCCCCCGCGTCGAACAGGGCCTGTACTACCTGCGGCGCGCGGAGAAGCTGGGCGGCATCACCGAGGAGCAGCGCCTCACCCTCCAGAAGCTCCTCACCGAGGTGGCCTACTTCCAGGCCCGCCAGAAGCTCGAGGATGCCCGGCGCCTCGTCAGCGACGCCCTCGCCCAGCTCAAGCTCGCCGCGGAGAGCCAGAGCCGCCACGCGCGCAGCGCGCACCAGATGCTCACCGCCGTGGGCCCCCCCGCCCGTGACCTGGAGGAAGCCCTCCGCCGCGCCGTCCATACGCTGAGCGGCCCCCAGAACACGCAGGGTGAAACACCTCCTCCCCAGCAGACGCCCCCACCCGCACCCACCCCGACCGGGCCGGAGGGGTCACCCGCGGCCACCCAACCCACCCCGCCCGTGGAAAATGACGCGGACTCCGGGACGACTCCCTGAGCAGGACGCGCCGCATGGTTCCTCCCAGGTTGGATTCCACGTGGCTCGTACATCGCGTCGCCGGCTGACGCACCCAGTGTTGTGAGCCAAACGTGACGAAGGCTGTTGGAGATCGATCATAGATTGCAAGGGCCGGACCTACCCGAGCACTAGATCTCGCGTTGACACTGGGCCACCCCCCCCATACCTTGTGCCCGGTCGATGGCGCCCCACCAAAGGCGGTGTCATCACCCAGGGCTCAGGGAGGGGTTGTGGCATCTCTACACACAGCGGTTCGCCCCACATGTCACCTGAGCCCTCCGGTCTCCCCTAGACCGTAGGCCCGTGGCGGTCGTCTCGGGCCCTTTCACTACACATCCGTACAGTCACAATTTCGTGGCCTGGGAGCCCCCTCCCTGGGCAGGCTGGTCGTCTGCCCGCGTGGTCACGTCATCGCCTTTTCCGTTCCGCCTTTCCGTTTGGAGTGAGCCGCTCGTGAACTTCGAGACGCCCGTGAAGCCGTCGTCCGCGCCGATGCCTGTCCCGCCCGCCACCAACGGCCACCCCGTGCCGGCCGCGAGCGTGACGCCGGTAGCCCCCGAGGCCACCTCGAGTGAGTTCGCCCCCACGACGATGCGGGTGCGCAAGCGCAACGGCACCGCGGAGCCGGTGGACCTGAACAAGATCGTCCGGGCGGTGGGCAAGAGCTGCGTGGGCCTGTCGCGCGTGGACGTCATGCGCGTGGCCACGAAGACCATCTCCGGCCTCTACGACGGCGCCACCACGCGCGAGTTGGACAGCCTGTCCATCCAGACCGCCGCGGCCCTCATCGTCGAGGAGCCCGAGTACGCGCGCCTGTCCGCGCGCCTGCTGGCCACCTTCATCCAGAAGGAGGTCAGCAACCAGGACATCCACTCGTTCAGCCAGTCCATCGCGGCGGGCCACAAGCACGGCCTCATCGCGGACCGGCTGCTGCAGTTCGTGCAGGCCAACGCGCGCAAGCTCAACGCCGCCATCGACCCGTCGCGCAACGACCTGTTCGAGTACTTCGGCCTGCGCACCGTCTACGACCGCTACCTCCTGAAGAACCCGCAGACGCGCGAGGTGCTGGAGACGCCGCAGGAGTTCTTCCTGCGCGTGGCGTGCGCGCTCAGCGGTGACAACGCGCGCGAGGCCATCGAGCTGTACCGCCTGTTCAGCTCGCTGGAGTACCTGCCCAGCTCCCCCACCCTCTTCAACTCCGGCACGCGCCACGAGCAGCTCTCGAGCTGCTTCCTGCTGGACTCGCCCACCGACGAGTTGGACGCCATCTACCGGAAGTACTCCGACATCGCGATGCTGTCGAAGTTCTCCGGCGGCATCGGCGTGGGCTACCACCGCGTGCGCGCGCGCGGCTCGCTCATCCGCTCCACCAACGGCCACTCCAACGGCATCGTCCCCTGGCTGAAGACGCTGGACGCCTCCGTCGCCGCGGTGAACCAGGGCGGCAAGCGCAAGGGCGCGTGCTGCGTGTACCTGGAGACGTGGCACGCGGACATCGAGGACTTCCTCGAGCTGCGCGACAACACCGGTGACGACGCCCGCCGCACCCACAACCTGAACCTGGCCAACTGGGTGCCGGACCTGTTCATGAAGCGCGTGGAGTCGGAGGGCGACTGGAGCCTGTTCGACCCCAAGGTGGTGCCGCACCTGACGGACCTGTACGGCGAGGCCTTCGACAAGGCCTACGCCGAGGCCGAGGCCGCGGGCCTGGCCATGCGCAAGGTGAAGGCGCGCGACCTGTACGCGCGGATGATGAAGACGCTGGCGCAGACGGGCAACGGCTGGATGACCTTCAAGGACATCAGCAACCGCAAGAGCAACCAGACGGGCCAGCCCGGCAACGTCATCCACCTGTCCAACCTGTGCACCGAAATCCTGGAGGTGACGAGCCAGGGTGAGACGGCGGTGTGCAACCTGGGCTCGCTCAACCTGGGCCGCATGGTGGTGGACGGGAAGTTCGACTTCGAGCGGCTGCGCGCCAACGCGCACCTGGCGCTCAAGCAGCTCGACCGCGTCATCGACCTCAACTACTACCCCATCCCCGCCGCCGCGGACTCCAACCGCCGCTGGCGCCCGGTGGGCCTGGGCCTGATGGGCCTGCAGGACGTGTTCTTCCAACTGCGCCTGCCGTTCGACGCCCCCGAGGCCCGCGAGCTGTCCAGGCGCATCTCGGAGGAGATCTACTACGCGGCGCTGTCCACCTCGTGCGAGCTGGCCGAGCAGTCCGGCCCCCACCTGTCCTTCCCGGAGACGCGGGCGGCGAAGGGCGAGCTGCAGTTCGACAGCTGGGGCATCAAGCCCACCGACGTGGCCCGCTGGGACGCGCTGCGCGCGCGCATCATGAAGCACGGCCTGCGCAACTCGCTGATGATCGCCATCGCGCCCACGGCGACCATCGCCTCCATCGCCGGGTGCTACGAGTGCATCGAGCCGCAGGTCTCCAACCTCTTCAAGCGCGAGACGCTGTCGGGTGACTTCCTCCAGGTGAACCGCTACCTGGTGCGCGACCTGCAGCAGTTGGGCATGTGGAACGAGGGCGTGCGCAACCGCATCAAGCTCGCCGAGGGCAGCATCCAGGACCTCACCGAGCTGCCCGCCGACCTGCGCGCCATCTACCGCACCGCGTGGGAGCTGCCCATGCGCTCGCTGCTGGACATGGCGGCGGACCGCGGCGCCTTCATCGACCAGAGCCAGTCGCTCAACCTCTTCGTGGAGACGCCGAACATCGGCAAGCTCTCCTCGATGTACTTCTACGCGTGGCAGAAGGGGCTGAAGACGACCTACTACCTGCGCTCGCGCCCGGCCACGCGCATCGCCAAGGCCACGGTGGGCTCGTCGAGCACCACCACCACCGCCCAGGTCGCCGCGCCGGCGCCGGTGGCGCAGGCCTCGAAGGTGACGGACGCCGAAGCGGTGGCGTGCTCGCTGGAGAACCCCGAGGCGTGCGAGGCCTGCCAGTAGCAGCCCGCTGACGTTTCGAGACTGCGGTTCCTCGCGGCCGGCGAGCGTGTGGAAACACGCGCTCACCGGCCGTGTCGTCATGAGAAGGAACTGTTGAGCACGTGCAGTTCCACAGGCGAGCGGTCGAGCCCAGGGGCTTGTTCGTGCTTCCGGTCAGCGTGGTATTGATCGCCGCCATGCTGCTCGACCCTGGATTGAACCTGACGCTGCGCCCGATGGCGTATCCGGTGTTCTTCGAGATGTATCGGAACGCCATCAAGAACACCTGGACGGTGGAGGAGGTCGACTTCTCCACGGACCTGGTGGACCTCCGCTCGAAGATGACGGACGCGGAGCGCCACCTCATCCACCGGCTGGTGGCGTTCTTCGCCACGGGTGACAGCATCGTCGGCAACAACCTGGTGCTGAACCTCTACAAGCACATCAACGCCCCCGAGGCGCGCATGTACCTGTCGCGCCAGCTCTTCGAGGAGGCGCTGCACGTCCAGTTCTACCTGACGCTGCTGGACACGTACGTGCCGGACCCGGCCGAGCGCGCCAAGGCGTTCGCCGCCATCGACAACATCCCCTCCATCCAGCGCAAGGCGCGCTTCTGCATGAAGTGGATGGACAGCATCAACGACGTGGATGTCATCCAGTCGAAGGAGCACCGGCAGCGCTTCCTCCTCAACCTCATCTGCTTCGCGGGCTGCATCGAGGGGCTCTTCTTCTTCGCCGCGTTCGCCTACGTCTACTTCCTGCGCAGCAAGGGGCTGCTCAACGGGCTCGCCGCCGGGACGAACTGGGTGTTCCGCGACGAGAGCGCCCACATGGCGTTCGCGTTCGAGTGCATCCAGGTGGCGCGCAAGGAGGAGCCGGAGCTCTTCGACGCGAAGATGGAGCGCGACGTGGAGGCCATGCTGCGCGAGGCGGTGGAGTGCGAGACGCAGTTCGCCCAGGACCTGCTGAGCGGCGGCGTGGCCGGCCTCTCCGTGCAGGAGATGCGCGGCTACCTGGAGTACGTCGCGGACCAGCGCCTGCAGATGCTGGGCATCGCCCCCGTCTTCCGCACCAAGAACCCGCTGTCCTTCATGGACCTGCAGGACGTGCAGGAGCTCACCAACTTCTTCGAGCGCCGCGTGTCCGCCTACCAGGTCGCCGTGGGAGTGGGCGCGGCCAACGACGTGGTGCTCGACGCCACGTTCTGACGGCCACACCGGGGCGGGCCCACGGGTCCGCCCCGCTCGCGCCTCGGGAGCCCTCCTCCCTCGAGGCCCACCGGAAGCACCGCTCGTCACGACTCCGTGGCGACACCAGGGCCCCCCTCACGAAGACGCAGCCCGTCATTCCGCCACGGAGGCCTCGTGGTGGGCCGACGTCATCTACTTCCGCATCCAGACACTCTTCATCCGCTGGGTCGGCCCTGACGCGGTTGCGGGCGCTCCCCGGGCGAGCAAGAGGGCCCATGGGCAGCCGTGCTATGCCTGCGGGTCGCGCCATGCCCCGCCCCGTCCTCCTCTTCTGGCTCTGGCTCTTCGCCCTGTCGCTCAACACCGTCTACGTGTTGAGCCAGGCGATGGTGGCGCGCCTGTTCGGGATGAAGGCGTCGCGCATCCAGTTGGGCTTCGGCCCCAGGCTGCTGAAGTGGCGCATGGGCGGATGCGAGTACGAGGTCCACGCCATCTCCACCACCGGCACGGTGGAGTTCGCCACGGCGCCCATCCCCGACGCGCAGGTGGAGGAAGGCGTCCTGGCGCGCCTCCCACCGACCCAGCACGCCACCGTCCTGCTCGTCCCGTGGGTGCTCATCATCGGCCTCGCGTTGGTGAGCCTCGGCTTCGGCGAGGGGCTGCACCAGTTCCTCTCCGGCTTCATGCTGCCCATCGAGCTGTGGGCGCTGCCCCGACGCGTCGACCACCTCGTGGCCATGCTCCGGCATGGCGACCTGCTGGAGGTCTGGGGGCGCATCCTCGCGAAGACGGCCGCCTACAACCTGATGCCGGCGCCCTTCCTCGCGGGCGGCACGGTGCTGCGGCTGCCCTGGCGACACCGGCGCGTGGCGATGGGGAGCCGGCTGCAGCGGTTCGCGCTCGTCTGCTTCGCCCTCATCCTGTGCTGGTCCGCGTACGTCGCGTACCTCTTCCTACGGGCCTTCTTCGCCTGACGCCGTGCTGTTGGTGGCAAACACTCACCAGGGCCTCCGGTACGACGCTCCATTCTTTGCTCGACTTCGAATCCGTCCAGGAACAAGAGTAGCCCCTGCGGTCAATCACATCTCAGACCGACCCTCCCAAGGCATCCCTCCCAGCTCGCACGCTCCCCTGGCGCGACCGCGTTCCGACACACAGTCCACACCGCGTCCGAAAACGCGGCGTGCGCGGCGGTTCTCATCCAGCCGGGAGCAGGCGCAATGGCAGACAGCGCGGGCAGACTCACGGACCGGTTCAACGTCGACAAGGACGGGGGCGCCTCGTATGCCTTCGACCTCAAGGTGCCCCCCGGCACCGCGGGCATGGCCCCCTCCCTGGGCATCGCCTACAACAGCGGAGGGAGTGACGGCCTGATGGGCGTGGGCTGGGGCTTGAGCGGCCTGTCCTCCATCACCCGCGTGGGCCGGACGGTGGCGCAGGACGGAGCCCACGGCGCCGTCCTCTACGACTCCGATGACCGGTTCGCCCTGGATGGGCAGCGATTGATGGCCGTCTCGGGCGCCTACGGGCAGCCGCAGGCCGTCTACCACACCGAAATCCAATCATGGAGGAAGGTCGTCCCCAACTACCCCTCCGGCTGGGATGCCCGACACGGGCCCCAATCCTTCACGGTCCACACCCGGGAAGGCGAGGTCTGGGAATACGGCACGACGGTGGACTCGCGCGTGCCCGCGTCGAGCCAGGTCCCCGCCATCCGCCTCTGGTCCCTCAGCCGCGTCACGGACCGCCACGGCAACTTCATGACCGTGACGTACGAGCTCGACGCCCAGAACAACGCCCACTACCCGAAGCGCATCGACTACACGGACAACGTCCACGCCCCCATCGCGCGCAAGCGGCAGGTCCAGTTCGGCTTCGTGGACCACCCGAACGCCACGACGACCTATGTCGGCGGGCACCCCATCCGCATCACCCGGTTGCTCTCGCAGGTGCAGACGTTCATCGGCGACAGCCTCGTGCGGACCTACCGGTTCGCCTACCTGCCCAGCAACGCCACCGGCCGCCCCCTCCTGCAATCCGTCTCGACCCAGGCGCGTGACACCTCCCTGCCCCCCACCACCTTCACCTGGCAGGGTCAGACGGACGCCGCCCCCACGCTGCTCCAGCCGGCCCGAGCGCTCGGCAAGACGCTGCAGGGAGGGCTGCGAATCTCCATGGACGTGAGCGGCAACGGCCTCACCGACGTGCTGCACGCCTACCACACGCAACAGCAGCTCCGGCTGGACCTGTATCTCTCCACCCGGAATGGCCTGGAGGGCCCCCACGCGGTCGACCTGCAGGGCGCGACCCTCGCCTGGGGCGGCACCTTCCATCCGCTCGACGTGGACGCCGACGGCCACATGGACCTCGTCTACGCGGCGAACAACGGAGGCAAGCTGGGGCTGACGCTCTTCAAGGCCACCGAGCGCTCGGGACGATGGACGCTGGTCCGCCAGGGACCGGTGCACGGCGCCGGTCCGGACCACCTGCTCTGGGGCGGCACGCTCCTCTCCTTGGACGTCGACGGGGACGGGCGCACGGACCTCGTCTATGCCACCAACAAGGCCTCCATGCTCGAGCTGGCCGTCCTGTACTCGAGCGGCAACGCCTTCGCCCCATCGTCCTCCGGGCCGACGACGACCTCGCTGCCGTTCGGAGGACGGCTGCTCCCGCTGGACCTGCGGGGGCGAGGGAAGACGGACCTCGTCTACGCCACCCAGGACAACGGCTTCATGAAGCTGACCTGGCTCGAGGCCCGCGCCGGTCGCGAGGGGTTCCAGCCCCAGAGCACCCCGCTGCTCCCCGCCGACGCGCGAATCCCCTGGGGTGGCAGCCTCATCCCCATCCATCTCAACGGCGACGGGCAGGTGGACCTGCTCAATCCCTATACCCAGGGAGGCACGCTCCACTTGAGGGCGCTGCACAACACGGGGACGGGCTTCGTCGTCCAGGACCTGGGCGCCACGGGCCTCGTCTATGGCGCGGCCATCCCCCAGCTCATCCCCGCCGACGTCACCGGCAGCGGACGCGACGACCTCGTCCTCGTGGGCGAGTACCGCCGCGACGGTGAGAGCACGTCCCGGCGCCTCGCCGTGCTGGTCAACGAGGCCGGCAAGCTCCGCTTCCACGAGAAGGTGTCCCAGCTCCCCGCCTTCGTCGCGACGGGAGAGTCCACCACCGCCCTGGGATTGACGGGCACGGGCAAGGCGGACCTGCTGCACGTGGACGGCTCCGGCGCGGCCCACCTGCTGGCGGCGACGGTCGACTACCCCGACCTGGTCTCCTCACTCACCAACGGCCTGGGAGGCCGCTTCGAGCTCACCTACAAGCCGCTCACCGACCCGGCCGTCTACACGCGCACGCCACCGTCGACGGACGGGGTCGACACCCAGGCGCTCTTCAACAACCAGCTCTCCGGGGCCACCTATGCCCTGGCCACGAACCCGGGCAGCCAGTCGCCCGAGGTGGGGATGAGCTTCGCCTCCCGCAGCATCCAGTACCCGCGCTACGTCGTGTCCGGCTACGCGCAGGTCTACTCGTCCACCCAGCGCTACACGCACGCCCTCACCTACGCGGGCGCGCGGCTGAGCCTCCAGGGACGTGGCTGGCTGGGGTTCGCGGCGTGGACCAAGTCGGACCCGCACACGGGCGCGGCCGGAGTCGTCACCGAGACGCGCTACCACCAGGAGTTCCCTCGCACCTACGCCGTGGACAGCCAGACGGTGCGACGCGCCTCGGACCAGGCGCTGATGGCCCGGTCCGAGTACGAGTACGCCACGCCCTCCAGCGCGGGGGTCCACCAGCTCCAGACCCTGGAGGTGCGCCGGAAGCTCTACACGTTCGCCGCCTCCGACACGCCGGACTGCGTGCGGACGAAGGCCTTCCAGTACGACGACTACGGCAACGCCATCTCCATCACCCTGACCAGCACCGGCGTCCCCACCGCGCCGCTCTATACCTGGCAGTCCTTCCAGAACGACGTGGCCCGCCACCGCTTCGGCCTCCTCACCGAGCGCCGGCTCAGCGCCGACCCCCTGGGCCATCAGCCCCTGCAGCGGGAGCGCCTGACGTACGACGCCTCCACCGGGAACCTCCAGACCCGCTCACGCTGGAGCCAGGGAGAGGCCTGGCAGGTCTACACCTACCGCTACGACGAGTGGGGCAACCGGACGCGGGTGGAGGACCCGACCGGGGCCGTGGTGACGACCCACTTCGAGTCGACCTATCGCACGTTCCCCAGCAAGCGCGAGCTGCCCGCGAAGGCGAACGAGCGGCCGCTCGAGGTCACGTTCGAGTACGACGCGGCCCTCGGGGCCCTCACCTCCCAGACCCACGCCAGTGGCGGCCGGGAGGTCCACCTGCACGACGGCCTCGGACGCCTGGTGGAGACCCAGCGCACCGGGCCTGACGGCGACCGCGTCGTCCCCACCGTGCTCCTGCGGCGGGGCCAGGACGCGACGGGCATCCACTGCGAGACCCGGACGCGCCAGGAGTGGGGACGTGACGTCTGGACGGTGCGGACGGAGTACCTGGATGGCTTCGGTCGCGTCACCCGCACGGCGACGCAGGGGATGGAGGACGGCGCCCTGGTGGGCCGCGCCATCCAGCAGGACACCGTGCACGACGCGCACGACCAGCCCGTCGAGCAGACCCTTCCCTACTTCCAGGGCGACACCCCCACGCGGGCCCAGGCGCTGACGCATGACGAGTACGAGCGCGTGGTGCGCCGGGAGGCCGTGGGCGTGGGGACGGCCCCCCTCGTCACGACCTATGCGTATCCCCGCACCAATCGCGTCCTCATCACCGAAGGCGCGGCCTCCAGCGCCCCCAGGACGCGCACACTGACCCACGGCTTCCACGGGGAGACGCAGTGCCTCGCGGAGGTCGAGGATGGACAGGGCCACGTCACGCGCTTCACCCATGACGCCCTGGGGCGGCGACTGAGCGCCACGGACCCGAAGGTGGAGACCACGTTCGCCTACGACGGGCTGGACCGTCACGTCGCCATCACCACCCGCTCGGGCAGCACGACCTTCACGCGGGAGACCTACGCCTACCAGGACGACCTCCGGCGGTGGACCCATACGGATGGCACCGGGCTCGTGACGACGTTCCAGCTCGACGCGCTCCGGCGCATGGAGTCGAAGCAGGTGGGGTCGGAGACCACGACCTATCGCTACGACGAGGCCACCAGCCCCTGGTCGCGCGGGTTGCTGACGGGTGTCCGCCTCCCGGATGGAACCGGGTACGCCTACGGGCACGACCCGGATGGCAACACCACTTCGGTCGAGCTGACGCTGGGCGGGACGCGCTACACGCTGGGGCAGACGTTCACCCCCACCCGACTCGTCTCCCGCATCGTGTATCCCGACGCGGCCCGAACCGAGGTGCGCTACCAGCGCGACAGCGTCGCGCGGCTGACGAAGATCCTCGAGGGCGAGAAGGCGCACCTCACCCAGTCCGACTTCAGCGCCCTGGGGGCGCCCGCGGTAGCGCACTACGGCAACGGCGTCCGGGCGGACTGGACGTACACGGCGGACGGACACCTGCTGACCCAGGACATCCGTGGGCACGACGAGCGCCCCTTGTCGGCCACCAGCGTGGAGTGGAACGCCTTCTGGCAGGTGGAGGGCGTGAAGGACCGGCTGGAACCCTCCCTGGACCAGGACTTCGCCTACGACCCGTTGGGCCAGTTGCTGCGGGCCCAGGGCGGAGGCCATGGCCTCAAGGAGTACGCGTATGACGCGGCCTGCAGTCTCGTCCTGAAGGACGGGCTGACGATGGAGCGCGCGGGCCATCAGGTCACCGCGGGCTTCTCCCCCGCGCTCCCGGACGCGCTGCAGGCGCGCTACGACGCCAACGGCAGCCTCGTCGAGCTGAAGTACCAGGGCACCACCACCCAGTTCAGCTACGACGGCGAGCGCCGGCTCCAACAAGCAGGCGACGTGCGCTTCGCCTATGACCAGGACGGCCGACGCCTGATGAAGGCGGAGCCCGGCCTCACGACGTACTACGTCGCGCCCTGCTACGAGGTCGTGGTCTTCCCGGGCGGCGCGCGCCAGCACACCCGCTACGTCCAGGAAGGCGAACACCTGGTCGCCTCCGTCACCGTCGCGGAGTCGGGCACGCCCCCCGGAGGTCCTCCCGGAGTCCCCACGCCGGGCACCCGCTACTTCCACGTCAACCACACGCGGAGCACCACGCTGGTGACCAACGAGCAGGGACGGTTGGCCAGCGCCCTGGACTACGACCCGTTCGGCACGCCGCGGCTGCGCTCGGGCGCCGACGACTTCCGGCACAAGTACACGGGGTTGGAGCTGGACAGCACGGGGCTCTACCACGCGTCGTCGCGCTACTACAGCCCGCTGCTCGGGGGCTTCATCACCGCCGACACGCAGCTCGGCGCGGGAGAGGAGCGGCCGGGGGCGTTCAATCGCTATGCCTACGTCCTCAATGATCCGCTGACGCTCATCGACCCGTCGGGCTTCGGCCTGTTCGGCAGCATCAAGAACTTCTTCACCAACACCCTGCCGAACTGGGTCTCCAGGAACTGGGAGGAGATCGTCTCCTACGCGGTGGACATCGCGCTCATCGCCGGGGGCATCGCGCTCTCGTTCGTCCCCGGGCTCCAGGGCGTCGCGGCCCTCGCCGTGGGCGTGGCGGTGGGCGGGTTGGTGGGCGCGGGGCTCGGAGGGCTGGCCTACAACATCAGCACGAGCGCCACCGGCAAGGAGTTCAGTTGGGGGGACTGGGGAACCCAGGTGGGCATCGGCGCCGCCGCGGGTGCCATCGGCGGCGGCTTCTCCGCCGCGGGCGAGCTGGCGGCGGTGGGCCTCAACCTCGCGAACAAGACGCTGCTGAACATCGGACTGCGCGCGGGCGTCGACCTCGTGGGCGGCGTGGTGTCCGGGGTGTCCAGCCAGTTGATTGGCAACGCCGTCGCGGGCGCGGCCCTGGGCTCGGACCTCGCCTTCGCGGCGGTGTTCGGCGGCGTGGGAGGCGCCATCGGCAGCCTCGTCTCGTCCGGGAGCAAGGCCGCGCTCAGCCGGGTGAGCAACTCCATCGACGAAGTCGAGGCGATCCCCAGTTGGGTCCGGCGGCAGGCCTACAACGTGTCGGGCAGCCTCGACGCGGTGCCCTTCGACGTGGACGGGATGAGACAGGTCGTCACGCTCACGTTGGGCGGCACGTTCGGAACGTCCCTCGGCTACACGCTCAGCTACCTGCACGCGGAGCAGTTCTTCCTGCCCGGGATGAAGTGAGCGAGTCGCATGGCTTCGGGGCCCTCGGCCCCGTGGACCCGTGTGTCCCCGTGCGCTCACCGCCGGGGGCCCGGACGCAGTTCAACGACACGGAAGGCAGGCGCAAATGGCGTCAACGACAGAGGCGAAGCCGAGGATTCTCTACACGGGAGCTCCGACGGGCGAGGACCTCCCCGTGCTGCGACAGGTGGGGGAGCTCACCACCAAGAACGGCAAGGACGGCCTTGAGCAAGCGGAGGTGCTCTGGGTCGATTGCGCGACGTCGAAACCGGACCAGTACGGCGCGCTCCTCCGGGCGGCGCTCGACGCGGGGAAGACCCTGGTGCTCAACCGCCCCGACGCCCCGGCGCATGCGGCGCTCTCCGGGCTGGTCTCCCTCCAGGTCGAAGACGGTGCCCAGGCGCTGCTGGTCAGCCGCGATACGACGAACAACACGCCCGCCCATCACATCATCACCGCGCTGGGCGGCGCGGTCACCGAGGAACCGGCGGCCGCACCGCATTCCGGCGGTGACCTGGACCCGGCGGCGCGGAGCGCGGATGGCGCGCGGCAACCCGCCCAGACGGAGGACACCCCACTCGCGCGTGATTGGGCGCGCGTGCTCGAGACACATCGCCGCCAGTCCACGCGCTCGGTGGGCGGCCCGGGGCTGATTCCCCCATCGGGCGTCATGTTCGGCATCTCCACCCTGTCGCGGAGCTTCCCGTACGACCTGACCAACTCCCACTGGACCTCCGCCAGCGGGAAGCGGCAGAGCGTGGAGGCGAGCTTCACCAGCTCGTTCTATGTCTACCGGGAGAATGGGAAGTCGAGCCCCGACTACGTCGTCATCCGGGTCCAGGAGGCGACGTTCGATCCCGGCTCGCGGATGTTGAACATCAACAACGCCAAGGGGTGCTGGCAGTACGAGTTCCAGACCGAGTGCACCAACAACCGGGGTGTGCAGCTCATCGCCAACAGCCCGGGGACCACGAATGGCCCGGGCCTCGGAGCGCAGGTCTCCCTCCCCCTGTATGTGAAATACGTCCAGGAAGGGAGCTGCACGCCCAACTACTGGTCCGCGTCGCATGGCCCGGTCCCCCGCTCCATCGAGGGCTGGGGCCTGTCGAACCGGAGCGCGGTCGGCTCCGGACGCGCGACCTGGTACTACCACCAGCGCGACACCTGGAACCCCATCAACGACCCGCCGGGTGACTTCGGTCGCTGGTGGTCCATGATGTTCGAGGGCGGCTACGGCGGCAGGGTCAAGAACCTCACCTCGCTCGCCGGCGCGTCGTTCACCGTGGAGACCGTGGCCGCGTGGCGCTTCACCGCCACCCAGGTCGCCTCCAACCCCAGCGTGACGTTCACGGAGAAGCTGAGCCGCAGCTTCGCGTCATTCGCCAACCCCTCCGGGACGGGCAACGGCCATCACCAGATTGTCTGGCACGGCCCCATGACGGAGCGCTCCGCGTCGGTCACCATCAACCTGGTGAGCATCACGGACATCCAGAGCCCCTGCCGCTGAGGGGGCCACCGCTCCACTCCGGCGAGGCCGGGGTGACGCCGTCACGGCGTTGCCCCGTCCTCAGCTCAAGGCCGCTCCTGGAGGGCCAGCCGCGCCCCCAGCGCGACGAAGACTCCGCCCGTCACCCGCTGCTGCCACGCGGCGAAGCGCGGGTTGCGGCGCAGCCACGCGCCGAAGGCTCCCGCCACGCCCGCGATGAAGGCGAGCCACGCCGTCCCCGTCAGGTCGAACAGGAGCCCGAGCACCACGAACTGGAGCCCCGTGGAGCCCCGCGTCGGGTCCACGAACTGCGGCAGGAAGGCGAGGAAGAACAGGGCCACCTTCGGGTTCAGCACGTTGGTGACGACGCCGTCGCGGAAGATGCGCCACAGGCTCGCGGGCGCCACGTCGCGGGCCAGCTCCGGCCCCGACTTGCTGCGCAGCATCTGCACGCCCAGCCACACGAGATAGAGCGCGCCCACCCACTTCACCACCGTGAAGGCCGCGGCGGACGTGGCCAGCAGCGCCGACAGCCCCAGCGTCGCCGCGGCGATGTGGAACAGGCAGCCCACGGAGATTCCCAGCGCGGAGACGAACCCCGCGCCCCTGCCCTGGCCCACGCTGCGCGCCAGCACGTACATCGTGTCGGGCCCCGGCGTGAGGTTGAGGGCGATGCCCGCGAGGAGGAAGGCCACGAGGCGCGTCGGGTCGAAAAGCATGGAAGGCTCCACCCCGTCGTCCCGGAGCGAGGAGCGGAACGTGGCACGGCCCCACGCTCCCGCGCTCGCACGATATGCCCCAAGGCCCCGAGGCGGAACACACCACCGGACGAAAGACTCCGTGGCGCAGTCCGACTCGCCCGACACCGACAGACCGGCGCCAGTCCCCTCGAGGCGTCCACGGGACGAGCGCCGGAGCGCCCGTGAGTGCCCGTCCCCCTGCGACGCGGTCTGCCCGAGCACGGCCGCTCCGGCTCACCATCTCCGTGCCCCGTCCCGCACGAAGAAGCGGGGCCGCGCGACGACGCGACCCCGCCTGTTCCTCTCGACGCGACTGGACTTCCGCGCCCCGGCTCACACCGGCGTGCGGGGCCGCGTCTCGCGGTCCGACACGATGCGCTCCGCGCGCTGAGGCTCCAACGAACGCTCGGCCGTCCGGGCGCTGATCTCCACCGCCGGGCGGAACAGCGTGCGGTAGACGGCCGCCGCGAAGGCGCCTCCCAGGAGCGGCGCGACGATGAACAGCCACAACTGGCGCAGGGCCGTGCCCCCCGCGAAGAGCGCCGGGCCCAGGCTGCGCGCCGGGTTCACCGACGTGTTCGTCACCGGGATGCCGACCAGGTGGATGAGCGCCAGCACCAGTCCGATGGCCAGCCCCGCGAAGCCCACCGGCGCGCGCGCGTCCGTCGCCCCCAGCACCGTCAGCACCAGCAGGAAGGTGAGCGCCACCTCCGTGAGGAAGGCCGCGCCCGCGTTGAACCCCTCCGGCGACGCGGCGCCGTAGCCGTTGGAGGCCAGCCCGCTGATGGTGGCCTGATAGCCCCCGGGCCCGCCCTTCGCGATGAGCAGCACCACCCCCGCCCCGACGATGGCCCCCAGACACTGGGCGAGCATGTAGCCGGGAGCGTGCTTCGACTCCATCTTCCCCGTCAGCAACAACCCGAGCGTCACGGCCGGGTTCACGTGGCAGCCGGAGATGGGCCCGATGACGTACACCATGGCCAGCAGCGACAGGCCGAACGCGAGCGATATGCCCAGGAAGCCGATGCGGTCTCCCGCCAGCACCGCCGCTCCCACGCCACCGAGCACCAGGACGAACGTGCCCACGAACTCCGCGGCGTACTTCTTCATCGCGTCATCGCCGCCGGCCACGGCGGCCTTGCCCCGGGGTTTCAACTCTGGATTCGTCGAACGCATGCGCAACCCTCTCTCGCCACGTGGCGACTGGTCGCGCGTCCACTCCCCGCGGCCGTTGCCTCGCGACACGAAGCAGTCCCACCCGGGACGCTGCGCATGCCCGCGACGACGACAACCCGACCCTCCGCCCCATGGCCGGAGGGCACGAGCCCGCTCGCAGCGCTCGAAGCGCCGCCCTCCCTCGCGAAGCCCACCCCGGACGGCGGAGCGGGCCCCCTCCCGGAGGCCGGCGCGAACGCACGCGAGCGCGGTTACTTGCCCTTCATCACCCCGATGAACGGGATGTTGCGCAGCTTCTCGCTGTAGTCGAGCCCGTAGCCGACGACGAAGTGGTCGTCGATGACGAAGCCCTTGTAGTCGATGTCGATCTTCGTCCGCGCGCGCGCCGGCTTCTCCAGCAGCGAGCACAGCTTCAGCGACGCGGGGTGCCGGGCCTTCAGGTTCTCCAGCAGGAAGCTCATGGTGAGCCCCGTGTCGATGATGTCCTCGATGATGAGCAGGTGCTTGCCCGCCATCGGCTTGCTGACGTCGGTGGTGATGCGCACCTCGCCCGTCGTCTCCGTGCCACCCTGGTAGCTGGACACCCCCAGGAACTCCAGGGTGAGCGGCAGGTCGATGGCCCGCGCCAGGTCCATGGCGAAGAACGTCGAACCCTTCAACACGCAGACGAGCGTCAGCTCCTTGCCCGCGTAGTCCCGCGTGATCTGCGCGCCCAGCTCCCGCACGCGCGCCTGCAGCTTCTCCTCGGAAATGAGGACGCCGACTTCCTGATCGTAGAACGCCAAGGCCGCCTCCGCGCTACACGTACGCGTTGTTCATGATCTCCCCGAAGCCACCGCCTCCGGGGACGATGTACTGCCGGTCATCCAGGCCCCGCTCCTTCTCCCAGAGCGCGCCCGGCGCGGTGCCGAAAACCTCGGGCGGGGACATGCCCCGGTCCAGCCGCAGCGCGTAGATGATGACGTCCGGGTGGTCCGTGGTCATCTTGCGCAGGTACTCCGGCGTGACGATGAGGTTGAGGGTGATGATGCGCCGGGGACGCCCGGGCACCTTCTCCTTGTAGAGCGTGATCGCCGTGGACAGGCTGCCGCCCGTGGCCCCCATGGGGTCCGGGAAGAGGACGAACGCGTCGTCCACGTCGCCGCCAATCTTCGCGCCGCCGATCTGCGAGCCGACCACGGCCTGCGCCGCGTCGATCATCCGGCTCATGATGATGTGGTCCTGGCGCACCACCGAGGGGTCCACCGTTTCGTTGAGCAGGTCGTACGTCACCTGCGACGGCAGCGTGCCCGCCCGGGCGATGTTCACCGTCACCACGCGCACCTGCGGGTCGATGACCTCCCCCTGGTAGAGCCCCTGCGGCGTGTGGTCGATCATCCGCGTGGGCAGGCTGACCATCTTCCGCGGGAACTCCGCGTTGACCACCGTCTTCACCAGGTCCGTGTAGAGCAGCTCCACCAACCGGTTGATCTGCGGCTGGATGACGCCCTTGGCGCACAACGTGGCCAACTGGGACAAGAGGAACGGATTTCCCACCAGGTGGACATGGGGTCCATAGTGGTGGGTCATCTCGTTCAACTGGAACGGCACGTTCGCGTACAGGGTGTCACGCATCGGTCAGGTCCTCCGGGCGCCGTGCCGGCGAGTGGGTGCTCTCAATCGAACAGCTCGAGCGTCTGCGGCGGCGTGCCCTCGGCGGGCTCCGGGAGGTGGCACTTGCGGCAGCGGGGCTCGTACGCGCCCGCCGCCCCCACCACCACCCGCTCCCCCGACGACACGATGCGCTGGGAGCGATTGGCCGGATTGCCACACACCACGCAGATGGCCAGCTCCTTCGTCACGTACTCGGCCACCGCCATCAACTGCGGCATCGGCTCGAAGGGGCGGCCCTGGTAGTCCTGGTCCAACCCCGCGCAGATGACCCGCACGCCCTTGTTGGCCAGCGCCTCCACCACCGCGACGACCTCCGCGCCGAAGAACTGCACCTCGTCGATGCCCACCACCTGGGTGTCGGGCTCCAACCGGTAAAAAATCTCTTCAGCCCGCTCCAGGGGCGTGGAGGTCACCTTCAGCCTGGAGTGGCTGACCACCTGCGTCTCGTCATAGCGGTTGTCGATGCGAGGCTTGAACACCTGCACCTTCTGCTTGCCGTAGACGGCGCGTTGGATCCGGCGGATCAACTCCTCCGTCTTTCCGGAGAACATCGAACCGCAGATGACCTCTATCCACCCGATATCTTTGGGGAATTGGTGCACGGGACGCTCGCCTGGCCTGGGGGCGGAGGGGCGCGGATAGTCTGTCACCCCCCCGCGGGAGTCAACCGCCAACCGCCAGAGGCCCCCACGCGTCCCGGCCACCGGGGCCGCCCGCCCGGCCGCCCCCCTCCCGAGCCCGGGAAGAACGGTGGCAAGCGCCTTGAAAGGGCGTCGCCCCGGATCGCGGGACCGGAGGAGGTGGGGCGTGGCGACGACGACGGTGGGGCCGCCGGTGCGCGGCGGGGTGCTGGGGGTGAACGCTTCGTTCTACGCGTCCCCGGCCTCGGTGGGGCTCCTGACGCTGAACCTGATGGACGGGCTGTTCACCCTGCTCTTCCTCCAACTGGGCGTGGCGGAGGAACTCAACCCTCTCATGCGTCTGGCTTATGAACAGCACCCGCTGTTCTTCATGTTCTCCAAGCTGCTCATCGTGAACACGGGGCTGTGGTTGCTCTGTCTTCACCGCCGCATGCGCGCCAGCCGCATCGCCATCCGCGTGGGGGCCGCCGTCTACGGCGTCATCGTCATCTACCACCTGGCGTTCCTGACCCACCTGGTCCTGCAGTGGCCAGGAGGCCTGAGGTAGGGCCGGGCGCCCACCTGGACTGTGAGCGAGTGGAACAATGGCGAGCGCTCACTCGCATCATACCCTTGCATTTTGCACCCGGTATGTCCCAGGCTTCCTGCCAGCTCCGACCTTTCGGGTTCGGGGGGGGACCATGAACATCACCGACGTCCGGGTGTTTCCGGTCGAAGAGGACAAGCTCAAGGCGTACGTCACCATCACCCTGGATCACTGCTTCGTCATACGCGACTTGAAGGTCATCCACGGCTCCTCGGGGCTGTTCATCGCGATGCCGGCGAAGAAGCGCAAGGATGGGACGTACAAGGATATTGCACACCCGCTCAACGCGGACACGCGCAGCCAGATGGAGCGCGTGATCCTCATGGAGTACGAGCGGCACCTTCATCAGGCGCAAGCCGGGTTGCTCAGTCCGATGCCAGCGGACCTCGACTAACGTTCTTCCCATCCGGGCGTGTCCAGGTTAGTCAGCGGCCCCACCATGCAGCCGCGCGACTTCAAGATCTTCGCCGGGAACTCGAATCCCGGCCTGGCTCAACGTATCTGCGAGTACCTCAAGCGGCCCTTGGGCAAGGCGGAGGTGAACCGGTTCTCCGACGGGGAAATCCACGTCGAGATCGGCGAGAACGTGCGCGGTCAGGATGTGTTCATCATCCAGTCCACGTGCCCTCCGGCCAACGACCACCTGATGGAGCTGCTCATCATGTGCGACGCCCTCAAGCGGGCGAGCGCCGGCTCCATCACCGCGGTGATGCCGTACTACGGCTACGCCCGGCAGGACCGGAAGGTCGCGCCGCGCACGCCCATCACCGCCAAGCTCATCGCGGACCTCCTGGAGGTCGCGGGCGCCACCCGCGTGGTGTCCATGGACATGCACGCCGGGCAGATCCAGGGCTTCTTCAACATCCCCTCGGACCACCTGTACGGCTCGCCGGTGTTCCTTGAGGACCTGCGCAAGCGCTTCGCGGAGCCGCAGGAGCTGGTCATCGTCTCGCCGGACGCCGGCGGCGTGGAGCGCGCGCGCGCCTACTCCAAGCGCCTGAACACGGGCCTGGCCATCATCGACAAGCGCCGCCCGCGCCCCAACGCGTCGGAGGTGATGAACCTCATCGGTGACGTGTCCGGCAAGGACGCGGTGCTGGTGGACGACATGGTGGACACCGCCGGCACCCTCGCCCAGGCCGCCGCCGCCCTCAAGGCCAAGGGCGCCCGCAGGGTGGTGGCCTACGCCGTCCACCCCATCCTCTCCGGGCCGGCCATCCAGCGCATCCAGGACTCGGTGCTGGAGGAGGTCGTCTTCACGGACACGGTGCCGCTGTCCGCCGGCGCGCAGGCCTGCGGGAAGATCCGCCTGCTCACCACCGAGCGCCTCTTCGGCGAGGCCATCGCGCGCATCCACCGCGCCGACTCGCTCAGCTCGCTGTTCGTCTGACGGAGCGCCCGGCCGCCCGCCGGGCGGCTTGACTCCGAGCGCGGGGGCTGGCATGTCCCGCCCCCACCATCAGTCCCCTCACGGATAGGGCGACGTCTTCGGGGCCCGCCACTGGGGCGGGATGCCGAGAGCGCCGGGGCGGCTGGTGGCAACGCGGTCCCCATCCCAAAGGTCATTTCCATGTCCGTCGACAAGAGCACCCTCGAGGCCCAGGCGCGTGAAGGTTCCGGCAAGGGCGTCGCCCGCCGCCTGCGCACCCAGGGTCTGGTCCCCGCCGTGGTGTACGGCAAGCACCTGGCCAAGCCGGTGCACATCGCGGTGAACCCGAAGGCCGTGCGCGTGGCCATCAACACGCCGCACAAGTTCAACACGCTCATCCAGCTCAAGCTGGCCTCGGGCACCCACCAGGTGCTGCTGAAGGACTACCAGATGGACCCGGTCAGCCGGGACATCCTCCACGTCGACTTCCTCGACGTGCGTGAGAACGAGCAGGTGAAGGTGAACGTGCCGCTCGTGCTCACCGGCAAGGCGCAGGGCGTGGCGGACGGTGGTCTGCTCACCCAGGCCCGCCGCGAGCTCGAGGTCTGGGCGCTGCCGAACGCCATCCCGGAGCGGATCGAGGTGGACGTGACGGCGCTGAAGATCGCCGAGGCCCTCCACGTCAACGACGTGAAGCTGCCGGCCGGCGTCTCCATCAAGACCAACGTCAACTACACCCTGGCCGTGCTCAGCGCGCCCGAGGCGGCCGAGGCGGCCCCGGCGGCGGCGGCGGCGGCGGCCCCCGCGGCGGCTCCCGCGGCGAAGGGCGGCGACAAGGCGGCGGCCCCCGCGGCGGCGGCTGCCAAGGCTCCCGCGAAGAAGTAGTCCTTCCCGGGTGTACCCTGGACGCGGGGCCGGCCTCGAAGAGGCGGGCCCCGTTTCTTTTTGGAGCGGCGCATGAAGCTCATCTGCGGGCTGGGCAACCCGGGGCGCGAATACGAGAAGCACCGGCACAACATCGGGTTCATGGTCGTGGACGCGCTGCTGTCGCGCGCGCGCGCGCAGCTCAACCAGGAGAAGTTCGCCGCCAAGGTGGGCCAGGGCACGCTGGCCGGCGAGCGCATCCTCTTCCTGGAGCCGCAGACGTTCATGAACCTGTCCGGCCGCTCCGTGGGCGAGGCGGCGCGCTTCTACAAGATTCCGGTGGAGGACGTGCTCGTCGTCCACGACGAGCTGGACCTGCCCCTGGGGCGGTTGCAGCTCAAGGCGGGCGGCGGCAGCGGGGGGCACAACGGCCTCAAGAGCATCGTCTCCAGCCTGGGCGCGGAGAACTTCATCCGCCTGCGCTTCGGCATCGGCAAGCCGGAGGGCCCCAACGCCCGCGAGCGCGTGTCCGGCTACGTCCTGTCCGGCTTCGACGACGCCGAGCGCCGCCAGTTGGAGGAGCTCATCGGCCGCAGCGTGGACATGGCCGAGTCCTGGGTGCGCGACGGCGTGGCCACTACCATGAACCGGTTCAACCGGAAGGCCTGAAATCCTGGACGGGCCCGGGAGCGGACGGCCCGGCACTCCGGGTGCTTGACTTGCCGGGGGCCCCCTCCTAGAAGGCCCCTTCGCTCGCCGGACGGTGATCCAGCGGGATGTTCTTTTCCAGCTTCCCGTGTTCAACCTGACACGGGACGTAGCGCGGAGGTGACGGGCGCGCGGTTTCCCGTCCCCGGTGGTGGCCCTTCCCGGTCACTCGCCGTTTCCCCGCTCCTCGGATGGTCCGAGGGGCACTCGACCCCAAGGGGAGAGAAAACATGGCAGAGACGCAGGCCGCCAAGCGGCTTCGTGAGTACGAGACCATCTTCCTGGTCAAGCCGGACCTGACGGACGACAACGTGGACAAGCTCAAGGAGCGCGTCCGTGGCATCGTCGACCGCGAGGGTGGCAAGGTCCTCCGCTTCACGGTGTGGGGCAAGAAGAAGACCCTGTTCCCCGTGGCGAAGCAGCCCCGCGCCATCTACGTGCACGCCAGCTACCTGGGCGGTTCCAGGCTGGTGGCCGAGGTGGAGCGCAACCTGAAGAACCTCGACGAGGTCACCCGCTACATCTCCGTGAAGCTGGCGGACGAGGTGGATCCCGACACGCGTCCGGTCCTCGAGGACCTGAAGCTGGCCGGCGACGTCGAGGAGACGCGTCCGGGCGCTGGCGCGGAGCGCGACGGCGGCTTCCGGGGCGACAGCTCCGAGGAGTCCGCGAGCGAGTCGGAGGAGGAGTCGTCCGAGGAGGCCTGAGCGCCACCTGGGACATTCTCTTAGGGACCTATCCAGGAAACGAGCAAGTTCATGAGCAACGGTATGGACAGCAAGACGGGCGCGGCTCCGGGTGGCCGGGGTGGCTTCGGCGGCGGCGGGCCTCGCGGTGATCGCGGTGGTGACCGGGCCGAGCGCGGCGGCGACCGCGGTGGCATGGGCGGTGACGACGAGAAGCGCGGCGGTGGCCGTGGCTTCAGCCGCAAGAAGGTCTGCCGCTTCTGCGCGGAGAAGAACGCGTCGGTCGACTTCAAGGACCAGGCGACGCTGAAGTACTTCGTCACCGAGCGCGGCAAGATCATCCCCCGCCGCATCTCCGGCAACTGCGCGAAGCACCAGCGCGAGGTGGCCACGGCCATCAAGCGCGCCCGCGGCATCGCGCTGCTCCCCTACAACGCGGTGGTCGGCTGAGCGCCGGTCCGCACAGGAGACTGAACATGAAGGTCATTCTGCGTGAGGACATCGAGAACCTCGGGAAGTCCGGGGAGCTCGTCACCGTGAAGGACGGCTTCGGCCGTAACTACCTCCTGCCCCGCAAGAAGGCGGTTCTGGCCAGCGAGCAGAACCTCCGTCAGCTCGAGCACGAGAAGGCGGTCATCACCGCGCGCAACGCGAAGCAGAAGGGCGCCGCGGAGGAGCAGGCGAAGAAGGTCGGCTCCATCAAGGTCGTCATCAAGCGCAAGGTGGGCGAGCAGGACAAGCTGTTCGGCTCCGTCACGGCGCTGGACATCGCGGAGGCCGTCGCGGCCCAGGGTCAGGGCATCGACCGCCGCTCCATCCACCTGCCCGAGCCCATCAAGACGCTCGGCAGCTTCGACGTGGAGCTGCGCCTGCACCGCGAGGTGACGGCGAAGATCAAGGTCGAGGTCGCGGCCGAGTAGTCCCAAGGCTCGGCTCCATCCCGAGTCGTTCCAGGAAGGCCGTCCGGGGCAACCCGGGCGGCCTTTCGCCTTTCGCGGCCGCCCTCCCCGTCCGGTTCGCGCCGCGCCCGGTCCGTCTGGCGACAGGCGCGTGGAGGCCTGTCGCTCCAGGGCCTATCCCAGGGCCATCCACCCTGGAGGCCCGCCCATGAGCGCCACGCCGTCGTCTCCCTCTCCCACCGCCCACCGTCCCGACCTGGACTGGCTGCGCGTGGTGGCCATCCTCCTGCTGCACCTGTTCCACACGGGGATGATGTTCAACCACTGGGACTGGCACGTGAAGGCGCCCGGCCGGCTGGAGGTGCTGGAGGCCCCCATGGAGGTGATGCACCTGCTGCGCATGCCGCTGCTGATGCTCATCTCCGGCGTGGGCACGGCGCTCGCGCTGAAGCGGCGCACGGTGGGCACCTTCGCCTGGGACAGGACGAAGCGGCTCCTGGTCCCCGTGCTCTTCGGGATGTTCGTCATCGTCCCGCCGCAAATCTACGTGGAGCGCGTGTTCCAGGGTCGGTTCGAAGGCAGCTACGCGGCCTTCTATCCCTCCGTCCTGGAGCTGGTGCCCTATCCCGCCGGCAACCTGAGCTGGCACCACCTCTGGTTCGTCGTGTACCTCTTCGTCTACTGCATGCTCGCGCTGCCGTTGTTCGCGGCGCTGGAGTCGGCGCGCGGCCGGGCCCTGCTCGCCCGGGTGGAGGCCTGGCTGTGCCGGGGAGCGAACCTGGCGTGGCTGGCGGTGCCGCTCGCCGTCAACGACCTGCTGCTCTTCCGCCACCCGCAGACGCACGCCCTCTTCGACGACCCGCACACCTTCGGTCACTACGGCCTGCTGTTCCTGCTCGGACACCTGCTCGGCCGCTGTCCCCGGGTGTGGGACGTCCTGGTGGAGCGCCGCTGGTGGCTCCTGGGCGTGGCCGCCGGGGTGTTCGCCGTCATGCTGCCGCCCAACGAGTACCCGCTCGTCCCGGAGCGGCTCGGGCGCATCGCGGCGCTGTGGTCCTTCATCCTGACGGCGCTCGCGTGGGCGCGGCACGGGGTGCGGCGAGAGCGCCCCTGGCTGAGGTACGCCCAGGCGTTGTCCTACCCGTTCTACATCCTCCACCAGACGGTCATCATCGTCGTGGGCTTCGCCCTGCTGCGCCTGCCCGTGGGCCCGTGGCTCCACTTCGCCGTCGTGCTCGGCGTGTCCTTCGCGGTGACGTGGGCGCTGAGCGACGTGGTCGCCCGCCTGTCCTGGGTGAGGCCGCTCTTCGGCCTGAAGCCCCGGGCGGCGCGTCCGGTGCCCGGGCCCGTGGCGACGACCTCGGGGCATACTGCGTGACGAGGACTCCCATGGCCCCGTCCATCGCGGCACCGACAGCCCCCACCTGGAAGTGGCCACGCCTGCGCGCGCGGCCGGTGCTGCTGTCGCTCGCCTTCAGCGTGGTGGTGGGGCTGTCGTACGGCACCGCGGTGCGGCTGGACCAGCTCGCCTATGGCAGCACCCTGCCCGCCTCCCGCGCCTACGTCTGGGAGCTGACGGGCGCGCTCTGCGCGTGGCTGTCGATGCCCCTCATCCTGGCGGCGGGGCTCAACGCGCCGTCGCCGCGCGTGGGGTGGGCGCGCTTCCTCGGGCTGCACGCGCTGGGCTACGCGCTGTACGGCACCGTCCACATCCTGCTGATGATGGGCACGCGCGCGCCCATCTACTGGCTCATGGGCTGGGGGGCGTACGACTACGGGCCCCTGGCGTTCCGGCTGCCCATGGAGCTGCAGAAGGACCTCATCGTCTACGTCCTCGTCGTGTGCTTCCAGGTGCTGCTGAACGCGTGGCGCGAGCAGCACGCGCGGACGCTGCGCGCGGTGGAGCTGGAGGGCGAGCTGCGCGAGGCGCGGCTCCAGGCGCTCACCGGGCAGCTCCAGCCCCACTTCCTCTTCAACGCCCTGAACACCGTCAGCTCCGTCATGTACGAGGACCTCGCGCGCACGGACAAGCTGCTCAGCGACCTGGGCCAGTTGCTGCGCGCCAGCCTGGAGCGGCGCGAGGCCACGTGGACGCTCGCCGAGGAGCGGGCCCACACCGAGCGCTTCGTGTCGCTGGTGACGGCCCGCTTCGGCGAGCGCGTCGTGGTGCGCTGGGACATCGCCTCGGGGCTGGAGCACGTGCGCGTGCCCAGCTTCGCGCTCCAATCGCTGGTGGAGAACGCGGTGAAGCACAACGAGGACCGGCGCGAACCCCTGGAGGTCCGGCTGCGCGCCCGGAGCGAGGCCACAGGCCTCCGGCTCGAGGTGGAGGACACGGGGCGCGGCTTCGGCGCGACCTCTCCGGCGCGGGGACATGGCGTGGGCCTGTCCCACCTGGAGCGGGTGCTCGCGCTGCTGCATGACGGCCGCGCCCGGATGGAGCGCGGACGAGGGCCCGAAGGCGGCGCGCGCGTGACGCTGTGTCTGCCCCGGCAGGAGGCCGCGTGACGCGCTTCCGGGTCCTGGTGGTGGACGACGAGGCCCCCGCGAGGGCCAAGGTGAAGCGGCTGCTCGCGGACGACGCGCGCTTCGTGCTCGCCGGGGAGGCCACGGACGGCACGGAGGCGCTCTCGCGCATCGAGGCGCTCTCGCCGGACGTGGTCATCCTCGACGTGCAGATGCCGGGCCTCACCGGCTTCGAGGTCCTGGAGGCCCTGGGCGCCGAGTCCTGCCCCGCCGTCGTCTTCTCCACCGCGCACGACGCCTTCGCGCTGCGGGCCTTCGAGGCGCACGCGGTGGACTACCTGCTCAAGCCCTATGACGCGGAGCGCTTCACGCGCGCGCTCGACAAGGTCCACGCGCAGTTGAGGGGAGGACGCGCCCGGGCCGAGCAGCTCCACGCCCTGCTGGAGGGAGTGGCCTCCCGGCCCGGCCGCCCGCTGGAGCGGCTGGTGGTGAAGGTGGGCGAGGCGTGGGTGCCCCTGCGCCTGGACGCGGTGTGGCGCCTGTCCTCGGAGGACAAGTACGTGCGACTGCACACCGACCAGGGCGAGCACCTGGTGCGCCAGAGCCTCAAGGCCCTGGAGGAGCGCCTGGACCCGGAGCGCTTCGTCCGCGTCCACCGGGGCGACATCGTCAGCCTGGACGCCGTGGCCCGGCTGGAGCCGTGGACCCACGGAGACGGCATCCTCGTCCTGAAGAACGGCTCCACGGTGGTGCTCAGCCGGACATGGCGTGAAGCCTTCCTCCAGCGGTGGGGCATGGAGGGCTGACCCGGGCACAGGTGGACCTTCCTCGCCCCACCCGCCGCTACAGGTCTGTGGCGCAAAACTTGGCCATGTCAGAGCTGCCTGTAGAGTGGACGGGCAGCCATGGAGAACACTCTCGACCTCAAGGACGGTCGCAAGGTCCACGAGGACCTGGCGGCGGAGCGCGCCGTACTCGGCGCGGTGCTGGCGGACAACTCGTTGATCGCCGCGGTGGGTGAGGTCGTCCACGCGGATGACTTCTCCAGTCCAGCGCACGCGCAGATCTTCGCGGCGATGATCCGCCTGGACGGCCAGCAGAAGCAGGTCGACCACCTGACGCTGGCCGAGGAGCTGAAGGTCCTGGGCCAGTTGGTCGCGGTGGGCGGCCCCGCCTACCTGATGCGGTTGGATCAGGTGGTGCCGCTGGCGTCCAACGCGGTCCAGTACGCGAACATCGTCAAGGACCAGGCGCTGCGTCGCCGGCTGGCCAACGTCGGCCGCGAAATCCAGGACCTCGCCAGCCAGGAGACGGGCGAGCTGGAGGTGCTGCTCGACGAGGCCGAGCGCAAGGTGTTCCTCCTCGCGGAGAAGAAGCGCGAGGGCGACCTGCGCCCGGTCAGCGAGCTGATGGAGCAGACGCTCGACCTGCTCGACAAGATGAAGTCGGCGGCGACGGGCGTGACGGGCCTGTCCACCGGCTACCTCGACCTGGACAACCAGTTGACGGGCCTGCACGCCGGCGAGCTCATCATCCTCGCGGCGCGTCCCGGTATCGGCAAGACGTCGTTCGCCATGAACATCGCGGTGCACGCGGCGCTCAAGGAGAACAAGGCGGTCGGCATCTTCAGCCTCGAAATGCCCGCCGACCAGCTCCTCATGCGTCTGCTCGCGTCCACCGCCCGCGTGGACATGAAGAAGCTGCGCGGCGGTCGCCTCTCGCCGCACGACGAGGAGAAGTTCCAGGAGATGGCCGGCGCGCTCTACAACGCGCCCATCTACATCGACGACTCGGGTGGTCTGTCCCCGTTCGACCTGCGCGCCAAGGCGCGGCGCGTGAAGCAGAAGGACCCGCGCCTGTCGCTCATCGTCATCGACTACCTCCAGCTGATGCACCAGAAGGGCAAGGTGGAGAGCCGTCAGCTCGAGGTCGCCGAAATCTCCCGCGCGCTCAAGCAGCTCGCCAAGGAGCTGGAGGTGCCCATCATCGCGCTCAGTCAGCTGAGCCGTAAGGTGGAGGAGCGCAAGGGTGGCAAGCCCATGCTTTCGGACCTGCGTGAGTCCGGCTCCATCGAGCAGGACGCGGACGTGGTGATGTTCATCCACCGCGAGGAGACGGAAGAAGGCGGCGAGGGCCAGCCCCAGGCGACGTCGAACACCGTCATCCCCGTCGAGCTCATCGTCGCCAAGCAGCGTAACGGCCCCATCGGGTCCGTGGACCTGGTGTTCCTCGCGGAATACACCCGCTTCGAGAGCCGCAGCCGCGGCCCCGAATAGCCGTCCCCAGGCGCCTCGGCCTCGGCGCCACTCCTCGTTCGACAGGGGCGGGATACGGGCGCGACGCCACCTCGCCGCCAGGTCCAGGCCGGGGCCGCGTCACTCGCGTCCCGTGCGCAGGTAGCGCACGACCAGGGCCCGCGCGGCCCGCACCGCGTCCTCCATCGGCGCGCCCCGCCCCAGCTCCGTCGCCAGGGCCGAGGCCAACCGACACCCGGTGCCCCGCCGCCCTGGCGCGCGCTCCAGCCGCCGGCCTCGCAGGACTCGCGTCCCCTCCGCCGTCGCCAGTACATCCGCCAGGCCCTGCACGTCCGGCAGGTGCCCTCCCTTCACCAGCACCGCGGAGAAGCCGTGCGCGACCAACTCTCGTGCCGCCACCTCGGCCTCGGCCACGTCGGCCGGCGCGGCGCGGCCCAGCAGCCACCCCGCCTCGTCCAGGTTCGGCGTGAGCACGACACGAGGCCCCGCGAGCGACAGGTATCGCCGCGCGGACAGCCGAGACAGCCGCTCGCCGCGCGACGTGCGCACCACCGGGTCCACCACCCACCACGCCTTCGTTCCCTGGAGGGCCTCACGCGCGGCGTCGAGCTGGGCCAGCCCCGGCACCATGCCGAACTTCACCGCGTGCACCGGGCCCAGCTCACGCGCGGCCTGCAACTGCCACCGGACCACACGCGGTGGAGAGGCCATCCACGCGAAGGTGTCGCGCCCCTGCGCCGTCTGCGCCAGCGGCACCGCCACCGGCTGCCCATCCCGGGCCCGCACCGCGGCCACGTCCGCCAGGAGCCCCGCCCTTCCCGTGGGCTCCAACCCCGCCAGCAGCACGACGCGGGGATTCACCGCCGGTGCTCGCGCGCTTTCTGGATGAAGGACTTGTACAGCCCCACGTGCACGGGAATCGTCGTCGACATGTATTCGGGGTGCCACTGCACGCCCACCGCGAAGCCGTGCACGGTGGACTCGATGGCCTCCACCACGCCGTCCGGCGCGATGGCGCTGATGCTCACGTCCTTGCCCGGCGCGCGCACCGCCTGGTGGTGGGTGGAGTTCACCATCAGTTGCCCGTGCCCCACCGCCTCCGCCAGCAACGTGCCGCTGCGCACGTCCACCGGATGCTGTGGCTGGGTGCGGTCGTGCGGCTGCTCGTGCACGCGCGAGCCCGGCACCTCGCGGCCGATGTCCTGGAACAACGTGCCGCCCAGCACCACGTTGAGCAGTTGCATGCCCCCGCAGATGCCCAGCACCGGCATGTTGCGCTTGAGCGCGCCCTTCATCAGCGCCGCCTCGAACGCGGTGCGCCCCTCCTTGAGCACGCCGAGCCCCTCGCGCGCCGTCTCGCCGTACGCCTCCGGGGGGATGTCGAACGCGCCGCCGGTGACGAGCAGCCCGGAGATGCGGTCCAGGTACGCGTCCACGCACGTCGGGTCGTCCGAATACGGCAGCACGAAGGGCAGTCCGCCGACGCGCAACACCACGTCCGCGTAGGGCACCTTCAACTCGTAGCGCGCGAAGGGCTGCCCCTCGGGCTGGGCCCAGTCCGGGGTGATGCCGATGTTGGGGCGCCGAGGCGGCTGCCCGTGGTGACGCGGATGATTGTTCATGGGGGAGTCCGTCGGTCGACCCTACTTCCCCACTCGCCCCTGTTCAAACGCACCCGCGAGCCGCCGCACCCGCTCGGCGATGTCCTGGGCGAGCAGCGCGTCGGACACCACCGCCGCGCCATGCGCCCCCGTCGCCGCCACCCGGGCGATGTTCTCCAGTCCCACCCCACCGATGCCCACCACCGGAAGCGGGCTGTCCCGCACCACCCGTGCGAGCCCCTCCAACCCCAGCACCCGCGCCGGCACCTGCTTCGTCGTCGTGGCGAAGACGGGGCCCAGGCCCACGTAGTCCGCACCCGCCTCCCGCGCCGCCCTCGCCCCCTCCACGCCGCGCACGGTGACGCCCACCAACCGGTCCGGCCCGAGCAACGCGCGCGCGTCCTCCGCGGGCAGGTCCTCGTCCCCCACGTGGACGCCGTCCGCGCCCGACAGGAGCGCCAGGTCCACCCGGTCGTTCACCAGGCACAGCGCCCCCGCGGCCCGGCACGACGCGGTGATCGCCCGCGCGGCCTCCAGCGCCTGCCGCACGGGGGTGCGCTTCATGCGCAGTTGCAGCACACGCGCGCCTCCCGCCAGCAGCCGTTCCGCCTTGCCCACCAGCGGCACGTCCGGCAGGACGGTGTCGTCGCACAGCAGATAGGGCCCGGGGGGAAGCAGCGGACGGCGCGAGACGTTCATCGGCACCAGACAGGCAGGACGGCGGCGTTGACAGGCGGCCCCTCTGCTATAAGGTGGCGCGCTGTTTTCCAAGCAATTCTGAGGATTTGAAACATGGCGGACACGGTGGACCCCAAGTACCTCGACAAGCGCACCGCGGAGCGGTACCTGCGCTCCGGCCAGCTCGACGAGAAGGCGCTCGAGCGCCACCTCAAGGGCCTGCCGGACGTGGCGGACAAGGCCACGCCGGTGGAGACGTCGATGGCGGATGACGTCGACGACTACGACGACGAGGACGATATCGACGACGAGGAGGACGACACCGACGACGCCGAGGATTCGGACTCGTCGGACTCCGCGGAGGCCTCCTCCGACGACGCGGCCGAGTCCCCCGCCAGCGGCGGTGAGGGCGAGGAGCCGCAGACTCCATGAGCCCCCAGGACGAGAAGCGCGGCGAGACCTTCGTGATGCGGGGGGAAGCGCGCTCCGCGTCCGAGGAGGCCATCTCCCTCAGCACGTTCATCATGGGGCTGGGCACCGCGGTGCTCATCCACCTGGGTGACGCGCCGAACCCGGAGACGGGCCAGACGGCGAGAGACCTGCCGCTGGCCCGGCAGAACCTGGATCTTCTTTCGATGCTGCGCCAGAAGACCCGGGGCAACCTGACGCAGGACGAGGAGCAGCTCTTCGACGGACTGCTCACGGACCTGCGCATTCGCTTCGTGGAGGCCAGCAAGCGGTGACAGTCTCGGCTTCTCGCACGGGGGGGCTGCCCGGGCGCATCCGCTTCGCGGCGCTCCTCGGAATGATTCTCGCCGCCCTCACCGGGTGGATGGCGCTCAACGAGGCGGCGGAGCTGGCCCACTTCTCCGAGGCCCGCTCGCTGCACCGCGACAGCGAGGACGGCGCGGTGCCCCTGCTGGGCATCGACCCGTCGGTGATGCAGCAGCTCATGGAGACACGCTTCTCCTCGCTGGAGCCCATGCGCGAGCCGCGGGCGCTGCTGCTGTTCGTGCTCGCCATCGCCTGCGCGTTCGTCTTCGTCTCCTCCGCGCGCATGCTGCGCCCGGACGGCATGCGTCGGGACTCCATGCGGCGGATGCTGGGGCGCGCGGCGATCACCGTCGCCGTCCTGCGCACCATCGACGGCGCGCAATGGGCCGTGGTCGCCCGCCGGATGGGCGCGGTCCTCGCCCAGTCCCTCGCCAGCCAGCCGGAGTACCAGGACCCGGTGGCCGCGCAGACGCTCGGCACCATCGCCCCGTCCATGGCGCTGGGGATGACGGTGCTCGGCACCGCGCTGGTGGCCGGCACCTTCGCCGTGCTCGGTCAGTACTTCCGCAGCAACCCGGTGCGCGAGGCGCTCGTCGCGCTGGACGGCCCCGCCGAGGAGTAGCGCGCCCTCACCCGCCCCGCGTCACGGGGCGTGCGGCGCCTCGGGGCCGGGCAGCAGCGCGTCCAGCACCGCCTCCGCGTCCGACGGCGCCCCGTCCAGCGCCAACACGCGGGAGGGCTGCGCCAGCGGCAGCCGCACCAGCTCCTTGCGCGCCACGCCGAAGACATGGGCCAGGTGCCCCAGCGGCCAGCGCGACTGCATCTGCGCGAAGGTCGCGTCGTCCACGTCCTCCGGACGGCCCGGGGGCAGCTCCACGTCCTCGTAGACCACCCGCTCACCCCCCACCCGCCGCCCGTTGCCGTAGGCGATGACGTCCTCGCCCTCGTCCGGGTCGTAGACGTACGCCTGCACGGTGGCATTGGCGGCGCGGGACAGCAGCCGGGCGAGCGCATGGTGCGCGGCGTACCAGTGCGCGCCCTGGCGCCCCGCGGTGAAGGGCCCCACGTACGCGAGCCGCACGACCTTGCGGCGGCGGATGACGGAGACGTGGAGCCCCGTGGCCCCGGAGGCGCCATCCAGCGCCAACGCCTCGCGCGCCAGCCGGAGCAGCTCCAGCCCGCCGAAGGATTCGATTCGAATGAGATAGCCGCCGTGCGCTTCCAGAGTCAGCCCCCCGAGGGTGCGCGCCGCCTATAACCGAGCCCCGCGCCCGGTGGCAACTCAAGCACCGCGAATAGCCAGTTGCTACCAGGGGTCCAAACAATTCCGCCCGGGCCACCCACCGCGAACCCCGGAATCGACGCAATGCGCCAACTTGCCAAGCCCGACTCGGCTCTTACGTTGAGTCTATGCGACTCGACAAGTTCACGGTGAAGGCCCAGGAAGCCATCCAGGAAGGCCAGGCGCTGGCCCGCCGCGCCGACAATCCCCAGTACGAGCCGGAGCACCTCGCGGCGGCGCTGCAGGGACAGAAGGACGGCATCGTCGAACCCCTGCTGCGCAAGATTGGCGCGGACGTGAAGCTCCTGTCGGCGCGGCTGGGCGAAGCGCTCGGCAAGCTGCCGCGGATGCAGGGCGGCGAGAGCGCCATGCTCGGCCAGCGGTTGATGAAGGTCTTCGACAAGGCCGAGGACGAGGCCAAGTCGCTCAAGGACGAGTTCATCTCCTCCGAGCACCTGCTGCTGGCGCTCACCCAGGACAAGGGCACGGTGGGGGAGATCTTCAAGTCGTCGGGCATCACCCGCGACCGCGTGCTGGCCGGCCTCAAGGAGGTCCGCGGCTCCGGACGCGTGACGAGCCAGGACGCGGAATCCACCTATCAGGCGCTGGAGAAGTACGGGCGCGACCTGACGGCGGCCGCGCGCGCCGGGAAGCTGGACCCGGTCATCGGCCGTGACGAGGAGATCCGCCGCTGCATCCAGGTGCTCAGCCGGCGCACGAAGAACAACCCGGTGCTCATCGGCGAGCCGGGCGTGGGCAAGACGGCCATCGCGGAGGGGCTGGCGCGGCGCATCGTCGACGGCGACGTGCCCGAGGGCCTGAAGAACAAGACGCTCATCTCCCTGGACCTGGGCGCCATGGTGGCCGGCGCGAAGTTCCGCGGCGAGTTCGAGGAGCGGCTCAAGGCGGTGCTCAAGGAGATCGCCGACTCGGCCGGGGAGATCATCCTCTTCATCGACGAAATCCACACCATCGTCGGCGCGGGCAAGGCCGAGGGCGCCATGGACGCCGGCAACATGCTCAAGCCGGCGCTGTCGCGCGGCGAGCTGCACTGCATCGGCGCCACCACGCTCGACGAGTACCGCAAGCACATCGAGAAGGACGCGGCCCTGGAGCGGCGCTTCCAGCCCGTCTTCGTGGGCGAGCCGAGCGTGCACGACACCATCAGCATCCTGCGCGGCCTGAAGGAGCGCTACGAGACGCACCACAAGGTCGACATCCAGGACAACGCGCTGGTGGCCGCCGCCACGCTCAGCCACCGCTACATCGCGGACCGCTTCCTGCCGGACAAGGCCATCGACCTGGTCGACGAGGCCGCCAGCCGCCTGCGCATCGAGCGCGACTCCATGCCCACGGAGCTGGACGACGTGCGCCGGAAGATGACCCAGCTTCAAATCGAACGCGAGGGCCTGCGCAAGGAGAAGGACCCGCACTCGGTGGAGCGCCTGGCCCAGGTGGAGAAGGAGCTGGCCAACCTGGGGGAGAAGTTCAACGCCCTCAAGGCGCAGTGGGACACGGAGAAGTCCATCAGCAACAACCTGCACGGCTTCAAGGAGAAGCTGGAGAAGGCGCGCAACGACCAGGCCGCCGCCGAGCGCCAGGGCGACCTGACGCGCGCCGCGGAGCTGAAGTTCGGCGTGATTCCGTCCCTGGAGAAGGAGCTCAAGGCCCAGACGGAGAAGCTGACGGACGTGCAGAAGTCCCAGAAGTTCCTCAAGGAGAAGGTGGACGCGGAGGACATCGCCGCGGTGGTGGCCAAGTGGACGGGCATCCCCGTCTCGCGGCTGATGGAGGGCGAGGTCCAGAAGCTCATCCACATGGAGGACCGGCTCGCCCAGCGCGTGATTGGCCAGCGCAGCCCCGTGGAGGCGGTGTCCAACGCCGTGCGCCGCGCGCGCAGCGGCCTGCAGGACCCCAACCGGCCCATCGGCTCGTTCATCTTCCTGGGCCCCACGGGCGTGGGCAAGACGGAGACGGCCAAGGCGCTGGCGGAGTTCCTCTTCGATGACGACTCGGCCATGGTCCGCATCGACATGTCGGAGTTCATGGAGAAGCACGCGGTGGCGCGCCTCGTCGGCGCGCCCCCGGGCTACGTGGGCTACGAGGAGGGCGGACAGTTGACGGAGGCGGTGCGCCGCCGGCCGTACACGGTGGTCCTCTTCGACGAAATCGAGAAGGCGCACCCGGATGTCTTCAACATCCTGCTGCAGATCCTCGACGAGGGCCGGCTGACGGACAGCCAGGGCCGCACGGTGGACTTCAAGAACACCGTCCTCATCATGACGTCCAACCTGGGCTCGCACGAGCTCCAGGCGGGCATGGCCGGCAAGGAGGAGCTGGACGACAAGACGCGCAACGAGGTGATGGACGTGCTGCGCTCGCACTTCCGTCCGGAGTTCCTCAACCGCGTGGACGAAATCGTCATCTTCGAGCCGCTGCGCAAGAAGGACATCTACCGCATCGTGGATCTGCAGGTCGCCAAGCTGTCGAAGCTGCTCGCCGACAAGCGGCTCGCGATGGAGCTGACGGACAAGGCGAAGGACCTCCTGGCGGACCGGGGCTACGACCCGACGTACGGCGCGCGACCGCTGAAGCGCGCGGTGCAGAAGAACCTGCTCGACCCGCTCGCCCTGAAGGTGCTGGCCGGCGAGTTCGTACCGGGCGACACCATCCAGGTGGATGCGGGCCCCGACGGGCTCACCTTCGCCAAGGTGCTGGTGGACGCCGCGAAGAACGTGAAGCGCTCGGCGTAGGCACCAGGACCGCCGGGTGACGGCTCGGGCCCCATTCCTTCCTCACGAAGGGGTGGGGCCTCGTCGTGTCCGGGCGCCTCGCTTAGTCGGACATCTCGGAGTCCGACGCCTCTGCCTCCGACTCGGAGGCCTCGGAGCCCATGTCGTCCATCACGCCCCAGTGCGCCTCCATCTCGGCCACCATCGTGGTCAGCGCATTGGCGCCCGCGTAGAGCTGCCCGAAGGCGGTGGGATAGGCCTTCTGGATGGAGCGGGCGTGCTGCTCGAAGGCCCGGGCGCGGAGCTGCTCCAGGGTCAGCGGGATGGCGGCGGGGTCGAACCCGAAGTTCTCGTACTCGTCGTCCACGTCCCCGTCGTCAGGGTCCGTGAAGACGTTGCGGACCGTCTGGAAGTCGAACATGCGGAACAACGCGTCGCGCAGGTCGTCATCGTCGACGATGCCCCCGGTGTTCGCGTCCCGGGCGACGGCGGTGTCCTCCGCCACGTTCCCCGCGCCTCCGCCCGCGTCGGACTGGGCCAGGGGGAGCTTGCTGCGCACGACGAGCCACTGCTGGATGTAGCGCTGGAGGGACAACGCGAGGAGCGGCGAGTCGTCGGCCAGCAGGTTGGTGGCGGCCCGCCGGTTCTGGAGTTCGACGACCGCCCCCTGGAACGCCGCCCGCTTGTTCGCCTCCAGGTAGTTCCTCAAGCCCCACCCCGGCAACGTCCGCAGGTGGTCGTCCAGGTCATTCATCGTCAGGACGGCTTCCGGGATGCTCAACGTGGACAGGTCGCCATCGAGCGTGTCCAGGTAGGACTGCCAGGGCGTGGTGTGGTGGCGCTCCTGGGGCCAGAGCGAGCCGGCGCGTCCACCGACGTTGATTTCGTCGATGTTCCCGACGTCGTCCGTGCCCAGTTGCACGGCCACCCGCTGGACGGGGGCGCCCCCGGAGACAGCCGACGCGTCCCTCCGTCGCTGGAGGGGGAGCCTCCCCACGTCGAGCCCCACCGCGCGGGAGCCCATGACGTCCGCCTCGTGCTCCAGGCCCGCGTCGTCGTTGAGCGGCTCCGACTGGAGCTGCCGCGTGGGCCGAACCCGCCCCTGCTTCTGCTGCACCACGTGCCAGGCCTCGTGCGCCAGGTGCTGCTCCTGCCCCGGCGCGACGTGGATGTCCGAGCCCTGGGTGTACGCCAGGGCCTGGAGCTGGGCGGGCATGCTCGAGTTGTAGTGGACGCGCACGTCGTCCATGGTGAGGCCCGAGAGCGACTCGACGCCCGTTTTCAAGTCATCGGGAAGGCCCGTCTCGTTGCGCGGCGCCGCACGCCGTTGCAGCGCCTGCGCCTGGTTCGCCCGCGCGGTGACTCGCGGAGACTGGTCGAACGCGCGCTGCAACTGGAGCAGGGCCCCCGAGCGGGCGGTCTTCAGACCCGGACCGCTCCCGTCGCCTTCGGCTTCCTGGACGGGAGAGTTCGAAACGACCTGCGGTTCGTGCGCGACGTCGCCCATGTGTGGCTCCCGCGGGAGTCACGCAATGTACCGTGCGCCGTTCCGGTACCGACAGGATGCCCCGGGTGTGGTGACACGCCGCCGGAGACGAACCCGACTGGGAGGTCGCGACAGGGCGACGTCGCGGGTCGCGCACGCCGCCGGCGCCAGCCCTCCCTCCCGAGAGGGCTGGCGCGCCCCACACAGGACTGCCGTCCCCCTCGCTCACGAGGGCGAGGGCGGCTGCTCCGCCACGCCAGAGCCACCACTCGAACGAACCTCCCGGTACTTCCCGACCAGCTCGTCCCACGCCCCGTCGTACTCCTTGCGGAGTCGGGACCAGTCCGCGCCCTTCGCCGTCATCAACCGCCGCAGACAGTCGCCGGTGGACTTGAACGACTGGCGCACGAAGTCGAGCTCCTGCCGCGTCAGGATCGAATCGTCGGCGCGGCTGCGGGAGACGGACGCCTGCCAGCCGTCGAACTGGGCGCCGAGTTCGCGCAGCTCCGCCTCGCGCTTGCGCTCGTAGTCGGCGCGGCGCACGCCCGCGCGCTCCTCCGCCTCGGCCACGGACTGGTTCGCGTCATCGTAGGCCCGGCGCAGCTCCGCCTTGCCCGCGTCGAAATTCTCCGTCCCCCGCTGGCGCAGCACCTCGAGCTTGCGACGGAACTCCTCGCGACGCCGCTTCGCGCCGCTCAGCGCCTGCGCCTCGTCATCCGCCTTGCGGATGTCCTCCTGTGCTTCTACCTCGGCGATGCGCGCGTCGATGCCCCGCTTCTCCGCCTCCATCTGCTGCAGATACGCCTCGCGTTCGGTCATGGTCGCTCCCTTGGCCGGGCCTCCCGGACATGGTGCCCGCATGGAAATGGATGCGGACGCACCCCGGGGTTGCGAACAGGCGGCGGGCCTGGGGCCGGCGCCCCGGGAGGGTGGGCGACAGCCACCGGGCCCTCGGATGACGAGGTGGCTTGACCTGCGCCCGGCTCCAGGCGATGAGCCGGGCGCATGAAGCCCTGGGAGACACTCGACACCGCGCAGGTCCCCGACGTGGGAGACGTCACCCTCGCCCGGCGAGGCGAGGAGTACGTCCTGCGCGTGCGCGGACAGACGCTGATGTCCAGCCGCATGCACGGCTCGGAGGAGGCGTTGGCGGAGGCGGGCTGCGCGGACCTGGTCAGCCGAGGCACCGGGCGGGTGCTCGTGGGCGGGCTCGGCTTCGGCTACACCGTGCGCGCGGTGCTGGACCGGGTGGGACCGGGCGTTCGCGTCACGGTGGCGGAGCTGCTGTCCGCGGTCGTCGCCTGGAACAAGGGCCCGTGGCTCTCGCCGCTCGCGCGCGCGCCGCTCGAGGACCCGCGCGTCAGCGTGGTGGAGAGCGATGTCGCCCGGCTCATGGCGAAGAACCCCACCGCCTTCGACGTCATCCTGCTCGACGTCGACAACGGCCCCAGCGCCCTCACCCACCCGGACAACCAGGGCCTCTACGGGCTCGACGGGCTGAACAACGCGGCCCGCGCGCTGCGCTCGGGTGGCACGCTCGGCGTCTGGAGCGCCGGCCCCTCCCCCATCTTCCAGGGCCGCCTGGAGAAGGCGGGCTTCACCGTCAAGGTGCTGCAGCCCCACGCCCACGGGAACAAGGGCCCCCGGCACGCACTGTTCATCGCGAAGCGCCAGCGCTGAAGCGGTCCGGCGCTCCGGTGTGGTGTAGTGCGGCCCTCCCGCCACCACCGGAGCCCCTGGTGAACCGCCCCTCCCTGCTCGCGTCGACCCTCGTCCTCCTGGCCCTGCTGCCGGGGAGCCCCGCCCTCGCGGCCGCGCCCTCGCCCGTGCTCGGCGGGCTCGACGGCCTCTATCCGGAGCTGGACGCGCTCTACCGGGACCTGCACCAGACCCCCGAGCTGTCCTTCCAGGAGGAGAAGACCGCCGCGAAGCTGGCGGAGCGCCTGCGCAAGCTGGGCTTCGAGGTCACCACCGGCGTCGGCGTGCATGGCGTCGTGGCGCTGCTGCGCAACGGCAAGGGCCCCACCGTGATGCTGCGCACGGACCTGGACGGCCTGCCCATGGAGGAGAAGACGGGCGTGGCGTACACGAGCAGATCGCTCGCGACCAACGACGCGGGCCAGTCCGTCCCGGTGATGCACGCGTGCGGGCATGACGTGCACATGACGGTCTGGCTCGGCACGGCGACGCTGCTGTCGCGCAACAAGAACCGCTGGAGCGGCACGCTGATGCTGGTGGGCCAGCCCGCGGAGGAGGTGGGCGCGGGCGCCCGGAAGATGCTCGCCGACGGCCTCTTCACCCGCTTCCCCAAGCCCGACTTCGCCGTCGCCCTGCACAACACCGCCACTGCGCCGTCCGGCCGCATCGAGGCCGTCTCCGGCTATGCCCTGGCCAACGTGGACTCGGTGGACATCACCCTGTACGGCAAGGGCGGCCACGGCGCGTATCCCCACACGACGGTGGACCCCGTGGTGATGGCCGCCCGCACGGTGCTCGCGCTCCAGACGCTGGTCAGCCGCGAGAAGCATCCCCTGGAGCCGGCGGTGGTGACGGTGGGCTCCATCCACGGCGGCACCAAGCACAACATCATCCCCGACGAGGTGCGCCTGCAGCTCACCGTCCGCTCGTACAAGCCGGAGGTCCGCAAGGCCCTGCTGGAGGGTATCGAGCGCGTGGCGAAGGCGGAGGCGCTGGCCTCCAACGCGCCCCGGCCCCCGGACGTCGCCGTCACAGAGGGCACGCCCGCCACGTACAACGACCCCGCCCTCACCCGCCGGTTGATGGACGCGGTGAAGCGGGTGCTCGGGGAGCAGAGCGTGGGCGAGGCGCAGCCCGTCATGGGCGGCGAGGACTTCTCCGAGTACGGGCGGGCGGGCGTCCCCTCCGTCATGCTGTGGCTGGGCACGGTGGAGCCGCAGCGCTTCGAGCAGGCCCGCGCCAGGGGAGAGACGCTGCCTTCCCTGCACTCCTCGGGTTTCGCGCCGGACCGGGAGCGCACGCTGCGCACGGGTGTGACCACACTGACGACGGCCGCGCTGGAGCTCTTGGGCAAGCGCTGACACCGCTTGGTAGAACGACGGCATGAACACCCGCGCCGTCGTCCTCTCCGCGTGTTGCCTGTTCGGCGCATGCGCGAAGCAGGTCCCCTCCCCCGCGCCCGTCGAGCCGCCCCGGGCGTCCTCGTCCCAGCGGTCCGAGACGTTCCCGGAGCTGGTGGACGCCATCTTCGCGGCGTCCTTCGACTTCGCCCCCTCCAACGGCACGGCGGTGGGCCGCCACGCGTACGACGCGCGCCTGGAGGACTGGAGCCGCCCCCGCATCGAGGCGCGCCTGCGCGAGCTGGAGGCGCTGCTGGGCCGCTTGCGCGCGGTGGATTCGGAGCAGTTGAGCTTCGACGAGCGCGTCGACGCGCGGGCCCTGGAGAGCCAGCTCCTGGCCGAGCAGTACGAGCTGGGCGTGGTGCGTGGCTGGGAGACCAACCCCATGATGTACGCGGGGCTGCCCGGCGGCGCCATCGACGGGCTGATGAAGCGCGACTTCGCGCCGAAGGCGGAGCGGCTGCGCTCCGTGATTGCCCGCCTGAAGGCCGTGCCCGCCGTCTTCGCCGCGGGCAAGGCCAACCTGGGGACGCCGCCGAAGGAGTTCACCGACCTGGCCCTCCGCATGACGAAGGGCTCCGTGGGCTTCTTCGAGGGCTCCGTGGCCACCTGGGCCCGGGACGCCGCCGGGGGTGACGCGGCGCTGCTGGCCGAGTTCACCGCGGCCAACGCCGCGGCCATCTCGGCCGTGCAGGACTACTCGCGGTGGCTGCGCGACGAGCTGCTGCCCCGCTCCACGGGCCGCTACGCGCTGGGCGAGGAGCGCTTCCTCACCAAGCTGCGCTACGAGGAGATGATCGACCTGCCCCTGTCGGAGCTGCTCGCCAGGGGCGAGGCGAACCTCGAGAAGGACTACCGGGACTTCGTGGCCACGGCGAAGCGAATCGACCCGCGCAAGACGCCCGCCCAGGTGATGCACTCGCTGGAGGACGACCACCCCACGGCGAAGGACCTCATCCCCACGGTGCGCCGCTCGGTGGAGGGCGTGCGTGAGTTCCTGGTGGCGAAGGACCTGGTCACCATCCCCTCCGAGGTGCGCCCCCACGTGGAGGAGACGCCGCCGTACGCGCGCTCCGGCTCCTTCGCGTCCATGGATACGCCGGGCGCGTACGAGACGAAGGCGACCGAGGCCTTCTACTACATCACCCCGGTGGAGTCGGACTGGGACGCGAAGCACCAGGAGGAGCACCTGCGGCTGTACAACGCGCCGGTCGTCTCCATCATCAACATCCACGAGGTGTGGCCCGGCCACTACCTCCAGTTCCTCTACGCGCCGCGCTTCCCCACGAAGGTGCGCAAGCTCGTCTCGGTGGGCAGCAACGCGGAGGGCTGGGCCCACTACGCCGAACAGATGATGCTCGACCAGGGCTACGGCGACGGCGACCCGAAGCTGCGGCTGGCGCAGCTCTCCGAGGCGCTGCTCCGGGACTGCCGCTACGTCGCGGGCATCAAGCTCCACACCGCGGGTTGGACGGTGGAGCAGGCCGCGAACCTGTTCCACGAGAAGTGCTTCCAGCAGCCCGCCAACGCCTACGAGGAGGCCCGCCGGGGCGCCTACAACCCGACGTACCTCTACTACACGTTCGGCAAGCTGGAGGTGCAGCGGCTGGCGCGGGACTACATGAGCGCCAAGGGCACGAGCCTCAAGCAGTTCCACGACGCCTTCGTGTCGCAGGGCAGCCTGCCCCTGCCGTTGGTGCGCGAGCTGCTGCTGCGCTGAGGAACCACGGCCGCGGCGAGGGCCCCGGGCCGAAGGCCCCCGCCGCGGTGGAGAAGGGACACGCCCCCCAAGGCGCCTCCCCTCTCCGCCCCCCGTTACCTGCAAGCCCCCCAGGTGATGAGCGTGCAGCCGGTGTCTCCGCACCGCGTCCAGGTCGCGCAGCGCATCGCCCCGAAGTCGTCGAAGGCCCGGACGCTGGTCGTCTGCCGTCCGCCGCCCGCCGTCGTCACGCACAGCTCGTAGTCGATGATGGGCGAGTTCGGGGTCTCGAACACGCTGTCGTCGGCGCCGAGCATGCCGCTGCCGGTCGCGCACATCAGCGCGTTGGCGGCGTTCGCCGCGCGCAGCTCCACCACGCGCAGGGCACACAGGTTCTTGTCCTGGATGCCCACGGAGAAGGTCGTCCCGTTCGGGTCGCACGTCAGCTCCGCCACGGACTGGCAGGTGCCTCCGACGCACGTCCCGCCCGCGTTGCAGACCTGGCTCCCGGACGAGTTGCAGCAGGCCTCGCCCACGTCTCCGCAGTTGCGGCAGATCTCCCCGTCGGCCTCCATCACGCACACCAGCGTGCCCGAGCAGGAGGTCGTGGCGCCGGTGACGCAGCAGCCGCTGCCCTCCGCGCCGCAAGGCACACACGTCCCGCTCCGGCACTGCAGCCCCGCGTCGCAGCTCGCGGAGCCCGTCCGGCACTCGCAGCCGTTCGTCCCCTCCATCCCCGAGGGGCAATCCGGAATCCCACTGCCCTGGCAGCTCCCGCAGCCCGCCATGACGGCCATGCACAGCATCAGCAGCCCCCGCAGGGACGTTTTCAGGTTCACGATGAAGGTCCTCGTTCCGAAGGTCGAATCAGTCCCGGCGGCGCTCATGGGACGAGCACCACGTGGACACGCTGGCCCTGGGCATCCACCGCGCGCGCCAGGACCTGGAGGTCGTTGGTGATGGCCAGCGCCTCCACGAAGCGGTAGCCGGCCTTGGTCAGCGCCTCGGGCGCCAGCTTGTCGAGCAGCACCGTCGTCTTCCCGTCCGGCGAGGTGATGAAGGCCGCCTGCGTCTTGCCATCCGACGCCGTGGCGGTGCCCACCACCCAGCCCGAGTCGTTGAGGCCCACGGCCTGGGCGGACACGAACCCCTCCGGCAGCGGCAGCCAGCGGCTGTCCCCCTTCGGCGTCCAGAGGAACGGCCGGAGCAGCTTCTCGATGCGCGCCGTGCCCAACACCATCCCCACGTCGTTGAGGGCGATGGCCTCCGACTCCTGCTCCACCAGGACCTTCGGCTCCTTGCCGAGGATGCGGACCGCGCGCGCGCCCTTCGACGTCTCCAGGGTGGTCGCCACCTCGCCCAGCGCGTTGAAGCGCAGCACGCCCTTGGCCAGGCCCTTCAGGCCCTCCTGCTCCAGCGGCCCCACCTCGTCCACGAGGTAGACGTGGTCCGGGTCATCCAGCCAGCGCACCAGCGGCACGCCATGCGCGTTGCCCGCGAGCGCCTCGAAGCCCTCCACCCACTGCTCGGCGCCGGACTTCACCGCGCTCGACTTGAGGCGGAAGGCGCCCTTCCCCTTCGGACCGTACGCGGTGCCGAACAGGTCGCCGCCGCTGTTGATGGCCTTCACGTCGACGCGCTCGGCGGCCAGCACCTCGTTGAGTTGATAGGCGTCCATCTTCGAGGTGAACAGGGTGTCCGACTCCTGGCCCTCCTGCCGGGCCACCATCGCGCCCCCGTTGAGGATGAAGCGGGGAATCACGGTGAGCGGCAGCAGCCTCCAACTGGTGAAGCGGACCGGATTGACGATGCACTTCATGAGGCCGACCTTGAGCGTCTGCACGGCGCCACCGGAGGAGGCCTGGATGACGGTGGGGCCACTCCAGCCGCCGGGCAGACGGATGGGGAAGCGCGCGACCCGCTGCGCCTCCGGGACGCGCACGTTCATCACGCCCACGGTGGAGTCCACGCTCAGCAGCTCCACCAACGTCCCCCCCGTGGGCGCGGGGGTGGACAGCGTCACCTCGCCGGAGAGTTCGGTGGCATCCGCGGACGGACACCGGTTGGTCGACGTGAGCACACGCATCGACGCCAGCCGGGGCCTCGGCACCCCCGCGTAGGCGATGAACTGGCGCATGTCCACGGCCTCCGTCCAGTTGAACTTGAAGACGATGTCCGTGTAGCCGTCGATCCACACCTGGCTGCCGGAGGTCAGCACCAGCTCGACGTTGTGGGGGCACGCGGCGCGCTCGCAGTACGGGTCGTCCGCGCCGCGAACCTGCCGCGCGAACGCCTTCAGCGTCCCCCTCACACGCGTCACGCTGTTCGCGTCGCCCAGGTAGTACGGCTGCGGCAGCGTGTCGTCGAACGTCCAGGTGATGACGTTGCCCGAGCGCGAGCCGTACATGTTCAGCGTCAGGTTCGAATTGATGCCGAAGTCACGCGCCGGGACATGGAGGTTGAGGGTGTTGGCCGACTTGCGCAGGAGCCAGTAGCCGGTGGCGTAGTCGTTGCCACGCACCCGGATGCGGGCGGCGTTCAGGCGCATGTTCGTGCCGCGCCAGACATCGTCCACGACGTCCGCGTGGGCGGCGGGAGCCAGGAGCAGGCCGAGCAGGGCCACCAGGCCCAGCCCGTTCAGACAGCGTTTCATGAGGACCTCGACGACGGTGGTGGGTTGTGGAGACGGAGGAGGACGCGCGGGGACTCAGCCCTCGCTCATCGCGGAGACCTGGGCCATCAGCGACATGACGCGCGCGCGCGTGGCGGGCTGCTGCCCCGGGCGCAGCGCGAGGACCTGGAGCATCTGGACGAAGGAGGCGCCGCCGCTCTCGAGCCGACGGGAGATGACGTTGAGCAGGTTGGACTCCGCGCCGGCGACGAGGCGGCCGGAGACGACCCAGCCCCGCAGGCGCTCCAGGTCCGCCGCGTCGAGCACGCGGGCGTCGAGCGCGTCGAGCAGCGCGTTCTGCACCTCGCGGCTCCGCTCGAAGTCCAGCGCGTCCAGCAACATGCGCGTCGCCACCTCCTGCGGCGCGCGGCGCAGCGCCTCCGCGGCGGCGGCGCGGACCTCCGTGGACTCCGAACGAAGATGGGGCGCGGCCTGGTCCAACATCTCCTCCCTGCCGGTGTTGCCCAGGGCGACCAGGGCATGCGCGCGCACCTCGTCGCTCGCGGCGTCGCGCAGCGCGGTCTCCAGGGGCCGCATGTAGGTCGCCACCTCCGGAGCGTTCGGAGGCAGGTGGGAGACGATGCCGCCCAGCGCGTAGGCGGAGGCGCGCTCGGAGCCCACGTCGCTCGCCGCGCGGGCCTGGGCGTTCATCTCCAACAGCATCCGGGCCGTCTCCGGCTCGGGCTCCTGGAGGAGCCCCGCGCGCTGCACCATGAGGCCGAAGGACGGCATGTGCTCCCGGGCGCGCGGCGTCTGGAGCAGCTCGCGCATCGTGGCCTGCGCCTGGGCATGGCCCGTCCACGTCAACACGTCCATCATCAGCTCGCGCAGCCCCGGCGCCGCGCCCTGGCGCTGGAAGGCCACCGCCAGCTCCCGGGTGCGCCCCGGCTCGAGCTTGAACGCGGCCACGGCGCGGCGCATGAAGCGCGGCAGGTCCCCCAGGGCCTCGGGCTCGTTGACCGAGGCCAGTTGCCGGAGCACTTCGTCCACCGTCATGCCCTCCGCCTGGCTGCGCAGCAACGCCATCTCCGGGTCACCGTCGAAGGCGATCTCCGAGGGCCTCCGGACGATGCCCTTCTCCACTTCGGGAGGGGGCAGGGGCTTGACCTGACGGGAGGCGAACTCCACGCGCAGGCGCATCCGGCGCGACAGGAGCGGCGAGCCATCCGTGCGCGTGGCGTCCAGGGACTCGTCGTGGAGCACCCCGGCCATGCCCCCATCCGGCGCGCGCTCGAAGCGCGTGAGCGAGCGCAGCGACTGCTGGAAGGGCGTCTCGTCGGCGGAAGCACGCAGGCGCTGGTAGCGCGAGCGACGACGCGTCAACTGCGCGTCGGCGGGCCCCTCGAAGCGGAACGTGGCCTCCACGTCCCCCGTCTGGGTGGACTCGACCGCGCTCCACTCCGCGGCGTCGCGCAGCTCGGTGGGGAACAGCTCCGCGGCAAGCGTCTGCGCGAGCTGCTGGAACAAGGCGGGCTCGGAAGGCGAGAAGCGGATGGCCATCAACGCGCCGCGGGCATCGAGCTCGACCCAGGCGGACGCGGACGGCGGGAGGTGTTGCGCCACGGCGTTCGCGTCGGGAAGGACGGTCTGCCCCGCCAGCGTGGCCTCGTGCCGGGTCAGCGACTCCAGCGCCAGCCGCAGGCGCGCGCCATCCGGGCGCACGTCCAGCGCCTGGAGCGACAGCGTCCCCCCGAGGTGCAGCGTTCCGTCCAGCGTCGAGGCCTCTCCCTGGACGGGCGTCGGCAACGTCACGCGCTGCAGGTCGTCCCAGACGAACTGGTAGGTGCGCTCCTCGCCACGCGTCCAACGGAAGAGTGGCAGCCGCGAGGCGCTCGCCACCGTCTCGACGTCGTCGCGCGACGACGCGGAGCGCGTGAAGAACCAGGTGGACACCCCGCCGGCGAGCAGCAGGGAGGACAGCACGGCCGTGCGGACGAAGGGCCTCGGGTGACGCATGGGAGACTCCTGGATGGGGCGGTGAAGAAGGGGTGGCCCGGCTCACGCGGCGCGCGAGCCGGGCCACGGGAACGACTAGAAGAGGCGCGCCAGGGGAACCGCGACGGTCTCGTTGAAGATGGGCGTCGTCACACCGAAGCCCCTCCACTTGAACACGGGGAACTCGGCCGACAGGTCACCCAGCTCGGCGTAGAGCAGGATGGCGCCATCCAAGAAGCGGGTCTCCAGCTTGAGGTCCGACCGCAGCCGCAGGAACAGCGTGTTGGGGTTCGTCGGGTGCGACGGCGAGCTCAGGTAGATGCCGACGTCGCTCGTGAGCGGCAGGTTGACGCGGGTGAGGGTCACCTCGCCACGCACCGCGACCTGGAGGAACGGGATGCCGATACCCACCGAGACGAAGCCCTTGACGGACAGGTACGGGGTGATGGTGCCGATCAGGTCGACGCCCACCAGGTCCAGGGTGCAGTCGCGCGTGACGGCGCCACCGATGCCGATGGTGACTCCCGTGTCCGCCGCGACACCGCCCTTGATGGTGACGGGGATGAACCACACCACGAACGTGGTGGAGGCGTAGGCGGCGTCCTTCTTGAAGAAGGGGGTGTCCTGCGCGAACGTGAAGCGGATGGGGTAGTGCTGGTCGAGGCCGACGATGGAGAGCCCCATGATGCGGGCATTCACCTTCAAGCGGACCCCGTTGGCCTCCGTCGCCGCTTCGCCATCCACGTGGGCCACCTCGAACGGCGTCGGGCTGAAGACGTTCACGTGCCCGGTGAACTCGCCGTACAGCCGCACGTTGCTCTCGCACCACGGCCCCAGCCCGGCGGCCTTCATCGCCGCGCCGCCCTGGATGACCTCCCAGCCCGCCTTGTACGAGAAGCCCGCGCCGAACGTGGCGTCGCCGGCATAGCCGCTGTCACCCGCCTCGCCGCCGTGGCGCGTGGAGCCCGTCGCCGGGTCCGTGGGCGCGTCCAGCGCGGCCACGTGCGTGCCGTAGGTCTCCAGGTACTGGGCGAGCAGCGTCGTGTTGAGGGTGTAGTCCTTCTGGTTCAGCGCCTTGATGTCGAGCTTGTCCGCGTTGCGAACGAAGCTCTCCGCGCTGAAGTCGTTGCCCGTCAGGAAGAGGCAGGCCTGGAGGTCCGCGGCGCGCCGTGGCCCCATGGCGACCTCCACCATCTCCTTGTAGCGGCGGGGGCTCCAGTCGCACGCCGTGACCTTCGACGTCTCGAGGCAGCCCCGCTCCTGCGCGGTGACGAGCCCCTGCTCGATGGCCTTGTCGAGCCCGTAGAGCCGCTCGGCGGCGATGGCGTTCAGCTCCTTCGTGTTGTGGTCCTTCGACCGGAAGAGCTCCGCGGTCCGCTGCCATTGCAGGTAGACGGCGTCACGCTGCGCGAGCAACGCGGTGAACGCCTCCTGCTCCCGCTGGCGCAGGTCGAGCACGTCGTCGTCGACTTCGACGAGCTTCTTGTTCATCGACTCGTGCCACGCATCCGTCGGCGCGACCCAGTTGCGGGCCTCGACGTTGTTGGCCCGCTTCGCCGCTTCGGAGGCGAACTCGTAGGGCTTGGTGCCGTCGGGGTAGCCGCCGGGCACGAACCGGAAGTACGCGTTCTTGGCCACGCGCTGGCCGTTCCAGATGGGCGCCAGCTTCTGCTTGTCGAGGCTGAGGAGCGTGCGGTTGGCGATACCGTCCTTGCCGAACGCCGCCGCGAAGAAGGCGCGCGAGTCGTCGCCGTACCGCCCCGACAGCCGCTCGAACTGGCTGAAGCCGTAGTACTTCTCGTGCACGTACTCCTGGCACGAGGTCACCTGCGTGCCGTTCTTGCCCCAGCCCTCGAGCTGCGACAGGTAGGCCTTCTCCACCTTCGTCAGGTTCTCGAGGTTCTTGAGATAGAGCACCTGGCCCTTGAGGATCTGGCCCGGGAGCGTCTGGTCCATGCCCTGGAAGCGCGTCGTGCTCGGCACGTAGGTCGTGCCCGTGGTGCCCACGGTCGCGCGCTGTCCACCCAGCTCCGGGGGCAGCTCCGTCACCTTCTTCGGCGAGGACTCCCAGCGCGCCTTCCACTCCGCCTCGACGCTCTGCTGGCAGTACGCATCGTGGACCGAACCGCACGCGCTCGCGCGGTAGTCGACGTTGGCGCACTGGTCCAGCGTGGGCGTGGGGCAATCCGCGGCGAACGCCGCGGGTGCCATCAACATCGTGAGCGAGAGTCCCGCCCATCCTGCCGGGCGCCCCAGAAGACCCTTGTTCTTCCCCTGTGTCATATGACGCTTCGTCCTTGGTGAGAGGTCGCATCCAGCGCGACCGGACGAGCCCCCAGAGCACGGCGCGTGCCGCGCACCGCTTCACTCGGGGATGAGGAAGCGCGCGCCGCCGCCGCGAGGACGTGGCGGCAACACGGCGTCGCGGAGCGTTGCCTGGGAGGCAACACGGCCCGCCTCGAACAGGGCGGAGCCGGCGTCGACCGTCAGTGGGCCACGCGCTCGCGCAGCCAGCCGCGCGCATAGGCCCAGTCTCGACGGATGGTGGCCGGCGCCACGCCCAGCACCGCCGCCGTCTCGCGGATGTCCAGGCCCGCGAAGAAGCGAAGCTCCAGCATGCGCGCCAGCCGCGGCTGGAAGGACTCGAACGACTCCAACGTCCGCTCCAGCACCTGCACGTCGACGGACACGCCCACCGGGGCCTCCGAGTCGTCGTCACTCAGATACAGCGGCGCCAGGTTCGGATCCCGCCGTCGACCGCGCAGACGCACGCCCTCCACCAGCACCCGCCGCATCGCCTGCGCCGCCGCGACGAGGAAGTGCCGGTGTTGGTCCGCCCCCACCGTGTCCCCCACGAGCCTCGACCAGATGTCGCGCAACAGCATGCGGGGACTCAGCGGCGCGAGGGAGGGCGCCTCCTTCATGGCAACGCGCGTCATCTCCTGGAGCTCCTGGTACGCCATGGACCTGAGGACATCCCGGGCCTCCGCATCCCCGTTGCGCACACACTCCAGCAGCAAGGCCATCTCCGGCATGCCCACGGTGACCTCCTGGGGCCTGGGGCCCCATCGAGCCGCGACGCACGAGCTCCTGAATTTCGGAACGAATTCCCCGAAAAATCTTGAGAACAGAGAATTGAATTTCGTGAATCACGACACTCGACGGCCCGGCGGGATGAGACACGGTGAGCCATCACACGTATGTGCGACGGCGTGATGTCTCATCCAACCGGCGTGGACGCCCCACCTGCCCGCACGTCTCCGGCCGCGCGAGGAAGGCGCCCACGGGGTGCGGGCGGAGGAGGTCCCACCCACCCGGAGCCGCCAGGCGAGCGGGGCGCCTGCGGGCTCAGGCGGACGGGAGCCAGAGGACGAAGCGCGCGCCCCCCGTGGCCACGCGCTCGTGGCGCAGGTCTCCGCGCATGCTCCGCGCGAGGCGACGACACAGGGCGAGCCCCAGCCCCACGCCAGGCGCGGAGCGCGCCGCGGCCTGCACGGACTTGGAGAAGGGTTCGAAGAGCTTGCGGGCCGTGGCCTTGTCGATGCCGGGCCCGTGGTCCCACACCGCGAGCCCGACGAGGCGGCCCCGCCGCACCAGCTCGACGTGGACGCGAGGGGCCTCGGTGTTCGCGGCGTATTTCGATGCGTTGTCCACGAGGTTGAAGAGCACCTGCTCCACCGCGGATGGGTCCGTCATCACCATGACGCCCGAAGGGAGCTCCACGCACAGCGAGAGGCCCGCCTGGGCGGCGCGCTCGCGCAGCCGCGGCTCCATGCGCTCGACCATGGCGCGCGCGTCCAGGCGCTCCAGCTTCGCGGGGGTCCGGCCGCGCTCGATGCGGGCATAGGCGAGGACGTTCTCCACGAGGTGACTGAGCCGCTCCGCCTCGCGGTGGAGGATGTCGAAGTACTCCTGGCGCCGCTGCGCGTCCGGTACCATGCCCGCGGCGAGCATCTCCGTGTACATGCGGAACGTCGTCAGGGGCGTGCGCAGCTCGTGTGTGACGGCGGAGACGAACGCGCCCCGCCGCTCGCTCAGCGACAGGACGCCCACCAGCAGCGCCACCACGGCGATGCCCGCCAGCACCACGCCGCTCCACGCCACCGTCAACACCAGGGGCAGCGACGACAGCGCGCCGGAGGACCCCGTCGCATCCGGCGCGCGCCCGGGGACCAGCCGCACGGGGAGCGCCGCGAGCAGCCGCCCCTCCCCCGACACGCCCTCCCCCTCCGCCGACCTCGCCGGCTCCAACACCGCCCGGGGGAGGAGGTCCCCCACCCGGGCCAGCAGCCACGGCTTCAAGGCGTCCCAATCCAGCCAGCATCCCTGGATGTACTCCCCGTCCGCGAGCTGGACGCGCCGGACCAGCAGCAGCGAGCTCTTCACCCACAGCCCCCGCATCTCCTGGAGCGCGGGCGCGGCCTGCTTCACGGGAAGCAGGGCCTGCTGCTGGTAGGCGTTCGCGGTCTGGATGGCGGCCTGACGCGCGCCCCGAACCCGCGCGACGTATTCGCTCGAGTTCTTGGTCCTCTGCACGAGGTCCACGAGCTTGTTGTTCGCATCCTCGTCCGCGGCCACGCGGCGCGAAGGCGTGGGCCGCTCGTCCGCCAGCGCGCGGCGGACGTCCACGGACGCGAGCAACGCCTTCACCGTGTCCAGCCGGTGCAGCCGCGCCTGCATCTCGGAGGTGTCCAGCGCGAGGTCCGCGAGCGGATGCGCGTCGGCGTCGGCGTCCGCGCCGGGTGTCTGCGGCGACGTCACGCGCCCGAACGGGTCCACCTGGAAGTGGAGCAGGACGTGCTCCGGAGGCCCGTGGCTCAGGGGCGAGGTCAGCCAGAGGGTTCCGGAGGGGACGGGCTGTCCGCGCTCATCCAACGCGTCGCGCACGGGGATGCTCGCCGAGTATGCCTCCACCGAAACGCCGCTCTCGCGCCCCACCAGGGGCATCAGCTCCGAGTCGAGCCGCCACAGCGCGAGCCGGACGTTCTCCTCCCGAGCCCCCTGCTCTCGCGTCAGCCGGTCCGTACGGTCCAGCCGCAGCGCGAACATCGACAGCCACACCACCCCCGCCAGCGCGAGCAGCAGGCATGCGCTCACGGCGATCCAGACGCGCCACGAGCGGATCATCGCGGAGCCCCCGCCGCGCGGGCCCGGACGAGAGCGCTCATCGCGCCTCCTCGGGGCCGGAGAACATGTAGCCCTTGCCTCGCACGGTGAGGATGACGCGGGGCTCGTCGGAGGCGTCGCGCAGCTTCTCCCTCAGCCGCGCCATCGTCATATCCACCGTGCGCGTCTGGATGCCCCGCGAGGGCAGGTGCCACACCCGCTCCAGCAGCTCCTCCCGGGAGATGGCGCGGCCGGCGTTCTCCCCCAGGTAGCGCAGCGCGTCCGCCTCGCGCTCGGAGAGGTCCTCGCGGGTGCCGTCGTCGAAGCTCAGCTCGCGACGCTCCACCACGAAGTGGCCTCCCGGGAACACCACCCGAGACGTCCCCACGGGCCGCTCCGCAGACCGCCGCAGCACCGCTCCGGCGCGAGCGAGCAGCTCCCGCACCGAGAAGGGCTTCACGACGTAGTCGTCCGCGCCGAGCTTCAGCCCCCGGACGCGGTCCTCCTCCTGGCCGCGCGCGGTGAGGATGATGACCGGGAGCGTGGGCCGGCTCTTGCGCACGGCGCCCAACAGCTCCAGTCCGTCCCCGTCCGGGAGCACCAGGTCCAGCAGCACCAGGTCCACGGGCGTGCGCTCCGCCAGGTGCTGTCCCTCGCCGCGCGCCCCCGCCTCGAGGACCTCGTAGCCCTCGAAGCGGAGCGCATCCACGATTCCACGACGGATGGCGGAGTCATCCTCGACGACGAGCACTCGACGCGCGGCCATGACGGCATCCTACTCCAGCGTGAGGTTGCGCTTCTTCGCCTCGTTCGCCACCACCTGACCGATGGCGCCATCCAGCGTATTGCCCGTGTCCGCCTGGTTCCTCCGCGCCTCGGTGAGGAAGCGCTGCCGCTCGTTGGCGAGCTCCTGGATGCGCGCCTGGAGCTTCGCGCGCTCCGCCTCGCGGGCCTCGAGCCACGCCTTGCGCCCCGCGGCGTCCAGTCCCCGGAGCGGCTCGGGCAGCTCCTCGGCGGGCATCGCCCCCAGGTCCACCTGCTTCTGCTTCACGGCGTCCACCAGGTCCCAGTTCGCGTTCGAGTAGTTGTGGGAGGCCTTCGCCATCGAGCGGGACACCATGGCGCCCAGGGAGGACTTGAGCGAGTTGCTGTCCTGCACGGCCTGCCGCTGCTGCAGGACCGCGCCCTTCGCGCCGCCGTAGGCGACGTAGGTCTTGTTCAGCTCCGCGCCGAGCCGGGCGATCTCCTCGTCCTGGGGCGCGGGGAGCTCCACCACCTTCGCGTCCTGGTCGATGTTCATGTAGCTGCCGCCCCCGAGCGTGGACCCCTCCTTCCAGTGGTGGGAGATGCCCGTCTCGAACCCGCCGCAGTGGATGGTGTTCACGGTGATGCCCTCCTTGCGCGCGTTCGCCGTCGTCTTGCGGAAGTCCACCGTCCCCTGGTCGAAGTCCTCGTTGCCCGCGATGAAGATGAGCCGCATCGCGTCCGGGTGCCGGCTCCAGGCGAGCTTCTTCACCGCCTCGTCGATGACCTCGCCCGCCAGCTCCGTGCCTCCCGACGTGCGCAGGGCGAAGAGCCGCTCGGAGAGCGCGTCCAGGTCCGTGGTGAAGGGCGAGACGAGGCGGATTTCATTCGAACCCGCGCCCGGGTCTCCGTTGCCGTACGCATACAGCGCGAGCTGCAGCTCCGGACTCACCCCGTCGCGCTTGGCCTTGGAGAAGCGGTTGACGATGTTCCACAACTGCGTGCGCGCCTGGTCCAGCAGCCCATCCATGCTGCCGCTGGTGTCCAACAGCAGGGCGATCTGGATGACGGGGCCCTCCCCCTTCGCCGGGGCGATGGGCGATTCGGACGAGGGGAGCACCACCTGGGCGACAGGCACGGGGGCGCGCGGCGGCGCCACGACCACGTTCGTGGGCGGCGGCGACGGGGGCGCGGCGGTGGGGGCCGGCTTGCCCAGCAGCAGCGCGGCGGCCGCCAGCGCGGCGGCCGAACCCAGGATGACGGGGAGCTTGAGGGCGGGCTTCATCGTTCGTCCTTTCGAGAGGCGGTGCCCGGATGAGCACGCCTGGGACAGTAACGACTGGCCCCCTGTCTCCGGTGTAACCGGCGTGTAACCGGAGGCCCGACTACGACTCGCCCCAGAGGGAGGACAGCTCCAGTTCGAACGCCTCGAAGGGCTCCGCGTGGATCCTGTCGCGGGCCGCGTGCACGGCCAGGAGCACGTAGCGAGAGCCCTCCAACCGGAACACCTCCAGCGTCCGCGCCAACGGGTCGACGATCCAGACCACCGGCACTCCCTCCCGCGCGTAGACGGGCAGCTTCACGGCCCGGTCCAACGACGCCGTCGAGGGCGACAGCACCTCGCAGACCCAGTCGGGAATCAAGGTGAAGGCAGCCCCCTTGGGGAGCTCCGGCATCCGCTCACGCCGCCAGCCCGCGAGGTCGGGCACCAGGACGTCCTCGTCGCCGACGTGGAGTTCGGGCTCGTCCAGGATGAGCCACCCTCCCGGCCCCCCCCGGCCGCGGTCGAAAGGCCCGCCCAGCTCGATGCCCAGGCGCGACGACGCCAGCGCGTGGGGTGGCGCGGGCCTGGGACTGACGTACAACACCCCATCGACCAGCTCCCCGACCTTCGACTCCGGAAGCGCCTCCAGGTCCGCGTAGGTCGCGCGCTTCGTGTCCATGACCACCTCGTGTCCCCCGTCCCCCAGCCCCATCTCCATGTGCATGCGCTGGGAGATAGCACCGGGGTCTGACGTGCCAGGGAGGCTCTCTCATAACCTCCCCTGGAGGTCGGGTCCACTCAGGCGCCGCGGGCCATGAGCAGCTCCACCGCGGCGCGCACCTCGCGCAGGCGCGACGGGTCCGTCACCGCGACGAAGATGGTGTCGTCGCCCGCGACGGTGCCCGCCAGCCCCGGCACCTCCGGCTCACGGTCGAGCGCGAGCGCGAGCGCGGGCGCGTAGCCCGGCCGCGTCTTCACGACCAGCATGTTCGGCGGCGCCTCGATGATGCTCACGCGGGCCCGCTCCGGGATGACCACCGGCTCGGCGACGACGCGTTGGTAGCGCCCGCCCACCTTCTGGACGCCCAGCTTCTTCAGCCGCCGCGACAGCGTGGACTGGCTCGGCGCCTGGCCCTCCGCCTCCAGCAGCTCCTGGAGTACCGCCTGATCGCTGATCTCCTGCTCCGCGATGAGCCGGAGGATTTCCTCGTCCAGGTTCATTCCCACCACCATGCATGCGCCTGAATTTCCATGCAAGGAACCCGCATGGAATGCGCGGGGGAACAATACCCTTGCGCGCCGCGTCTTTCTGCATAATATCCGCGCCCTATTCGCGGCAATGCACGCATTTTCGTGCATATTCACCCACCAATGCATCCGATTCCGGTCGGGGAGCGCAGGCCCATGAAGCACGTCACCCACATCAAGGATCTCGGCCCCGAGGGCGTGGAAGCCGTCCTCGCGCAGGCGGAGGCGTGGAAGAAGCAGGCGCCGGGCGCGCTCTTCCCGGGGAGCATCCTCGGGATGGTGTTCTTCAATCCGTCCCTGCGCACGCGCACGTCCTTCGAGGCGGTGATGCTGCGCGGTGGCGGCAACGCCATCATCCTGGACGTGGGCGCGGGCGTGTGGAAGCTGGAGCACCGCGAGGGCGCGGTGATGAACGCGGACCGGGCCGAGCACCTCAAGGAGGCCGCCCCCGTCCTGTCGCGCTTCGTGGACATGCTGGGCGTGCGGACCTTCTCGCAGGGCGGCGGCGACGAGGAGGACGAGGTCGACCCCATCATCAACGCGTTCCGCAAGTGGGCCACCGTGCCGGTGGTGAGCATGGAGTCCGCGCGCGAGCACCCCTGCCAGGGCCTGGCGGACGTGCTGACGCTGCGCGAGACGTTCGGCTCCACCCAGAAGCTGCCGGTGACGCTGACGTGGGCGCCCCACATCAAGCCCCTGCCCAAGGCGGTGCCCAACTCGTTCCTGCTCAGCGCCGCCGCCGCGGGCTGCGAGATCCGCGTCGCGCACCCCCCGGGCTTCGAGCTGCACCCCGCCGTGCGCGCGGAGGCGGAGGCGTACGCCAAGGCCACCGGCGGCAGCATCACCTACACCCACGAGCAGGACGAGGCGCTCACCGGCAGCCGCGCGGTGTACGCCAAGTCGTGGGGCCCGGCGTCCGCGCAGGCGTACTCGGCCAACGACGTCACCGCGCTCCTGGCGTCCTACTCGGGGTGGATGCCCACCCTGCGCACCATGTCGCGTGCGGCGAAGGACGCCGCGTTCCTCCACTGTCTGCCGGTGCGGCGCAACGTGGAGGTCCACGACGAGGTGCTGGACCACCCCAGCAGCCGCGTGGTGGACGAGGCGGGCAACCGCTTCCACGTCCAGCGCGCGCTGCTGCACTGGATGCGCTCGCAGTCCCGCTGAGCGGCGCCCCCCTCCCGGGCCGTCGCCATCCCATCTCTTTTCTTCCGAGGTCTCCCGTGCCCTTGTCGCCCGACCCGTACTCCGCGCTTCGCAACGCCGCGCGCTACGTGCAGCAGTTCCGCCGCAAGACGTTCGTCGTGAAGCTCGGCGGCGCCATGCTCAGCGACCCGCGCCTGCGCCGCTCCGCGTGCGAGCAGATCGCCCTGCTGTGGACGTTCTCCATCCGCCCCGTCGTCGTCCACGGCGGGGGTCCGGAGCTGGACACGCTGTGCGACGCGCTCCACCTGCCGGTGGAGAAGGTGGCGGGCCGCCGCGTCACGTCCGCGCCGGTGCTGGACGCGGCGAAGATGGTGCTCGCGGGCAAGCTGCACACGGACCTCCTGGCGGACCTGCAGGCCGCGGGCGTGCCGGCGGTGGGCCTGAGCGGCGTGGACGCCGGCCTCATCAAGGCGCGCAAGCGCCCGCCCGTCATGGTGACCGAGCCCGGCGCGACCGAGGGCAAGCTCGTGGACTACGGCCTGGTGGGTGACATCGAGGCGGTGGACACGCGCGTGGTGGAGCACCTGCGCTCCGCGGACTACGTGCCGGTGGTGGCCCCCCTGTCGGGTGGCGCGGACGGCGCGGTGTACAACACCAACGCGGACACCGTGGCGGCGGCGCTGGCGGTCGCGCTGGCGGCCGAGAAGCTCTTCTTCCTCGTCCAGGTGCCGGGCCTCCTGCGCGACCTGAACGACCCGACGTCGCTCGTCACGCTGGCGAACCTCACGGACCTGGCGACCATGGAGAACCAGGGCACCATCTCCGGCGGCATGCGTCCCAAGGCGCACGCCATCCGCCACGCGCTCGTGGGCGGCGTGGGCAGCGTGCACCTGGTGAGCGGCGTGGCGCCCAACGCGCTCCTCGAGGAGGTCTTCACCAACGAGGGCAGCGGCACCATGGTCGTCCGCGAGTCGGCGCCGAAGACGGCGGGGTCCGTGGGATGACTCCGGCGGAGCTGCTCCAGGCGCTGGTGGCCATCCCCAGCGTGTCGGGTGACGAGCGTCTCATCGCGGACACGGTGTCCGGGTGGGCGGAGGGCTGGGGTGCGCGCGTCCAGCGCAAGGGCCACAACGTGTGGTTCTCCGTGGGCAGTGGCCCGCGCCGGCTGCTCGTCAACTCCCACCTGGACACGGTGAAGCCGTGCGCCGGGTGGACGTACGCGCCCCACGCGCCCGAGTGGCGCGAGGACCGGCTGTACGGCCTGGGCAGCAACGACGCCAAGGGCTGCGTGACGGGCATGCTCGTCGCCGCGCGCACCCTGCTGCGGGAGGGGGCTCCCGAGGGCGGCGAGGTCGTCTTCGCCTTCACCGCAGAGGAAGAGACGGGCGGCAACGGCCTGGGGCCGCTGCTGCCGGAGCTGGGGCCGCTGGACGCCGCCGTCGTGGGCGAGCCCACCAGCCTCAAGCCGTGCACCGCGCAGCGAGGCATGCTGCTCTTGCGCTGCACCGCGCACGGCCGAAGCGCGCACGTGGCGCACGCGCACTCCGCGCAGGCCGTCAACGCCATCCACATGGCCGCGGGCGACATCGCGCTCCTGTCGGAGCTGCGCTTCCCGCACCACCCGCTCCTGGGCGAGGCGCGGGCCCAGGTGACGCAGATTTCGGGCGGGCTGGCGCGCAACCAGGTGCCGGACACCTGCGAGTTCTTCGTCGACCTGCGCACCACGCCGAGCATGGACCACGCGGAGGTGGCCCAGCGCATCGGCGGCATGCTCAGGAGCGAGGTGAAGGTCCACTCCGCGCGCTACCTGCCCAAGGCGACATCGGACGCGCAGCCCATCGTCCAGGCGGCGCGCAAGGCATCCGGCGCGGAGCCGGTGGGCTCCAGCACCACGTCGGACTGGGCGTTCCTGGGCGACCTGCCCGCGGTGAAGGTGGGGCCCGGCGACACGCTGCGCAGCCACCTGGCGGACGAGTACATCACCCGGGCGGAGCTGGAGGCCGGCGCCGTCTTCTACACGCGCCTCCTGCGCGGCTACTTCGAGGAGGTGGCTCGTGGCTGACACCTTGTGGGGCAAGGGCGCCGCGCTGGACGCGGTCATCCACCGCTTCACCGTGGGCGACGACCCCGTGGTGGACCTGTCGCTGGCGCCGCACGACGCGCTGGGCAGCGCCGCGCACGCGCGCATGCTGGCGCACGTGGGCCTGTTGAAGCAGGACGAGGCGCGCGCGCTGGTGAAGGCCCTCAAGGGTCTGCACGACGAGGCCCGCGAGGGCCGCTTCACCATCCTCCCGGAGCAGGAGGACGGCCACACCGCGCTGGAGGCCGCGCTGGTGGAGCGCGTCGGCGACGCCGGCAAGCGCATCCACCTGGCGCGCTCGCGAAACGACCAGGTCCTGCTCGCCGTGCGGCTGCTCTTGCGCGAGGAGCTGCTCGCGCTGGGCGCCGGCGCCGTGGGGCTGGCGGAGTCCTTCCTCGACTTCGCCCAGCAGCACGCCCAGGTGGCGATGCCGGGCTACACCCACCTGCGCCGGGCGATGCCGTCCACCTTCGGCATGTGGGGCATGGCCTTCGCGGAGGGGCTGCTGGAGGAGCTGGAGGCGCTGCGCGGCGTGTGGGGCCGGTTGGACCGGTGCCCGCTCGGCGCGGCGGCCGGCTTCGGCGTGCCGCTGCCCATCGACCGCGAGTACACCGCGAAGCTGCTGGGCTTCAGCCGCGTGCAGCGCAGCCCCATCGACGCGCAGAACGGCCGCGGGCGGCACGAGGCGGCGGTGCTGGGCTGGGCCTGCTCGGTGGCGGGAACGCTGGAGAAGTGGCTGTGGGACGTGCAGTTGTACAGCACGGACGAGTTCGGCTTCCTCGGGCTGCCGGACGCGTTCACCACCGGCTCGTCCATCATGCCGCAGAAGAAGAACCCGGACGTGGTGGAGCTGGCGCGCGGTCGGTGCCGGGAGCTGCGCGGAATCGCCCACCAGGTGGAGGCGGTCGCCGGCGGCCTGCCCTCCAGCTACCACCGCGACTTCCAGTTGCTCAAGCGCCCCACCCTGGCGGGAGTGACTTCCGCGCGCGCGTTGTTGGACGTGCTCACGCGCCTGGTGCCGGTGCTCCAGGTGAAGGCGGACGCGGCGGCGCGCGCCTGTGACGACACGCTGTATGCGGCGCACCACGCCTACGTGCTGGTGGCCGGAGGACTCCCCTTCCGCGACGCCTACCGGCAGGTGGGCCGGGAGCTGGCGGACGGCACGTTCCATCCGGACCGGAGCGCCCTGACGGCCACCCACCTGGGTGGCGCCGGCAACCTGGGCCTCGCCCAGGCCCGCGAGGAGCTGGCCGCCGCGCGTGGCTGGCTCGATGACACCCACCGCGCCCTGGCGAAGGCCGCCGAGCGCGTGTGGGCCGACTGATTCTTCCCCGTGAGGAGTGACGACATGAGCAAGAAGAACGTGGTGCTGGCCTTCTCCGGCGGACTCGATACCGCATTCTGCACCGTGTACCTGCGCGAGCAGGGCTACGCGGTCACCACCGTCACGGTGGACACCGGAGGCTTCCCGGCCGAGCAGTTGGCGCGCATCGAGGCCCTGTCGACCAAGCTGGGCGCGGTGGCGCACAAGACGGTGGACGCGCGAAACACCCTCTTCCAGGGCTACCTGCGCTACCTCATCGCCGGCAACGTGCTGCGCGGCCAGCTCTATCCGCTGAGCGTTTCCGCGGAGCGCGCGTGCCAGGCGGTGGAGGTGGTGCGCGTGGCGCGCGAGCTGGGCGCGCAGTCGCTGGCGCACGGCAGCACCGGCGCGGGCAACGACCAGGTGCGCTTCGACGTGGCCTTCCGCTCGCTGGCCGGTGACCTGGAGCTGCTCACCCCCATCCGCGCGCTGGGCCTGAGCCGCCAGCAGGAGCTGTCGTTCCTCGCCGAGCGCGGCATCCACATGCCACCCAAGCTGGGCGCCTACTCCGTCAACGAGGGCATGTGGGGCACGTCCGTGGGCGGCAGCGAGACGCTCAACTCGTGGAGCGCGCTGCCCGAGGCGGCCTTCCCCTCCGGGGAGATTCCCACCGACCTGAAGCCCCGCCCGCTGACCATCGGCTTCGAGCAGGGCGTGCCCACGTCGCTGGACGGACAGGCGATGGGCGCGGTGGAGCTGGTGGAAGCGCTCAACGTGCTCGGCCGCCAGTACGGCATCGGCCGGGGCGTGCACCTGGGCGACACCATCCTGGGCATCAAGGGCCGCGTGGGCTTCGAGGCGCCGGCCGCGCACCTGCTCATCACCTCGCACCGGGAGCTGGAGAAGCTGGTGCTGTCCGGCAAGCAGCTGTTCTGGAAGGAGACCGTGGGCAACCTCTACGGCTCGCTCTTGCACGAGGGCCACTTCTTCGATCCGCTGGTGAAGGACCTGGAGGCGTTCCTCACCTCGTCGCAGGAGCGCGTGACGGGCGAGGTCCGGCTGGTGCTGCACCCGCGCTCCATGGTGGTCGAGGGGGTGCGCTCGCCGTTCTCGCTGATGGACGCGAAGGTGGCGACGTACGGTGAGGCGAACGTGCTGTGGACGGGCACCGAGGCCGCGGGCTTCGCCAAGCTCTACGGCGTGGCGCAGATGCTGTCGCACAAGGCGAAGGGAGGCTGAACATGAAGGTCTTCGTCGACAAGGTGGGGAGCGTCACCCGCAACCTGGGACTGGGGCGCACCGTGCACCTCACCCCCGAGGTGCGGGCCGAGGAGGGCGCCGTCATCGCGGTGCGCATCCACGGGGAGAAGAGCGTCTACAACCAGCTCGAGGACTGCCACGGACGGCTCGTCACCCTGCACGCGGGCGACATCATGGTGGGCGCGCTCGGCCACCGCAACGCGCTGCACGGCTACGAGGGCGTGGTGCCCGAGTCCGTGACGGTGGGCGAGCGGCTGCACGTGCTCAACATGGGCGGCGTCATCGGCAAGTGCACGTCGCACAACCCCGGCGTGGGCACACCCTTCGAGGCCGAGGTGCTGGGCCAGGTGCTGGAGTTCCCCGAACTCCTGTCGCGCAACGGGCAGCCGGCGCACATCACCTCCGGCGCGCTGAAGGGCTCCACCACGCCGGTGAAGTGCCCGGTGGTGTACGTGGTGGGCACCTGCATGAACGCGGGCAAGACGTACGCGGCGAGCGCCATGGTGCGCAAGCTGGCGCAGGCCGGCTACCGCGTGGGCGGCGCGAAGCTCACCGGCGTCTCGCTGATGCGCGACACGCTGAGCATGCAGGACTCCGGCGCGGACGTGGTCATGGACTTCACGGACGCGGGCATCGTGTGCACGGGTCCCCGCACGGCGGCGCGCGTGGCGCGGGTGCTGTTCAGCGAGCTGGCGGCGGCGGACGTGGACGTCATCGTCGCGGAGACCGGTGACGGCATCATGGGCGAGTACGGCGTGCAGGCCATCCTGGCCGACCCGGAGCTCAAGGGCCTGGCGGGGGCGTGGGTGATGTGCGCCAACGACCCGGTGGGCGCGGCGGGCGGTGTGCGGCACCTCAAGGAGACGTACGCCATCGACGTGGACGTGCTCGCCGGCCCCGCCACCGACAACGCGGTGGGCGTGCGGTTCGTGGAGCAGGTGGTGGGCGTTCCCGCCCGCAACGCCCGCGCGGATGCCGCGGCGCTGGGTGGTCTCATCCTCGAGAAGCTGTCGCCGAAGCTGGGCGCTGGAAGGAAGTCATGACGCGGGCGCATATCTACATCCTGGGGGCCTCCGGCTTTGGCGGTGGCGAGCTGCTGAGGATCCTCTCCAACCACCCGGCGGTGGCGGGCATCCGCGTGGTGTCCCGGCACCACGCGGGCGAGCTGGTCCACAAGGTGCATCCGCACCTGCGCGGGCTGGTGGAGGCGCGCTTCGAGGCGGAGCCGGACTGGCGCTGGCTGTCGGACTCGCAGCAGCCGGTGGTGTTCAGCGCGCTGGGCCACGGCGAGCTGGCCACCCAGTTCGTGGGCCTGGAGAAGAAGTGGGCCGAGGTGGGGCTGGCCGACCGCGTCCTGCTGGTGGACCTGTCGTCCGACTTCCGCCTGGACCACCCGGGCCGCTACGCGGGCGCCTACGGCAAGCCCCACCCGGCGCCGGACCTGCTGGGCACCTTCACCTACGGCCTCACCGAGTGGAAGCGCGAGGCCCTCAAGGGCGCCAAGCGCATCGCCAACCCGGGGTGCTTCGCCACTGCGGTACAGTTGGCGCTGCTCCCCATCGCCTCCACGCCCGGCCTGGGCCTCCTGGCGGTGTCGGGCGTGACGGGCTCCTCCGGCTCCGGCTCGCTGCCCGGCGAGGGCACCCACCACCCCACCCGCGCGCATGACTTCCGCGCCTACAAGCCGCTCGAGCACCAGCACGAGGCGGAGGTGGAGGTCATGCTGGTGGCCCACGGCGCCCAGCGCCACCGGCTCGCCTTCGTGCCGCACTCGGCCCCCATGGTGCGCGGCATCTTCGCCACCGTGCAGTTCGAGTGGCCGGAGCACGGCGGCGCGGTCGTGACGCAGTCGCTGACGGAGAAGTTCCGCCGCTACTACGAGGGCTCGAAGTTCGTGCGCATCGTCGAGGGCACCCCGCGCATCGCCGCCGTCACGGGCAGCAACTTCTGCGACATCTCCGTCGCCACGAAGGGCCGCTCCGTCGCCGTCATGGCCGCGCTGGACAACCTGGTGAAGGGCATGGCCGGCCAGGCCGTGCAGAACTTCAACGTGTCGCTCGACCTGCCCGAGGACACCGGGCTGCGCCAGGCGGCCTGCTACCCGTAGCCCCCTGCCCCTCCCGCTCCGGCCCTCGTCCGGCCGGAGCGGTGAGAGGGCCGTCGTCAGGCTCCACCCGGCCACCGCGTCGGGTCCCAGAAGCACCCTTTCCTCCTCGAAGCCGAGCACGTGGCCGGGCGTGAGAATCCGCCGCCCAGCGTCAGGCTCCGCGTGTGCCCGCGTCTGGGCTGCGCTCGCGTCCCCTCCCCGTCCCGCCCAGGTCGAAGTCCTGGATGTACCGGGGGGTGGCCGCGCAGACTCCTCGACGAAAGGCCGTGCATGCCCCTCGCAGAATGTGCTGGAGGCTGTCCTCGTCTCGTCTCCCTCTCCGTGGACCCCGGGGGCAACCCCATGGCGGCCGCGGACCCGGCGCGCTTCCGCGTCCGGTATCACCATTGTCCGGCGTGCCAGCGCTTCTGGTGTGATGGCTGTGAGCAGGGCGGGTCCCCCTGCCGGAGCTGCGGCGGCGCGTTGGAGGGCCCCACGCCGCGACACGCGCTGGAGCTCATCTTCGGCGGACGGGGCCGGGTTCCCGAGCGACTGCTCGCGACGCTCGTCCTGAGGGGCACCGTCTTCGAGGCCCGGCGCCGGGGAGGGAACTAGCCATGGCCCGTCCCGTCCGCGCCGTCCTCTTCGGCCGCAATCCCGGCCAGTACGACACCTTCGACGTGGAGGCCGAGGCCGCGGAGTCCCTGGGCCTGGAGACGTACCAGGTGGACCTGGCCGCGCTCCTGTCCGGGAACACCGCCCGGGCGCTCGAGGCGGTGCCCGAGCACGGCGCGCTGCGGCTGCTCTACCGGGGCTGGATGCTCACCGAGGACGAGTACACCGCGCTCGACGAGGCCCTGCGCGAGCGGGGCCACCGCCTGTTCACGTCCCCCGAACAGTACGCCGCCGCGCACTACCTGCCCCAGTGGTATCCGGAGCTCGCGCCGTACACCGCGCGCTCGGTGTGGACCGAGGACACGGACGCGGACGAGGCCTGGCGCGCCGCACAGGCGCTCGGGCCGGGACCGTGGCTCATCAAGGACCACGTGAAGTCCGCGAAGGAGCGCTGGGCCGAGGCGTGCTTCGTGCCCGCGGGCGCCACCCGCGAGGACTTCGCGCGGACGTGCGCCGCGCTGGTGGAGGAGCGCGGCGAGCGGTTCGAGCGGGGCATCGTCGTGCGCCGCTACCTGCCCCTCAAGGTGTTCGGCCGCACGCCCACCGGCCCCGCGCACCTGGAGTTCCGCCTCTTCTTCGGACGCGGGCGCCTGCTCGCCGCCGAGCCGTACCACGAGTTCGACGTCGAGGTGCCGGACTTCACCGCCTTCGAGCCCCTGGGCCGCCGCGTCGACTCGCCCTTCTTCACCCTCGACGTCGCCATGCTGGAGGACGGCGGCTGGGTCGTCGTCGAGGTGAACGACGGCGGCGTCTCCGGCCTGCCACCAGGGCTCGACCCTCGCCTGCTCTTCGAGGCCCTCCTGGGAACCGGGTAGGCGACCACCCGCCATTTCCCCGAGATTGGAGGGTCCTCACCACTCCGCGACTGCGGTAGGGTTCCCGACCCGTTTGAATTCAAAGCAGGCAAGGGAACGATGCATTTCGAGCTGGCCTTCGTCCTCATCTTCGCAGTCGCGACCGCGGTGGCCATCGCGGCGCGGTACTTCAAGATTCCCTACACGGTGGCCCTGGTGGTGGCGGGGTTGTCGCTGGGCGCGGTGCACGCATTCGAGCCCCCGCACCTCACCAAGGAGTTGCTGTTCGCGATCATCCTCCCCGGCCTGTTGTTCGAGGCGGCCTTCCATGTGGAGTTCCGCAAGTTCTGGAAGAACAAGCTGACCATCCACTCGATGGCGATTCCGGGCGTGGCGGCGTCCGCGGGTCTGACGGCGCTCATCCTGTCGCCGCTGGTGGAGCGGATGAACGTCGTCGAGGGCTTCGGCGTGATTCCGGCGCTGGTGTTCGCCGCGGTCATCGTGTCGACGGACCCCATCGCGGTGGTGGCGTTGTTCAAGTCGCTGGGCGCCCCCAAGCGGCTGCTGCTCCTGGTGGAGGGCGAGAGCCTGCTCAACGACGGCACCGCCGTGGTGCTGTTCACGCTGGTGGTGAACGTGGCCATGGGTGGCCACTTCACGGTGGGCGGGGCGGTGTTCGACTTCATCAAGGTGGCGGGCATGGGCGCGCTGGTGGGCACGGCGGTGGGCTACGCCGCCGCGCGGGTCATCAAGCGCGTGGACGACGCCATGGTGGAGATCACCTGCACGGTCATCGCCGCGTACGGCTCGTTCGTGGTGGCGGAGCACTTCCACTACTCGGGCGTCATCGCGACGGTGGTGGCGGGCATGCTGTGCGGCAACTGGGCCACGCACGAGGGCATGAGCCCCACGGTGCGCGTCGCGGTGGAGAGCTTCTGGGAGTACTGGTCCTTCGCGCTCAACTCGGTGGTGTTCCTCCTCATCGGCATGGAGGTGGAGGTCAGCTCGCTGCTGGCGTCGTGGAAGCCCATCCTCGCGGCCTACATGGCGGTGCTGGTCGGCCGCGCGGTGGTCGTCTACGGCGTGTCCGCCCTCTTGAGGCGCACGTCGGAGCGCCTGCCCTGGTCGTGGACCGCGGTGCTCACGTGGAGCGGCCTGCGTGGCGCCATCTCCATGGTGCTCGTGCTCGGTCTCCCGCCGGACTTCCCGCACCGCGAGCTGCTGGTGAACATGACGTTCGGCGTCGTGGTGCTGTCCATCATCGTCCAGGGCCTGACCATGGCGCCGCTGCTGCGGCGGCTGGGCATCACGGGCATGAAGGACGAGTACCAGGAGCAGTACGAGCTGGCGCGCGGCCGGCTGGGTGCCATCCACGCGGCGCTGGCCGCCCTGGAGGCCATGCGCCGCACGCGTGAGATTCCCGCGGACGTGCTGGGCCAGTTGGAGCGCGAGTACCAGCAGAAGGAGACCACGACGGAGAAGGAGCTCACCGAGCTGAAGCAGCAGTCCATGCGCTTCCACGAGGAGGAGCACCAGGAGGCCGTGCGCCGCGTGCTCATCGTGGAGAAGGAGTCGCTGCTCAAGGCCTACCAGTCGGCGACCATCGGCAAGGAGGCGTTCGAGCACCTCACCGCGGAGCTGGACGAGCGCATCGCCCAGGCGGACGCCGCCGAGGCCCATACCAACGTGCCGGCGACGCCGCCCACGCCCGCCGTGGGGACCTGAGCGCGGGGACGTTCGGCCACCTCCACGACGGAGGTGGCCGGGTCGGCCCGGATGGACGGCACCGAATCACGACGACGAGGCCTTGGCGTGAGCCTCCCGTCGTTCGGCTGAGGTCGCGCGGCATCGAGGCTCACGCCTTCGGGGCTTCGCCGAACGACTCGGCCCGATTCGGCCGGGCCTGCCCGGCATTGATGCTCGCGCGCAGGCCGCCAGAGACAGCGGAACGTCGGCGGGGGCCTCCGCCCCATTCGACGGAGGCTGCTCGGCGCTGCGACTCGCGCGTCAGGCCCCTGGAGACTTCGGCGCTTCGGCAGGGGCATCTGCCCCATTCGGCTGAGCCTGCGCCGCGTCAGCGGAGACCTGTTCCGTCGAGGCCTGCGGCGCGGCGAGCACCTCTGCAGCGATGCTGGATTCGGTGCGGGGCACCGCTTCGAGACGGGCGGTCCCCTCCCGGACCTCCACCGAGGCGTCGCCCCCCTTCCCATCACGCGCCACATCCAGGAGCGCGGCGGTCGCGACGTCGATGCGCCCGGTATCCGGCATGGGGCGCGAGTCAGGCACGGCCCCCACCGCGGTATCGACCTTTCCAGTCTCCACCGCAGGCGACGTCTCACTGGGGCCAGTCCCGGTGGCGACCGACGCGGAGGCGCTCGCGGCGGCCGCGGCCTCGCGCTGTTCGAGCCGGGCGCCGCCCTGCTCCGCCGCGCGGAGGAACTCGTCGTACTCGGACCGACGATCCTCGGACTTGTTCTGCGCCTTCTGCGACTGCATCTCCGCCGCCGCGCGCCCCATCATCACCGCCCGGGCGCAGATGACGACGCCCACACCGAAGGCGAGCACGTTCAGCACCGAGCCCAGCCCGCCGAACCAGAGCGAGTCCACGCCCCCCTGTACGAATCCCAGGGCCAGCACGAACCCCGCCCCGGACACGGCCGAGCCGGCCGCGGTGTTCCACGGCTTCAGCTCCATCACCCGCGCGGCGCCGTAGCAGAGCACCGGCAGCACGACGAGGACCCACAGGTTCTCCAGGACCACCGCCATCAGCGTCTTGAGCGCGCCGAAGGGCAGCGACTGGATGCGCTGGGACAACCGGAGGGTCAGCGAGACACTGAGAATCGAGCCACCAATCAACGCCAGGAACCCCAGTCCCACGATGAACTGGAAGCGGCGGATGCGGACGCGAAGCGGCTCGAGGGCACTCGTCTTGGGACTCACGGAGGGCAGCCTACCTCAGTTCAGCCCTCGTCCTCGTCCGTGTCCGTCTGGGCCCCTGGCGTCCGAGGAGGCGGCCCGTCCCCGTAGAACACCTCCTCCATCACCAGCCCATGGGCCGGCGCGGTGGGCCCGGCGCGCTTGCGGTCCCTGGCGGCGAGCACCTCCGCGACCCAGGCCTCCGGCTTGCGCCCCTTGCCCACCTCCATCAGCGTCCCCACCAGGTTGCGCACCATGTGCTTCAAGAAGGCCGTGCCCTCCACCACGAAGGAGATGTCCCCTCCCGGAGTGCCCTCCACGGCCACCTTCCACACCTCGCGCACCGCGTGCTTCGCCTGGCAGTCCGCCGCCCGGAAGGACGAGAAGTCGTGCCGTCCCACCAGGGACGCCGCCGCGCGGCGCATGGCCTCCACGTCCAGCGGCGCGAAGACCTCCCAATGGGTCGCGCGACGCAGCGGAGAACGCGACCGGCGATTGCTCACCCGGTACCGGTAGCGCTTGCCTCGGGACCAGCGACGTGGGTCGAAGCCCTCCGGCGCCTCCACCGCGTCCACCACCGCCACGTCCTCCGGCAGCAGGCTGTTGAGCCCCATGACGTACGCCTTCAGGGGCAGCGTCCGCTCCGTGTCGAAGCTCACCACCTGCCCGGTGGCATGGACGCCCGCGTCGGTGCGCCCGGCGGAGCGCACGGACACCGGCGCGCCGAGCAGCTTCGCCAGGGACGACTCCAGCACGGATTGGAGCGACGGACCGTTGGGCTGCACCTGCCACCCGACATACCCCGTGCCCTCGTACTCGAGCGTCAGCTTCAGCCGGGGCATGTCAGCGGTACTTGAGCCAGGCTTCGAGGAGCTCCGCCACCATGCGCCCGGCCGGAACGCCGTTGCGGCGCGCGACGGCATCCAGGGCCTCCGCCACGTCGCGCGAGAGGGGGACGGCCAGCATGTGCGGCTCGGTGCGGACCTCGGGGCCCCCCGGCGCCAACGCCGCGATGCCCGGCGGGAGGGTGATGGGCGCGGTGGTGGCGGGAGACGGCTCCGGGACGGGGGGCTCGGGGGGCACCGGAGGCCCCTCCGTGTCCAGCGCGGCCACCACCTCCGACAGCTCCAACGCCTCCTCGGACGTGGGCGCGGTGGCGGCGCGAGCACGATGGCGGCGCTGCTCCTCCTGGAGCTCCTCCTCGAAGAGCTGCTTGATGAAGTTGGCCAGGTGCAGCGGCGTGGGCGTGAAGTCGTAGGCGTCCAGGAACGCGTCCAGGTCGCGCTGCATCTCCTCCGCGGACTGGTAGCGCCGGTCCCGGTCGCGCTCCAGCGCCTTCATGAGGATGGCCTCCACCTTCTCCGGGAGGTCCTCGCGGAAGTACGACGGCGCGTAGATCTTCCCCTCGGTGATGCTGCGCATCACCGCGACCTCCGACTCGCCGGTGAAGAGCTTGAAGCCGGTGAGCCACTCGTAGAGCACCACGCCCAGGGAGAAGACGTCGCTGCGACAGTCGAGCGTCTTGCCCAGGCACTGCTCCGGGCTCATGTAGCTGAGCTTGCCCTTGATTTCGCCGGTGCGCGTCTGGCCCACCTGGTTGGCGGCCTTGGCGATGCCGAAGTCGAGGATCTTCACCGAGCCGTCGAAGGCGACGACGATGTTCTCCGGCGACACGTCCCGGTGAACGATGTTGAGCGGGTTGTCGTAGAGGTCCACCTTGGTGTGCGCGTGATGCAGCCCCGCGCAGACACACGAGGCGATCTTCACCGCGTACACCAGCGGGAAGGGGATGCCGAGCGCCTCCGCCTTGGGCACGACGCGCCGCATGTCCCGGCCCGCCACGTACTCCATGGCGATGAAGTAGCTCTCGGCGATCTTCCCCAGGTCGTGGATCTGCACGACGTTGGGGTGGTTGAGCTGGGCGGCCAGCCGCGCCTCGTTGAGGAACATCTTCACGAAGGCCGCGTGCTTGGACAGGTGCGGGCGGATGCGCTTGATGACGACGGACGTCTCGCGCCCATCCTCACCTTCCTGGTTCGCGAGGAAGATTTCGGCCATCCCTCCCACGGCGATCCGGTCGATGAGCCGGTACTTGCCAAAGCGTCCGGTGTCACGCTGCTGCGGTGCGGCGGGAGACATGTCGTTACGGAACATTACCCGTGACCGCCCTGGCGCGCTAACGAAGTTGGACGAAGGCCACCTTCAGGGCGGGCTCCTGTCCCGCCGGAGCCGGGAAGTCGAGGGCCGAGGGACCCGACGAGCCCACCACCCGCCCCTGCCGTCCCGCCAGGGCGATGCCCTCCAGCACCATGCCCTCGAAGCGCTTCATGGGGAGGCCGGCGTGGTTGCAGCAGGCGACCAGGCGTCCTCCCGGGGCCACCACACGGGCGGCGGCCTCGGCCAGCCGGGCGTAGTCGCGGGCCGCGGAGAAGCGGGCCTCCTTCGTGTTGGAGAAGGACGGGGGATCGGCGATGACCAGGTCGAAGGACTCGCCCTTCTTCGCCAGCCGCCGGAGCCAATCGAAGACGTCCCCCGCGATGTAGTCGTAGCGGTCCACGGACTGTCCGTTGAGGCGCGCGTTCTCCTCGCCCCATTCCAGGACGCGCCGGCTGGCGTCGATGTTGAGCGCCCGCTTCGCGCCCCCCGCCCGCGCCACGACGCCGAAGGCGCAGGTGTACGCGAAGAGGTTGAGCACCGTCAGGCCCCGGGCCTGCCCCAGGAGCCACGCGCGCGTGTCGCGCATATCCAGGTACAACCCCACCGACAGCCCTTGCGCGGGGCGGATGAGGAAGGACAGGCCGTTCTCCAGCGCGGTGAGCGACTCCACGGGCGCGCCCCTCGCGACGTCCTCCGGCGCCAGGGTGTCCTTGGCGACGTTGGCCAGCACGCGGGCCTCGCGGGGGCGGCGCTTGAGGTAGACGCTCGTGGGCGCCCACGCGGCCACGGCGGCGTCGAGCAGCGCCGCCTCCTCCTGGGGCGTGAAGTCGCGGTAGAGGCTGATGACACACAGGCCGCCGAACTGATCCGCCGTCACGTCGGGCACGCCGTCCGCGTCGCCCTGGAGGACGCGGAAGGCGGTGGTGTGGGAGTCGGTCAGCAGGGAACCGCGCCTGGCGCGCGCGGCCCGGAGCGTGTCCACGAGGGCGGGCATGGACGCCCCTGTATCAGCTTCCCAGCCGCGCGCGAGACCAGACGCGCTCCAGGGCCTCCGTGGCGGCGCGGGACAGGTCCACGTAGTCGGACCCGAGCAACTGCCCCTCTCGCACGCACACCCGCCCGTCCACCACCGTCCAGGCCACCGGCGAGCGGGAGAGCTGGCCGATGAGGTAGGGCGAGTAGCCCGTCTCGGGGTCCGCGGCGGGGATGGAGTCGTAGACGACGAGGTCCGCGAGGCTGCCCTCCTCCACCGTGCCCGAGGGCAACCCGAACAGGCGCGTGCACAGCTCCGCCGGGCCGTTGACGAGCAGGTGGGCCAGCGTGCTGTCCACGTCGGGCAGGTGGCCCGCCCGGGAGATGCGCAGCACGCCCACGAGCGCCGCGAGCAGCTCGTCCTGGAGGGTGCCGTGACCGCCCGTGCCCAGGCCGAGCAGGTGCAGCCGCAGGAGGATGGCCTCCATGGGATCGGTGCCGCGCTCCAGCGTGCGCACACCGCGCGCGGCGAGCGAGACGAACGTCCCGGTCTGCTCCAGGCGCGTGGCCTCCGCGTTGTCGAGCGCGCGGGCATAGCCGGCGACGGCGCGCGGACCGAGCAGGCCCAGCGCATCCAGCCGGGGCACCACCCGCTGCCCGTGGCGGGCGTAGGTGGTGCTCAGGTCGTCCTCGTTCTCCGCGAGGTGGAAGACGGTGGGCACCTCCAGCTCCGTGCTGAGCCGGGCGATGCGAGACAGGAGCGCGTCCTCGCAGGTGTAGGAGGCGTGGAAGCCCAGGGCGCCGCGCACCAGCCGGTGCTTCGCGTGGCGGCGCGCGAAGTCGACGTTGGCCTCGAGCCACGTGTCGGCCTGGGCGGCGCCGTCCATGCTGTGCGTGGCGTGGCTCAGCAGCATGCGCAGGCCCACGCTCTCCGCGGCGCGGGCCTGGGCGGCGAGCCCTCCCGCGACGTCCGCGCACGCCAGGTGCTCCACGACCAGGGTGACGCCATCGCGAAGGGAGCGGGCGGCGGCGAAGCGGGTCAGCGCCTCGATGTCCTCGGCGGTGAGCAGTCGCGCCACGCGGCGCATGCGCTCCAACCGCTCACGCGGCGGCAGGAGCAGGAACTGGCCATTGGGCGGCAACAACTGCCCGTTGACGAGGTGCGAGTGACTGTCGACCAGGCCGGGGGCCACCAGACGACCTCGACACGCCACCTCCCAGTCGCCCGGCAACACGGGCACCTGGGCATCCAGCGCGACCCGCCGGATGATGCCGCCCTCGACGACCACGGCCATGCCCCGACGGACCCTTCCGTCCGCTCGGAACACAGCGCAGTTCTTCAGCAGCAGGCGACCTTCCATGTCCGGGCTCTTTCATAGCACGGCTCCAGGAAGACGAAACCAGCACAAGTCCTGAAAGTCCGGGCTGCCCCGGGACGACAGTCCATGCCCCGTGCCGGTGTGGAACCCACCTGGGCCGACCACGCGGCCGGCCCGGGTGTCTCTCCTCTATGGGTGTTTGAGATTCGCGCTGAACCACACGTAACGTGGCGTGACTCCAGCCGAGGGGCTGACTCCCGGTGGCAGGATGCCGAGTTGCAGTTGGGCCGTCTCCAGCGCCTTCGCCTCGAGCTTCGCGCCGCGGATGATGACCTCCAGGACGAGGGACCGGGCTCGTGGCAAGAGCTTCTTCGCCCCCATGTGGCTGGGAAACTTCTTCGCGTAGGTCGCGACGTCGTAGACGCCGATGTCCGGCGCGAAGGGCTTCGATGACGTGGCGTTCGTCACGGGGTTGTACACGGCCCCATTGGCGGTCAGCCGCACGTCTCCGATGACGGGTTGACTCGGAGGTGATTCGGACGGCTCGACGAGCCAGACCAGACGTCGCCCTCCTCCCGAGACTCCGTGAGGCGTCTGCCGCTCGCCACGTGTCAGCTCAGACACGGACAACAGCGTGACGCGCAGCCCCTCCATGGAGATGGGATCCCCTACCCGCGCCTCCGGCTCCGCGGCCGAGGCGACACCTGAAACGACCAATGCGACCGCAATCGCTCTCAAGACAACCATCGTTCCACTCCCCCCGAGGGCATCCGGCCCCGCCGTCGAGAACCTCTTCCAACGCCTCCCCATGACATCAGGGGACAGCGCTCCTTGCACGCGTCGAATCCACCTCGCGGTGCGCCGCCGCTACACCGGGGTCCCTCGCCCCCGTGGCAATCGAGCCGTCCCCTGGAGGGCATGTCCTCGCGGGAGCCGCGGAGACGAAGTAGTCTCGGGGCCCACATGCGCTCGCGGTCCTTCCTCCTTCCCGGCCCTGCGGCCCTCGCGGCACTGGTGCTCGCCGTGCGGCTCGGGATGTCGCCGCTCAAGAACTTCGACCTCTTCTTCCACCTCGCGGGCGGCCAGTTCGTGCTGGAGCACGGTTTCACGCGGATCGACCCCTTCAGCATCACGGGCACGGCGGGCTGGGTCCCTCACGAGTGGGGCTTCGGCGTGCTGTGCGTCATGCTCGTGCGGTGGCTCGGCGCCGCGGGGCCGGCGCTGCTCGTCGGGGCGCTGGTGGCCCTCAACGTGATGTTGCTGTGGAAGGCGCTCGCGCGCGCCGCCTCGGGGCAGCAGGGGCTTGTCTCCGTGGCGGCCCTCGCGGCCCTGCTCGTCGTCTACGGGCCCACCTTCCCCCAGGAGCGGCCGTACCACCTGGGGCACCTGTTCTTCACCCTGGCCGTGTTGCTCGTCCAGTCCTGGCGCGCGGGCAACGACCGCGCCCTCTGGGTGTTTCCGTTCCTCGGCGCGCTGTGGGCCAACGCCCACGGCAGTTGGTTGCTCGGCCCCGCGCTCCTGGGCTCCACCGCCGTGGGCCAGGCGCTCGACGAAGGGACACCCGAGTCCCGACGACGCGCGGTGAAGGCCATCGGCTTCAGCGTGGCGGCGTTCCTCGCGGCGGGACTGGGCCCGGACGGCATCAACATCTACCTGTATCCGCTGCACCACTCGCTGCTGCCCTCGACGCAGACCATCGTCGAATGGCGCCCGCTCAACCTCGACCTGGCGTCGAGTTGGGCCTACCTCGCGCTCGCGGGCGCGGCGTGCTTCGCCGTGGGACAGGCCCGCCTCCGCAAGGTCGCCACCCTCCTGCCGACCTTCGTGCTCGGCGTGGCGGCCATCAAGGTCCAACGCCATGCCCCGTTCGCCGCCGTCCTGCTCGCGCTGGCGCTGCTGGAGCACGCGCGCCTGTCGCGTGAGGCACACGCCGGGACGCCCCAGCCGGGAGCGTGGAAGCGATCTTGGGCGAAGCTCGACGGGCTGACGACTCGCTGGAGCGCGGGAGCCCATGGCGCCATCTGGCCCGCGCTGGCGCTGCTGGGGCTCGTGGCCATCCACCTCCAGAACCCCATTCCCGTCGAGCAGGGCGTGAAGCGCTCCATCATCCCGCTCCCGGTCTTCCAGGCCCTGCGACAGCAGCCGCCGGGCAAGGTGCTCAACCCGTTCGTCATCGGGGGGCCCATCTCGTTCTTCTCCGGCGCCGACTACAAGGTGTTCATCGACAGCCGGAACGACCCGTTCCCCATGTCCATCCACGAGGACTACGACAAGCTCGTGTGGGGTGAGCCCGGGTGGGAGGACGCCCTGGCGCGGTACGATCCGGACTACCTGCTCTGGGACATCGAGAACCCGGGCAACATCCTGCTCGACAACCTGCGCAACCAGGGAGGCTGGCGCGAGCAGGCCCGGGACGGGAACTGGGTGTTGTGGATCCGCGAGCGCGCCACCTCGACGGCGAAGCCATGAGCGCGAGGCGAGGCCCGGGGACGAAGGGGTGGTTGGCCATCGCGGGGCTGCTGGCCCTGCTCGCGTTCGCCTACAGCCCGGCGTTGCGAGGCGAGCTGCTCGCGGGGCGAGACGTCTTCCGCGTCTTCTTCCCGGACTCCGCCTTCCTGCTCGAGTCGCTGCGCGCGGGCGAGCTTCCCCTGTGGAATCCCTACCTGCGCCTGGGCCAACCGTTCGCGGCGACGCTCTACTCCCAGGTGTTCTATCCGCCGCGGTGGGCCGCGGTGCTCGTCGCAGGACCCATCGTCTCGATGACGGTGCTGCACATCGCGCACGCGGCCCTCGCGGCCGTGGGCGTCTTCCTGCTCGCGCGCAGGCTCCGGGCATCCTGGCCCGCGTCGCTCGTCGCCGGCGCGATGTTCGGTCTGTCGCCGATGATGACCGACCTGGGCATCCAGCAGAACGTCGTGGACGCGGCGGCCTGGAGCGGCTTCATCCTGCTCGCGGCCCATGACCTCGCGCACCGCCCCTCGCGCGGCGCGCTGGTCCGCCTCGCCATCTGCTCCGCGCTGTCCCTCTTCGCTGGCTCTCCGGAGACGACCCTCTGGCAGGGCATCCTCGCGGTGCTCGTCACGGTGCTGAGTCCCCTGTCGCGCGCGTCGGCCTCCCGGACGACGACTTCCTCTCCTGCAGCGGAAGGCATTGCCCCCATCGTCCACCTGGGGTCCTCGGGAACGCACGACGAACCGCCCGCCGTCGCGGTCGCGCAAGCGGGAGTCGGGGTACCCGATGCGATGAGCTCTCACGCCACGACACGTGACGTGGTGCCCGCCGAGACACGGATGGAGGCGCACGCGCTCGACGTCCCCCTCCGCGATGGTCCACCCGCCCCAGCGCAAGCGACGTCATCCTCCGACCCACGCAGTCGACCGAGGGACGAGGCAACCAGCGCTCGTGTTCGTGCCATCGCGCTGGCCCGTGTCGTCGGCGGCTTCGTCCTGTCCGCGGTGCTCGCGTCGGTGGTCTTGCTCCCCGCGCTGGAGTTCACGCGCAACTCGTTGCGCTCGCAGCGTGGGTGGTCCGAACAGCTCGCATGGTCCGTCTCGTGGCCGCAGGTGCTGTCCACGGTGTGGCCACTCGCGGACTGGCCCCGGGACAGGTACTGGGGCGAGGACCAGTGGTTCATCCTCAACCTGTTCCTGGGCACCCTTCCCGTCGCGCTCGCGGTGGTGGGAGCCTTGCGAGGTCCCCGTCGCGCACGGCCGTACTGGGTGGGCGCGCTCCTGCTCGTGCTCCTGAGCCTGGGCCGCCACTTCCCTCCCGCGGCATGGGTCATCCAGACGCTGCCCCCGTTCTCCCTCTTCCGCTATCCCGCGAAGTACTTCGTGGGCGCGGCGTTCTGTCTCTCCGTGTTGTCCGCCTTCGGCATCGATGCCATGGGGAGGTTCGCGCACCGCGTCCCACCCTCACGACTCAAGGCGGCGGTGGCGTTCGTGGGCATGGGCGTGGCCATCGGCGCCGTCGGCCCGTTGGTGCGGATGCTCCCCATGCGCGCGTCCGCCGAGGCCGGCGCGCCCTGGGTCCCGTTCTCCCTCGGACTCGCGGCGCTGGTCGTGTTGCTGCTGCCCTGGTCCTTCGCGCGTCCACGACGTGTCCGGCATGGGCTCGCGGCGCTCGCGGTGCTGGAGCTGGCTGGCGCGCACTCGCTGCTGGGCGTGCCCAAGTACACCGCATGGGAACCGCTGCGACAGCCGTTCTCCCTGCGGAGCCTGCTGCCCTCCCCCTTCCAGGGACGCATCAGCGCGGACATCGAGGGTCCGGAGGACCCGACGCGAGCCGTGGTGACGAACACCATCGAGCGCAGCCTCGACCGCCTCATGCCCAACCGCTTCGTGGAGGAGCGGCTGCCCGCGCTGGAGGGCTATGGCGCGCCCGAACCGCTGCGCACCGACCGCTTCCACCTCGCGGGGGAGCGTGGGGTCTACGACCTCGCCGGCGTCACGCACTACATCCGCCAGGGCCCCCCGCCCTTCGAGGACCTGGAGCTGCTCCACGAGGCCGAGGACGGCACGACACTGTCGCGCTCGCGCACCGCCCTGCCCCGCGCCTTCCTCGTCCAGCACGCGCGGGTGGTGACGGACGCGGAGGCCCTGGAAGCCGTCATCGCTCCCGAACAGCCCTTCCGCAAGACGGCCTTCCTCGCCTCGGGAGCGCCGCTGGAGCGACCCGCGTGTGACGGCGCCGTGAGCACCGTGAGCGCGGGCCTGCAGCATCTGGAGCTGGACGTGGAGGCCTGCGACGAGAGCTACCTCGTCGTCTCCGACAGCCACTACCCCGGGTGGCGCGCCACGGTGGATGGAGAGGAAACCCCCATCCACCGCGCGGACCACTCCCTGCGCGCGGTGCAGCTGACGGCAGGGGCACACCGCGTCCGCTTCGACTACGCGCCGCTCAGCTTCCAACTTGGGCTGGGGCTGTCCCTGCTCGGTTGGGCGGGCGTCGCGGGCGTGGGGTTGGGGCTCGACCGGAGGCGGCGCCTCCTCGGCTGAGGCCTCGCTACGTCGCCCACTGGCGAGTACAGCCCGTACTGCGCTCCGATGGACACAGCAGGCCCAACTCGTCGTCGTGATGCAACGTCCGAACGCTGACCTTCGCCAGTCGGGCCACATGGCTGACCGTCAGCGCCATCTCGCACCTCACCTCGGCTGAGATGTCTCAGGCCTCACGTCGCGTGAGGGTCACCCCCCGCGAGCCACCTCGGCAGGCGGCGCCAGCGGCGGCACGAACAGGTACAGCACGAGAGACGCACCCTCGTCCGGCCGGACCGTTCCACGGCGACGCAGCACCCAGAGCTGCCCCTCCTTCATCGGACGTGTGTCGTCCAGCGCGACCACGCCCGAGCCCCGCGCCACGTAGAGGATGAGCGGCTGCTCGCGCGAGGCCTCCACGAGATGCTCGCCCTTCTCGAGCACGATGGCGCCCATCCGCGCCGTCTCCATCACCGGGAACGGCACGAGCGAGACGTCACGGCCGCTCGCCTCCAGTTCGGCCAGCGCCTGGACGGGGTCGAAGGTGAACGGGGCCCTGCCCCTCGCCATGCGTGGGTCGTCCGCGTCGACGTACAGGTTGCCGTCGAAGCGCGGCGCGGCGAAGACCAGGTTGCCCAGCATCCGCTCCGAATCGCGGTTGAACCAGGCATGACCGGTGAAGGGCGCGGAGGCGATCAGCTCGCCCGGCAGATGCGTGCCCCGTCGCTCCTGCAGCGTCGTCCCGCCTTCGCCCCAGCGCTGCTGGACCTCCGCCTTACCCGCGACGATGACGGTGGCCTCGTGCGTGCGCCGGTGGATGTGCAGCGGACACGCCTGCCCCCTGCCCATGACGTGCAGGTGGACGGTGGAGCCGTCGGCGAAGAAGAACGTGTCGGAGACGTCCGCCGCCTCCGGGTCCTTCGCGGCCAGCCGCTCGAAGACGGCGGGGACGTCGAAGACCTCGACCTCCGGATCCTCCGGCACCGTCATGGCCCGCTTCACCGCCACGAGCACGGCCAGCAGCGACACGGCCAGCAGCAGCGACAACGCACGGTAGAGGGCCACGCGGCGGCGCAGCGAGTCGGGAGCCACGGCGGAGGGGATGCTCGGGGAGGAGGACATCAGGTGACTCCGGCCAGGCACGGGAGCCAACCGCTCGCCCCGACGCCCGCCTGCCCGTCAAAAAGAAACATGGCGGGGCCCTCCGTGAGGAGGACACCCGCCATGGACCGGAATCAGGCCGCCGCGCCGAGGCGAAGCGACCCATCCCGAGGCGACGACGCTCAGTAGGCGTTGTTCTCGCCGAAGCTCTTCATGGTCTTCTTGTTCAGCGTGGCGTTGGAGCTCTGGCCGTCGTTGGCGACGTTGGAGTTACCGGCCAGGGCCGCCGCGGAGGCGCCGAACAGCTTGCGGATGTTGTCGCCGAACAGGGTGACCACGCCGATGGCGGCGATCGCGATGAGGGCCACGATGATGATGTACTCGGTCATGCCCTGACCACGAGCCTTGCGCAGCTGGTTCTTCTTCGAGATCGCCTTCATGGAAGTCTCCTGGGGTTCGAACTGGGAAATGCACCCTGTGACTGAGGGTTGAAAGGCACACTAAAGGAGATCCCACCTGCACCTCCATCCGTCATCGGGAGGATGGGAAGAATCTTCTGTGATTCCGCGTGGATGGCCGTTTTTTGAGAACTTGGCAGGCCGCTCAGGGTCCCACCGGGGCCGCCACGGGGGTGTTCGTCGGGGCACACACCCCGGCGGGGAGAGCGTCGCAGAGCTGTTTCACGGCCCGGGAGAGCTCCGCGTCCTCGGGGTGAGCCTGGGCCACCTCGCGCCCCAGCACAAGGGCCGGGCCCACCTCCACGGGTGTCCACACCGTGCGCGTGGCCCAGGCGCGCTCCGCGACCAGGCGCAGGTACGCGGCGATCAGCTCCGGCTCCCGGCCGCCCTTGGCGACCTCGGGCTCGAGCAGCGACGCGGCCAGGGTCAGGTCCTTCTGCGCCAGCGCCGTCTTGCCCAGGGCCACCGCCGCGTCCCGGCTGTCCGGCGCCACCTGTCGCCACAGCCCCGCCACGCCTCGCACCAGCGGATCATTCGCCGCGTGGTAGCGCTCCATGTTCCGGAACAGCAGGCCCGCCTGCTCCGCCGTGGGCGGGTGCTGGTGCAGGTAGTCCTCGATGAACAGGCGTGAGCTGCCGTCCGGCGAGCGCCGCTCGTCCTTCACCCGCACGTCGATGTTGGCGACGAAGAAGGCGATGGGCGAGGCGTACTCCAGCAGGTTGTGGTCGTCCGTGTTGATGGGCCCGGGGCCCGCGAAGGCCAGCTGCCCCGCCTCGCTGTGCACCTGCTTCGACAGGAGCGCGAACACGTCGTTGATGCCCACGCGAGACAGGTCCTTCTTCACCTCCGGCGCCTCCATGCGGGCGGCCAGACGCTCGGCGTCCATCACCAGGGGCTTGCGGCTGGCCACCATCACCAGGTCGTGCGGCCCCAGCCACGTGGTGGCGTGCGGGAAGGTGTCGCGCATGGTGCGGACGACCAGCTTGATGAGCTCCTCGTTGCTCTCGTAGGTGTGGATCCACTGCACCAGCACGCCGTCGTCGGCGAGGTGCCGGTCCACCGTCTGGAAGAAGTCGCGCGTGAAGAGGCCGGACACGCCCGCCACCCACGGGTTGGAGGGCACGCTCACCACCAGGTCGTACTTGCGGTCCGCCAGCGCCATGAACGTCTTCGCATCGTCGATGTGGACGCGCGTGCGCGGGTCGTCCACCGCGTTGCGGTTGTCGTCCTTGAACAGGCGCGCCGCGTCGATGACCGCCGGGGCGATCTCCACCATGTCCAACCGCTCCACCGGATGCGCCAGCACGCTGCCCGCCGTAATCGCCGCGCCCGCGCCCACCAGCAACACGTTCTTCGGGTCGCGCGCATGCAGGAGCGCGCCCAGGTGCCCGGCCACCACCTGCGTCTCCACGTCGCTGCCGTTGGAGGCGTCGATCTTCCCGTTGAGCTTCATGAAGCGCAGGTGGTCCCTGGGGTAGTCGGCCACCAGCACCGTCGCGAACGTGTCGTCCTGGTAGAAGACGGGGCGGATGTCGCGCTCGGTGTCCTCGACGAGCTTCGCGTAGCTCTCCGGCGGCTTCGTGTGCGAGCGGATGGAGGCGATGCCCGACAGGCGCACCGACCAGCCGCTCATGCTCCCCAACACCCCCAGCGCCAGGACCGCGGCCACGGCCGCCGGCCACAGCGCCTTCGCGGGGCTCGCGGGCCGCCCCGGCAGCGCGTGGAAGGCCAGCACCGCGGCGAGCAGGTTGGACACCACGCCCGCGATGAAGTTGCCCTCCATGCCCCACCACGGCATCAGCACCAATCCGCCCAGCGCGGAGCCGGTGATGGTGCCCACCGTGTTCCACAGGTACACGCTGCCCAGCTCGCGCCCCACCTCGGACACCTTCGCCGTGGCCACGCGCGCCACCGCCGGGAACGCCGCGCCCATGAAGAAGGTGGGCACCAGCAGCACGAGGCAGCAGAAGCCGAACGTCAGCAACTGGAACAGCGGCCAGGTGTCCACCGAGCGCGTCAGCATCCACTGCGCCGTGCGGAACAGGTGCGGCAGCCGCACGTACAGGGGCAGCGCCACGCAGAGGCTCGCCACCAGCGCCACCTGCATCCACCCGAACAGCCGCAGCGGATCCACCTTCTGCGCCCGCGTCATCAGCCAGAAGCTGCCCAGGCCGATGCCGAGGATGAACGCGGTGAGGATCAGCGTGAAGGCGTACGTGGACGCGCCCAGCACGATCGACAGCAGGCGGATCCACGTCACCTGGTACATCATCGACGTGAAGCCCGACAGCAGCACGCCCATCAGCGCCGCCCGCACCGCCAGCCGGGGATAGACGACGTCCGCCCCTTCGGCCGACGCGGGCGCGGCCTGCCCCGGGGCCAACGCAGGAGGATGACGCCGGGCCAGGAGCAGCGCAGCCACCGCCAGGAGCAGGTTCAACCCCGCCGCCATCTTCGCGGACGCGGACAGGCCCAGCGTGGGGACGAGCTTCGTGCCCGCCAGGAACACACCCACCGCGGCGCCCAGGCTGTTGACGGCGTACAGCCGCGCCAGCTCGCGCTGCACCCCGGACAGGCTGTCCGCGAAGTGCCGCACCAGGGCCGGCAGGGTTCCCCCCATCAGCAGCGTGGGCACCACCAGCGACAGCGCGGCGACGAGCAGCCGCGGCCCCACCCGCCATCCGTCCGGTACGCCCGGCGCCACCGACAGCCATAGCGAACCGAGCGCGTCGAGCACATATGGAAAGGCCAGCGCGTACAACGCCACGCCCAGCTCCAGCACGCCATACAGCGCCAGCGGGCTCTTCACCCGGTCTGCTGTCCGCCCGAAAACAGAAGCCCCCAGCGCCAGCCCGCCCATGAAGGTGGCGAGCACCACCGCATGCGCCTGCCCACTGTTGCCCAGGACGTTCCCGAGATACTTGGACCAGACCAGCTCGTACACCAGCGCGGTGCCTCCGGACAGGAACAGGAGGACCGCCACAAGGTTCTTCGGGAAACGTGCCATGAGGGACATAAGGGGACAGCGCGGAACCTTACTCGGTATGTTCGGGACCCACCAATGAACGCCCACCTGCTCCAAGCCGCGTTGCTCGCCTGGTCTCCGGGCCTTCGGGTGACCCGGGCCGAGGGAGACTGTGCCTCCGTGCTCCGCCGCGCCCCGGAGGAGCTCCTGGACCGGCCCCTGCATCTGGCCCTCGGCGTGTCCGCGGAGCGGGCCCGCGAGCTGGACGCCCGCGCCCGGGAGGACCGCCGGGCCGTGGAGTTCACCTCCGCGCTGCTCGGAGGGACCGAGGACGCCACGCCCCTGCGGGTGACGCTGGGGCTGGACGGGGACGAGGCCTCCGCCGCGGTCCAGGACCTCAACGCCCTGCTGGAGGGCGCGCCCCCGGTGCAGATCTCCCGGCTCTCCTCGTCGCTGAGCCATGAGATCCGCAACCCGCTCTCCTCCGTGAAGATGGCAGTGCAGACGCTGGCGCGGAACACCGGCCTGTCGGACCGGGACCGGCGGCGGCTCACCATCGCCAACCGGGAGATCCGCACCATGGAGCGCATGCTGTGGCTCCTGTCCGAGTACGGGCGCGACACGACGCCCACCCTGGACGCGCACGCGCTGCGCTCGGTGCTGCAGGAGGCCACGGGCATGGTGGCCCTGGAGCTGGCCGAGCGGCGCATCGAGGTCCGCGTGGACGAGGAGGCGGAGCTGCCGCGCGTGCGCGTGGACCCCAACCGCCTGCGGCCCGTGCTCGCGCAGGTGCTGCTCAACGTGGCCATGGGCCAGCCCGAGGACAGCCCGGTGGAGGTCGCCCTGCGCCGGGGCGCCCCGGGCCGCGTGCTGATGGTGCTCAAGGACCCGGCGGCGGCCCTGCCCCCGGAGGAGCGCGGCACCCTCTTCGAGCCCTTCGGCTCACGCCTGGCGCGCGGTGCGGGCCTGTCCCTGGCCGCGCTGCGACGGGTGATGATGGGCCAGGGGGGCGACGTGGCCGCGGAGGGCAGCGCCGAACCCGGCATGGTGTTCACCCTGACGTTCGCCACGTGAGAAGCGCGCCATGGAGACCCTTCTCATCGTCGACGACGACGTATCCCTCCTCGAGACCCTCAAGATGCACTTCGAGGAGATCGAGCACGACGGCCAGCCGCGCTACCAGGTGGCCACCGCCACCAGCGCCGCCGCGGGGCTGAGGGCCGCGCAGGAGACCATGCCCAGCGTGGTCATCCTCGACATGATGCTCCCGGACCGCACGGGCCTGGAGATCATCGAGGAGATGAAGGGGCTGTGCGGGGACGCGCGCATCATCCTCGTCACCGCCTACCACGACATGGAGACCACCATCCGGGCGATGAAGGCGGGGGCCTTCGACTACATCCACAAGCCCTTCCCGGACCCGGCCGCGCTGGACCTCGTCGTGGAGCGCGCCCTGGAGTACCGCCAGCTGTCGCGCCGCGCGGACGAGGTCAACCGGGAGAACGCCGCCGTCCGGCTGGGCGACATCGTGGGGACCAGCCCCCTCATGCAGCAGCTGGTGAAGGAGATCGGCAAGGTGACGGGCAGCCACGCCACCGTGCTCATCTCCGGCGAGAGCGGCACCGGCAAGGAGCTCATCGCCCGCGTCATCCACAACTACTCCTACGACGAGTCGCGGCCCTTCATCGGCATCAACTGCTCCGCCATCGTCGACACGTTGCTGGAGAGCGAGCTGTTCGGCCACGAGAAGGGCGCCTTCACCGGCGCCGTCGCGGGCAAGCCCGGCAAGTTCGAGCTGGCCGAAGAGGGCACCGTCTTCCTCGATGAGATCGGCGACATGTCGCTGATGCTCCAGGCCAAGCTCCTGCGCGTGCTCCAGGAGCGCGAGTTCGAGCGCGTGGGCGGCGTCAAGCGCATCCGCCTGCGCGCCCGCGTCATCGCGGCCACGCACCGCACCCTCGCGGAGGAGGTCGAGGCCGGCCGCTTCCGCGAGGACCTCTACCAGCGCCTCAAGGTCATCACCCTCCAGATTCCCCCGCTGCGCGAGCGGCGAGAGGACATCGCGCTGCTCGTCAAGCACCTGCTCGAGCGCATCAACGAGAAGGTCCACAAGCGCGTCACCCGCGTCCCTCCCGAGGTCATGGAGCGGCTGACCCGCCTGCCCTGGCGCGGCAACGTGCGCGAGCTGGAGAACGTCCTCACCCGCGCCGTGGTGCTCGCCCCCGGCGACGTGCTGCGGGGCGACGACCTGCCCTCCCTGGAGACGCCCCCAGGCCCGGAGACGGGGGGACGCCCCTCCGCCGCCCCCATGTTCACCGCGCCCGCCGTGGACGACGCCAGCCTCATCCCCACGCTGGACGAAGCCGAGCGCCTGCTGATCGCCCGGGCCATGGCCGTCACCAAGGGTCACAAGGGACGCACCTGCCAGATTCTTGGAATCAGCCGCCCGACGCTCGAGCGAAAACTGCAGAAGTACAATCTTTCACAGGGACAGAGCACGTTGGGGCAAGGGTTCCCCGTGAAAGACGACCCGTGAACACTGTCCGTGTCGTGACAGTCACCCGGCGGGATTGAACGTTTCGTTCAAGCTGATCAGACTGTTTGAACGTTTTGTTTCGGGTTTTGGACACAGACAAGGGGGTGCAGCGCCCCTGTAGCGCTAAGTACCCGGCATTCTTGGATGTGTTCCCCCGGGAGCACTTCATTCCCCGCTGGCACGTTCCTTGGAACTGGAAAGTCCCGTCGCCGCCAGAGCAGGCGGCCGGTCCTACCCCCGATTCCTTCCACGGAGTGAATGCCATGCACGGTTTCAATCGCCCCCTCGGCCCCATCGGTTCCAATGCTGTGGCCCCTCTCCCGGCGACTGGATCCGGGATGGTCGTCACCGCCAACCGCATCGTCCCTGGCCAGGAGGCCATCGACTTCAAGGGGTACTTCAAGGTCGAGTCCTTCCCGCACAACTCGACCATCTACCGCCCCGGTGACAACACCGACCGCGTCTATCTGCTGAAGTCCGGCCGCGTGCGCCTGATGCGCATCGGCAAGAACGGCACGCGCTCCGTGGTGAGCATCCTGCGTCCGGGCGACCTGTTCGGCGAGCTGTTCCGCCCCGAGGGTACGCCCATCGAGGAGATGGCCATCGCCGCGGGCGAGGCCGAGGTGTGGAGCATCGAGGGCCGCGACTTCCGCGCGCAGCTCGAGGCCCGCCCCGCCCTCGCGGTGGACGTGGTCCGCGCCTACGCCGAGCGCGTGCGCGCGCTGCGCAAGCGCGTGCTGGGCCTGACGTTCAAGGAGGTCCCGGCCCGGCTGGCGGACACGCTCCTGACGCTGGTGGAGGCGCACGGCGAGCGCTGCCCCCACGGCGGTGAGACGGACCTGCGCGGCATCACCCAGCAGGACCTCGCGGACCTGGTCGGCGCCTCGCGCTCGTTCGTGTCCACGCTCATCAACGAGATGAAGCGCGAGGGCGTGCTCGGCAACGTCGGCCGCATCCTCTGCGTGCGCGACCAGAAGGCGCTGCGGAAGATTGCCTCCAAGGAGAAGTGAGCCGCACCGCTCGCGAGAAGACGCTCGCGGCCTCGACAGGCACTCACCGACGACGGGCCCGCTCGTGCACGCGCTGCATGGCCGGGCCCGTGGTGTTTGCCGCGGTTGAACGGAACGTGCGACGGGGCGACGCGCGGCCCTACCGCTTCCACCAGATGTTGGCTTGCGCGTCCGGCCGGGCCTCGTGCCGGTCGGAATCCGCGAGCTTGTCGACATAGCGCCCGATGAAGCCCTGGTAGGAGCCGCCCTCGTCGATCTGCCGGCCGCGCTTCTGGTCGCGCGCGCTCATGCACTTCCAGAGGAACGGGAAGCGCGCGCGCCCCGTGGCCTCGTCGAGGAGGAAGCGGTTGAGGTTCTCCGGGCACGAGAAGTGGCTGTGGTACCGCGTCTCGCGGTTCGCCAGGTAGTCGTCGATGTCGTCGGGCGGAGGCGGATCGTATCCGGGCCTGTCGAAGAGGCAGTCCCACATCGAGCCCTTGAGCGGACCCGGGTCGACGGGGGGACCGAACGCGTAGATGTACTGGTACAGCTCCAGGGGCGTGTGGTGGTACGCCTCCTGTTCGTGGTCCACCGCGATGACGTACCACTGGACCCGGTGGGTGTACTCACCGTGGTCGCGGCTGACACCGACGTCCTTCATCGGGTGGCCTCGCGACACGAGGTCCAGGAAGACCGGCCCGGGGATGATGCCGGTGAGGGTGGGCACCTCCCGGACGGAGGCCTTGAAGCCGTGCGCCAGCTCCTTCTCGCGGAGGACGAGCGCCATGACGCCCTTCTCCGCGTTCTGGGACCGCTCCGCGCGAGCGAGGAGTCGCTCCGGGTCCGAGTAGGCCGCCTGGACGGCCTGCTCCAGGACCTCCAGCCGCGTGAGGAACGCATCCTCGTCCAGCATCAGGCGCTGGATGCGTTGGTAGTCCTGGAAGTAGCGCTTGTTCTTGAAGCGCACCCAGGTGCTGAACTCCTTCTCGAGGTCCAGGGGCATGGCCGCTCCGCTATCGGGTCGACGAGACAGGGGCATCCGGGAGGTACCGCGCCGACAGCTCCTCGACCAGGGTCCGGTAGGTCCGCAGGGCGGCCTCGTGGGCCTGGGTTCGGACCTGCTCCACCGCGACGCGGATGATGGCGTGGACACCCTCCCAGATGACGCGTGCGTCCGCTCGCGCCTGGACCTGTTCGACGATGCGCGGAGCGAGCGCGTAGTACGCGTCGATCAGCTCGGGGCCGCCTGCGGAGCCACGCAGGAACCCGTCGCGGAACGCGCGCAGGACCTGGAGCTCCTCGCAGTCGTCGGGCAGGCCCTGTGCCTCCACGCACGCCGTCGTCAGGAAGCAGTGCCCCTTCTTGCGCTCCTCCTCCGCCCGCATCTCCAACACACCCATCAGGCTCCCCTTCGGGACCTTCATGGGGCTGGCGACGTAGTACGTCTTGGGACTCTTCTGGGAGAGCTTCTTGTCGATGTAGCCCTGACGGTCCTGGTACAGGTCCGCGCTGGCGCGCTTCGCGTAGCGCTGGGTGATGATTCGACTCAGGGTGGGGTACGTGGCGGCGAACTGCCCGTAGGCCCCCGCGTACTTCGCGTCGATGAACTCCATCTCCGCCTGAAGTCCGCCGTGGTTCTCCGCCAGCCACGCCCGGTCCATCAGTTGGGTGCTGAAGACCTCCGGATTGGCGATGCCGTCGACGTCGGGGGCGAAGCCTGGGTGATAGCCCGCGCCGCGGTCGAGCAGCGCGTCCCAGAAGCCCTGGTTCCCCTCGGGGTCCATCGGCCAGTCCGAGGGCTTCAGCTTCACGCCCGCGGTGTTGATGCCGATGAGCAGCTGGAGCGGCGTGTAGTTCCATCCCCGCGGCGCCACGCCCTTGACGTCCTCCGTGAAGCCGCTGCTCATCGCGTGGAAGATGACGTACCACTGCAGGCGGTGGGTGTATTCGCCATGCAGATACCCCGCGCCGACGTCCTTGAAGAGCATCCCCTGCCCGCCGTAGCGCCCGAACTCCTCCGCGGTGAGGAAGCGCATGTAGATGGGGGCCATGGGATTGAGACCACAGGACACCTCGGCGGCCTGGAGCGCGGTCGTCAGGGCCTTCTTGAGCGTGCCCTGCGTCTCCAGATACCTCACGAGCTGCTGCTCGAGGTGGGCCAGTCCCGGTCCGTAGTCCGTGGACATGAGCCGCCGGACCTCGATGCAGTCCTCCAGCAAGCGCCGGTTCGCTGCGTCCCGATCTCGCACTGCCTCCAGGTTGACCGGAGCCACGGTGCCTCTCTTCCCGAAGAAGGAACGTCTTCGAGTCAGGATGACACCTCCATCTTTGTTACATCAAGGCGTCCGCCGCCCGCGTGGCGACGGGACCCGATGGAGTCCCGCGACGTGGGGCGCCGGGCCTACCCACGACGGGGTTTCGAACCGACGAGGTCCGCAGCGACCTGGTGGCACACCCCGCCCTCGCGGTCCCTGACGACGGGCCCTCAGTGGCGGACGCGCAGCTCGTCGACCTCGGTGCGCAGCAGCCAGTCGTCCTTGAAGTCCGTGGCGGCGGCGGCGATCTGCGCCAGCCGCTCCGGCTTCGCCTTCCCCGCGTCCCGCAGGTTGCGAACCTCGCGGTAGAGCGCCGCGAGCGACGGGTGCAGCGCCAGCGCCTTGCGCGCGCGGGCCTGCGCCTCGCCGTCCCCTTCCGCGAACGCGGCCGCCTCTCCGAACCAGCGGTCCCACGTCTCCGGGTCGGACGGCCCGCCCGCGACGGACGGCAGGTGCGGCGTGACGAAGAGCTTCGCCACCGCCGGAACGTCCAGCTCACGTCCACCCAGCCGCGCCCGCAGCGCCAGCACCTCGCCACCGTCGGAGGCGAAGCCCTCCAGCTCCAGGCCGCTCTCCAGCGCCAGCTTGAACGGCCCCCGCCGGGGCAGCGCGCCCGCGCCGAAGGCCACCAGCGCCGGGCCATTCCACGGACGGCCACCCTCGCTCCGCCCCCCGCGAGAGACGATGACGGGGCCTTCCATGCGGACCAGCGCGGCCGTCAATCCCGGCGCCACCGGACGCGGCGCCGGCACCGACTCCAGCACCCGCCCCGTCACCTCGAGACCGTCCGCGAGCACCAGGTGGTTCACCGTCCGAGCCTTGCGCGCCTCCTCGATGCCGTAGTCCCCGCCGCGCTTCCACGCCAGCGTGGACTCGAACTCCGCCAGCACCTCGAACAGGTGCTCGAAGTCGCGCGCCACGAACAACTGCGGCTGCATGCGGGTGATGTCGAAGTCCGTGTCCGCGCACGACACGTCCAGGCGCAGCTTGCGCACCGCCGGCGTGAGGCAGTGCTCCGCCTCCGCGATGCTCGACAGGATTCCCGCGCCGTAGATGCGAGGACGCTCCAACTGCCCCACGAGCCCGTACTCCGCCGTCCACCAGTACAGCCGCGTGGCGCGCGTGCTCTCGCTGACGAAGCGGCGGCTGGCGTTCGCCGCCACGAGCCGCGCCTCCGCGTGGGCGACCTCCTCCGCGCTCGCGTCCGGGTCCTCCTTCACCACCGACAGGTTGCGGATGGCGTCGAAGGACGCCTGGTCCTCCACGCTCGCGATGGACTTGAACCCCACCAGGCCACACGCCTTCAGGTACTCCGCGTAGCGGCGGTTGGCGATGATGGGCGCGTGCCCCGCGCTCTCGTGGACGATGTCCGGCGCGGGCGTGTAGTCGATGTGCTCGTGCGTGCGGATGTCCGCCGCGATGGCCAGCACCCCCAGCGACTGCAGCTCCGTGAAGACCGCCGGCGGGATGAAGCCGCGCACGCCCACGCACGACCAGCCCATCCGCGACAGCTTCGCGTTCATCTCGTCGAGGCTCGGGATGCGCTCCGCGCCGATGCCCGTCGCCTCCAGGCCCTCCAGGTAGACGGCGTGGGCCTTGTCCGCCAGGTGCCCTCGCAGCTTGCCCAGGATGTGCCGCCAGACCGCGTGGTCCCTCGGCGTGTACGCCTCGTAGTCCTGGCTCACCACGTAGCGCCGCAGATGCGCGGGCAGGCGGGAGATGGTCTGTTCCGTTGGCGTCATAACCGGGCACCCCTGGTGGAATCTTCCAGCCACGAGAAGATACCCAGGGCCCCACGATTCGGAAATCCGGCAGAATCCGACGTCTTCGTCGTTTTATCGAACGTTGTTCATACGGGTTGGCGGAGTCCACCCAACAGGGAGGCCGCGCCCGGGCTGAGGGCGCCGGAGGGCCAGAGCGCGACGACCTCCACCGCCTGGGGCTCCTCCTCGCGCAGGGGCCAGGCGCGGATGTCCGGGGGGAAGGGGTGCATGAGGCGCAGGTCCGGGGTGATGGCGCACGCGCGGAAGGCCCGCAGCAGGTCGTACAGCAGGAGGAAGCTCTCCGCGCGCGCGACGTCCTGGACGGAGACCCCGTGCGCCGCGAAGCGCGCGCTGTTGGCGCCGCCGTAGGGGTCGTCGCGCAGCCAGTCCACGAAGGGCAGCCCCTCCAGCTCCTTCACGTGCAACGACTTGCGCCCGGCCGCGGAGGCGACGAGCGCGCTGTCGGGGCCGGCGAGCACCACGAAGGGCATGCGCAGCAGTGACTCGGACTCCACGCCCTCGTGGGGAGGCAGCGGGGTGAAGTCCAACGCCAGGTCGAGCTGCCGCGTCTGGACCTGGCGCGTCAGTTCGTGGGGGCCGCCGAAGCTGAGCACCAGCTTGAGGCCCGTGGCCGCCGCGTTCCGCGCCACCTTGCCCACCAGGGCAATCGACAGCGTGGGGTTGAGGCCCAGGCGCACGACGGGCTCCGCGCTGGCCAGGTCCCGCAGGCGCTTCATGTCCAGTTGGTGCAGCGGCGTCTGCGTGCCCGCGAAGAGGCGCTCCCCCCGGGCGGTGAGCTGGAGCCTGCGGCCCGGCCCCCGCTCCAGCAGCGTGGCGCCCTCGGCGAGCGCCAGCTCCAGCGCGCGGATGTGCTCGCTCACCACCGAACGCGCGACGCCGAGGTGCTCCGCCGCGGCCTCGATGCTGCCCGCCTCCACGGCGGCGGTGAAGGACTCCAGCCAGACGAGGGGGCGCGCGAGCTTGCGTGGAGGCATGCCCCCATCCTCGCACCGCTCGCCGGGCGCGGACACGAGCCATGTGAGCGTCCGCGGGCCGCATGACGCGGCGTGCCCGACGGCGGCCAGCCCCCGTGGCGGGAGAGCGGGCGGGGCCCGCGTCCTTGCTTGAACATCCGCTGGGGGCAGGCTAGCAGGAGGCGCGATGTCATCGACGTGGACCACCCCCTCCTCCTTCGCCGCGAGGCGCCCCCGTCGGTGGGTGGAGGCCCTGCCGCTCTGGGGGCCCGCGTTCCTCTGGTGCCTGCTGCACGGGCTGCTCGCGCTCGCCTTCTTCGGCGCGCCCCTATTGTCCGCCGTGGAGCGGCTGGCGCCGACCCTGCGCCCCCTGCTGCTCGTGGGAGGCGTCATCCAGGCGCTGTTCCTGGGCCTGGTGACCTTCGTGGCCACGCTGCCGCTGTCGCTCTTCGGCCGGCGCTACGCGTACGCGCTGCCGGCGGTCGTGGCGGTGGGCGTGGCGTTCCTGGGCGTGGACGCGCTCGTGCTGTCCTCGCTCGGCTTCCACATCAACGGCCTGGTGCTGGCCGTGGCGCTCCAGCCGCGCGCCCTGGCGGAGACGGGCCTGGCGCCACACGAGGTGGCGCTGCTCGGCCTCGCGACGCTCTGCGTGCTGTCGCTCGACGCCTGGGCCGGAGCCCGGTTCCTGACGAAGGGATGGGGGCCGCGGCCCCGTCGCACGGCGTGGGCGGTGCTCGCGCTGGTGGTGGTGTGCACCGTGGAGCGGCTGGGCAGCGCCTGGCTCATGTTCACGCACGGGAGCGCCGTGCTGCACGCGGCCACCACCCTGCCCCTCCAGGCGCCGGTGCGGATGAGTTCGCTGCTCGCCCGACTCACGGGGCGGACGCCCGCTTCCGGGTTGCGCCTGGGCGTCAGCCCCGAGGCCGGCGCGCCCGCGTCGCGCATCGACCCTGCCTCCGTGAAGTTCACGCGGACGCCGGACATCCTCCTGGTGCTCGTGGAGAGCCTGCGCGACGACTTCTTCCGCGAGGACGTGATGCCCCACATGTGGCGGCGCGCGGCGAAGGGCACGCGCTTCCTGCGCCACCACAGCGCGGCGAGCTCCACGGACTACTCCCTCTTCAGCCTCTTCTTCGGCCTCGAGGCCCAGCGCCGCGACGCCGTCGTCGGCGCCGGCCGCGCGCCGCTCCTGTTCCCCGCCCTGAAGCACAACGGCTACCGCCAGGCCTTCTTCGCCGCCTCGTCGGTGGACTGGATGGGGTTGAAGGACACCGTCTTCCGCGACGTCCAGGGCGGCCTGCGCACCGACTACGAGGGGAGCAGCCACGTGCGCGACGACGCCATGGTGGAGGACGCGCTGCGCATGGCGGAGCAGACGCCCCGCGACACACCGCTGTTCCTGTTCGTCTTCTTCGCCGGCACCCACTTCGACTACGACTATCCACCGCGCTCGGCCGTGTTCTCCCCCGCGTGGGACGGCAAGGGCGGACTGACCACGGCGCGCGTGCCCGCCGAGCACCTCAAGGCGCGCGCGTGGAACTCCGCCTACGAGGTGGACACGAAGGTGGAGGAGCTGCTCACGCGGTGGGAGGCCACGCGCGGGACACGGCCCCTGGTCATCTTCACCGGCGACCACGGAGAGGAGTTCCGCGAGCACGGCCGCGTGGGCCACGCCAGCGACGTCACGGAGCTGCAGCTCCACGTCCCCATGCTCGTCTTCGACGAGCGCCTCCCTCCCGGAGAGGTCGACGCCGTCACCGGCCACATCGACCTGGTCCCCACGCTCTTCGACCTGCTGGGAGACCCCCACCCGCCCGAGCAGCTGGGCGATGGCGTCCCCATGAGCCACCCGGACCCGCGGCGCTACCTGCTCACCACCATCGGCTGGGAGCCGCGCTACGCCCTCATCGGCCAGCAGCTCAAGGTGCGCTTCGGCGCGGGTCTGCCGGGCACGGAGCTGTCGGACATGTGGGATCGCCCGCTGCCGGATGCGCAGGAGCGCTTCGCCGCCGAGGCCCCGCGCATCCTGCGTCGCCTGCGCGGCGAGCCCGCGGGGAGTGACGCGCCCCCGGCGGCCGCGCCCCCCGCGCCCCCCGCCACGGCGACACCTCCCCGCCCCTGAAGCGTCAGAAGCGCAGCCGGGCCCCCAGCGCGAGCGACACGAGGCCCGTCTTCACCGTGGCGGGGTTGTGGAAGAACTGGACCATGCGGAAGTCGGTGGCGACCAGCTCAGCGTAGGCCTCCACGCGGTCCAGGTCGAACATGCGCGCGGTGTGGCCCACGCTCGCGCCCAGGATGAGCGCGGGGCGCAGCGCCGTGCGGAACCAGTAGTAGCCATCCGGGTAGCGCCCCGGCTGCGACAGGAAGTAGTCCCCGCCGAAGGTGTAGCTGAACATGCCGCCCACGGAGAGCGGCCGCACGGTCCAGTTGCCATAGCGGAGCCGGATGGGGTTCCAGCGGCCCTTGAGCGTGAGGGTGATGAAGTCCGCCCCCGCGATGGCCCGAGGCGACCAGCCCAACAGCACCTCCGTCTCCACGGCCTCGTCCCAGAACGACCAGCCCGGTCCCGCGGAGGTGAAGCCGATGGAGCCGGCGAGCTGCATCGCCGCGTGGCTCGGGACGTACCAGGGCCGCGCGTGCTCCTCCCGGGTCTCCACCACCTCCTCGTCCGCCGCCCACGCGGCACCTCCCCCGACGAGGAACACGAAGGCGCCGAACCACCTGACGAAGTGAAGGCGTGCCATCAGTAGTAGACCCGTTCGACGTCCACCGAGCCACCCGACACGGTGACCAGCAGGTAGTTGCGGCTCTCGAGCGCGTCGGCGACGAAGTAGCGCACGCCGCGCCGCACCTCGCTGGAGTAGCGATGGGTGTGCGCGTGGAAGGAGAGGGAGACGCCCGCCTCGGCCTGGAGCTCCTCCAACGGCTCCGTCAGGTCCGGGTCGAAGTCGGAATGCCCCGGGGGCACGTGCGAGAACGTGAAGATGTGGCGCAACCCGGGCTCGGGCACGAGCGCCTCGCGCAGCCGGACCAGGTCCGGCACCCTGCCGGAGAAGCCGTACTCGAGCGAGTTGGAGTCGAAGAGGACGAAGCGGCTGCCCTGGTAGTCGAAGGACTGGAACGTCGGCCCGAAGGTCCGCAGGTAGAGCAAGCCCCCCTTCCCCATCAGGTCGTGGTTGCCGATGACGGCGAAGGTCGGCACCGGAATCCTCGCCAGCATGCGCGCGACCCATTCGTACTCCTGCGCGGTGCCGTACTCGGTCAGGTCTCCCAGCTGCACCACGAGGTCGATGTCCCGGTGCGCCAGGTCCTTCACCGCGTCCGCCGAGTCATCCAGGAACAACTGGATGTCGCCCATCACCGCGAAGCGGAAGGGCCGCTCCGGCTCGTCGCGAGGCAGCCGCGCCAGGGCCTTGGCGTTGAGCGCTTCCTCCCCCCCGCGGATCTCATACGGATGGAACTCGAAGACGCCACACCCTGCGCCCAGGAGCACGAGCAATGATGGAATCCAGGCCCTCACGACCTCCGAGCTAACGATGATGAGAGGGACATTCAAGCGACGCGTTCGAGCGACCGGGCCCGCGCCGCACCATGGCTCATGGTTGTCATCATCTGCCGGACACCGCGCCCTCCGTGGAGTCAGCTTCAGTCCAGCGGCCCCATCCCGGAAGGGACGCGGCGACCTCCAACAGGGTCGGTGTCTCGGAGCAGGCGGGCACGAGGACCCGCGCGGTGACGCACCCAGGCGTGGAGCATCCACACCGCATTTGACGGCTTCGGCACGCGCCCGCCGCGCCGGAGAGATATGCATGCCGACACGGCGGGGCGGACACCCCCGGCCGACTCCGTCATGGGACGCCTGCTCTCATTCGCCCTCGTCGCGGCCAGCCCCTTCGGTGGCGTGCTCGCCGCCGTTCCGCTCGGCGTGCTGGGCTTCGGCTATCCCCCCTGGGCCGTGGCGCTCGCCTGCGTGCCGCTGGGCTACCTCCAGGTCGCCGTGGTGGACCTGGGATGGGACGGACTGGAGCGGCTGCGGTGGTGGCGAGCGTTGCTCGGGCGGCCCCGGAGCGCCCTGGTGCAACGGCTGCTCGCGCACTGCGGTGGCTTCTGGTCCACCGCGGCGCTCGTCCCCTTGTTGGGCCCCTGGTTGGTGATGGGCCTGATGCGCGCGGCGGGCGTCCCCCAGCGCCGCGTGGCCGCGCCCATCCTCTTCGCGCTGGCCGTGGTGTCCTGCGTCCTCGCCGCGTCGTGCCTCCTGGCACCGGAGCGGATGCGGTGAGTCTGCGCGAGACACGTCGCGACTACGCGGCGGCCTTCGCTCCCGCCCAGTCCTCCACCTCGTAGAGGAACCGCGAGGCGCCCACCAGCTTGCGGTTGGCGGAGGTGCTCTGCACGAACACCACGTACTTCTCGAGGTTGGCGGGGCGGATGCGCACCGTCTCCCCCGGCGGCAGGCAGAGCAGCTCCCGCGCGCGCTCGCCGCTGAAGAGGTCCCCCGTCTTGCGGTCCATCAACACGACCTCCTTGTGGCCCTGGATGGTCTCCGTCTTGGTGAACTCGTAGAAGCCGCGCCCCGTCTTGAACGCCAGGCCGTTCTCCGCCACCAGTTCCTTGATGGGCATGTCCCGGTCCACCTCCAGCACCTGGAAGCGCCCCGGCGGCACCGCGCGCAGGTCCGCCTCGCCGAAGGACGCGGAGACACTCCGGCCCAGCATGGTGCCGAAGATGGCATCGAGGCCGCGGTTCATGCGGCCCTGCTTCACCACCTCCGCCTCGTACGCCTGGAGCCGCGCGTCCGACGACTGCTTGTAGCAGACGGCCAGCAGCATGTCGGTGACGTGCGCGAACTGGGCGAGGCTCAGGTGGAAGCCGCCCGACTTCTCCGCCAGCTCCCGGTAGAACGGCGTCGCGTGCGCGCGCGCCAGCGCCTGCACCCCATAGACGGGCACGCCCATCCTACCCAGCGCATCCACTTCCTTGCGCCAGTCCAACCGCTTCGGGTTCGACGCGGGCGGGTGCGGGACGTCATCGCCAATCAACACCAACGCCCGCGTGTAGCCCGCGGTCCATGACAGGGATTGCGCCTCGCGCAGCACCAGCTCATAGCACTCCGGCGCGTCTCCACCGCCCGTCTGCCCCACGCGGTCCACGAAGCGGACCACCGCCTCCACGTCGTCCGACAGGTCCAGCACCTTCGTCACGTACGTCGAGCCCGCGTCGCAGTAGTCGCCATGCGCGATGATGCCGATGCGGATGCCAGGAATCTCCTTCATCAACCGGGACACGGTCCCTCGCAGCTTCGTGCGCACCTGCGCGAGGCAGGGATACATGCTGCCCGTGGTATCGAAGCTGAAGACAATCTCGACGCGGTTGTCGACGACAGACGTGCTCATCTCTCGCTCCCCTCATGCGTACCGACGAGGAGAAAGATACGGGACAGGTCTGACATTCGAGCCGCCGCGCCACGACCTACGTCCAGGGTGGGCGCACCCCACGCCGCCGACGTTTCCGGGCGCCCCAGTCCCATCCCGGATACTCGGGCCTTGCTGCTCTTCCGGGGTCATGCTGAAACGCGCCGCCACGGCCCCAGTCCGGGGTCGCGGGGAGGACGTTGGTGGAGATTCAGAAGCCCTACCTGTTGTTCCTGGGGGACGTGCCGGACCAGCTCGCGGCGAAGACGGCGCACGGCATCGTCGACTGGCGGCCGGAGTGGTGCGTGGGGCAACTGCGGCTGCCGGGGTGCCAGGCCGACTGCGGGCTCCAGGACATGGACATCGCCGAGGCGAAGGCGAAGGGGGTGCGGACGCTCGTCGTGGGCGTGGCCAACGCGGGCGGGGTGTTGCCGGAGCCGTGGGTGGGCAAGCTGGTGGAGGCGCTCGACGCGGGCCTGGACGTGGCCACGGGGCTGCACCGGCGCCTGTCGGCCTTCCCCGTCATCGCCGCGGCGGCCGAGCGCAACGGGCGGAGGCTTCACGACGTGCGCATCCCCGACATGGAGTTCGCCACCGGCAAGGGCACGAAGCGCTCCGGGCTGCGCCTGCTGACGGTGGGCACGGACTGCTCGGTGGGGAAGAAGTACACGGCGCTCGCGCTGGAGAAGGAGATGCGCGCGCGGGGCCTCAAGGCGGACTTCCGCGCCACGGGGCAGACGGGCATCTTCATCTCCGGGCGGGGCGTGGCGCTCGACGCGGTGGTGTCCGACTTCGTCGCGGGCGCGGCCGAGTGGCTCTCTCCCCCCAACGCCGACGACCACTGGGACCTCGTCGAGGGACAGGGCTCGCTGTTCCACCCGTCGTTCGCGGGCGTCACGCTTTCGCTCCTGCACGGCGCGCAGCCGGACGCGTTCATCGTCTGCCACGAGCCCACGCGCACCCGCATGCGCGGCGTCCAACATCCCCTCCCCACCATCCAGGCCGTCATCGACCGCACCGTCCTGGAGGGGCAGCTCACCAATCCGCGCATCCAGTGCACCGGCATCGCCATCAACACGGAAGCCCTGGACGAGCCCCAGGCCCTGGCGCTGCTCGAGGAGACCGGACGCGCGCACGGCCTGCCCTGCGTCGACCCGCTCCGCACCGGCGTCGGTCCGCTCGTGGACGAGCTGGCGCGGCGCTTCCCTCCCCAGGCCTGAGCCCATGCGAAAGCTCACCGTCCGACACGAGAGCTGGCCCATCGCCGGCCGCTTCACCATCTCCCGGGGTTCGAAGACCTCCGCCGAGGTGGTGGTGGTGACCCTGGAAGAGGATGGCGCCGTGGGCCGTGGAGAGTGCGTCCCCTACGGCCGCTATGGCGAGACGGTGCCGGGAGTCCTCGAGGCGCTGGAGGCCGCGCGCCCACGCATCGAGGCGGGGCTGGGACGCGCGGAAGTGCCGGAGGTGCTCGCGCCCCGGGCCGCGCGCAACGCGCTGGACTGCGCGCTGTGGGACCTGGAGGCGAAGCAGGCGGGCCGCCCCATCTGGGCGCTCCTGGGCATGGCCGAGCCCCGGCCGCTCGTCACCGCGTATACCCTCAGCCTGGACACCGCCGAGGCCATGCGGCTCGCCGCCGAGAAGGCCGCGCACCGCCCCCTGCTCAAGGTGAAGCTGGGGCGCGGTGGAGACGAGGACATCGAGCGGCTGCGGGCCATCCGGGAGGGCGCGCCCGGAAGCCGCCTCATCGTGGACGCCAACGAGGGCTGGAGGCCCGAGGAGCTGCCCACCCTGCTCGCGGCCTGCGCGGGACTGGGCGTGGTGATGGTGGAGCAGCCCCTGCCCGCCTCCGACGACGAGGCCCTGCGGGGGCTGGAGCGGCCGGTGGCGGTCTGCGCCGACGAGTCCGCCCACGACCGGCACGGGCTGGGGGCGCTGGTCGGCAAGTACGACGCCCTCAACATCAAGCTCGACAAGACGGGCGGGCTCACGGAGGCCCTGGCCCTGGCCGAGGCGGCCCGGGGCCACGGCCTCCAGCGCATGGTGGGCTGCATGGTGGCCACGTCGCTCTCCATGGCGCCGGCGGCGCTCGTCGCCCAGGGGGCGGAGGTGGTGGACCTGGACGGGCCGCTGCTGCTCGCCCGGGACCGCGAGCCGGGCATCCGCTTCGAGGGCAACACCCTGTTCTGGCCTCCACGCGAGCTGTGGGGCTGAGCGGGGGCGGGGATTGACTCACCGGGCCGTTCGTCGCGGCCCTTGCGTCGCGCCGACGCCACACGGTGACAGGAGGCACTTGCCCTGGCGGGGCTGGAGGCACAGCATGCGCGGCCACCGTGTCTCCCCACTCCGCGAGCCCGAATCCCCACCGCACGTACACCGAGCGCCGCGCCACCGCGCAGGCGGAGCTGACCGCCCTGGACCGCGTCAGCGCCCGCTACGCCAACCTGCGCACCGTGGCCTTCCTGGCGGCGGTCGCCATCTCCGGGTTCATCCTCGCGGACCGCCTTTCGCGGGACTGGTGGTGGGGCACCGTCGGCGCCCTCGTCCTCTACGGCGTGCTCGCCGTGCTGCACCACCAGGTCTTCCGTCGCGAGGAGCGCCAGCGGCTCTACGTGCTGCTCAACGACCGGGGCCTCGCCCGGCTGGGCCCGGGCTGGCACGAGTTCACCGAGCGCGGTGAGCGCTTCGCGTCCGCCAGCCACCTGTACACCCCGGACCTGGACGTCTTCGGACAGGGCAGCCTCTTCCAGCTCCTCAACGAGACCGCCACCCGGGCCGGCGAGGAGCGGCTCGCGGCGTGGCTGTCGGCTCCCGCCTCCGTGGCGGAGGTCGAGGCCCGGCAGGGCGCCGCGCGCGAGCTGGCGCCGAGGACCGACTTCCGCCAGGACCTGTGCGTCGACGCGCGCACGGTGGCCAAGGAGAAGGCGGACCCCAGCCTCTTCATCCAGTGGGCCGAGTCCAGCCCGTCGCTGACGTCCATCCGTTGGTCGCTGCCGCTCGCCCTCATCCTGCCGCCCATCACCCTGACGCTCTTCATCCTGGGCCAGGTGGGCGTCCTGCGCGGCGCGTGGGTCTGGCTGGGGCTGGGCGCGCAGTTGCTCGTGGCGGTGCTCACGCGCCGCACCCTCAAGGCCATGGACGACGCCGTCGAGCGCGGTGAGCAGGGCTTCGTCCGCTACGCCCCCCTCTTCGAGCGCGTGGAGGGCCAGCGCTTCGAGCATCCCCTGCTGCGCCAGCTCCAGTCCGGGCTCCAGCAGCAGGGCGAGCCGGCGGTGTCCGCGCACTTCAAGCGCTTCAGCCAGCTCTACTCGCTCATCGAGTTCAAGCGGCACCAGTTCCATGCCCTCGTGCACTGGGTGACGCTCTGGGACATCCACGCGCTGTTCGCGCTGGAGCGCTGGCGCGCGCGGTACGGCGGGAAGGTGCGGCACTGGTTCTCCGCGCTCGCGGAGCTGGAGGCCCTGTCGTGCGTGGCCGGGCTGGCCCATGACCGCCCCGCCTTCACGTGGCCCGTGCTGGAGGCCCAGGGGCCGCGCATGGAGGCGAAGCAGTTGGGGCACCCCCTGCTGGACGCCCCCGTCCCCAACGACGTGGCCCTGCCCGGCCCCGCGCACGCGCTGCTCATCACCGGCTCCAACATGAGCGGCAAGACGACGCTGATGCGGGCCATGGGCGCCAACGTGGTGCTGGCCCTGGCGGGCGCGCCCGTGTGCGCGGAGGCCTTCCGGCTCTCCCCGCTCCAGGTGCTGACCAGCATGCGCGTGAAGGACTCGCTGGAGCGCGGCGTGTCGTACTTCTACGCGGAGGTCCAGCGCATCAAGGCCGTGCTGGACGCGGCGCGCGCGGCGGACGGACAGGCCCTGTTCCTGCTCGACGAAATCCTGCTGGGCACCAACACGCGGGAGCGGCAGCTCGCCTCGCGCGAGGTGCTGCGCCTGCTCCTGGCCACCGGCGCGTGTGGCGCGGTGACGACGCACGACCTGTCGCTGACGGCGCTGGCCGAGGAGCAGGGCGCGCGCGTGCTCAACGTCCACTTCCGGGACCACCTCGAGGACGGGAAGATGGTCTTCGACTACAAGCTGCGCGAGGGCGTGGTGGACACCACCAACGCGCTGCGCGTGCTGCGGCTCGCCGGCGTCCCGGTGGACGACCCGGAGGCCCCGTCCGCGTCCTGAGCGGCGCGACGGGGGCCGCGCCCTGCGGCCCCGGCCTCGCGGACAGGGCGCTGGAAACGACACGGGCCCCGGGAAGCGAATCCCGAGGCCCGCGTTGATTCCTCGATACAGCTCGCGCGTGGCGACTACTTCGCCAGCTCGATGAGCGCCGCGGCGCCCATGCCGCCACCGATGCACATGGTGACGACGCCGTAGCGGCCGTTGCGGCGCTTCAGCTCGCGCAGGATGGTGGCGACGAGGCGCGCGCCGGACACGCCCAGCGGGTGGCCCAGGGCGATGGCGCCGCCGTTGGGGTTCACCTTGTCCAGGGGGATGCCCAGCTCGCGGATGCAGTACAGCGCCTGCGGGGCGAAGGCCTCGTTCAGCTCGAAGACGTCGATGTCCTTCACCTCGAGCTTGTTCTTGGCCAGCAGCTTGCGCACCGCGGGCACGGGGCCGATGCCCATGACCTCCGGAGGCACGCCCGCGACGGCGAAGTCGATGAAGTAGCCCAGCGGCTTGACGCCCAGCTCCTTCGCCTTCTCCTCGCTCATCACCACCGCGGCGGCGGCGCCGTCGGTCAGCGGCGACGCGTTGCCCGCCGTCACCACGCCCTTGGCGTTGAAGGCCGGCTTGAGCTTGTTCAGGCCCTCGAACGTCGTCTCCGGCCGGAGGATGGTGTCCACGGACACCGTCACCGTCTGCGCGACGCCGTTGTCGTCGTAGACCGTGGTGGTGACGGGGACGATCTCCTCCTTGAACTTGCCCTGCTCGCGCGCGGTGGCGGCGCGGCGCTGGCTCTCCGCGGCGAACTTGTCGGAGTCCTCACGCGACACGTTGTGACGGGAGGCGATGTTCTCCGCCGTCACGCCCATGGACGTGTAGATCTCCGGGTGGTTCGCCATGATCTCCGGGTTGGCGCTCACCTTGTTGCCGCCCATGGGGACCATGGTCATCGACTCGGTGCCACCGCCGATGCCCACCTGGATGTGTCCCGCCTGGATGGCCGCCGCGATCTGCGCGATGGCCTGCGTCCCGGAGGAACAGAAGCGGTTGATGGTCATCGCCGGAACGTCCACCGGCAGCCCCGCCAGCAGCGTGGCCTGACGGGCCACGTTCATGCCCTGCTCGGCCTCCGGCATGGCACAGCCCAGGACGACGTCCTCCACGTCCGACGGCTTCAGGCCGGGGACCTGGGCGACGGCCTCCTTGATGGCGACGGCCGCCAGGGTATCCGGCCGGGTGTCCTTGAACTCTCCCTTGTGCGCGCGGGTGAACGGCGTGCGGACCGCGCTGGCAATCACGACTCGACCAGCCATTTCAGTGTCTCCTCGCCCGGGGGGCACCCAGGCATGCAGCGAATCTCTTTGTCGTGGTCAATGAGTACCGGCCAGCGCTCAGTTCCGCAGCGGCTTGCCCTTCTCGATCATGTGGGTCAGGCGGTCCTGGGTCTTCTCCTCGCCGCACAGGCTCAGGAAGGCCTCGGCCTCCAGCTCGAGCAGCTTCTCCTCGGTGACGAGGGCGGAGGTGCTCGTGTCACCACCGGTGAGCACGCGCGCCAGCTTCTGGCCGATCTTGCGGTCGTGGGCGCTGACCTGGCCGTTCATCTGCATGTCGTACAGCATCATGTCGATGGTGGCGTAGCCGCTGGGGCCGCCCAGGCGGAAGCGCGTGGGGCGCGGCGCGCGGAAGCCCGCGTCCGCCATGCCCAGCACGCGCGCCTTCGCGTCGGACAGGAGGAAGTCGCGGTTGGCGCTGATGCCGTCGGAGGCGGACAGGAAGCCCAGCTCGCGGGCCTCCTCGGCGCTGGTGGCCACCTTCGCCGTGCCGATGGACAGGAACACCTTCTTGAGGAAGGGCAGCGGGTCGAAGTCCTTGTCCGTGGAGTACGCGCCGTAGACGTTGCGCAGCAGCTGCATGTTGCCGCCACCACCGGGGATGAGGCCCACGCCCACCTCGACGAGGCCCATGTACAGCTCGGCGCTCGCCTGGATGGCGTTGCCGCCCATCGTCACCTCGGAGCCGCCGCCCAGGGTGAGGTTGAAGGGCGCCGTCACCACCGGCACCGGGCTGTAGCGCATGCGCTGGTTGGCGGCCTGGAAGCCCGTCACCAGCTTGCGGATGGACTCGTACTCGCCGCTCTTCGCCGCCCACACCAGCGCGACGATGTTGGCGCCCGCGGAGAAGTTGGCGCCGTCGTTGCCGATGACGAGGCCCTTGAAGTTCTTCTCCGTCTCGTTGAGCGCCGTGTCCATCATCTCGATGATCTGGTCATCGATGGAGTTCATCTTCGTGTGGAACTCCAGCAGCGTCGCGCCATCGCCCAGGTCCCACAGGGTGGCGGAGTCGTTGCCGACGATCTTCTTGTTGCCGCGCTTGAGGTACTCCACGCGCTGCGTGCGGGCGTTCTCCGGCACCACCTTCACGGACTTGGACGGGATGTCCCAGTAGGTGTCCTTGCCGTTCGCCACGCCGTAGAAGGACTCGCGGCCGGCGGCCAGCATGTCCTCCACCCACTTCGCCGGCTTGAGGCCCAGCGCCTTCATGCGCTCGACGCCCTTCTTCACGCCGTACGCGTCCCAGACCTCGAAGGGGCCCAGGTCCCAACCGAAGCCCCAGCGCACGCCACGGTCCACGTTGACCACGTCGTCGGCGATCTCCGGGATGCGGCGGCTGGTGTAGGCCAGCACGTCCAGCGTCACCTGCTCGGCGAACCTGGCGGCCTTGTCCGTGCCGTTCAGGACGACGGCCACGCGCTCCTTGACGTCCTCGACCTCGCGGGCGGCGCCCAGCGACTCGTAGCGCACCTTGCCCTGCGCCCGGTACTCGAGCGTCTTCAGGTCGAGCGCGAGGATCTCCTTGCCGCCGCTGCTCTTGTCCTTCTTGTAGAAGCCGCCGCCGCTCTTGTCGCCCAGCATGCCCTTCTCCACCATCTTCTGGAGGAAGTCGGGGATGGCGAAGACGTTGCGCTCCTCGTCCTGCGTCAGCGTGTCGTAACAGTTCTTCGCCACGTGGACGAAGGTGTCCAGGCCCACGATGTCCGCGGTGCGGAACACGGCGGACTTGGGACGGCCCATCGCCGGGCCGAAGATCTTGTCCACCTCCTCGATGGAGAGCTCCGCCGGGCCCATGGCCGCGATGGTGCGCATCATCCCGTACACGCCGATGCGGTTGGCGATGAAGTTGGTGGTGTCCTTGCCGTAGACGATGCCCTTGCCGAGCACCTCTTCGCCGAAGCGGTGGATGGCCTTCATCACCGCCGGGTCCGTGTGCTCGCCGGCCACCAGCTCCAGGAGCTTCATGTAGCGCACGGGGTTGAAGAAGTGCGTGACGAGGAAGTTCTTCTTGAACGCCTCGCCGCGGCCCTGCGTCATCCCGACGATGGACATGCCGGAGGTGTTGGACGAGATGATGGCGTCCCTGCGGGCGTGCTTCTCCACCTTCTCGAAGAGGGCCTGCTTGACGGCCAGGTCCTCCTTCACGACCTCGATGACCCAGTCGCACTCGGAGATGCGGTGCAGGTCGTCGTCGAAGTTGCCCACCTCGATGGCGGTGAAGACCTGCTCCGACATGATGGGGCTGGGCTTCTGCTTGCGCATGTTGGCCAGCGCGCCGGCGGCGAACTTGTTGCGGAAGGCCTTGGACGAGGTGTCCTCGCCCGGGGCGGCCTTCGGCGGAACGATGTCCAGCAGCAGCGCGCGAACGCCCGAGTTGGCCAGATGGGCGGCAATGCCGCTACCCATCACTCCGGCGCCCAGCACAGCTACCTTGCGGATCCGCGTCGTCATTGGGAATGGCTCCCTTGCTTGTGGGAAGGAGGGGACTGCACAAATGTAGGCGATTGACCCGAAAGTCAATCTGTTCGGCGGGTCGTCGTGCTCGCCACGGGGTCGTCACACCGACTACAAACCAGGCCGCCATGGCGCGCCTCGACCCGCACTCGTACAACGACAGCACGCAGCCCGAGACGGAAACCCTCGACTGGAAGGCCCGCGTCGATTTCCGGACGCACCGCCTCCACGCGGAAGCGACCCTGACGCTCAAGGAAGCCTCCGCCGGTCCCCTCGACCTGGATACCCGGGATTTGGAGATACTGGGAGTCACGGACGGCAATGGTCGTCCCTTGCCCTACATCCTCGCTCCGCCTGAACCGATTCTTGGAAGTCGATTGCGCGTGGAGCTGCCGTCGGGGCTGCGGCAACTGACGGTGCGCTACCGCACGGCGCCCAACGCCAGCGCGCTCCAGTGGCTGACGCCCTCGCAGACGGCGGGGGGCCAGCACCCGTTCCTGTACAGCCAGTGCCAGGCCATCCACGCACGCAGTGTGGTCCCGCTCCAGGACACGCCGAGGATCCGCATCCGCTACCGGGCGGCGCTGCGGGTGCCCAAGGCGCTCAAGGCGGTCATGGCGGCCAGCTTCGTGCGCCGCGAGGAGCACGGGGTGGAGGCGGAGGAGCACTACGAGATGCCGCAGCCGGTGCCCCCGTACCTGCTGGCCTTCGCGGTGGGGAGCCTGGCGCCGAAGGAGCTGGGCCCGCGCTCGCGGGTGTGGGCGGAGCCGGAGCTGCTGGAGGACGCGGCGGAGGAGTTCTCCGGCGTGGACGACATGCTGCGCGCGGCCGAGTCGCTGTTCGGCCCGTACGACTGGGAGCGCTTCGACCTGCTCACCATGCCGCCCTCGTTCCCGTATGGCGGCATGGAGAACCCGCGGCTGACGTTCCTGACGCCCACGCTCATCGCGGGGGACAAGAGCCTGGTGAACGTGGTGGCGCACGAGCTGGCGCACTCGTGGACGGGCAACCTGGTGACGAATGCCTCGGCGGAGCACTTCTGGCTCAACGAGGGCTTCACCGTCTTCGCCGAGCGGCGCATCCTCGAGGCGATGGAGGGGCCGGAGGTCGCCGCGCTGCACGCGGCGCTGGGACGGCGGGCGCTGGAGGAGGCGCTGCACCACTTCCGCGAGCACCCCTACCTCACCGCGCTGCGCACGCACCTGACGGGCGTGGACCCGGACGAGGCCTTCTCCCAGATTCCGTACGAGAAGGGCTACCTGCTCCTGCGCGCCATGGAGGAGGCCGTGGGGCGCGAGGCCTTCGACGGGTTCCTGCGCCGCTACCTGGCGACGTACCGCTTCCGCGCGCTCACCACCGAGGAGTTCATCGCCTTCGTGGAGCGGGAGCTGCCCGGCGTGCTGACGAAGGTGGACGCGGACGCCTACCTCAACCGCCCGGGCATCCCCCCGGGGGCGCCCGCGCCCCACTCCAGCCGCCTGGAGACGCTCGAGAAGCTGCGCGGCACCGTGCCGTCCGAGGACGTGGTGAAGGACTGGACGCCCGCGGAGTGGCAGTTGTTCCTGGAGTGGCTGCCCCAGGACACGCCCCGGGACGTGTTCCGCCAGTTGGACGAGCGCTTCAGCCTCACGAAGAGCCGCAACTCGGAGGTGCTGGTGGCGTGGCTCGTCGCGGCGCTGCGCGCGGGCTGGGAGCCGGCGGTGGGCCGCACGGAGGCCTTCCTCGGCGAGGTGGGCCGGATGAAGTACCTCAAGCCGCTGTACGGGGTGCTCGCCGCCTCACGCGAGCACCGCGCGCTGGCGCGCTCGCTCTTCAAGAAGTACGGGGAGCGCTACCACCCCATCGCCCGGCAGGGCGTGGAGCTCATCCTGTCGCGCGCCTGAGGCCCCGCGCGGGCCCCGGCGGAGTCAGCAGGCCGGGGCCTACTTCGCGGAAGCGGCCGTGAGGCGCTTCTGCGCGAGGTCCAGGTACTTCGTGTCCAGGTCGATGCCCACGTAGCGGCGGCCCAGCTTGAGGGCGGCGACGCCCGTGGTGCCGCTGCCGTTGAAGGGGTCGAGCACGAGCGCGTCCTCGGGGGTGCTCGCCTCGATGATGCGCTCGAGCAGCGCCACGGGCTTCTGCGTGGGGTGGCTGCCGAAGGCCTTCTCCTCGCCGCCGCGCGGGACGGTGAGCGTCCACAGCCGGCCCTCGCCGTCCGCGGTGACCTCCGCGTCGCCGGAGGGCGGCAGCGCCCACGCGTCGCGCATCTGCTTGCCGCCGTTGTCCGCCTTCATCTTGGAGTAGTTGAAGACGTGCTGGAGCTTGCCGCCGGACTTCGGCGAGGCCCAGATGAGCAGCTCCGTGGAGTGCGTGAAGTAGCGGCACGCCAGGTTGGGGCTCGCGTTGGGCTTGAACCAGGTGACGGTGTTGAGCAGCTTGTAGCCGAGCTTCTGCATGGCGAAGCCGGCGTTGAAGATGACGTGCTGGGTGCCGCTCACCCAGAGCGTGCCGGTGGGCTTGAGCAGGCGCTGGCAGGCGGCGAGCCACGCGGTGGTGAACGCGTGGTCCTCCTCCACGCCGCGCGACACGTCCCAGTTGCCCTTCTGCACGGACACCCGCTTGCCGCCCTTGCAGGTGGTCCCCCCGTTGGAGAGGAAATACGGCGGGTCCGCGAAAATCATGTCGAACGTCTGGGGCTCGAACTGCTGCAGCAGCTCCAGGCTGTCCCCGCGCAGGAGCGTCCAGGCGTCACCCTTGGCGTGCACGCTCTCGTTGAGGGAGCGCCGGACAATCTTCAGGTTTGGGGCAGCAGCTTCCGCGAACATCTCGCCTCCGTCGGACTCTTCGTCGTGGGACGCCGCGGAATGTCAGGCCACTTCGGTGCTACGTCTAATTTCTGGCCTGTAGCACCCTGAAACTTGACGGGTGCGCCGGGCCGTAGAAGCGCCGCGAGCAGGGCGGCAGCGCCTCTCGTGGAGGCCCTGCGTCACCCTGCTCGTCGGATGCTGCTTCGGTGCTGTGAAGCGGCGAGGCCCGAATCAGGCCTTGGCCTTCTTGCCACCCTTGGCGGGGGCAGCGCCCTCCGCGGGAGCGGCGGCGTCCTTCGCCGGCTGCGCGGCGTACTTCTTGCGGAAGCGGTCGATGCGACCCTGGGTATCCAGGAGCTTGTACTTGCCCGTGAAGAAGGGGTGGCAGTTCGAGCAGATTTCCACCGAGAACGAGCCGCGGGTGGAGTGGGTCTCGACGACGTTGCCGCAGGCGCAGGTGATGCGGGACGGCGGATAGACCGGGTGCATTTCAGGCTTCATGACGCTCTCCAGGGTGCCTTGCCCCCACCCGCCCACGGGAGGGAGGTCCGGCACTGTAGTGGCCGGCGCTTATAACGGCGCGCCGGCCGGGGCACAAGACCAGCACGGGCTAGTGGGCGGCCGAACCGGGGGGTTCGACGCGCTCCACCGACTTCTGGACGACCGGGTCCGCCGGAACGTCCGCGCCCAACTGGATGTACGACAATAGATGCGTCCGGGGGGCCTGCGTTGCGCCCTGCCCCGCCGTCTTCTCCAAGGCCGTCCGCCGGGCTTCCAGGCTGGCGACCGCCTCCGTCAAGGCCCGCTTCCCGGCCGCATCGGTGGTGGACTGGAGCCGCTCCCGGGCCTTCGACAGGCTCATCTCCACGATGCGCAGGTTCTCCTTCGCGCGCAGCGGCTCGGAGTTGTCCACGAAGCGACCGGGGCCGTCGACGGACAGCTCCAGCCGGGCCAACTGCCGCCCCCGGTCTCCCGGCGGGACGACGGTGGTCAGTCCCTGCCGCTGGGCGATGCCGGAGCCCCGGCCCTCGTGCGACTGCACCACGAAGTCCACGCCCTCCACGGAGTCCGCCACCTGGACGACGTCCACGTAGGGCGCCGCCGCCAGCAGCAGCACCAGGTCCACCTTGGATTGCTCGCGCAGGCGCTTCACCTCCGCGGCGATGGCCGGCTGGAGCGGCAGGCCCCGCATCGTCGAGCCGGCGGCCTTGCCCGTCGCCTGCGGCTCCATGGGCAGGGGCTCGGGCGTGGCCGGCGACACGCCCACCACGCCCACCTTGAGGCCGCCCACCTCCGTCACCACCGAGGCGGGGAACAGCAACTTGCCCTGGCCATCCACCAGGTTCGCGGACAGCAGCTTCAGCTTCGACTTGCGCGTCTGCTTGCGCAGGAAGTCCACGCCGAGCACGAGGTCGCGCGCGCCCACGGCCATGGCCGTGGTGCCCTGCGCGTCCATCTGCGCCAACAAGAGCTCCGCGCGCGGGCGCGCATCCGGGGCCATGCCGCTGTCCCGGCTCTTGAAGAGCGCGTTGCCCGCATCCAACACGAGCACGGGCACGCCCTTCGCGCGCTCGTTCTCGATGGCCTTCTTTCGTCTGGCCAGACCGCCAGACGGGTTGTGCCTTCAACCACAGGGGGCGACTTCGCCCCCATTGTCTCCGGTGAAGAGCAGCACGAGCTTCTTGGGCGCCGCCACCGCGACCAGGGGCAACAGCAGGAACGCCAGCGCCGCGAGCCGCAGCGGACGACCGCTCATTTCTTGGCTCCCTTCTTGGGAGGAGGCGCCTTGGCCTTGTCCAGCTCCGCGATGCGCTCCTTGGCCGTCTTGGCGGCGGCGGACTTGGGATAGCTCGCCACCAGCTCCTCCAGCGCCAGGCGCGACTCGTCCTTCATCTTCAACTGGGCGAAGCACTCCGACAGGCGCAGGTACGCGTCCGGCGCGGACGGCGTCTTCGGGTAGTCCTTCGCCAGCTTGCCGTACTCGCTGACCGCCTCGGCCCACTTGGACTCGCCGAAGTACGTCTCGCCCAGCCCGAAGTAGGCCTCGCCCACGAGCGCGTCCTTCGGCCACTTCTTCATGAACTCGTTGAAGAGCTGGCGGGCCACGAGGACCTCTCCCTCCTTGGCCTTGGTCCGCGCCAGCGCGAGGAAGTCGTCCTTGTCGGCGGGACGCTGGAGCGCCTCCGCCTTCTTCTTGGCCTCCGCCTCCTTCACCGCGGCGGTGCCCTGGAGCGCGAGGAGCTTCTGGTCCTGCGCGCCGAGGGCCGTCTCCAGCTCCGTGATCTTGTGGAGGTAGGTCTCCACCTGGCCCCGGAGCTGGGCGAGGTCCTCGACCGTCTTCTGGAACTGGATGCCGATGTCCGCGTCCTTGCGGCGCGACGCGGTATCCAGGCCGTCGAGGGCCTTGGTGACCTGACCGATCTTCTCGTCGATCTTCGGCAACGTGGCGGCGAGCTGTTCGCGCGCCTCCTTCAACTCCGCCTGCATCTGCGCGGAGTCGGCGCCGAGCCGGTCCACCTTCGCCTCGAGGGCGCGGCCACGGTCAGCGGGATAGAAACACCCTGGGAGAACGAACAGGGCGAGCAGGGCGAGCCTTCGCATGGGTCGGGCATCTTACGGCCAATTCGGCGCCGCGTCCGGACTTCTCGCGGGCCCCCGGGGGCCGGCCGCCCGCCTGCCCTCGCTCAGCGGGCCCCTCCCAGGGCGTCCAGGCGTCCCGCGGCATGGGCACAGGCCACCCGCAGCCGCACCGGGTTGAGGAAGAACGGCACCGGGCGTGCGCGCCCCGCCTCCAGGGACTGGAGGCCCCGGCGGTACTCGACCACCGCCTCGAAGGGCCGGCGGCACTGCTCCAGCAGCAGTCCGAGCAGATAACGCGCCGCCGCGTGGTCCGGGTCCAGCGCCAGGCAGCGCCGCAGGTCCCGCTCCGCCACCGCGTCGGAGACCCCGGAGGCCGCGCCATCGAGGACGCAGGCGAAGAGCAGGTCGGCCTCCGCGAAGGCGGCAGGCTCCGTCCCCTCGGAAGCGCTCACTCGAGAGACATCCACGGCCACGAACCGCCCGGACTCACGCACGGGTACGGACGGTGAAGCCCCTTCCGTGCTCGGGGTGCCCTCCGGGGGGACGCGCCCAGGCGCCTCCCCCCCGAGCGCGGGCGCCGGTGTCGCACTCGACGGTGTCGGCGCGCCAGGGCGACCGACCTGCCCCGACGGAGCCCTCGCCCCTGGGGGACTCGGTGCCACCAACGCCGCGAACCGGCCGGACTCGCGCGAGGAGCCGGAGGGAGACACCGTCTCGACGGGGCCTGGTGTCCCCACCACGGAGAACCGGCTGGACTCACGCGAGGAGGTGGAAGGCGAGGTCACCCCCGCCGTCCCCTGGACGGGCTCCCGCGGGGCGGGCGTCGACGGCGTCACGACCGTGGCGAACCGGCCGGACTGTCGCGCCGGCGGCGCGCGGACCGCCCCGGAGGTCACCGCGAGGTCCGGCTCCGGGCTGACGTCGACGCGCTGATAGAAGAACGCCGTCTCCGTGCGGAAGACGCGCAGGGTCGCCGGGACCTGGAGCAGGGGCTCCGACGCGGACAGCACCAGCAGGCCGCCTGGAACGAGGCTCTCCGCGAGGGAGGCCACCGTCCGCAAGAAGGCCTCCTGCGTGAAGTAGATGAGCACGTTGCGACAGAAGATGACGTCGAACCCCTCCCCGCCCGTCGCCATGGGATACGGCGCGTCCATGAGGTTGTGCACCTGGAAGCTGGCGCGCGCGCGCAGGGGCATCACCAGCGTCAACCGCGAGCCCAGGGGCGCGAAGTAGCGCTCCCGCGAGCCCGCGGGCACGCGGCGGGCCTGCTCGGGGGAGAACGCCAGCGAGCGCGCCTTGCGCAGCGCCGCCTCGGAGATGTCCGTCCCCAGCACCGTGCTCGCCGGGTCCGCGCCCGCCTCCGCCAGCAACATCAGCAGCGTGGCCACCTCCTCGCCGGTGGAGCAGCCCGCGCTCCAGATGCGCAGCGGGCGGCGCCCCACCCGGTCCATCAACGGCGGGAGCACCTGGTCCCGGAAGGCCGTCAGCTGCACCTCGTCCCGGAACAGGTCCGTCTTGTTCACCACCACCGCGGAGATGAGCGCCTCCAGCTCCGCGGCGCCCGAGGGAGAGCGGAGCAGGGCCAGGTACTGGTGCGGCGTCATCCCGCGACAGCGCTCCGTCAGCCGATCATCCAGCCGCCGGAGCTGCGGCCCGCTGAGCGCCATACCCGTACGCGACGTGAGGAACGCCCGCACGTAGCCCCATTGGGCGCCCGGGCCACGCACGCTCGGTTCACCGCCCCACTGCGAGAGATTCACCCCGGGCCAGTCGCGCCAGCGAGGACGCGACTTCATCGCCGTGGATGAGGTGGTCCACCGCCTTGCGCTCCACCGCCGCGCCCGGCATGCCGAACACCACGCAGGACTCCTCGTTCTGCGCCATCGTCAGGCCTCCGGCCTGTCGGATCGCCAGCAGACCGTCCGCGCCATCCGCCCCCATGCCCGTGAGCACCAGGCCCACCGCGCGGCGGCCATACGTGCGGGCCGCGCTCTCCAGCAGCGTCGTGCCCGACGGCATGTGCCCGTCACGCTCCACGCCCTGCTTGAGCCCCACGCGCCCGCGGAACGGGATGACGGTGTGCATCCCCGGCGGAGCGATGAGCACGTGCCCCGGCATCAGCGGCTCGCCGTCCTGCGCCAGCCGCACCTTCAGCCGGCTGGCGTTGGCCAACCACCCGGCCAGCGACTCCGCGAAGGCCGCGTTGATGTGCTGGACGATGACGATGGGCGCGGGGAAGTCCGCGGGCAGCTCCGACAGCATCCGGTACAGCACCTGGGGACCGCCGGTGCTGGCGGCCACCACCACCACGCCCATGGACACGGCGGGCAGCACGGACGTCGTCACGCGCGGCGGGGTGATGCCCTTCTGGGGCCGGCGCAGGTGACGGATGACCCGCACCGACGACAGCAGCCGGATCTCCCGCACCAGGTTCCAGGCCTCCGGACCGGCATCGATTGCGGGCTTGATCTGCAGCGCGAGCGCCCCCAGCTCCAGCGCCCGGTACGTCAGCTCCGGCGCCTGGGAGCGGGGATCCGCCGTCAGCACCAGGATGGGCGTGGGACACTCCGCCATGATGTGCTCGGTGGCGGTGAGCCCGTCCATCACCGGCATGTCCACGTCCATCGTGATGACGTGGGGGCGCAGCTCCTTGGTCATCTCCACGGCCTGCTTGCCGTCCGCGCACGTCCCCACGACCTCGATGTCGGGGTCCTTGCTCAGCGCCTCGCAGATGAGCTGTCGGCAGATGAGTGAGTCATCGACCACCAGCACCGACACTTTCTTGCCCATGCCCTGTCCATACCCCGTACGCGAGGTGTGGAGTATAGCCAATGCGGGGACCCGTCCCGACAGGGGTTTGAGGCGATTTGGCTCAACCCAACAGCCGGCCCACCACATCCACCAGGTCCTGGCGGACCAGATCGCCCTTGGTGATGTAGCCGTCCGCCCCCGCGGCCAGCCCACGCCGCCGGTCCTCCTCCCCACCACGGGTGGTGAGGATGACGACGGGCAGTCGGGAGCGGACGGGGTGCCCCTTGAGGTGCCGCGTCAGCTCCAGGCCATCCATCCCGGGCATCTCCAGGTCCGTCACCACCAGGTCCACCGGCGCGGCGGCCAGCACGTCCAGCGCCTCCGCGCCATCCGCCGCCATGACGGTGTCGTACCCCACCGCCTCCAGGAGGTTGGAGATGAGCTCCCGGGTGAGGGGGGAGTCGTCCACCACGAGGATGCGCCGCCGCCGGGCCTCGACGTCCGGGGTGGCTGACCGGGGCAGCCGCACCGCGCTCGTCCCATGGGCGCTGGCGGTGAGGTAGGCGGCGGACAGGACCATGGCCAGCCGCCCATCCGCCAGGGACGTGGCGCCGGTGAGGTGGCTGAACCGGGCGACCAGCCCCCGCAGGGGGAGGATGGCCTGGACGCGCTCCTCGAGGACCCGGTCCACCACCAGCGCCGCGGCGCCACCCTGGCTGCGGACCACCAGGACCAGCTCCCCCTCCTCCACCGGTCGCTCCGGCACCAACCCCAGCAACGTGCCGAGCGACGCCAGCGGTAGCACCCGACCCTCCACGAGCAGCGCGGGACGCCCCGCCACCTCGCACAGGTGCAGGGGCTCCACCTTCAGCGCCCGGGAGACATGCGTCGCGCTCAGGGCGAGCGTCTCCGTCCCCACCTGGATGAAGAGCAGCGGCGCCACCGTCAGGGACACGGGCACGCGCAGCTCGAAGATGGTGCCCCAGCCCGGCGCGGACTCCACGCCGACGTCGCCGCCCAGGCCCTGGATGGAGGCGCGCACGGCGTCCAGGCCCACGCCGCGGCCGGACAGGTCCGTCGCCACCTCGCGGGAGGTGAAGCCGGCCTGGAAGATGAGCTCGCGGGAGGCGGCGTCCGACAGGGCGTTGGCCGCGCTCTCGTCCAGGAAGCCCTTGCGCACGGCGATGCGCCGCAGCGCGGCCGGGTCCATGCCCATGCCGTCGTCCTCGACGCGGAGGATGATGCGGCTGCCCTCCCGGGCCGCGCGCAACGTGAGGCAGCCGCGGGGGTGCTTGCCCGAACTGACCCGGTCGACCCGCGTCTCCAGGCCGTGGTCGAGCGCGTTGCGCACCAGGTGCATGAGCGGCTCGCGCAGCGCCTCCACCACCGCGCGGTCGGCCCGGGTGTCCTCGCCGTCGATGACCAGCTCCACCTCCTTGCCGAGGGCGCGGGACAGGTCGCGCACCATGCGTGGATAGGGTTCGAAGAGGACGGAGAGCGGGAGCATGCGCAGCCCCTGGACCTCCTCCATCACCATGCCCAGGTCGCGAAGCTCCTCGTTCGAGAGGAGCTTGGACTCGCGGTGCAGCGCGGCGGCCAGCTCCTTGGCGGTGCCGAGCCGGGCCACCAGCGACGCGGCCGCGGGCCCCAGGTCCTCCGCCTCCCGGGCCAGTTGTCCCAGCTCCCGCGCCAATGCGAGACGCCGGGCATTGGCCCGCTCGCGACGGCGCGCCACCTGCGCGAGGTTGGTCGCCGCGCTGGTCAACACGTCCAGGCTGGCCACGCCGATGCGCACCGCCGTGTCCATGCGCGTCTCGGGCTGGCGCGACACCGTCGTCCCCGCCGAGGCCCCCTGAGTAGCGGAGCCCTGGCCCCGCGCCGGGCCGCCTTCCGTCGAGGAGGCGACTGCGTTGGAGGTCTCCGCGCGTGGAGCGGAGGGCCAGCCGCGAGGACTGGCCGTCGACGGAGACGTCGTACGGCCCGCTGGGACTTGCTCGCCTCGGACATCCGCGGTCGTGGTCGACTCCACGCGAGATGCGCCCGGATTCGTCGCCCGTGCGGGAGCGATGAGCGGAGAGCCCATCCGAGGCGCCCCCGGCAAAGGGCCACCTGCGCCCAGGCCCCCCGAGCCCCCGGAGGAACCGGACGAACGGGCGCCCTGCCCCAGTTCCACGGAGGACACCCCGACGCCGGCTGTACGCGGCCCCTCTCCGGAGGACCCGACGCCGGATACGCCACGTGGGCTCTCACCGGATGACCCACCGCTGGATACGCCTCGTGGGCTCTCACCGGATGACCCGATGCCGGATACACCACGCGCGCCCTCGCCAGATGCCCCGACGCTGGATACGCCACGAAGGCTCTCGCCAGATGCCCCGACGACGCCGGATACGCCACGTGGACTCTCGCCGGATGACCCGACGACGCCGGATACGCCACGTGGACTCTCGCCAGATGCCCCGACGACGCCGGATACGCCACGTGGACTCTCCCCAGATGCGCCAACGCCGGCGACACCACGAGAGCCCTCACCGAGGGCCCCACCTGGAGACGTGACACGGCCACCTTCAGCCTCAGACGACGGAGCGGTGTCTCCCGTCACACGTGACTGCGCGCCCTCGACGCCACGAGGGGACAAGTCACGTCCCACGCGTGCATGAGTCGCATCGGAACCACGGGGCACGGAGGCACCATCGGCGCCGACCTCCACACGGTCGGTGCCACGCGACGACACGTCACTTCCCGGACGCTCCGGAGTCCCTTCGACACGCGGGGAGGCGTTCCCACCGCGTCCGCCGCCTGACGACACATCCTCGCTCCCGTGGGCGCTCTCCCCCGGGCTCCCGGCCCCGCCGCGTCCGTCCGCCGATGCGACCACGGGGGACAGCGTCTCGCCCACACGGGCCGAAGCGATGGCCCGGGCCGCCTCTTGAACGGAGACCCGGACCGCATCGCCCTCGGCCATGGCGGGTGTGTCCTCGGTCTCGGTGCGGATACATGCCTGGAGCCAATCCACGAGGCGAGTCACCTCGGACGAGGAGCGCGGAGCAGGAGCCGCGACCGAGAGGACGAGCACCGCGTCGGCGGCGCTCAACAGCGCGTCGGTGGAGTCCGCCGACAGCGAGTAGCGCCGAGGCTCCGCGCAGCGAACGAGCTCCTCCATCTCGTGCACGAGCGCGTTGATGTCGTCGAAGCCCATCATCCGGGCCTCGCCCTTGAGCCCGTGCAGCTCCCGCAGCGCGCCGCGCCCGGCCTCCACGTTGGCGCCCACCTCCAGCTCCATCAGCGCCCGGTTGATGCGCTCCAAACGCACCGTCACCAGGTCCCGGAACTGCCTGAGGAGGCGCTCGCTCGGGTTCACCCGCCCTCCTCCCTCAGCGGCTCCTGGCCGATCTGGAACCGCTCCACCACCTCCCGCAGGTCCCTCGCCAGCACGAGCAGGTCCGTGTTCGCGGTGCTGACCTGCTTGGTGGAGTTGAGGCTCTGCTGGGTGATCTTCAGGATGTCCGCCATCGTCTCCGCGAGCTGGTCGGTTCCCGTCTGTTGCTGCTGCGTGGCCAGGGAGATGCTGCGCACCGCGTCCGACGTCTTGCCCGCGAGCTTGGTGATCTGCCGCAGCGAGTCCGACACCTGCTGCGCGAGCGTCGTGCCCGTCTCCACCGCGCGCACGCCCCCCTCCGTCGCGGACACGGCGGCGGCGGACGCCTCGCGCACCTCCTCGATGAGGCCCTCGATCTCCTTCGTCGACTCCAGCACGTTCTCCGCCAGCCGCCGCATCTCCGCGGCCACCAGCGAGAAGCCCCGCCCCACCTCCGCGGCCTTCGTCCCCTCCAGCTCCGCGTTGAGCGCCAGCAGGTCCGACTTGTCGGCCACGCCGTTGATGAACTCGACGATCTTGCCGATCTGCTGGACGCGCTTGTTGAGCCGCACCACCGCGGAGGCGATGGCCCCGTTGTCCTGGCGCATGCGCTCCATGGACCCCAGGAACGCCTCCGCCGAGCGCTGGCCCTGCTGCGCGGCCCCCAGCGTCCGCTGGGCGATCTGCGCCACCGAGCCCGCGTTCTCGGCGATCTGCCGCGCCGAGCGCGCCAGCTCCTCCGTCGTCGCGCTCGTCTGGTCCAGCGAGCTGGCCTGCTCCGCCGCGCCCGCCTCGTAGCGACTGGACGTCGTGAGGATCTCCTCGGTGGTGGCGGAGATCTGCGCGCCGGCGCGCTGCAACTGCGACATCACGTCCGCCAGGTGCGCGCGCATGGTCGTGAAGGCGGCGGACACGTCCCAGATTTCATCCTCCGCCGGCACCACGCGCGGACTCGCCAGGTCGCCCTCCGCGATGCGCCGGGCCTCCCCGGACAGCTCGCGCAGAGGGCGCCCCAGCAGCGTGCCCCCCAGGTACGCGGTGGTCAGCGACAGCCCGAAGACGAGCAACACCAGCGGCCCGCCCGACGCGAGCGCCTCCAGCCGCAACGTCGCCGCCAGCTCCAGGCTCGGCGTGCCACGGGACACCAACTGCCCCAGCGCCTCCTCCGCCAGCGCGGACGACAGCTGCGCGGAGAGCACCGCCGGCGTCACCACGGAGATGAACGCGAAGGCCACCAGCCGCGCGCGAATCTCCACCCGCCGAGGCATCGCCTCGATGAGCTGAGCGTGCGTCATCCCCAGCTCCCCCAGCCACAACACCACCTTGCGCGAGCGCAGGATGACGAGGCAGTGCACCAGGAGCGCCGTGAGCGGACCGAACAGGAGCCCCAGCCCCGCGATGCGCCGCGACACCTCCATGTCCCTGCCCGCCATCCCCCACATGGCGGCGCCCAGCGACACGGTCGTCAGGAGCCACAGCCCCAGCGACCCGAGGAAGGCCTCGTCCGGCGCCCGCGTCACCTCCGCCACCGCCGCCTTCAGCGCCTCCGGCGTGGGCCGCACGTCCCCGCGCTCCAGCCCTCGCAGCGTCCGCAGCCGGCTCAGCGCCGCCGCCGCGCCCAGCACCATGGCCAGGCCACACAGGAGGCCGCCCATCTGGAGGAGCACCCGCATCCGCCCCTCGACCGACAGGGCCTCCGCCAGGGTGAGCCGCGCGTAGTGCAGCCCCAGCGCCGCGCCCACCAGGTTCGCCAGGGGCACCGGCCACATCACGTGCCGGCTGAAGGAGGCCCGCCGCGGGCCATGTCGTGCGCTCATCCCCTCACGCCTCCTCTCCCGAGACGACGTGGAACCGCTCGACCGCGCGCTTCAGGTCCCTGGACAGCGTGGACAGGTCCGCGTTGGCCACCGCCATCTGCTTGGTCGCCGCCGAGTTCTGCTCCGTGACGCGCAGGATGTCCCCCATGGCCGCCGCCAACTGGTCGGTGCCCGTCTGCTGCTGCTGCGTGGCCAGGGAGATGCTGCGCACCGCGTGCGACGTCTGGCGCGCCAGCTCGAGGATGAGGCTCAGGCTCTCGTCCACCTCGGCCGCCAGCACCGTGCCGGACTCCATCGCCTTCAACCCCGCCTCCGTCGCCATCACCGCCGCGTGCGTGGCGTCGCGAATCTCGTCGATGAGCTGCTCGATGGCCTTGGTCGAGCGGATGACGTTCTCCGCCAGCCGCCGCATCTCCGCCGCCACCAAAGAGAAGCCCCGCCCCACCTCGCCCGCCTTCGTCCCCTCCAGCTCCGCGTTGAGCGCCAGCAGGTCCGACTTGTCGGCGATCTCGTTGATGAACTCGACCACCTTGCCAATCTGCTGGACGCGCTTGTTGAGCCGCACCACCGCGTCCGCGATGGCCTCGTTCTCCTCCTTCAAGCGCTGCATCGCGCCCAGGAAGGCCGTGGCGCCCCGCTGGCCCGTCTGCGCGGCGGCGAAGGTAGACTCGGCGATGGCGGACACCGACTCCGCGTTGCCGGCGATCTGCTGCGCCGAGCGCGCCAGCTCCTCCGTCGTCGCGCTCGTCACGTTGAGCGAGCTGGCCTGCTCGTCCGCGCCGGCCTCCTGCTCGCCGGAGGTGGCCACCAACTGCTCCGTGGTGGTGGAGATCTGCAACCCCGCGCGCCGCAACTGCGTGAGGGCCTGGCCCAACTGCGCCTGCATCTGCGCGAACGCGGCCGACGTCGCCCAGATTTCATCCTCGGCGGGGATGACGCGCGGCGGGCGCAGGTCCCCTTGCGCGATGCGGGTGGCGTCCTCGGTGATGGCGCGCAGGGGCGCGGCGATGACGGTGCCGCCCAGGTGCGCGGTGAGCAGCACCAGCACCGCGATGAGCCCCGCCACCGCCAGCCCCTGGCCCCGGTCCGCGCGCTTGAGCGCCGCGTCCTGGGCGCCCGGGGAGCGCGCCGCCACCACCTCGTCCATGGCCCGCAGCGTGCGGGAGATGGTGGCGTCGAGGATGAAGAGCGAGGGGCTGAGCACCGCGATGGCCGTGAACAGCACCAGGTGCCGGCGGATGTGCATGCGCCGGGGCGGCGCCGTGGCCACGACCTCCAGGGGCGACAGCCCCCTCGCGGCGATGACCGCCACCGCGCCACGACACCGGCGCACCACCAGCAGGTAGATGAGCAGCGCCGTCAGCGGCCCCAGGGACGCGCCCACCAGCAGGATGCGGAAGCCCAGCCCCAGCGACGCGTCCTGCCAGGGGATGAAGACGAACGCCACCGCCAGCGCCCCGCCCACCCAGCTCTGCAGCGCGAAGGAGAAGCACCGCGTCGGAAAGGCACGCGCCTCCAGCAGGGCGGCCCGCAGGTGCTCCGCCGTGGTGGGCAACTGCCCCGCCCCCAGCGCGTACAGCGTCCGCAGCGAGCGCCGCGCGTGCCACTGGACGAGCCCCTGGGACAGCACCGTCACGACCGCGACGAGCACCACGAGCCCTGGCCACCCGCCCTCGGGCACCGCGTCCGTGAGCAGCCCATGCAGGAGTGCCAGCGTCAGCCCCACGCCGCTGGCCGGGGGCACCGGCCGCACCAACCACCGCGCCATCTCCCCGAGGTCGTCGGGCGCCTTCATGCCACCTCCCCGCCGAGCCCCCGGAGGAAGCGCTCGAACTCCACCAGCCCCATCAACGGCCACAGGACGCCGCGCGCCAGCACGAAGCCCCGCAGGCTGCCCCCGGAGGCCCGCACCGCCACGGGCGGCGCCGGCAGCACCGGGTGGGCCTCCGCGTCGATCTCCAGCGTGTCCACCCCCACCGCCCCACCGGAGGCCGCCACCAGCACCCGGGTGGCGCCCGCGGGGGACCGGAACGCCAGGCGCGCCGAGGCCGCCTCCTCGCCCGCGGCCGCGGCGATGGCGAGCACTTCGTGCGCGAGGAACGCGAGCCGGTGCGCTCCCGCATGACACAGCAGCATGCCCCGCACGGGACTGGGTGGCCCCATGTTCAGGCCCCCTGGCTGAGGTGGTCGAACAAACCTTCGGGGTCGATGACGGCCACGTCCCGGGGGCCGCTCTTGGCGGGGCCGCGCAGGTGGACGTGGACGCCCGTGGGGCCCAGGGGCTCCAGCGCTCCCGTCACCGGGGAGACGCCGGCCACCGTGGTCGCCGTGAGGGCCAGGGTCCCGCGGGGCAGGCGCACCAGCACCGCCCGCCGCGAGGATTGGCTCACCCCGGCCACCAGCAGGCCCATGTCCACCACCGGGATGACCTCACCCCGGTGGGCGAACACGCCGAGCAGGTGGGCCGGGGCGCCAGGTACCCGCGTGAGCTCCGGGAAGGTGACCACCTCCGCCGCGCTCTCCGCGGGTACCGCGTACCAGCTACTGCCACAGGCAAACACCAGATAGGACTGACGCGCTTCAGGCTCGTGGACGGCCATGTCGCGCCAGCCTACCTCGAACTAGCGCTGGAACTCGACGCGGCGGTTCTCGGACCACGCCTCTTCCGTCGAGGCCGTGTTCAGCGGGCGGGTCTCACCGTAACCCACCGCCGTCAGGGTGTTGCCCTTGACGCCCAGGTCCGTCAGGTAGCGCTTGACGGCGGCCGCGCGGCGGTTGGAGAGCTGGAGGTTGTACTCCTCCGTGCCGCGCTCGTCGGCGTGGCCGGCCAGCGTCACCTTGCCCTGCGCGCCCGTCTTCAGGCACTGGGCCAGGTCGGACAGGCGCGACTGCGCCTCCGAGGTCAGCGAGGACTCGTTGAAGCCGAAGCGGATGGGGCTCCAGTCGCACTTGTCCGCGGAGGCCGTCACGCAGCGGCCGGCGCTGCACTCCTGGCCGTCGCCGCAGTCGGCGTTGGAGGCGCAGGTGTCCTGCTGCACCTGGCAGCGGCCCGCCTGGCACTTGCTGCCGGAGGGGCACGCCGAGTCGTCCTTGCACTGGGCCTGGGCGCACTTGCCGGCCTCGCAGATGCGGCCATCACCGCACTGGTTGTCGACCGTGCACTCGGGCGGCTTGGGCGCGCACTTGTTGCCCTGGCAGGTGAAACCTTCCTGGCAGTTGGCGTCCGTGGCGCACTGCTGGCAGGTTCCCTGGACACAGACCTCGCCCTTCTCGGAGCAGGTCGAGTCGTCCTTGCAGTTGGGGTAGCTGGGGGGGCAGCCGGTCAGCACCGCCACCGCGAGGGAGAGCCCCGCGAAAAGAGAAATCCGACGCATCATTCCTCCCGGAATCTTGAAAACGAAAGAAGCACCCGCAGGGGACGGGTTGTGGGGTCGCGTGTAGTCGCAGACGGCCGGGTGAGTCAAAGCATTTGTCCCTTTCGCGACACCCCTCCGCGCCCCGAAACCCTTGATTGTCCAAATATTTTCCGTGAGATTGTCCCGAGTCCCCCGTGAGCAGCCGAGCATTTCTCGCCTTTGCGCCGGGAGCGCCCTCCATGCCCGCATCCGTCCTCATCGTCGATGACGAGAAGAACATCCTGCTGACCTTGAGCCAGGCGTTGCAGCTGGCGGGGTATCAGACGCAGCTGGCGAGCAGCGGCCAGGTGGCGTTGGACGTGGTGAGCGCGCGTCCGGTGGACGCGGTGTTGATGGACGTGAAGATGCCGGACATGGACGGGCTGACGGCGCTGGCCCGGCTCACGGAGCTCAAGCCGGAGCTGCCGGTCATCATGATGTCCGGCCACGGCACCATCGACACGGCGGTGAAGGCGACGCAGTTGGGGGCGCGGGACTTCCTGGAGAAGCCCATCGCCCGCGAACGGCTGCTGGTGGCGCTGCGCAACGTGCTCAAGCACCAGGCGGCCATGGAGGAGCTGCGGGAGCTGCGCGAGCAGCTGGGCCGCTACGACATGGTGGGCAGCGGCCCGGCCATGCAGCGCATCTTCTCGCTCATCCAGCGCACGGCGCCGTCCGAGGGGCGCGTGCTCATCACCGGGGAGAACGGCACGGGCAAGGAGCTCATCGCGCGGGCGCTGCACCAGCACTCGCGGCGCAAGAGCGGGCCGTTCGTGAAGCTCAACTGCGCGGCGGTGCCGCACGAGCTCATCGAGAGCGAGCTGTTCGGCCACGAGAAGGGCGCGTTCACCGGCGCGGTGAGCGTGCGCCGGGGCAAGTTCGAGCTGGCGCACGACGGCACCCTGTTCCTGGATGAGATTGGGGACATGCCGCAGGCGATGCAGGCCAAGCTGCTGCGCGTGCTCCAGGAGGGAGAGCTGGAGCGGGTGGGCGGGGCGGAGACGCTCAAGGTGGATGTGCGCGTCATCGCGGCGACGAACAAGAACCTCGAGAAGGAGATCGCCGCGGGGCGCTTCCGCGAGGACCTCTACTACCGCATCAACGTCGTCCAGATTCACTCGCCCCCGCTGCGCGAGCGCCGCGAGGACCTGCCGGACCTCATCGACACCTTCCTACGAGAGGCGTGCGCGAAGAACGGGCGCCGGCCCCTCACGCTGTCTCCGGACGCACTCGCGGTGATGAGCGCGTACGACTACCCGGGCAACGTGCGGGAGCTGCGCAACCTGGTCGAGCGGCTGGCCATCCTCTGCGAGGGCCCCATCGTCAGCCGCGCGGACGCGCTGGAGCTGCTGCCCCGGGGCCGAGGCACCGTGCCACCTCCGGTGGAGCTGCCAGCGACGCCGCCTCCGCCGTCCCCCAGCGTGGACGCGGCCGTGGTGGCCGCCGCCAGCACGCCGGCCCCGGCGCTCGTGACCCCCGCCCCCGTGGCCGCACCGCCCCCGGCATCCCCTCCTCCCGGGTTCCGACCCCGCGCGGACAAGACCTTCCGCGAGCAGGTGGAGGACGCCGAGCGGGAGATCATCCTCTACGTGCTTGCCCATACACATGACAACGTGACCGAGGCGGCGCGACTGCTCGACCTCGAGCGTGGGCATTTCTACAAGAAGATGAAGGCATTGGGATTGCGGCGAGGAACTTCCGAGTCGTAGGGGCCTGCCCGGCTCCTTCGGACCACGGATTCCGAGAGCGACGCCGTCGGACCCACGATGTGAGGTGTCTCGAGGCATATGTGTCCGCACGGGAACGCTGACGTGGTGGAGGGACGCAGCAAAGCCAGTGCGCTCTTCATCCCTGGCGCCTGACTACCGACGCGCTCGCCGAATCCACCTCGTCCTCGACAACGCCGCCGCCCACTCCAGCAAGAAGACACGCAAGGTGCTCGCGCAGCTCGGCGGGAGAGTCGTCCTCTCCTTCCTGCCGCCCCACTGTCCGCTCCGCCCAGTGCGCTGCCAGTCCATCCCTGCGCCGCTCCGACCTCAGGCGCACCACCTGAGGCCGGACAAGATTCACGATCCTTGGTTTAGGAGGGACAGACAAACTTGTACGGCGGCTTGACGGAACCCAGTTTTGAGCAGACGCAGGTGTTCTCCCAGGAGTACGCCCCCTCGTCGACACAACAGCGGGTGACTTCTCCAGCGATGGTGCACCGAGTACCCGCCACGTCCAGACAGCTCGGCAGAGTCGATGGACATGTCGGCAGCGGAGGCTGAGCCGGACAAGCAGTGGTGACGCCATCGCACGTCACGCCCACCTCATTCGTTGCAGTACAGGTCGTGGTCGTCGAAGGACAGCTCACATTCCCCCATTGGCAGGTGGCAGTGCACGTCGACAGTGACTCCGACGACACGAACAATTCCTCATCAGCCATTTCGGATACTCCACCGCACCCGGTGGCGAGCACGACCACACAGGCAAACAGCCACGGCTTCAAGCGCTTCATGGTGAGTCCCCTGTCGTGAAGGTGCGCGAGCGAAGAACGACCGGGCCGGGCGCAGCTTCTCGCAATTCGCGCAACAACAGCAACTGCGAACACGAACTCGCGCTGTCGCCACATTGGCGGACACCGTCCTCCCCCAACAGGAGGATGCGCTTCGTCGGTCCCGTGCAGACCCAAAATTCAAGGCGCCCGCGACCGCCCCTCGTTCCAAGTGGCGCCATTCCCTCTCCGGTACCGGGGAAGGCGTGCCTTTCCCTGGAAGTGCCCATGCCGACCTGCAGCCAGTCCATCCTCTCGAACCACTCTCATTCCTCTTCGAGCCATGCCTGATTCGCAGTGCACGGGTTCACAGAGGGAGCCTCTCGTGAGTCGCTCGTTCGGGAAATCTGGGGTTATGCTGCCAACTCCTACCGGAGCCCCACTCATGCAAACTGCCGAGATCAAGGACGCCGTACTGCAGATTCTCATGGAACAACCTGAGAGATTCTACAGCGCATACCAAATCTGCCAGCGGCTCGAGGTCGACCATCCCAACCTATGGAAACGACTGGTGGCGGACTATCCATCAACGCATCCGAGTACGCCCATGGGTGAGGGCACCGGCAATCAGTATTCGCCCGCCTCGTTTGTCGCCAATGCGTTGGCCCAATTCGTGAGGGAAAAGGTAGCCGGCCTGACGCAGGAAACGCTCGACGCTGCGGGGGTCTCATTCGGCACCACCGTCCCTGGATTCACTGGCAAGTACGTGGGAATTTGGGCGTTCAAGACACCGACGGTCTGACCCCCGGCTCATCGGCGCAGGCTTCACCGAGGTTCGGCTTGGGGTGGCACGGGAGCAGACGGGGCCCGAGCGCCAGCCCTCATGAAAACCAGGTCCGGGCGGCGTTCCTGCTTGGACCTACGTCTTCCGACGTCCTCGGCCTCGGCAAGCACGCGCGCCCTCCCTCTCTCAGCAACACCCGACACCTCTTGCTTCGACATCTTGGCGCCAGGGACGAGCAAATCACTGGGGCCACCACAAGCAACGAGACCTCCCAGCCAAGACAGCAACACCACACTCAGCACGCGCAGCTTCATCTCGACTGTCTCCGGTCCCGGAGCGCAGCAACCACGATGGAGCGCCCCTCGACTGGCAGCAATTCTAGAATTTCCGCATCGAACGAGGAGGCGTGACTGAGCGTCAGCCTCCGTGAAGGCGGGGCCACGAGGATGAAATGCCCTGCGGCCTTCGGAGCAGTGATTGGATGGCATCTCCATCCACCCAGCCTCGAACTGGGACAGACGCAGCACGGACTGCCATTCCTCGACGGGGTCATGAGCGCCACAAGCCGCTGGGGCCCACGGCGCGGTGCGCTGTCCTTCTCGTCGTTTGGGCACGACGTCCCCTTGTGGTCGCAGGGGATGAAGGCGCGGCCGGGCGAGCACGTGGACCATGCCCTCCCACGGGGATCCCCTCATCGAGAGAGGGGCCCTGAGAGGCACTGCGCGGCGAGGCACTCTCCCCGGTGTCTCGGAGGGAGGAGGGACACCCTCACCTCGCGAAAGGGAAGACCATGTGGTCAACAGCCATCACCCACCCAGGGTTTGACCTGCCTTTGCTGCGAATTCCTATACTCGCGCCCGCCGCCTGGTTTGTCCCCGCCCCACACCCCGCGAGGCGCGCACGAGCCCCACCTCACAACGAGGAACACTCATGACTCTGTTTGGAAGAGCATTGGCCTTATCCGCCGCCGTGACTTTTCTCGCGATTCCCGCGGCCCATGCGGCCATCGGTGACCGTTGCAGTCCCCCCATCTCGAACAACGCCACGGCCCCATCCGTCTGCGCCCCGGTCTGCGCACAGTACGGGATGGTGTTCGCGGGCAACTGGAGCAACAGCCCCACCCATCCTCCCGTGAAGGCATGTCTCGACTCAGGCGGAGGCCAGGCCGTCTGTGGATGCGCGCTCCCGGCCCCCTCCGGGAACGCGGCGATCTCTCCCGCGGTCCACTTCGTCGACGCGGCCACGCCCCTGCGCGTCCCCGTCGAGCTGAAGAAGTCCTGTATGCAGGGACCCGACACGCTGCTCCCCAGCGACATGTGCCCCGTCGTCACGGCGAACGGCATGACCTACTGGGCCCTGAGCTACCTCGACAACAGGCTGGGGATGGCCGTCGTCGCCTATGACGCCAACGGCAACGTCGTGGGCCTCATCGAGAAGACAGGGGCCCGCTATGTCTGGGACATCGCGGTGGACGCCACGACCAACACCCTGGTCTTCAAGGGCCAGGGCGGGAACACCTTCACGCTGAAATGGACCGACCTCATCGTCCCCCAGATGAACGGCACGACCACGGCGAACTACGTCATCTGGCCCACGGCCCTCAGTGGCCAGGTCTGGTGGACGGACGGCGCGTTGAATTACGGCGCCCCCGCCCCCTTCGGCAGTGGTTCCAATCAGATCCTCGACCCCTACGTGGAGCACACCGCCGGCAAGCAGCTTTGCGCGGCGAAGCTGCAGCCCTGGTTCGACTTCGTGAGCTCCACCGTGACCTCGCCGTCCTCGACGGTCACCTGTATCGCGCCGCCCTCGCCAGGACAGCCCACCTACAACGCGGCGATGAACGCCTTGCTGAACGCGGCGGTCACCGACCACAGCCTGATGGCCGCCTTGCGCACCGCCACGACCGACTCCCTCCTCATCTCGCTCGCGGCCACCCGGGGGTTCACGCTCACCTCCGCGGATATCGCGCAGAGCCGAGGACATGGTGCCGGATTCGCGGAGTACACCCGCGAGCCAGACGCATGGGCCAGGACCGCGGCCACGGACGCGACCTGTGGCGGTGCCAATCAGAAGCCCTGCGTCCAGTGCACCCAGGAGGTCTGTGTCTACTGGCCGTTCAACTTCTGCTGCATCAAGGAGTCGTGCTCCTGCTCCCAGTACAGCAGCGCATGTGCCGCGGGCCTGGAGGTCAATGCCAATGGCATCTGTCAGCCCGGCTGCCCTGCTGGCCAGATCTGCAAGGACTTCCCCGTCTACCTCGAGTACAACGACAACGGGACGGTCGCCAACGGCGTCTGTGAATCCTGGCTGGGGCGCTCCACCTGCTCGAAGGGAATCCCGAACGACGCGCTCGCCGCCTACGAAGTCATCTTCAGCGGCGGGGTCGCCTTCTACAAGACGACCAACACGCGGGTGAACACCTGGGCCGTGAGCGCGGAGAGCGAGACCCTGTACGTCATCGATGCCCGAGACGGCCGGATCTACATGATCAACGTCGACGGCCGGTACATCCAGATTCGCGGCTCGGCCAACTGCATCAACGAAAACAAGCCGCAGGACTCCTCGACCCGCGCGTGCACCAAGCCGCGGTTGACGACCCATGCCGGGCTCTTGATGGGGTCGATCGCCGGCCTGCCCACGCCCAACGCTCCGCCCGGCCCCGACGTGCGGCAACAGCTCAAGGTCATCGGCGCGGGCACGGTCAAGGTGAACGACGGCGTCATCCAGTGGATCACCAACGACAGCGGGCACTTCAAGCCCTCCCAGGACAATCTCAAGAACACGCTCGCCCATTTCAAGTCCGCCGGGTTCCCGAACTTCCCGCCCCTCGGCTCCTGCACCTACGACTTCCAAGCCGTCACCGGGAAGACAGGCGTCTATCGCCAGAACGCCCTCACGAACGGACATTGCGAGCTGTGACGCAGCCATGAAGTAGCCAGGGAGCCGGAGCTGACGTCGAGAGGCTCCGGCCCCCTCCCCCGGCTGCTCGCCCGGCGTGGCGACGCCGCGGCGTAATGCTTGGCAATCCCCCGTGCATCGCCCGTTCATCTCCGGCCGACAACGTGTCGTCCCGCCGCGCCCTGGCGCGAAAGGAGAACGGATGTCGACCTGCCCTCGGCTCGCGCTGCTCTGTGCGAGCCTCCTGTCCACGGCCTGTGCCACCAGTTCGGAGACGGAGCGCCCCCGAGGACCTCCGCCCAAGGCCCTCTTCCAGTCGCCGCTCGCCCTCCTGCTCGAGCATCGTGGGGAGCTGACACTCACCGCGGACCAGGTCACCCGCCTGGAGTCCATGGAACGAGCACTGGAAGAGAAGAACGCCCCCCTTCGCGAGAAGATGCGGGAAGCACGGGCAGCCCGGCCGGAACAGTCCGGGCGCGGCCCCCCTCCAGGTGGCGGCGGCATGGGCGGCGGTGGCCCCCGCGGCATGGGCGGCGGAGGAGGAGGCGGTCGGGGAATGATGGGCGGGGGTGGCCCGCCTCGTCGCGGCGGTGGAGGCCCCCGCTCGGAGGAGACGACCCGTGAGCAGAAGGCCCTCCTGCGAGAGATGGAGGACCAGGAGACAGCGGCATACATGGAGGCCGAGAAGCTCCTGGACGACACACAGCGTTCACGCGCGCGCGAGCTGTTCTCACAGCAACGCGAGGAACGCCTGCGCTGGCGCGAGTCCGCCCAGGGGTAGCCGCTCCCCCGGGCCCCGGCCACGCCACGCGGGGGGTTCTTCGGTCGACAGCCCCCGCGCACGGTCCACCTCCTGGGGCCTGTCCATGTGACAACTCCCCAGGTCGCCTTGATTCCGATGTACGCGCGCCCCCCAAGCCGTGATACGCCAGAACATACATGGCCAAAGCACGTCGCCGTCGCGTTGCCCCCGCTTCTCGACACCCCCTCACATCGCGAAGTGACTCCCCCGTGGAGCTCTCCCTGGACGAGGCGTTCCAAGCCATCGTCCGCGGGGCCGTGGAAGAGTCCTTCGCTCCACTGGAAGCCTCGCTGCGTCGCATCTCCGCGCGGTTCTCCGGTGACGTAGAGCCTGTTCGAGCAGCCCCTCGACCCACGCCGCGCCCCCAGAGCGCTCCCACGCCGCCTCCGCCGCCGCCCGCGGTCAAGGCCGTCACGGAGAACGTCGCGTGCGCCATCGTCGGCTGTAAGCGCCCCAGCCGCTCCAAGGGCTATTGCTCCGCGCACTACCAGAAGCGCCGCAACCTGGTGGCCACCGGCCGGCTCCCCGCCTCCTGGCAGGAGTTCGCCGCCCCGCAGAGCATCCCCGACATCGCCCTGCCCCGCGGACGCGCGGCCAGCAGGGAGCGCGCGCCCAAGCCCCAGGCCGTCATCCCCCCGCCCGCGCCCACCGGGCCGCGCGTCTGGGTTCGCAAGAAGGGCCAGCCCCAGCTCACCGAGGCCATCCCTGGCAGCTCCGACGGCACCACGCAGGCGCCCATCCTGACGCCGTCCATCCTGCCCCTGGCCGCCAAGGGCGTGGACGTCGAGTCCACCGTGAAGCGCTGGGCCGCGGAGTTCCTCGCGGACAAGCGTCCGCGCTGAAAAGACAGACGAAGGCCCCTGCCGCGATGTCTCCCCGCCGCGGCAGCGGGCCTGTCATTCCCTGACACCCGCCGACCTCACGAGCCGGCCCCCCTGAGCGTCACAAGGACTGCTGGCTCGAGCAGCGAGGCGTCTGGCTCTCCGCCGTCAGCCGGGTGAGCGACTTCCGGCTCGCATCCGTGTAGGGCGACACGCCCACCACGAGACACGTGCGATACACCAGCGACCGGTTCGCGGGGTACGCGACGATGGGCCGCGACGTGGTGTCGTTGAAATAGACGGTGGTGAATGTCGAGCCATAGAACGGGCTCGAGCCCCAGGCGACCTTCTTCCCCGTCACCGGGGTCGTCCCGAGGCCGCTGTACTGCGCGGACTGGAAGGGCCACTCCCCCTCCGAGAAGCCCCCACTGTTCAGGGCATTGCCGGTGGCCGCCTTCGTCGAGCCGTTGTTGAGGCTGTAGCCCCCGTACACCAGCCCCGCGTCCGTGCCGAGCTTCAGCTCGACGAGGCCCAGTTCGTACAACACGCCCGTGGAGGAGTGCCGCGCGAGCAGCACGTTGTACTTGCGCGAGGCGGCGAGGGGCTCGTTCCACGTCCAGTTCGCCTGCGTCGTCAACGCGCCCGCCGCGGCGACGCCGGTCGAGAAGTGGTTCAACGAATCACCCCACTGCACGTTGTTGAGCGTCGCGTTGGGGTCCGCGTCCGCGAACTCCATGGGCCCGTAGGGGCCGCGCACGTCGAAGGACACCTGCCCCGCGGTGGCTTCGCTCAGGTCCAACCGGGTGTCGATGCGCGGGAAGTCCATCCCCTTCTCGAACACCCAGCGGATGCTCACCGGCACCATGAACTTCTGGTGCGCCGAGGCCGCCGCCTGCGTCGTGGCCGTCACGTCCGACATGGCGACGCGCGTGCCCCACTTCGGATAGCGCAGCGTGACGGTGTGGGTGACGACCGTGTCGCTGGCGGAGAGGGCCGGGCGGACCTCCTCCACCGGGAAGCCCAACCCCAACGGCGAATCATCCTCGCCGTGCAGCGCCGCGATGGTGCCCGACGTGCCGTTGTCGAAGCTCCGGTACAGCTCATGGGCCACGAAATAGCCGAAGCCCGATTCGCCGCCGCCCGTCCCATCCAACGTCACCGTGCGCCACTGCGTCCCCGCGCGCACCTGGTAGGTCATCTGGACGGCGTAACCGCCGTTGCTCCCCGGGGACTGCCGCTTGAGCGACACGGTGCGCTCGCGCCCCTCGGAGTCCATCCACGCGTAGCGGTCCACGGAGATGCCCGCCACCGTCGTCGCCTCGCGCGAGACGCCGTCCCCGGACTCGCGGGCGGCCCCGGTGCCGCCATCGCTGCCGCCGTCCGAGGTGCCCCCGTCGCCCCCATCCGGAGCCCCGCCGTCCGGCGTCCCGCCATCCCCACCGCCCCCATCCGGGCCCGCGTCGGAGACCCCCGCGTCCTGCTCCGGCGGGTCATCCGAGCCGCACGCCCCCAGGGCCAAGGCCATCCCCAACCACACCACCGCGAGCCGTCGTCCGTTCGTTCGCATATTCCGTTGTTATCGCGAAGAACGAGGGGCTCACGCCAGGGCACCCCGGGTGGGCTCCCGCCCGACGTCAGGAAGGAGTGTTCTCTTCTGGCACCGGCGCGGCGGCCTGGGCTTGCGCCGCGAGGAGGGAGGGGGCGATGCGCAAGATGCGCTCCCGCAGCTCGCGAGCACTGACGGGCGGAATCCGAGGCTGGCCATACAGCGGGAGGAAGGCCCCGTAGAGGCGCGCACTCTCCTGGAGCTGCGCGAGGTCGTCATCACGCTGCGGGAGCACGAAGAGCAGCTCGTCGTCCGCATCCACCGCCAGTCCCGCCGCGCGCGCCTGGGACACCGGCACCGTCCCCACCACGCCCTGCGCCGCGTCGTCGGCCACCGTGTGGACGACCTGGAAGAGGACCACGCGCGAGGAGGCCTCGTCGAAATCCGCCTCGAACACGAAGCCCGGGCCATAGTGCGCGTGGGCCAGCTCGACCATGACCCGGGACAGCGCGGTGACGGCGACCTCCCTGGGGACGTCATCCTGCGCCACGAGCCCCCGCAGCACGCCGCCCACCATCCAGTCCCGGATGGGCTCGTTGCGCCGGCGCTTGCGCCACACGAAGCCTGGAATCGAGAGCGGTGACTCCGCGTCGCCGTCCCAGTGCGCCTCGACCCCGTGCCGGGCGAGCGCCGCCTTCACCTCGTGCCCGATGGCCCGCACGGCCTCCGCGTCCGCGGTGCCCTCGGCCACCAGCGCGCCGAACTCGAGCCGGAGCGGCTGCTGGTGGAGCACGACGCCCTCCAGGTCCTCGCCGTGGAAGAAGGTGGCGCCCCGCACCGGCCCCGCCTGGCGCTTCGCGGCGTCCTGGACCTCCGGCCAGCCGCTCGACACCTGCGAGCCGATGCCCTGGAACGCGAGGATGCCCGCGCCCCGCAGCTCCTCGAAGGCGCGGTCGATGGCGTCGTTCGTCGTCGGCTCGGCCCAGCCCGACTCCACCCGGTCCTGCTCACTCAGCTTCTGCCAGGCCTGACCGACCGTCTCGTGGAGCGCCGCCACCTTCGACGAGCCCTCGGCCGCGAGCAACGCCTCCACCTTCGCGAGCACCTCGCCGTCGCAGCCCAGCCCGCTCTTGACGATGACCTCGACCTCGGACTCCAGCCAGCTCATGTACGCCCCCGATGCGTGTCCCAGGAGACGAACGATGGCCCACGAGGTCGCATGGCGACCACCTGTTTCGTCCTCGACTCGCGCGCGACCGCTACGGCAGCCCCGCCAGGCGCAGCCCCGCCGCTGCGAGCGCGGACGCCGCCACCACCACCACGAACGGCAGCCGGCGCCAGGCCAGCACCGCGCCCACCAGCACCCCCGCCGGACGCGCCCAGCCGGAGAAGCCCCCGGACGCCGTCAGCGTCGCCGTCGCCACCAGGGCGGACAGCATGGCGATGGTGGCCAGGGACATCAGCTCCTGCGCCCGGGACGAGACGTGGAGCCGCTCGCTCAACAGCGGCCCGGCGAGACGGAAGGCATAGGTGCCCGCGGCGAGCACCAATATCCAGAGCACGGTCATCGCAGGGCCACTCCCACGGCCAACAGCGCGAGCAGGATGGGAACCCCGGCGGGCAGCAACGGCGTCGTCACGAGCGCGATGACCGCCCCCACCAACGCCACGTGGCGCGCCCGCGTCGCCTTGGCCCGCGCCACCGCGTCGTCCGAGGAGGGCGTCCCCGCCGGGGCCGGCTCCTTCCGGGGTGGCAGGAGACCGGGCAGGAGCAGCGCCAGCAGGCTCGCGGGGAAGGCCGCGTCGAGCCCCAGGGTCGCGGGGTCGCCCACCGTGCTGCCGGCCACGCTGCCCACCGTCACGCCCAGGTTCCAGCCGACGAACAGGAGCCCGCTGCACCACCAGTAGGCGGCGCGCCGCCGGGCCAGGTCGGGCTGGGCCAGGGCGAACGCCACCGACTCGTCCACCATCAGGTGCGCGCCCAACAGCCGCGTGGGCCACCGCCGCCCCAACACGTCCGCCACCGCCAGCCCGAAGGGCAGGTGCCGCGCGTTGAGCAGGAGCCCCGCGAGCACCGCCGCCACCGGGCTGCCTCCGGCCGCCACCACCCCCACCGCCACGAACTGCGAGCCTCCGGCGAACACCACCACCGACATGAAGAGCGCCAGCCAGACCGGCATCCCCGCCGACACCGCCAGCGCCCCGAACGACACACCCACCACGCCCGATGCCAGCGCGATGGCCGACACGTCCCGCACGAGGGCGCGATCCACGGTTCCCATGCGGACCAATGTGGACAAGCGCGCCTCGTTCGTCAATAAGAACAATCATGCCGGTAAAACGAACACCCAAGCCGACGGGTCCCCTGGATGTCATCGCCTCCGCGCTGCGCCGCGAGCGCGAGCGGGCGGGCGTGTCGTTGTCGGAGCTGGCGCGGCGCGCGGACGTCTCCAAGTCCACCCTGTCCCAGTTGGAGGCGGGCACGGGCAACCCGAGCATCGAGACGCTGTGGGCGCTGGCGGTGGCGCTGGGGGTTCCCTTCAGCAGGCTGGTGGACCCGCCCACGAGGGAGGTGCGCGTCATCCGCGCGGGCGAGGGCGCGGCCATCCGCTCCGAGCAGGCCCACTTCACCGGCACCATGCTCTCCGCCTGTCCTCCGGGCGCGCGGCGTGACCTCTACGTCATCCGCCTGGAGCCCGGCTCCGCCCGCCACGCCGAGGCGCACATCCCCGGCAGCGTCGAGCACCTGGTCGTCAGCACCGGCCGCCTGCGCGCGGGTCCGAGTGGGGCCACCGTGGACCTGGCGCCCGGCGACTACGCCACCTTCCCCGGCGACGTGCCGCACCTCTACGAAGCGCTCGCCCCCCACACCGTCGCCTTCATGGTCATGGAGCACATCTAGGGACACCCACCCCGCGTGTGGTCGGTTCTCCCCGCTGCGCGGACGTGAAAGACTCGGGGGCTCATGAGCACCGCGGCCATCCTCGGCATCGACTTCGGGACCACCAACACCTCGGCGGCCTTCTTCGACAAGGCAGGCAAGCTGCGCGTGGTGCCGGTGACGGACAAGAGCTTCACCTTGCCCTCGGTGGTGTGGTTCCACGCGAAGGACAAGGCCATCGTCGGGCACGCGGCCCGGCGGCAGATCATCGACGACCCGCGCCACACCGTCTTCGGCGCCAAGCGCTTCCTGGGGCGGCGCTTCCAGTCCGAGTACGTCACCCAGCACAAGGACAAGTACGCCTTCGAGCTGGTGGAGGGCGAGGACGGCTACACCGCGGTGCGGATGTACGGCAAGGTGACGTCGCTGACGGAAGTCACGCAACTGGTCATCCGGCAGATCCTCACCCTGGCCAACCACGCCGCGGGCGAGCCCTTCCAGGAGTGTGTGCTGACAGTCCCCGCGCACGCGTCCATCCGCCAGCGCGAGGCGGTGCGGCAGGCCGCGGAGCAGTGTGGCCTCACGGTGCGCGCCATCATCAACGAGCCCACCGCGGCGGCGCTCTACTACGCGAACCTGCGCAACCCCGAACAGACGGTGATGGTGTTCGACCTGGGCGGCGGCACCTTCGACGCCACGCTCCTGGCGGTGCACAACCGCGTGGTGAAGGTGCTGGCCACCGGCGGTGACGCGTTCCTGGGTGGCGCCAACTTCGACGAGCGCATCGTCGAGATGCTGGTGGCGGACTTCCAGCAGAAGCACGGCATCGACCTGCGCGGCAACAAGGTGGTGATGCAGCGGCTGGTGTTCGCCGCCGAGTCCGCGAAGATGGCGCTGTCCACGCGCGACGCCACCGTGCTGCGCGTGCCCTGCATCGCCCAGAAGGACGGCGGCTTCGTCGACTTCGACTACACCCTCACGCGCAAGCAACTGGAGCAGATGGTGTTCCAGCTCATCGAGCGCACCGCGTCCGCGAGCGACGACGTGCTCGAGCGCGCCCGGCTCAAGGCGGACCAGATCGACGAGCTGGTGCTGGTGGGCGGCCAGACGCGCATGCCCGTCATCCGCGAGCGCTTCTCGCACTTCAAGCGCCTGTCGTCGGACCGCGAGGTCAACCCGGAGCTGGGCGTGGCCGTGGGCGCGGCCATCCTCGGGCGCAACCTGGCGCGCGGCATCGCCGGGCTGTCGGACGTGGTGCCCATGCCCATCGGCATCATGGTGCCCGGGGGCGCGCAGCACGAGGTCATCCCCGCCAACACGCCCGTGCCCGCGACGAAGACCGTCACGCTGGAGCTGCCGCTCATCCCCGGCCCCATCTCCGTGGCCCTCTTCGAGTCGCTCGACACCACGACGGTGGAGCGCGAGCTGCTCGGCACGGTGCGCATCGAGCTGGACTGGCGCACGACGCACAAGGGCCCCACCACGCTGGAGCTGCGCATGGGCCAGGACTTCGTGCTCGGCGCCGCGCTGGTCTCCCCCCAGGGTGAGCGTCACCCGCTGGCCATCACCGACCTGCGCGCCCCCAAGCGCACGGCGTAGTCGACGCGCGCGGGGCCCCGTCCGCGAGTGGAGACACCGCGAGGACGGAGCAGCCCCCGCCCCGTCCCACGCCTACTGGAGGCGACGCGGGATGGCGTCCGCGATGGACCTGCCCTGCCCCGGGTCGAGGATGATGACCTCCGCGGCCACGTGGACGCCCCCGGCGATGAAGTAGCCGACGCGGACGTCGGCCGTGTCGGTCAACCGTCCCTCGTCGCGCGCGTCGTTCCAGACGTACGTCGTGCGGTCATCGATGCGCAGGGTGATGTCCTCGCCCGCGCCGATGTCGTGCACGGTGAGGTGGTCGGGCCCCGCCTCCACGATGGCGCCCGATATCGCCTCCTCCACCCGCTCCAGGTTCATGCGTGGGTTCTCGGTCTGCATGACGCTCCCGTTCCGGGAAGGCACCTCGCCCCGACCCGCCCGGCCCCCGGGCACGCCCGAGCCCCCTCGCCCGGCCGTTGCGACGAGAGGAGTCCTTCCTCCAATCCACAAGCTGACGTCGACGAGGCTCGGGGGCCAGCCACGAGCAGGCTCCTGCTCCACCGGCCCAGCGGACCGGATGCGTCCTCCCGGGCAGGCGGGCACGTGGACCGCTCGCTCGCCGGGACGGGGATGCGCGCGCTCGGACGCCGCGGAATCGAGGTCCGGCGACGTTCCTGGCGGACAGGCCCGCGCGGAGCAGGCATCCTCGACGGACGACGTCGCGCGCAACGCGAGGAGGACATCATGACGGGACGAATGGCGCTGGGTTGGACGCTGGTGCGGGTCGTGTTCGGGCTGACGCTGGGGCTGGGGCACGGCTGGTCCAAGGTCAGCGGCGACATGTCGGGGTTCGCGCGGGGCGTGGCGGAGCTGGGCTTCCCCTTCCCGCTCTTCTTCGCCTGGTGCGCGTCGCTCGCGGAGTTCCTCGGCGGCCTGCTCGTCGCGGTGGGACTCTTCACCCGTCCGGCGGCCGCGTTCGCGGGCTTCACCATGCTGGTCGCGCTGTTCCGGCACCGCGCGGACCCGTTCGGCCGCATGGAGCTGGCGCTGCTCTACCTCGCCGTCATGGCGGCGGTGATGCTGGTGGGCGCCGGGCCCCACAGCCTCGACGCGCGCCTGCGCCGCAAGGCCTGAGGCCTACGCCGCCACGCGCTCCACGCAGGCCGGGATGTCTTGCGTGGGCGCGTTGACGACGCGCGAGACCTCGTAGGCCTCCAGCCCCGTGTCCGCCGAGGGCACCAGCAGGGGCAGCAACACGGCGGCGTCCTGGGGCTCCGGACGCAGCCACACCTCCTGGCCCTCCGGGGTCAGGATGACGGGCATCCGGTCGTGGATGGGCGCCATCAGCGCGTTGGGGCTGGTGGTGATGATGGTGCAGGTGCGCAGCACCTCGCCGGTGTCGGGCGCGGTCCACTCCTCCCACAGGCCGGCGAGCGCCAGGGGGCGGTCGTCCTGGCGATGGAAGAAGAAGGGCGTCTTGGGCTTCGTGGTCTGCTTCCACTCGAACCAGCCGTCCACCAGCACAAGGCAGCGGCGGCGCTTGAGGGCGCTGCGGAAGCTGGGCTTCTCCGCGACCGTCTCCCCTCGCGCGTTGATGAGCTTGTTGCCGATGGACGCGTCCTTCGCCCACGAGGGGATGAGCCCCCAGCGGAACGCGTCCAGCATCCGCGCGCCGTCATTGGGTACCACGGGCATCGATTGCGTGGGAGCCAGGTTGAAGCGCGGTCGTTCGACCGCCGCGCGGATGCCCGCGAGCCCCAGCTCGACGACGAGTTGATCAGGAGAAGTCCGGACGGTGACTCGGCCACACATGCGCGGCAGTATCGCCCTCTCCGACACCAGACCCAAGTCATCCGTGCAGGGTCGCTCCGGAGGCGACCTGTCGGCCGTTCGGGCCTGACGCGCTCGCGTGTCGGCGCTGCGTCGACGAGTCGTCAGAAGGCGTCTTTCGGCACGGGCCAGGGATGGAAACCGGCCCGCCTCTCTCGGGGCTGGACTACACAGGCGCGCATGCACCGGTCCACGCTCCTGTCCACCTGCGCCGCCCTCTCGCTCCTCGCGTGTACGGAGCGGCCCCCCGCCCCTGCCTCGAACCCCGACGCGGCCCCCTCCGCGGTGCGGCCCCCCAATCCCCCGGAGCTCGATGCCGGTCCCACGGTGGTCACGCCCTCGACTCCGGACGCGGGGAGCGTGAGCGATGCGGGGCTGGTGGCGGCGGACGCCTCGACGCCGGGCGAGAGCTGCTCCGCGGCGCGACTGCCCCCCGCCCCGGTGAAGGCGGCGAAGCCCTCCGTGCCCGCGCCGACGGAGGCCATGCGGCAGCGCATCCTCATGGCCGCGCGGGCCTGCGACTACGCGGCGCTGGCGACCCTGGCGAACGAGAACGGCCAGGGGCTGCGCTTCACCTTCGGCGAGGGCAACGACCCCGTCGAGTACTGGCGTCAGGCGGAGGCCCGGGGCGAGCCGGTGCTCGCGCGCATCGCGCAGGTCCTCGAGCTGCCCGACGCGAAGGAGGGCGCGCTGTACTACTGGCCCTCCGTCCACGTCACCGGGATTCGCAACGCCTCGGACTGGAAGCCCCTCGTGGGCCTCTATCCCGAGAAGCAGCTCCGGGCGATGAAGAAGGAGGGCGGCACCTACTACGGCCTGCGCGTGGGAATCACGGCCGAGGGAGACTGGCAGCTCGCCGTCCAAGGGGATTGAGGGCGCCGCGCCGCCCGCCGTTCACTGCACGGGGACGGCCATCCGCCGCGACGGGCCCTCCGTTCCCTGCATGCGCCAACCCGGGGCGCGGGGCCACCGCATCCTGGGGGCATGCGACGAACGACTCCGCCGTGGCTCCTCGGTTTGCTGCTCCTGTCGGCCCCCGTGCTCGCCGGGGATGCGCCCGCGCGACTCCAGGTCCAGGCCGCGGCCCAGGCCATGGGTGGCGAAGCCCGGCTCCGTGCCCTCCCCGCGCTGCGAATCCAGGGCATCGGCCACTGGAACCTGTTGGAGCAATCCGAGCGCCCCACCCCGCCCTGGCTCGTGAGTTACGAGCAGCTCGACGAGTTGCGCGACCCGGCACACCGCCGCCTGCGTCAGAAGCTCGAGGGCCGCAGCCCTTCGGCGGGCCTGGGCACGTGGCAGTCGATGACCGTCTTGATGTCCGACGGCGCGGTGGCCCTGGAGCGTGAGGGGAAGATGGTCCCCGCGGGTGCCGCGCAGCGACAGGACCTGGAGGAGCGTCTGGACTTCGCCCCCGAGCGCGTCCTGCTCACGGCCCTGGACGCGAAGGACCTCCGCGCCGCGCCGGATGTCGTGCTCCAGGACGTGCCGCACCACGTGGTGACGTTCCACCACGGGCGCGCCACCGCGCGGCTGTTCCTCAACGCCCACACGGCCCTGCCGACCCAGGTCGAGACAGTCGACGCCCATCCCGGGGACTTCTTCTGGAACGTCTGGGGAGACGTCACGACCCGCCTCACCTTCCAGTCCTGGTCCCTGGAGCCCGGAGGACTGCGCTACCCGCGTCACTGGAGCTGGGCGCGCAATGGCAACGAGTATCACGCGTTCACCGTGACGGGCCTGGAGCTGCCCCCCCAGGTGTCGGACACCGACTTCGCCATTCCGGAGGACGTGCGGAAGGGCTTCGCCGCTCGCGGTCAGCTCACCGTCGAGTCCCTGCCGCTGGGTCGCCCGGACAAGCCCGCCGTCGAGCTGGTCCCCGGCGTGGTGCTGATTCCGGGTCGGTGGAACGTCGCGCTGGTGAAGCAGGACGACGGCGTCGTCGTCATCGAGGCGCCCATCTCGTCGGGCTACTCCGCCGCCGTCCTGGAGGAGGTCCGCCGGCGCCACCCGGGCGTGAAGGTGAAGGCCGTGGTCTCCACCAGCGACGCGTGGCCCCATGTCGGCGGGCTGCGTGAGTACGCGGCCCGCGGCATCCCCATCCACCTCCTGGACCTGAACCGCCCCCTCGCGGACCGGGTGCTGAAGGCACCACGCACGCTCTCACCGGACGCCCTGGCCAAGACCCCTCGCCGCGCGACGCTCCACGCCGTGAGCGGGCGCACCGCGCTGGGCAGCGGGAAGAACCGGCTGGAGCTCATCCCCGTCCGCACCGAGACGGGTGAGCGCATGCTGTTCGTCTGGCTCCCCGAGCATCGACTGCTCTACACCAGCGACCTGGTGCAGCCGACTCCAGGCGGCGCGTTCTTCAACGTGCAGCAGGTCGCCGAGTCCGTGGAGGCGGCCACGCGGGAGCACCTGGACGTCGCGCGAGCGTTCGGCATGCACCTCGAAGGCACGGAGTGGACCGCCGTCACCCATGCCGTGGAGCAGGTGGGCGCCGCCGCGGAGGAAAGCCCCCACTGAAGTCCGAGCATCGGCGAGGCCCGTCAGCGGGCCTTGCCGAGCCTGCGCTCCAGCGCCTCGCGACGGCTGCGACTCACCCGCAGCCGCAGCCCCTCCTTGAGCACCACCACCGTCTCCGTGGGCGAGGCGTGGTGCAGCTCCCGGATGCGCTCCACGTTGACGATGGCCGAGCGATGGATGCGCACGAAGCGCTCGGCGTCGAGCCTCGACTCCAGCGCCGCGAGACTCTCCCGCAGCACGTGCTCCTCCCGCCCGACGTGCAGCGTGACGCAGTAGTCGTCGGCCTCCACCCAGTCGATGTCCGCCACCGGCACGAGCACGGACCGCGTGCCCACCCGCACCATGAGCCGCGCCAGGGACTCCGGCGCGGCGCTCCCGGTGGCCGGCGCCGCCGGGCCCGACGTCTCCGCGAGCAGGGCCGCCAGCTTCCGGCCCAGCTCCACGGCCTCGCCCTGTCGCAGCCGCTGTCGCACGCGCTGCATCGCCTCGTCGAAGCGCTCGTCCGCGAAGGGCTTCACCAGGTAGTCCACCGCGTGCACGTCGAACGCGCGGACGGCGAAGGCGTCATACGCCGTGATGAAGACGACCGCGGGCATCCGCTCCGCGCCCACTTCCCGGATGAGGCCGAAGCCGTCCAGCTCCGGCATCTGCACGTCGAGGAACACCAACTGGGGGCGCAGCTCCCGGATGGCCACCACCGCCTCGCGCCCGTCCCGGCACTCGCCGCAGATGCTCACATCCGGATGGCGCGCCAGCGCATGCCGCAGGCCACGACGCGCGAGCGGTTCGTCGTCCACGAGCAGGACCCGCAGCTCAGCCATTCCCAGCCTCCCCCCTCCGGAGCGGCAGCTCGACCGTGGCCACGACGCCCGTCCCCATCTGCCTCGAGGTGAGCCCGAGCCGCCCCGCGTCGCCATAGAGCCGCGTCAGGCGCTCCCGCGTGTTCGCCAGTCCGATGCCCGCGCCGCGCTCCAGCGAGAACGCCGCCGGCAGCCCCGGGCCGTCGTCCTCCACCATCAACGTCAGCACGCCGTCCTGGTGCCGAGCGCGGATGGTCAAGGCCCCCGCCGCCGTTCGCATGGACACGCCGTGGCGGATGGCGTTCTCCACCAGGGGCTGGAGCACGAGGTAGGGCACCCGGGCATCCAACACCGCGTCCTCCACCTCCCAGCTCACGCGCAGCCGGTCCTGGAAGCGCAACTGTTGAATCTCCAGGTAGCGGGACAACAGGGACACCTCTTCCCGCAACGACACCTCCTGCGTCGCGCCCTGCTGGAGCAGGCGCCGCAGGATGTCGCTCAGCGCCACCAGCATCCTCGCGGCGGCGTCCGTCTCCTTCTCGCGGACCAGCACGACGATGGCGTTGAGCGTGTTGAACAGGAAGTGGGGGTGCAACTGCGTCTGGAGCGCCTGGAGCCGAGCGTCCGCCAGCTCGACCGCGAGCCTCGCCGACTGGCGCTCCTGCTCACGCTCCCGTCTCTGGGAGTCGAGCGCGTGCGCGATGCCCAGCACCGCCGCGTAGGCCATCGCCATCATCGGCAGCCACCCGAGCCAGAAGCGCAGGAGCATCCGGGAGAACTCAAGCGACGCGCCCCCCATGTCGCGCGCCAGCGCGAGGTTGCACAGCGTGTAGGCGAGACCGAAGGCCCCTCCCATTCCCACCCAGGCCAGCAGATGCACGCCGACCGAGCGCGCCTGGAAGGGACGCCCCAGGGGGAATCGCCTCGCGAGAAGGAAGAGCCACGGCGTGGCGGGGACCCAGACGTACCAGGCGGGGACCTGCGTGGCGAAGGCGCGCCACAGTTCGATGGGCCGGGCGCTGGAGAGCGCGAAGAAGTACGTCTCCACCGCGGAGAGCACTCCCGGCGCGGTCCAGGGGCCGAGCCGCCACATCCACCTCCACCCCGCGGAGGCCGGGGCCTCGTCCGTCCGTGACACAGTGCCGCGAAGTGTAGCGGAACCTGCCCCGGGCACCTATCGCCCACCGGGCCCTCCGCCGCTCCCTCTCCCTGAGTGGGGGCCCACCGGGTTGCAAGGCCTCCACGTCATGCCCAACCGAGAGACAGGGAGGGAGGACACGTCATGTCATTCGCGCGAACGAAGGTCGTGCCCACGCTGGCGGTGACGGACCTGGAGGCCGCCCGTGTGTTCTACGGCGGCCTGTTGGAGTTCGAGGAGATTCCCACGCCCGAAGGTGAACAGGGCGCCACGATGTACCGCGTCGGCGAGGGCTCGTTCCTGCTCGTGTACGAGCGCCCCACGCCCTCCGGCTCCACCGCCACGGCCTGCGCCTTCGCCGTGATGGACGTCGAAGACTCCGTGAAGCGACTGCGCAAGAAGGGCGTGGCGTTCGAGGAGTACGACATCCCGGAGCTGGGCATCCGGACCCGCGACGGCATCGCCGACATGGGAGAGATGAAGGCCGCCTGGTTCAAGGACCCGTCCGGCAACATCCTGGCCATCGACGACTCGCTCTCCCTGCTGGAAGGGCGCGGCCTGTCGCGCCCCACCGGTCGGGAAGAGGGCCTGCACGCCTGAGGGCTAGGTGGGCAGCTTGATGCCGGACAGCCGCTGATAGAGCTCCACCGCGAAGCCATCCGTCATCCCGGCGATGGAGTCCGTCACGCACAGGAGGCGCTGGTACATGGTGAGCCGCGCGAGCGCCTCCCCCATGTCCTCGCCCCGCAGCGGGTTGTCCGGCCGCTGGAACAGCTCCAGTGGCAAGAGCTGCCGCAGCTTCTTCTCCTCGCGGTTCGGACGGTCCGTCACCACCGCCGTCGCGAACATGTCCAGGAGGCCCCCCAGCGTCTTGAAGCCCGCGCTTTCGATCTGCAGCACGCGCTCGCTCTCGTAGCCATGGCGGCGGGTGGCGTCCTTGATCTCCCGCAGCGGCACGCGCACGTCGTCACGCGCGGAGATGAGCGGCAGCTCCCACTCACCGTCCTCCATCCCCCTGACGTTCTCCAGGAACACCTTCACGCTGGCCTGGATGAGCACGCCGATGGTCCGCGCCCGCGCCTGCGCCAGCCGCGTCTCCGGGTGCGCGGGAGGCGGACGCTTGTCCTTCACCGCGGGCGGGAGCACCGCGTCGAGCAGCTCGCAGGCCTGCCTCGTGGGGATGAGCCCCAGCTTGGCGGAGTCCTCCAGGTCGATGACCGCGTAGCAGATGTCGTCCGCCGCCTCGACGAGGAAGGCCAGCGGGTGGCGCGAGAAGACGCCCGGCTCGCGCTCGCGCAGCCCCGTCGCCCGGTAGGCCTCCAGCGCCAGCACGCGGTCGTCCTGGAAGTATCCGAACTTCTTCTCCGACACGCGCGCCCTGTCCGCCGCGCGGCCCCCTGGCAACACGGAGGGGCGGGGATACTTGCTCATCGCCCCCAGCGTCGCCGCGGTGTACCGCAGGCCGCCCCGCCGCTCGCGTGACTGGAGCCGGTTGAGGATGCGGAAGCCCTGCGCGTTGCCCTCGAAGTGGGCCAGGTCGCTCCACTCCTCGTTCGTCTCGAAGGGGCACTTGCGGCCCTGGGCCTCCTTGCCGGGCTCGGCCAGCCGCTGCTCCACCCAGTGCTGGATGGCGGCCTCGCCCGAGTGCCCGAAGGGCGGATTGCCGATGTCGTGCGCCAGGCACGCCGCCGCGACGATGGTGCCCAGGTGCGACGGCTCCACCTTCACGTCCTGCATCCGCAGGCCCCGTCCCGCCAGTTGCCCCAGCGAGCGCCCCACGCAGGAGGCCTCGATGCTGTGGGTGAGGCGGGTGCGCGTGTAGTCGCTCGACGACAGGGGGAACACCTGCGTCTTGTCGTGCAGACAACGGAACTCGCTGGAGAAGACGATGCGGTCGTAGTCCACGTCGTACGGCGTGCGCTCGTCCAGGGGGAGCGAGTCGTCCGGGACGGGAGGGCGCTCGACCACGGCGTCCGCCGGCTTCGCGTCCGACCCCACCCGGTGTCCCGAGAGAAGATACCGCCACCGCTCCGTTCGACTGCTGCTCACGGCTGCCTCGCTGTCACGCTCACTGCCCGGACCGACCCGAGCGCCCATGCTCCTCCGCCCACACGCCGAGGCAAGTTTTCCCGGAGCCCCCGTCACACCCACCGGGCGAGCGGGCGCCCCGGCTCCCCGGGAGGGGTGCGTGTCCGTGCTGGACGGACGGGCCCGCGCTGGGCAGCCTTCGCGCGGCTCCCTTCCTTCCTGGAGCCCAAGGAGTTCCACGTATGAAGCTCAAGGCGTTGTGCATCGCCGTGTCGCTGCTGGCCGTCCCCGGTGTCGCCGCCGCGCAGAGCCCCTTCGACTCCATCAAGAAGTCCGCGACCGACGCGGGCAAGGGCGCCGTCGAGAAGCGCGTCAACACGAAGCTGATGGACGAGGGCCGCAAGAACCAGTGCAGCTTCAAGACGGGCACCGCCGAGCTGACCGCCGGCTGCGACGCGAAGCTCAAGAAGCTCGCCTCCGCGCTCATCGACGCCAAGAAGCAGCTCACCTCCGCGGGCGTGAAGAGCTACAAGTTCGAGGTCTCCGGCCACACCGACTCGACGGGTGACGCGGGCAAGAACAAGAAGCTCAGCGAGCAGCGCGCGGAGACCATCGTCAAGGAGCTCATCTCCCGGGGCATCGCGCGCGATGAAATCATCGCCGTGGGCTTCGGCTCCGAGAAGCCCCTGGTGAAGCCCGACGACACCGACGCGAAGAAGGCGAAGAACCGCCGCTACGAGCTCCAGGTCCGCCTGTAGCCGCCGCCGTCAGGTCGCCTCGTGCCGCGCGGCCACGGACGCCGCCGGCACGGGAGCCGCCTCCCCTCCCGTCACCGTCTCGGGCATGGACCGCGAGGCCGGGACGAAGGTCATCGCCCGCTCCGCGAGCGCGGCGATGGTGAGCGAGGGGTTCACGCCCGGGTTGGCGGAGATGGACGAGCCGTCGATGACGTACAGCCCCTCGTAACCGAAGACGCGATGGCGGTGGTCGATGACGCCGGACCGCTCCGAGTCGCCCATGCAGCAGCCCCCGAGGATGTGCGCGGTGGTGGGGATGCCCGCCAGCGTCTCGCTCACCATCGTCATGGGATAGCCATCCATCTTCCCCGCCACGCGCCGGGCCAGCTCCACCGCCTCCGGGATGTTGGACGTGGGCGCGACGCCCGACTCGACGCCCGTGACGAGCCCCCGCTTGAGCGCCGTCAGGAAGCCCCGTCCCCGACGCATGCGCAGCGCGCCCTCCTGCGTGCGCATGTAGAGGAGGATCATCGTCCGCCGCGCGAAGTCGGGCACGAACCAGGCCTTGAGGAAGCGCCACGGGTGGCGCGCGAGCATGCCCACGAGCTTCGCCAGCCGGGACAGCATCGTCGCCCCGGACACCTGCGGCGCCATGAGCAGCCGGAAGAAGCCCGAGCCCGCCGAGTAGCGCACCGGCTCCAGGTGTGAGCGGTCGTCGGTGTGCAGGATGGAGCCGATGGCGATGCCTCGCGACAGGTCCGGCTCCTGGCGTCCGCTGACGACGCCGATGAGCGCTTCGGAGTTGGTGCGCACGCCATCACCCAGCCGGGGCGACAGCCCGGGCAGACCGTCCTCGCGCTCCTTGAGGCGCAGGAGCAGGTCCATCGTCCCCAGCACGCCTCCGGCGAAGATGACGTTGCGCGCGGTGAAGCGCAGCGGTTCGCGGAACAAGCGCCCCGTGCCTCGCCGCGCCTGGACCTCGTAGCCGCCGCCCGGCAGGGGACGCACCCACGTCACCTCCGTGTCCGCGTGCAGCGTCAGGCCGCGCTTCTCCGCCAGGTGCAGGTAGTTCTTGTCGAGCGTGTTCTTCGCGCCGTGGCGACAGCCCAGCATGCACCCGCCACACGCGATGCAGCCAGTGCGCTCCGGCCCCTCTCCGCCGAAGTACGGGTCCTTCACCGTCACGCCGGGCTCGCCGAAGTACACGGCCACGGTGGAGGGCTGGAAGTCGGGCCGGGCGATGTCGCGTCCCACCTCCTCCAGCACCTCGTCCGGGAAGGTGCGCAGCGGGTTGACGCTGACGCCGAGCATCCGGCGCGCGGTGGTGTAGTGCGCCGCGAGCTCGTCCTTCCACTTCGCCAGGTGGCCCCAGCTCGTCGCCTCGAAGAAGTCGTCCTTCGGGATGGGCAGTGTGTTCGCGTAGACGAGCGAGCCCCCGCCCACTCCCACGCCCGACAGGACGGTGACGTGGCGGAAGAACGTCATCTTGAACAGGCCCCGCCAGCCCAGGCCGGGCATCCACAGCCAGCGCCGGAGGTCCCAGTTCGTCTTCGGGAAATCAGCGGCCCGGAGTCGGCGGCCCTTCTCGAGCATCACCACCCGGTAGCCCTTCTCCACCAATCGCAGGGCGCTGACGCTTCCACCAAAGCCCGAGCCGACGATGAGCCAGTCGCAGTCCATCCGTGTTGGTCCTCGAGAATCCCGGTGCGATACACCCGACAGGGAGCACCTGGCGCAGGCGCTCCGCGCGGGACTCTATGCGAAACATCCGGGGCCGCAGCGCTCGCGGACACCCCCACCCCAAGGGGCACGCCGCCCGCCTGCCTGATGGGAGGGTGGAGAACCGGAACTCGCGCCGGGTCCGAGGGGAATTCCCGCTCCGCATGGCACACGCGGGAGGGGCCGGGCGAGTCCCGCCCCCTGCGTGGCGCGAGGCCCCAGGCCCCGGGTGAAGCGCATGGCCCCGGGACCACTCGTCGCCTCCTGTCGCCGCCTGACGCGCCCTGGCCCCGCTGACAGACGCGTGTCCTGGAGCACCGGTCGGCCCGGCTATCACCGTGGGGCGGGCCCTCGCTGGAGCGACATCAGACGGGGCGCGCCCATCACGGGAGACACACATGAAGACATGGTTTCGACGCGCGGTCGGATTGGGCGGCGTCACGCTGGGGGGCGTTCTCGCTGGGGGGCTGGCGCTCGCCGCGCCCTCCACCTCCGAGGACGAGGCCGGCGCGCGACGGGCGGTGGAGCTGTACCTGCAAGGCCATGTCACCGGGCAGGTGGCGCCCTTCCAGGAGGCGTTCCACGACGAGATGAAGATGTACCTCAACCGCGACGGCGCCCTCGTGCGCAAGACGAAGGCGGAGTACCTGGAGGGGGTGAACGGCAAGCCCGCTCCGGACGAAACCCGCCGCAAGCGGCGCATCGTCCAGCTCGACGTCACGGGCGACGTGGGCGTCGCGAAGGTCGAGCTCGACTACCCGAACGCCTTCATGACCGACTACCTGACGGTCATCAAGACGGGCGGGAGCTGGAAGATCATCGGCAAGGTGGTCCACATCCAGAAGCGGTAGAAACGAGGGATGCGACTCGGCCCGAGCTTCTGGAAGGCCCAGCTCTGGGGATGGGGCGCGTACGCGCTCGCGGGGTACATCCTCTCCATTCCCAACATGCTGGGTGACTCCAGCGCGCTGGGGCCCCTTCCCATCGGCCTGCTGAAGCTGCTCCGCTCGGCGCTGGGGTTGTTGCTCAGCGCCGGCATGGCCCAGGTGCTCGACCGGATGTGGGCCCGTCGCCCCTCGCTGTGGGTCCTCGGGGTGACGAGCCTCGCCATGTCCACGGTCCTCGCGGCGGTGTGGCAGACCGCGCTGCGCTGGATGTTCGGCCTGACGCCCGTCTTCCACCACGGCTTCCCGCACGACGTGCTCAACTACCTCGTCGTGCTGCTCGCCTGGAGCGCGCTGTTCCTGAGCAATGCCTACCGGATGGACCTGGACGCGGAGCGGGAGCAGGTGCTGCGAGCCCTGTCGCTGGCCACCGAGGCCCGCTGGCAGATGCTGCGCTACCAGGTCAACCCGCACTTCCTCTTCAACGCGCTCAACTCCATCCGCGCGCTCGTGGACGAGGAGCCCGGGCGGGCCCGGCAGATGATCACCGAGCTGGCGGACTTCTTCCGCTACTCACTGCTGGAGACACGGGAGCGGGATGTCCCCTTGGGGGATGAGCTGCGCGCCATCCGCAGCTACCTGGAAATCCAACGCATCCGCTTCGAGGACCGCCTGCGTGTCTCCTTCGACATCGAGCCTGGCACCGAGTCCATCCGCCTGCCGGGGTTCCTCATCCATCCCCTCGTCGAGAACGCGGTGAAGCACGGCCTGGACACCCAGAAGGGCCCCCTGGAGCTGCGCATCCGCGCGCGCGTGGAGGGTGGGTGGCTGGAGGTCGAGGTGGCCAACTCGGGGCGCTGGCGTCCTCCCGAGGTGGGCTCGGTGACGCCCGGCCCGGGAAGGCCCGACGGTACGGGGACGGGACTGGCCAACGTGCGCGAGCGGCTGGCGCACGCGTACCCCGAGCGTCATCGGTTCGAGGTTCGCGAGGACGCGGGTTGGGTGAAGGCCACCCTGCGTGTGGAGCAGGGTCAGCGGGAGGCGGCATGACGAGGCTCAAGGTGTTGCTCGTGGACGACGAGCGGCTGGCGCGCGGGGAGCTGCGCACGTTGCTCAAGTCCCATCCCGAGCTGGAGGTCGTGGGCGAGGCGGCGGACGCGGACGAGGCCGAGCGGCGCATCGCCGAGCTGGACCCGGACGTCCTCTTCCTCGACGTGCAGATGCCCGAGGCCTCCGGGTTCGACTTGCTGGCTCGCGCGGAGGTCCGCGCCCAGGTGGTCTTCGTGACGGCGCATGACGCGCACGCGCTGCGCGCCTTCGAGGTCAACGCGCTGGACTACCTGCTCAAGCCCGTGCATCCGCAGCGGCTGCGCGCCACCGTGGAGCGGCTGCTCCAGAAGACGGGGGCGGCCCAGGGGACGGCCGTGGGGCGTCCGCTCGCCATCGACGACCATCTCTTCCTATCGGGCGAGCGCCGCTCCCGCTTCGTCCAGGTGGGCGACATCGCGTGCCTGTGCAGCGCGGGGGACTACTCGGAGCTGGTGACCCGCGACGGCCAGCGCTACCTGACGCCCCGCCCGCTGTCGGAGTGGGAGGCCCGATTGCCGGAGAAGCACTTCGTGCGCATCCACCGCGGCGCCATCATCCACCTCGCCTGCGTGGAGCGCGTCGACGGCAACCTGGACGAGGGCCTCCAGGTCCACGTCCGAGGCGCCGACGCCCCACTGTCCATGAGCCGACGACATGCCGCGCGACTCAAGCTGCTCATGACGTGAGGCGGGCGACGAAGGCGTGAGCGGATTAGTGTTGCGCGACGACGCGAGGAGGGAGCATGCGCCCGCAGCACGCGACGATTCGTGACACGTCGGAAGCGCCCCTGCGCATCTTGCTGAAGGTCGTGCGCGCGGCGCCCGAGAACGGCACCTTCATCGAGCCTTCTGGACGGCAGGCGTATCGGGTCTTCGTCGACGACCACTGGTCGAGCGCGGTCTCGCTCGACTGGGGCGAAGTGACCCCATACCTGTCGGACCTGGCGAGCACCGAGGAGGCAAGGGCCCCTTCCGCGGCCCGCGAGCTGGGCGCGCGCCTCACCGGCCTGCTGACACAAGTCCCCACCTGGGCGATCGCCACCGAGCACATGCGCGAGGCACTCCGGCAGGGCCGCCCTGTCGATCTCCTCATCCAATCCGAGGCACCGGAGCTCTATGGCCTGCCCTGGGAGCTGGTGGCCGGCCCCAACGGACTCGCGCTGAGTTCGAACAGCTCCGTCCTCGTCCAGTACATGTGGCCGTCGGCCTCGACGACCACCGCACAGGATGTCCTCGCGCGCGATAGGTCCGGGCCCATCGTCTTCGGACAAGCGGGCGACGTGGAGTTGCTGCGGCTCGACCGCGACGTGGTCGCGTGCTGCGAGGCTGTGGATTTTCCTCGGCGGAGCCTCCACCTCCTGCCCCAGATGAGTCTCAGGAGCCTGGGAGAGACGCTCGGCGCGCTCACCGGTCCCGTCGCCGTCCTCCAATGGCTCTGTCATGGCGCCCGCGCACCGGACGGAAGCTTCGGCCTCGCCATCCCCACGTCCGACGACCCGCATGTCCCCCATGTCGGTGACGCGGAACAGATGGCCCAGGTGGTGGGCAGCCCCGCGTCGAGGGTGCGGCTCCTGCTCATCACCGCGTGCCAGGGTGGCGACACGGCGCGGTCGACGGCGCTCCGCAGCAGCGTCGTCCAGCAGCTCCATCGAGCGGGTGTCTCCGTCGCGGTGGCGTCACGACTCCCGCTCTCCACGCGAGGAGCACAGCAGCTCACCCGTGCCCTCTATGCCCACTTGCTCCGGGGCGGGAACATCCGGGAGGCCTTGTGCGCGGCGAGAAGCGCCCTCTACGCCAACGGGACGTTGGACTGGGCCTCCCTCCAGGTCTACGTGGCCCATGAGGAGGCACTGTACGCCCCACTGTTCCCCACGCCCGCGACATCGTCGACGCACCAGGAGACATCCTCCTCGTGGCAGGGAGGAGAGGCCGACCTCCCGACCGACGAGGAGCTCATCGAGATCGCCGTGCGCGGACTCGACCCGACCGCGCTGAAGAGACTGGCGGCACGATTGAACGTGCCGCTCGCCGTCCACACCGACAACAGCACCCAGGAGGAGCAGACGCGGGAGTTCCTCCAGGACGTCCAACGGCGAGGGCTGCTGGCGCGGTTCCAGACCTTGATGCTCCGTCATCACGCGCGGCTGGTCGAACACCAGCTCTCTCGCCTGCGCGAGGCATGAACCTCTCGCGGGCGGTCGCCTCGTCGTTACCGCGCGGCCCCTCAATCCCGTCGTGCAGGCACGGACAGCCGTGCGGCGGGGTCACCCACCAGGATGTAGGCGGAGAGGTCGCAGTACGTCATCCACAGGAGACCGCGCCTCAGGCGCCAGGCCGGGGCTCTCTGCCCCCCTGCCCTCTCGCGCTCATCCGCGTCCTGGTGCCGGAGGATATCCAGCGCCAGGGAGATGGCGGAGCGCGCCAGGACATTCGCGCCGATGCCGAAGCGCTCACCCGCGATGAAGGAGCGCATCGCGCTGGTGAAGGCCCGTGCCTCGCTTCGGCCGCGCTCGTCCTGGAAGCTGTTCGTCCAGGCGAGGTCGACATGGCCGAGCACGGCCAACGGCCCGTCTCCGTTGGCGAGCGCGGCCTTCACCGGCCCGGAGACGAACGGGCGCTCCGGCATGTCGCCGATGACGGGAACCACACGCTCTGGTGGCACATAGGAGCCGACCTCCTCCAGCGCGCGCACCAGCCAGTGCCGGAAGAGGCTCGTCGCCGGCGTGCCCGCGCCGAAGCAGGCCACCGGCAACCAGAGACCGCCGGGCAGGAAGGGCCTCGATGAGAGCACGTCCGCGCCCAGCAGCTCGTTCCCGAGACACAACGCGCCTTGATGGGCCCGCTGTTCGGCGGGGGACCACGACCGGTCTGCCGGAGGCCCCAGGCCGTGGCTCAGTGACAGCAGGACGCTGGGGTGCTGCTCGCACACCTGCGCCAGCAAGACGTCCCGGGACCACTGGGAAGGAGTGCTCAACTCCTGGACCACGCTCGCCGGCAGCTCGCGGTGGGCCAGTTGCTCCAGGCACTCGGAGACGGCGTGCTGAATCAGTCGCGGGTAGCCCCACCGCGTCGCCTCCGAGCCGTCATGTGCGCAGAAGAACAGCGCCTTGGGCAAGAGAGGACGGAGGCGAACCTCCCACGACAGCACCTTCTCGACGTAGGCCCTCCAGTCCCGCTCGCGGTCGAAGGCGAGGCGACCCACGAACCGGTCTCCCGCGAGGACCTGTTGGAGTTCGAGCGACACTTCATGGAGGTCCCCGAGGATGAGCAGATAGCGGGGCAGCTCGCGCTCGCGGGCCGAGGGACGGAAGACGTCGCGGAGCCACTGCACCGACTGGGGCCCATCCATCCCAGGAGGCACGGAATAGACACGCGCGGGAGCACGCTGTTGCAGCTCCCGGAGGGCGCGCAGGGGCGCACACCAGGAGAGCAGCTCTTCCCGTCGCGCGGGGTCCTCCGGAACGACGAGCCCCCAGCGCTGGAGCGTGAGGTCCCCCGGGTCCCCGCCCGGCGCGTCGAGGTAGCCGCCTGCGGGAGGCAGACGGTGCATCGACGCCTCCGTGAGCGCAGGCGGGTCGAGGAGCCCTTGGGAGGACAACACCTTCGCGGGCCGCGGCCCCGGGCCCCGCGCCATGAGCAGGCCCAGCGAGACGTCGGCGGGTGACTCCGTCGACGGCGACGCCCCCGCGGAGCGACCCGCGATGCCACTCATGACCAGGACATCCCGCTCCCCGTGTTCTGGGGTGACGCGCCCTTCGGAGGCACCGCGCCGCCATGCTCGGACCCGAGGGACGTGCCATCGTCCTGCCCCTTCGGGCCAGGGGGCGTTGGAAGTGAGCCACTGGTGTTCCCCGTCATCGGTCCGCCAGGGCCGCCTGGGGACGTCAGGAAGGGGTCCCGCATGGACGCCCCCTTGTCATCCACCACCTTCAACGTCGCACCCGCGCTCTCGACCTGCTGAAGGAACTCCGCCAACCGCGGTCGTGGCCCCTTCACCGCGAAGACGACCGGTCCGCCGACCGCCTCGAATCCCTCCGCATGGAACTCCTCTCCGGTCAGCACCACATGAACATGGCGCTTCGTGTTCCACAGCGACTCGCCACTCCATTCCTTCAGGTCCCGAGACATGCGCACCTCCGGTTTGCTCCAGCCATCACTCGAACAGCAACACACTGCGAGCCCAGTCCTTCTTGCGGGCACTCCATTCCACGCGCACGTCGCGCAGCGCCTTCGCGGGAGAGACTCCCTGGCGGATGCGCAGGCGCAGCTCCTCGAAGAAGGCCTGCGCGCCATCGCCCGTCGGAATCGGCACGGTCGCCGCGACGACGCCACGAGCCCCCGCGCTCACGAAGGCCGCCGGCAGGCTCATGGAGGCATGCACCGCGGAGCCCGCCTTCGCGGCCTGACACGCCACCAGGATGACGAAGGGCTGGCCTCGCAACGCAGGGATGCGGTCGATCCCCAGCACGTCCCCCTCTTTGTCTCCCGGCGCGAGCACGAGATACGTGGACTCGGAGGCCAGCCCCATCACGCCATGGGTCACGAGGTCGATCTCCGTCGCGTCCCGCATCGCCGCGCTCACGCGCGACGGAGTGGCCCTCGGCCCTGAGAGGGACACGATACCCATCGCCTGCACTGGGGGATTCCACTCGTCGAGGCGCGGGAGCTTCCGCTCGGGTGCATAGGGAACGTTGTCGACGACCAGGTGCGCCCCTTCGCGAGGAGTCGATGCCGCGGACGAGGAAAGCCTCCGGGCGAAGCGCCACGCCATCGTGGAAGGGAGGATGCCCGCGCGGCCATAGAGCGGCCCCCGCGCGAGTACCGAGACCTGCTCGCATCCCTCCAGCGAAGCAAGCGCCTCCGCGTCGACGAAGCCCTCCAGGTCCTGGGGCAGCGGGGCGACCAGGGTGTCCACGTAGTGTCCCCGCAGTGAACCGCCCTGCCCCAGCACGACCCACATGGCCCGCTCCGAGTCCTCGGTCAGCCCCACCACGCACCGGGTGGGCAGCGCGGCCCCGTCTCCCTCGAGTTCCTCGACGAAGAGACGCAGCGCTCCCGAGAAGTCGCCGGACTTCCCCGCCTCCAGGATGAGTGAGCCATAGCTGTAGGCGATGGACCGGACCGCGTCGACGTCCCGCGTCTCAGCGGCCCCCAGGCGCTCACGTCCCTCTCGAATGGCCTGGCGTAACAACCCCCGCCCCTTCTGGAGGTCCTTCTCCAACCAGAAGCGCCCCAGGATGTGGGTGATGAGCGCGTTCTTTCCTGGCGAGTACCGCGAGCGCTCACTCTCGAAGGCGGCGAAGGCGTCCAGGTCTCGTGTCTGGGGACGCAGCCGCGCGATGTCCGACAGGGCCATGGCGCCCACGGGCGTCAACGGCCCTGACAGCTTGAGCACCTCGTTGATGGCCGTCCGTGCCCGGTCGAACTGGAAGGCGTTCAGCTCCACCTGCGCGAGGCTCTCCTGCTGGAACTGGATGCCCGCGCCGTCATTGGACAGGCGGCGGCGCTCGGAGGACTCCTCGAGATAGGCCCGGGCCAGTGGGAAGTCGTCCTGCATCCGGGCCGCCGCCGCGAGGGCCTCGATGAACGTCGCCTCGTGCCCCCATTCCCCCGCGAGCACGGCGAGGTTCCAGCCCTCCAGCGCCGTGCTCCGCGCGGCGTCGAACAGGTCCAGGCGCAGGTAGATGTCCGCGAGGAAGTGACGGATGCCCAGGCAGCGGTAGGTCAGCCGCGCCTGTTCGCATGCCGGGAGCGCCCGCTCCAACCGCGCGCGCGCCGCGTGCAGGGCCCCGGCCGAGGCCTCCGCGTTCGCGCGGTTCACCTCCGCCAGCGAGGTGAACCAGGGGTCTTCCATCGCCACGGCTCGGCGCGTGAACTCGTCGACGTAGCGCTGGGCGCCGTCCGTCAAATAGAGCAACCCCAGGACGAGGTCGTCTTCGTCCGTGGCCAGCATCTGATTGAGCAGGGCGGCGACCTGCGGGTCCGCCAGGGACGGCGAGGTGCCCACCAGTCCGCGGTAGGCCTCCGCCAGGGGGCGTCTCTTGGAGAAGTCCCGCACCGCCGTGCGCTGGATGTAGCGCTCCAGTGCATCTCCCCCGGAGACGGCATCGAGCTGGCGGGCCAGGTCGAGCAGCCCCAGCACACGGCCCGCCGAGGTCGCGCTGCGGACGGCGTCATAGAAGTAGAGCCGCAGGATGGGGCTGCGCACGTCACTCGTCGTGGGAAGGGCCCCGGTGTCGACCAGGGTCCGCCCGGCTGCGCACTTGCGCTCCCATTCCTGGTAGCGCGCCGTCTCGCCGTCCTTCAACGTCCGCTCACGATGGCGGGCTTCGTCCGACCACCCCTCCTCTTCTCGCAGTGCAACGGCCTCGAAGGCGCGCGCCGCGCTCAACGGGAGCGCGTGCTGGTCGAGGTTGCGCAAAGCCAGGCCGCGGTTCCACATGGCCTGGGTGAGGTCCGGGTGGCGCACGAGGGCGCCATCGAGCAGCCGCAGCGCCTCCTTCTCATGGCCACGTCCACTCGCGAGCAGCGCGACGGCGCGGTCGTTGTCCACCTCCGGTCCCTTGTCGAGCGTGCCGAGGATCTGCGCGGCCTCGGACGTCAGTTGCGGGACGCCGTAGGCCAGCAGCACGGCGGCGAAGGCATGCGGGTCGGTGCGTTGGAGTCGCTCCAGGTCCTTCACCGGCGCGGTGGCCAGCAGGGAGCTGATGGGGCCGGACTCCGCGCCGTAGTGGCCGCGACGCAGCGGGAGGTAGCGGTCCGCGGACTGATAGGCGAGGCGGAACTCCAGCCGCCGCTCCGGACCCAGCGAGGCGAACAGCGGCTCCGGCTCCGCCGTGGACCGGCCCAACAGATAGGTGACGCCCGCGAGGAGCGCGACCCCCGCGGCGAGCGCCAGCCCCACCCCGAGTCGACGCGGAGAACCCGCGCGGGGTGGACGCGTCGAGGATGACTCCGTACCTGCCTCGCCGTCGGAGCGCGGCGCCGTGGCGTCCACGAGCCCCAGCCCCCTGTCCAGGATGACCTCGGCGACCATCTGGAGGCTCAGGACACGCTCCAGTTCGCGCTGACACGCCTGGCAGCCGGTGAGGTGGTCGGCGAACGCCGTGCGCTCCTCCGGGTTCAGCTCTCCGTCGACGAAGCGATGTAGGTCCTCGCAGGTTGCTGCTCGCGAGTTCTCGGTGTGATTGGACATGTCTCAGTCCCGGTATCCCAGTTTCTGCGCCAGGGCCCCGCGCGCCTCGCAGATGCGCTTGGCGACGGCCTCCGGCGAGGTCTTGAGTCGCTGTGCGATCTGCCGGTAGCTCAAGCCACCCTCGCACAGCAGAGAGAAAGCGGTGCGCTGCCCGTCGGTGAGCTCGGCCATCGCGCGCAGGAAGGACTCGCCCGTCACCCCCGGCGGTTCATGGGGGCTGAGTTGCTCGCGGATGGAGACGACATTGCTCAACTCGGACTCGCCACCACGGCGCAGCTTGGCCCGCCGGAAGTGGTCGATGACGCAGGACGAGAGCACCGCCGAGAGGTAGTTGGCGCACTCCTCCTCGCTGGCCCAGGACTTCGGGCGGTTGCGGGTGGCGAGCAGGAACCGGACGATGGTGTCCTGCACCACCTCCTCGACCTCGGGAGAGTCCGGGCCCAGCATCCGCCGGGCCCGGGCCCGCAGTCGGGGGCGGAGCCTGTCGAGCATCATTCCCACATCGCGACGGAGACGCCCCTCGTCGCTCGAGTCCATCCAGCCGACTCCTTCGGGCCCGTTCATGCCAGCGCAAACGCGCGGCCCACGAAATCCTTACGTCGAGTCCCCTGAGTCCCCTCCCCACCCTCGGCGGACCCGGATGGTCGCCTCAATCCCTGGCGGGAAGCAAACCCCGTAAGCCCTTGCCAGCCTCGTGCGTTTCCCTCGGTGCCCCATCCCACCCGAGGAGGAACCCATGGGAGCGACACTTGAGGTCGTCATCGGACATGCCCGCGAGGACGAGGAGACCGCACGCAGGTTGGCCCAGGAGCTACCCCGGGTCCGCAAGGACCTGATTGTCCACACCCGCCCACTGGACGGCGGCGGCATGGACTCGACGCGGAGATGGGCAGAGGAGGGCCAAAGAGGCCAGTACGCGGTGGTCCTCGTCTCCGAGTTCCTGCCGGAGCTGCGGGCTGCCTCCCGCTGGATGCTCGAATTCACGCAGCGGATCGTCACGCCCGTGCCCGTGCTCCTCGATGAACGGAACGACGTCGACGAGGAGCTGCGCAAGCACGCACCCGCCAACCTCGCCCGGGGCTTCGAAGCGGGACTGCGACAGCTCGTCGATTTCTTCGAGCGCGAGCAGGGCACGGTCGTCCCTCGTCACGCGAGCACCGCGAATCCCCTGCTGTTGAACGCCTCTCGCTCCGCGCTGCGCCGCATCGCCTTCGCCTGCCTGGACGAGGTCGCCTTCTATTCCTTCCTGTACGAACAGGAGATCCACCCGAACACCATTCCCGGGCGGACCCATCAGTTGCAGATCCTCTCCCTCATGTGGCGCATGGACATGGAGGGTTCGCGAAAAGTCTTCGTGGAGTTCCTCGAGGAGGAGTGCAACGCCTGCGTCAGGCACCAACTCGGAGTCTTGCAACGAAGCGCTTGAAACGCTGCCACCACCGGATGGGCCAGCGCGCCCACGCCCTCACGGGCGCGCCACGTACATACGCCACATAGCCCGCCCAATGGGTGGGCTCTCCCGGCCTCAGCAGCCATTGACGCTGGGTCTCCGCGAGCGCGCGAACGGGCCCGAGCTTCGCGAGCCGCCCGTAGAAGTCTCGCTGGAAGTCACCTCCCATCTCGGTGTCGATCTCCCAGAGCGCGGCCACGGCACATCGGCCCCCTTGCTGGATGAACGCCGCCGGGAGACTGAGCATCTCCCGGCCCGGGAGGAGCGTGGTCTGCGCGCCCCAGCAGGCCCCCATCACCGCCAGGCGGAGGGATTCCATCGGCAGCGTCCGGAGGTCGCCCACCGTGATCCACTGGTTGGACAGGGCCATGCCCGAGTCCAAGGGACAGGAGGGTTTGGACTCACCGTGACAGGCGAAGTGCGCCAGTTCGACGATGCGCAGTTCGGCCATCACAGCCTCCCGGGTGACCTCACGGGACAGCGACTTGAACCGTGCGGGAGGAATAAGGGCCGCCACGGCGGTGACGTCACAGTACGCATCCGCGAGAGGCGGAAGATTGTCTGTTCCGAGTTGGGGGGACTGGACCGCGACCGCGAGCCCCGAACGAAAGCGAGGGACGCGAGACTCAAGCTCCCAGCCAGGCAGCGGCAGGAAGGAGATCGCGAAGCGCCGCACCAGCGGTGTTCCGTCGGAGAGCGGCAAGGCGCAGAACGGCGCGTGGAAGGTCACGTCATCGGGGATGATGCACAGGTGGGTGATGCTGGCCGCAAGGAAGCCCGCGACCTCTCGTATTCCCAGACTCTCGGTCAGCGCCTTGACGCTCTTGTTATCCGAAGCCGACTCCCAGCTGTTCGCCTTGTAGAAGCACTGCTGTGCATTCTTCACCCGTTCCCACAACGCCACACGCCCCGTCATCGTGTGGAGACGGATGGGCGTCACACCGCTCGACTGGATGAGGAACAGCTCGAGTCGATCAGGGAGCGAGACGTAGGCCAGCACCGCGGTGTCGGGGGAGAGGACTCCGAAGGGAAGGGAGAACAACTCGGGCCGGTCGAGAGGACGACGCAGCGCCACCACGGCCTCGGCCACGGTCGACGGCCTCCTTGCAGCCCTCAGCTCCGCTCCGGAGGCGTCCTCGGGCCAGGGCCACCGGACGCGTGACAGGACCTCACGGAGTGCGCACGCACTCTCCTCGCGAAACCCCCGCCAGCCCCGCGGAGCGCCGTATTCATCCTCTTCCGAGGGAAGGAGCGACCACAGCCGTGCGCAATGCTCGTGAACGCTGTCGTCGAGGGTGGACCACTTGTCGAGCATCGCGAGAGGACGATCCCTATCGGAGAGCCGCCGCGAGAATCCTTCCAGCAGCGCCACGCTCCTCGCCTTCAAGCTTGGGAGCTCCGGGGCCTTGGGGCTGTGCGCGCGCAGGGCACAAACCCACAGGTCGCAGGCTTCCCACTCCCGCAGGCTCAACCCCATCCGGGCATAGCCCTCCGTCGCCGTTGCGGCGAGTCCCGTCGCCGTCTCCCATCCACCTGCGTGGTAGGCCACCAGCGCCCCCACATGCAGGAACTGCGTCGCGGCGACCTGCGAATCGAGCAACCCGCTCCATTCGGAGAGTTGCGCATACCGCTCCCTGGCCCGCTCGAGTCGTCCGGCGTGGAGGTCCAGGAGGATGTCGTTCACCCATCGGGACCAGTCGTCCCAGATGCGCTGACTCTCTCGTCGGTCCCGGAATGGAGCGGGATCCGGAGACTTCGATGGTGCGGCACCAGAAGTCCCGTCCGCCAACTTGTCGTTCCGTTTCGGAGGCTGGAGTTGCTGGGTGCTCGTCACTTCGCGGCGCGCGTCCAGCACGGCCAGCAGTTGCCCATGATTGAAGCCCCGCACCTGCCCGCCCCCCAACGACGCCTTCACGAGCGCCTCGGCCTCATCCGTCCGGTTGAGCGTTAGGAACACGTTCGACAGCAACCACGTCGCCGAATCCACGAGCCGGCGGGGCTGCGCCTGCTCGGAGGGTTCCAGGATCCACTGAAGCCGCTGCGCGGCCTGTGACGGTCGTCCTTGGAGGTGGAGCAGCAAGGCTTCGAGACAACGCCATGCGCGACGCGCCTTGGGTGAACGGTCCAGGAACGCTCGTTCCTCACTGAGTCGGACGAAGGCATCGAAGTTGCCGCGATCCAACAGGACCTCCCCGAGCAGCAGCGCGAGGTCCTCCGTCACCACCCGGGGCTCCTGGTTCCGGTCCTGGAGGCGCAGCGCGAGGTCCAGCGCCTTGGCGGCCTCCCCCAGCATGCCCCTGGCCGCCCAGACACAGCCCAGGGCATGCAACATCCGGATGCGGAACCCCTGGCGGCTGGCGTGGGACACATCCGGAATGTCGAACCGTGCAGCGTGCGCCAGGAGTTCGGAGCTCGCCCCAGGAGCAGCGTCGAGGATCGACTCCAGCAACAGCAGCGCCCCATCCAGTTCCAGGGACTCGACCTTGGCGTGGAGGTCATCGAGTTGGAGCTCGCACCACATCGACCAAGCTCGCTCGGAGAGCGCTCGCCCCGCCAGTGCCGCGAGGATCTTGTCCGCGTCCTCGCGATGGCCCTTCCGCCGCAGGTCCGAGACGAGCATCCGCAGCACGACGTACTCGTTGTGGGAGTACGGGGACGTGTCGTCCCCTTTCCGGGCCGCGTCGACCAGTGCGGAGGACAACAGCCACCGGAGCGCCGGGCCAACGACGTTGTCCCCTCGCCGCGTTGACGCATCGAGTTCCCGCAGCAGGACCTCGATCGCCGGATCATCCCTCAGTCGTGGCATTCCGAGCTGCCCTCGAATACGGCGAGCATGGCCTTCTTCGACGAGTCCTCGTCTGCTGGCTTCGCGCGGGCAGGATTCTTGGTGACGCGGTAGTGGCGCACGCCCCTGACAGCGGACTGGGCCCCATGTGCGCCATTGCCCTCCCATCGAGCAAGGCGCTCCGTGCCCTCTTGAAGCCGACTGACCTTCTCCAGGCTCTTGGCGGGCTCGATCAGTTCCTCGAATTGGAGCGTGGGATTCTTCAGCACCTCGGTCATCGTCTCGCCGCGCGAGGCCACCTGCTCCATCCCCAGCTTTCGCTGGAGCGACCTGGACATCCACAATTCGGTGCGGGCCATCTCTTCCGGATGGTTTCCGAGCACCTCGAGGGATTCCCTGGTCACGGGTCGGCTGGCCATTCGCTCCGGATTCACCAGGGTGGAGTAGACAGCCTGACCTTCCGGAGTCAGCGAGTATCTGAAGGCCGCATCCGCCGGCCGGACAGCCTCGGCCTGGATGTACCGCGCAACCTCCAACCCATCACGACCATCACTCCGGAGCACATCGTCGAGCCAGGACCAGTCGGTCGTACGGGATACCAATCTGGGGCGGAGATCTTCGATTGCTTTGACAGCAGGGATGAGTTCTCCCTTCCGAAGCTTCTCCAGCGAATTCTGGAGTGTGGGGAGCAGTTCGGGCGGGGGAACCTGCTTCGGCTGAGCAGCCACGATACGCCCGGTCTCAGCGAACTCCGCCGGCGGAAGGAATCCGCCATCACGAGGGAGGTTCTTGGCTTTGGTCAGCTCGGAGACATAGGCGTGAGTGAAGGACTCACGAGCAATGATGTCGTTGAAATCACCCTGGGCCTCAGTGGCAGTCGGGCGACGAAGGTAGAGCGTTCCTTGTCGGTCGACATAGGCCTCCACCGACCGCATGCCTCTGCCCCGAAGCGGCAACGTGATGAGCCTTGCTTTCCGGGAAGGTCCCGTCGCGGTAAACACACGCTCGAGAAGCCCATCACCGGGCCTGGCACGGATCCGTTGCCACGGCATCTCACTGAGTCTCCGCGAGAGTTCCGCATCCGTGAACGGGAAGGTCGAGGTGGCCTCATTGATCATCAGCGGCAACTGAGACTGGGATTGCCTCCTCGCCCCCACAGCGTGGGCCAGGATTCGCGTTCCGATCGAGTCGGCGGAGCCCCGCTGGAGGATTTCCACTCCACTCGGACCCTCGACGAGGTAACGCCCTTCCGAAGCAATGCGCCAGCTTGCACGAGCTTCATTCGCATATTTGCCTGCCTCAACGGCAGTGTTGATCTCACGGCTCACGGCTCGCGCCTTGTCGAGAGTTCCCTCGAGCCACTTCAACTGGATTCGTCCGGCAATCTTCGCGACCTCCAGACTCCCCAACTCGATACCCCCGACATGGACGTGCACCGCGCCAAGTGGTGCGTCGGGACGAGCGGCATAGCGGACGGTCATCTGTGGCGCGCTCAACTGAAGCGACTCCGCGCGGAGACGTGCGGACGCTGGTGGGCGAACCACGACCTCGAGGGGATTGCCATGGCTCCCCACACCCAACTCGAAGGCAGCCCCATCGCGCCGCACGATCTTGCCAGGAATGGAATGGACGTAGTCCAGCCCTCCTCGGCCCTGGGGCCGCGTCACCTTGCTCGGCACCACTGTGGCGTCCGTCAGGGTCCGGGAGTTCCCGCCGGAGACACCTCCACTGATGACCGACAGTCCTCCCCCAAACCGGAATGGGTACGAGACGAGCAACTCCATGCACTCGGTTTTTGACTGGGTCCTCTCAGAGGGCAGGAAGCGGACATCCTTGCGAAATCTCAGATTGGGCGTCTGCTGGTACCACGACAGGAATCCCGTGGACCGGTCCACTGTCCGGCCACGGAGAAAATCCATCAATCCCTGGTCAGAAAGCCATCCGGCGACCGCCGACCATTTCATTCCCTGGTTCAGGAGATGGTATTGCGGCTCGTAGGCCGCAAGCCGCGCGTAATTTCGATCCCACCAACCGATGACCCTTCGCGAGGTCTCCGCCGGCAACGATTCCTCTGCGGGATCGAGGGGATTGGAGCCCGCTGCGAAGACCCTCGTACCGATGTGGGCGAAGTTGATCTCCCGCTCATCGGCGGTTCTCGACACGCCCTCTGCCTTCGGTCCAAACCAGATCCGCGTAGAGGGGAGCCGCTCCTCTTCTCCCTGGTATTCGTCCCCTACGGAAGGCGCGACCCTCGGGTCCGACTGGAACCCCTCGATGTCGTCGACAGGAGCAGACCTGTAATAGTCTGTAGAAGCCCAGACCTTGGCGAGCAGGTCCCCGTAGAAGAAGGTATTGCCAATCCGGGTGTTTTGGAGTCCCCCATCGTAACGCGCGCATTGGAACGAGTTCTCCGAAAGAACGAGGCTCACGGCATCGCGTGCGAAAGGATTGGGCTCCACCCGCTGCTCCAGCTGGTTGAGCAGCTCCCAAGGCGACCCTTCCCTCTCCCGAAGCGCTTGGAGCGTCTCCTGGATAGCCTTACGTGAATCCTCGTCAATGCCCGGCTCGTCTTCTGCAAGGGCCCTCAAGACGAGCCACCGCGAGTCCTGGACCACGATGGGCATCGCATCTATCGGGTGCTGATTTCCAGGCGCCCTTACCGTCTTGATGGCGCGCATGAAAAAGACGTCAGGAGCGCTCAGCAGTTCCTCGAGCCCATGAATCGCCCCGGCACGATCCGTTGTCGGATCCAGCGAAAACCCAGGCTCACTCTTGGGCGGCACCAAGCCCGAGAGTTGGGATGCAGCCTTTGCCTCTGCATGTCCCTGATACAGCGCGGCGACATCCTCCAATCTCAGTCCCGGAGTCCGCTCCTCCTCGAAGCAGCGTCCACCGAACTCCAGGGCACCGAAGTCGTTCACACGTGACAGGTGGGAGAGGTCGTCCACCTTCGCCAGCCACCGCATGAGGTCCCGTGACGAGGAGACTCGCGCGGCCACATAGCCGAACCGCTTCGAGAACAACTCCTCGCCCGGCACCTGTCGCTGGAGCGTGACGTGGATGAGCCCGGACGAGACCTCCGGCTGATAGCTGAACAGCACGAAGGAAGGAGGCACCGCGCCCAGCTCCATGCGCACCTGGTCCGCGAGGCGCGCCAGGGTCGCGCGCGGAGCAGGGTCCGTCTCCGCGTAGAACAGCCACGCCGAGCCATCCGGGAGGAGCGCGCGACGTCCCCTCCCGTACGCCTGCTGCGTGACCTCCCGGAACATCGGGTCGCGCAGGGGGAGCTGGTCGTACCAGGCGCTGCGTACGTCCTCGGCGGAGAGGCCCATCTGGACGAGGCTGCCGAACACCGCCCAATCCGCGAGCTGCTCGGGCTGCTCATCGCCCGGGAGCGAGTCCAACCAGGACCGCACTCCACTGATGGCGATGTCGAAGCGCGTGCCAGGCTGGAAGCGCGACGTGCTTCCCCCCTGGTCGGACGCGACAGTCTGACGCGTCGGGCCGGGCGCCGCTTCGCACCCGACACCTCCCACGAGCCACATTCCCAACAGCCCGCACATGGTGAGAGCGCGAACGACGCGCATGGCACCGCGTCCCGGCCTGTCCTGGCCGGCCAACCAAGCCCTGCTCATATGGACCTCCCTGCATGACTGCCCGAGGAGCAGGACTGAACGAAGCCCCGCCCTCTCGCGCTCAACGGAGGGCGCGAGGAATCCTTACGTCCCACGGAGTCCGTCGACGGCCCGCCCCAGGACCTCGGGCCCCCGCATCGCGCCACGGGCCAGTGCGGGGATTGAGACACGCGCCCTCCCCGCGGGTGCGGTCGCCGGAGCACGTGGGGCGGGTTTACCCCTCCGGCGCGCTCCGATCTTCCGTCGGAGGCACTGGAGCAACAGGAATGTCTTCGTCTTCGCGCCACCTGTCACGGTGGTTCTTCGTCGTTGCCGCTCTGCTGGGGACCTCGTCGTTCGCGCAGTCCGGCCTCCATGCGCTCACGTGCATCGGGGCTCAAGACATGGCGTTCAGCCCGGGACTCAAGCTCCTCCCGGCGAACGTCACGCTCACCGCGACCACCCTCCTGGACACCTGCTGGTCGCTGGAGCCGGACATCACGTCGGGGACCTTCCAGGTCGAGTCCACCAGCAACGCGAGCTGCGCGCGCGGCTCGTTCCAGGACGAAATCCTCATCACCTGGAACACGGGGGAGACGAGCACCATCAGCCTGAACACGCCCGTGGAAGTGCGCCCCCTGAGCCCCTCGGGGACCACGGCCTACGGCACCGTGACCGCCGGCCGGTTCGAGGGCTCGCTCGTGGCCACCACGATGCAGTCGATTCCGGGCGATCGCGACCTGCTCAACTGCCTCACCGGCGGCCTCACCCAGGGACTGGGCGTGGTGAGCGTGTCGATCCTCAACGTCCAACCCTGAGCCCCACGACCCAGGCACGCGTGGGGAGAAGGTGACACGCGGTCTCCCCACCCTGCATGCTCCAGCCGGTCCACCCCCATGGACCGCATCCAGCCTGGAGCATGCATGCCGACCCGACATCGGGCCTCCGCCCCCTTTCCAGGAGGCCCGTTCCCGTGAGCGCTCCCACCACCCGCCTCGCCCGGATGCTCGGCTGGGGCCTGCTCGCGGTCGTCGGCGCCACCTGCCTGGGCGTGCTCGCGCTGCATCGAGGCGAGTCCATCAATGCCATCTGGCTGCTGGCGGCGGCGGTGTGCGTGTTCCTCGTCGGCTATCGCTTCTACGGGCGCTTCGTCTCCCTCCGCGCCCTGCGATTGGACCCGACGCGGGCCACGCCGGCCCGGCGCCACAACGACGGCCTCGACTACGTGCCCACGGACCGCTGGGTCTTGTTCGGCCACCACTTCGCCGCCATCGCCGGCGCTGGTCCGCTGGTGGGCCCGGTGCTCGCCGCGCAGATGGGCTACCTGCCCGGCACGCTGTGGATCCTCTCCGGCGTCGTGCTCGCGGGCGCGGTGCAGGACTTCACCGTGCTGTTCCTGTCCGTGCGCCGCGACGGCAAGTCGCTGGGGGACATGGTCCGCATGGAGCTGGGCCCCGCCGCGGGCGTCGTAGCCATGGTGGGCGTGTTGATGATCATGATGATCATCCTCGCCGTGCTGGCCCTCGTCGTCGTGAAGGCCCTCACCTTCAGCCCGTGGGGTACGTTCACCGTGGCGATGACGATTCCCATCGCCCTGTTGATGGGGCTGTACCTGCGCGTCCTGCGCCCGGGCCGGGTGCTCGAGGTCTCCGTCGCGGGCTTCGTCCTGCTGATGCTCTCCATCTGGCTGGGAGGACACGTCGCCGAGTCCCCCACGCTCGCGCCGCTGTTCACCTACGACAGCAAGGCCCTCGCGTGGCTGCTCATCGGCTACGGCTTCTGCGCGTCGGTGCTGCCGGTGTGGCTCCTGCTCGCGCCCCGGGACTACCTCTCCACGTTCCTCAAGATCGGCACCGTGCTCCTGCTGGCGGTGGGCATCGTCCTGGCCGCGCCCGAGCTGCGCATGCCGGCGCTCACGCGTTTCACGGATGGCAGCGGTCCCGTGTTCTCCGGGAGCCTCTTCCCCTTCCTGTTCATCACCATCGCCTGCGGCGCCGTGTCCGGCTGGCACGCGCTCATCGCCTCGGGGACGACGCCGAAGATGCTCGCGAGCGAGGGCGACGCGCGCATCGTCGGGTACGGGGCCATGTTGATGGAGGCCTTCGTCGCCATCATGGCCCTCATCTCCGCCACCGTGCTCCAGCCGGGCGTGTACTTCGCCATGAACGCCCCTCCGGCGTTGATCGGCACCACCGTGGAGCAGGCCGCCCGCGTCATCAGCGAGTGGGGCTTCGTCGTCACGCCGGAGGTGCTGGCCCGGACCGCGCGCGAGATTGGCGAGTCCTCCATCCTCTCCCGCGCGGGAGGCGCGCCGACGCTGGCGGTGGGCATGGCGCAGATCCTCCATGGCCTCGTGGCGGGCGAGGGGATGATGGCCTTCTGGTACCACTACGCCATCCTCTTCGAGGCGCTGTTCATCCTGACCACGGTGGACGCGGGCACGCGCGTGGGCCGCTTCATGATCCAGGAGCTGGCGGGCCTGGTGTATGCGCCGCTGAAGAAGACCGAGTCCTGGGGCGCCAACCTCGTCGCCACCGCGCTGTGCGTGACGGGCTGGGGCTATTTCCTCTACCAGGGCGTGGTGGACCCGCTGGGCGGCATCAACACCCTCTGGCCCCTGTTCGGCATCGCCAACCAGATGCTGGCCGCCATCGCGCTGACGCTCGTCTGCGTCGTCTTCGTGAAGATGAAGCGCGAGCGCTACGTGTGGGTCCCCGGCATCCCCGCCGCGTGGCTGGTGTGCTGCACCCTGGTGGCCGGCTGGCAGAAGGTGTTCGGCACGGACCCGCGCATCAGCTTCGTCGCGCACGCGCGTGGCTTCTCCGCCGCCGCGGACGCGGGCAGGGTGGTGGCCCCCGCGCAGTCCGTGGAGGACATGCGACGCATCATCACGAACGACTACGTGGACGCGACGCTCACCGTCTTCTTCATGCTGCTGGTGGTCGCCACCGTCGCCTTCGGCCTCCGGGCCGCGCTCGCCGCGCTGCGCGCGCCCGGGCCCACCGCCCGGGAGACGCCCTACGTGCCCGTGGCGACGGAGGGTGCCTGAGATGCGGCTGCTGCGACGCGGCTGGGCCTGGGCGGTCAGGACCGCGCGGCTGATGATCGGCGTACCCGACTACGACACGTACGTGGCCCACATGCGCCTGAAACACCCCGAGCGCCCGGTCATGAGCTACGCGGAGTTCTTCAACGAGCGCATGGCCGCCCGGTACCGCGCGGGGGGCCGCTGCTGTTGAGCCCGTGCGCGGACTCGGCGCCGCGCGCCCCGACTTCCTCCAGACGCGGGGGCACGCGGCGCCTGATGCCGTCACGGACAGCCCGGCTCAGCGCCGCGCGACCATCCGGCGGGTCCTGCGCATCATGGGCACCACCGCCCGATGCGCACGGCCACGGCGGGAGACCATCCGCTTGCGACGCGCCGGCATGGACTTGCGGCGGGCGCTGACACGCGACGAGGTCGCCTTCTTGCCCACGCGGCGCGTGGGCGTGCGGCGCACGCGGGCCCATGCCGAGAGCGATTTCTGGGCAGGGGTCTTCCGCCCGCGGTAGCCGCCCCCCGCGCGCTCGTACTCGGTCGCGAGCATCTGCGCCTTGCGCGCGCTCCACACACCCGCGGGCCCACCCCGGCTCCCCTGCATCAGGCGCTTGCGGATGCGCTCGCGCATCATCGGGTGCGTATACCGGCTGCTGGACACGCGCCGCGAGCTGACGCCCGAACGGCGCCGGTGCGCGCTCACGCGGCTCACCTTGCGCGCGGGCGTGCGAGACATGGCGCGACCGCGCCGCGTGGAGACGCGAGTACGTGACGGACTGCGAGACGAACGGATGCGCGACATCGCGCGCGAGTTTTTCCTGGCGACCATCAAGGCCCTCCTCCCAGTGACTGGATTGCGAGCCAGAGGTGTGGACGCCTCGGACACGTCGCAATTGCCCGAGTCATCCGCGTCGCCCTCGCGGCAGGGGCCCGCTGGACCTGTGTGCCCGACCCTGGAGGGTCAGGCTTCGCGCGGAGGTTCCGCGGGACGGAACAGCGCGCAAGCCCGCACGGGCTGCGGCGGGTACTTCTGGGGCAACAACGGGCAGAGGACGAACACCGACGTCCGCGACCGCACATACCGGGGCGGCGCCCCACAGCGGTGGCAGAGGCTGTCCGGAAAAGGAAGCTCGGGGGGCGGTGTCGTCGTCATGACCTGTCGACGCAGACCCTCTCACGTCCCCAGGCACACCGCATCCACGCGGGTCCACGGCATGCCGCTCCGCGGCATTCTCAATCCTCGAATCCTGAGGAAACTCCGACAAGACGCCGCGGATAACTCCTGTGACTGACCCTGCCCCACACCCCTGAGGAGTCAATCCATGGCGCCCCCCGTTCGCATTGAAGGCAGCCGTACGACCGCATACCGCCGTCCCGAAGAAGACGTCGCGCCCAAGCGCACCGCGAAGCCCGCGGAGTCCCCCAAGGCCGTCGCCGCCCCCATCAAGGACGAGTTCGTCCTGCCCACGGGCCCCACCGCGCCCAAGGAACTCCTCAAGACGTTCCAGGACGCGGCGGCGAAGCTCGCGGGAACGCCGCTCTCCTCCGAGCAGAAGAAGGACCTGGAGGGCATCTTCGGCGACAGCGTGAACCTGGATGACGTGCGCGTCGTGAAGGGACCGGCGGAGATTTTCGACCACCTGCCCCGCCACGTGCCCGCGGTCACCCTCGGCAACAAGGTCGTGGTCAACCCGAAGGACTTCCCGCCCTCCAAGGACCTGCTCGCGCACGAGGCCACGCACGTGTGGCAGTACCAGAACCACGGCATGGACTACGCGGCCAAGGCGCTCGTCGCCCAGAACGCGGGAGACGGCTACGACTGGAAGAAGGGCGTCGCCGAAGGCAAGAAGTGGGGCGACCTCAATCCCGAGCAGCAGGGCCAGCTCATCCAGGACGCCTACGCGGAGGGCTACTTCGACGGCAAGCGCCCCATCACCCTCGGGGGCAAGGACTACACCTCCTTCATCGACGAGTCCGTGAAGCAGATGCGCGCGGGCAAGGGCGACCCGGACTGGGACTTCTCCAAGGTGACGGAGAAGGTCGAGGACGTCGTGGAGGGAGCGAAGGACGCCGCGGGCAAGGCCTGGGAGAAGGTGAAGGAGCCGTTCATCGCGGCCAGGGAAGGCCTGAAGGACCTGGCCAATCCCCGCCGGTGGTTCTGACTCACGTCGACCCAGGCGGTGTTCGCCTCACCAGAGAGGCGCCATGTTCTCCACGTACTTGAAGCCGGTCCCCGTGTTGAACAGCACCACGGACTCCTCGGGGCGCACCTGCCCCGAGGCCAGGAGCTTGCGCAGCGCGGCCACGCAGGCCCCTCCCTCCGGGGCCATGAAGAAGCCCTCGGTGGCGCTGGCGTCCTTCGTGCCTCGGACGATCTCCGCCTCCGAGACGGAGACGGCGGTCCCCCCGCTCTCCCTCACCGCGCGGAGGATGAGGAAATCCCCCAGCGCCTTGGGCACACGCAGGCCATGCGCGTGGGTCGTCGCGTCCGGCCAGGGAGGCGCATCCGGGCGGCCCTCCACGTAGGCCTTCACGATGGGCGCGCAGCCCTCCGCCTGCACCGCCACCATGCGAGGCCGCTTCGAGCCGACGAAGCCCATCGTCTCCAGCTCCTCGAACGCCTTCCACATGCCGATGAGGCCCGTGCCGCCCCCCGTCGGGTAGAGGATGACGTCCGGCAGCGTCCAGTCGAGCTGCTCCGCCAGCTCGTAGCCCATCGTCTTCTTGCCCTCCACGCGATAGGGCTCCTTCAGCGTGGCGCACTCGTACCAGCCATGCTCGCGCGCGAGCGCCGCGCACACGCGCCCCGCGTCGGTGATGAGGCCTTCCACCATCTCCACCCTCGCGCCATAGGCCCGCGTCTCCATCACGAAGAGGTTCGCGATGTCCTTGGGCAGGAAGACGTGGGCCTCCAACCCGCCCCTCGCCGCGTAGGCCGCCAGCGCGCTGCCCGCGTTCCCCGCCGACGGCAGACACACCGCCTTGGCTCCGAGCGCCTTCGCCATGGACACCGCCGCGGACAGTCCCCGTGCCTTGAAGGAGCCCGTGGGATTGCCGCTCTCGTCCTTCACCAAGACGCGCTTCGCCCCCAGCAGCGCGCCCAGCCGGGGGGTCGGCAGCAGCGGCGTGTAGCCCTCGCCCAGGCTGAGCCGGTGCGCCGCGTCCTCCACGGGCAGCACCTCGTGGTAGCGCCACATGGAGCGCTCCCGCCCGGCGAGCGTGTCCGGGCGGAGCGTCTTCCGCGCCTGTTCCAGGTCATAACGCGCGAAGAGGGGCGCGTTGCAGGACAGGCAGAGGTTCATCACCGCGCCCGGCGCATAGGTCCGGTCGCACTTCGTGCAGTCGAGTCGGATGGCGGGCATGCGAGGGCGCAGTCTACGTCAACGCCTCTCGCCCCGTGAGCCACCCCGGCCGGAGCACGTCCGGCGCCACGACTACGGCGTGGCCTTCGCCTCGCGCTTCACGGGGGGGAGCCACTTGCGCAGCACCGTGGGCGACGACTCGCGGTAGATGTTGTCGTGACGCAGGTCCGGACGGGGCTCGACCTCCCACTTCAGCCCCGAGGGCGCGCCCGCTCGGAGGATTTCGTCCAGACGCGCGACCCCGGGGACGATGTCCTCCTTCTCGTCGGCCGAGGACACGTACAGCCCCTTCGTCAGCGTCTTGTGGGTGGCGAGCCGCTCCGCCGCCTTCGTCACCAGTTCGCCACCGTTCCACCAGAGGCTCGGGCTCAGCGCGAGGTACGTGTCGAACAACTTCGGCTCGAGGAAGAACGTCTCGACGATGAAGAGCCCCGCGAGCGACTCGCCGATGATGGCCGTCTCCCCACTCACGCGGTAGCGGCGCCGCACCTGGGGCATCAGCTCGTCGCGGAGGAAGGCGCGGAACGCGGCGGAGCCCCCGACACGGGGGGCGATCTTCCGGTCCCCGTCGACCGTGGTCGGCCCCGTCATGTCCCGGCGCCGCTCCGTGTTCTCGATGCCGATCACGATGAGCGGACGCAGCTCGCCCGCGCGAATCGCCGTGTCCACCGTCGTGGCCACGTGCGGGAAGTCCTCCTTCAGCCCGCCGTCCGGCATGTACAGCACCGGATAGCGCTCACCCTTCGCCGCCGCGTAGCCGGGCGGCGTGTAGACGCTGATGCGACGCGTCTCCTTCAGCTTCGTGGACTTCAGCGTGAAGAGGTGGTGCTCGGGCACCGGCTCGGCAGGAGCCTCCTCGGGCTGGGCCATGGCCACGCCCGCCACCAACACGCCCATCAAACACAGCCACTGCCGCACCGTCGTCATCGTCATCCTCCTGGAACTCAACCCCGAAGCTCCAACCACACCGGCGCGTGGTCGGAGGGCTGCTTGCCCTTGCGCGCCTCGCGGTCCGTGTCCGCGCCCACCAGGCGGGGCACCAGGGGCGCCGACACGTAGAGGTGGTCGATGCGCAGGCCCCGGTTCTTCGGGAACGCGAGCATGCGGTAGTCCCACCACGAGAAGCGCTGCGTGTCGGGGTAGAGCTTCCGGTAGGCATCCGTCAGGCCGAAGGCACACAGGTGTTGGAGCGCGTCGCGCTCCTTGCGCGTGAAGAGCGTCTGCCCCTCCCACTCCTTCGGGTCGTAGGTGTCGATGTCCTCGGGTGCCACGTTCCAGTCGCCGCCGAGCACCAGCGGCTCGTCCGCCTCGTGCCGCGCGTCCAGGTAGCGCCGCAGCCGGCCGTACCACTCCAGCTTGTACTCGTACTGGGGCGAGTCCACCGACTGTCCGTTGGGCGCGTACGCGCTCACCACGCGGATGCCGCCCACCGTCGCGGCGATGAGGCGCGCGTGGGTGTCGTCCACGCCGTCCGACAACCCCTTCACCACGTCGCGCGGCTCCTCCTTCGCGAGGATGGCGACGCCGTTGTAGGTCTTCTGCCCGTTCACCGCCGCGTGGTAGCCGGCCTCCCTCACGGCCTCCATGGGGAAGTCATCCTCCGTGCACTTCAGCTCCTGAAGGCACACGACGTCCGGCTGCGAGGTCTTCAGCCACTCGAGCAACCGCTCCTGCCGGGCTCGCACCGAGTTCACGTTCCAGGTGGCGATCTTCATCGCGGGCACCGTCGCACGACACCCACGCCCCCGCCATGGTTTTCCCCGTGCGTGCGGCTCCAGAGCCACACCCGGTCTCACGCCCCAGGCGGAGCCCTCTGGCACGACCATCGCAATAGCCCCGGAGTGGGAGGTCTCCCACAGGAGCCCTCCTGGAGCGTCCCTCCCGGACGCCCGCCTGGAAGCCGAGGTCGCCATGAGCACGAGGACGAGGAAGGCCCCCCGCCGCACCGTGGGTTTCACCCTGCCCCCCGCGCTGAAGAAGGCCCTGCTCCCCGCGAGCCTCGCCGCCCTCGGACTCGCCGCGTGGCGCGACGTGCCGCTGCCGCCCGCCTGGCGCCCCTGGGTCGTCCTCGCCGAGCAGCACGTGCGTGGGCCCCAGGCCCCGGACGCGCCGAGCGTGCCCGGCCCCGCCCCCCTCGCCACGACCGAGGAGCCGCTCCTCCCGGCGCCAACGGTCTCCGCCAGCGCGGGCACGACGCCCGTCGCAGAGGACCCGCTCACCCTGCCGCACGAGCATGGTCGCCGCGTGGACCACCTGGGGCGGGCGCGCCTGCTTCGCGAGCTGGGGGACTTCTCCGGCGCGCTCACCGAGCTGCGCCGCGCCCTGCACGACGCCCCCACCGACGAGGAGGCCCTGGCGCAGATGGCCCGCCTCGCGCGGCTCCAGGGCGCTCCGGAGCTCGCGCTGCTCGCGTACGCGCGGCTGGGGAGCCTGCTCCCCGAGGACGCCGACGCCCTCGTCCAGCAAGCCCGACTCCTGGTGAGCCTGGGGCGCTACGCGGAGGCGGTGCGCGTGGGCGAGGAGGCCGTGGTCCGGGCGCCCGAGGACGCGGAGGGCTACCAGGTGCTCGGCCGCGCCCACCTCGCGGGCAACGAGCTGGCCTCCGCCATCCTGCGCTTCCAGCAGGCGGTCCACCTGGAGCCGGAGCACGGCCACGCGCTCAACAACCTGGGCTTCGCCTACCTGCGCGCGGGCGAGGACGCGAAGGCGGCGCGGGTGCTGGAGCGCGCCGCGGAGCTGCTGCCGCACGTGGCCTACGTCCACAACAACCTGGGCGTGGCGTGGGAGCGGCTGGGTCGGCTGGAGGAGGCCCGCACCGCGTACGCCACCGCGACCCGGCTGTCGCCGCGCTACGTCCAGGCCCGCGTCAACGCGGACCGCGTGGGGCGTGTCGCGCGGGTGGACCCGACTCCGGCCGCCTCCCTCACCCCGGCTCGTGTCGAACCCGGCGCCCCGCTCCCGTGACGCGCTTCCCCGCCTGGAGACCGGCGTCCAGGCGGGCGTCGAGCCGGTTCCCGTCGCCGTCCCATCGGTCTAACGTGCGCCCCCGTCGAGAAGCACCCATGAACCTGGCTCCCGTGATGCCCACTCCTCCCGATGTCCCCCCGCCGTCGCCCGCCGCGGCGCCTCCGTCCGCCCCGCCCCCGGGACTGGGCGCCCGCCTCTGGCGCTGGACGAAGCGGCTGATCCTCATCGGCGTGGTGGGCCTGGTGCTCGCGTTGCTCACGGGCGCGGGCACGTACGTCTACTACAGCCGGGACCTGCCCTCCGTGGACGCCCTGCGGCACTACGCGCTGCCCCAGGTCACCAAGGTGACGTGTGGCGACGGCACGGTGTGCGCCGAGTACGCGCACGAGAAGCGCACCGTGGTGCGCGTGGAGGACCTGCCGCCGCACGTGCGCGACGCGTTCCTCGCGGCGGAGGACGCGGACTTCTACAAGCACGTCGGGTTGGATCCGTTCGGCATCGCGCGCGCGGCCATCAAGAACCTCATCCCCGGCAGCCGCAAGTCCGGCGCCTCGACCATCACCCAGCAGGTGGTGAAGAACCTGCTGCTGACGCCCGAGCGCAGCCTGTCGCGCAAGATTCGCGAGTGGATCCTCACGCCGCGCGTCGAGGAGGCGCTGACGAAGGATCAGATCCTCGGCCTCTACATCAACCAGTCGTACTACGGACAGCGCCGCTACGGCCTGGAGGAGGCCGCCCTCTTCTACTTCGGCAAGCGCGCCAAGGACCTGGCGCTGGGCGAGGCGGCGGTGCTCGCGGGCACGGTGCAGTCGCCCCACCGCATCAACCCGGTGACGAACATGACGCGGGCGAAGTCGCGCCAGCGCTACGTCCTGGGGCAGATGGCCCAGCACGGCTTCGTGCAGCGCGACCTGGTGGCGGCGGAGCTGGACAAGCCCATCGTCCTCGCGCCGCGTCCGGAGCAGGCCGTGGGGCCGTACTACACCGAGGAGATCCGCCGCACGCTCATCGAGCGCTACGGCGAGAAGGCGGTGATGGAGGGCGGCCTGCGCGTGGACATCGCCATGGTGCCCCGGCTCCAGCGCGCCGCCGAGCAGTCGGTGCGCGCGGGGCTGGAGGCGCTGGACCGGCGACAGGGCTACCGCGGCCCGCTGGGCACGCTGGACGCGGCGCAGTGGGCGCGCTTCCGCGGGCTCGTCGTCACGCGCATCGAGGAAGCGGGGCGCCGGCAGAAGGACCAGGGGTACGTGGCGGACCTGGCCCCGCTCGCCCAGGCGACGAAGAGCGCGCAGGCCCCCGAGGCGGCCGCGCCCAAGGGCGACGAGGAGAGCGGCGCGGAGGAGCAGCGTCCGGACCTGACGTCCGAGGAGGAGCCCGAAGCCCCTCCGTCCGAGGAGCAACTGCTGGCGGGGGCCGTGCGCCTCAAGCCGCTGGAGGAGGGGCTGCGGCTGGCGGGCTACGTCACCGAGTTGGACGAGAAGCGCAACATGGCGCGCGTGGACCTGGTGGGCCGCACCGCGGAGGTGGCCTTCCCCACCGTCACCTGGGCGCGGCAGAAGGGCAAGGCCGCGCCCAAGGGCATCGCCGACGTCTTCGCTCCGGGACAGCTCGTCTTCGTGCGCGTGCTGAAGGCGCCGCCGGCGCCCGCGTTCGTGGAGGCCACGCTGGACCAGATCCCCGAGGTCGAGGGTGGCCTCGTGGTCATCAACCCCGCCAACCGCAACGTGGTGGCGCTGGTGGGGGGCTATGACGCGGAGCGCTCGTCGTTCAACCGGGCGACGCAGGCGAAGCGCCAGCCCGGCTCGTCCTTCAAGCCCTTCCTCTACGCGGCGGCCATGGCGAGCGGGCGCTACACGCCGCTGTCCATGGTGAACGACGCGCCCGAGGCCATCCGGGACCCGTACACGGGCAAGACGTGGAAGCCGCAGAACTACGACCGCCAGTTCGAGGGGCCGATGACGCTGCGCCAGGCGCTCACCAAGTCGAAGAACACGGTGTCGGTGCGGCTCATCGAATCGCTGACGCCGGCCACCGTCATCGACTTCGCGCGCCGCGCGGGCATCCGCTCCACGCTCCCGGAGAACCTGACGCTGGCGCTGGGCACGGGCGAGGTGACGATGATGGAGGCGGTCAACGCCTACGCCACGCTCCAGGCGAACGGTCGCTACGCGGAGCCGCTCTTGCTCCTGCGCGTGCGCGACTCGAGGGGCCGGGTGCTGGAGGAGCACCAGCCCGCCTTCGAGGAGACGCTGCCCCCGGCGGTGGCGTTCCTGGCCACGTCGCTGATGCGCAGCGTGGTGGAGGAGGGAACGGCCCGCGCGGTGCGCGAGCTGAACCGGCCGGCCGCCGGCAAGACGGGCACCACGCAGGAGTCCAAGGACACGTGGTTCTCCGGCTACACCGCGGACTGGGTGGCCAGCGCGTGGGTGGGCTTCGACAACAACGCCCCGCTGGGCAGCAGCGAGACGGGTGGCCGCGCCGCCCTGCCCATCTGGCTCCAGTTCATGCGCGTGGCCCACGAAGGCGTCCCCGCGCATGACTTCGAGGTGCCCGCCGGGGTCCTCCAGGTGCGCATCGACCCCGCCACCGGGCTGCTCGCCGGCGCGTCCGTCCCCGGTCGGCTGGAGCCGTTCCTCGAGGGCACCCAGCCCACCGCCGAGGCGCCGCCTCCGGGCCAGGTGACGACCGACGAGTTCTTCCTCAACGAAGGCAACAGGAAGGGTCTGTGAGCCGAGCCCTGCTGCTCACGTCGCTGCTCGCCGCGCTCGCGGCGGGCGCCGCGTCCAATCCCACCTCCGTCCCCGACAAGGCCAGCGCCGTCACCCGCCTGACGTGGGCGCTGGCCGACGACCTCCGTGCCCTCCCCGTCGAGGCGCCCGTCGCGCTGCACCTGTCGGGCGGCTCGGCCGAGCTGCGCCGCGCGGTGGGCAGTCTCCTGGCGGCGCGGCTGGCCGTCATGAACCTGGCGCCGACCGTCTTGGACGCCCCCTCGCCCGAGGCCGCGGAGGCCCTCGCCCGCGCCCAGGGCGCGCGCACCCTGGCGCGGCTGACGCTGGACGTGGAGACGGGGATGCTGCGCGCGCGCGGCGACGTGCTGGGCACCTGGGTGAACTTCTGGTCCGGCCGCACGCCCACGCGTCCCGCTCGGCCGGCGGGGGCGTTGTCGGAGGCCGTGGACGCGGACCCGGAGGTGCTCGCCCTGGCCGCCGTGGGCGGACCGCCCCAGCCCCCCACGCCGCAGCCCGGCGTCCGGGGCATGAGGTTCCTGGGCGCCACCTTCGCGCGCCTGGACACGCCGGTGGCGGCGCTCGCCGCGGGGGACCTGGATGGCGACGGCAAGGACGAGGTCGCCGCGCTGACGGAGCACGAGGTGTCCGTGTTCGCGGCGGATGGCCGGCTGCTGGCCCGCCGGGCGCTGGATGGAATCGCGCCCGCGAGCGTCACCACCCGCGAGCCCTTCGGCGCGCTCGCCGTGCTGACCGGCCCGCCCCGACTCGCGGCGTGGAGCACCCGCCACGCCCACGGCGAGCTGCTGGTGCTCGACGTGGCGCGCGCGGTGCTCAGGCCCGTGGGCACGCTGGACGCCGCGCCAGTCGGCCCGCTCGAGCGGGGCGCCTTCGTCCCGGGACAGACCGCCTTCCAGCCCGAGGTGCGGATGGCGGACGGCAAGCCGCTCACGGTCGTCGCCCCCTTCACCACCGCCAGCCTCGCTCCGCCGCGCATGCTCTTCGTGCATCCGGATGGCGTCGCCTCGCTGTTCTCGCGTCCAGGCACGGCGTTCACGCGGCTGTCCGGCCTGGGCGCGGGCAGCGCGCTGGGAGACCTGGACGGCGACGGCGTGCCCGAGCTGCTCACCACGTCTCCGCTGCTCCAGCCGTCACCGGACGTGTTGCGGGTCCATGCCCTCCAGGACGCCGACCCCACCACGCACGAGCCGCTGTGGCAGGGCGCGCTGCCGGCGGGGCGCGCGCTGGGCGTGGTGACGGCCGACCTGTTCGGCGACGGTCGTCGCGAGGTCATCGTGGCCCTGTGGAAGCCGGATGGCACCAGTGAGCTGTTCCTCTTGCGCCAGGGTGCGCCATGAAGCGCCGCATCGCCCTCGCGGGCCTCGCCCTCCTCGCCTCCGCTCCATCGCTCGCGGCGAGCCGTCCGCGCTATGGCGGCGAGGTGCGCGTCGCCCACGTCGGCCCTCCCGAGGTCGGGGAGCCCGCGCTCGCCGACACGCCGCTGGAGGCCACGCTGCTGGGCCTCCTGTCCCGGCCCGTGTGCACCCCGACTCCGGACGAGGGCGCCCGTCCCGCGCTGGCGCGCGACCTGACGCGACCGACGCCGCAGGTCGTGAAGGTGGTGCTGCCCAACGCCGCCACCGCGAGCGCGCTGGCCCGCGCCTGGACGCGGCTGTCCAGCGCCGACGGCGCCTCGCCCTACCGCGCCCTGCTCTATCCGCTGCGCGGCGAGGGGCGGCAGGTCTCCGCCAGCGGGAGCACGCTGGAGCTGGCGCTCGCCTTCCCCTGGCCGGACCTGGAGCGCGCCCTGTGCCACCCGGCCCTGTCCGCCCCCGTGTCGGCGTCGCCGTCCGGCCCCTTCAGCGCCGCGGGGAGAGGCGCGCTGGAGGCGCAGCTCGGCTGGCCCCAGGGCCGGCCCTATCTGGACCGGCTGCTGCTCACCGCCACGGATGAGCGCGGGCTCGCGCGGATGTGGGCGTCCCGGCAGGTCCAGGTCGAGATGGGTGTCTCGTCGGAGACGGAGGCCCCGTCCGGCGCGCTCCTGCATGCCACCTACCTGGCCTTCTCGCCCCGGCGGCTGCCCACGGACTTCCGCCAGGCCGTGGAGAGCGCCATCGACCGGGAGGACCTCACCCGCCTCTTCGTGCGCAGCCCCGCCGTGCCCATGCCGCACCTGCTGCCGCCCGCGTTGTTGCAACAACCGCCCAAGCCGCGTCCCTCGGCGCCCGCCGCCCTGGCCGCGCGCACGGTGACGCTGCTGTACGACGCGGCGCTGGAGGACCAGCGCGCGGTGGCCGAGCGCATCCAGGTGAAGCTGCACGAGCGCGGGTACACCGTGGCGCTCGAGCCCCTGTCCCGCGCGGCGCTGAGGGCCCGCTGGGCCAAGGGCGACTTCGAGCTCATGCTGCACGCCCTGCTGCTGCCGCCGGTGCCGGGCCCCGCGCTCGCGGTGGTGCTCGACGCCGGGGGACGCAAGGACCTGCTCGGCGTGGAGCTGCCTCCCATCGGCGTGCTGCCGGACGCGAGCGCTCGGGACGCCCGGGCCCGCGAGCGGGCGGTGGCGGTGGCGGCCTCGGTGCCGCTGGTGCCGCTGTACGCGCAGGGGCTCGGCGTGCGCGTCGCGCCGGAGGTGATGGGGCTGGAGATGGACGCGCAGGGGCTGCCGACGCTGGACGCGCTCTTCCTCGCGCCTCCCGAGGCGACCGCGACGGGCGGACGGCCGTGAGGAGCCCCACATGCGCTTGAGGACGCGCCTGGCGCTGGCCTTCGCCCTGCTCGCGCTGGTGCCGCTGGCCGTCGTGGTGTTGCCCACCCTCTCGCGACTGCGCGACACGCTGTCCCGGGAGCTGGACGCGCGCATGGAGGCGGCCACCACGAGCGCCCAGGAGTCGCTGGAGCGCTCCGGCACCACCGCCCGTCGCGCGGTGGAGGAGCTGGTGGACAGCGCCGCCATGGAGGACCTGGCGCGCGAGGCCCGCGAGCGCCCCACCCGCGCCATCCAGGCGGGCACCGCGGGCGCGTTGATGAAGACGCGTGGCCTGACGGTGCTCTCGCTGTTCGACAAGGACGGCACGGTGCTGTCCTCCGGCCACCTGCCCGCGCGGCGGGGAGACCCGGACCCGGCCCTCTTCGCCGTCACCAAGGAGCGGTCCGCGAAGCCCGTGCCCGTGCGCGTGGAGGTGCGAACGCCCTCCGGACTCCGGCAACTGCCCGCGCTCGTCACCGCGCGCCCGGTGGACTACGGCGACCTGCGCCTGTGGGCGGTGGGTGGAGTCCTCCTGGACGAGGGCCTCACCCAACACCTGGCGCGGCTCACCCAGGCCCAGGTGTCGCTCGTCGCGGACGGCGCGGCGCTGGCGACGGCGGGCACGGCGGCGCCGCCCACGGTGGCGCGCGAGCTGCCGCTGGGAGACGCGGCCACGGTGCGCCTGGTGTTCAGCCGCGCCGCCGCGCGCGAGGCCGAGGAGGGCGTCATGCGCGCCTTCCTGCTGCTGGCGGGCCTGGGCGGCGCCTTCGCCGTGCTGCTGGGCCTGCTGGTGTCGCGGTGGATGACGCGGCCGGTGGAGGCGCTCACCGAGGGCGCGCGGCGCGTGGCCGAGGGGGCGCTCGACGTGCGCGTGCAGTCGGACGCCACGGGCGAGGTGGGCGAGCTGGTGCAGACGTTCAACCACATGACGTCCGAGCTGAAGGCCACCACGGAGCGGTTGGTGGCCAGCGAGCGCATCGCCGCGTGGCAGGAGGTGGCGCGGCGGCTGGCGCACGAAATCAAGAACCCGCTGACCCCCATCCGCATGTCGCTGGAGACGCTGCTCGCCGCGCAGGAGGCCCGCCACCCGCGCTTCCCGGAGCTCTTCAAGGAGAGCGCGGGCGTGGTGCTGGAGGAGGTGGACCGGCTGCGGCGCATCGTCGACGAGTTCAGCCACTTCGCGCGCATGCCCAAGCCGCAGCTGGCGCCGGTGGACCTGTCCGAGCTGACGCAGAGCGTGCTGTCGCTCTACGCCACGCCGCCGCCGGGCATCGAGGTGCAGCCCTCCTTCCAGGCCGGCGTGGTGGCGCGCGTGGACCGGGACATGCTGACGCAGGTGCTGGTGAACCTGGTGAAGAACGCCGAGGAGGCCATGGCGGACAAGGGCGGCAGCCTCCGCGTGCGCGTCAAGGGCACGGAGGCGGACGCCATCATCGAGGTGGAGGACAGCGGCCCGGGGATTCCCCTCGAGAACCGCGCCCGCATCTTCGAGCCCTACTTCACCACCAAGGAGGGCGGCACCGGCCTGGGGCTCGCCATCGCCGCGCGCATCCTCCAGGAGCACGGCGGCAAGCTGGAGGCCGGCGGCGAGCCGGGACAGGGCGCCCGCTTCAGCGTGGTGCTTCCCCGCGCGGAGGGCGGCGCCCCGGCGCGCTGACGGTGCCCCGGAAGCACGAAGGCCCGAGGCGGACGTGCGCCCCGGGCCCTCGGGTGGTGCCGCGACGGAGCGACGTCAGTCCTTGACCGGCGTCGCCTTGAGGGCCGCCTTGCCTTCCTTGACGTAGACCTGGAAGCGCACCGTCTTGCACGCGTACTTCTGGACGAGCTGCTCCTTGTTCTTGCGCAGCTTCTGCACGAACTTGTCGTACGTCAGGCCGTCCGCCGGCTCGCCGCAGCGCTCACGCGTGGTGACGAACTCGCGGAAGACCTCCTGGAAGTGCTGCTCCTCGGAGAGCGCCACCGCGGAGTTGCCGGAGCCCGCCAGGCCCGGCAGGGGGATGGCGGCCGGAGCCGGAGCGCCGCCGCGCGGAGGCAGCGGGATGGGCATCTCGCCCGTCGGAGGACGCGCGGTGGCCTGGAGCAGCTCGCGAGGAATCGCCGCGACGCGCGTCGTCTCGGAGTTCTCCGGGGACTGCGCCGCCGCCAGCGCGAACGGGTCCGCCGCCTGCTGGAGCGAATAGGCCGCCGTCGGCTGGTCCTCGAAGGCGAAGGCCCCCCGGCGCGGCGAGGCCGTCGACAGCGGCTCGTTCTGCGAGTCGAAGCTGTTGGGCCCGGGCTCGAACGGCATGGACGCCGCGGAGAACGCGCTCGGCGCGGCGGGAGGCGGCGGCGCGGCCGCGGGAGGCGGCGGCGCGGGGAACGGGAACGGCTCGGCCGAGGCGAACGGGTCCGCGCCGAACGGGCTCGGCGCGGCGGCAGGCGGCGGCGCGGGGGGC
>NZ_JAKCFB010000079.1 GCF_024198235.1 Myxococcus dinghuensis | reverse complement strand
CGGCGCCACGACGGACTCCGTGCGCGCGAGGGCCGCCTGCGCGGCCGGCGCGTCACCGCGCGCCAGGCCGATGAGCGCCGCGACGCCCAGCACCAGCGCCGCGCCCACGCCCAGCGCCACGCGCCGACGCAGGGGCTCGGCCACCGCGGGCAGGCGCTTCGTGGGGCGCTCGGACGGGTCCATCGCCCCGACGGCCTCGGGGGACGCGGGCGCCTGGACGGGCAGGAGCAGGAGCGCCGTCGTCACCTCCGCCAGCGACCGGGGCCGCGCCTCCGGCTCCTTGGCCAGGCAGCGCGACACCAGCTCCGCCAGCGCGGGAGGCACGGCCTCGCCGGAGGCCAGGTGCGAGGGCAGCGGCGGCGGGGGCTGGGTGATGATCTGCACCACCAACTGCCCGAAGGCCTCCGCCTGGAACGGCGGGTGGCCGGTGAGCATCTCGTGGAGGATGTTGCCCACCGCGTAGATGTCCGAGCGCGCGTCCACCGGCAGGCCCGCGGCCTGCTCCGGGGACATGTACGCGGGCGTGCCGATGATGGTGCCGTCCACCGTGCCCGTGGGCGGCGCGTCCTCCGCGGCGAGCAGCTTGGCCACGCCGAAGTCGAGCACCTTCACGAAGTCCGGCTGGCCCGAGCGCTGGATGAGGAAGAGGTTGTCGGGCTTGATGTCCCGGTGCACCACGCCCACCTGGTGGGCCGCCCCCAGCGCGGCGCAGACCTGCACCGCGATGCGCTGGATGCGCGCGAGCGACAGCGACTCCTGCTTCAAGAGCGCGCCCAACCCCTGGCCGCGCAGCAGCTCCATGACGCAGTAGACGTGCCCGCCCTCGCCCTCGTCCACGAAGTCGAAGATTTCGACGATGTGCTCGTGGTTGATCTGGTTGACGGTGCGCGCCTCCTGGAAGAAGCGCTGGACGAAGTTGCCGTCGCGCGCGTGCTCGGGCTTGAGCACCTTGAGCGCCACCTGACGCCCCAGCCGGACATGACGCGCCTGGAACACCCGCCCCATGGAGCCTTCGCCCAGGAGCGTCTCGAGCTGGTAGCTGCCCAGCAAGGCGCCTTCCTGCAGCTCCAGGCTGGCGCGCGGCTCACCACTCACGGCGCCCCCCGAGCGGGAAGGAAGGGTGCGAGCGAAGTGGTCGTCGTTGCCCATGATGTGAAGAACTCTCCACGCGCGGGAGCAACGGCAACCCACGTCGGACGCTCTGTCGTCCACGTGACGTCGCGCCTGTCGCCCCTCGTGCCGTCACGCGGACGCAGAAGGTCACTCCCGCACGCCCACATAGGGAAAACCCGGGGTCCTCCCCTCCCCGCGCGCCCGCCCGCCTCCGCGTCCCCCCGGGGACGTCCTTCACGGCCAGCCTGGGGGACGGGATGCGCGGATTCACGACGGAGGGCTCGCTCGGGGGGATCAACCGCAGGTCTTGTTCGTCTGGCACGTCCCGGCCACGCGGTTGCCGTTCACCAGGCGCGTGCACGTCGTGCCGCGGGGGCAGTCCACGCTGTCCGCGCAGTCCACCAGGCCATCGCGGTCGTTGTCCACGAGGTCGCGGCAGTTGTTCTCCACGCACCGCCCCTGGTAGCAGGCCGAGTCGACGTCCCCGTCCACGCAGTACTTGAAGTTGCAGTCGCTGTCCGCGCAGTCCGCGTTGCCGTCGCCGTCGTTGTCGACGCCGTCGGTGCAGTTGGACTCCGTCTTCGCCAGGCCCTGGCAGGTGCAGCCGTTGCCGCAGGACAGGCCCGCGCAGTTGGTGTCCTGGCAGTCCGTGGAGCCGTTGCCGTCGTCGTCCACGCCGTTGGCGCACGAGCCCTCGAGGCACTGGGCGCCGTGGCACGTCAGCCCCGCGCCGCACTCCTTCTGCGCGCAGTCCGTGTCGTCGCAGTTGGCCTTGCCGTCGCCGTCCTCGTCGCCGGTGCCGAGCGTGCAGACCGTCTCCGTCTTGCGCCCCACCACGCACAGGCAGCCGGCGCCGCACGACTGGTTGTCGCAGTCGTCGCGGTCCGCGCAGTCGGTGTTGCCGTCACCGTCCGAGTCCAGCCCGTCACCGCAGTCGGACTCCGTCTTCCGCCCGTTCTTGCAGACGCAGCCGGCGCCGCACGACTGGTTGTCGCAGTCGTCGCGATCCGCGCAGTCCGTCTGGCCGTCCAGGTTGTCGTCGATGCCGTTGCCGCAGTCGAGCTCCGAGCGCTTCTGGCAGTGGCCCTCCACGCAGTTCTGCTGCGCGGTGCACTTCACGCCGCACGCGCCGCAGTTGAAGTTGTCCGACTGGAGGTCGAAGTCCTCGTCGACCTGGCCGTCGCAGTCGTCGTCCACCTGGTTGCAGCGCTCCACGGAGGGCTTCACGTCGCCGACGCAGACCGTGCTCAGGTCGCTGGCGCACACGGAGACGCCGTCCTTGCACGCCCCCACGCCCCGCGTCCCCTCGGGGCCCGTGTAGCAGGGCGCGTCGTCCAGCTCGTCGACCTCGCCGTCGCAGTCGTCGTCCAGCCGGTTGCAGAGCTCCACCGGCTCCGGCTTGCAACAGTAGCGGGGACCGCCGTTGGGCAGCGCCGCACAGACGAAGGACTCGCCGCCGCAGTCCGCGTCCGTCGCGCAGGTGTAGGGCGCGTTCTCCGGGAACTCCACCTTGCAGGCCGCCGCGCCCACCAGGAGCAGGCCGGCGAGGACATGGCGCCAGGAAACGAAGGTCTTCATAGGCTCAGAAGCTCCCACCGACGACGACGTGGACCGCCGTGGCGGCGCTGCCCGTGCCCGCGCTCGTGGGCGCCGGCGCTTCACTGCGAGAAGGGACCACCAGCAGCCAGGTCACGCTGCCCGCGGTCGCCACGCCCCCTCCGATGAGGAGCGCGGTGGCGAGGTTCGCCTGGGAGTTCGCGTCCAGCCGCTCCTTGCGGGTGACGTCGATGACGCCGTCGCCGTCCGCGTCGACCGCGCGCTTCTCCACGTCCTTGGCGCCCAGCCCCATCACCACGCCCGCGCCCACCGCCGCCAGGCCCACCAGCGCGCTGTAGAAGGCGGGGCGCTTGTAGATGGGCGTGCCCTCGCCGCGGCTCGTACGCGACAGCCGGGCCACCGCCTCCTCCGGACCCTCCGGCGCCGGGCCGGAGATCTCCAGGCGGGCGTCCACCTCTTCGCTGCCACCGGGCTTGAGGTTCAGCGTCTTCGTGACGGTGCTGTACTCGTCCGCGGAGACCTCCAGGGTGTGCGTGCCCGGCGGCAGGCGCGCCTCCACGCTGCCCACGCCGAGGATGCGCTCGCCCACCTTCACCACCGCCTGCGGCACGTTGACCGTCACCTTCAACATCGCGCGCGGGCGGCCCAGCATCATCATGCGGCTGGACAGCTTGCCGGCGGCCTCCTTCACGAACGCCGCGTCCTTCGGGTTGCGGCCGGACACGGCGTCCTCGTGCACGACGTTGCGGTCGCGATCATACGTCCACGCGCGCAGCGTCCACCCCGCGTCCTCCAAGGACAGCCGCGCGGTGGTGAGCAGGTCCGCGTCCAGCGACTCCGCCGGCTCCGCCAGGCACGTGGCCGTCGAGCAGCGCAACGCCGCGCCGTAGCCCGCCTCCAGCCGCTCGCGCGCCTCCTGCGAGGTGGCGCCCAGCGTCACCATCCCCGAGGACATCGCGCCGCGCAGCAGCTCCTTCAACCACACCGAGGCCTGCTGCGCCCCGGCGCGCTCCGGCGTCTCCAATCCCAGGAGCACGAAGCGCGGCAGCAGCGCCGCCTTCGGGTCGCTCTCCCGCAGGTCCAGCCCCATGTCGAGGCCCGGCTGCTGGGCATCGGTGGGAGCAGGCGTCGAGGTCTCGGAGCTGAGGTCCAGGCCCAGCCCTTCCTGCGCCCACGAGGGGGGAGCCAGCAGCGCGAGCGCCACGAAGGCGGCCGGCGCGAAGACGGGAATACGCATGGCCCGGTTCTACTCCGTTGGCAGTCTCAACGGAATGATCGGCCACATTTCGAACAGTCGGTGGGCGTGGGTGGTTGTCAACCGGGTGGGACATGCCCGCCTGCCCTGCGCACGACGGGGAACCGGCCGCGCCGCGGAAGCTTGCCGCTCCAGGGGTCGGACCTCATCTCCCCAGCGTGAGGTCTCCCACCACCTCGACCTCTCCCACCCCGATGGAGGCGTGACACATGGCGGACGCAAAGCTCTGGATTCTTGTGGGGAACGCGAGCCGGGCGCGGCTCTTCGCGACGGACGCGAAGGCCGAGTCGGACTGGCGGCTCGTCGAGGAGTTCCACCACGAGGAGAGCCGCGCCAAGAGCGAGGAGCTGCGCGACCAGCCGGACAACCCCAACGCCGGCACCCTGCACGGCCCGCCCGGGGAGAACGAACCCCAGGGCCGCAGGGAGCTGGAGCACGAGCGCTTCGCCCGCGAGCTGTCCGGCGTGCTGGACCGCGGGCATGACCAGCATGCCTTCGACAAGCTCGTCATCGCCGCGCCTCCCGAATTCCTCGGCCGGCTGCGCAAGGCGTTGAGCACGCGGGTGCGCCAGCGTGTCCTCCTGGACCTGGGGTCGGACTACTCCAGCGTGCCGGCGAGGGATTTGCCCGAGCGCGTGCCCATCCTCTAGGGCGCGTCGGACCCGCACGGGATTGTCACGGACGGGCGCGCGCGTGTCGGCGATGATGTCCGACATCGCATGACGCCGCCCGCGCCGGGCGGGGACGCTCGCGAGGAGAACGCATGTCGGAGGTGAAGGCGGTCCTCCTGGACCTGGGCAACGTGCTCGTCTTCCACGACAACGCGCGGCTGTTCACCGCGCTCGGGGCGCGCGCGGGGCTGTCCGGCGAGGAGGTGGGGCGACGCCTGAGCGGCGCGGGCTGGACGGCGGCCAACCGGGGACGGCTCGACGCGGAGGGCATCCGCCGGGACGTGTGCGGCGCGCTGGGCGTGGACCTGCCCATGGAGGAGTTCGCGCCGCTGTGGAGCAGCCACTTCACCCTGCACGACGCGGTGCTGCCGCGCGTGGAGGGGCTGGTGGGCCGCGTGCGGCTGGGGCTGGTGTCCAACACCAACGCGCTGCACATGGCCTGGCTGCGCCCCCGGCTGCCCGTGCTCCAGCGCTTCGACGCGCAGGTGATGAGCTGCGAGGTCGGGTTCGTGAAGCCGGAGCCGGACATCTACCGGCTGGCGCTGGAGCGCGTGGGCTGCACCGCCGACGAGGCCGCCTTCTTCGACGACCTGCCGGAGTTCGTGCAGGCCGCCAACACGCTCGGCCTGAAGGGGCGGCTGTTCACCACCGCCGCCACGTTCGACACCCAGCTTCGCGCGCTGGGCCTGTGAGCGCGCGTCACTCGTACTTCTTCACGGGCGGCTCGTGCTTCGCCGCCTCCGCCCACCGCTGGAAGGCGGGCAGCGCGAGCACCGCGTCGCGGTACGCGGCGCTCACCGGGTCCAGCGCCACGTCATAGGTGACGAAGCGGCTGACCACGGGCGCGTAGAAGGCGTCCGCGATGCTGAAGCGCCCGAAGAGGAAGGGCCCGCCCTGGCCGAAGCGCGCGCGGCATTCGTTCCACAGCGCGAGGATGCGCTGGATGTCCTCGGCGACGCCCGGCGCGCGCCCCTGCCCCGGCCGGCGCGCGTGGAGGTTCATGCTCATGTGCTCGCGCAGCCGCGTGAAGCCCGAGTGCATCTCCGCGCAGACGGAGCGCGCCGTCGCGCGGGCGGCGCGGTCCTCGGGCCACAGCCTCGCCTCCGGGAAGGTCTCCGCCAGGTACTCGCAGATGGCGAGCGAGTCCCAGATGGACACGTCCCCGTGGATGAGCGTCGGGAGCCGACCGCTGGGCGAGTACCGGGCGATGGCCGCCACGGTGTCCGGCGTGTCCAGGGGGATGACGACCTCCTGGAAGGGTTGTCCCGTGTGGGCCAGCGCCAGGTAGGGGCGAAGCGACCACGAGGAGTAGTTCTTCGACGCGACGACGAGGGTGAGCTGGGGCATGCCGCCGACCCTAGCGCCGAGCGCGCCCGCGGGCCCAGCGTCCCGCGTCAGTTCGCCGTGTCGTGTCCGCCCAGCAACGAGCGCACGCGCGACAGCCACGGCTTGCGACGACGGTGCTCCGGGTCGATGCGGTACACGGCCACCGGCAGGCGGATGTTCTTCATCTCGCCCCGGCCCAGCCGCACCGGCGGAGACGCGAGCCGTCCCTCGACCTGGCGGGCGACGGTCTCGCTCACGTAGAGCGTGCCGGGCCGCGCGAGCGCCTCGATGCGGGCGGCCAGGTTGACGCCCTCGCCGAACACGTCGCCGTCGCGGTGCACCACCATGCCCAGGTGCACCCCCACGCGCATCACCACGCGGCGCTCCGCGGACACCGCGCCGTTGCGCGCCTCCAGCGCCGCCTGGAGCGCGAGGCCGAAGTCCACCGCGGACATGCCGCCCTCGAACTCCAACAGGAAGCCATCCTCCAGGCGCTTCACCTCGCGCCCGCCGTGGCGAGGCAACAGCTCGCGCACCAGGAGCGCATGCTCCTCTCTCACCACCTGCTGGAGCGCTTCGTCACGCCAGGATTCACGGCCCGCGGCTTCGATGCCTGTGAACAGGATGGCCGACAGCCTGCCTGGTTCGGGTACCTCCACCACCATCGTGCAACTCCCCTCCCCCCGGGTTCCGACTGTCCGAAAGCCTACTCCAGGACGCGGGCAGGGATGCCAGCCCGGCCCCGGCGAGGCTGGGAACGGCCCCTCGAGCGCCCCCTCGACCACCGAGGAGACAACCTTTCGGAGCGTGAACCCACCTGCTGGGTGACATGAGGTTAGGTCATCGCTGACGCGACGCACCAACGACCCAACAGGGAATGACGCGGGGTGTCCACCCACCGACGCAGCAGGTCGGATCGAGGTCGTGCGTGAGACACGACCCGGGCCTGGGGGGAGGCGGCGTTCAGAGGGAGATGTCGTGGAGCTGGCAGAACTTCCGGACGCGCGCGCGCTCCGACGCGGGGACCCGCGCCCAGGCCTCGTGGGCGCCCGCCGCGTCCTTGCGCAGGCAGTGCGCGCGCGTCAGCAGCACGAAGGACCCGGGCGAGCGGGACGACTCCTGGCCCCGGAGGATGAGGACGAGGGCCTGCTCGCCGTCACCCTTCGACAGGGCCCTGTCCGCCGCGGCGAAGTCCTCGCGCGCGGAGGGGCGGGGCGGCTTCGGCGCGGCGGTGGGGGACTCGGCGGGTAGTGCCGAGGGAGGCGCGAGCCCCTCCGCGACCGGTGCGTCGTCTCCCCCGGTTGCGGGCTTCACCTCGGGGCTCGTTCCCTCCGCGCCAGGGGGCTCGGCCGGGAGCCCCGTCCGCTCCGGCTCCACCCCGACCGTGCCCGGAGGCCCTGCGTTCCCCAGGGGCTTCCCCTGCGCTTGCTCCGCGGGCGCGACGTCCGGCTTCTGGCCAGGGGCCTCGGGCGCCACGGGCACGACGGTGGTGACGGGCGCCCCGCTCCGCGGCAACGGCGCGACGTCGAGCACTTCCGACTGACGCCCCACCCGGAGCGCCACGACGCCGGCCAGCAGGAGCACGGCGGCCACGAGCGCGACGAGCCCCCAGCGTCCCGCCAGCACCCTGCGCGCGCCCACCGGAGGCGTGGCGGACTGGATGGTCGCCGCCTCGCTGGCGGCGTCCTCGTCATCGAGGTCCACCTCGGGGACGGGAGGATTCGAGGGAGGGGCCACCGCCTGCGGCGCGGGCGACACCGCCGCGTCGACGGGCATCAGCGCGGCGGGCGCCGGATTCACGGAGGCGCCCACGGCGTGCGAGCCCCCGTCGCGCCCCTGCACCACCCGGGCGGAGTGACCCGACAGCGGCGCCGAGGCGGCCACGGGCGAAGCCACGGCCGGCGCGGGCGCCTGCTGCGACGCGGGGCGCCTGACGGCGACCGTGGGTGGCTTCGACAGCCGCGAGGCGATGGGCCGCGGCTGCACGCTCGCCGTCGACACCTGCGCGGAGGGGACGGGGGCGGTGATGGGCGCGTCGGACGCGGGCGTGGCGGAGCGCAGCGGCGAGCCCGTCAGCGCGGCGACGAAGTCCCCCACCTGCGCGAACCGGCTCTCCGGCCGCTTGGCCAGCGCCTTCTCGATGGCCTCCACCACGTACGGGGGCGTGTCGGGCGCGGCCTCGAGCAGGGGCTCGGGCGGGTCGTAGACGATGCGGTAGACGAGCTCCGACAGCACGCCGCCGTCCTTGAAGGGCAGCTTGCGCGCCAGCATCTCGTAGACGAGCACGCCGAAGCAGAAGATGTCCGTGCGCGGGTCCACCTCCGTGTTCTTCCCCAGCGCCTGCTCCGGCGCCATGTACTGGGGCGTGCCCAGCAGGATGGCGTCCTGCGTCTGCACCGTCTTCGAGTCGATGATCTTCGAGATGCCGAAGTCGAGCAGCTTCACGTGCTCCACGTTCAGCCCCGCCACCTCGGTGGGGACGAGGAACACGTTGCCGGGCTTCAGGTCGCGGTGCACCACCCCCGCCTGGTGGGCCGCCTGGAGCGCGGAGCCCATCTGCCGGGCGATGGAGAACACCTCCTGCAACGTCAGCCGAGGGCCCTTGCGCATCCGGCGCGACAGCGGCATCCCGCGCAGGTGCTCCATCACCAGGAACGGGGCGCCATCCTCCAACGCGTTGAAGTCCAGCACCTCGACGATGTTCGGGTGACCCAGCCGGGTGGCGATCTCCGCCTCGCGGCGGAAGCGCAGATAGACTTCCTTCCCCAGGCTCCCATCGTGGCGCAGCACCTTGATGGCCACCTGCTTGCCCGGTAGCCGCAGATGGCGCGCCAGGAAGACGGTGCCCATCCCGCCCCGGCCGAGCACCCCGGAGATCTCGTACGTGCCCCCCAGGATGGTCCCCAGGGGTATGTCATTCGCTGCCGTGGAGCCCATGGAAGACCGGCCTTCGCTTCAGAAGCCGCATTCTATCCAGGAGACCCTGACACGCCCTGGCCCGTCGCCACGAGCGAAAAGCCTCACGACATCCCGGAATGGACAGGTCCCGAGGGCCAATGGCTATCGTCTTCTCACATCCTGAAAGTCAATGCCCCGCGTCCACCGCCGCCGAGGCGCGCGGCCGGGTGGACGCGGGCGGGACGGCGGCCTACTTGGCGGGTGGGGCCTGGAGGTCGCCGGCGGCGCGCAGCTCGTCCAGCACGCGCCGGGCGCCGTAGACGTGCTCCAGCGCGGCGAGGATGCCGTCGCCGTGGACGGCCACCGCGCGGTTCGTCTCCGGGACGTACGCGTAGCGGCCGCCCAGCGAGTGGAGGTTGCCGTCGAAGACGAGCCCCACCACGTCGCCGTCGCGGTCCACCATGGGCGAGCCGGAGTTGCCGCCGATGATGTCGTTGGTGGTGGCCAGGTCCAGGGGCGTCTCGGCCGGCACCTTGCCCTGGGCCTTCACCCAGGTGTCGGGCAGCTTGAAGGGGTCCTTGTTGGTGTGGCGGGCGTAGGCGCCGCCGAAGGTGGTGAGGGGCGCGACGGCGCGGCCGTTCTCGTCCCAGCCCTTCACCACGCCCGCGTTGAGGCGCAGGGTGAAGGTGGCGTCGGGGTAGCCGGCGGTGCCGTACACCGCGAGGTGCGCCTTGGCGATGCGCTCACCGTTGCGCTTGAGCACGGCCTCGACCGTGTCCTCGTAGCGCTTGCGCACCGCGCGCGACTCCGCGTCCACCTTGCGCGCGAAGACGAGCATGGGGTCCTTCGAGGCCTCGACCGCCGCCTTGCCGCCGTCGACCAGCGCCTGGCGCACCTTCGCGTCGCCCAGCTTCGTGCCGCGCACCAGCGAGCGGGCGAGCGCCTCGGGGGCCTCCCGGCCCAGCACGGCCACGACGAACGGGTCGTCCGCGCCGAGCGTCTCGCGCAGGCGGGTGAGGCCGAAGGAGAGCAGCAGCTCGTCCAGCTCCAGGGTGATGGGCGCGCCGCGCAGCAGGTTCTGGCGCAGGGTGGGGAGCTGCGCCTCGGTGTACTCGCGCAGCCGCTCCGCGTTGGGCTTGGGCTGCTCCTCCGCCATGCGCACCAGGTGCCGCGCGATGGAGAACAGCTCGGAGGGGTACGCGTCACCGGCCTCCTTCATGCGGTACTCGGGCAGCATGCGGCGGTAGGCGTCGAGCGCCTTCGCCGTCTCGTCCCACGCGCCGGCCGTGGCGGTCTTCACCTGGGGGTTGGCGTCCACCTTCGCGCGCAGCGCGGCCTCGTCCTCGCGCTTCTGCGCGAGCAGCGCCGGGTCCGCCAGGGCCTGGTGCCGGCCGCGCAGCGCCTTCAGGCCGTTCTCCACCGCGCGCAGGCGGTTGCGCGTGGTGCGGTAGCGCTCCGGGTTGACGCTGGCGTACTCGCGCAGCCGCCCGCGCAGCTCGGACAGGTGCAGGAGCGTGTAGGGCAGGTTGACGTCGCGCTGGAACTCCAGCTCCGCGACGGTGGCCTTGCGCTCGGTGCCGCCGGGGTGGCCGGAGACGAAGACGAGGTCCCCCTCCTTCGCGCCCTGCTTCGCCCAGCGCAGGTAGTCCGGGCTCTTCGCCGGGGCGTCGTCCTTCCACACGCGCAGGAAGGACACGTCGTAGCCGAAGCGCGGGAAGTTGAAGTTGTCCGGGTCGCCACCGAAGGCGGCCATGGAGAACTCCGGGGCGAAGACGAGGCGCACGTCCTGGAAGCGGCGGTACTCGTAGAGGTGGTACTTGCCGCCGTTGTAGAGCGTCACCACGTCGCACCGCACGTCGGTGGAGGTGGCGCAGGCGGACTCCACCGCGGCCATCTCCTTCTTGAGGGCGGTGTTGAAGGCGGCGCCGGTGAGGCCCTGGGTGGCCGCGTTCATGCGCGCGGTGACGTCCGTCATCTTCACCAGCTGGTTGGCCTCCACCTTGGGGCAGCGGCGCTCCTGCGCGGCCGTCTTCGCCTGGAAGCCCTTGGCCAGCAGGTCCTCCTTCGGTGAGGACAGGTCCTCGATGCAGCTGCGGACGCAGTGGTGGTTGGTCATCACCAGGCCGTCCGGGGACACGAAGCTGGCCGAGCACCCGCCCGCCAGACGGACCGAGCCGAGCCGGACCTTGTCCAGCCACGCCTGGGTGGGCGTGAAGCCGTGGGCCTTCGCCACGGACTCGGCGGGGAAGGCGTCATAGGTCCACATGCCCTCGTCCGCGGCGGCGGGGAGGGACAGGAGCAAGCCGACAGCGAGCAATGCGCGTTCCACGTGCGGGTGTCCTCGAGATGTCTCAGTGGGAGTGGGGGGCAGGTGTCAACGCATGCTCGGTGTCACCATTCCCGAGCGGGAATCACGCGTCGCGTCAGCTATGGTGGGGGGAATGGCCGCGAAGCACCACATCTATCTCGTCCCCGGGTTTTTCGGGTTCATCAACCTGGGAGAGCTCGTCTACTTCGGACACGCGCTGGACTACCTGAAGGTGGAGCTGGCCCGACGCGGCGTGGAGTCCGAGGTCACCATCGTCCTGTCGCATCCGACGGCCTCCATCCGGACGCGGACGGCGGACCTGCTCAAGGCGGTGCAGGAGACGGCGAGCGGAGACGACGGGCCCATCCACCTGGTGGGGCACTCGACGGGCGGGCTGGATGCGCGGTTGTTCACGAGCCCTGGCGCGGACCTGGGCGAGGGCCAGGAGGTCGAGCCGTTCGCGCGACGGGTGCGCTCGGTGGTGACGGTGTCCGCGCCGCACGCGGGGACGCCGCTGGCGTCGTTCTTCCTGGGGTTGTTCGGGCAGCGGCTGTTGAAGCTGCTGTCGCTGTTCACGGTGTACGTGCTGCGCTACGGGCGGCTGCCGTTGCGCGTGGTGTTCCGCTTCGGGCACCTGCTGTCGCGGGCGGACGACCAGCTCGGGTGGAAGCAGACGCTGCTGGACCAGCTCTACGACCAGTTGCTCGGGGACTTCTCCACCGAGCGGCGCGACGCGGTGGCCCGGTTCCTGAGCGACGTGGGCAACGACACGTCGCTGATTCCGCAGCTCACGCCGGAGGGCATCGACCTGTTCAACGCGAGCACGGCGGACCGGCCCGGGGTGCGCTACGGCTCCGTGGTGACGCAGGCGAGGCCGCCGTCCCTGCGCACGCGCGTGTCCGCGGGCTTGGACCCGTACGCGCAGCTCACGCACACGATTTATGCGTTCGTGTATGGCAAGACGCAGAAGATGCCGCTGACGGCGCTGCCGCTGCATACGCCCGCGCAGACGGCGGCGCTGGTGCAAGCCTATGGCGCGATGCCGGGGCCCACGGCGTGTGACGGCATCGTCCCCACGCGCTCACAGGTGTATGGCCGCGTGCTGGCGGCGGTGCGCGCGGACCACCTGGATGCGATTGGGCACTTCGACCAGCCGGCGCACCAGCCGCCCCACGTGGACTGGCTCATCTCCGGCTCGGGCTTCCGCAGGCCCCAGTTCGAGGCGCTGTGGAAGACCGTCGTGGACTTCATGCTGGAGGACGAGCGGCGCTGAGGCGCACACCTCAGGGGCTGAACCGGTCGAGCCATCGCGGCGTCACATCTGCGCCACGAGGAGATACCCATCAATCGGCAAGGACTCAGTCCTGCCCCAAACGGGTCAAACTAGTATTTCCAGTTACCGAAGGAATCGGCGAGAACTGTCTCGCACTCCGATTCGGGCACTGGAGACATTCGACATGAAGCTGCGTGTACTGACTGTCGTGATGCTGTCCTGGCTGGGCGCGGCTTGTGGTGGGACCCTCGACTCCCCCCTCCCTGAGAATCAGGAGAGCACCTCGCGAGAGGACGCGCTGTCCATCCCCGAAGAAGAGGGCGAGCCGTGCGACGCCGCGTGCAAGTGCCTTCGGAAGTGCAGCCGCGAGTGCGCCGGCTCCACTGACCGCGCGGCCTGCATGAACGCCTGCAAAGGCGACTGCTAGAGTTCCCGACGCCTCCGAAGGCACGGGCCCGGGCGGTTCGCCGCCCGGCGCTCCGTGCCTGCACCAGCGCACGGGGCCGCCCCACGTGGACCGGCTCGTTCTCCGGCTCGGGCTTACATGGGACGAAGCCTGCTGACCCAGGGAAGGAGAGGGACATCGCCAGCCCCTCCCCTTCCCAGTTGCATCAGCAGTGGCTCACGAAATCACCCACCCAGTTGATGCAGAATCAGCTGCACATCCTTCTCTGCGTCATTCACCACGTAGGTCCGAACCACTCCCACGCGCGATGTCAACGTGAATTCGAGCCTCCGTGCATCGCCCCCTGGAGCCCCAGCGTCGAACACGACGAGGGTTCCGTTCAGGTGAACAGGCTTCAAGATCTCGCTCGGAACCATCGAGCTGAGATCCACTCCAAGCGCCACCTTGATGAGGCAGTCTTCATCCGGAGCAGCCCCCCATCGAACGAGGGCCACTCCGTCGCCACGGTGAATCACGGATGTTCGCAGGGGTTCATCCCCGAGGACGAGCACGTCTCCCCACTCTCGTGAAATCACCCCGGCGAAATCAGACACACCACACGCCTCATCATAATCATCAGTGTCGACACCACCCCAGTCGAGACTGTTCTCCTTCCGCATGACGACCAAAGGGCCACCTGCAGACTCTACCCAATCCATGACTCACTCCTGACTAGCGGCTCTTTCCTCGCCGCAGAGTGCCGTTGACATCGCCCCCCTGCTGCCGGCTGCAGCCAGCACAATGAGGGTAGAGCTGCTGCGGCGAACCCGGAGGTGCCAGCTGATTCGGCGGCTGATGGTCCGGGATGAAGTTTCCGCTCTTCGTTCCTGGATCCGTTTTCCCACAGGTGTGGCACCCCGACTTACTCCCAATCGCATTGACGGCTTCACGCTCGGCCTTGGTGAAGTCACGCTCAGGTCCTCGTGCTGGAACAGACTCGCCCGCATACGGACCTGGTTCAAGTGTCTTGGGTCCTTCTTTCGAAGCACCTGAGTCTTTGGACGAACCTCCACCATCCCCGGCCTTGTTGGCCATCTGGAGGGCATTGACGGCTCCCACGATGTTGGCCGCGCCAGCGGTGATGTAGGCGGTTCCCACCACCACGGAGGAGACCCCCAGGGCCGCGGCGGGGACTCCCACCACCGCCCCGACGCCCGTCGCGGAGAGCGCGACGCCACCCGCCGCCGCCGTCCCTCCTCCCACGATTCCCGCTACGCCTCCGACGATGTCCACCACGCCCCAGGCGAAGAGGGCCGCCGAGTAGCCGAGGTAGAAGTGCTTCGTGTTCCCCTCCGGCGGAGGGGTCAAGTCCCGAATCGTGTGTAGTTGGTCGGGAGGGGGTTCGGGGGAGGAATGCTCCTTGGCGGGGTCAAGCGGCGGCAGTGTCTGGGGTTGAGTTGAGCAGGGACATGTCGAGGTAGCGGCGGTCCTCCCAGACGCCGGTGACTTCGAGGGCGACGGCGGTGATGAGGCGCAGGGCGCTGGCCCGGTCCGGGAAGGCGC
>NZ_JAKCFB010000078.1 GCF_024198235.1 Myxococcus dinghuensis | reverse complement strand
GGCAGGGCCAGCGGCGTGGGCCGGGGCGCGGGGGGCGGCCGGGGCCGGGGCGGCGGCGCGGCGACCTGGGGCGCGGGCCGCGTCCATCCCGGAGGCGGCACCCGCAGGGCGACCGAGCCCTCCGCGTCGAGCGTCTCCAGCCCCAGCCCGTTGGCGAGCGGCACCTCCGCGGGCGCCACGAAGAGGAGCCCTCCGGGCGCGAGCGCGGAGACGAAGCGCTCCAGCACCGCGCGCACCAGGTCCGGCTGGAAGTAGATGAGCACGTTGCGGCAGAAGATGGCGCTCAGCCCCATCAGCGGCGGCGGCTCCACCGCCAGGTTGTGGCGGCGGAACTCCACCATGCGGCGCACCTGCGCCGAGACGTAGACCTGCTCGCCCTGCGGCTCCAGGAAGCGCGCCTCCAGGTGCGGCTCCACGCGGCGCAGGGACCAGTGGCCGTAGAGCCCCTCGCGCGCCCGGTCCAACGCGCGGTTGGACACGTCCGTGGCGAGCACGCGCGCGCTTCCCTCGGGGATGCCCGCGGCCAAGAGGGCCATGGCGATGCTGTAGGGCTCCTCGCCGGTGGCGCAGCCCGCGCTCCAGACATGGACGTAGGGCCCCGTGTGCGGCAGGGCCAGCCGCGCCAGCGAGCGCAGGTGCTCCGGGTGGCGGAAGAAGTACGTCTCGCCGATGACGGCGTGCTCGATGAACGTCTCCACCGCCGCGGCGTCCCGGCGCCGCAGGGCCCGCAGGAAGGCCTCCGGCTCCACGCCCCTCGCGCCGGCCGAGCGCGTCAGCGCCGCCTCCAGCGAGCGGCGCAGGCTGTGCGCCAGCGTCAGGCCACACGCCTCGCGCAGCACCTCCTCGACCTGCGCGAGCGTCGTGTCGTCGAGGACGGCCTCGCTCACGGCGCCTCCGCACCCGTCAGGACGGCGGAGATGCGCAGCAGCGGGCGGACCCCCTCCGGCGTGCGGCACAGCCCCGCCATCAGCCCCGTCGCGTCCCAGGGCAGCGACACCGCCCCCTCGGGCGTGCCGTCCACCAGCAGCGGCGCCTCCACCAGATCCCTCACCCGGTCCACCAGCAGCGCCACCGTGCGCGCGCCCTTGCAGATGACCAGGTGCGAGTCCAGCTCCGGCTGGCGCACGACGCCGAGCAGGGCGGAAAGATCCACCGCCACCGCCGGACTGCCCCGGTAGACGAACGTGCCCAGGATATGGGGAGGAGCGCCTGGCAGGGGCTCCAGCTCCACCAGGCGCACCACCTCCTGCACCGCGTCCGCGGCGAGCAGCGCGCTCGTGCCCGCCGCGTCGAGGGTGAGGTAGAGGCCCGGCAGCCGCAGCTCGCCGGAGAGCGAGGCGAGCTCACGGCGCAGCCGGGCCTGTTCGGCCTCCAGCGCGCCCAGGCGCTCTTCCACGGAAGCTCTTCGCAGCTGCGCGTCGAGAGGGGGAGTCGGAGTGTCGGCCATGAGGGGGCTCCGCGTGCATCGACCCTGATGCGCGGAGAGTGTCACGCTAGTCCGGCGCGCGAAGAACCGTCAATGCGGGGTAGGCGTGTTCCGGCCCACATCCGGCGCCCGGAGATGTGTGCTGGAGACCTCGAGGGGCGTCCTGGATCAGACAACCTCGGGGGAGTGCGTCCGGAAGTGAAGATATGGTTTGATGCGTTCCTGCCACGCTCCTGGAGATTCCATGTTGCTTGTTGTCAGGGGGTACGAATGATCAAGGGCGACTCGCCGAACCCCGAGACGCCTGCCGCGGCGGGCGCGGATCCGCTCATCGGTCGGACCCTGAACGGCCGGTTCAGCATCCTGGAGCCCCTTGGTGTAGGCGGCATGGGCAAGGTCTACCGCGCCTTGCAAGCCCCCCTCGAGCGGGTCGTGGCGCTCAAGGTCCTCAACCCCTCCTTCCAGAGCAGCAGGGACCCCGGGTTCCAGAAGCGCTTCCTGCGCGAGGCGTCGCTGACGTCGAAGCTGCGCCACCCCAACACCGTCACCGTCATCGACTACGGGCAGACGGACGACGGCATCTATTACATCGCCATGGAGTACCTGGATGGGCGCACGCTCGCCCAGGTGCTCGGGCAGGTGGGGCCGCTGGCGTGGTCGCGCGCCGTCGCCGTCGCCCAGCAGATCTGCCGCTCGCTGCGCGAGGCGCACAGCCTGGGCATCATCCACCGGGACCTGAAGCCAGCCAACATCATGCTCCTCAACGAGCAGGATCAGGACCTGGTGAAGGTGCTGGACTTCGGCCTGGTCAAGTCCGTGGCCGCGCCCCAGGAGGGGCAGATCTCCCCGGAGATCACCCAGAACGGCACGTTCCTCGGCTCGCCGCAGTACATGGCGCCGGAGCAGGCGCGCAACGCGACGGACGCGCGCAGCGACGTGTACTCGCTGGGCATCGTCCTCTACCAGATGCTGATGGGCCGCCCGCCCTTCATCGCGCGCGACCACATCGAGCTCATCTTCGCCCATTACAAGGAAGCGCCGCCCACCTTCCAGCAACTGCGCCCGGACATCGCGGTGCCGCCTGAAATCGAGGCCGTGGTGCGCCGCTGCCTGGAGAAGGACCCGGCCCGCCGCTACCAGACGATGGACGAGCTGCTCGAGGGCCTGCGCGAGGCGAGCATGTCCGCGGGCGGCAACAGCGGCATCTTCAAGCGCCCCGGCGGCGCCACCACCACGGGCCCCTACCCTTCCCCGCCGCTGTTCTCCAGCGTGGCCACCCCGCCGACCGACTCGGGTGACACCCTCGCGGTGGACATCAGCGTGGAGGTCCCCAAGGCCGTCCAGCGCGCCCGGCAGCGCACGCTGCTGATGGGTGGGCTCGGCGGCGTGGTGGTCGCGGGCCTCATCGCGGGAGGCGCCATCCTCTTCATGGGCCGGGGCGAGTCCGCGAAGCCCGCCGAGCCCAAGCCCGAGGCCCCGGTGGCCCAGGCGCCGGTCGCGCCCCCCGTGGCGCCGCCGCAGGAGGCCGCGGCCCCCGTGGCCGGCCAGAAGGTGCGCTTCAAGCTGATGAGCCAGCCGACGGGCGCGCGCGTCTTCTACCGGGGCAAGGAGCGCGGCGTGACGCCGTTCACGCTCGAGCTGCCCTCGGGCCAGGATGGCTCCATCATGGTGGAGCTGACCTTCGTGCTGGACGGCTACCAGATGGAGACGGTCGTCACCGGCGGCTCCGGTGACGTGGTGCTGTCGCAGAAGCTCCAGAAGCGCCGGGGTGGACGCGGCGGTGGTACCGGCAGCGTGGAGGTCGCGACCGCGACCTCGGCCGAAGACGTGGACATGCCCGAGCCCGTGGCGACGCCCGGCGGAATGTCCGCGCCGGTGATGCTCGCCCCCACGCAGGCCCCCGCCCCCGAGGCCGCCGCGCCCCCGCCGACCGAGGGGGCCGTGGGCGCCGCGGCGGCGACGCAGGCCAAGGGCGTGTCGGGAGGCCTCGCGGTGCCGGTGCTGCCCACGGGCGCGCTGGCGTCCGCGCGCGGCGACGTGTTGCCCTACAACGACGAGATGTCCCGCCCGGAGATGCTCGAAGGCAAGGACCTCGTGTACACGCGCGAGGCGATGGCCGCGAAGTCCGAGGGCGTGATGATCGTCCGCTGCACCATCACCACGAAGGGGCACGTGGAGAACTGCCGCATCATCCGGCCGGTGCGCCACATGGAGACCGCGGTGCTCGAGGCGCTCCAGTCGCGCACGTACAAGCCCATCACCTACCAGGGGCACCCGGTGAACGTGAACTACACGTTCACCATGCGCCTGGTCGCGCCGCGCCGTTGACGGCCACGCCCCCGGGCCTCGACGCGCGACTTCGCGCTCAGGGCTCGGGGGTCGACAGCACCACGGACGCGGGCGGAGACGATGCGACGCCCCGTTCGGGGACACCCCAGTCCACCACCGGCCACCCCCGCTTGCGCGCCTCGCGCGCGAGCCGGTGGTCCGGGTGCACCGCCACCGGCTGCCCCACCACCTCGAGCGTCGGCAGGTCCGAGTACGAGTCCGAGTAGAAGGCGCACGCCGAGAGCGCGACGCCCCACTCGCTCGCGTAGGCCTGGGCGAGCGTGCGCTTGCCCTCGCCGAAGCAGATGACGCCCAGCGGCCTCCCCGTGTGCTGGCCCCGCGCGTCCACCTCGAGGTGGTTGCACAACACGCCGTCCAGGTGGAGCTCGCGCGCCACCAGGTCCGACAGGTCCTCCGTGGACGAGGTGAGCAGGACCAACCGGTCCCCCGCGCGACGGTGCGCCTCCACCGCCGCCAGGGCCCCGGGCCGGTAGAGCGTCCGCACGGTCTCCGCGTAGAACGCCGCCATGCGCCGGTGGATGGGCGCCGCGGGCAGGCCCGCGAGCCGCGTGAGGAGTCGCGCCAGGGCCGCCTGCATCGGCACGAGGCCCAGGTGGTAGCGCGCGAGCCACAGGCCTGCATGGAGCGCCTGGAGGCGCGTGACATGCCCCAGCGCCCGCTCCCGGCGGACCCACAGCGCGCCCGAGTTGGCGGCGATCAACGTCTTGTCGAGATCGAAGAAGGCAACGGCCACGCCTCAAGGTGGGGCGCGGGCCGTTCCCTCATGCAGCGGCGCGCCGCCGTGCGCCTGGACGGCGCCTCGCGCGCAACAGCGCCAGGGCGGACAGCCACCCGACCGCCGCGAGGGCTCCCGGCGCCGCGTCGCAGCCGGTGCCCCGCCCGTCCGCCTGGAGGACCACGCTCGGGTTGGTGAGCGCGACACACTGGTTGGGGGGCTGGTAGCGCGGGTAGATGGAGCAGAACCCCTCGACGGAGCCCGAGTCGATGACGCGCTTGCGCGTCTCGCCCTCCGGCGCCGTGGGCTGCATGGTGGAGCCCACGTCGGGCACGTGGTCCAGCCCGACGACGTGGCCAATCTCGTGCGTCATGGTGTTCTGCAGGTCCGTGGACACGCAGTTGGGGGCATGCACGCCCACGCACGGAGGCGAGTCCACCGTGGTGAAGAGGAAGCCCGGGTTGTTGTCGGAGTCGGAGGCATTCAGCTCGATGTCCGCGTCCAGCACCCGTCCGTCCGCGAGGCTGTAGGTCGACGTGGTGAGGGCGATGGTCCCCATGCCGTGCTCCCAGCAGTCGTACTGGTTGCCGCACGTCTCCGTGTCCCAGCACACGTCATCCCCGGCCACCACGTCGTCGCACGAGCGCTCGCGGAAGGTGATGATGTTGTAGTTGTCGGAGCGGTGCTCCTTGTCGAAGCCCACCACGACCTCACGCTTCCAGTCCGCGCTCCGGACGAAGCGGTAGTCGCTGCACGTGCGCGACACGGCCCGCCAGGAATCGAAGGCCGCCTCGATTGCGCCGACCTCCGTGTCCCCCGGCGTGCGTGCGCTACCGGCCGCGTCCAGGTGATAGACGTAGTCGCGCACCGGCCACAGCAGGCACTGCGGCTGGCCCACCACGCGGGTCCTCCGGAAGGAGAAGTCGTCCTGCGCGAACGCGGGCCCGGCCGCGACCACCAGCGCGGCCAGCACGAGGCCGCGACTCATGACGTCGCCTCACGGCGCCGCCGCAGCACGCGCGCCACCACCCAGGCGGAAAGCAGCGGCAGCGACGCACCCGCACCCGCGCCCGTGGCCGTGCAGCCCGCCTTCGGCCCCAGGTCCTCGCTGATGGCGGGGTGCATGCACGCCTGGCTCGGTCCCCCCTTGGCGTAGGCGGAGCACACGAAGCCGCGCGAGCCCGCGTCGATGGTGCGCTTGGAGGTCTCGCCCACGGAGGCGCTCGGGAACATCACCGAGCCCGCCGCGCGCGTGTGGTCCAGACCGAAGAAGTGGCCCACCTCGTGCGTGGCGGCGTTCTGCACGTCCGTCGACACGCAGTTGGTGGTGACGGGCGGGAAGCAGCCGGGGGAGTCCACCGTGGTGAAGGTGTACCGGGCCGCGTTGAAGGTGATGTCCGAGTCGTAGATGATGCCCGAGCGCTTGTCGTACGTGGTGAGGGTGATGGCGATGGTCCCCTCGTCGTCGTCCCAGCAGTCGTACTGGTTGCCACACGTGTCGTCGTCCCAGCACTTGTCGTCGGCGGACACCGTCGCGTGACAGTCGCTCGTGCGGTAGAGCACCACGTTGTGGTTCTCCTGGTTGCGCACGTAGCCCGTCTTGCGCTCGTTGATGAGCGGGCCCTCCTGGAGCGTCAGGTTGCCGCAATCCTCGAAGATGTCCTGCCAGCTCCGGAACGAGCGGCGGATGGCCTCGAACTCCGTGTCGCCCGGAGTGCCCGGGTTGCCGGCGGCGTCCTGGTTCCACACGATGCGGTCCGCGGTCCAGAACAGGCACTGGGTCGTCGCGTCGCCGGCCTTCACGCGGCTGCGCACGTACGGGTCGGACTGCCCCAGTGCCAGGGCCACGAGGATGGGAGCGAGGGTCATCACGGAGCGGGCTCCGTCAGCGCCGCGCGGATGGCCGCCTTCAGCTCCGCCAGGGTCCGCGTCTTCTCACGGGTCGCGGTCGGCTTGCGGGTGACGGGGTCGAGGATCAACGCCTCCGTGGCCTCCGGCACCGCGAGGACCGCCGTGCCATCCGCGGCGCGCTGCACCTGGTACTTGCCCTGCGCCTGCCCCGCCAGCCCGAAGGCCTTGCCCCGCTTGCGAAGGAAGACGACGACCTCCTCGCCCTGGCTGAACGAGGCCAGGCCATGCACCACCTGTCCGATGTCCCCCACCTGACCGCCCGCCTGGGTGACGACCACCGTCCCCCCGGGCTGGCCCTTGAGCGACTCGGAGACCTCGATCTCCACGTCCGTGACGATGCGCAGGCCGTCCCCGCTCCAGCGGCTCTGCGTCCGACGGACGACTCCGTGCACGACCGCGTCCGCATCCTTGGAGAGCTGCGCGAGCTCCACCCGAAGCTGCGTGGTGGCGGCCGCCGGCATGCCCCCCAGGAGGGTCACCAGCATCCACGTGCGAAAAAACCGACGAATGGACATACGTGTTCTCTCTCCCTGGATGCGCACCATACCTCAGCGTGCCCGTCCGCGTTGACCCCTTGCCCGCCTCCCTGCTAATCCGCGCGCCCGTATGCCTTCCGCCCCTCGCGTCCGCTTCGCTCCCTCCCCCACGGGTTATCTCCACATCGGCGGTGCTCGCACGGCGCTGATGAACTTCCTGCAGGCCCGGCGCCACGGGGGCACGTTCATCCTTCGCATGGAGGACACCGACCGCGTGCGCTCCACGACGGAGTCGGTGCAGGCCATCCTCGACGGGCTGAACTGGCTGGGCATCGACTGGGACGAGGGACCCGGCAAGGAGGGCCCGCACGCGCCCTACTTCCAGACCCAGCGGCTGGACACCTACAAGAAGCACGCGGACCAGCTCATCGCCGAGGGCAAGGCATATCGCTGCTATTGCACCCGGGCGGACCTCGACGCGCAGCGCGAGGCCACGGAGAAGTCCGGTGGCTTCTTCAAGTACCCGGGCACCTGCCGGGAGCTGAAGGCCCCGCCGCCTGGCCGCCGCGAGGACGAGGCCGTCATCCGCTTCAAGATGCCCTCCGGCGACGGCACCGCGTCGTTCGTCGACAAGGCGCTGGGCGCCATCAGCAAGCCGTACTCGGACCTGGATGACTGGGTCATGCTGCGCGCGGACGGCATCCCGCTCTACAACTTCGGCTGCGTCATCGACGACCACCTGATGGACATCACCCTGGTCGCCCGCGGCCAGGAGCACGTCAACTCCACCTTCCCCCAGTTGATGCTCTACCAGGCGCTGGGATGGACCCCGCCGGAGTTCGCGCACCTGCCGCTCATCCTCGGACCGGACCGCGAGAAGCTGTCCAAGCGCAAGCACCCCGAGGCGGACGTGATGCTCCACAAGCGCACCGGCATCATGCCGGAGGCGCTGAACAACTTCGTCATCCGCCTGGGCTGGAGCCACGGCAACGACGAGGTCATCACCCGCGACCAGATGTTCGAGTGGTTCGACTTCGCGGACGTGGGCACCACCTCCGGCGTGTGGAACCCGGAGAAGCTGCTGTGGCTCAACCAGCAGTGGATGAAGCTGCTGCCGGAGACCACCGTCGCCGAGCGGCTCGTCCCCTTCCTGGAGGCCAAGGGCTTCTCCGTCCAGGGTGACTCGCGGCTGGTGCCCCTGGTGCGCGCCCTGCGCGAGCGCGCCCGCACGCTGGAGGAGATGGCCACCACCGCCTCGCTGTACTTCCGCAAGGGCGTCACGCTCGACGAGAAGGCGGCCGCCAAGCACCTCAGCGGCGACTCGCTGGGGCTCCTGCGCAAGGTGCGCGACGGCATCGCCGCCCTGCCCGAGTGGACGGTCGAGGCGCTGGACGGCGTGGTGAAGTCCGTCAGCGAGTCCTCCGCGGTGGGCATGGGCAAGGTCGCCCAGCCGGTGCGCGTGGCCATCACCGGCAACACCACCAGCCCCGGCATCGGCGAGACGCTGCTGCTGGCCGGCCGCGACGAGGCCCTGTCCCGCATCGACGCCGCGCTCACCCGCGGCGGGTGATGTCAGGACCAGGAACCGGTGGACGACAGGGGTTCCTGCACCTATCTTCACGCCCCATGATGCGTGCGCTTGACACCTCGAATCGTCGTTTCTATAAGGCGCGCCCGCTCGGGGCGGCTCTCTTGGCGCTCTGGGTGACGACGGCGGGCGCCGAGATGGTCAGCGGCGCGCAGCTCCCGGACGGCTCGCAGAAGGTGGGCGAGAATCGATACCGGGCGCCGAAGGACTTCGAGGGCACGCTGGAGTATTACCGCTCGGTCTACTCGACGAGCAGCTACCCCCGCAGACAGATCGTCAACCAGCCGGGCGTGAAGGCGGTACACATCAGCAACCCGTCGGGGAAGAACTTCGCGGGCCTGAATATTTATGAGGCGAACGACGAGGTTCGCATCTACATCGTCCCGACCCAGCAGGCTCCCAAGCCCGCGAAGAAGCCGGAGACGAAGCCGGGCAAGAAGAAGTAGACGCCGCTCGAAGTTGTTGCAGTCGCTGAGCGGTGTTGGTAGTAGAGGCAGCCGCAGTGATTGGGGAATCGTCTAACGGCAGGACAGCAGACTCTGACTCTGCTTATCTAGGTTCGAATCCTAGTTCCCCAGCTTTTGTAGCATCGCAGTCGCAGCAAGAAGTCGCTTCGCAAGCTCGAAATCAAGTGGTTGACGAGAGCAAAACGAAGATGTAGGAAGCAGCAGCAGAAACGCGGTGGTTGAAGAGAAATGTCGGCCCTGTCGTCTAGCGGTTAGGACGGTGCCCTCTCACGGCACAAACTCGGGTTCGAATCCCGGCAGGGTCACTCGGACGCCCACCTTCTGAAAAGAAGGTGGGCGTTCTGCTTTTCAGGCACCGGGGGGCGTGGCGCGAACGCTGACGGACCTGGTCGACACGACTTCGCCGCCTGGCCCTCATCCAGGAGTGGGCCCGCGCCGCCAAGCGCCCCGTCCCCATGACGGAGCGCCTGCGGCTGGCGCTGGACACCGCCCACACGCTCGACGGCTCCGGCGACTCGGCGCCCCGTCACCCCGTGGCGGAGGGGATGCTCTGACGGAAGGCGGCGAGCGCCTCGGCCAGCCTGTCTTGCGCGCGCTGCACACCCCGCCGCAGGAGCAGCATCCGCACCTTCTCCGGTAGCGCGGTCGCGCCCTGCGTGCTGCCGTACCCCACCAGGTCCATGCGCAGGGTGATGGCCTCCAGCAAATCCCCCAGGTCCGCCTGGGGACTGGCCAGCAGGAGGACGTCCGGAGGGCGGCGCTGGAGTCGCTCCGCCAGCGCGCGCCACTGCGGGTCGCCCGTCTCGACGACGACCACGTCCACCGCCTCCAGCTCCGGCGACGCCGAGGACAGGGACTGCACCTCGAAGCCCGCCTCGCGCAGAGCGCCCTGCGCCGCGGGACTGCCCACCACGGCCACCTTCCCCGTGAGTCCCAGCCGCGAGGACTCCTCGTACGCACGCAGCTGCGCCTCCAGCGCCTCGTAGGCCCGCTCCGGCGCGTCCCGTCCGGCGGCGAGCAGGTCGGCGGCCTCGCGCGCCACCTCCCGGGACTGCTCGCGCCCGCGCGCGCCGACGGAGCGGCGCTCCAACGCGGCCCGGACCTTGGCGCGCAGCACCCGCAGGTCGTCGAACGGCTTGAGGATGTAGTCGCTGGCCCCGGCGGCGAAGGCGGCGATGACGGACTCGCTGCTGGCGTAGGCGGTGATCATCAGCGCCTCGAGCGTGGGTTGCAGCTCGCGCGCCCGCGCCACCAGCTCCACCCCGCCCAGGCCGGGCAGGTTCTTGTCCGTCACCAGCACGTCGACGCGCTGCTCGCGCAAGAGGGGCAACGCCTCCTCGGCGCTCGCGGCCACCATCACCACCAGGTCCGGCTCGCGCTCCAACAGGCGGGCGCAGATGTCGAGCACGACCGGCTCGTCGTCCACCACCAGCACCGTCGAGGCGAGCGTTTCCCCCTCCCCACCGTCGCCCTCACCGGTCTCGAACGGGAGATCCATGGCTTTGGAGATTCGCACAGCTTGACGCGGACTTCGAGGCTCGCATGCGTGGCACCGCTATGCTGGGGGCGTGGCGAGCTTCGAGGACGCGCTGCTGGAGAACCGGGTGCCCCCGCTGCTGGGGGATGTGCGGCTGCGTTACGACGGCGGGCGGCTGGTGGGCGAATCCCTCCCGCCTCCGTGGGAGCAGAGAATGCTGCCCGGACTGTGTGTGGGCGTGGGCGTGGGCTGCGCCGTGGGCGCGGTGGTGATGGTGGGGTTCGAGTCGGGGACGCTGCCCGCCGCCGCCCTGGGGCTGGGAGTGCTGGCCGCTTCACTGGTGGGGCTGGCGCTGCGGCTGGAGTCGCGCATGGCGCGGCGGCGCTTCGTGCTGCACTTCCGCTCGGAGACGCTGCGGCTGGAGCAACTGGCGTGGACGCCGGGCGCGACGCGCGCGCGGTTGATTCCGTTCGACGCCGTGCGCGCGGTGCACCTGGTGGAGCGCCCCGGGCCTCGCTACGCGCTGGTGGTGGAGTACGCCCAGGAGAAGGAGGAGACGCAGCGGGCCGTGCTCGTGGAGGCGGTGCGCGCCGCGGAGGGCGAGACGCTCCACCGCGTGTGGCGCATGCTGAGCAACGCCTTCGGGCTCAGAGGGGCGGGGCTCGCCGGAGGGTGATTTCGATGTCCGTGCCCTCGCCGGGCGTGGACGACAGCCGCAGACTGCCACCGGCCTGCGTCACCAGCTCGCGGCAGATGGACAGGCCCAGCCCCGTGCCGATGCCCACCGGCTTGGTGGTGAACAGCGGCTGGAAGACGCGCTCCTGCAGGTCCACCGGGATGCCACAGCCGTTGTCGGCCACCGTCAGCACCACGTCCTCGGCACGCACCGTCCAGCGCACCTCGATGCGCCCCTGGCGTCCCGTGCCGGACATGGCCTGCGCGGCGTTGACGACCAGGTTGAGCAGCACCTGGCACAGCTTCACCGGGCCGAAGACGACCCGCACCGCCTCGCCGCTGCTCGTCAGCCGGGCCCGCTCGCGCACCTCGGCGCGCGCCAGCTTCACCGCGAAGGACACGACCTCCGCCACGTCCGCGGTCGCCTCCATGTCCTCGCCCCGCGCCTGCGCGCGCAGGCCCAGCGCCACCTGCCGCAGATGTTCGGCGCCGTCCGACAGGTCCTTGATGAGCGCGGGCAGGTCCTCCACCGTCTCCGCCACCGCCGTGTTCGGGTCCGCCTGGAGGTGCTTGGACACGTACTGGATGACGCCCGCGAGGTCGCGCTGGAGCGACGTCACGTTCTGCGAAAGGTAGCCCACCGGCCCCATCAGCTCGTGCGCGATGCCGGCCGTCACCTGCCCCAGCGTGGCCAGACGCTCCGACTTCATCATCCGCCCTTCCACCTCGCGGATGCGCAGCTCCAACCGGGCGATCTTCAGCGCGTCGTCCAGCGCGGCCTGCAGCTCCGAACGGTCCCACGGCTTGACGAAGTAGCGCGTCACCTGGCCGCGGTTCACCGCGTCGATGACGGCCTGCATGTCCGCGTACGCCGTGACGAGCATGCGCTTGGCGTCCGGCGCGATGGAGCGCGCCCGCTCGAGCAGCTCCACCCCCGTCATCCCCGGCATGCGCTGGTCCGACAGCACCACGCCGATCTCCCCCTTGCGCTGCTCCAGCAGGGCCAGCGCCTCGGCGGGCGACGAGCTGCGGAAGATGCGGAAGCGCTGCCCGAAGTTCGCGTCGAACACGCGCAGGTTCAAGGCGTCATCGTCGACGTAGAGCACCGCGGGCAGTTCAGACGGATTCATGACGCTCCTCCTGGCCGGCGATCCCACGGAGGGGCCAGGCTGGTGCCGCCTAGAATAGCGCCTCCTCCGACTCCCGTTCCCCTGGGTGGCGAAGGAACCGTTCCCCCGTGACTCAACGCCTTCCCGACTCTAGAGCAACCGGACAGGTTTGACTCCAAGGAAAATCCGGATCGGGATGGGGTGTCCGCCCGCTCGTTCAGCGAGCGGGCCGGCCACGGGCACGCGAGGCGCGAAGGGTTCAGCGCGCGGAGGGGGCGGCGGGGGTGCGCGCGTCCGGCGCCGGCGCCTCATGGGCGGGGGCCTTCTGCAGCGCCTCGGCCACGGCCTCCAGGGAGGAGAACTCCCCGGGCGGGAGCGCGGCGAGCAGGGAGAGCACCGTGGCGGAGGCCTCGTTCTCCCGTGCCACCCAGGACAGCTCCTCGCGGGTGAGCGGGAAGACGGCGCCACCGAGGGCCTCGTGCAACCCGACTCGTGCTTCCAACTCCGACACACCCTGGACGAACCGTTCGCGTGTCATGTCGTCGTTCATTGAGGTGAAGTTAAGCAGCGAACCGAAAAGGCTGCTGGTCTTTTTTCGCGCCCGCCCAGCGGGCGTGGGGCCAGGCCCGCCGCGTGCCCCCGGGTGGCCGCGCGCCCCCGCGTGCCCCACCGTTGGGTCGGGTCCCCACCATCCCCCCGTCTCGAAGGAGGAACGCGTCATGGCGCACCAGGACACGAAGGACGACGTGCCGCGCAACGCGAAGCGCGACAGCGAATACGTGGAGCACATCGAACACGTCGAGGCCACCCGGCCGGAGCCCTGGCCAGGCATCCCCGGACGCTCGCTCGACGACGAGCAGGAGCTGCCCACCGGCACGCCGCGCGACCAACAGGCGAGCGTGACGCGCGAGCAACGACGCCTGGAGGAGGAAGAAGCCGGCGACGACGGGTCGACACGGCGCTAGCCGGTGCCCTCCCCGCCCCCGTGCGCCGGGACACTTCCGGACGGCACGGGGGACGGGCGGACGCGGCCTAGAACAGCAGCCGCGTCGGATGCTCCAGCAGGCCCCGGAGCTCCCGCAGGAACTCCGCGCCGATGGCGCCGTCGACGATGCGGTGGTCGCACGACAGGGTCGCCGACATCATCTTGCGCACGACGATCTGCCCGTCGCGCACGACCGCCTTGTCCGTCACCGCGCCCACCGCGAGGATGGACGCCTGCGGCGGGTTGATGATGGCCGCGAAGTTGTCGATGCCGTACATGCCCAGGTTGCTCACGGTGATGGAGCCGCCCGTGTACTCGTCGGGCTTGAGGGCCCGCTTGCGGGCGCGCTCCGCCAGCTCGCGGATCTCCGTGGACAACTGCTGCAGCCCCTTCTGGTCCGCGTCACGCACGATGGGCGTGATGAGGCCCTGCTCCAGCGCCACCGCGATGCCCACGTCCACCGAGCCGTGGTGGATGACCTGGTCGCCCTGGAGCGACACGTTGACGCGCGGGTAGCGGCGGACCGCCATGGCCACGGCCTTCACGATGAGGTCGTTGACGGAGACCTTGAGCTCCATCGCCTTGGCCTCCTCGCGGACCTTCACCGCCGCGTCCATCTCCACCTCGATGGTGAGATAGAAGTGCGGCACGCCGGGCTTCACCTCCGTCATCCGCTGCGCGATGACCTTGCGCATGGACGACAGCGGCTCCGTGCGGGCCTCCACCCGAGCGGCCACGGGGGCCGAGGGCGCCTTCTTCGCGACGGTGGGCGCCGCGGTCGCGACCGGAGCCGTGCCGCCCCGAGCCAGCGCCGCCTCGATGTCGCGCTTCACCACGCGACCCGACGGACCCGAGCCCTGCACCTGGTTGATGTCCAGCCCCCGGTCGCGAGCGATCTTCTTCGCCAGCGGGCTGGCGCGCAGACGTCGCCCCGCGGGCGCGGGAGCGGCCTGCGGCGCCTTGGGCGCGGACACGGGCGCCTGCGCCACCGGCGCGGCGGCCGGGGTCGGAGCGGGCGCGGGCTTCGCGGCCGGAGCCGCCGCGGACTTGGCGCCCTTGGCGGTCAGGTACGCGATGGGCGACCCCACCGGGGCCGTCTGGTTCTCGCCGACGACGATCTCCGACAGCGTGCCGTCGTCGTAGGCCTCGATCTCGAGGTTGGACTTGTCCGTCTCCAGCTCGGCGATGGCCTCACCGGAGGAGACCTTGTCCCCCACCTTCTTCAACCACTTGACGATCTTCCCCTCCGTCATCGTCGGGGACAGGCTCGGCATCTGGATGGCGATGCGGCCCTCGGAGCCCCCCGCCGCCGGAGCGGCGGCCGGAGCCGGAGCGGCCGCCGGAGCGACGGGCGCGGGGGCCGGGGCGACGGGCGCCGGAGCGGGCGCGGAACCGCC
>NZ_JAKCFB010000077.1 GCF_024198235.1 Myxococcus dinghuensis | reverse complement strand
CGCTCTCGCCGCCATCGAGAACCCAGGCACGGTCACACTTCCGAAGAGTCAGGACTGACGGCAGCTCCCGCCGGTCGTCCCGGGCGGGTCAGCACGGCGCCGGGACGGGGCACGGCGAACAGTTACGCAAAACCGGCCAATGAAGGTCCCCTGAAAGCGGCCAAAGGGAGGGCCGAGACGTTGATGCCCGGGTAGGACGTGGAGTTCGCCTGGGTGAGGAAGGCATCAACCGATTCGGCAGCCAACTCGGACGCTCGGAGGCCCCGCTTCTTGTGCTTCTCGTAGAGCCAGTACTGCACCGTGCCCAAGGACAGGTCGTGCCTGGCCACGAACTCCTTCTGCTGCAGCCCACTTGCCACGAACTCCTCCACCCACTTCGGCCACTCATCCGGATTGGGTCGTCGCATGCCCCATGAACCGGCGAGGCCTGCTCAGCTCAGGACTCCGGCCGTCGGTCGGCTACGCACAGAACAAGGTCGGGTCAGGTGCCTGCGCGTCTTTCGGTGCGCCGCGCGCGAAGGACGCGGCGCACCGATTCTCCTTCCGAGACCGCGCTGAAATCAGGGCACACCGCCCCATGATGCCATCGCGGATGGCGACTCAGAGTCCGTTGGGGACCACGGTCACGGTGCCAGAGCCCCTGTTGGTCAGGATGAGGTCGGCGTACCCATCAGCGTCCATGTCCGCGGTGGCGATGGCGTTGAGGCCAGGCGAGGCGCCGGTCGTGACGACGGTGCCAGAGGTGAAGCCTCCGTTGCCGTTGCCAGTCATCGGGCGGACGCCCCCCGAGGCCGCTGTCACGAGGATGTAGGCGTCGAGCTTGCCATCGCCGTTGAAGTCATTGGCCACGACGCCCAGCGCCGAGTTGGTGGCCGTAGAGGCCGCGGCGGCGGACTGAACGCCGCCCGCGAAGGTGCCGTTGCCATTCCCCTTGAAGAAGAAGAGGTACCGGCCAGCCGCACCGTTCGAGAGGATGTCGAGCGTGCCGTCCCCGTTGGCGTCGCCAAAGGCGATGCCCGCCGTCTGGCCGTTGACGGCGTTGCTGTAGGAGACGGGGGCGGCGAACGAGCCATCGCCCTGGTTGATGAGGACGGACAGGCGTGCGCTGGCGGGGCTCGTCACCACGATATCGGAGAAGCCATCGCCGTTCAGGTCACGGCAGGCGATGGTCGACTGCACGCCGCCGGTATTCGGGATACCGATGAACGTCGGCGCGCCGAAGCTGCCCGCACCGCTGCCGAGCAGCACGCTCACCTGGTTCTGGGTCACGCTTGTCGTGGCGATGTCAGCCACCCCGTTGTGATCGAAGTCCCCCGTGCAGAGGTGGATGGAGCCCGGGGTGCCAGTGGTGAAGCTCGTGGGCGCGCCGAAGGTCCCAGGCGCGCTCGGACCCAGGTTCTTGTAGACGCTGATGTTTCCGTTGACGAGGGGTAGGTTGGACTGGCCGTTGACGGTCACGGCGTCGAGCCACCCGTCGCCATCCACATCCACGGCCACGACCGCGTTGCTGGAGAGCGAGGCGCTCCCGTAGTTGACCTCCGGCTGGACGCTGGCGTCGCCATTCCCCAGGAAAACGGAGAGCGAGCCCGAAGGCGTCTCGGTCGACGCGGATTCGGCGTTGGCCACCAGGATGTCGAGCTTGCCGTCGCCATTCACATCGGCGACCGCTGGGGCCAGCGGGCTGTGGTTGGCGGGGGAGCTGACCGGCGTGCCGGGGACCTGGCCGGTGGGGGGGGCCTGGCAGGCGCCGTTCGAGCAGATCTCGCCCGTCGAGCACACGATGCCGCAGGCGCCGCAGCTGTTGGCGTCGCTCTGGAGGTTCACCTCGCAGCCATCGGACGAGGTCCCGTTGCAGTCCGCGAGGGTGCCGGAGCAAGACTGGCAGTTGTTTCCCTCATAGGTGGGCGCGCACTTACAGGTGTAGCTCCCCACGCCGTCGATGCAGGTGCCACCGTTCAGGCAGGGGCTTGTGGCGCACTCGTCGATGTTGGTGCAGGTCACGCCGTCGCCCTCGTACCCCGCATTGCAGGCGCAGGTGAAGGAGCCCCCGGTGTTGGTGCAGGTGGCGTTTTCGTTGCAGTTGTCGGTACCGGTGGCGCACTCGTCGATGTCGGTGCAGGTCACGCCGTCGCCCGTGTACCCCGTCTTGCAGGCGCAGGTGAAGGAGCCCCCGGTGTTGGTGCAGGTGGCGTTTTCGTTGCAGTTGTCGGTACCGGTGGCGCACTCGTCGATGTCGGTGCAGGTCACGCCGTCGCCCGTGTACCCCGCATTGCAGGCGCAGGTGAAGGAGCCCCCGATGTTGGTGCAGGTGGCGTTTTCGTTGCAGTTGTCGGTACCGGCGGCGCACTCGTCGATGTCGGTACACACTGTCGGCTGTCCCGTGCAGGTGTAGCCCGGCTCCAACTGGCAGACGCTGCTGCAGCCGTCTCCCGAGAGTTGATTGCCGTCGTCACATACCTCGAAGCCGCTCAGCACTCCGTCACCACAGACGGCCCGCAGTGACGTCTCCACCGCGTCCACCAGGTAGAGCGCGAGCACCGAGCCTCGTAGGCGGACGTAGCGATAGGGCACGTTCCCCGGGTACGTCGCCACCGCGATATGCGTCCCCAGGCCCAGCTCCACCAGGTGCAACGAGCTGGAGCCGATGAAGGTCCCATCCGCCTTCAGGAAGTCCACCTGGGCTACCAGCGCCAGCGACAGTCCCTGGTAGTAGACGCGCAGGTCGCCGGTGCCTTCCTCTCCCTGTCCCAGGTCCAGTACCAGCGCTGTGTTGAGCACGCCCAGCAGCGTCGCGGCCTGCCCATCCGGAGCGCCCAGCGCCGCGTTCGCGTTGAGCACCGTCGCCGTGGTGCCCGAGGCCACCGCGTCTGCATACGGGTCCCATGTCAAAGAAGCCTCCGGACGCTCACGCGTCAATGCTCCTTCGCCCACCTTCGACGCCCCGGCTTCCGTAGGACGAACCTTCTCTTCCGGGGGCTCCACAGCACACGCCCCCAGCGACAAGGCCAGTGTCACGCCCAGCCCCCACGACCACAGCACACCAGGACGGCTTCGCATCGAGTGTCTCCCCCCGAGGAGCAGGACGAAGCCCGGAATGGACCACCCTCCCCCTCATGGAATGAATGACAGCATTCCGTGTTACCCCCTGCTGGGCACGCAACACGCTGATGGCAAACGTCTTTCGGCTGCCAGTCGACGAGCACTGGAGGACCATGGACATAGCGCCCATGACATGCATCGAGTTGCCTCTGCGAATCGACGGGCCGCGATAGGGAACGGCGGCTCATCGACGACAGCGCTGGTAGGTCCCCGGAGCGTGGCCAAACGTCAAACCCCCGAGCGGAGGTGTGGGAGTCGCCCAGTTCCGTAGACACCCGAGCTGTGAGGGAAGGAGCACGGGATGTCCGCGAACGAGGAGAAGCAGCAGAAGCCCAGGAGGCCGCGCCGTTCACCGGCGCGGCGGGAGGCTCAGCACTCCGGGAGGCCGACGCTGAGGTTTGCGACCTCGAGCACGTTGACGGCGAGGCCGCCGCGCGCGGTCTCCTTGTACTTGTCCTTCATGTCGCGGCCGGTGTCGCGCATCGTCCGGATGACCTTGTCCAGGCTGACGAAGTGCCGGCCGTCGCCGGAGAGCGCCATGCGCGCGGCGTTGATGGCCTTCACGCTCGCCATGGCGTTGCGCTCGATGCAGGGCACCTGGACCAGTCCGCCGATCGGGTCGCACGTGAGCCCCAGGTTGTGCTCCATGGCGATCTCCGCCGCGTTCTCCACCTGCAGGGGCGTGCCGCCGAGCACCTCGGTGAGCGCACCCGCGGCCATGGAGCACGCGCTGCCCACCTCACCCTGGCACCCCACCTCCGCGCCGCTGATGGAGGCGTTCTCCTTGTAGAGCACGCCAATCGCGCCCGCGGTGAGCAGGAAGCGCACCACGCCGTCCTCATTGGCTCCGGGCGAGAAGCGCCAGTAGTAGTGCAGCACCGCGGGGATGATGCCAGCCGCGCCGTTGGTGGGCGCCGTGACGACGCGCCCGCCCGCCGCGTTCTCCTCGTTGACCGCGAGCGCGTACAGGTTCACCCAGTCCAGCACCGTGAGCGGGTTGGTGAGCCCTGCCTCCGGGCGGCTGATGAGTCGCTGGTACATGGCCGACGCGCGGCGCTCCACCTTGAGCCCGCCCGGGAGGATGCCCGACGCGCTGCAACCCCGCCGCACGCACGCCTGCATCACGTCCCAGATGCGCAGCAGGCCGGCGCGGATCTCCGCCTCGGGGCGCCACGTCTTCTCGTTCGCCATCATCAGCGAGCTGATGGGCAGGCGCTCACGCTCGCTCAACTCCAGCAAGGTCGCCGCGGACTGGAACGGGTAGGGCAGCGCCGTGCCGTCCGCGCGCAGCGGGTCCTGGCCACCGACCGCCGTCTCGTCCACCACGAAGCCGCCGCCCACCGAGTAGTAGATGCGCGAGTCCAGCTCCACGCCGTCCGCGCCGAAGGCGGTGAAGCGCATCCCGTTCGGGTGGTAGGGCAGCGTGCGGCGACGGTGCATCACCAGGTGCTCGCCGTCCCGGAAGACGAGCTCCTTCTGGCCCAGCAGGCTGATGCGGCCCTCCGTGCGCCAGCGGCCCACGACGGCGGGAATACACTCCACGTCCACGCCCTCGGGCGTGTCGCCGCGCAGGCCGAGCACCACCGCCTTGTCGCTTCCGTGCCCCTTGCCCGTGGCGCCCAGCGAGCCGAACAGCTCCACCTTCAGCCGGGTGAGCTTGTCCACGAGGCCCCGCTCCGCCAACCGCAGCACGAACTGCCGCGCGGCGCGCATGGGCCCCACCGTGTGGGAGCTCGAAGGTCCGATACCAATCTTGAAGAGGTCGAAGACGCTGACAGCCATCGCGGGCGCAACATGCCACGTTTCCACTTCCGTCCCAGCGTCCCGGGGCGTGACGTTCTCGCGCCGTGTGCAGGCCCTGACTTCTTGGCGTTTCAATCATGTCCCGGGTCGGCGCCCCAGCAAGCGGGCATTCCCTGGCTGACGTCGATGTATGCCGCATGACGTCATGACGGACGCGGTGCGTCGCGCCCTTCTTCTTCCAGGGCGAGGGACTTCCGGTACTCGGCGGCCTCGGCGATGCGGGTCAGCTCGAACTCGCCGTGGTGCTGGCGGACGGCCCGGGCGATGTCGTCGAGCGACACGCGGAAGAACTCCTTGCGCTCGTTGATGCGGTTGACGCGTCTGTCGGCGAAGGTCCTGTGCAGCTCCGCCTCGAGCTTGGGGGCGTCCGCGGTGCGGATGATGGCGTGGACGTCGAACTCGAAGGGGACGGAGGCGTCACCCAGCTCGTCGATGCGGTCCTGTGGGACGAGCCTCCGGGTCATCCCCACCTTGAAGACGTTCTCTCCGAAGGAGCCGATGTTGGAGATGACGTAGACGTGGCCGGTGCGGGTGAGCTGGGCCTGGGAGATGGCGCGCTGGCGCTCCTGGTCCTCGGCCACGCGCCGCTCCAGCTCCGCGATGCGCTCGAGCAGCTTCGCCTGTTCGGCGCCCTTGACGCGCTCCAGCTCGCCGCGCGCCTTGCGCAGCGCCTCCTCGTCGCGCTGGGCCTCGCGCTCGGCCTCCAGCTTCGCCCGCTCCAGCTCGCGCTGGGCCGTCTCCTCCTCGCGCATCTGCTCGCGGATGCGGCGCTGCTCCTCCTTCTCCTCCTGGCGCTTCTCCTCGTATTCGTGCGCGAGGCGCAGCTCCTCCAGCTTCAGCTTCACGTAGGTCGTGTCGATGTAGCATTGCTGGATTTCGGTGAGGGCGCTGATGGCCTCCGCGGCCTTCTCGATGCGCGCCTCCATGGCCTTGATGTTCTTGTAAGTCACCTTCGCCACGCACGCGTCGGCTTCGCCGTTGAAGGCGCGGAGCATGAGCTTGAGGGTGCGGTCCGTCTGCTTCTTCCCCTCCGCCTTGCTGCCGTTGACCTCCCACTGCGCCCGGCAGAAGGCGGCCTTCTTGTCCTTGAGCAGGCGCTTCTGCCGCTCGCGGATGTCCTCCAGGCGCTGCTCGTACTTCTCCGAGGAGGAGAGGTTGTAGATGGCCTTGTAGAGGCCGTAGGAGCGCAGGACGGACTCCTCCTCCAGGGGCCGCAGCTCCGCGCGGAGCGTGACGATGAGCGACTCGAGGCGCGCATGCTCGTCCCGGGCCTGCTGGCGCCGCTGCTCGACCTCCCGCACGGCGGCATCGGCCTGGGCCCGCATGCGGGCGAGCTCCGCGTCGGCGCGCTGCTTCTCCTGGCGGAGGCTGCTGTCGTGTGTGGCCCGCGCCTGGTCGAGCTCCGCGCGGGCGCTCCGGATGGCGGTGTCGACCCGCTCCTTCTCCCGGGCGAGCTCCGCGTCGGCGCGCTGCTTCTCCTGTCGCAGGGCGCTGTCGTGCGTGGCCCGTGCTCGCTCCAGGTCCGCCTTCGCTCCCCGGATGGCGGCGTCGGCCTGGTCCTTCTCCCGGGCCAGCTCGGAGGACAGGCGGTTGCGCTCGGTCGCGAGCGTGTGCGCGGACTCGGCCTTCGCGCGCTCCAGCTCCGCGAGGACCCGCTGGCGCTCCGCCTCCACGTCGAGGACGGGTTGGAAACGAAGTCGCAGGGCGCGAAGTTGGAGCGCGGAGCGGACGAAGAGTCCCGCGAACAGCAGGCCCGCCAGGGCCAGGGCCAGGGTGACAGGCTGCATGGAGGCTCCCCCGTGATGAGGCTTCCGTCCCTGGACACGCCCGGGAAGGTGAGGCCCAGGTTCCGTCACACGGGCGTGGGACGTGAATACCTCCCGGGTGGTACGCCGTGCCGTCAGGGTCGCGGAATGGGGGGCGTCGGGGGCCTGCTCCCCCCACATCCGCCCGAAGGTCGGACCCTCCATGTCCCGTTACGTCTTCACGTCGACGCAGCACGCGGTGGATGTCGAGGTCGACCGCGCGTCCCAGGTCATCGAGTTGGAGGTCCCCGAACTCCTGGGCCTCTGGGGCACGGGCGACAGTGCCTCCAGTGCGCGACTCTCACCGACGCTGCCGGGGCTCTCGCAGCGTTGGGGATGGGCACCCCTCATGGCCTTCTCGTTCAAGGCCAAGGCGTTCGATGATGGCCTCTCCGCGGCCATCGACCTGCTGGCCCAGGCTGGCGCGCCCGGGCTGCCCGGCAAGCGAGGTCTCCTGGAGGCGCTGTACGGAGCGCTGCGGCCACGCGCGACCGCTTCCTCGGATGGTGCCCTGGAGCGGACCCTGGCCCTGCTCCACACCGCGTTGACGCTGACGGGAGAGTTCGCGGAGTCCGACCGGAACCTGCGCCTGCTCGGGATGAAGCGGCTCCGGGACTTCGAGGCGGACCCGGCCGTCTCCAGGCCGCTGGGCTTCTACGCGTGGTCCCCACGGCTCCGCGCCGTGTTCAAGCAGGATCGCCTCCTCCAGGAGGTGCTGGAGGGCGGTGTCGCGGAGCTGCTGCGGCAAGCGCTCCAGTCGGACGCGGGGCTGTCACGGGCGTATCAAGCCCACCTGTCGCTCATGTGGGGGTTGAGCAATCGCCCGTCGAGACGACCTGTCGATGGAGACGGGCCCGAGCGTTGCTTCTTCCCTCCGTCGGACTCCCACGAGGGGCGCCTCGTCGAGCGGCTCTTCCAGGACGTGGCGCCGCCCGAGGGCTTCCAGCTCGTCGACGAGCTCGTCCTCCGGATCCGCGATGGGCGACTCGAGACGACGCCAGCGCCGGAGGCCGGCTGGTACGACCACCAGTTCCATGCGCTGACCCCCTTGCTGGTGCCGGAGCGGATGCCCGAGTCGTCGCGGCTCGTGTGTGGCCCGCATTATCGCGGCGAGCTGGAGCAACAGTTCCGGGCCCTCTTCGGGTTGACCCGGGAGACCCACGTCAAGCAGCTCGCGGTCGCCGCGGGAGGACCCCCGCCGATCCTCCTCTCGCCCCGGCTCACGGTGGAACCCCTGGCGGAGGCCTATCTGCGCAGGGCGGAGTCCTATCGCTTCGTGCGCTCGCTGCTCACGCGGACGGTGGGCGCGCAGGCCCTGTCCAGCGTCGGAAGGGAGACGCCCGAGGGGCCCTCCCTCGAGGACTCGTTGTTCGGGGAGTTGGTCTGGATGGAGCAGCTCTTCCGCGGCGCTCACGCCATCGCCCGCGAGGAGCTGGGCTTCGAGGCGGTCCCCGAGGCCCTCCTGCCCGCGGCGACGCTCACCCGACGCTGGCTCCGGAGCTGGACCCAGGACCCGGACCTCCAGCGGGACTCGCGCATGGTCGTCCCGCTCTTCTTCGACCCGGTCCGTCGGAAGACGAAGGCCCTGGCGGTGCTCGGGTTCCAGGCCACGGCCGTCCACGCGTCCTTCCTCGCGGAGCCGGAGGTCCGACTGCATCCCCACCCAGGGCCCCGCCGGGAGTCGGAGGTGCTGTTCACTCCTTCCTCCCACGTCACGGTCCGGCCCGTGTGCGTCGAGGTCTACGTCTCCCAGGTCCCGGACAGGGAGTCCTTCCGGGCCCTGTGTGAACAGCACGGCGGCCCGGAGGCCATCGCGCGCGCGCTGGAGAGCGCACCCCCCGCTACAGGGGTCGGGTGAACTCGACGGTCACGGTGCCGTGGCCCATCCCCACCGCCGTGGCGTTGACGGGGTTCGCGCCCGCGTTGAACGAGCCACCACCACCGCCGCCGCCGCAGGACGTCGTCGCGCCCCCTCCGCCTCCACCGGCATAGCCACCCGCGCCGCCGCCCGCGCCGGAGGCGCCGCCACCGCCGCCGAAGCCCCCATCCCCCCCGAGGATGCCCGCGCCTCCCTGGCCTCCGGCGTTGATGGCCACCCCGCCGCCACCGCCCGCCGCGCCGTTGCCGCCCGTGCCGGTCGCTCCCGACTGCGTCAGGCCCGCGCCGCCGCCCGCGCCACCGAGGTAGCCCTGGGCACCGCCGGCACCGCCTCGCGTCGCATCGCCACCCTGGGCGCCGGGGCTGCCGTTGCCCGGGGTCCCTCCTGGTGTCACCGCCGCGTCGAGGCCGTTGAAGCCCTGGCACCCCGCGCCGCCACCCCCGCCCGCGGCGAGGACGAGCGCGTCCGGGGTGACGGCGCCCGTGCCGCGCCAGACGAACGAGCCGCCGCCACCGCCACCGTTGGTGCCGTTGGTCCCCGCGCCGCCCACCAGGATGGTGAACCGCGTCCCGGGCGTCACCTCGAACTCGCCCCGCATCGACGCGCCCATGCCCGCCGCGGCGTTGTCGTAGGCGCGGCCTCCGCGCGCCCCCACGGCGGTGAACGTCACCCGCGTCACGCCCTCCGGGACGGTGAAGACCTCCGCGCCGCCGGTGTGGCGGAAGGTCTGGATGACGGGCATGCCGATGCGCCAACTGAAGGTGACCTGGCCATGCCCGTAGCCCGACGCCGCGGCGTACGAAGGACTCGTGCCCGCGTTGAACGACCCGCCACCGCCACCGCCGCCGCAGTCCGTCGCCGCGCCACCCGCGCCGCCGCCTCCGTAGCCGCCGCCTCCTCCCGCGGCCCCCGCCGCGCCGCCGCCTCCGCCATAGCCGCCATTCCCATTGAGCATGCCCTTGCCGCCCTGACCTCCCGCGCCAATGGCCATGCCCCCCACTCCGCCCGGAGAACCCGGTCCGTCGACGCCCGGGTCGCCCGACAACGCGAGCCCTCCACCGCCCCCGCCTCCTCCCAGGAAGCCCGCGAAACCTCCGCTGCCTCCATTCGTCTCCCTGCCGCCCTGGGCCCCGGGACTGCCGTTGCCGCTGATGCCGCTCACCGTCACCACCGCGTCGATGCCGCGATGTCGGTTGCAGCCCGCGCCCCCTCCGCCGCCCGCCGCGATGAGCAGCGTCTCCGGGGTGACGGGGTCCGTGCCCGTCCAGACGAACGCGCCACCGCCACCGCCGCCGTTGTACCCGGCCATGCCCATGCCGCCCACGAGGACGGTGAACTGTGCGCCGGGCGTCACGGCGAACGTTCCCTGCATCATCGCGCCCAGCCCCGCGGGGGTGTCGTCGTAGGCGGGTCCACCGCGCGCGCCGACCGCCCGGATTGTGAGGGTCGTCACATTCGGAGGCACGGTGAAGCGCTGGACGTCCCCCGTGTATCGAAACGTTCGTGACTCGGAGACCTGGGCTTCGACGGGCATCCAGGTCAACACGGCGCCCAGCGCCGCGGCCCGCGCGAAGAACACAGCGTTTTCGCGCGCCTTCAGTGTTCGCTGATACATGTTCCCCCCCTGGGGACGTGGTGCTCGCGGTGGGGTTCACCGCGCGGCGCCGTATCAGCAAGAGGCGCGCCAGGGCGCGCGCGTCAGCCCGCCTGGTGTGGCGCGGGCTGGATGCCCACCGAGTGCGCGGGGAACGAGCCCAGCGCCTTGGGGCGCAGCGCCAGGAGCCGCAGGCCGTTGGCCACGACGAGCAGCGTGCTGCCCTCGTGCAGCACCACCGCGTGGCTGATGCTGGTGAGCCCGAAGATGCTGGCGACGACCAGCACGGCGCTGATGCCCAGGGAGATGACCAGGTTCTGCTTCATCACCGCGGTGGCCTTGCGCGCCAGCAGCAGCGCGAAGGGCAGCCGCGTCAGGTCGTCGCTCATCAGCACCACGTCCGCCGTCTCGAGCGCCGCGTCGGAGCCCGCGCCGCCCATGGCCACGCCCACCGCCGCCGCCGCGAGCGCGGGCGCGTCGTTGACGCCGTCCCCCACCATGGCGACCGAGCCCCGCCGGCCCATCTCCTGGACCGCGATGACCTTGTCCACCGGCATCAGCGGCGCGCGCGCCTCGTCGATGCCCACCTGCTCGGCGATGGACTTCGCCACGCGGGCGTTGTCGCCCGACAGCATCACCGTGCGCTCGATGCCCTCGAGCTTGAGTTGATGGAGGACGTGCCGCGCGCCGGCCCGCACCGTGTCCGCCACGCCGAGCACGCCCAGGTAGCGCTCCGCCCGGCGCACGACCATCGTCGTCTGGCCCGCCTGCTCCAGCGCGTCCACCCGCGCGCGGATGTCGTCCGGCACGGCCTGTCCCGCGAAGAGCGCCAGGCTGCCCACGTCCACCAGGGCCTCGCCCACCTTCGCGCGGAGGCCCTTGCCGTGGATGGCCTCCATGTCGCGGCCCGCCTCGACCTGCAGGCCGCGCGTGGCCGCCGCGTCGACGATGGCGTGCGCCAGCGGATGCGCGGAGAGCGCCTCCACCGCCGCCGCCGTGCCGAGCAGCTCCGCCTCCGTCACGCCCTCCGCCGGAACCGCGCTGAGCAGCCGGGGCTTGCCCACGGTGAGCGTGCCCGTCTTGTCGAAGGCGATGGCCTTCACCTTGCCGAGCAGCTCCAGGTAGATGCCGCCCTTGATGAGCACGCCGCCGCGCGCCGCCGCCGCCACGGCCGACAGCACGGCCGACGGCGTGGAGATGGCCAACGCGCACGGGGAGGCGGCCACCAGCAGCGACACCGCGCGGAGGATGGCCTCCTTCAACGGCGTGCCGAGCACCACGAGCACCACCGGGAAGACCACCGCGCCAATCATCACCAGCGGGGCGACGGTGCGCTCCAGCCGCTGCGCGAAGCGCTGGTTGGGGCCCTTCTGCGCCTCGGCCTCCGCGACCATGTCCACCACGCGCGCGAGCACCGACTCCGACGACAGCCGGGTGACCTCCACCTCCAGCAGCGCCTCGCAGTTGATGGTGCCGGAGAACACCTCGTCCCCGGGCTTCTTCGCCACGGGCAGGGACTCGCCGGTGATGGCGGCCTGCTCCAGGGAACTCTTGCCCTCGCGGATGACGCCGTCGAGCGGGACGCGGTCACCGGGGCGCACGACGACGCGCTCGCCGCGCTGCACCTGGGCCACGGGGACCTCGACCAGCTCCCCCCCGCGCCGCACGCGCGCCAGCTCGGGGCGGAGCGCGCCCAACGACTCGATGGAGCGCCGCGCGCGGTCCATGGCCCGGTGCTCCAGGGCGTGGCCGGCGCTGAAGAGGAACAGCAGGAACGCGCCCTCGAACCACGAGCCCAGCACCGCCGCGCCCAGCGCCGCCACCACCATCATCGTCTCGATGTCGATGCGCAGCTGGAGCAGCGACTTCACCGAACCCCGGATGGCGAAGAAGCCGCCGCTCGCGATGGAGAGCCCCCATGCGACGGTGGGGACCAGCGCGGGCACGGGCGCGAAGCGCTCCAGCAGCCAGCCCGCGACGAGCAGCACGCCCGAGGCCACCACCAGCGGCATCTCCAGCAGCGGCGCGAGTCCTCCGCCGTGCGCGTGGTGCGAGCACGCATGCCCGTGGCTCGGCACCTCCAGCGTGAAGCCGAGCGACTTCGCTCGCGCCTCGAGGTCCTTGGGCGCGACCTCCTCGCTGTCGTATTCGACGACGAGCCGCTCGCTCGCGTACGCCACGCTCGCGGACAGCACGCCCGCCACCTTGCCGAGCCCGTGCTCGATGACCGCCGCCGAGTCCGCCGACGTCATGCCTCGCACGAACCACGTCTGGCCCTTGTACCGCTTCGCCACCTCCGCGCCGGTGCGCTGCGCCGCCGCGAGCAGCGTCGCCGCGCTCACCCGCGCCGGGTCGTAGTGGAGGCAGACCTCCGCGTAGCCCTGGTCGCGGCGCAGGTGGACGTCGATGACGCCGTGGTGCGCCTCCAGCGCCGCCTCCAGCTTCTCGAAGCGGCCGACGTCGTCCGTCTCGCCCGGGAGCGCGCCCTCCAGGTCGAGCTGCAGCGCCACGCCGCCACCCTCCGCCGCGCGGTAGCCGGGCGGACGGACGCGCTTGGGCTTCGCGTGGTGATGGTGGTGCCCGTCGCCATGGTCGTGGTCGCAGCCCGCGCCGTGCTCGTGACCCTCCGCATGGGCGTGGTCGTGCCCGTGGTCGTGGTCGCAGCCGGGGCCGTGGACGTGCTTCGCCGCAGGCTTCGTGGCGGAGAACTTCAGCCCCTTGAGGGTCGCCTTCGCGGCCTTGTTCGGCGTGGCGGGGGACGGGCCATGGTCGTGCTCGCACCCGGGCCCGTGGACGTGGGGCTCGCCATGTCCATGGGCGTGGTCCGCCTGGGCATCGTTCTTCTTCGGCTCGGACATGGCGTCTTCTTCCTGCGTGGTCAGTGGCGGTGGCCGCCGTGCTTGCGGCTGGGGGCGGGGGCGGGGGCGCGCGCGGGTTGCGGCTCCTCCTCGTCGTGGTGGTCCTCGTCCTCGTGCTCCTCGGGGATGGGCTGGGTGAAGCGCTGCCCGGCCACCTCCAGGGTGAAGGCCTTGCACGTGGCCGGCACCTCGAACTCGAGCACCGCGGGGAGCCGGCCCTCGTACGCCTTCAGGACCTTGCCCTGCTCGTCGTACACCGTCCCGCCCGCGGCCACCGTCATCGTCTCGTCCACGAGCACCGCCACCAGCTCCGCCATCTCCTCCATGCGGTCGGCGATGCGGTGGCACCACAGATGGCCCACGCCCGGATACGTCTCGTGGGAGATCTCCTCCATCTGCTCCTCGTCCACCTGGTCGCCCACGCCGACGAAGACGAAGCTCATCCGCGGCAGGCGGCCGGCGGCGATCTCCTTCGCCACCTGGGTGGCGTAGGCCCGCACGTCGTTGCCGTCGGAGAGCTGCGAGTCGGTGATGATGACCGCGAGGCCCCGGCGCGCGCCCTGTGGCACCTGCTGCTTCATGTGCGCGACGAAGTCCCGCAGCACGGGCAGCATCACCGTGGCCTTGCCGTAGAAGCGGGGCCCGGGGAAGCGGAAGTCCTTGGCCTGCGCGGCGGACAGCGAGCCCACCTCCTCCAACTGGCTGCCGTCCCCCGTCGCCCAGTACGCGACGCGGACGTTGCCGTCCCGGTCCTTGCTCGCCAGGTACTCGAGCATCCACCGCATCTGCGGCTCGACCAGGTTCTTCACCGGGGCCAGCTTGGCCAGCACGCCGCGAGGACCGTACTCGTCCTCCATGCTGGCCGAGCCGTCCATGTAGAGGGCGACGTCCAGGCCCTCCACCGTGGGGTCGTGCAGCAGCGTGGCCACGACCTTGTTGCCCATGCGATGCACGTCCGAGAACGGACGCACGATGACTTCATGGCCCGCCATCAGTGGTGGTCCTCGTCTTCGTCGTGGTCGTCATCCGGCAGCGGCTGGGTGAAGCGCTGGCCGTTCACCTCGAGGGTGAAGCTCTCCGCGCCCTCGGGCACCTGGAACTCCAGCACCGCGGGCAGCCGGCCCTCGTACGTCTTCAGGACCTTGCCCTGGTCGTCGTAGATGGTGCCGCCGGCGGCCACCGTCATGTTCTCGTCGACCAGCACGGCCACCAGCTCCGCCACCTGGCTGATCTCCTCCGCGATGCGGTGGCACCACAGGTGGCCCACGCCCGGGTACTCCAGGTGGGCGATGTGCTCGAGCTGCTTCTCGTCCACGCCGTCGCCCACGCCCACCAGCACGAAGTTCATCCGGGGCAGCTTGCCGCTGACGATGTCGCGCGCCACCTGCGCGGAGAAGCGCTCCACGTCGTCCGCGTCATGGAGCTGGCCGTCCGTGACGATGACCGCGCAGCCGCGCCTGGCGCCCTGGGGCACCTGCTCCTTGAGGTAGCGCACGTAGTCCTTCAGCGCGGGCGTCAGGAAGGTGTGGCCGCCGAGCTTCTTCGCGCCCGGGAACTTGTACTGCTTCACGTCGACGCCCTTCAGCTCGCCGACGACCTCCACCTCCTTGCCCCCCTGGCCGCAGGCCCAGTACGCCACGCGCAGCATGCCGTTGCGGTCCTTGGTGGCCAGGTACTCGAGCATCCACTGCACCTGGGGCTCGACCTGGTTGGCCGGGTCCTTCAAGGGCGCGCCGCGCAGCCACTCCAGGAACGAGCGCTTGGGCTGAACGTACTCGTACTCCTCCTGCATGCTGCCGGACGCGTCCATGTAGATGGCGACGTCCAGGCCCTCCACCGTGGGGTCGTGCAGCAGCACCGCGCGTACGAAACCCTCCTCGACGTGAAGGTCCGAAAATGGTTCGACCGGCTTTTCGTGTCCCATCGTTCCCCCTGCTGGATGGGGATGAACGCTAGCACCTTCCCGCGAAAAGCAGGGGCTTGGGCGCCAGGACCCTCAGTCGTCGAAGTCGGACATCCAGTCAGGCTTCTTCGAGGGCGCGGTGCTCGGGCGCGCCGCGTCCTCGCGGCGGGGACTGGCGACGGACGGCGCCGGGGGCTGCGCTCCGAAGTCCTCCATCCAGGCGGGCGTGCCGGGCTTCGCGGACGGTGGCGGCGGCTTCACCCGGGTGATGCGGGGCTTGGGCGCCTCGGGCTGTCGCGCTTCGTGTTCCGCGAGGAAGTCCCGCATCCAGTCGTCGGGGCGGGGCGCGCGCGGCGGCGCGCGAGGGGGCAGGGGACGCGGCGCGGCCGAGACGG
>NZ_JAKCFB010000076.1 GCF_024198235.1 Myxococcus dinghuensis | reverse complement strand
CAACCGCGCCGCCGAGGGCGCGACCCCGGGCGCCGCTGCCGCGGGTGAAGCGGGCGCCGCCGGCGCGGTGGCTCCGGGCGAGGCGACCGCCGCCGCCGCTCCGGTCGAGGGCTCCGTCGAGGCGGCCGCTCCGGTCGAGGGTTCTGTCCCCGACACCGGGTCCGCGGTGGCTCCGACCGAGAACACCGCCGCGGTCGTGACGGTGGCGGAGGTGGCCACCGAGGGTGGCGTGTCCGACGCGGAGCCGCGGCCGGCGGAGGCGGGGACCCCTGGCGTGGATGCCGCGGGGACCCCCACGGCGGAGGCCGCCCCCGTGGCGACGGAGACGGTCGTGGTCGCTCCCGAGGAGACGAAGTCCCCGGCCGAGTCGCCCGAGGTGAGGGAGGTCGCGCCGCGCTCGTCCGAAGGGGGAGAGGGCTGACGCGCCTCCCCGACGGGCGTGGGAATGGCCGGCACGAGGCCCCCTGGGGTGTTACCCTGGGGGGGCAATGAAGCCGGCCCTGTGGTTCGCTTGCTGCGTGGTCCTCCTTGGCGCCTGTCGCTCACAGGCGCCTCGCTATGCGGTGGCGCCCGTGGAGGTCTCCGGCGCCACCCTGCGGGACAACGCGCTCCTGGGGCTGGCGCCGGAGGGCGTCGCCACGCTGTTCACTCGCGCACTGACGGGCTCCAAGCGCTTCGAGGTGAAGGGCGAGGGGACTCCCGGCGAGGCGCGTCCGTGGCGGTTGACGCTGGACGTTCCCTTCACGCGCGAGGTCCTCAAGGACGGAGACCCTCGCAGCTTCGCCGAGGTGGGCGCCAACCTCACCCTGGAGCGCTTCGGTGGAGAGCTTCCCCAGCGCTACGAGGTGGTGGGTCTGGGCGAGGCGCCGGTGATGGAGGACTCTCCTGACGGGCGCCAGGCCGCGATGCGCACCGCGCTGGAGGCCGTGCTGCACCAGGTGACGGACTCCGCGGTGCTGCAGTTGACCGCCATCGGCCGGGAGGACGACGCGCTGGTGCTGGACCTGCGCGCGGAGGACCCGCGCATCCGGGAGTTCGCGCTGCGCACCCTCGCGGAGCGGCAGCACCCCGCCGCCGCGCCGCTGCTCATCGAGCGCCTGAAGGAGTCCACCGACAGCGAGGGCCTGCGCAGGACGATTGGCTCGCTCGTGGAGATGAAGGCGCGCGTCGCGGTGCCGGCGCTCATCGACCTGGCGCGCGGACGGGACATCGGGTTCGTGCAGGAGCTCGTCTTCGCGGTGGGCGAGATTGGGGGCCCGGAGGCGGAGGCGTACCTGTATACCGTGGCGCAGGGGCATGACGCGCCCTCCGTGCAGGCCGCGGCGCAGCAGGCCCTGGAGACGCTCTACGCATCACGCAAGCACATCACCGCGGAGGCGCGTGGCCGGGACCACGCGGACTGACATCTTGATGAAGCGTTCGTTCGGAGTGGGCGGCGCGGCCCTGGTGGCCACGCTGCTGCTGGGAGGCTGTGCGCGCCGCGTGGAAGTGGAGCCGGAGCCCCAGGCGGCCCAGGGCAGCGTGTCGGACTACTACCCCCTGTCGGTGGGCAACCGCTGGACCTACCGGGTCAACGGGCGCGACGACAAGCAGGTCACCGTGGAGATCCTCAAGCAGGAGGATGGCTACTTCCACGACAACCAGGGCGGACAACTGGCGGTGGACGCGTACGGCCTGAGGGATCCGAAGCGCTACCTGCTGCGAGGTCCGCTGGCGCAGGGGCACGCGTGGACCAACGTCGTGTCGGTGTCCTCCACGGAGCGCTATCAGATTCTCCGGGCGGGGGGCGCGTGCGACGTCCCGGCGGGGACGTTCCCGTCGTGTCTCCAGGTGGAGGCGCGCAACCGGGTGGACGCGCAGGCGACCCTGGTCAACACCTTCACCTTCGCCGAGGGCGTGGGGATGGTGCGCCTGGAGACGGTGGTGGAGACGGACGGCAAGCGCATCCCGCAGACCCGGCTGGAGCTGACCCGCTACCAGGTGGGAGGCCGGGAGACGGCCGCTCCGCCGAGCGCCCCGCCCGCCGGCTGAGTGCCGTCCCGGAGACAGGGCGGACGGGCGTCCGCCCCACCGGGTTGAAAGCCCGGCCGCCGGTCCGTACCCTTGCGGCTCGCGCGAGGTATCACCGTGGCCGTGGAATCGACTGAGCAGACGCAGGAGGAGCTCATCCTGGGGTTCCTCTCCGAAAGCGGTGAGGACTACACCTCCGGAGAGGCCCTGTCGGGCAAGCTGGGCCTGTCGCGCACCGCCGTCTGGAAGCGGGTGGAGGCCCTGCGGACCAAGGGCTACCGCATCGAGGCCGTGCCCGCTCGAGGCTACCGCCTGGTGTCGGTGCCGGACCGGCTCACCTCGCTGGAGGTGGTCCCCCTGCTGTCCACCCACGACCTGGGGCGCACGCTGCACCACCACGACAGCATCGGGTCCACCAACGAGGTGGCCTTCCGTCTGGCGCAGGACGGCGCGGAGCACGGCGAGGTGGTCGTCGCCGAGCAGCAGACCGCCGGCAAGGGGCGCCGGGGGCGGGCCTGGGTCTCTCCTCCCGGGCTCAACCTGTACTTCTCCGCCATCCTGAGGCCGGAGCTGCCGCCGCAGCGCGCGCCGGAGTTGACGCTGGTGACCGCCGTGGCGCTGGCGGAGACGCTGCGCGACTCCGGCGTGGCGGCCGCCATCAAGTGGCCCAACGACGTCCACATCGACGGGCGCAAGGTCGCGGGCATCCTCACCGAGCTGTCCGCCGAGCCCGAGCGCGTCCACTTCGTCGTCGTGGGCGTGGGCGTCAACCTCAACTGCCAGGCGGACCACTTCCCGGAGGAGCTGCGCGCGACGGCGACGTCGCTGTCCATCGCCCGGGGGGAGAAGGTCCACCGGGCCCTCTTCGCCGCCAGCCTGTGGACGCGGCTGGAGGAGTGGCTGGACCTGTACCTGGAGACGGGCTTCGACGTGGTCCGCGCCCGGTGGAAGGAGCTGTCGTCCACGCTGGGGCAGGACGTGCTGGTGCGCACCGACCGAAACGAGCTGCGGGGGCTGGCGGTGGACATCGACCCGTCCGGCGCGCTGCTCGTCCAGACGGAAGGGGGCCAGGTGGAGCGGGTGCTCGCGGGGGACGTGGAGCAACTGCGCCCCCGCCAGGGTCCACGGGCGCGCTAGTCCGAGGTGCTGGAGGCGCGTCGTCGCCTTCCTTCGGGGTAGAGTGCGCGGCGTGATGCTCCTGGCCATCGACGTCGGCAACACCAACACCGTCCTCGGGGTCTTCGAGGGGCGACGACTGCTCGACCATTGGCGCGTGGAGACGAGCACCCGGCGCACCTCCGACGAGTACGGCATCCTGGTCCGCCAGTTGTTCACGCACAGCGGCATCGACCCGATGAAGGTGTCCGCGGTGGCCGTGTCGAGCGTGGTGCCGCCCCTCCAGTTCAGCCTGGAGAAGATGAGCGAGCGCTACTTCCGCATGCGGCCCATGTTCGTCGGGCCGGGCGTGAAGACGGGCATGCCCATCCTCTACGACAACCCGCGCGAGGTGGGCGCCGACCGCATCGTCAACGCGGTGGCCGCCTACGAGAAGCACAAGGGGGCGCTCATCGTCGTGGACTTCGGCACGGCCACCACGTTCGACGCCGTCTCCGCCCGCGGCGAGTACCTGGGCGGCTGCATCAGCCCGGGCATCAACATCTCCATGGAGGCGCTCTTCCAGAACGCCTCCAAGCTGCCGCGCGTGGAGTTCGCGCGGCCGCCGCACGTCATCGGGCGCAACACGGTGCACTCCATGCAGTCGGGGCTCGTCTACGGCTACGTGGGCCTGGTGGACGGCATCTGCGCGCGCATGCAGGCCGACCTCGGTCAGCCCATGAAGGTCGTCGCCACCGGTGGGCTCGCGCCGCTGGTGGCCAGTGAATCCAAGGCCATCCACGAAGTGGACGAGTTCCTCACGCTCGAGGGCCTGCGCATCATCTACGGAAGGAACCACGCGACATGACCACCGCCGCTCCCAGCAACGTCCCGGCGCCGCCTCCCGGGTGCCCCTTCAACGCGGAGTTCCTCCCGCCCAACCTGCGCAAGCACGTGGATCCAGCCGCGCCGGTGCCGCTGCGGATGATGGCCGCCAAGTCGCTGGTGCCGCTCAACCCCTCGGACATGGTGGGGGCGCTGTACATGCTGACGTTCGACCCGGACGAGGGCGTGCGCGAGACGGCTGGCAAGACGGCCGCCGCCCTGCCGGACCGCATCCTCGGCTCCGCGCTCCGTGACGAGGAGGTGCAGCCGCAGGTGCTGGGCTACCTCCTGGGCTTGTTGAAGACGAAGGACGCCTACGCGGAGATGCTCGTCCTCAACGCCAGCACGCCCGACGAGGCCGTCGCGGACGTGGCGCGGGACTGCTCGCCCAAGCTGGCGGAGATCATCGGCCAGAACCAGCTACGCCTGCTGCGCTACGAGGACATCCTGCGCAACCTGTGCTCCAACGCCCTGGCGCCCGTGTCGCTCATCGACAACGTGTGCGACTTCGCGGTGCGCAGCGGCCTGATGCTGGCGGACGTGCCCCAGATGAAGGCCGCGCGCGTGCGCCTCTTCGGACCGGAGGCGGCGGAGGCTCCTCCGGACCCGGGGCCGACCGCGGATCAGGTCCTCCAGGAGATGGGCGGCGAGGTGGCCGACGAGAACGCCGCGCCCATGGAGGAGGGCAAGCGGATGACGCTGACCCAGCGGCTGATGAAGATGTCCATCGCGGAGAAGATCAAGCTGGCGACGCTGGGCAACAAGGAGGCCCGCAACGCCCTCATCCGCGAGACGAACAAGCTGGTCGCCGTGGCCGTCATCCGCAGCCCGCGCATCACCGACGGAGAGGTGCTGGCGTGCGCGGCCAACCGGGCGATGATGGATGACGTCCTGCGCGTCATCTACAACAACCGCGAGTGGACGAAGAACCAGAAGGTGAAGCTGGCCCTGGTGAAGAACCCCAAGGTGCCGCTCACGATCACGATGAAGTTCCTCAACACGCTGCGCGACTCGGAGATCAAGGACCTGAGCCGCGACAAGAACGTGCCCGCCGCGGTGCAGGGCTTCGCCAAGAAGCTCCTCGAGAAGAAGACCGCGCCCAAGAAGCAGGAGGAGAAGTAGGGCGGGGGAGGGGAGCCCCTCATCGGGGGGCTCGACCCGGACCTGCGTGCCGACGACCCCGGACGATGAAGCCCGGGGCCGCGGCGTGGGGAACTTCAGGCGGCGGCCTCGTCCGCGTCGGCCACGGAGGAGGCGGGCTCCTCCAGCAACTGCGAGGCGATGGCGAGCGCCTTCTTCGTCTTCTCGCGCAGCTTCTCGTCGTTCTTGATGCGCGCGTAGAGCTTGGTGACACGCTCCTCGTTGCGCACCGCCGTGGCCTCGAGCTCGGAGATGCGCCTGCGCAGCTCGTCGGCCTCGTCGGCCGCGCGGGTGGTCTGCTCGGACAGCTCCACCTGGGCCTGCTCCACCTGGCCGCGCAGCTCGTCGGCCTCGCGCTGCGTGGACTCCACCTGGGCGCGCAGCCCGTCGGACTCCTCGCGCGCCGCCTGCACGTCCATCTCCAACTGGCCGGTGCGGTTGCGCAGCTCCTCCAGCTCCGCGTTCAGCGAGGCCGTCTGCGCGTTCTGCTGATCCATCTCCTCCTGGAGCGTGGTCAGCCTGGCGGTGGCGCCGCGTGCCTCCTCCTTCGCCGCGGCGAGCTGCTGGTCCACGCGCTTGCGGTCCGCCGTCAGCGAGTCCGCCTTGGTGGTGAGCGTCTTGATCTGCGCGTCGCGCCGGGCGATCTCGGACTCGGCCGAGCTGGCCTTCTGCTCCAGCTCCAGGTGCTGGTCCTTCAGCTCGACGATCTCCTGGTCCTTCTGGTTCAGCTCCGTCTTGAGCCGCAGGATCTCCTTGTCGCGCTTGTTGACCGCGTCGCGCAGGGCGAAGGTGTCCTTGTCGTTCTTCCCCGCGGAGGCGCGCGCCGTCTCCAGCTCGGTGGCCTTGCCCTCCAGCTCGGCCTCCAGCTCGCGCACCCGGTCCTCGGCGGTGGAGGCGGTGCTCCGCGCGTCCTCCACGGACGCCTGGAGCTCGGCCACCTTCGCGCGCAGGTTGCGCAGCTCGGCCGCGTCCGCGGCGGAGGTGACGGGGGCCGCGGGCGTGGCGGCGGCGGTCGGCGGGGCAGGGGTCCTCGCGGGCGGAGGAGTCGGCGTCCTCGCGGGAGGCGGAGTCGCGGGCTTCGGCGGCTCGATGACCTTCAGGGGGACCGGCGTGGGCGTGGGCGCGACCGGCGTGGGCACGGGCATGAAGCCCACCACCGTCTTCTCCGAGTCATCCAGCCCGTCCAACGCGTCGTCCGCGTCCGAACCCAGCGCGTCGAGGGTGGAGAAGTCCTCCTCCACGCCCTCCACCACGGCCTCGGGCGGCGCCTCGACGGGCTCGTCGACGATGGCGGCGGCCTCCGGCTCCGGCGCGGACATGTCGCTGAAGGCGGCGTCCAGGTCCAGCTCCTCACCCGCGACGGCGGGCTCCTCGCCGGTGTCGACGGAGATCTCCTCTCCGAAGTCCGCCGTCATCGGCTCGTCGCCGAGCGCGTCCAGCGTGAGGCTCTCGTCCACCACGTCCTCGGTGACGGGCGGCTCCGGGAAGCCGATCAACGCGCCCACGCGCTCCGTCAGGAGGTTGGCGTCCACCGGCATGGCCACGTACTCGTCCGCGTGCGCCTTCAGCTTGCGGTGCTGCGCGAAGCCGTCCGGGTTGCCCACGATGACGATGGGGACGTTCTTGAGGTCGTCGTCCTTCTTCAGCTTGCCGCAGATGAGGTAGCCGTTCTGTCCGGCCGACAGCTCCACCGCGAGCACCACGAGGTCCGGCCTGTCGCGGCGAATCTGCTCCACGCTGCCCTTGCCGTCGGCGGTGTCGTCCACCGTGAAGCCCCGGCCCTCCAGCACCGGGCGCAGGGTGGCAGCGAGGGCGGTGTCGCTTTTTTCGACGATCAGGATTTTCTTGGACATGGAGGAACGGCCCGACCTGGGTGCGGCGCGCGCGGGCGACCCCATGGCCCCCAGCGTGCGAGGAAAGAAGCGCCGTCGAGGCTATCGGCCATGTCAGGGACCGTCAAATGTTCGGGCCACACGGAATCTGGCCGCCCAGCGGTCGGGCAGTCGCAGGACACCGGGACATGACGGAGTTCCCCGGAGCGGACGGCTCAGGGATACGAGGCGGGCTCGACGGAGATGGCGGGCCGGGAACGCGCGGGCATCGGAAGTGTCTGGTACGAGTAATTCCCGTCGGAGGACTCGAGCGGACGCGGCGTGCTGGCCAGCGCGGCGGGGAACTCCGGCGCGCGCATGCCCTCGTGCTCCCGATCACGCTCGTTGAGCAGGCGGAGGATGTCGCGCTCGTCCATGTCGGTGACCATCTCGTAGACGACCTCGTGGTCCCGCCAGGTGACGATGTTGAAGCCCTGCGCGGAGTCCACCTCGACGGCGGGCAGCGCCTGGGGGCGGGGGCCGTCCTCGTCCGGGAGGACGAACACGCCGAGGCGGCGGCTGGGCTCGCCTTCGTCCGGCAGCGTCTCGTAGCTGATGTACGCGACCTCGCGGCCGTTCAGGATGGAGATGCGCCCGCCGAGCGGCTTGGTCTTGGGCAGTCGCGGCACCGCGACGCGCGGGTCCACCGCGCCCTTGAACCACTGCTCCACCTGCTCGCGGTCGGAGCTGGCGATCTCGAAGGGGAGCGAGCGCGTGTGGCGGTTCACCACCTCGATGCGGTTCACCAACTGGCGCTGCCGGGCTTCGTAGTAGGCCAGGGCTCCGCCCACCGTCACCACGACCAGCGCCACGGCACCCGCGCGCAACAGGTTGCCCACCTGCGCGCGGCGTTGCTCCTGGCGAAGCCCCACCTGGATTCCGGCGCGCAGCGAGTCCGGCGCGCGCATCCGCGTCACCGACTGACGCGCGGCCCTGCGCAGGGCCAACTGGACCTTCCGCTCCTCCTCCACCCGGTCGCGACACGCGGAGCAACCGGAGAGGTGCGCTTCGACGTCGTGCCGCTCCTCCGGCTGGAATTCGCCGTCGAGGTACGGATACAGCAGCCGTTCGAGTTCCTGGCAGATCATGGGCGCGCGGTAGGAACCTGTTTCTACCCCGTCTTCTTCCTTTGACGATACTCTTCCAGGTTCGACGGGGTGTTGGCGGCGTCGTCCTCGTGACGGAACACCCCCTGGCCCACCGCGTACTCACGCAGCGTCTTCTGCAGGAGCTTGCGCCCGCGGAACAGCCGGCTCATCACCGTGCCCACGGGGCACTCGAGGATCTCGGCGATCTCCTTGTAGGAGAACTCCTGCAGGTCCGCGAGGATGACCACGAGGCGGAAGTCGATGGGCAGCGAGTCGATGGCGCGCAGCACGTCGTCCGACAGGAGCCGGTCGAAGAAGTACTGCTCCGGGTTGGCCGCGAAGTCCGTCGCGTCCCGGCTGACGAAGCGCTCGTGCACCGCCTCGCGCTCGACACCCTCCACCACCGTGCGCTCCTTCACCTTGCGCCGGTAACGGTTGATGAACGTGTTCGTGAGGATCTTGAACAGCCAGGCCTTGATGTTGGTGCCCCGCTCGAACTTGTCGAAGAAGCGGTAGGCCCTCATGCAGGTGTCCTGCACCAGGTCCTCGGCATCCCGTTCGTTCTTCGTCAGCCGGAGAGCGGCCGAGTAGAGCGGGTCCAGGTGGGCCAGCGCCAATTCCTCGAATTCCTGCTTCGTCCGGTTGGGTTGTCTGAAATCCAACATGTCCCGCCTTCCAGAGGCCCGAAACAATTGGGGAATGAGTTGTCGCCTGCCCATCAATGTATGCACGGGAACAGACAGAGCAACAACGGCTTCCCAGTCATACCCGCCCGTACGCCTGCTTCGGGTACGTCGGACTCCGGGCGGGGAACTTTATTCCCTACCGCTTCAATAACGAAGGGGAGGCGGGATGTCGTCATCCACGCCTCCCCTGCGGAGAGCGGCTCGGCTGTCGGGCCGCCCTGCGGCCTACTTGCGGCTCAGCGCCTCGGAGATGGAGAGGTAGTCGTACCCCAGGTCCTTGGCGACGGCCTCGTAGGTGACGTGGCCGTTGTAGGTGTTCATCGCACGCGCCAGGGCGCGGTCGGACTTCACGGCCTCGACCAGGCCCATGTCGGCGATCTTCCGCGAGTAGGGGCGGGTGGTGTTGGTGAGCGCGTAGGTGGACGTCTGCGGCACCGCGCCGGGCATGTTGGCGACGCAGTAGTGCACGACGCCGTGGACCTCGAAGGTCGGGTTGTCGTGGGTGGTGGGCTTGCAGGTCTCGATGCAGCCGCCCTGGTCCACCGCGACGTCGACGACGACGGAGCCCTTGGTCATCTCGGAGATGAGCGACTCGGAGACGAGCTTGGGGGCCTTGCCGCCGGGGATGAGCACCGCGCCCACGACGAGGTCCGCCTCGCGAACGGAGTGCGCGATGCTCTCCGTGTCGGAAGCCAGCACGCTGACGCGGCCGAGGAACACGTCGTCCAGGTAGGTGAGGCGCTCCAGGTTGACGTCGAGGATGGTGACCTCGGCGCCCATGCCCACCGCGACCTTCGCGGCGCACAGACCGACGACGCCACCGCCGATGACGACCACGCGGCCGCGGCGCACGCCGGGCACGCCGCCCAGCAGGATGCCCTTGCCCCCGTGCGCCTTCTCCAGGCACGCGGCGCCGACCTGGATGGCCATCTTCCCGGCCACCTCGCTCATCGGCTTGAGCAGCGGCAGGCTGCCGTCATCCAACTGCAGCGTCTCGTAGGCGACGGCCGCCGCCTTCTTCTTCACCAGCGTCTTCGTCAGCTCCGGATCCACGCCGGCCAGATGGAAGTACGTGTAGATGATCTGGCCGGGCTGGATGCGCTCGTACTCGGGCGCGATCGGCTCCTTGACCTTGACGACCATCTCCGCGCGCTTCCAGACCTCGTCCGCGGTGGCGACGATCTGCGCGCCGACGCGCTGGTACTCCGAATCGGGGATGCCCGAGCCGACGCCGGCGTTCGTCTCGACCAGCACCGTGTGGCCCGCGCTCGTGAGCGCGCGCACGCCCGCAGGCACCATGCCGACGCGGTACTCACGGGTTTTGATCTCCTTGGGAACTCCGACGATCACGACTTGCCTCCAGCGAGGGACTGAAAAAAGCGCGCGGACCCTAACCAGGGGCCTGGAGGGAATCAAGGCGTCCTGCCCAAGCCGCGCGCATGCCTCCGGTGAGCGCGTGTTACCCCTGAAGGTTGACGCGCGGCGTTGGATGCAACGCGTCTCATGACGCTTCGGCGTCGAAAGAGAAGGGGGGCCGGTGGTAGTTAGCGTGCGCATGACGTCCGCGCCGAAGCTGCTGTTCGCCGACCCGAAGGGCCGGGTGATGGAGCATCCCTACCTGCTGGCCACGCTGCGCAGCGGCGAGGAGCTCGTTCCTCCGCAGGACAAGCCGATTCCCCTGCCGTCCGCCGGGCGGCTGGTCCACCTGCCGGGCAGGCTGCCGGTGGGGCTGCACCCGGAGACGGGCGAGCTGGAGCTGGTGCGGGAGATGAAGGTGGGCGGCAAGACGTTCGTGCCCAACGCGGTGGGCGCGCTCCTGCCTCCCGGCTATACCCGCACGTTCCTCCCCGGCGAGGTGAAGGGCAGTGGGCCGGTGTTGCCGCAGTGGGCGTACACCGCGGCGGCCTGGGGCGAGGACGGACCGGTGGCGTGGGCCATCCACACGGACCGTCGGTCGCATTGGGATCCGGAGCGCTACTCCACGCCGGACATGAAGGCGCTGGTGGAGCAGCACCTGGCGCGCTTCCCGGACAACCGCGTGCTCAAGCAGCTCAAGACGTGCGCGCTGCTGTACCGGTGCTTCACGTCGCAGAACACCTTCTACGTACGGGACGAGGCGGCCATCCCCGCGTCCGTGATGTGCAACGCGCGCTGCGTCGGCTGCATCTCCGACCAGCCCGCGGACGGGCCTCCGGCGTCGCACGAGCGCATGGATGACGGACCCTCCGGCGAGGAGATGGGCGCCATCGGCCTGTTCCACCTGGAGAACGCGCCGGGGCGCACCATGGTGAGCTTCGGGCAGGGCTGTGAGGGCGAGCCGCTCACGCGCTGGAAGTTCATCGCGGAGTCGATCCGCTACATGCGCGCGCGCACGGACAAGGGCTCCATCAACATCAACACCAACGGCAGCCTCACGAAGGGATTGGAGGCGCTGCTCGACGCCGGGCTGGATGCGGTGCGGGTGTCGCTCAACGCGGCGACGAAGGGGCTCTACGAGGCGTACTACAAGCCGGTGAAGTACGGCTGGGAGGACGTGGAGGCGTCCATCGCGCTGGCGCGCGAGCGCGGCGCATACCTGGCGCTCAACCTGCTCCTGTTCCCTGGCGTCACGGACCGCGAGGGCGAGGTGAAGGCGCTGGAGCGGCTGGTGAAGAAGTACAAGGTGGACCAGGTGCAGACGCGCCCGTTGGCCATCGACCCGCTCCAGTACCTGGAGGTCGCGCGGGACGTGGGCGCGGGCGGGGAGCCCGTGGGCATCCGCGAGCTGCTCCATCGCCTGAAGGCGGCGCGGCCGGGGCTCATCATCGGCAACTTCGCGCGCGGCCTGGAGGAGCGGGAGAACGCGGCGGGGCCCCGGGGAAGGTGAGTCTCCGCGCCCTCGCCTGAGCGTGCGCGTGCCTCCGTGGTGGTGCCCTGCACGTGCGGGGTGCCACACGAGGCGGCGTGATGGGGCGGCGCTCCGTGACGGGCCCCGCGTGAGATGAGCCCAGGATCGCGGTCCGTCCGACGGGTGGAGCCTCGGCCTCATCGACGGCGGGGGGCGCGATCGCGAACCGGGGCGCTGTCTGTCCACCTTGCATGCTCGCTGGTGGGGGGACGCGTCCCTGACGACGGGCGTGGCCGAGGGCCGGGGCGCCGTGTAGCCGCCTCGCATGCCCGCTGATGGAAGGACGTGCCTTCGGAGCGGGGGACCCTGGTCCCCCGGGACTACTCGTTGCCCGTGGGCATCAGCTCCTTGGCGACGAGGTTGCTCATGACGGCGTCCTTGGGGATGTAGCCGTCGGCGCCCGCCTCGCGGCAGATGCGCTGGAGCTCCTCGACGTTCTCGCCGGAGCACAAGAGCACCTTGATGCCCTTGAAGAGGCTGTTGCTCTTGATGAAGCGGCAGAACTGCTCGCCGTTCACGTTGGGCATGCGCACGTCCAGCAGCACCAGGTCCGGACGCGTCTGCTTCTTGAGGATGATCTTCGTGGCCTTGTCCGCGGTGTCCGCGACGTGGACCTCGAAGCCCTTCGTCACGAGGTCCGCCTCGATGATCCGCGCGGTCATCTCGCTGTCGTCCACGATGAGGATGCGGGGCTTGCGGCCCCCCGTGGAGGGCGCGGCCTTCAGGCCCGTCGCGGCCACCGGGACGGGCGCGGCCGCGGGCGCCGCGGGAGCCGCCTGCGGGGCGGGGACGGCCGCCGGGACGCCCAGGGCGGGCGCGCCGATGAGGTTCATGACCCCGCCGAGCACCGCCTCCAGGCCTCCGCTCTTGAGGATGTAGCCGTCCGCGCCGGACGCCCGCGTCTTGCCGGCCAGCTCCTCCTCGGAGATGTCCGAGTAGAGCACCAGCTTGGCGGTGACCTTCTTCTGGCGCCGCAGGTACTCGACGACGTCGTCGCCGAACATCTCCGGCATGTTCACGTCCATCAGGATGAGCGCGAACGGCCCCTCGGAGAGCTTCTGGTCGAGGCTCGCCAGGTCCTGGGCGCCGCTGGCCTGGTAGCCTGCGGCGGTCAGTGCCCGGACGGTGAGCTCCACCAGCATCGGGCTGTCGTCAATGACCAGTACGCGCGACATCGTCCTCCTCAAGGAAACCGGGTGCAACCCTACACCTTTGGTGGAGCGCGGACCATCGAAACGGCGAGCGGGCGGTCAGTCAGCGTCCGCCCCTTGACCGGTTTTCGTCGCCTCCGGATACTCCGTCGCCTTGACCACGACCTCGACTCCCCTCCAGCGAGCACTCCGGATGGCTCCGGACCGTGCCGTGGCCGCCCAGGCCCGGCCGGAGCAGGAGTTCTTCTGCTTCCGGGTGGGAGACCTGCGGCTCGGGGTGCCCAGCGAGAACGTCCTCGAGGTGTTCCGCGCCGGGCTGCTCACCCCCCTGCCGAGGACTCCTTCCTTCATCATGGGCGTCACGGGCCACCGCGGTGAGGTGCTCCCCGTCGTCGACCTGCTGCGCTTCCTCTCCAAGGGCGAGGCGCGCATCGGCCCCCGCACACGCTTGTTCGTCGGCATCACCGGCAGCATCGTGGCCGGGGTCGTGGCGGACACGGTGCTGGGCCTGCGCCGCATCCCCGTGGCGGACATCCTCCCACCGCCGCTGGGCGGGGACGCGGCGGCCGAGCACCTGCTCGGCGTCGTCCCGGGCGCCTCGCCCCAGGACAGCATCAACCTGCTCAACTTCTCCAAGCTGCTGCAGACGGCGCGGCAGCGGGCGGTGGCTCGATGAACGACGAGCACGTCGTGGAGCCGCAGGAGCAGGATGTGGACATCCTCTTCTTCGAGATCGGCGCGGGCCTGTTCGGGACGGATGCGTCGCAGGTGCTGCGCATCGACCGCTCGCTGCCGGAGGACATCACCCTCCCGGAGCTGGGCCCGCTCCACCGCGGCAACCGCGCGCTCGTGTTCGACACCCCGGAGGGTGAGGGCCACCTCAAGGTGGACACCGTGAGGGGCGTTCGTTCCATTCCCGTCACCCAGCTTCGCCGCATGCCGCCCACCGCGGGCGCGGCCCCCTATGCTGTTGGTGTGTGCCTGGACGAGGCCCATACCGTGCTGCTGATCGACCTGGTGGAAACCGCCAGGACCCAAGGAACGCAAGGAAGGCACTGACCGCAATGTCCCTGGACACTCCCAACGAGAAGCCCGCGTCCAAGGCCCGCGCCGCCCGGAAGGCTCCCGCCGCCAAGGCGGCGGGGACTCCTCCCGCGCAGCAGCCGGCCGCCCTCAAGCTCTTCACCGACACCCTGTTGCAGGTGCTCGCGGGCAACCTGAACGCCCGCGTGCCGCGCGAGCTGGTGGGCGCCGGTGGCGACGAGATGGCGCTGTTGCTCAACCAGGTGCTGGACAACCTGTCGGCCTCCGAGCACCGCAAGCAGGTGGCGGCGCAGGAGATCGACCAGGCCCTGGACGCGCTCATCAACCTGGTGCGCGAGGGCGACCTGTCCCAGTGGAACACCACCACGGAGGACCCCCAGCTCGGTCCCCTGCTCGAGGGCTTCGGCAAGGTCATCGAGACGCTGCGCACCTTCGTGCGGGAGATCAACGAGGCGGCCCTGCGGCTGTCCTCGTCCGCCAACCAGGTGCTCGCGGCCTCCACCCAGCACGAGACGTCCTCCACGGAGCAGGCGGCGGCCATCCACGAGACGACCGCCACCATGGAGGAGCTCAAGCACGCCTCCGCGCAGATCGCGGAGAACGCGGGCAGCGTGGCGCGCGTGGCCGAGGAGACGCTCGGCGCGGCCCGCGCGGGTCGGGGCGCCATCGGCGAGTTCATCCAGGCCATGCAGCAGATCCGCAGCGACGGCGTCGCGGTGGCGGACTCCATCGCCAAGCTGTCCAAGCGCGTGGAGCGCATCGGCACGGTGGTGGAGGTCATCGACGAGATCGCCGACCGCTCCGACCTGCTCGCGCTGAACGCGGCGCTGGAAGGCAGCCGCGCGGGTGAGGCGGGCAAGGGCTTCTCCATCGTCGCCGCGGAGATGCGCCGCCTGGCGGAGAACGTCCTGGACTCCACCAAGGAGATCAAGAACCTCATCACGGAGATCCGCGAGGCCACCGCCGCCGCCGCGGGCGCCGCCGAGGCGTCGAAGTCCGCCACCGAGTCCGGCGAGAAGCTGGGCGCCGTCGCCGCGCAGGCCGTCGAGGGCATCCTCGCCGGCGTGCAGGAGACGAGCGACGCGGCCCGCGTCATCAACCTCGCCACGCAGCAGCAGCGCACGGCCACCGAGCAGGTGGTGGCGTCCATGGCGGAGATCGAGGACGTGACGCGCCAGACGACGCAGGCGTCGAAGCAGGCGACGGGCGCCGCGGCGGAGCTCACGCAGCTCGCCGCCCGCCTGGCGGAGCTCATCAAGCGCTTCAAGGCCGACTAGCACTTCGGGGAAGGGGAGGGCGCCCAGCGCCCGCCGCCCATGGATACCGAGGCTCTCAAGAAATCCCTCCTGAAGAAGTTCCAGGAGGTCACGGCCGACCGCCTCCAGAAGATCCAGCTCGGCGTGCTGGACCTGGAGAAGGAGACCGCGGACCAGGCCGCGGACGACGTCGCGCGCGAGCTGCACACGATGAAGGGCGAGGCCCGCATGCTGGGCCTGGCCGCCATCGGGCAGTTGGCGCACGCCGCGGAGGACGTCCTGCGCGCCGAGCGCGAGGGCCGCACGGCCACGGAGATCGCCACGGACGTGATGCTCCGTGCGTGCGACGTGCTCTCCGACCTCATCGAGGACCTGTCCGGCGCGAACACCGGCACCCCGGCGAGCGAGGACATGGTGCGCGCGCTGGCGGAGGTGTCCGGTCAGCCCGCGCCCGCGATTCCCGGCGCGCGCCCCGCGCCGCCGAAGCCGGCGGTGGCGGCTCCCGTGGCCCCGGCGCCCGCGCCGGTCGCGGAGCCCGTGGCGCCCGTCGCCGCTCCCCGGCCTCCG
>NZ_JAKCFB010000075.1 GCF_024198235.1 Myxococcus dinghuensis | reverse complement strand
GTCCCGGAGCCCCCGGCGCGGGCGGCACGCCCGGACGCGGCGGCATGCCCGGCGCGGAAGCACCCGGAGGCGGCGGCACGGCGGGACGGCCCACCGCGCCCGGAGGCGGAGCGCCCGGCCCCGGAGGACGCGCGCCCGGAGGCGGCATCCCAGGCCCCGGAGGACGCGCGCCCGGAGGAACCATGCCCGGCCCCGGAGGACGCGCCCCCGGAGGAACCATGCCCGGCCCCGGCGGCATCCCAGGCCCCGGGGGACGCGCGCCCGGAGGCGGCATCCCAGGCCCCGGAGGACGCGCGCCCGGAGGCGGCACGCCAGGCCCCGGAGGACGCGCACCGGGAGGAACCATGCCCGGCCCCGGCGGCACGCCCGGACGGGCACCGGCCGGCGGAACCGGCTGGGCCGCGGGCGCGGCGGCGACGGGCGCGGCGGCCGGACGCGTGATCTGCGTGGCGATGGAGGCCGGAGGCGTGTTGCTCTTCTGCCCCACCAGCGCCTTCACCTTGTCGAGCAGCACCTGGCTCTCGAACGGCTTGGTGATGTGGTCGTCCGCGCGGGCCGCGCGAGCGCGGTTCTCGTCGAACGCCTCGAAGGTGCCGGCCAACAGCACCACCGGGATGCCCTGCGTGGCGGGGTCGCTCTTGAGGGCCTCGCAGACCTCGTAGCCGCTCTTGCCAGGCATCATCACGTCCGCGAGGACGACGTCCGGACGCAGCTCGCGGCAGCGCGCGATGGCGTCCAGTCCGTTGTCCACCGCGGTCACCTGGAAGTCCTCGGTCGCGAAAATCATGCCGATCACCTTGCGGATGGTGAGCGAGTCATCGGCGACCAGCAGATTCTTGGGCATCGGTTCAGGCCTCGGGGGCGTCGGCACCCCCCTGAATTCGTTGAGGAATCTGGCCGCGAACACCTGCTTCGCGGCACGGTATCAAGCCCGGCAGCTTACGGTTCGCGCTCCAGGACGATCAAGAAAACATGCGCTGTAGGTCGAGGAACAGCACGGGCTCGGCCAACCCGGGCACGCGGAAGGTGCCCGCCGTCTCGTCCGGCTCGAAGCGCTGCAGCATGCCGAGCACCCGCGTGGCCGTCAGCCCCACGTTCCGCCCGGCCAGCTCCGTGAGGAGGAAGAAGGGCTCGGGCTGGGGCGGCGCCCCCAGCAATGCCGGAACCGAACAGATGGGCCACAGGACCTGGGCATGCGGAAAGATACCGGCCACCGGCCCGCTCTGCACGGGCAGGACGCTGAAGGCGTCCCCCCGCGCCACCACCTGGGAGACGAAGGCCAGCGGGACACCGAACAGCCGCCCCTGTGACTCGAAGACGAGCGCGCGATCCGGCACGGACTCGGCCCAGTGCACGGGGCGCGGCGGAGCAGGCGCCGCCCGGGGGCCCACCCGGTGGGGTAGCGCCTCCGCGATGAGCTCCAGATACAACCGCTCCTTGTGCAGCACCGCCCCGCGCGACAGCGGAGCCAGTGAGTCCGCCAGGCCGGGAGGGAGCAGGAAGAACGGCGCGCGCGCCACGTCCGCCACCTCCACCACCGAGCGGACACGCACCGCGAGCGTGGGGCTCACGTCGAGCACCACCACCATGCCCACGCCTTCCTCGGGCGGACCTCCCAGCAGGGCGGAGAGGTCCTTCACCTCGAGTACACCGCGCAGGTTGCTGCCATGCGCGCCAGGCATCGCCACTTCCATGACGGACGTGGCTTCCACGGCATAGTGGGTCTCCCCGGCTTCGATGAGCAAGCAGAGTCGGCGACCACTTTCGAAGGGCGACACGGAGGGGACCCTAGCAGCGTTCGGCCCATGGGTGTGCTAAGCCGTGCGGGAGATGGCGCGCATCCTCCTCGTCGACGACGAAAAGATCGCCCGCACCCTCTACGGCGACTACCTCACCGCGGTGGGGCACACCGTCACGGCGGTGGCCACGCTGCAGGACGCGCGGCAGGCGCTCGCCATGGACCGCTTCGACGCGGTGGTGACGGACCTCATCCTCCCTGGCGGCGACGGCATGGAGGTGCTGCGGTCCGTGCGGGAGCATCATCCCGGCGTGGAGGTGGTGGTCATCACCGCGCTGGACAAGGTGGACCCCGCGGTGCGCGCCATCAAGAGCGGCGCTGCCGAATACCTCGTCAAGCCCGTGGCGCCGGAGGCCCTGCAGCACGCGGTGCGACGCGCGCTCACCACGCGCGACCTGATGCAGGAGAACGCCTCGCTGCGCCGCCACGTCGCGCTGCTGGAGGCCGGGCAGCGGCTGGCCACCACGCTGGACCGCGAGAAGCTGGCCACCGCCACCACCGGCGCGCTGGAGTCCATGGCCGCCGCCAGCGCCGTGGTGCTCCTGGAGCGCGACGCGAACCTGGGGCTGCGCGCGCAGGGCACCCGAGGATTGCCGCAGGGCATGGAGGACGCGCTCGTGAGCTGGCTGCGCGACCAGCTCCAGGAGGCGCGCGCGCCGCGCGAGCTGGAGGTGCTCGACGCGCCGTTCGACCGGGTCCTCTCCTTCCCCGCCGTGGAGGGCGAGTCGGTGCTCGGCCACGCGGTGCTCTGCTACAAGGGCCCGGGCACCGAGTGGGCCACGGAGGCCGCCAGCTACCTGGTGCGCAACTGGACGCTCGCCCTGCGCAACCTGGATCGCTTCGCCGCGGTCGAGGACCTGGCGTACGTCGACGACCTCACCCGCCTGTTCAACACGCGCTACCTCCACCTGGTCCTGGACCGCGAGGTGCGCGACGCGCTGCAGACGCAGCGGCCCTTCAGCCTGCTGTTCCTGGACCTGGACCACTTCAAGTCCATCAACGACACGCACGGCCACCTGGTGGGCAGCAAGGTGCTGGTGGAGACGGCGCGCGTGGTGAAGGGCTGCGTGAGGGATCACGACGTCGTCGCGCGGTACGGTGGCGACGAGTACGTGGTGATGCTGCGCGGCACGGACTCGGGCGGCGCCCTCAAGGTGGCCGAGCGCATCCGCCGCACCATGGAGACCCATCAGTTCCTGGCGCGCGAAGGCCTGTCGCTCAAGCTCTCCACGTGTATCGGCGTGGCCAGCTTCCCCGAACACGCCCGGGACAAGGCCACCCTGCTGGACCTGTCCGACCGGGCCATGTACCGCGGCAAGCGCGGCACCCGGAACGTGGTCTACATGGCCGCGCAGGACCTGGAGGCCCCCCCGGCGGCTCGTCGCCAGGGCGGCTCGGGCGCGGCGTAGTCGCTACGGCCGCAGGCTGCCCACGGTGAGCCGCTTGGCGGCCCCCACCTCCGGCTCGGCGGCGGAGGCGCCCTCCTTGCCCACCGCCTCCACGGACTCGTGCGGGGCGCCGGAGATGATGAGCTTGAACTTCTCCACCGCCTCCTGGGCGTGCTGGGCCTGCTCCGGGTCCAACCGGGCGATGAGCTGCCAGAACAGCGCGGCGTGCTCGCGCTCCTCGTCCATGACGTGACGGAGGACGGCCTTGGCCTCCTCGTTGTCGGTGGCGTCGATGTGCGCGGCGTAGAGGTTGATGGCGTCCAGTTCGGCCTCGATGTTGAGCCGGATGGAGCGGGCCAGCTCCGTGTCGGTCATCTTCCGGGGCACCAAGGAGTGGAACGGGTCGGTCTGCGGCATGAAGGCCCTCCCGAGGCCGGGCGGCGGCGTCCAGCGGCCTGGACGGCGCGAAGCTCGCGGGCAGCATCCGCGCGCCGGAGGCCTGGGTCAACGGATTCCCTCCAGGTGCGTTGCGCGCAAGCGGCCGCCTCCGCCATGCTCCGACACATGGAGATTCCGGCGCCGCTCGCTCAACTGCTCCAGGCCCTGGATGCCGGGGACCTCCCAGCCGCGCGCGCCGCGGCGGCGGCCCTGCAGCGCTCCGGGGCGCACTCGGTCCAGCTCGCCGCCGAGGTCCTCCACGAGTTGCGCCAGCCGCTGCTGGGCGTGAAGGCCTACGCGCAGTTGCTCGCCGAGGACGGCGGCCCCACGGGCCCCCTGCGCCTGCTGCTCGCGCAGGTGGAGCGCATGGAGCAGATCGTCTCCGACTACATCCGCCTGGCCAGCGAGCGGCCCGCGCCCCAGCAGCGTCTGTCGCTCGCGGCCCCCATCTGGGCGGCGGCGAAGCTCTTCAGCGTCAACCCCGACTCGGCCCGCATCTCGCTGGAGGTGGAGGCGCCCGAGGACATCACCGTCCAGGGCAACGCGCGGCTCATCGAGCAGCTCACCCTCAACCTGCTCAACAACGCTCGCGACGCCATGGCCGGGCGTGGCCGGGTGAAGGTGGTGCTCACGCGCGACGGCGCGCATCCGGTGCTCTACGTCGCGGACTGGGGGCCGGGCATCCCCGAAGAGCTGCGCGAGCGCATCTTCGAACCCTACGTCACCGCCAGCAAACGCGGCACCGGGCTGGGGCTCGCGGTGTGCCGGCGCATCGCGCAGGAGCACCACGCGCAGATTGGCCTCGCGCCGCCGGGCACGCTGCGCGACGTGCCGCCGCCCGCCACCGTGTTCCGCGTGCTCTTCCCGCCCACGGACGCCGCCCCGCCCCGCCGCCCCCGCCTGCTGGTGGTGGACGACGAGACCATCATCCGGATGGTGTTCCGCGACCTGATGGGCAAGGAGTGCGAGGTCATCGAGGCGGCCAGCGGCGAGGAGGCATTGGACCTGCTGCGCGAGGCGCCCGTGGACCTCATCGTCACGGACAAGAACCTGCCGGGCCTGTCCGGGCTGGAGCTGGCGCAGCAGGCGCGGCGGCTCTACTCCACGTCGCGTGTCATCCTCATGACGGGCTACCCGTCGCTGGTGACGACGCAGCAGGCGCTCGAGCTGGGTGTGGTGGACTACCTGCTCAAGCCCTTCGACGACATCCGCGAGGTGCGGGCGCTCCTGCGCGCGACGCTGGCCGCTCCAGCGGCCGCGGTCAACGTGGTCCCCACGGCCCGGCGCGTGGACGTGCTGGAGGACAACCCGGCGACCGCGGCGCAGATCGCCGAGGCGCTCGAGTTGATCGGCCTCGAGGCCCGCATCCTCCCCACCTCGGAGCTCATCGCGCTGGAGTCGCCCGCGGGCGTGGTGGTGAGCTGGGACTTCGCGCCGGCCTACGGGCGCAAGGCGCTCGAGTTGGGCAAGGCGCTCGCCCAGGGCGCGCCCTTCGTGGTGCTGGCCGAGCACCTCACCATGGAGACCGCGCTGGAGTCCTTGCGCGCGGGCGCGGCCGCGTGCCTGCCCAAGCTCCTGTCCGACACCACGGCGCTCAGCCGCGAGTTGAGTCGCGCATTCAAGAAAGGCGTCCCATGAGGCTCGCGCTCCTGTCCCTCCTGCTCCTCGTGGTGGCGTGCTCGTCCGACAAGCCCTCCGAGCAGGGAGGACCGGATGCGAGCGGCCCCGTGGATGGCGGCACGTCCGGTGACGGTGGCGAGACGCCGGACGCCGGTGGCGACGATGGAGGCACGTCCGGCGACGGAGGGAGCGCCGACGGGGGCACCTCCGAGGAGGACGGCGGCAGCACGGGCGAGGAGGACGCGGGCAACTGCGAGGAGCCCGCGCCGCAGCGCGAGACGGTGCTGGTGCCCGGCTTGAACAACCCGCGGAGACTGGCGGCCGACACGACCGACCTCTTCATCTCCGAGTCGCACTCGCTGCGCCCCCTGCCGGACGACGGCGAGGGACAGGTGCTCCGCTTGTCGCGACAGGGGGGCGAGGTGGCGGTCCTGGCCAAGGGCTTCCGCTCACCGGACGCCATCGCGGTGGACGCGAAGAACGTCTACGTGCTCGACCAGGGAGGCCTGTGGCGGGTGGACAGGTCCACGGGTGAGCGTGGCGCCATCCCCATCGAGGCGTCGGTGAACAACGTCATCGCGGGCGGCACGGACGTGCGGGCCGCGAAGCTGTCGGGGCGGGATGTCGTGGTGGTGGCCACCGGCGCGCAGCGGCTCGTGCGCGTCGACACGGTCGGCGCCACGCCGTCGTCGCTCATTCTCTTCGAGGGGCCCAAGAACGCTCAGGTGCGAGGCGCGCGGGTGGACGGCGAGACGGTCTGGTTCCTGGTGAGTGGCGGGAGCGAGCCAGGCCTCTACCGCGTCGGGCTCGACGGCAATTCGTCCGCCGAGCGAATCTTCCCGGGCATCACCACCGGGACGTCGCTGGAGCTGACCGGCACGCACTTCCTCGTCACCGAGGGCGGCGGCGGCACCGGCAAGGTGTGGAAGCTGCCTCGGGCCGGAGGCGACGCCCAATTGCTCGCGGAAGGACTGCAGGGGCCGCTGTTCCCAGTGCAGTTCCATGGGGCCGTGTACTTCAAGGAGGCCATCGCCCGGAGTCCGGGATTCCTCCAGCGCATCCGCGGCGGCTGCACCACGAGCACCCTCGACGACGTGGGCCCGCAAGGCACCGGCCCCGGGGGACTCCTCGTGGACGGCGACACCCTGCTCTACACCTCGCAGGAGAGCGGCACGGGCGGCGCCGTGGGTCGCATTCCGTAGCCCCCGCCCTCGCGTGTCGCTCACGTCGCCACGCGGGGCAGCGAGCGCCGGACGCCGAGGCCTCTCCGCCCCCGTCGTGGCCCCCCCGCGCACAAGCGCCGCTCGGGGACTGTGAGGCCTGGACCGGAAAAGACGACGGCCCCGAAGCCTCGCGAGGAGGCGTCGGGGCCGTGTCCACCCACCACGTCCCGAGCAAGGCCCGGGACGCGTGAGCGAGCCGCGGGGAGCGGCTCAGTACTCCATGTCGTCGCCGCCGTAGTCCGGCATGCCGGCGCCGCCAGCGCCCGCCTTGGTCTTGCCCTTCGGGCGCTCTGCGACCATGGCCTCGGTGGTCAGCAGCAGCGACGCGACGGAGGCCGCGTTCTGCAGCGCGGTGCGCTCGACCTTGGTCGGGTCGATGACGCCGGCCTTCTCCAGGTCCTCGTACACGTCCGTGCGGGCGTTGTAGCCGTACGCGCCCTTGCCCTCGCGGACCTTGTTGATGACGACCGCGCCCTCGACGCCCGCGTTGGAGGCGATCTTGCGCAGCGGCTCCTGGACGGCGCGGCGGATGATCTCCACGCCGAAGTCCTGCTCACCCCCCAGCTTCAGCTTCGCCAGCGCGTCCAGCGCGCGCAGGTAGGCCACGCCGCCGCCCGGGACGATGCCCTCCTCGACGGCCGCGCGGGTCGCGTGCAGCGCGTCCTCGACGCGGGCCTTCTTCTCCTTCATCTCCGTCTCGGTGGCCGCGCCGACGTTGATGACCGCCACGCCGCCCACCAGCTTCGCCAGACGCTCCTGGAGCTTCTCGCGGTCGTAGTCGCTGGTGACCGTCTCGATCTGCGTGCGGATCAGCTTGATGCGACCGTCGATCTCCTCCTTCTTGCCGTTGCCATCGACGATGGTGGTGTTGTCCTTGTCCACCGTGATGCGCTTGGCGCGGCCCAGGTCGTTGAGCGTGAGGTTCTCGTACTTGTGGCCCAGGTCCTCGCTGACCACCTGGCCGCCCGTCAGCGTGGCGATGTCCTTGAGCATCTCCTTGCGACGGTCGCCGAAGCCCGGCGCCTTCACCGCCGCCACGTTCAGCACGCCGCGGATCTTGTTCACCACCAGGGTGGCCAGCGCCTCGCCCTCGATGTCGTCGGCGATGATGAGCAGCGGCTTACCCGAGCGGGCGACCTGCTCCAGGATGGGGATCATGTCCTGCATCGACGAGATCTTCTTCTCGCTGATGAGGATGAACGGGTCATCGACGATGACCTCCATGCGCTCGCGGTTCGTCACGAAGTACGGAGAGACGTAGCCGCGGTCGAACTGCATGCCCTCCACCACGTCGAGCGTCGTCTCGAGGCCCTTCGCCTCCTCGACGGTGATGACGCCCTCCTTGCCCACCTTCTCCATCGCGTCCGCGATGATGGTGCCGATGGTCTCGTCACCGTTGGCGGAGATGGTGCCGACCTGGGCGATGGCCTTCTTGTCGGACGTCGGCTTGGAGAGCTTCTTCAGCTCCTCCACGACGACCTCGACCGCCTTGTCGATGCCGCGCTTGAGGTCCATGGGGCTGTGGCCGGCGGCCACCAGCTTCAGGCCCTCCTCGTAGATGGCGCGCGCCAGCACCGTCGCCGTCGTGGTGCCGTCACCCGCCTTGTCGGAGGTCTTCGACGCGACCTCCTTCACCATCTGCGCGCCCATGTTCTCGAACTTGTTCTCGAGGTCGATCTCCTTGGCGACGGTGACGCCGTCCTTGGTGATCGTGGGCGAACCAAAGCTCTTCTCGATGACCACGTTGCGGCCCTTGGGACCGAGCGTCACCGCGACCGCGTCCGACAGCGTACGGACACCCCGCAGGATGGCCTCGCGCGCGGACTGATGGAAGAAGATCTCCTTCGCTGCCATCGTAACCTCCTGATGTTGCTGGGAATTTTAGTGGGTACAACGCAGGCCGTTAGCACTCGGCCATGGCGAGCGCCAACATAAGGGCCGGGGCGATGATGTCAACCAGGAAGGGCGGACCTGTGGGCGAGCGGACGCCTGCGGGCCCCCTGGAAGCGGCCCGGGGAGGACCGCCTACTCCGCGAAGCGCACCAGGGTGAGGAGCTGGCCCATGTCCAGGGGCTTGTAGAGCGTCAGCGCCACGCCCTTGCGCAGGCCCTTGTCGGTGACGTTCCCGTCGGTGCTCGCGGTCATCAGGAGCACGGGGACGGCCTGGAAGCGCGGGTCGGCCTTCAGCATCTCCGTGAAGGAGATGCCGTCCAGGTGGGGCATGATGTAGTCCGTGATGACCATGCCCACCTGGTTGCGCTCGAGGATGTCGAGTGCCTGGAGGGCGTCCGCCGCCGAGTAGACCGTGTAGCCATGCATCTCCAGGAAGCGAGAGAGCATGGTGCACAGCTCGAGGTCATCGTCGACGACAAGGATGTTCACGGGACGGAGGGCCGCGCCAGTACGGGTCGCGGAACGTAACAGCCGTCCCCGTCGTTGACAACGCACAGCGGGGCTTCTTATGAGCCGGGCCATGGAGAAGCGGACGGCGAAGCGACCCGGGACGGGGGACCCGAAGGCGCGATTGGAGGCGATCTCGGACGCCTTCGAGGCGGGCGACTTCGAGGCGGCGCTGGCGAGGGCGGAGGGTCTGCTTTCGGACGCCCCCGAGCTGCCGGAGGCCCTCCACTTCCGGGCGGCGGCCCTGACGGAGCTGGGGCGGCTGGAGGAGGCCGGACAGGCCTATGGCCAGGCCCTGAGGGTCGCCCCGGAGGACCTGGAGCTCCTCCTGGGGGCGGCGGACATCCTGTTGTGCCGGACCGAGGATGACCGGGAGGCGGTGGAGGAAGGCCTGGGGTTCTGTGCCCGCGGCAAGCGCCTGGCCCAGCGCGACGACGACGTGGAGATGCTCTACGAGTTCCTCCTCCTGGAGGGGATGGGACTCAACCAGGTGGGCGAGTGCGCGCGGGCGCTGGCGAGCCTGGACGGGGCGCTCTCACACATGCCTCGCTCGGTGGACGCGCGGCTGGAGCGGGGCATCGCCCTGTTCGAGCTGTGCCGCTTCGAGGAGGCGCAGGTGGCGTTCGACGCGCTCCTGAAGGACTCCCCCGACGTCGCGTGGGGGCACCACTACCTGGGACTGCTCGCCGAGCGGCGCGGAGACCTGGCGGAGGCGAAGCGACGCTTCATGCGGGCGCAGCACCTGGCCCCGGACGAATTCCCGCCCCCGGCGGAGCTGGCGGAGGCGGAGTTCGACCGCGCCGTCGAGGACGCGGTGAAGGCCCTGCCCCAGCACGCCAAGCAGTACCTGGACAACGTCACCATCGCCGTCGAGGACATCCCCTCCGACGAGGACCTGCTCGGGCAGGAGCCACCGCTGTCCCCGAGCATCCTCGGGGTGTTCCGGGGGCTGGCCGTGGGCGAGCGCAGCGTGATGGACACGTACGTCGACTTCCCGGCGTCCATCGTGCTGTACCAGAAGAACCTGGAGCGCTTCGCGCGAACCCGCGAGGAGCTCATCGAGCAGATCGGCATCACGGTGATGCACGAGGTCGGTCACCTCATGGGGCTGGATGAGGACGACCTGTGGCAGCGGGGGCTCGACTGAGCGACGTGGCGCGCTGCTGGCGCAAGGCGGCGAGCGTCTGGCGGATACCCTCCGTGTAGGGTGTCTTGCGGACGTCGCCGAGCAGGCCGCGCAGGTCCGAGTCGTCCAGGAGCACGGGGGTCTCCAGCAGGTAGCGCATCTCGACCAGCTCGCGCATGAACGGGTCGAAGAGGCCGGCCAGGCGCACCATCCCCTGCCCCATCGTCATCACCTTCGTCGGGTGGCCGGCCTGCCGGTAGATTTCGTCCACGAGCGCGCGCTGGCTGGAGACGCCGGCGCCGGCGAGGTTCCAGGAGCGGCCGTAGGCGCGAGGCGCGTCCATGAGGGTGGTGACGACGGGGCCCACGTCGGGCACGTAGACGAACTCGTGCGGCGGGTCGATGGGGCCAATGAGCGCGGCGCGCTTGCCGTCGAGGGCGGCGAGGAAGGCGCGGTGCAGGAAGCTGCGCTCGACGCCGGGGCCGTAGAAGTCGGGCAGGCGGAGGATGGTGCCCTGGATGCGGCCGGCGGCGTGCTCGGCAAGGAGCAGGTCCTCCTGGGCCTTGCGCATGCGGCCCTTGAAGCTGTTGGGTTCGCGGGGGTGGTCCTCCTTCACGGACGGGGCGCGCGGCAGACCGAACGGGTAGACGGTGCCGATGAGCAGCACGCGCGGGACGCCCTCGGCGATGGCGCCATCCAGCGTCTTGCGCATCAGCTCCGGGTGGAGGCGGAACTGCCAGTAGTTCACGCCCACCATGTAGACGAGCGTATCCACGCCCTTCGCGGACTCGCGCACGGAAGCCGGGTCGTCCGGGTTCCAGGTGGCCACCTCGGCCAGCGGGTCCGAGCCGAACTCCGCCTCCAGCGAGCGCCTCGAGCGCCCCACCACCCGGTAGGGCCGCCCCTGCGCCCGCAGGGCCTGCGCCACGCTCTGCCCGATGACGCCCGACGCTCCGAACAATGCCACCTTGCCTGCCATGACGTACTCCCGCGCGTGAACGATGGGATTTTGATGAACACCGTTCAGTGAACGCCGTTCATTTATGGGTGGCCGTTCAGGACGTCAAGTCCTACGGTGTCGGGCATGGGGATTTCGGAACGCAAGGAGCGGCAGCGGGCGGAGCTGCGGGAGCAGATCCTCCGGGTGGCGCGGGAGATGGTGGTGAAGGAGGGCTTCGGGGCGCTGTCGATGCGCAAGCTGGCGGAGGCGGTGGAGTACGCGCCCGCGACGCTGTACCTGCACTTCGAGAACCGGGATGCGATTGCTCGCGAGCTGTGCGTGCGGGGCTTCGGCGAGTTCCTGGCGGCGCTGGAGCCGGCGGCGGCGGTGAAGGAGCCGCTGGAGCGTCTGGAGCGGATGGCCGAGGCCTATGTGCGCTTCGGGCAGGAGCACCCGGAAACGTACCGACTGATCTTCCTGGAGGACGCCAGGCTGTCGACCGAGCTCTTCCGCGACGCCCCGGACGGCGCGGGGCCTCGCTCGTTCGCCCTGCTCGCGGCGGTGTTCGAGGATTTGAAGACGGCTGGGCGGCTGGCGGAGGACGCGCAGCCCGCCCGACTCGCCGAGGTGGCGTGGGCGGGGCTGCACGGCATCGTGAGCCTGAAGCTCACGTGCGCCGCGTTCCAGGAGACGACCGCGGACGCGCTGCGGGCGTCGCTGGTGGAGACGCTCGTGTATGGGTTGCCAGGGTTGAAGACCGCGAAGGCGTCGCGGGGGAAGGCGTTGACGCGCCCCGAGCCGGCCGGCACTAATCGCGAGCGGTAGAGCCTCCGGACCTGGTGGCTGGCCCGGTCTTCAAAACCGGTGAGGGGCGCCGAGAGGCGTCCCTGGCGAGTTCGATTCTCGTGCTCTACCGCCAATACTTCCGAGGGGTTGCGTCCCACCGCTGCCCCGATGACAGCGCCGGTCCCGTCCAGATGCGTCCAGCGGAGTCTACCGGATGTCGTTAGCCGGTCGTTGACTGGAAGAGGTCCGGCGCTGCCATCCGCGGGACGAAAGTCAGCTGGGGCGCAAGAGTCCCGCTCGGTCCAGCAGCTCCCGCACCCGCTCAGCCAGCGCCACATGCTCCGGGTTGCTGGCCGTGAAGCGTTCCGGGGTGAGAACAATCAGCGTGCCCTTGTCCTCCACGGGCTCAATACGCACTGGCGCAGGGAGGGGCGGCACCGTGCCTCGATGACGCGCGAGGTACGTGACCCATCCAACATACGGAGTTCCCTTGGGACGCCGTGCCTTCAGCGAATCTCGATGCTCCTCCGAGATGGCAACCCCCCAATCCGGTTCCCACGCGATAGCGGTGGCGCTCAGCGTTGCCGCCAACACAGGTGCAGCCACGATGCGCTCTGCATGAGGCCCTCGCTTCGGAAGCCCGAACACACAGAGATTGCTCACGGCATCGGTGTAGCCACCGCAAAGGATATCGAAGTCAACCGCGTCCCGATCTTCATCTGCGCCATTCCAGCCTCGAATGCGAAACCCGAGGTCCGCGAACACCCGATCTTGGCCTCGAAGAACGAGCTTCTCCAGGTCACTTCGATTCGGAGCCAACGGTCGCTTCAGCGCATCTTTGCGTGACTTCCCAAGCTGGAACCACCGCGCGAATGCCTGATCCGCGTCAGGTAGCCCTAGGAGAAACTTCTCCAATCGCTCGGCGCACATCTCCGCAGATTCCTGCCGGGCTCCCCAGTAAGCCCCCGCGTAGAAGGTTTCATCCATGGTTGCCGTCTCCTCACATCACCGGGGGCGTGAACACCACCTCAATGCTGGCTGTATCCTCGTATCGGTCAAGCAGCTTGCGAATCGCATTTGCCGCAGCCTCTTCTGCGACGTGCCACCGGATCGGAGTGTTTGTGGCGCGAACAGCGCGAAGCTGGCGTTGGGCCTGCTCAACAAGGGACTTCGCTCCCGAGTTCTTGAACCAGGATTTCGGGTCCGGCCCCTTGAAGAACTTGTGACCTGCCTGGATCCTTCGGACCACTGATTACGAGAGAGGTGCCGGCCGGGATGGGTTGGGTACCACTGAGGCTACAGCCGGCATCCGAACCCGAGCGGATGTGCGCGGGTTGGCAGCCTTCCGGTGACCATCTCGCGCCTGGCGATTGGCGTGATGCTCAGGGCGCGCGGGCGCAGGCAATCCCGTAGGCGCCCCGCCCGCAGACGTCCGCGTGGCCATCGTTGTTGATGTCGGCCAGCATGACGGTGCTGCCGTACTTGTCCAGCCCCCACCCATTGGCGTCGATGAAGTCGGAATTGTAGACGTGCCGGGTGCGGTCGAAGATCGCTCCATCGGAGAACGCGCAGACGATGCCGGTGGCGTTCCGGCCGCAGGCATCCGCCCGGCCGTCGCCGTCCACGTCGGCGAGCTGGATGGACCGGTACCGCGCGCGGCTCGTGTGCCAGCCCTCGACGTCCGCGAAGGCCGGCCAGCTCCAGTTGGTGCCGTTGACGAAGGCCGTCCCATTCGAGACGAGACAGCGCAGACCGTTGACCCCGCGCCCGCACACATCCGCCTTTCCATCCGCGTTGAGGTCGGCGAAGCGGAGGGTCGAGCCGTATCGGGCGGGCGCCCACCCCATGTCATCCCGGAAGTCGCTCGCCCACGTCTGGAGAGCGCCGAACGCGGAGCCGTTGAAGAGGGCGCAGACGATGCCATCGGGCGCGCGGCCGCAGGCGTCCAGGTCACCATCCGCGTCGATGTCTGCCAGGTGGATGGATCCATAGCGGCTCTCTTCGGCGTTCCAGCCATTGGCGTCTGAGAACATGCCAGCCCACCAGGTGAGCTGAGCGGCAAAGCCATTTTGCCCGTTCGACTTGTAGCAGTAGAGGCCATCCACGCCGCGGGCACACAGGTCGGCGTTCCCGTCGTGGTCGACATCGCCGAGTTGCAGGGTCGTGCTGTACTCCGGCGGCAGCCAGCCCAGGTTGTCCGAGAGGCCGGCGTGCCAGAGAGTGGCGGCGCTGAACGTGCCACTCTGGGATAGGGCGCACCGGACGCCGTCGGGTCCCCGCGCGCACACGTCCGTGTGGCCGTCGCCGTTGATGTCCCCGGCCCGCACGGTGCCGTAGTAGCCGAAGAGGGAGGGCCAGGCGGTGTTGTCGCTGAACTCGGTGGTGACCACAACGGGCGTGGCAAAGCTGAACTGCCCCCGGATGCCGGCGAGCGCATCCAGGGGGACGTAGGTGACCCCGGGCAGGAGCGCGCTGGGGCAACCGACGGAGGGATCGCTGACTCCCTCCACCAGGCACTTCGTCAGCTTGAGGGTGTAGTCACTTCCTGGGGCCACGTTCCGGTCATGGAGCTGGATGATGCCGTTGCGGCCTGGGGGCAAGACGGTGACGATGTCCTGGGCGCACTGGCCGGGAGTCTTACTGGTCGGGCAGTCCCAGTCCGCGGAGCTCGAGTCGTAGCCGAACGTCCCCTCCAGCTTGCTGAGATAGGGATCCGCGTTGATGGTCTCCGCGACGCTTGCGTTCCAGCAGTTGCTAGGCGCGCGGACCAGGAAGTACCCGTCCCGGATGTGGGGGTCGATGAGCTGCTGCGTGGCACCCAGCTGCTGGCGCCTGCGCGCCGGAGCGTCGGCCGTCAGCAGCGTGTGGTTCTCCGTGTGGTTGCCGATGCGGTGTCCCTTCGCCGCCATCTCCCTCAGCCAGCTCTCCGGGTACTGCGTGGTATCCGAAGGGGAACAGACCGGGTGGCCCTGGATGCGGCACCCGTTGATGAAGAATGTAGCCCGGATGCCCTTCTGGTTCAGGTAGCTCGCCAGCTCCAGCGTGTAGGCGTCCGGCCCGTCGTCATAGGTCAGGGAAATGGTGTTCGCGGGGAACGGAATACTCTGAGGTGGGAGTCCGTACTCGCTCACGGTGTCCGTCTGACAGTACTGCGCGGTGGGCATCTCTTGTGGGAGGAACGTCCTGCTCGTGGCGACGAGCGTCTTCACGGAGGCTAGATTCCGCCGCTGCGATGTCAGGGGCGGCTCTTCTACCCGGGCGGTGGGATTGCAAGCCATGATGCCCGTGATCAGCAGTGCGTATTTCTTCATCGCGCTTCTCCAGAGGAATGTCTTGCTCAGTGTGTCGAGCCGTTCGGCAAGCGTAATATGTGTAAATCCACCAGGGTTGTAGAAAATGGCGCCCCTTGCGAGGGTACCAGCGTCTCCCGTTTCGAGGACCGACACCCTCGGGCTACCGCTCCAGCTCCCCTCGCATCTTCACGGTGCCGACGAGCACGGGGATGGGCCTCGTCCAGGTGAACGTGGACGGAGGGCTCCAGGTCTTCAACGTGCCGGCGGGGTCCCAGTGGGTGGGACTCGACACGGTGCGCTTCCGGGCGGAGCTGTAGAGCGGGAGGTCTGCAAGGCGCCCTGCGCTTGGGGGAGTTTGGTAGGGTGGGAAAAGGAGGATGTACCGGATTGGCCCTTTTGACCCCAAGCCTACACCTTGCTCTCGTGCTGAACCTGCTCCTGGCCGTGGACGTGGGAGCACAAACACCTTCGGACCCCAACGAGCGCCGAATCGTCCTCTCGGAGTACACCGCAGAGGCTCCGGTCAAATCCCGAATCGTGTGTAGTTGGTTCGGAGGGGTACGGGGAAGGAATGCTCCTTGGAGGGGTCAAGCAGCGGCAGTGTCTGGGGTTGAGTTGAGCAGGGACATGTCGAGGTAGCGGCGGTCCTCCCAGACGCCGGTGACTTCGAGGGCGACGGCGGTGATGAGGCGCAGGGCGCTGGCCCGGTCCGGGAAGGCGCCCACGGAGCGGATGCGACGCTTCACCTCGCCGTGCAGACGCTCCAGGCCGTTGGTGCTGCGCAGGCGCTTCCAGTGGGCCTTGGGGAAGGAGAAGAAGCAGGTGGCGGCGGCGAAGCCTTCGCTCAGGCACTCCATGGCCTCGG
>NZ_JAKCFB010000074.1 GCF_024198235.1 Myxococcus dinghuensis | reverse complement strand
TTCCGCTTCGCTTCAGAACCGACCGCGCTCCGCCGTCCTGTCCTGCTTCTGCTGCTTCTTCACATCCACCTCACGAGGGGGAGGTTATCCCCCAGAGCGGTGTCTCAAGAAACCCTGGGGCGGAGGACTGGGCACCGCCTACCGACATCATCGGTGGCGATCACAGCACTCGGGATTGCAGCTCGTACGAAGCACGGTGCGCAGCACCTGCTCACTTCCGGACCAAGGTGGTATGCACAAGGCACCGAACTGCGGCTGCGGCTACATCTGAATCCCGTACGGGAATGTCTTCGGACGACTCCAGGTCAGCCGAGCTGCGTTCGAATCCACCGGCCCGCAGCCTGGAGAGATTCACGCGACTTCAAGTGCGGAAATTGTTCCACGACACTCACCGCGATGGAAGCACAGCAACCGATGTGGCGGCCCCGGAACCAGGACGCCAGCGCTGAATTCATGCCTGCCTTGCGAAGCGCCACTGGCAACTCCTCAAGAATTCGCTCCAGGAAACCAACGACATCGGCGCCGGAGAAATGCTCGTCCTCAGCAGCCAGCACCAACGTGTTTTCCAACGATTGCGAGTACCCTCGGAACGCACACCATCGATCCAACGATGCACCAAGTCGCACCGGGTAGAGTCGCGGCCATTTCGTCAACTGCAGTAAATTGGCCTCATACTCGACTCGCATATGCTCGAAGAAGAGCCGCAACAACTCGTCCGCGCCATGCTCCGCTTCGGACTGAGGAAATGCGCCAAGGAGCATTTGGTTTACATGCACTATCTCGTGCTCGAGAATAGAGTGAAATTTGACGCCGCGAGTTCGCGCTTTCGTCTCGGGTATAATCACCAACGGAGGGCGCGAAAAGAATGGCGTTTCCGCCTCACCCACAGCGAGCGCGTCGAAGGTGGGAAACGCTGTTTGGAACCATTCCGAGTCCATGCAGACTACGAGGTAGTCCTGCTCGAACAGTTCCGACCGACGCATCATCAGGCGCGTTGCGGTGCCAGCCTTTCCATTCACACGCAGTTTGGGACGCTGCCACCTATGGAATAACAGATACTCGTGTACGTCCTCGCGGTACTGCTGATACGCCTCAGCGGTCGGCCTCAGCCTTGCCAGAGTCCGCCGGAATCGCCGCCACTCGGCCTGAGATGGCTCGTAGCTCATGGGCGGACTCTACCCCACCTCGCTGCCAAGAATGTGGGGCACAAGTCCACCCAGAGATCGCTGCCTGCTGCTATGCGGACTCCACCTTCGCGAAGGGCCGCTCTACCTGCTTGCCGTCGCTCTGGCGCTCAAGGGTGACAGTCCCGACCTCCGTGTCGATGGACTTCACCACGGAAGGGAACGTCCCTCGCCCCTGCTTGTAGCTGACTGTCTGCCCCACCTTGAAGGGCGACGCGCTCGCCTCATCCGCACTCTCCACGGGCGTCTCGCTCGCCTCCTTCCGCGGGCGCCCTCGCTTCTTCGGGACAGGCGCGCTGCTGGGCTCCTGGCGCCGCCGCGTTGACGTGGGCGTAGCGCGCTTCGCAGCAGGCACCACCGCCGCCCGCGCGTCCGTAGGGATGCCCAGGTACTGAGCAATCCTCTCCAGGAGCTCCACCTGGCGGCCCAGCGTCTTGCTCACTTCCTCGGCCACCACGGCCCGAATCGCGCTCATCATGTCATTCTGCATGGAAGTACCGTTTTCTCTCTGCGGACTGAATGCCCGCACATTTCGACGACAACACTCCATCCAATCGACGACGCATTGCAATGCGTATTACGGGCCCTCTGCCGGAATTCGACGCCGCGAGCCTTCCGCAGCCCATTCCGCGGAGATGGCACGCCACTTCGCGCGCTGCGCTTCCCACGTACCCGCGTGTACAACGGCCCGGAGGACCCTCTCGCCGAGGGGCTCTTCCCCATCCACGGCTTCGAGGAACAACAACTCCTCCTGGATGTCGGGCGCCAGCAGACGCAAGTCCAGCAGGTACGTCAGCCGCGCCCGGGTGAATCCCAGTTGGAATGCCACAGTCGCCGCGTTCCGCAGCTGTCCCTGGACGATTGCAGCATCCAGGTGGTGAGCCAGGGCCACCATCCGTGCAACGTGGGACGGCCGCCTCGACTCCTCGCGCGGTGGAGGTTGGGGCCCCTCGACGAACGTGACGCCCATCCGACGCACGCGGTGAAAGCGCGCACGGAGGAGTCTCACATCCGCTGGCAAGGATTCGAGGCTCGCACTCATGCCGATGCATCCCCGCAAGTGGACACGACACCGTCACCGGCCTGAGCCAGGTACACGTCGACGCAGCCGGTCACCTCATTCGCCACCACCCGACCAATGAGCGCGCGCAGCAGTCCCCCCCGGTTGGCTGGGACGAGGGCATCCCACACGGCATCGAAGTCCGTGAGGGCTTGAGAAACCCACGCGGCTTCCAACTTCTCACCCTTCGTGGCGTCCAAGCCGCGCTCCACTTCCGCCAGTCGCTTCTCCAGTCCCTGGGCTTTCTCCTCCGCGGCCATCAACTTCGCCTCGGCGACGCACCGGGCGGGCCCCTCCAATTGAGCGAGCGAGTCGACCCACTTCGCCGACTCCCTGGAGAGCCGGGCCAGCTCCTTCGGCAACTGCGCGCGCTCGGCACGGAGGGACTGGTGCTTCTCCTCCAGTCGCGCCGTGAGACGCGCGTATACGTCCCCCGCGAGGGGACCGCTCACCGAGGCCTCTCGGAGTTGCTCAACGACGAAGCCCTCCAGGGCAGGTGCGGCCATGGGGGCGGACAGACAGGCGCCCCGCCCTTGCTTGTCCCGCGTGGTGCAGCGGTAGTAGCGGTACTCGCGCGAGCCCTTGCGGCTGCTGCCGGGCGTCATCGCCGCCCCACAGAGGCCGCAGAACAGCAGGCCGCGCAACACGTAGTCGGGGTTGCGTCCGTGAGACTGGCCGCCGAAGCGACGTCCATCCAGCATCACCTGAGCCCGACGGAAGACGTCTCCATCCACGATGGCCGGATGCTCTCCTGGGTGTGTCTCCGTCCCGTAGGGCATCAGGCCGACATAGAGAGGGTTGCGCAACAGGCGCAGGGCATCCTGCGTCGTCCAGGGACGCGCTCCTTGTGAACCACCGCTCCGGTTCTCGTACCGCTTCGTCTGCCGCCCCTTCTCATTGAGGAGCTGAGCCACGCCTGAAGCCGTCCCGAGTCGGAGGTACAGCTCGAAGGCATCCCTTACCACCACGGCCTCATACTCATTCACGGAGAGGCGCCGATTCACCACGTCGTAGCCCAACGGCACGCGCCCGCCAGTCCACTTGCCCTTGCGCCTCGCGGCGGCAATCTTGTCTCGCGTTCGCTCGCTGATCATCTCCCTTTCGAACTCCGCGAAGGACATCAGCATGTTCAGCGTCAGGCGACCCATCGCGTCGGCGGTAGAGAAGTTCTGCGTCACCGAGACGAAGGACACGTCGGACGCGTTGAAGCGCTCCATGACTTTCGCGAAGTCGAGGAGGGAGCGCGAGAGGCGGTCCACCTTGTAGACCACAACAACGTCCACCCGCCTCGCCTCCACGTCCTGAAGCAGTCGCTGGAAGGCGGGCCGCTCCAGGTTGGCGCCGGTGAAGCCGCCGTCGTCATACCTCTCGTCCACGAGAGTCCAGCCGGGCTGGCGCTGCACGTAGGCCACGCAGGTTTCGCGCTGGGCGTCGAGGGAGTTGAACTCCAGCTCCAAGCCCGCAGCGGTCGACTTGCGGGTGTAGACGGCGCAGCGCTTCGCGTCCGTCGGCACGCGCGTCGGCTTGCGCCTCCTCATTTCCCCTCCACATCCCCTGAAGGCGGAGTCTCCGCAGTGGCGATTGAGGACGGTGGAGTGCCTGCGAGACGCTCCGCCACGGACACCAGTCGCTCCATGTTGTCGTTGAGGCGCGATAGCTGGCGGACGAGCTGCGGCATCGTCGTCTCGTAGAAGCGCTGCCCCATGTGCGTCTGGAAGAAGGACGGGCCGCTCATCGCGCCACCACCTTTGAGCTGCCCTCCTTGAGGCCGAAGAAGGTGAAGCCGTTCCAGGCCGTGCCGGTTACCAGCTTGGCGATGCTGGAGAGGCTGCGGTGCAGCGTGCCCTCGTACTCGAAGCTGCCCTCCCGCACCGTCACCCTGAGTTCCGTGCCTCGGTACACGCGCGTCAGCACGGTGCCGGGCGGCGGCAGCCGTGCGTCGCGGCTGTCGGGTACAGCGGACGGGGGCCCAGCGGGCTTCTTCTCCACCTCCGCCTGCCGCATCCGCCAACTCTCGGGCAGCGTGTCCCCCAGCTCCGCAATGCGAGCCACGGCGCGCGGGGAGAGGCCCCCTTCGGCCAGCTCCTGAATCCGATAGGCCAGGCGCTTGCGCAGGTGGGGTGCATTGCGGCTGCGCGTGGGCTCGCCGTACAGCTCCTGGTACTTCTTCGCCAATTCCGGTACCCGCATCTGGGCCAGGGCAGCCAGTTGCTGCGGCACGTCCGCGAGCTGCTTGCGCGCAGCGCGAACAGTCCCTCTCTTCGCCATGGTGCTGTCTCCTTCGTCCGGGGCCACCTGCCCTCGGGCGGAGTGCATGGACGCTCTGCCCTCCGCGGAAGACAAGTCGAGAGTCCGCGGCTCAGCCATGCACGCGCTCCTCGGTGCCCCGCGCGGGCACGTGTCGTTGCGGCTGCGCATGACGGCGCAGCCACAGCTCCCAGAGCGCCTCCGTCAGAACATCGACGGCATCGTCGTGTCGCTGGTGTGGGGTGCTGGGCCGATCCCGGCAGGGAGCACCCACCTCACGGTGGTTCGGCGGTCTCGTACTCATCGTCATGACAAAGAGGCCCGAGAAAGAAATCGAGGGGACACGTGGCCCCGCAGTACACCCGCCAGGACGCATCCTCCTGCCGGGGTCCGTGGGGGTTGCTGTTGGAGGCATTTCAGGAAGCGAGACGGAGGAGTCTCGTCAAAGCCCGTGCCGGCTTGAGGCGGTCGGCGGGAATCGCTACGCAGGGGAGGCTCGCATCCGTCCGCCTCCAACGCGCGTAGGCCTCCCACGCCGTAGCCGTCCATGCATAGTTCGTCTTTCTCAGCCCCCCACCGAAGACATGGCTCGGGCACGGAGGGAGCGGAATCGGCTCCGTTGGATTCAGCCGGCCGCGAATCAGCAGCGGCAACCAGCTTGCGAAGGCGAGCAACTCTTCCCCGTAGACGGTCCACTCCAGACGCAGACGCGACTCCCCCAAGGGGAGTGCCACACCGCTGAATCCGAACCGGCGCAGCATGGCTTCGGGGGGTTCAAACATGAGTCGGTTCATCGAAATCCGCGTCACCGGCGGCGCTTCGGGGAAATGCCTGTCCGGCCAGGAGTGGCGCGAGAGGGCCACCCGATTCAGCCACTCGCCTTCCCGCCACACCAGCCGCCGCCCCTGGTGAAGCATGGGGGCCTGCGACTCCATCTCCGACGCGAGACGGTGGAGAAACTCCGTCCACAGCTTGCTGCTCGACAGCCTTGTCATGACGCCACCTCGAGAATGGGTTTCCAGTCCAACACCTGCTCGACAGCACTCCCTCAGGAGGCCCCCTCCTCCGCGAAGCCATAGCCCTGGCCGCGCCACCCGCGGCTTGCCTCCTCGGCGTGTGGGAAGTCCTCCACGGAGATGAAGGGCACCTTCGCGACGTCAATCACCAGGGCGCACCTGCGCAGCGACTTGCCGGCGAAACAGACGCGCTCACTCGGGGCGACGACGTACCCTCCCGCGCGGTGGTTCTCGTGAATGAGGCGTCGCAGCGCCTTCGTGTCCACCATCTCTCCTCGGTAGTCGATGCGCCTGCAGTGCGCGCGGTAGGCGTCGTAGGCGGACTCGAGGTGGAGGCACAGCCGTCCCTCGACGAAGGCGTAATGCACGCGGTGCTTCAGCTCGCCCTGAATCGCCATGACGGACATCATCTGGACGAAGGCGTCGAGGGCGTTTCGCACGCCCTCCTCCTCCTCGAGGACGTCCCTCAGCACGGCGTCCACGGCCGCGCGGACGCCCAAGTCCGCGGGCAACGGGTAGCCGCACTCCTCGGCGAACTGCTCGAAGAGGTGAATGCCCAGCAGCATGGCCGTCACGTTGTCGGCGACGCGGGGAGGCACCTGGCGCCCCTTCACGAAGTCATCCGCGACAGCGCGGGCCACGCGGTAGTCCGCCTCGAAGTCCCGCCCCAGGCAGAATTGAATGTAGCGAGGGGCGAAGAGGGCCAGGCGGACGGACGTGACTTCTCGGAAGGCCGCCCGGTATGCCGGCTGCTGCACCGTCGCCTTCTCCGGGCTGACGGGAAGAATGCGCTCCACGAGGGCCGCTTCCGTGGGTCGCGTCTCTCCGCAGACACACAGCGGGGCCTGCAGGCGGTAGGTGGACACCGTCAAATCGGGCCGGCCCCGCTCCTCCGTCTCTCCTCGGTAGAGGCGCCGCATGTAGCGGTGCACCAGGTGGAGGCGTGGCGGCGGCATGTCGTGGGGCTTGTACTCGTCCAGCACCACCGGCACGGAGCGCGTCGAGGACAGCAGCTTCACCAGCGCGAACTCCGTCTCCGTCACGCTGTACGCGTCCGAGGCAGGCACTCCGGCCAGCGGCCAGAAGACTTCCGTGCAGGTGCTGGACTTGCCGCTGCCCTGCGTCCCGTACGAGAAGAGAATGGGGAAGGAGCCCACCTTCTCCACCAAACGCGGCTTCATGGGCGTCGCGAAGAACCACCCCAGCATGGGCAACACCACCTGCGGCGTGTTGATTCGGGGCAGGTACTCGAAAACCGTGCGCGCCACGTCATGGAAGCTGTCGTCGTCAGTGGCCTCGTAGCGGACGCGTGACTCGAGGGACGCCCCATTGGGCAGGTACGCCACGGGCGACGGGGAGAGGAAGCCCTCCTTTCCAAGGGTGCATCCGGGTGCCACCCAGACGTGGTGCGCCCCCTGGTTGAAGTCCCCCAGGACGCTGGTGCCCGGCAGCCGCGGCACCGCACGCCGCGCCACCGCGCGCAAGAGGCCCTGCACGTTGTTGTCGCTGCCCGTCCACTGCGTGTGGACGGACGGCAGGTGGTGCAGCAGCTCCTTGCGCGAGTTGAAGGCCCGCCTCGGCAGCCGTGCCCCGTCCAGGCTGGTGCCTTTGTCCGTGCGGACATCGCCGACGAATACCTCCCCCTCCTCGGTTTCGACGACGGCCTTGGGCGTGAAGGTGAAGGACGAAATCGCCTTCGCCTCTCCCCGCTGCGTCACCGTGTAGTAGCAGTACGCGTCCTCGAACACCTCGCCGTCGATGGTGTCGTCGCCGCTGCTGCTCTTCCCTCCGCCCTTGCTGTCTGCGCCGTCTCCTCCAGCCTGGGTGCGCACGGCGCGGGCCATGGACAGCCGGAGCTTCTGCGCGGCCAGGCCCGTGCGCACCTCCAGCAGCGCCAGGTACTTCTCCTGCGCGGACGGCGGACGGTGGGCGATGGCCTCCAGAATCGGCTTGAGGCGGTACTCCACGTCCTGGGCCGGCACCGTGGCGAGCGCCTCCACGGCCTTCTCGATGTCGAAGACGGCGTCGTAGAGTTCGCAGCGCACGTCCGGCTCGCGGTTGACGCGGCAGAAGCCCATGGCCTGGAGGGAGTGGCAGGGCGGCGCCACGCCGCCATCCTCGCGAGCCGTGGCCATCACCTTCTCGTAGGCCTTGGAGATGTACGCCTTGCCGTCTCGCCCCTTCAGCTTCCCCAAGCCCCGGCGGTCGTACTCCAAGACGAGTTCGGTGATTTCATCGAGGCCGAGCTGCTTGTGCGCGAAGAAGCGCACCATGTTGAAGATGGCGACGCTCCGGTCCTCCGCCCCCTCATTCCACAAACGCTGCACCGGGCCGCACATCTCCACCGGCTGCGCCCAGTCGTACTCTCCCGCCTCCGTCCGGCGCGCCTTCACCGTCCCCTGCAGAGCCGACGCGGAGGCCGCCAGAGGCAGCGCCACTTGCGCGGGCCGGGGAACGTGCGCAACCGGCTGCGGCACCGGCGCGCTCAGCATGCGCGCCAGGAGCTGGCAATCCTCCACACGCTCGAAGCCGGCGAGCGCACGGGCTGCTCGGTGGGGCCGCTCGCCAGTGGCCGCCCTCTTCCTTGCGACGGTGCCCACCACCTTGATGACTCGCGCCACGTCGTGGATGGAGTCCACGCGCACACGCTCATTGGCAAAGCGGGCGCGCACCTCGGCCTCGAAGGCCTTCAGGCCCGCCTGCATGCGCTCTTGAGCGTCGCCAGTCAGGGACTGCGGCGGCAGGGCAAACCACAGCTGCGCCCCGTTGCCGCTCATCATCAGCCTCGGCCGGACGAGTCCCTGCCCTTCACACCAGGCCGCGGCAGCCTCCGCCGCGCGGAGCGTCAGCGAGAGCTCGTCCTCGGTGCTGGCCGTGTCCTTGGGGCGTACCGGGTCCAGGTCCACCACCGTGGCCATCACCACCTCGATGTCCTTGTTGCCGGCCCCCGTCCGCAGCGGGCGAAGGACGTTGGAGGACAGCTCAAGCAGGCGCCGAGGCCGTGGCTGAATGCCCACGTACACGTTGGCATCGGCGTTGGCCTCGACACAGGCCGAGACGAAGGACTCCTCGTCATCGAAGAAGCCCAGGCCGACGGCGCCACCGCCGCCCTGGCGGATGACGCGGACTTCGCTCACGCCGTGCTGTGCGTGCGCGAGCCACCGCCAGGTGGAGCGGATGGCGTCGGGATTGGGCATGCTGGGCGGGGTGTCCAAAGGTGTCGTCATCGAAGGTGCTCACGCGCTCTGCCCTGGTTCAATTCGCAGCGATGCGGACCGCAACGCCCAGCACCGTGGCGTACTGGTGGCGCCGCTCCGCGTGGTGTCGCCGCAGCAGCGGCACCTCCTTGTCGACAAAGTCGAAGAGGACGGCTGACTTCTTCTCCGGGTGCGGACGCATGAGTCGTCCGAGGCGCTGGACGGTGCGTCCACGGGCGCGGCTGGGGTAGACGAGGAAGACGCGGGAGAGGCGCGGCAAGTCCAGCCCCTCGTCCGCGAGGCTCGTGGCGACAAGGACGGACACCCGCCCCGCGCGGGCCTTTTCCAGTAGGGCCTTGCGCTCTTCACGAGACACCTCACTCGTCAATGCGGCAGCCGACAAGCCCGTGGCCGAGAGCCGCTTCGCCAGCAGCTCGCAGTGGTCCACCCGGCCGGTGAGGACGAGGCACAGGTGGCCTGCCCAGGCCTCGCGGGCCACGGCGCCGACGACAAGGTCGTTGCGCTCCTTGTCTTCCGCCAGCGCGGCCAGCATGGGTGCGTAGTCGGAAGCGCGGACGAAGGAGTACTCGAAGGCGGTCTCCACGGCGCGCACCTCGGGCACCACCAACACGCCGCGCGCGACGAGGTCCTCGTGCTTCACCACGGCCAGGTGTGCGCCCAAGTAGAAGCGCAGAAGGGGTGTCAGCCCGTCTTCCCTGTCAGGAGTGGCAGTCAGCCCCAACCGGTAGCGGGACGGGCAACGGTCCACAATGCGGTGGAAGGCATTCGCGGCAATGTGGTGGGCCTCGTCGACGACGAGCAGACCGAAGCCGTGGAGGAAGACGTCGAGTTTCGCCTCACCCCACCGGGCCAGGGACTGGACGACGGCCACCGTCACGGGCCGCACCTCCTCTTTCCCTGCCCCCACCAGGCCCGCCTCCAGGCCGAGGCGCTCGCGGATGTGTCCCCTCCACTGCTCTGCCAGGTCCAAGGTGTGGACGAGGATGAGTGTCGGCGTGCGCAAGCGGGCAATCGCCCCCACGGAGAGCAGCGACTTCCCCGCGCCACAGGGCAGCACCGCCATTCCTTGCGTGGCCTGCGTCAGTCGCTCCACGGCGGAGGCCTGGTAGTCACGCAAGGGCACCTCCGGCAACTTCGGCAGCCGCTTCACCGGGAACACCCGCGCGTCCTCGATGGCGAGCGCGAAGCCCGATTCGCTCGCCACCCGTCGCAACAGGTGAATGGACCCGCGCGGAAGCACCAACTCGCGCCCCTCCTGTCGGAAGAAGTCGAGCGTCTCTGGCACGCTGCCCAGCACCTTCCTGAGGCGCACCATCCGCCTGTGCACCGGATTCGGCAAGGAGAGCGCCTGGCAGAGAGCCTCCACCATCTTCGGCGGCATCTCACTCACGAGGAGCCGCAGCCCTGCATCCACGCGCACGCGCAACGTCCGCAGGTCCGAGCCGACGCTCGTAGGGGTTGCAGGCGCAAGCGGTGCTGCGCCCACGTTGGAGTCATCGAGACGAGAGACAACACGTCCCCCGTCCCCGTGCATGACGGAGATGTCTTCCACCATTCTTGTAGTCCTTGAGAAGAGAGGCACATCGAAGGCTCTCTCCGAGCCCTCCACGCGCGTGAAACGGGTGCTACGTCAGCGTCGAGCGCTCACGGTCCAAAGGGGTCCACGTCCGCGACACTCTCCGCCGAGTACTCCGTGACGAGTGCATCGACGAAGGCTCGCGCCAGCTCACCCTTCGAGACTGGGATGTCCCGAATACGTTGGACGCCGAACTTCTGGAGGAAGCGGTCCACCGCCTCACGTGGCAGTCCCTTGAGGGCCGTGGCCATTGTCTGTGCGAGCTTCACGTCGATGCTCTCGTTCGACTTCATGGTGGCCGTGCCCGTGGGCGACGTGCCACTCGCTGCGGCTGCGGCCTCGGCCGCATACAGCTTGGCCAAGTCGTGCTGCGGCAACGCCTGGAAGGCCGCCATCTCCTCCTCGGAGAGCTGCCGGTCCGGCAGAATCGAGTACGTCGTCTTCGGGTCCTTCGCCGCCCCGCGCCGCTTCACCTCGAAGGCCCACTTCTCCATGCCGTATTTCGCGCGCAGCTCCATCAGCGTGTTGAAGAAGGTGACGGCCTGCTCCAGCACCTTCACTTCCTTCGTGCCGTAGATGGCCACGTTGAGGGCCACGCGCAGCGAGGATTTGTGCCCCAGAGCCTTCAGCTTCTCGTCGAAGAGGACGTACTTGTTGTCGAGGAAGACAACCGAGCGCGGGTGCGGCTCCCCGAGGAAGACGACGACGGCGCTGTCGCCGTCATTCGCCAGCTTCAGCCAGCTCCCGCCGGCCTGCTCGTGCTGCTTGGCCATCGCGGCCGTCTGCTCCCACATGTTCGTCATGGCGCTCAGCCCTCTCTCTGGCAGTCCGGGGCGTTCCGCTCGCGCCGGTACACGGAGAACAGCTCCGTTCCGTCCTCCGCAGCGCCCGCCGGCTCGACGTTGAAGTCCGCGTCGGTGTCCACCACGTCCTGGAACTCCCAGCGGCGGAAGAGGCCCGGCAGGCGGACGAAGTCGTTGTCCTGCGGCGCGGCGCACTCACGGCAGAGGCATGGTGTCCGGCCATCCGCCTCCGCGCGGGAGTCACCACGCTCCACCACGTGGAGCCGGCGCTCTTCAGTGCGGGTGTAGACGCGCACGTGCGCCTCGCTGCGTCCGAAGTCTTTTCGCATGGCTGTCTTCATCCAGTCCTTCCTGGGTTGTCGGCAATACAAGGGCGTCGCTGTCCGACAGGACGGGCAGCGGGGTGTCTCGGCTCGAATGACGTGGCCGACGAAGGCCCGTCACTCCCCCAAAGGCATGTGACACGCAGCGGGGACATCCGGCGCCCCTTTGCGTCGCCCGCCAGCCTCGTCTGTTGCTCTCAGCGATGTTCAAACTCCACAACTCACTACAAGCACCCCCTCGCGCCGATTTGGGACAAGAATTCTTTTTGCCCGATTTCTTTTTCCATTTTCCGCAGACGCGTCAGGGCGCGCTGGACTCGCTTGCGTGCCGTCGTTGGAGCAAGCCCTCGGCTTGCGCCCGCCACCGTGAAGTCCTCGTCGTGCAGAAGGACGGACACCAGCAAGTCCGTGTCCTCGCCCACCAGCGGAAGGAGCCACGCGCGCAGCGCCTCCACCTCGGCGGCGAAGGAGGCGACTTGAGACGCGAGTGGTTCGGCCCACTCCATGAAGGACTCCCGGCCGTCCGCCTCCGACAACGTCTCGAGGCGTGTGCGCAGCCGTTGCTCCCCCAGCACCTTGTGCCCTCCCTTGAGGACGTCGCGCTCGGTGCCTCGAACGAGGGCCGCGGCCACATGGTGAGTCCTCCTCAGGTCGACACGCGCCACCAAGGCGGTGAAGGCCCACGCGAGGGCCGACACGAGTTCGTCTGGAGTCCCGAAGCACCGAAGGCGCCGACGGTGGATGGCGTCGAGGGCGGGCCAAAGGCCCATCCACAGGAGTGCCGACGCCAACTCGGACTTCTCCTGGGCCTGCACCATGGCCACCAACGTCACGAGGACGTCGTTCCTCGCGCCCGCCGCCTCGTCCCTCCGGTTGAGGAAGGCGACAAGGGCCACGGGCGTCACGAAGCACGCAAGCGAAGGCCTCAAGGCCTGAGCCTCGCGAAAGGCTTGCCGCGCCCGCTGACTCTCCACGTATTGGCGGAAGCCCTCTCCAAGGACCTCCCAGCACCTGCGCACAACGACTCCTGGTTGAGGGACTGCTGCCGAGGGACAGGCTGGACGGGGGCTCTTCTGGAAGCCGCCGCACTCCAGCCACGCGAAACCACGTCTGCCTCTCACACCTTGGGAAACAGGGTGACGGGAACGGGGCCTTGTCGCGATACATAAGGGATGCCTGCGCGTCCCATCACATCGTCGCTGGGGCTGCACCGCGGACACCGCAGCGTGGTGGCCACATGACTCTCCACGACGGTTCCCCCGTCAGCCAGGAGGCGAAGCCTCTCCCCATCACGGACAGCCAGCACCTGGTGGCACCGCCGGCAGCGCACTTCCATCAGCATCAACGACACGGCTCCCCACTCCCTGGGCCCGTTGAAGACTCGAGGCCTGTCTCATCACGTTGGAGGTGACGCCCCCTTCGAGGACTCCAGCCACAAAGGCCGCGGACTGGATTCGGGGACACTGGGTGGGATGCCCTGCGACATTCGTGCCTAGACAGACTTCGCAGGCCTTCACGGGTGACGGCTCATCCGGAGTTTGTTTCACGGTACAGGGCCGTGGACGGGCCGTCCAAACGTTGGGGCCCACGTCACGTGAAACATGCGTCACCCCATGTATCAACCTTCGGTTTTGAGCCAGCCCTGGCGGTGTCGCATCGCCCCGGCAACTGACGAAGGGCCCTGGTGGCCTCCAGGAGCGTGGAAGGACGCCTTCATGCCCCAGGGGCGCTGTCGCCCCCTGTTCTCGCGCCAGAGGGCCGTTTCCGGACGTTTCCGGGCCATTCACAGCCCTCGGCCTGGACGGGCCCCACACGACGACGGGCCTGTCTCGCATGCGCCTTCACAGCGAGCCACACCTGCTTCACTCAATGTCTCAAAATCTCAAGGGTGGCAGAGGTGGCAGGTGGGTGGCAGTACCTCCTGCCACCTTTTTCTTCTTTCAATTCAACAACTTATCTCTTGGTGGCAGTGGTGGCAGTCTTTTTTCAGGTACCCCTACGTAGCGGGCGCGCGCATATTTGAATGGCACTATTCAATAGGGGTTCGAAGACTCACTCTCCCCTAGGTAGCATTACCCTAAAAAACACTGCCACCATTGCCACCACTGCCACTCCATTGATTTCACTGGGGAATTCCGTGGCAGTCTTTCAAAAAGTGCCTGCCACCGGCTGCCACCTTTCTGCCACCCGGTGAAGGCATGTCCCCGTTTTCTCGCCGGAGGCCTTTGCTCTGCCTTATGGCCGCGTGTCATTCGCCCCCGGAAATCCAAAAAGAAATCGGGCAAAAAGAATTCTTGTCCCAAATCGACGCGAGGGGGTGCTTGTAGGGTGTATCGGCAAACACGCGCTGCCGACTCCCGCGCATGGCCCTTACGCACCACCTCCAGCCCACCCCCGCTTCACAGCGCCCGCCCGGCGTGACGTGTGAGACGTACGTCCGCGCCGAGGGCTCACGCTGCCTGCACTACCGCCCGGGAGGAGCCTGCACCCTGCCTGTCGTGGGCACCTGTACCGAGTGGCTGAAGGTGAATCGGCAGGCCCGGCCTCCTCGTGAAGAGGTCGCGCCGCCGACCCCCGTGCTGCCCGCGAAGGCCTCCTCGGTCGCCGTGGATCTCTTCGGCCATCCCCTGCGCGAGTCGGCCGCGAGGAAGCCCGCCATGGCCTCCAGGTCTGCGCCGCCCGCAGCGCCTCCTGCTGTGACGGAGCTGGACGCGCAGGGACCTCTCTTCGTCCTGCGCGGCCTCACCGACGAGGACATCGCCAGCTTCAAGGCCCTCGGCGCCGAGGTGTGCTTCGCCTCCGAGGCCTACGGCCAAGTGTGGCTCGTCCCTGCCTACACCGGCCAGGCCAGGAAGGAGCTCACCCCTGAGCACGCAGCCACGCTGGTACGCGTCCTGTCTGCCTTCCCGGGCTCCCGCGTCATGTCCTTCGAGAAGCGGCCGGCCTCCGCAGAGGGCTCGCCATGAACACGCCCCACTGCTGTGAAACAAGCACACGGGGCCACGCTGCCTCCCCGCTTCGACTTGATGTGTCTCTCGAAAAGAGCGTGATGACTGTCTCGCAACGCGCCACCGCATCGGCCCCAAGGAGGCCCACGCCATGAGCGGACTGCGAAACACGCACCTGTCTTACAGCCGGCTCAGCCGCTACGAGTCCTGCCCGCTGTCCTACCAGCTCCACTACCTCGACAAGCACACCGCCGAGCCCGGTGTGCCGTTGAGCTTCGGGAAGGCACTTCACTCCGTCCTCGAGCGCCTTCTCCAGGACGTCCTCGACTCCGAGTATGCCGGCCCCCTCTCCGAGGAGCGCGCCCTCCAGCTCTACCGTGAAGCGTGGACGGCCGAGGGCCTCTCGGGCCTGGACCTCTTCCACCAGGGGCTCGGCATCCTCCAGGACTTCGTCCGCCAGCAGGGGCGCGTGGACTCCCGCGACATCCTCGCCATCGAGAAGGAGTTCCGCCTGCCGGTGGGGCCATTCACCGTCCTGGGCTTCATCGACCGCGTCGACTGGGTGGACGACGAGACAATCCACGTCATTGACTACAAGTCCAACCACCAGCTCTTCACCCGCGAGGAGCTGGACGCAAGCCTCCAGCTCAGCCTCTACGCCCTCGCCGCGCGCCGCATGTGGCCCTGGGCCAAGCGCGTGCGCCTGTCCATGTGGATGCTCCGCCATGGCGTGATGCAGGAGACGACGCGCACCGAGGCGCAGTTGGACGCCGCCCTCGCCTACGTCGAGACGCTGGGCCAGCAGATGGAGTCCGCGGAGTCCTTCCCCGCCCGCCTCAACCCCAACTGCGTGTACTGCGACCACCGGCGCCACTGCCCCGCCTACGCCCGCGCCCTGACGGGCCAGCGTGAAGTCGTCTGCGAGGACACCTCCAACTTGGAGTCCGTCGCCCTCGAGCGGCAGGAAGTCGCCCACCTCGCGAAGATTCTCGGCGCGCGCAAGACGGAGCTGGAGGGCGTCCTTCGGGCACACCTCGCGGAGCAGGCGGAACTCGTCCTCGCTGGCACGCGCTACCGCATGTTCAACACCACCAGCCTCGACTACCCGCTGGAGCCCACCGTCGCGGTGCTGGCCCGGGCCACCAGCCTCTCCCGTGAGGAGCTGCTGCAGCGCCTGGCCACCGTCGACAAGAAGGCCCTCGACGCGCTGCTGAAGGACGAGGGCAAACGCCTGGGCACCGCACGCATCGCGTTGCTGAAGGCCGAGCTGAACTCCCTCGCCGCCAAACACCACTCGCCCCGCTTCTGGGCCAAGGAGGTTGCATAGTGCTGCTCGCCCACCCTGCTTCCGACACCACCCCAACCCCTGTCATCCACCAGCCGCTCTTCCCTGGACTTCCGGCGCACCTGCGGACGCTCGCCTTCATCGACCTCGAGACGACGGGGTTGGACGCCTCCCGGCACGAGGTGCTGGAGGTGGCCGTCCTCCGTGTCGACGCCCGCAGCCTCCAGGTGCTGGCGGAGTACGAGGCGCGGGTGCAGCCCACCCGGCTGGCCGACGCCCACCCCGAGGCCCTGGCGGTGTGCGGCTACTCCGACGAGGAGTGGCGGGACGCGCTGCCCCTGCACGAAGTCTTGGCCACCGTGACGCCGCTCCTGGCGGGTACCCTCGTCGCCGGCCACAACACCAGCTTCGACTGGAGCTTCCTCGTCGAGTCCTACCGCCGCACCGAGCTGGCCATGCCCCGCGTCGACTACCACCGCCTCGACACCGCCAGCCTCGCGTGGCCGCTGCTTGCTACGGGCGAAGTGGAGTCCCTCTCCCTCAACGCCCTGGCCAGGCGCTTCGGCCTCCAACGACCGACGCCCCACCGGGCCATGGCGGACGCCCGCTGCGCGCTGGAGGTGGCCCGCTGCCTCGCCGTGCGCATGGCCCGTGGTGGGCACATGGAGCGGCTGCTGGAGGAGTCGGGAGGTGTCGCGTGAGCGGCGCCTCCTCCCGTCGTAAGGGTGCCGATTTCGAGCGAGCCCTCGTCCACCGCTTCCGCGAAGCCATGCCGGAGGCACACATCCGCCGCGGCCTCCAGTACCGCAGTGGTGAAGAGGTGCCGGACGTCGAGGTACCTTGCTTCTGGGTGGAATCGAAAGCCCACCGGCGCACCAACGTCCGCGAGGCCATGCGCCAGGCCATGGAGTCGTGCCCGCCGGGCCGCTGGCCGCTCGCCGTGTGCAAGGACGACGGGCAGCCGCCCCTCGTCACCATGCAGTTGGAGGACTTCCTCGAGTTGGTGCGCGAGTGGTGGGAGGCCCGTCCTCGGTGAGTGACTTGTTCGGCCAGCTCCTGGGCCTCCTGCGTGTGGAGGCACTCGCCTCTCGGCACCAGTCCGTCTACGCGACAGCGCGCACGCGGCGGGCGGCCTTCGCCCGCCATGCCACCCTCGAATCCGTGCTGTCCGCGTTGGGTGACACGCGCGAGCAGACGTACCCGGAGCGGGAAGCCCTCACCCGGGCCCTGGTGGCCGAACTGCAGTCCTCCTCCAGCCCCGCGTGGACGGCGGCCCTCACCGCCGCCTACGCCCCCATGTTGCGCCGCCTGCGCCGCCGGCTCCTCGGCAACGCGGTGCCCCGCGAGGACCTCGACCAGCTCGTCCTCACCACCTTCCTCTCCGTCGCGCGCGACTTCCCCCTCTCACGCTGGTGGGACTGGACAGCCGTCCGCCTGCGCCAGCAGACGGCTCGCGCGGTGTTCCGAGTCCTCCGCAAGGAGCGGGAGGAGCAGCACGACACGTACTCGCCGGCGCAGCTCGCAGAGTGGGTACCCGACGTCCGGCCCGCCACGCCACTGGAGGGCGTCCGGCGGCCCAGTGTGCGCCACAGCTTCGTGCGGAGAGACGCTG
>NZ_JAKCFB010000073.1 GCF_024198235.1 Myxococcus dinghuensis | reverse complement strand
CTCGAGGCCGCTGGGGCCGGCGGAGCAGGCGCGGCGGCGGCCCGGGGAGCAGGCGCGGGCGCCGGGGCGGGCGCGGCGGCGGGGGCCTCCGGCGGGACGATGTCCGCGATGCGCTTGACCACCGTCTTGCCGCTCATGTCGACGACCTTGAAGTCGTCGCCGCCCTCGTCCATCGAGTCGATGTCCGCGGTCTGCTGCGGGCGGGGCCCGGAGAAGCGCGTGCTGACCACGGGCTCCTGGTTGCGGTAGTGCCGGAGGATGGCGTGCTCGATCTCCCGCTCGCCCGCCACCATGGGCAGCACGCGGGCGCGGCTGCGCGCCGCCACCTGGTCCAGCGTGGCCAGGTCCGTGGGGTCCGCCATGGCCAGCACCAGCGTCTTGCCGTTGTCCTTGAGCTGGACGGGGAAGAGGGCCTTCTGCTCGGCCAGGCTCACCTCCACCTTCGCGAGCGCGCCCGCGTCCCGGGTGATGTTGCCCAACTGGACGCGCTGCATGCCCAGGCCCTGGCAGATGGCCTCGGTGATGGTGTCCTCGGTGGCCAGCCCCAGGTCGGCGACGATGCGCGACAGGCGTCCGCCCCACTGGTCCAGGGTGGCCATCGCGCTGCGCAGCTGGAGCTCGTCGATGACGCGCGCCTTGACCAGGATTTCGCCGATGCGATTGCGGGAAGGAGGAGCCATGTCTCGACAGTCTACCGTCTGAAGGCGCGGATGCTCAGTCCGCGACGCAATCGCCCGCCACGAGGGCGAGGAGGCACCACCATGCAGCCCTTCGCGGAAGCCACCACCCAGCAGTGCCCCTACTGCGGCGAACAGGTAGAGGTCGACGTCGACCCCATCGGCGCCAGCATGGAGCGCTACATCGAGGACTGCCCCGTGTGCTGCCGGCCCTGGAACGTGCAGGTGTCGCGGGAGGACGAGGCCTTCAGCGTGCTGCTCGGTCGCGAGGACGATTGACGGCAGGGCAGGCGGGCAGGCGTGGCGAGAGCGGCCGGGGGCGTTGCTTGACACGTCCCGGAGCATGGTTCTCTTGAGTCTGTGAGCGGCGCTGGAGCCCCCCTGTCGAGCGGGGGCCCGAGGCGACCGTGTATCGACAACCCCGTCTGTGTTTCACGCCGTGCGCCCTCGAAAGGGGCGGCACGCACAGGAGAAGACCATGCAAACGCGCAACCCGTTCAACTCCGCCGTCGTCGTCAACCCGCTGGCCCGTGAGTTCGACTCGCTCTTCCGCGAGCTGACGCAGCCGGTGTTCTTCCGCGAGTCCCCGCGCGAGCGCGTGCCCGCCGCCGACATCCTCGAGGCCGACAGCGGCGTGACGCTCCAGCTCGACATGCCGGGCGTGGACGCGAAGGACATCCAGGTGACGGTGGAGCGCGACGTGCTCACCGTGAAGGCCGAGCGCAAGGCCACCCCGCCCGCCGAGGGCGTCACCGTGCGCCGCCAGGAGCGCCAGCGCGGCACCTTCGCGCGCTCGTTCTCGCTGCCGGACACCGTGGATGCCAGCAAGGTGGAGGCTCGCTACGAGCAAGGCGTGCTGACGCTGACGCTGCCTCGCCGCGAGGAGTCCAAGCCCCGCGTCATCGAGGTCAAGGTCCAGAGCTGACCTTGCGCGCACACTGCTCCACGGAGGCCGCTGTCCGCCAAAACGGCGCGGCTTCCCGTTCACTTCCCCCCTGTCAGAGGGCTTCCGCGAGGGGGCGGCGGAAGCCCTCGCGCCTCAGCGCTTGGCGCTGAGCGAGATGGGCACGCGGAACAGCTCCAGCACCTGCTGCACGTCGAGCGGCTTGGCGAGGCACGCCAGCGCGCCGGCCTGCTTGGACTGCTCCACCACGTCCGGGGTGTGCATGGACGTCATGGTGATGAGGCGCACGCCCTCCATCTGTTTGCGCTGACGGATGCGGCGGCAGACCTCCAGGCCGTCGATGTCCGGCATGTTGAGGTCGATGATCATCCCGTGCGGCTTCTGCTCGGAGACCAGGAGCAGCGCCTCCACGCCGCTGGTCGTCGTCTGCAGCTCCACCTGGGCCGCGAACGGCTTGAAGGCGCGCTTGACCGCGTCCAGCACCGCGCGCTCGTCGTCCACCACCAAGAGGCGCACCGTGCCGCTGCCCAGCTCCTCGGGGACCGGCATCTGGTGGGTGATGAGGAACGTGCGCAGGTCCGCCGAGCGCACCCGCCGGTGACCACCCGGCGTCCGGAAGGCCATCAGGATGCCCCGGTCAATCCACTTGCTCACCGTGGACGGATCCACCTGAAGCAAACGACTGATGTCGTGCGTCGTGTAGAGCTGGTCCGTCATCGCCGTACTCCCCTCTTGCTGCATCATTCCGCTGCCCATGGAATCAACCACCTACCTTGAATACGGGGTTTCCTTCAACCTCTCTGCGCACTGCGTCCATCAGTCCCCCTCATCAGACCCACGGCGCCCTCCCACCGACCACTGGCCTTGAGGCACAGCTCCACGAGCTCCCGAGCGGCGCCACGGCCGCCCGGACTGTGGGCCACGAAGTGGACCTCCTGACGCACCTCGGGAACCGCATCCGCAGGACACGAGGACAAGCCCACCTTGGAAAGTGGGGCCAGGTCGTTGTGGTCATCCCCCATATAGGCGCAGGCCTCCGGGGGGACGCCCAACTGCTGGCACAGCTCGTCCAGTGCGGCGCCCTTGTCGCGGCGGCCTTGGAAGACGGCCGCCAGCCCGAGCTCCCGTCCGCGAGCCTCCACGATGCCTGAGGTGCGGGCGGTGAGGATGGCGGCGGGCAGGCCCGACAAGCGGGCCATCACCAGGGCATGGCCATCCTTCACATCGAAGCGCTTCATCAGCTCACCGCCGTCGCCGTAGTACAGGCCGCCGTCAGTGAGCACCCCGTCCACGTCGAAGACGAGCAGCCGCACGCGTGCAGCGCGGGACGTCAGCTCTTCCTTGCTGGGCTTGGAAGGTGCTTCCGTCTGCATGACTCGCTCGGCTCCTCCCCTCTTCGCCGTGTCCATCAACCGGGCTCGTGTCCCAACACCCGGCGGATGTTCAGCACATTTCGTACCACGTCCTCGAACATCTGTGGATTGAGGGAGCACGGACCGTCACACAGGGCACGGTCCGGGTCCTCGTGGACTTCCGTGAACAAAGCATCAATCCCGGCGGCCGCGGCTGCACGCGCGAGCAATGCGACAAATTTGCGCTCGCCCGCCGTCTCGCCGTTGCCGGCGCTGGGCAGCTGCACGGCGTGCGTGGCGTCCATGCACACGGCCAGGCCCGCCTCGCGCATCTGCGCGAAGCCGCGCATGTCCACGACGAGGTTGTTGTAGCCGAAGCTCGAGCCCCGCTCGGTGACGAGCACGTTGGGGTTGCCCGCCTCGAAGGCCTTGCGCGCCGAATGGACGATGTCCTTGGGCGCCACGAACTGTCCCTTCTTGAGGTTCACGCCTCTGCCCGTCCTCGCCACGGCTTCCACCAGGTCCGTCTGCCGGCAGAGAAACGCCGGTATCTGGATGATATCCACAACTTCTGCGGCAGGCCCTACGTGGCTGGTTTCATGGACGTCCGTGAGGACCGGGACGCCCACTTCATCCCTGATACGGGCTAGAATGCGCAGCCCTTCCTTGAGGCCCGGGCCTCGGAAGGATTTCCCGCTCGTCCGGTTGGCCTTGTCGTACGAGCATTTGAACGCGTAGTTCACGCCCAGTCTCTGGGCGATGCCCTTGAGCAGGTGGGCGTGGCGCAGCGCCATGTCCTCGGACTCGATGCTGTCCGGGCCGGCGATGACGAAGAGCTTCTGCCCGGGGCCGACCTTGTGGCCCGCGAGGTGGATGGGGAGGCTGCTGGCGCTCATGCGCGCACCTGGCCGGCGGTGGCGTCACGCTGCTCGAGCGCGGCGCGGATGAAGCCGGAGAAGAGGGGGTGGGGAGCGAAGGGCTTGCTCTTGAACTCGGGGTGGAACTGGCAGCCGACGAAGTAGGGGTGGTCCGCCAGTTCGATCATCTCCACCAGGTTCAGCTCCGGGTTGTGGCCGGAGATGACGAGCCCCGCCTCCTGCAGCCGGCCGCGGTAGGTGTTGTTCACCTCGTAGCGGTGGCGGTGGCGCTCCTGGATGGTGTCCTGGCCGTAGAGCTGGTGGGCGATGGTGCCGGGCTTGAGCGCGCAGGCGTAGCTGCCCAGGCGCATGGTGCCGCCCTTGTCCTTCACCGACACCTGGCTCTCCATGAGCGTCACCACCGGGTTGGCGGTGTGCTCGTTGAACTCCAGGCTGTTGGCGTTGGAGAGGCCGAGCACGCTCCGGGAGAACTCCACCACGGCCATCTGCAGGCCCAGGCAGATGCCGAAGAACGGGATCTTCTTCTCTCTCGCGTAGCGCACGGCGGCGATCTTCCCCTCCGTGCCGCGCACGCCGAAGCCACCGGGCACGAGGATGGCGTCCACGCCGGCCAAGAGCTTCTCCGGCCCCTGCGCCTCCACGTCCTGGCTGTCCACGAAGTGCAGGTTGACCTTCACGTCGTTGGCGATGCCGCCGTGCAGCAGCGCCTCGTTGAGGCTCTTGTAGCTCTCCGTGAGGTTCACGTACTTGCCGACGATGGCCACCTGCACCTGGCCGCGCGCGGGCTCGTACACCTTGCGGATGATGTTCTCCCAGCGCTCCAGGTGCGGCGCGCGGCTCCAGATGTTGAGCACCTCCGCGAGCCGGTCATCCAGGCCCTGGCGGTGCAGCTCCAGCGGCAGCTCGTAGATGCTGCGCACGTCCGGGGACGTGAACACGTTGCCCGTGTCCACGTTGCAGAACATGGCGATCTTGTCCTTCAGCTCGCGGGAGACCTCGCGGTCCGTGCGGCACACGAGGAAGTCGGGCTGGATGCCGATCTCCCGCAGCTTCATCACCGAGTGCTGCGTGGGCTTGGTCTTCACCTCACCCGCCGCGCCGATGTAGGGCAGGAGCGTCAGGTGGACGTAGACGGCGTTCTGGCTGCCCACGTCGTAGCGCATCTGGCGGATGGCCTCGAGGAACGGCAGCGACTCGATGTCGCCCACCGTGCCGCCGATCTCCACGATGACCACGTCCGCGTCCTGCGCCGCCTGGCGGATGCTCGCCTTGATTTCGTCCGTGATGTGGGGAATCACCTGGACCGTCTTGCCCAGGTACTCACCGCGGCGCTCCTTCATGATGACGGAGTGGTAGATGCGGCCGGTGGTGAAGTTGTTGAGCCGGCTCATCCGCGCGTTGGTGAAACGCTCGTAGTGCCCCAGGTCCATGTCGGTCTCGCCACCATCCTCGGTGACGAAGACCTCGCCGTGCTGGAACGGGCTCATCGTGCCGGGGTCCACGTTGATGTACGGGTCCAGCTTGAGCAGGGTGACGGCGAGGCCACGGTTCTCCAGCAGGGCGCCAATCGATGCCGAGGCGAGGCCCTTGCCGAGGGAGCTGACCACTCCGCCCGTCACGAAAATGAACTTGGTTTTCTTGGAGCGCATATCCCGTTCTGCCAAGTAGGGCAGGGATGCGTCAATTATTCTGAGCGGGCCCGAGGGGCCGGTTGGCGGACCGGTCGGCCCGGGCCTCAGTTGCCGTCCCAACCACCCGGGCGGGAGACGGCGAACTCCCGGACATCCGGTTGTCCGACCCGGAACTCCCGCAGCTCGCAGTTGCGACAGGTCCAGCCCTCCCAGCCGCGCTTGACGACCGCGTGGAGGCAGGCGTCGTAGTTGGGGCAGTACAGGTTGCGCTGCGCCTGGACGGCCTCCTCATCCCGCAGGGCGGTCGGCAGAGGGCTGGGGCACGGGGTGATGGACACGGCGAATCTCCCGGATGGGGTACGAAAAGGGTCGGCCACTCCCCCCGGGGCGTCGGAACAAGGGGGGAGGTACTCCATTCCCGGCAGGAAAGTAAAAGGCCCGTCCCCGCGCGAAAGCGGAAACGGGCCCCAAACACCAGCGTCTGCCACCGCCGTGATAAGCCTGTCTCAGGCCAGCACGGCGGAGGTGGACGCCTGACGCATGTTGTCGGTCAAGGCATCACCTCCTTTCTGCGGGGCCAAGCGTAACCCCCACCCCTCGCGCGCGCCACTCCCCCCGCCGGGGTGCCCGGGCCCGGGTGGGTGGCGGCCGTTCAGGCGGCGACGAACTGGCGCTCGACTAGGCGGCGGTACAGGCCCTCCTGGCCCATGAGGCTGGCGTGGGTGCCGCTCTGGACGATGCGGCCGCCCTCCAGCACCAGCACGCGGTCCACGTTGGCCACGGTGGAGAGGCGGTGGGCGATGATGAGCGTGGTGCGGCCCTTCATGAGCCGGTCCAGCGCGTCCTTCACCAGGTGTTCGCTCTCCGCGTCGAGCGCGCTGGTCGCCTCGTCGAGGATGAGCAGGCGGGGGTCCTTCAGCACGGCGCGGGCGATGGCGACGCGCTGCTTCTGGCCGCCGGAGAGCTGCACGCCGCGCTCGCCCACCTGGGTGCGGTAGCCGTCCGGGAAGCGCTGGATGAAGTCGTGGGCGTTGGCGGCGCGCGCGGCGGCCTCCACCTGTTCGTCGGTGGCCTCCGGGCGGGCGTAGCGGATGTTGTCCGCGATGGAACAGGAGAAGAGCTGCGGCTCCTGGGCCACCATGCCGATGTTGCGCCGCAGCCACTCGGGCTCCAGCGTGGCGAGCGCGTGGCCGTCCAGGAGCACCGCGCCCCCTTGCGGGTCGTAGAAGCGCGACAGGAGGGAGGCGAGGGTGGACTTGCCCGCGCCGGAGGGGCCCACCACCGCCACGACCTCGCCGGGGCGCAGCTCCATGTCCAGGCCATGGAGCACGGAGACGTCCGGGCGGGTGGGGTAGGCGAAGCGCACGGCGCGGAACTCCACGTGGCCACGCACCGACGACAACTGGTCGCCGCCGGAGGGGATTGCGGGCTGGCGGTCCATGAGCTCGAAGACGCGCTCGGCGGCGCCGCTGGCGCGCATGAAGTCCGTCCACACCTCCGCCACGGCGCTCAGCGACAGGGCCACCATCAGCGTGTAGATGAGGAACGAGGTGAGCGCGCCCACGGTGAGCTGGCCGTCCACCACCAGCCGCCCGCCGTACCACAGCATGGCGGCGGTGGAGCCGTAGCCGGCGATGGAGGCCCCGGCCATGAAGAAGGCCGTCTGGCGCACGCGCCGCTTCGCCAGGTCGAGCGAGTGGTCCATGGCGGCGCCGTAGCGGTCCGCCTCGTGCCCCTCCGCGGCGAACGAGCGCACCGTGCGGATGCCGGCGAGGTCCTCCTCGGCCACCTCGTTGGCGCTGGCGAGCGCGTCCTGCACCTGGCGCGACAGCACGCGCACGCGGCGGCCGTAGATGAACGCGCCCAGGACGACGGCCGGCACCAGCGCGAGCATCACCAGCGTCAACCGGGGCGACGTGTAGAACAGGAGCGCCACGCCGCCCACCGCCTGGCAGCCATAGCGCAGCGTCATGGAGACGTTCACCGTGACGGTGTTCTGCAGGACGGTGGTGTCCGAGGACAGGCGGCTGGTGAGCTCGCCCGTGCGGCGCTCGTCGAAGAAGGCCACCTCCTGGGCGAGCAGGCTCTGGAAAAGCTGCTTGCGCAGCCGCGTCACCACGCGCTCCCCCGCGGTGCCGAAGAGGTAGACGCGCAGCGCCATGGCGATGCCCTGCACCACGAAGACGCCGAACATGCCCAGGGCGATGAGGTCCAGCTGCTCGCGGTTCTGGGCGCCGAGTGCCTCGTCGACGAGGTTCCCGATGGCGCGCGGGAAGACGAGCATGGCGGCGCTGCTGATGAGCAGGAAGACGGTGCCCACGGCGATGGTGGGCAGCTCCGGCCGCGCCAGGGTGAGCAGGCGTGCGATGCTCAGTCGTGAGGGTTTGCGCGGAGGGTGGGAAGCATCGGCGGGGGTGTGGGAGGCGGACACCCGCGGAGCGTAGCGCCAAGTCCCCACGTTCGCACGGCGGAGGGGTGTCGGTGCGGGTGGGGGATGGCGATCCTGCCTGGAGGGTTCACGTGCGGGAGGTAGGGCCATGGAGCAGCGCGTCTTCGGACACACCGGGAAGCAGGTCCCCGTCCTCGGCCAGGGGACGTGGCAGATGGAGGACGACTCGCGGGAGGCGGCCCTCCGCTCGCTGCGCGCCGGGCTGGACCTGGGGTTGACGCACATCGACACGGCGGAGCTGTACGGCCACGGGAAGGTGGAGGAGTCCCTCGTCGCCGAGGCCATCTCCGGACGGCGGGACGAGGTCTTCCTCGTGTCGAAGGTGATGCCCTCGCACGCCACGTATGCCGGCACGCTGGCCGCGTGTGAGAAGAGCCTGCGGCGGCTGCGCACGGACCGGCTGGACTGCTACCTGTTGCACTGGCCGGGTTCGCATCCGCTGGAGGAGACGGTGCGGGCCTTCGAGAAGCTGGTGGCGGACGGGAAGGTGCGCGCCTGGGGCGTGAGCAACTTCTCGGTGGCGGACCTGGAGGAGCTGGTGGGGCTCGCGTCGCCGCGGTCCATCGCCTGCAACCAGGTGCTCTACCACCTGGAGGAGCGCGCCATCGAACACGCGGTGCTCCCCTGGTGTGAGGTGCGTGGCATCGCGGTGGTGGGCTACAGCCCCTTCGGCAACGGGCACTTCCCCAGCCCCCAGAGTCCCGGGGGGCGCGTGCTGGAGTCCGTCGCCAGGGCCCACGGGGCCACCGCGCGCCAGGTGGCGCTCCGGTTCCTGGTGCGCCGGCCGTCGCTGTTCGCCATCCCCAAGGCCAGCCGCGTGGCGCACCTGCGCGACAACGCCGCGGCGGCGACGCTCGTGCTCACCCGCGAGGAGCTGGCGAGCATCGACCAGGCCTTCCCGCCGGGCCCCTACCGCGACGACGTGCCCGTCATCTGACGTGACGCGGGACGCGGCTCAGCGCCACAGCCCCTTCTCGCGCATGACGGCCTCCACCTTCGCGACGTCGCCGGGGACGTCCACCGCCACCGTGCGCCAGGAGACGCGCGCGGTGCGGATGGGGATGCCGTGCTCCAGGGCGCGCAGCTGCTCCAGCTTCTCCGTCTCCTCGAGGGGCGTGGGGGCGAGCTCCGCCAGGCGCAGCAGCACGTCCCGGCGGTAGCCATACAGGCCGATGTGGCCCCAGCGGTCGATGTGCGCGGTGCCCGGCTCGCGGGCGTGGGGGACGAGGCTGCGGCTGAAGTAGAGCGCGTCGCCGTTGAGCGCGAGCACCGCCTTCACCACGTGGGGGCTGTCCGCCTCGTCCTGCTCCAACGGGCGCACCAGGGTGCCCATCCGCACGGCGGGGTCCGTGAAGAGGCCGGCCAGCGCCTGGAGCGTGGCGGGGTCCAGGAGCGGCTCGTCGCCCTGCACGTTGACCCAGACGTCCACGTCCGGCCGGGCGCGGGCGACCTCCGCCACCCGGTCCGTGCCGGTGGCGCACGCGGGGCTGGTCATCACCGCCGTGCCGCCGAAGCCCTCCACGGTGGCGCGGATGCGCGTGTCGTCCGTGGCGACGAAGACCTCGTCGAACACGCCCGCCTCCCGACAGCGGCGCCACACGTGCTCCACCATGGGAGTCCCGGCGATGGGGGCGAGCGGCTTGCCCGGGAAGCGGCTGCTGGCGTAGCGGGCGGGGATGACGGCGACGGTCCGGAAGGGGGGCATGGCACAGTCCGTCTATCAGATTCAGGACGGACGCAGGACGCGGGGCGGCGGCGCGCGCGGGCGGCACTAGGCATCCGGGGCGCGATGCCTAGCTTGGCTGGCGACATGAAGAAGGTCATCCATATCGTCGGCGCGCGTCCCAACTTCATGAAGGTCGCGCCCATCCACCGGGCCATCGCCGCTCGGACTCCGCTCCAACAGGTGCTCATCCACACCGGGCAGCACTACGACGTGAAGATGAGCGACGTCTTCTTCGCCGACCTGGGCCTGCCCGCGCCGGATGTCCACCTGGGCATCGGCTCCGGCAGCCACGCGCAGCAGACCGCGCGCACCATGGTGGAGCTGGAGCGCGTCTTCGAGGAGCAGAAGCCGGACCTGGTCTCCGTCGTGGGCGACGTCAACAGCACCGTCGCCGCGGCCATGGTGACGTCGAAGATGGCCATCCCGCTGGCCCACGTGGAGGCGGGCCTGCGCAGCCACTCGCGGCACCAGCCGGAGGAGATCAACCGCGTCGTCACCGACCGGCTCTCCGACCTGCTGCTGACGCCCTCGAGCGACGCGGACGCCAACCTGCTCAAGGAGGGCGCGGAGCCGTCCCGCATCCACCTGGTGGGCAACGTGATGATCGACTCGCTCCTGGCCTCCAAGGAGAAGGCGGAGCTGCTGCCGGTGCTGAAGAACCTGGGGCTGTCCCCGCGGGGCTACGCGGTGTGCACGCTGCACCGGCCCTCCAACGTGGACGACCCGCGCATCCTCGGCGGGCTCTTGTCCGCCATCGCCCACGTGGCCTCGCGCCTGCCCGTCGTCTTCCCCGTGCACCCGCGCACGCGGAAGATGATTTCGGAGCTGCGCCTGTCCGCGGACTTCGAGCGCAACCCGAACCTGCGCGCGGTGGACCCCATGGGCTACCTGGAGTTCCTCGCGCTCACCTCGCAGGCCCGACTCATCCTCACCGACTCCGGCGGCCTCCAGGAGGAGACCACCGCGCTGGGCGTGCCGTGCCTCACCCTGCGCGAGCAGACCGAGCGCCCCATCACCGTGGAGGAGGGCACCAACGAGGTGGTGGGCGTCGACCCGGAGCGCATCCGCCAGGCCGCCGACCGCGTCCTGGATGGACAGGGCAAGAAGGGGCGCGTGCCGCACCTGTGGGACGGCCGCGCCAGCGAGCGCATCGCGGACGTGTTCAAGCGCTTCCTCGACGGCGAGCTGGGCTCGCGTCGCGTCGCGTCCGCCTGAGCGACTCCGGGCGCCCGGCTCCTCGGCCGCGCGCCTGCTCCGGCCGCCTGTGCGGCGTCCCGGGGCGTGCTAGAGCGCGTGGGACACCATGCGTGGCGAGCAGGCACCAGCAACGGACGCTTCCGCCCCCGAGGACGACGCGGTCCCCGAGGGCTTCGTGGACATCCCCTTCGTCGTGGAGCCCAATTACGCGGGCTGGCGGCTGGAGGACTACCTGGGCCAGAAGCTGCGCCGCCTGCCACGCGAGCGGCTCGCGGGCATCATCCTGCGCGGCGTCATCTGCGAGGAGAAGCGGCTCAAGCCCTCCACGCCCGTCTACCCCGGCATGACCTTCCGGCTCCGGCGCCCGGGCAGCGAGGAGCCCCGGACGCCGCGGTCGCTCCCCGTCGTCTTCCAGGACGACTGGCTGCTGGTGCTCGACAAGCCGGCGGGGCTGCCCATCCACCCCACCGCGCGCTACCACAAGGGCACCCTGGTCACGATTCTCCGGGAGCGCTTCGGCGAGCGCTTCGCGGAGCCCGCGCACCGGCTGGACCGCGAGACGAGCGGCCTGGTCGTCTGTGGCCGCACCACCGAGTCGTGCCGCGTGCTGGGCAAGCTGTTCGTCTCGCGCGACGTCCACAAGGAGTACCTCGCGCTGTGCGAGGGCCACCCCGTCGAGGACACCTTCGTCGTGGACGCCCCCATCGCGGAGGGCACGGAGCTCATCCGCATCGCCGTGCGCATCGACCCGGTGGACGGCAAGGAGAGCCGCACGCGCTTCCAGGTGCTCCGGCGCTTCACGCGGGACGGCGCGCCCTTCGCGCTCCTGCGCTGCTTCCCGGAGACGGGGCGCCAGCACCAGATTCGCGTCCACCTGCGCGAGGCGGGCTTCCCGCTGGTGGGAGACAAGATGTACGGCCCGGACCCGGGCTACTTCGACCGCTTCAGCAAGGGCACCCTCGAGCCCGAGGCCTGGACGCGGTTGCGCCTGCCGCGCCAGGCGCTCCACGCCGCGCGCATCGTCTTCCCGCATCCCGGCACCGGCCAGCAGGTCGCCTTCGAGGCGCCGCTGCCCGGGGACCTCGCGGACTTCATCGGCGCGTGATGGCGCGCGCCGGGAACACGAAGGCCCCGGCCCTCCGGTGGGAAGGGCAGGGGCCTCGGGGTGTGCCCGCGCGCGGGAGGCGCGGCGTCAGGCGGTCAGCTTGGGAGACGCGTCCGGCGTGGACTCACCCAGGAGGTACTGACCGGAGAAGCACGCGGTGCAGAACGTCTCGCGGGTGGGGTCGCCCACCGCCTCGCCCAGGCCGGCCAGGGAGATGTAGCCCAGCGAGTCCGCCGTGACGTAGCGGGCAATCTCCTCCGTGCTGTGGCTGGCCGCGATGAGCTCCTGCCGGCTGGGCGTGTCGATGCCGTAGAAGCAGGGCCACTTGGTGGGCGGCGAGGAGATGCGCAGGTGCACCTCCAGCGCGCCCGCGGCCTTGATCATCTTCACGATCTTCCGGCTCGTCGTCCCGCGCACGATGGAGTCGTCCACCACCACCACGCGCTTGCCCTTGATGACGTTGCGCACCGCGGACAGCTTCAGCTTCACGCCGAAGTGGCGGATGGACTGCTGCGGCTCGATGAAGGTGCGGCCCACGTAGTGGCTGCGGATGAGGCCCACGTCATACGGGATGCCGCTCTGCTGTGAGAAGCCGATGGCCGCCGCCACGCCGGAGTCCGGCACCGCGATGACCAGGTCCGCGGACGGCGCGGGCTGCTCGCGCGCGAGCTGCATGCCCATGCGCTTGCGCACCTCGTAGACGCTCTTGCCGAACAGCACCGAGTCCGGGCGCGCGAAGTACACCTGCTCGAAGATGCAGCGGCCCAGCCGGCCCGGCTCCGCGAAGGGCTTGCTGGTGCGCATGACGCCGTTCTCGATGACGAGCAGCTCGCCCGGCTCCAGCTCGCGGATGACCTCCGCCTCGATGAGGTCCAGCGCCGTCGTCTCGCTGGCCAGCACGTACGCGCCCTCCTTCATGCGGCCGAGCACCAGCGGGCGGATGCCCAGCGGGTCCCTCACCGCGACGAGCTTGCCGTCGGTGAGCACCAGCAGGCTGTAGGCGCCCTTCACCTTGCGCAGCGCCTCCACCAGCTTCTGCTCGAAGGTCGCCTGCTTGGAGCGCGCCAGCAGATGGAGGATGACCTCCGTGTCCGCGTCCGACTGGAAGATGGCGCCGTCCGCCTCGAGCTGTTCCTTCAGCTCCGTGGCGTTGACCAGGTTGCCGTTGTGCGCGATGGCACACTGTCCACCCGCGTACTGCACGAACAGCGGCTGAGCGTTCTTCAGCTGACTGCCGCCCGCGGTGGAGTAGCGCACGTGCCCGATGGCCGACTGGCCGGGCAGGCCGGCGAGCACCGGTGCGTCGAAGATGTCCGCGACCAGCCCCATCTGCCGGTGGGCGCGGAGGCCGTGTCCATCCGAGGCGACGATACCCGCGGACTCCTGCCCGCGATGCTGCAGGGCGTGCAGCCCCAGGTACGTCAGGTTGGAGGCCTCGGCGTGTCCCGTGATTCCGAAGATGCCGCACATGGCGCGCTGCCTTACTCCTTTCGGGCGGTGAGCGGAACAGGAACGCATGCCCCGCCGGTGGGTATTCCACCCGCCACCGGAGTCGGCTCATGTGGGCAGTCAGGCCTCGCGGTGAGAGCCCCATACGTTACTCTGCGGCGCGCATGGCCTTCTCACGACGAGCCTCCTGGCGTTCCCTGTTTCCCCTGGTGCTGCTGACAGTGGGGGCGGCGTATGCGCTGGGTTCCTGGAATTGGTGTGGCCCGTGGACGGCGCGCGCGCCGGTGCTCCTGTCACAAGCCCGTGGCGAGGGGCCGCTGCGTGCGGGCGCGGCGAAGGTGGCGCTCGCTCCCCCCTTCCCAGTGGTCGTCGCGGGCTACGCGCCGCCGCGCCCCGAGGCGCGCGAGTCCGACCCGCCGCCACACGCGAGGGCGGTGGTGCTGGAGTCCGGCGGGACGCGCATCGGCCTGGTGTCGCTGGAGCTGCTGTCCGTCACCGACGCCGTGGTGGGCCGCGTGCGCGCGCGCGCCCAGGCGCTGGGGCTCCAGGACGTGCTGGTGATGGCCACGCACACGCACTCGTCGCTCGGGGGCTATGACTCGCGCCTGGTGGCCCAGTTGGTGGGCACGGGACGTTTCCGGGAGGACGCGCTGGAGGTCGTGGCCTCCGCCGCGAACACCGCGCTCGAGCAGGCGACCGCCGCGGTGACGGACGTGACGCTGGAGCTGGGAGAGGCGAAGGAGGCGTCGTTCGTCTACACGCGCAGCGGTGGCACCGCGCCGGATGGTGTGATGACGCGCGCCGTGCTCCGGAGCGCCTCCGCGCCCGTGGCGGAGCTGCTGTTCTACGCAGCCCACCCCACCCTGGTGCCGCGCCAGCGCGCGGCCGTGGACCCGGACTATCCCGGGCGGCTCAGCGCGCTGCGCGAGTCGGAGGGCAGCGGGGTGACGCTGCTGCTGCAGGGCACGGTGGGCAATGCGTCGGTGGCGTTCTCGGAGGGGCAGGGCCTGGAGCGCGTGTCCGCGTTCGCGCGGGCCCTGGCGGAGCTGGCGGGCAAGACGCCCCTGGCCCCGGTGGAGGGCGCGGTGCGGTTGTCGCTGGCGCGGGTGGAGGCGGTGATGCCCCGCCCGGACGCGTCTCGGCTGGTGCCGTCCTTCACGCGCGCCGCGGGCGACAACCTGCTGTGTGGTTCCGCCGAGCGCGTGGCGGAGGTGAGCGCGCTGGCGTTGGGGCCGCTGGAGCTGGTGACGGTGCCCGGCGAGCCCACCGTCGACGCGGGCGCGGAGCTGGTGCGGCGCACGGGCGCGTCGGGCGTGCTGGGGCTCGTCGGTGGATACGTGGGCTACGTGGAGTCTCCCGCGCTGGTGCGCGAGGTCCGGGGCGAGTCGCGGCGGCAGTACTTCGGTCCCGGGCTCCTCGACCGCCTGGGTGACGCGGCGGAGCTGGCCGCGTCCACGGCGGGCTTCTCGCGTTGAACGTCCCTCCCGCGCTGGTGTGCGAGGCCTCGCGGGGCATGGCGGCGGTGCTTCAGGCGGGCCTCCAGGGCCCCCGGAACCGGGACCTGGGCGCGGCGGTCCTGGTGCCCGGCGCGCCCCGTGCGGAGGCGTGCGAGTCACGGCGGTCCGTGGGTTTCCGTGAGGCGCGTGCTCCCCACTGTCCGGCGGGGGACGTGTCAGGGGGCGCGAGGTGCGCGTGCGAGACAGGTCCGGAGCGCGCTGGATTGACGCGTTCTCGGAGGATGGCCTGAAGTCGCGTGGCGGTGGGCCGGACCCGGGGGGCGCGCGATGAAGACCGGATGTTGGAGTGGCTTGCTCGTTGCGGTGCTGGTGGCGATGCCCGCGGTGGCGCAGGAGGCGGGCCCGGCAGGTGCCGGCGACGCGCCCGTCGTCGCGCCGCCGCTCCTCTCCTCGCCGGACGACGCCTCGGCGGCGAGTGACGTGTCCACGGAGGAGGCCGACGACGAGGAGCCCCGCCTCGATTCCCGGCATGCCCACGAGCCTCGGATGCCCGTCGCGCCCTCGCCGCCGCGGCGGTACCGGCGGGGCCTGCACATCCCGCTGGGCATCCTGCTGGGGGCCGCGGGATTGGCGCTGGGGGCGGGGGGCGGCGTGGTGGCGGGCAACGCGCTCACCGGCTGCAACGGCTTCCCCTGCTCCGATGATTCACAGCTCGCGCTGTCGCTGGGCGTGGGCGCGGCGCTCGGGACCGCCACGGGCATCTACCTCACCGGCAACTGGGTCGGAGGGCAGGGGGGCTTCGTCCCCACGCTGCTGGGCGCGTCGCTGGGGGCCATCCCTCCGGCGCTGTTGCTCGCCCATGACAGCGACGCGGCCGTCGCGGTGGGCATCTTCAACCTCGTGGTCCTTCCCGTGGTGGGAGGGCTCTTCGGCTACGGGCTGTCCCATGGCTTCGCCGTGCGCGCGGCTCGCGAGGAGGACGCGCCTCCCTCCCTGGTGATGGTCCCGGTGTTCGGGCGGACGCGGGAGGGAAGTCCCCTGGGCGGACTGGCCGGGTGTTTCTGAACGTCCAACCCTGGACGCGCCGTGTCCTTCTCGGGCTGCGGGGCCTCCGGTCCCGGGAGAAGATGTCGTCCCCGTCATCGACTGCATGCCTGGAGCCGTCATGAGTCCCTCGGACCCCCGAATCTCCCTGGAAGTGCGTGGTCACCTCGGCATCATCGGCATCCACCGACCGGAGAAGCGCAACGCCTTCGACGTGGGCATGCTGCGTGGCCTCTCGTCCGCGATGACGCAGGCGGACCGCGACCCCGACGTGCGCTGCATGGTCGTCTTCGCCGTGGGCGACCATTTCTCCGCGGGGCTGGACCTGGCCAGCGTCGCGCCCGCGCTCTCCAGCGGTGAGCCGCTCTACGCGGAGGGCGCCATCGACCCGTGGGCCGTCCAGGGCGCGCCTCGGACCAAGCCGCTCGTCGTCGCGGTGCAGGGCCTCTGTCTCACGCTGTCCATCGAGCTCGTCCTCGCGGCGGACATCACCGTGGCGTCGGAGGATGCGCGCTTCGGGCAGATCGAGGTCAAGCGGGGCATCTTCCCGTTCGGCGGCGCCACGCTGCGCTTCCCCCAGCGCGCCGGCTGGGGCAACGCCATGCGCTGGCTGCTGACCGGGGACGAGTTCGACGCGCGCGAGGCCCACCGGATGGGCCTGGTCCAGGAGGTCGTCGAGCGCGGCCGGCACCTGGAGCGGGCCCTGGCCCTGGCGGAGAGCGTCGCGAAGCAGGCGCCCCTCGCCGTCCAGGCGACCCTCGCGTCCGCGCGGCAGGCGCTCCACGAGGGCCCCGAGGCCGCGGCGCGTTCGCTGCTCCCCCGGCTCATGACGCTGGTGGGCACCGAGGACGCGGCCGAGGGCGTGCAGTCCTTCCTCGAGCGTCGCGAGGCACGCTTCACCGGCAGGTGAGCGCGGGCCTCGCGCGCGCGGCGGCTCAGAACTTCTCGAAGTCGGAGTCCTTCTGGCGCTTCTTGAAGAAGAGGGCGGTGCGGCCGAGCAACTGGGCCAGCTCCGACTGGGTGGCCTCGGCGATGCGCGCGGAGGCCTCCTGGCGCGTCTCCGGACCCTCGTTGATCTTCACCTTGATGAGCTCGTGGTCCCGCAGCGCCTGCTCGACGGCGGCGATGACACCCTCGGTGACGCCGGCCTGACCGACGATGACCACCGGCTCCAGGTGGTGTCCGAGCGCGCGCAGTTGGCGGCGTTGCTTCCCGGTCAGCGACGACACGATGCAAACTCCTTCACTCCGCCGGAAGGGCCCCCTGGGCCCACCCGGACGGGGGGCGCACCCTACTTCTTCTGGGCCGCCATGCGAATCTCCCGCTGCGCGTCGATGTGGTCCGGCTGAAGCTCCACGGTGCGCTTGAAGTGCTTCAGGGACCCGGCGGCGTCGCCCGTCAGCTTGGCAATCACCCCCAGGAAGTAGTGCGCGGGGGCGCAGCGCTCGTTGCGCTTGATGGCATTCTGGATTTCCCGGAACGCCTCCGGCTGGGCCGCCTTCTTGTCCGGCATCGTGAAGAAGCGGGCGTAGCCGCGCCACGCGTAGAACTCCGCCTCCTCCGCGTTGAGCTTGATGGCCTCGTCCAGCATCTTCACGGCTTCCGGGAACTTGCGCGCCTTCACCAGGATGCAGGACTTCTGGAACATCTCCTCCGCCATGAGGATGGCGTTGACGTCCACCTCGGAGCCCGCGCCGCCGCTCTTGAGCTCCTCGAGGTACGCCGCGCGGCTCTTGTCGTCGCTCAGCGTCCGGTAGGCGTCTCCGATGTAGCCGAACACCTCCGCCTTGAGCTTCTCCAGCTCCTGGGGCGCGCCCTGGGGCAGCGTGTCCGGGTGGTACAGCTTCGCCAGCCGGAAGTAGGCGACCTTCACCGCGCTCGACTCCGCCTGCTCCGCCAGGCCGAGCCGCTGGAAGTGGTTCTGCTGCTTGAGCGCCATGGCGAGCTGGCGCAGCGCCGGAATCTCGTCGGCGCCCGAACCGGGCGCGGGCGCGGCGGGGGCCGCGGCGGGCGGACGGGCGGCGGTGGCTCCAGGGCCCGCGGCCGGCGCCTGACCCACGG
>NZ_JAKCFB010000072.1 GCF_024198235.1 Myxococcus dinghuensis | reverse complement strand
CATTGCCCGTCCAGGCGTTGAATCCAAGGAGAGACTCGGTCTCTACCGCTGGGTCGTGGAACGAACCCAGGCCTGGAAGAACCAGTTCCGCCGGCTTCGAGTCCGCGACGAACGCAGGGACGATGTCTACTTCGGCTTCCTCGTCCTCGGTTGCTGCCTCATGCTCCTGCGCCGCCTCTACCCTGACATTTGTTAGAGCCTGTAAGCCCCTGAATCACAAGGGTTTTCACCCCACGACGATTCAGAAGACACTCTCTCCGCTCTGCGACGCAGAACGCGATTGCCCATCCATTCGGCCGCGGATTGGGCTTTCTTTCGCCCAATGTTGATAATAACTCAATGATTTTGATCGCTTGCGGGAGGGGAACGAGCCCGGGACGACCGTCGAAACGACGCCCTGACACAGGCTCGTCGCGGTGAGCGAAATGGCGCCGTTGGGTGGCGCAGCTCGACATACGCGTCTCCTCGCGTATCATCCATCGATGAGCGATAATCCGGTCTCGGACCGATACCATGCTTGCATCGCGCCCCTCGCGGCTTCCTCGGTGGCGAAAGCTGGTCGGTGCGTGCTGTCGTATGGCCACAATGGCGCCGATCTCGCCCGCGTACGACAGACTCTGACACTGCCCGCGGCACTCGAGCGCTTCTACGAGCAGGCTGATTCCATGCAGATCCGATGGCGCTTGCAACAAGGCGCCGCAATCGAGTACCTCGACCGCGAGATCGACATCGTTGGGGGAGAGGCGAACGTGCTCCCTGTTTCCACATGCGTCGACGGCATCGACGGCCGACGTGGAGCGGAACTACTCGACCCGTACGGATCCTTTCCGGAGGCGCGTGAGTTGCTCGACCGCCTCACGCCCTTCGATTACTGCGAGGGCGAGTTCGCGGTCTGCCTCGAAATGGAATCGGGCCGGGTCCTCGACCGGCTGCATTTCGTGCCACTCGACGGAGTCGGAGAGATCCGGCCGCTGCCCGTGGGCGTCGAGGACTATTTGCAGCACGGCTTTGCCATGCGTTTCATACACCACTGGGTCGAGGCAGCATTCTTCGACAGTCCTGACTGGACGGCGTTCTCGAAGCACTATCTCGCGCAGATCTTCGGTTCGAAGTAGGAGATCGATTACTCGCTCTTCGTCGGAAGTCGGAACGTGAAATCTCGTGAGATTTCCGTGTGCTGCTGCCGAAGGTTCGACGCGCTGACCCATCGACACCGGAGCATCCGGTTGCTCTCTTTCGGACGTGCGGACGAACCGGGAGAGAACGAGATGGGGCAGCGCGCAAGAATCCTTATACAGATCGCAGGCGTTCGCGGCTTCAAGGTCATCGGCCACCGATGGGAGGGCGCCGACGGGCAGCTCGTCGTGCCGGTCATGGGCTTCGATGTCCCACCGAGCGCGCACCTCGTGCTCACGCTCGCGCGTCGCTGGACGGGGCGATGCGCAACCGCTTCACGTGAACCTTGGGGAAAGAGAAGAAGCAGGTGGCCACGGCGACGCCCTCGCGCAGGCACTCCATGGCTTCGGGGACCTGGAACCCCAGGCCTGACTGGAGCGCCTCCAAGCTCCCCTGTGTCAGGGAAGTTGTCGCCTCGGCTGACGGGCCGAGCGGACCACCCTATGGGGGCGCGAGCAGGCAGAGCGCGGTGTCGTACACGGATGCCTTCAAGGCGGAGATGGTGAAGAGGATGGTGGGGCCAGGAGCAGTGAGAGCTGCGGCGCTTCCGCGCCAGGTGGGAGTCTCCCAGACGTCACTGTCACAGTGGTTGCGCGAGGCGCGTAGGGTAGCGGCGATGACGCCGCCGCCCGAGGAGAAGAAGCCCGCTGGCCCGAAGAAGTGGACGCCGGAGGAGAAGCTGCGGGTGCTGGTGGCAGCCCAGGAGCTGGAGGGTGAGGAGTTGGGGGCGTTGCTGCGCCGCGAGGGGCTGCATGAGGCGCAGCTGAATGAGTGGCGGCAAGTGACGGTGGGAGCCTTGGGCGAGCAGCCTGGCCCCGTCACCACGAGCGCCTGGAGCGAGCCGAGGCAATGGAAAGAAGAGCTCGTCGTGTCAGGGACGAAATTCGATCACCGTAGATCCCAGGAGAAAGGAGCGGCGACCATGACGACGTTGACGGTGCGGACGAACCCGGTGAAGCGCAGCTATCGCAACAGCCTCTGGCCCCAGCTCGACGCCGCCTCCTGCGCCATTGTGGGCTTCTCCTCGAAGTCCCTCGTGGGATTCGACCGGATTGGCGCTCATCCGCCCGTACCCTGCTGACGCTTGCGCTCCTTCACTGGCGCGCCAAGCCACTCAGGAGGCCGGGCTCCCACTCTGGGGACCCGGCCTCTCGGCTTTCCGGGCCCCCCTTCTCCAGGGGACGTAGAGCGCTAGGGGAGGCGCGCGGGCCTGTAGAGCCCGAGCCCGACAGGGCCCGCTGGGTTCAACTCCCAGCGTCCCCATGCAGTCCCGCAATCCCTCACATGCAGTCCACGGGGTATGGCTCAAAGGCAGAGTGCTCGCCTGATATGCGAGCGGTCCCGGTTCGAGTCCGGGTGCCCCGACTCGAGATGTGGATTCCGGCTCACTGACAACTGAATCGTCGTGGTGAATGAACGCCGCCCGCGCGCATCGGGGCGGCAAGCAATCTGCCTCCGTAGCTCATTGGTAGAGCATCCGCCTCTTAAGCGGACGGCGAGGGTTCGAATCCCTCCGGAGGTACTCCATTCCCCGGTAGCTCAATGGCGGAGCAGGCGGCTGTTAACCGCAAGGATGAGGGTTCGAGTCCCTCCTGGGGAGCTGATTGAAAGGGCATTCAAACTGGCAGTGCCCTTCCGGTTAACACGAGCCTCGCGATGAATATCGCGGGGCTTTCGTGCTTAAGCCCCTGAATTACAAGGGTTTTCAGCCCACGACGATACAGAGGACACTCTCTACGTTCTGCGACTGAGAACGCGATTGCCCATCCATTCGGCCGCGGATTGGGCATTCTGGGGCTCTCTTTCGTCCAATCTGGGGAGAGAGCAACCGAGAGCGGTTAACAGGTGCTGTTAACCATTGGGGCAGCGGTTAACACAATTCCCTGAGAGTCTTAGTTCTCCGCTCTAGGGTTTCCAGGACGGCCGCTCTCTCTGCTTTTCGGTTTCGTCCATTACATGCTTTGCAGGCTTCCGAAGAGGAGGCGCTAGGCGGGCAAGGAGCCCACAATGGGCCGGTCCTGGCACTCTTGGTCTGCGTCCCCGGCGGCCCACCTACCGCAACACCACCGATCCTCGCGCCGCCCCAGGAACCACCACTTCCAACAGGGTCCGCTGCGACGCTGCCCTCCCTCGCCCGGGGCCCGCGCTTCGCAGCCCTGAGGGACCTCCACGCTGGGGAAGCGGGTGCCAAGCTCGCAGGTCAAGGCGTCAGGGGCCATCCCGTGATTTGACCAAGTAGTACGAGCCTCGGCGCGAGGACGCCCCTGGCCGCGTGGTGTTGAGGCGATCAAGACCACCCACAGGCCCAAGCTCAGGCTTTGCGCACCCAGATGGGAGGGCAGCCCTTGGGCAGCAGTGCGCCCTACAGGGGGGCGCAGCTCCCGACATGGGCCCGGCCCACAGTTCACAGTTCGGGCAACTCTCGTGCGCGGCTCTCCTCGGCCCCTCCGCCCCAGCCATCGCCTTCAACCGGTCTCCCACTTTTCTTATGCTCTTTTGGTTATGCGTCGAGGGACATTCCCTCGGAGAATCGCTGGGGCAACGAGGAAAGTGACCAAGTACGGCTAACCAGTAGCCCTCCAGTGGGCAGGTCTTGACATCAAGAGTGTCCTATTCGGCACCGGGGAGTTGAAATGGCGATTGTGACATATGTGCTTGGGGACTGCCCTGGGTGCGGCACAAAAGACAGTTTCGGCAACGTGGACGTGTACAAGACCCACATCTATCGTGGCTGCAAACGCTGTCGCCATCATGAACGTGTGCCTCTGCCCGCGCTCAAGAAGCAGGTGCTTTACCTAGATCAATTCTTCTTTTCGAGTGCATTCCGCTCCGGCGATGACCGTTACCTAGAAGCGGCCGACCGTATCGCGAGGTTGACCTCCCTACAGCTACTTGCTGTTCCGTATTCATCCATTCACGAGGACGAGACGAATCAATGGGAAAAGCGCGATGAGCTACTCAAATTCATCAAGGCCACAGCTAGGGGAGAAGAGTTTGAGCCCGCATACGAAGTTGAGCACACACAATTACTCAAGGCATTCCGAGCATGGTTGGCAGGGAAGCCCGCACCGTATCAACTAGAACCAAGCGACGCACTGAACGACGATATTCATGGATGGAACAGCTACCTGCGCATTGACGTCAGCAAGTACTTTGGCAATATCGACCTCGTCCGCGATCTCAAGCGCCAGTCGAATGAAGGCCTAATCGACCTGTTTGACAAGTGGCGAGAATCAAACACTTCCTTCGGGGAGGACCTGAAGGCTGAGTATACGGCCATGGGACGTTCATACATGGACTTCTATATTCAATATGCGGGGCGCATTGCCCGTGGCGACTACGCGGCCATTCATGACGCGCCCATAATCTCAAGTATCGTCGAATCCATGCTCCGAGTCATTCCGCCGGAGATTCCTGCAGACCAGCGTCTCAAAAGGTGCCTTGAGTTTCTTCTATCCGACCACTTCAAGGAAACACCGTACCAGTGGGTCAACGCACACATGCTTGCAACATTGAAGATGATGGTCAACGAGGGCGCCTACAAGAAGCGCGAGAAGGCGCTGAAGCGCCTGCGCGGCTTCTTCTTTGATCTAAAGCACATCGCAACCTATGCACCATACGTCGATGCGTTTGTCATGGACCAGCCCATGGCTGAACTCGTCACTAGGCCAACTGTGGCGTTGGAGTCGCGATACAGCGTGAAGACATTCAACCTCAACAACTGGAGCGAACTGCTCGCTTGGCTTGAAGAGATTGAGGCGGCTGGCATGACAAGCGAACATCGAGCAGCGCTTGCATCTGCATATCCGGGACTGAAGATTTGATTCGATCCGGCCAGAGGCGGATTTGGATTGCTTTCGCCTTTACCACGGAAGCCTCCGACCCTGGAATGCGGCAAGTATCCCGAATGCCACCCAAAGTGGTACCTGCCCCATCAGTCCGCTCCGCCCTTCGCCACCTGGACAAAGCCCGTTTCGGGGCTGGCCTCCAGTGGGTTCCTACTTCTTCTTTCCGCTGTACTGTTCGTTAACCCAGCCCAGGGCAGGACGAAGGCACGCCTCAACCGTAGCGCCCACTTGCCAAGGAAAAGAAGTGGGTCCCCAAAGCTCCAGGTCCTGGCTGCCGATCTTCACGGCATAGCGCTGCTCGTACTTCGCGGCGTACCTAGCTACCGCTCCGGGGCGCAGATCTTCCGCTGCAGTGATCCGGAAGTGCTGCCCATCCTTTGTGACCACCTCCACTGTGTTCGAGCTAACCCCCCATATCTCCACGAGGTTTCCGAAAACACCCTCTTCAATTTTCAGGAGCTTGTTCATGGTTTGAGCACCGTAACCACTCACGCCACCCAGTCAAAGAAAATCCGGGAACACGTGACTTCAACCCTGAGTTCAGTTGAACTCACGGAAGGATACGCAGTGCCGGAGGACGAGGCCAGCGCTGCAATTCGCGCGGACACGTCGTCTTCATGTGCTCGACTTGCTTCCGCCTTCTGCCGCGCTTCTTCGATGGAGGCCGCCATCGCAGCCGCCTCGCGCGAACTCTCGATCCCGTTGCCGATGGCGCCGAAGACAATAATGACAGAAGCAATCGCACCGATGACGGCAGCGGCATGGTGCTTGGAGTCCCTCTTCCTGAAGACTGCGACGCACCAAGCAAGAGCGCACACTCCCAAGACGGCGCCTGGATAGCCAAGCCTCATGGCCCAGCCCATGAGGCCCAGCACGAAGCTGGAGGCGATGAGCACGACAGGGACGGACATCCCCTTCGACTGCGCCGGCTGCGGAGGAGGAGGCGAAAGCGGTTGTGGAGAAGAGGCCTAGCTTATGCCGGGATGATGCAGCCTCCCCTACTCTCCTCGTCAAGCGGGTACTCCCGCTCTTGAGGGGTCTCTCTCGGCGCTCCGCAGACTGCCTCGATGAATCGCCCCGGGCCCGCACGTCTCTGCCCTCCGCCCGCGGACAGAGACGCTCCAGGGCCTCCTGTCCTCGCCTTCGAACACGGCGCGCTCGAAGGCATCTCCGCGCCTCGGGGTCCATACTACCCAGGGGTTAGCCCCGCGCGGCTGGCAGATAAACCTCACCAAGGGACCAGTCGAACAATCCGTACACCTCCAACAAGGAGCAACGCGCAACGACAGGTGTGCAGCCCACTTCTTCTTGAGGGGCATCCGCATGGTTTCAGCCCGGGGCACTCCTGTGCCCCTCTTTGCACCAGCCCACCTCGCTCAAACAGACTCCTTCCGTCCTATACTCTGAACCACGGGTTCGGCATGACCTGGGAGACTTGCCTATGCAACACGACGACTACTTTGACGCGTTCAAACTCGCAGCACAGAAGTCGGTTGAACTCGGGCTCATCAGCAACGTTCCCGACAAGAAGCCCGAGCTGGGGCATGCCATCGACGCCTTTGGACTCGTCGGTAGCATGATCAACTCGATGAGGCATGAGTCAACCCAAATCAGAACCATGTGTGGCCAGATCCATGCCGAACTCTGGCGGTGGCTCCGTTCAGAAGGAGTGAACTGCCTTGTCACCATCGGGGACGTCGAGATCGGCGGCAAGCGTGAGTTCGGAACGACCTACACCCAGTTGGAACTGGAAATGCGTGGTGCTTTACGAGATAGCACCAAGCCGTACGCATTCCACGTCTGGCTGACATTTCCAGATATCCACATCATCGACGTGACGTACTTCGTATACAAGCATCACGACCTCCTGCCCGAGCGGTGGACGTGGAGCGAGTATGTCGTGTGCTCGTCCCACTCGTTCTCGCGCGGCGTGGACACTCGCTATGTTCCGTTCTTGATCGGCGATGCGACAATGGTCGAACGGATCATCTTCAACGAGCCTCTCGCACAAATCAAAAATCTCATGAAAACGCCGAATGACCTCCTGGGCGCGATGACGGCCCTCGGTATTGGCGGCCGACCTGCTGACATGTTCGGAAAGGCCAGCACAGCGGCACATGGAAAGGTTGGCCGAAACGAACCGTGTCCTTGCGGTAGTGGCCGGAAATTCAAGCGTTGCCACGCCTCCGAGGGCGGAGCCTGAACCTTACCTTCCGGTCCTGCGGGCAGATTAGCTGCCACCGTCAGGCTCGGACGCATCCAGTCAGGGCCGGTACCGCTCCGCCTCCTTGAAGAACTGCGTGAGCGAGTACTCCAGCAGCGACTGGCGGGACTGCATGTACCGGCGGGCGCGGAGGAAGGGCAGCCAGATGCGCTTGCCCACGCACACCTGGGACTCTTCCATCTTCTGCCGCAGCACCCACGTCCCTCCCAACCGCCGCACCAGCACGCCCCCCAGGTAGGCGCCCAGCGCCGGAGCTGTGTGACTGTCGATGAGGTCGCGCGTGTACCGCTCCGGGAAGTTGTCCCGCCAGAAGTAGAAGTCCAAGTCCCTGAGAGACTCGGCCGTCTCGTCCATAATGGAGGGCACTTTGGAGTGCAGTGCCGCCACGAGGCCTTCGGACAAGTCGCCGTAGGACTCGAGGACGCGCTCCGGATTCGCCACGTCCGAGGGATGAGCAACAGGGAGCCACTCCTCCGGCACCGGCGGCCGGTAGGCGTTGAGTTCGGCAATCTTCCGTTGCCGCTCGCTGATGGCGAACTCGTCCGGCAGGCGCGAGAGGAAAGGCGCCACGTCAGGGTGGAAGCGCGGCTCGACGGGTACGAGGGCGGCGCTGCGCTCCTTCAGCGTGCGGAGCACCGTGTCGAAGTCGAGGTCCGGCCGCAGGTGGACATGGGCTCGGGCCTGCACCACACGCGCCTCCTCACTCGCGAACTCGGCGGCAGTCGGCCATAGCACCAGGAGGATGGAGCCGTTGGGGAGTTCCTCCACGAGGTGCGCAGGCGTCGAGAGCATCCGCTCCCTGCCTACGGACTCCACCAACTTCGGATCGAAGAGGTTAAGCCAATATAGCTCGTAGACCTTATCGAATCCGTCTCTATAAACGGTCTCATCATCCCGTCCGAAACTGGGGGCGCCGGACAACTGATCATCAGCCATGCTATGCGCCATTGCATAGGCGGCAGGATATTTTATGCCCCAGGCTCTGACCATATCCACGAAGAGGCGGCAGCGTTCGAGACCTGTGAAGAACGATGTTGGTTGAACATAGAGGCTGATGCTCAACCGTGGCCGACGGGTGGCAATCCCGACATAGGTCGTCATGGACACAGCCGGAGACGACGAGCGGTGCAATACGATAGACGTACTCTTGTCCCGCCGCTCTTCAGCCAACGCCTTCCATATTGAACCACGCGAGTATGTACGCTTCCGCATCCCCTCAATGACGTCCGGCATCCAGCCGCCGGCATTCTCTTCAAGCGCCTGAAATAGAGGTGCAAGCTCGTATTCTAGGGTGGCCTGCTGGTCGAAAGCCCCCTCAAAAGAAAGCCGCAGGCTGTCCTTGGCGTCCAAGTCTTTCAGGGTCAGCGGTTTCATGGGAACAGAACCTCCACTCCTTCGACCTCGTCCTTAACGGCCTCCAAGGCAGTCTTCAATTCACGAGCATCAGCAGGCTTGAGCTTACCACCCTCGTAGACCAAACGAACTCTCTTCACTTCTGCCGTCCGCCTAAGATCTGGCCTGCGGATGTCCAGCGTCTCGCCGTAATACCTCCGGGCGTTCTTGGCGTCTGCAACCATCTGCGAAGCCAGCTCTTTCGGTGTCAGCAGACTGAGGTCCCGACTCTTGAAACTGAACGTCTCGACGCGGGGCAGCGGGCCAGCAGAGGGCCCCTCTTCGATGACGAGCACGTCCGCGAAGCGCAGGTCCGCCTTCGCCACCCCCACATGCGTCTCGATGCGGGGCTGGTCGAAGTCCTTGAGCCACCGCCTCTTCGCCCGCGGAAGGGCCGCGTCCGCCTCCAAGAGGGCGACCATCGTCCGCTCGAAGGCCAGGCCTCGGGCATACCTGTCACGAACGAGTTGGTAACCAACCCACTTCAGTGGCCCCTTCTCTGCGATCCCCTGCTTGATTTCAGCGACCCTCGTCTCCAGATACGCCACGTAGTCGGCCCAGAGTGGCTGCGAAGTCACCGCGGCAGGAGCCGTCTTCTGCAAGGCCTGGCGGTGCCGCGTCAGCTCCGCCACCTCCATGGGCATGCGCTCTCCTGGGAACTCCGCCTCCAACTGCTTGAACTTCGCCTCCGCCACCTCGGCCGGGAGTCCGGCCGCCTCCGGGGGCACGGAGGGGCGGGTTCCGCCCCTTCTCCCGGAGTTCCCGCCGTTGGACGCGACACTCGGGGGCTCGCGATACCGCACCGCCAATGTGGCCTGCGCCTGAGCGACGTTGCCCCGCGCCTCGTGCAGCGCCAGCGCGCCCGCCTCGCCCCATTCCCCCACCAGAATGGCTGCCTCCCGGTTCTGCTGGAGGTGGCGGGCCAACTCCCCCACGGCGCTCTCCCCAAGCCGCGCTTCCAACCTCTCCAGCACGGCTTTCAACGCCTCCACGCGAGGCACCACCGCTCGGAGCCGAGCCCCCTCCTGCATGGAGAGGCCGGCGTCACGGAGCGCACGCGCCCCCTTCCCACCCGCGTACAAGCCCACCAGGAGGGCGGCGGGCGCCAGCTGTCGCGTGGCCTCCTCGTACTCACGCTTGGCGAGGGAAGCCCCGCCCTGCACCGTCCCCGACGCCAGGTGGTAGAAACCCAGCGGCACGCCGAAGGTGAGGGAGTCAAAGGACGCCAGGGCCACGTTGCCCGGCGCGAAGGCCCCCAGGTACTGCGCCTTCTCCACCTCCTCGTATGCGACTCGGTAGGGCGGCGGGAGCTGCGCGGGCAGCGCCGACGCGTCCACGCTCCGGCTTCCACCGACGAGAGGAATGGAGGCAGCGACGTCGTCCGCGGCCCTCCCCAACCCACGCGCGATGTCGCCGCTGAGGAAGTCCCTTTCCGGGAAGTCGGTGAGGGCCATGCCCCGCTGCTTCAGCTCCTCGCGCACCACTTCCATGGCCCCCAGGGCACGCTTCAGCAGTTTGTCCTCGGCCAGAAGGCGCAGCAGTTGCCGCACCTCGTCGTCGTGGGTGGCGTGCAGGACGAAGAGGGCGAGGACTTCCGCCTTGGCCAGGCCGTGCCTCTCGACAGCGGTGGCGAGGAAGGCCGCGCGCTTCTTGAGGAGGACGCGGGCGGCTTCGGCCTCCAGGGGCCCCAGAGCGCCCAGCCGGACGGCATTCCAGTCCGAGAGGGCCTCCACCAGCCGGGGCATGTCCGCCTGGTGCTGCAAGGCTAGGAAGGCCGCTGGCGTGGTGCACGCCAGGAAGGGCGCCAGCACCTCCTCCTCGGAGTCCAGGTGCGGCCAGCCCGAGGGGACGTCCCCGCAGGAGAAAGACGCCGCCCCGACGACGCGCAGGGGTTCCGTCTCGCCGTGGTCTGACTTATCGGCATGTCCTGGGGCGTGACGAAAAACCAGCGGCTTCCCTTCGTCCTCCGAGCTTGGGGCCACCTCCAGCGAGTCCTCCTCCGGCAGACTCGCGACAGCCAGGCGCCTCGCTTCGGGCATGGGCGTCAGCCCCGCTCCCGAGAGGGCAGAGAGCGCGGGGCCGCGCCCAGCCCAGGAGGACTGGGAGGCACAGGCGACCTGGAGCATCGCCACCGCCAACGCCAGACCGACTCCCCCACGCAGCCGTCGTTCAGCGCACATTGTCCACCCCCAGCCCCATACCCGCGAAGGCCCCCGGCTTCAGCGTCCCCGCCGCCTCCGGGTACAGCAGCGTGCCGCCCTGCCCCAGCAGGAACAGCTTCCCCCCGAGGAATCGCCACCGAACGTCACCCGACACGAGGTAGCGCGCGCCTGAGTCCCCCATTCCCGTCGCCAGCCCACCTACGCCCACGGAGAGGTTCCGGTGGAAGAGCTGCACCTCCAGGCGACCGTCCACGTCGACGCGCCCCCAGTTGAAAGCCTCCACCCCCATCGAGAAGCGCACGTGACGCTGCCGCATCCCCATCAACCGTTCCGCGTCCCAACTGAGAATCACCTCGCCGTAGGCCGAGTACCCATCCGGGAAGGGTGCGTCCGCCAGAGGCCCTGCGACTGGGCCCGCCACCTGGAAGCGCGCCAACTCATAGTCGGGTCCGAAGGCGCCCTGGCGGAAGCCTCCATGCTGGCGGCGTCCCTCCAGGCGCCCCCTCAGGTCCATCATCGCAGACACGGACTCCACGCCCACTCCGGCCACCGCACCCCACGCGCCGCCCTCGCCGGGGCGTCCGCCCCACCCGCCCAGCAGGTGCACCTCGAGGCCCTCAATCCCCTTCCTGCGGCTGAAAACCACGGCCATCGCATTCAGGTGAGCCAGCGTCAGGGGCTTCGACGTGCCTGCCGCCTTCCCCCAGTCATGCGCCACGGACACCGACAGCACGTACCGCTTGGCGTACTTCGCCTTTCCAAGGAGGACGTGTTGCACGTCCAGCGCGACTTCCGCCCCCACCAGGCGCGCCGCGAAGACGTCCGAGGTAAAGGCCTCCGCGTACAACGGCCCCAACGCGCCCGTCACCACCACACCTGCCGGGTGGTAGTCCGGGTTGAGACTGTTGCGATAACGCCGCACCAGGTGCCCAGAAATCAGGGAGTAGTCCTCCAACGTCCCCGCCCAGAGTGAGTAGAGAGAAGCGTCCGCCACCGTGAGCAGGCGCAGCAGTTGCCCCCAGTCGGACAGTGTGTCCCAGTCCTCCTTCCTGACGGGACTGGCTCCCTTCCCGCCGCCCCACAGCCGCAGCCGCACCTGGGCTCCGAGAACGAGCTGAATCCATTCACCCTTGGCCAGCGCCACCATGGGCTCCAACTGCACGAAGCCTTCCTCGCTGCCCGCCCCCCGTCGAGGCAGCAACGTCAAGGTCGAAGCCTCCATGCGCAGCACATTCGTCCAAGGAGGCGCCGTCTCGGAGGTGGTAGGCACCAACGCATCCTCTTCGGGCCGAGCCTCTGCCTCAGGCGCCTCTCCAGCAGGCGTATCCGAGATGGACTCCTCCAACCTGCGAACGGTTTCTTCGAACTCCTCCCAGGAGGACGCCTGTTGCGCCCATCCCTTCCCAGGCAACAGCAACAGCAAGACGACGGCCCAATCCCAATGGATGAACATCGACGCCTCCAGTGAAAGGCCCCGACAGGGGCAACAAAGGACAGAGACTCCCCGTTCGGTCCGACAGCACGCCGGACCGCGGGCGAATGCATTGTTTTGAGGGAGTCGCCGACCGCCTGGCCAAGCCAGCGCGTGGACGGACAAATCCCACTACGGCCGCTGGCACCCCCAGCGCCGCATTACGACTTCGTCGAAGGACAGACGAATCCCGTTACGGAGCCAGGAGGCCCAGCACCGCGCGGTCCACTGGAGCGCAGCCAACGACTGGCGAAGGAAAGGCGCCTCGACGCAGGTCGAAGATACAGCCCCGACAGGCGCAGACGACCACGCCTCAGCGCGAAGGAGGGCGACAGCGCACGCCAGCAAGGCGCGCAACTGCCACGCTCAAGTTCAACGGGAACTCACGAGGGCGGCTCGGAGGCATCGCCCTCGACGTGTGCAGCACCACAGCCAGACGACGGGCGAGCACGTGCTCGCGCGCACTCTTCTGCAGAGAGGTCCATGGGTCCCCCGGGACTCGAAAGCACTGCATCCAAAAGATGCAGTCCATTGAACCTTAAAAGGACATTTCAAACAAGCCCTCCTCACGGCGGATGCGGCTCCTTTGGGACAGCGCAGCGCCGGTGAACAGCCCTATGGGAAGACTACATTGGTGAGGGTGACGGTCCGGCGCCCATCAACATCCCAGAGCTTGAGCGTGAACGGCCCCTGCGGGAACTCCGAGGAGGACTCAGCCTCTACCACCACGCGCTGGTAACCCGGGCCCGGGACGACGGGGCCGGACTGCCACACCTGGAGAACCCGCAACTCCTCTCCTCCCTTGCCCCGGAGGGTGGCTTCCCTGGCCGTCCACGACTGAGCGTCCCCCACGGGCTTAAGGTGAACCTCGATAGCCACCCGGTGAGCCGCACGATAGGCGCGGACAAGGCTTCTGGCTGCGGCGCCTCCGGGCCCCTGACTTACGTCCTTGGTCACCTCGCGATATTCAACTCCGTGCCCGCTTAGGACGTCTGTCGATATGAGTCCCGTCAACCCATCCGGAGCACTTCGCTCCGCGCGCAAGCGCTCATTTTCCTCCTTGCACTTCTCGGCCTCGACACGAGCCTGCCGCACCTCCTCTTGGTAGGTCTCGATGCCCCTCTTGCGCCGATAGACTTCGACATGTGCTTCCGACCGCGCAGGATGCGCGACTAGGACGAACGTCGCGCTGGCAGGAGCCGCACCATCCTGAAAGCGCACCGTCAGGCGGAGCCTGTCTCCCATGGACATTCGCTCAGACGGGACCAGGCGCAGAGTGCTGAGGCCAACATCCAACACCACGAAGCGCTCGGGTGCCTCCAGCACCACCCCGTCCCGCCCCAGATCTGAGTCAAAGATGAATACCGTCGAGAGCCCTGGGCTCACCGCTACCTCACCCACTGGCTGACCATCTTCAGCGACCAGCTCGATTCGGCGAACGCTCAGCCCTGCCGCAGCCTGGGGCGACTGCGCTAGCGCTGCCCCCTCGCCAGCGAGGAGGAGGATCAGCAGTACGGCCGACAGGAAATGATGCACGCGACGTCTCTCCTGGAACCGCTAGCGGCGACACCATTGGCCACTCACGAGCGACTGGTAAACAGCGACACGTCATTCAAACTCGCTCACAGCCTTGACCGTGAGAACAGAGAACACGCGAGCCTTTCCCGCATCACCTCCGCCGCCCTCAATCTCGAGTCCGCGTGTGTTCGATCCGTCCTGCACTTCCAAGCACACGGGGAAGCTTCCCTTGCTGGTGCGAGCCCGAGTCAATCGGACATAAACGCGGTCAGCTACAATAAGCCGCCCAGACAGCGTGGCCCCGGCGTCAGTCCCCAGGAAAACCTGCGCGGTGCCGTCCCTCACTGTGATGTACTTTTCTTCTCCCTGGACGAAGGATCCAACCGCCACACGCCCAATCTTCATACCCAGCCTCTTCATCCCCTCCTCAGCTCCTGCCGGGCAGGGTTCCGACTCCGGAGGAGGGCGCACTTGCGCGCCCGTGCAGGCCAGCGCGCCGCAAAGGGCCGTGGCAGCGAGCGTCGCGCCCACACTCTTCGCGGCTCGCTTCGTTGGAGTCGGGGGACTGGGAGGGGTGTCGCTCTTCGGCGTTGTCGTCACGGTGGCAGTCACCTTCGGGTTCGCCGCGGCTGGCGCGACGGCCGCAGGTGTTGCCTCCGGCCCGGTGGGAGCTGCGGCTCGGGCAGCTTGAGGTTTCTTCGCAGAGGGCGCTACTTCTTGGCGGTGGCCTGAAGCCTCCTGTGGAGGGGACACTGGCCGCAGGAAAAGGGCTGTCGAGGTGAGGGCCAGGCAGACCAAGCCCGCCCCCAACACCCGCCCCTTCCTGAGCCGTGAGAAGGGCGAGCGCCGCCGCACCTCTGGGACGAACGATTCCGCCACAACTCGCGACGCGTCCGGCTCCTCCCGCGTCGGTGCAGCAGGCAGCCGCGTCTCCTCAGGCGACACGACTGCGGGCTCAGGAGGCGGCTGGGGCGCCATGGCCAGATGACGGTCGCCCGGCTCCGCCGGCAGCTCCGCCAGGGCAGGGCCTGGAGGCTTTCCCCGACGTAACTTGCGCAGAGGGACTTTCATCCACTGGAGCATCTTGTCCGCCCCACCCTCCGTCGTCGCGGAGTGAGGCCCATACGTGTCGCAGAGGGGAGTAGTCCACGCCTCTCCCTCTGCGCCGGCCAGCACCTCCTCGAGAGCCAGGCAGACAGCGCTCGCCTCGGGGCGCGCCGCAGGCTCCTTCTCCAGCAGCCGCATGCACAGCCGACTCAATGCCTCTGGGACAAGTCGGTTCGCAACGTGGGGCGGCGCAGGCGTGCTGAAGAGGACGGCGTCAACAAAGGCCGCGTCGCTCCCCTCAACGAAGGGCCACCGCGCCGTCAGGAGGCGGTAGAGGACGACGCCCAGCGCCCACACGTCGTCCGCAGGGCCTGGGACGTAGCGGGTGTCCCTAACCCCCGCAGCCGTCCGCACGAAGCGCCACATCTCGGGCGGGCGGTACTCCGGAGTCCCAGGAGGCACTCCCGACTGGGTGACGCCGGGGGCACCCTTGTAATCCCCCACCCCGTAGTCCACCACCACGGCCACCCCGCCCGCCGTGCGCACCATGACGTTGGACTCTTTGATGTCCCTATGCACCACCCCTGCCTCGTGTGATGCCGCCAGCGCCCGCGCCACATCAAGGGATACTAGCGCCACCTCTCGGGCCGAAGGGTTCTCCTCCTTCACCCAGTCGCCCAACTGCCTGCCCTCGACGTACTCCATGGCGATGAGGACGAACTCGGGCGCCACCGCCGGCCAGTAGGTGAAGCCTCGAATCCCCACTACGTTGGCGTGCTTCAAGCGCAGGAGGATGGAGATTTCCCGCTCCACCCGACCGCCCACGCGCCGCAACTGCACCAGCTTCAGGGCGTAGGACTGCCCCTCTTGCGTCGCGAGGTACACGGTACCGAAGCCGCCACGCCCCAACTGCCGCACCACCGTGTAGCCCATCGCCACGTCCCCGGGGGACAGCACGGCCGGGGGGCCGTCGTCCCTCATGGTGACTTCCTCTCGGAGACTGCAGGCAACAGGACTGCGGCGTCGCGCATTCAGCGTCCTCCCCAACGCAAGGCGACGACGTTACCAGAAGCCCAGGGAAACCACGTGAAGTCTCCTTCGGGCGGCCATTCATTCTGACGGCAGCGACTGCACCTGAAAGGTACACTTCAATCGTCAATTCGGCAGGACTTGGGCATGGTCATCCACCCATCCGCTCCCATCGAACTCCTCCCGCCCACGGCGCCGTTCGTCAGTACGACGAACGCCGGGGGCAGCCCTTCTCCGCATCTGACAAGCCCTGCGCGAGCATGCACGAACGCGCCCGCACCTCAGGTACACTTCCCAGCACGCCATGAATGAAGAACTCGCAGCCACCATCGGAACTATCTCCCGTGCCGCCCGGGAGCAGATGGGCCTCACGCAGGCGGAAGTCGCGGACCGCGTGGGCCTGGTGCCTCCCGTCTACAGCCGCCTGGAGCGCGGGCAGATGCTGCCCAGCGTCCCAACGCTGTACCGCCTCTGCACCGAGCTGATGCTCTCCCCGGAGGACCTGCTGGGGCTCTCCGAGTCCTCCAAGAAGGGGCCTCGCACGCGTCCCGAGGACGAGGCCTCCCTGCGCCGGCTGCTCTTCCTCGCGCGGAAGCTGGACGAGCGGAAGTTGGACGCCCTCCTCCGCGTGGCCACCGAGTTGGCCCGCTGAGCACCTCGCGGACGGCGGGCCACTACGGCTCGCCGCGCTCCCTCAGGCCCTCCTCCACCTCGGCGAGGGTGGGCGGACTACACCTTCTTGAGGGCCACAAGCTCGTGCGCCTCCAGGCCCTCGGGGTAGAGGCCTGCCTCTCCGAATTCAACCTTGTCCCGCATGCCACCGCCTTCGGACACCACGCGGGCGGCCTCCCTGGCCGATTCCGCGCGTCCATACGGGCCTGAAGCCAGCGACTGGGAAGCACCGCGCAGGGCGTCTCGCATCTCCGCCGCCGAGGCGAAGCGCTCCTCGGGGTTGAGTCGCAGGGCCGTGTGCAGCACGGCTTTGACTTCGCCAGGCAGACTGGCCACCGCCCTCTCGACGAAGGCCTCGTCCAGGGTGTCCATGAGGGCCTCCATCTGCTTCAAGGGCAGCGTGGGCTGCATCTCCGGCCGAAGGCGACTCTCCTTCGTCTGCGGGGGGACATCCTGGACGTCGAAGAGGTGCTGGCCCGTGAGGACTTCAACCAGCAGGACGCCCAGGCTGAAGACATCCGAGCGCGGCGTCAGGGGCACCCGGCGCAGGTACTCCGGGCTGACGTAGGCGACATCGCCGCGCAGCAGGCTCTCCGGTGACTCCTCCCGCCCCACCAGCAACGAGTACGCCGAGCCGAAGTCCAGCAGCTTCACCTCTCCGTGCTGGCCAACGACGATGTGCCGCGGACTCACGTCCCGGTGGATGATGCCCAGCGGCCTGCCGCGCGGAGTCGTCAGTGTGTGCGCGTAGTGCAGCGCGTCCGCCACCTCGGCCCCCGCGTAGAGTCCGAACGCCACCGAGAGGGGCTTACCGCGGACTACCGCCGCAGTCACCAGCGTCTCCAAAGAGGGGCCGTCCACGTACTCCATGACGACGTAGGGGGCGTCTTCCACCTCGTCGAATTCCAGGTGGAAGATTTGGGCGATGCCCGGGTGGTTGAGGCCGAGGGCCAACTGCATCTCCTCGGCCAGGCGCTTGCGCCCCATGTACTCCGTGGGGCTGGGGAGGCGTCGAACAAGGCAGGGGCCGGAGAGCGACTCCCCCGTCACGCGCCGCTGCACCTGCAGCAGCACCTCTCCGCTCGCCCGCGTCTCCAACTCCCGCACCGCCTCGTAGCGCACGTCCCCCACCGTGAAGAGGTAGCGCGGCGATTCTGGGGTGGGCGGAGCGGACCTACTGGTTGACCACTCCTCCGTCGTCACGTCTTCGCTGTCCTTCGTCATGGTCACGCCTCCACACAGACAGGGGCTCAAGGGGCCGCCGGCCTGCAGGGGCCGCCTCAAGGCACCTAATGAGTTCATCGACGCACCTTCCAAGTAACATGGCGCGGGGACTCATGTGAAGTCCTTCTGACACCCGCAGAGGACCTGCACGCGTCTGCGGCTCGGCAGGAACGGAAGGGCCGAGGCCCGGGTGCGTCGGACCCCAGTCAAGCCTTTCAAGCGTGGCCTGGACATTGACGCAAGCGCAGTCGAGGCCCGTGCGGTAGCGGGCACAGGCACTGCGGATGCCATGACCGGCGTTATGCCTGGTGTACCGCACCGGATTGGTGAGACACCAGGTTGGTCGTAATCAGGCCGCCTGTTTCAGCATCAGCTCCCGCCGGGCCTGACTCGGCGAGAGGAAGTGGTGACGCTCCAGCAGCCAGTGCTCGTTGTAGCGGTGAGCCCAGTCCAG
>NZ_JAKCFB010000071.1 GCF_024198235.1 Myxococcus dinghuensis | reverse complement strand
CCCGCGGGCCCCGCCACGCCCCGCCCCCCCCCGCCCGTCCCGGACAACGCGCTCCCGGGGCGGACTGGCGCCAGCGCCCCGGTGGCCCCCGCCGCGCCCCGTGCGGCGCCCGCCGCCTCGCGCTTCGGCCTGGCGGTCATCGCCGGCAGCACGCGGGGCCAGCGCTACAAGCTGCCGGTCACCGGTTGCGTCGTCGGCCGGCAGCGCGGCGCCATCCTCTTCCCGGACGACGCCTTCGTCTCGCCGCTGCACGCGACGTTCCTCGTGAAGGACGGGGGCCTGTTCGTGCGGGACGAGAACAGCGCCTCCGGCGTCTTCGTCACCGTCGCGGGCACGGAGGCCATCGGCGCGCGCACCCTCTTCAGCGCGGGCCTGCGCCTGTTCCGCTTCACGGGGCGGCTGGAGACGCCCGCCCCCGTCGCGGGGCGCCCCACCGTCTACGGCGCCCCCATCCCCCTGGGCCAGGCCGTGTACGGCGTGGAGGAGGTCATCGTCGGCGGCCGAGGGGGGCGCGCGGTGGTGACGGCCGCGCCGCTGCTCACCCTGGGACAGGCCCACTGCGACCTGAGCTTCCCGGGTGACGAGGGGCTCGCCGGTCGCCACTGCGAGCTGTCCCCCACGCCCACCGGGGCGCTGCTGCGGGACTTGTCCGGTGGACTCGGGACCTACGTGCGAATCCCGGCGGGCGAGGAGCGCCCCTTGCGTCCGGGAGACCGCGTCCGCCTGGGCCAGCACGTGCTCCAGGTCGAAACGCTGAGCTGAACCCGCCGCCGTCCGGGGCCCGCCCGCCGGTTCACACCGGGGGGGCGGCCCACACGACGGAGGCTACGGCGAGGGAGGCCGCGCGACCGCGGTCCCCAGCCGCTCCTCGATGAGCTTGCGGGCCTTCGAGTCGGTCACGTCGCGCAGGTGGCGGTTCCACCAGCCCCGCGCCTCGTCCATGTTGTCGCGCTGGAAGTACAGCTCGCCCAGCTTCAGCGCGAGCTCCGGGTCCGGGTTGTAGCCGAACGCATCCTTGTACTTGGTGATGGCGAGCGGGACGTCCTTCTCGAGCGCCGTGTCCCCGGCCTGGACGTTCTTGCGGTACTCCTCCAGGTTGCGCTGGATGCTGGGGATCTGCTTGTCGTAGAGCGGCTGCTCCGCGTCGGACGGGTTGGTGCTGCCCACCTGTCCGGGCACCGGCGCGTTCCGGGGCAGCGGGTAGTACGACAGGTCGTGCCCCGCGCTCCCGGGCCCCATCGTGAAGTAGTAGGCGAAGAAGCCCACCGCGCCGAGCACCAGCAGGACGGTGAGCGACTTGAAGAAGAACCCCAGCCCCCCGCCGCCCGCGCCGGGCTGGGTGGGGATGATGGAGTCCGTCTGCTCGCGCGTGGCGGGGATGGCCGCGGCCGTCGCGGGCAAGGGCGCGAGCACGTCCGGCAGGGCGCGCACCGTCGCCTCCACCGTCATCTCGCTCCCCCACGCCGGTGGCGCGCCGTCGCGCGGGTCGTCGACCTTGCCGCCCGTGGCCTTGCGGGGCAGCGGCGCGAGCACCGCGGACGACTGGGGCCTGCGGGGCGCGGCCTCCGTGCGGCGGCGCTCCTTGTCCACCGCCAGCAGCTCCGCCCGGAACGCCTCCGCGTTGGCCGGGCGATCATCCGGGCTCTTGGAGAGCGACCGCAGGATGAGCCGCTCCATGCCCTGGGAGATGCGCGCCTCCGGACGACGGCGCGAGGGCGGCGGCGGCTCCTCCGTGAGGTGCTTGGTGGCGAAGCCCACGGCCGAGTCGGACTCGAAGGGCAACAGCCCCGTCATCAACTGGTAGAGGATGACACCCACCGCGTACAGGTCCGAGCGGTGGTCCAGTTGCGCGCCCCGCGCCTGCTCCGGCGACATGTACTCGGGCGTGCCGCACACGAAGCCCGCGCGCGTCAGGGCCGGCCCGTCGTCGGTGGAGTCGGTGATCTTCGCGATGCCGAAGTCGAGCACCTTCACGAAGTCCGGCTCGTTGCGGCGCTGCTCCACCATGATGTTCTCGGGCTTCAGGTCCCGGTGGATGACGCCCGCGCCGTGGGCGTCCGACAACGCGCCCAGCACCTGGCTGACGATGCGCACCACCCGGCCCTCGGCCAGGGGCCACTCGCGGCTGAGGATCTGGTGCAGGTCCTGCCCCGCCACGTACTCCATGGCGATGAACAGCGCGCCGTCCTCGGCCTGGCCGAAGTCCAGGACGCTGATGGAGTTGCGGTGGTTCAGGCGGCTGGCGGCCTTGGCCTCCCGCTGGAACCGGGCCACCGTGCGCTCGTCGGACAGGAGCGTGTGGCGCAGCACCTTGAGGACCACGACCTTGTCGAGCGAAATCTGGCGGGCACGATACACCTTGCCCATGCCGCCCTCGCCAATGAGGGCTTCCACCCGGTATTTCTGGGCAATCGTGTTGCCGACGTAGTCGTCAGCATCCGGAGCGCGCACGAGGGTCGCGCCGCACGCGGGACAGAAACGGGAGGATTCTTGGGCGTCAGCGCCGCAGGAGGGGCAGTGCAAGTCAACGTCCCCGAAGGGTGGGGTCGGAAGTTCATCATGTCGCTCGGGTGGTGAGCAAGCCGCGCGCAATGCGCGCAACCGCGCCCCACCCCTGGTAGAACCCCAAAGTCCTCATGGAAGCGATGGAATACTGCCCCCGCTGCGACACAGAAAACCCCCGGGATGCCACCATCTGCCGGGCCTGCGGCTCGCCGCTGCGCTCCGGCACCATGGTCATGGCCGTGGCCAGCGTGTCCTCCCGCCCCCAGGTCTCCATCCGCGTCGTCCGGGCGGACGGAGGCCCGGAGAGCGTCGTGCGCATGCAGCGCGACACCCTCACCTGCGGCCAGCAGGGGGATATCTCCCTCTCGGACGACCCCTTCATCATGCCCGTCCAGGTGCGCTTCTTCTTCTCCGGCACCCGGCTGGCCGTGGAGGACGTGGGGGGCGCCAACGGCGTCTTCGTGCGCCTGCGCCAGGAGCGCGAGCTGCCCCCCGGCGGTGAGCTGCGCCTGGGCCGCCAGCGCCTCGTCCTGGAGCCCATCCCCGCCGCCGCCCAGGGCCCCGGGGGCACCCAGGTCTGGGGCTCGCCGGATCCCGGCTACCGCCTGCGCCTCATCCAGCTCCTGGAGGGGGGGCTCCGGGGAGGGGCGTATCCGCTCCGGGAGGGCGACAACCTGCTCGGACGCGAGCAGGGCGACCTCACCTTCCCCACGGACGGCTTCGTCTCCGGGCGCCACGCGCTCCTCCAGGTGCGGCAGGACCGCCTGACGGTGCGCGACGTGGGCTCCTCCAACGGCACCTTCATCCGCCTGGCGGGCCCCACCTTCGTGGACAACGGAGACCACTACCTCATCGGACGCCAGCTGCTCCGCGTGGAGATCCAGGCGCCCGTGGCCTGAGGTCGTTCCGGGAGGCCAACCCGGTGAAGCCCCGGGCCGCACGGGCAGAACCCGCGCGGCCCCGGGTACCCACGGCGCTCAGCCGTAGGACTTCTCTTTCTTCTCCTGCTCCTCCTTGCAGCGGATGCAGAGCGTCGTCACCGGACGCGCCTCCAGCCGCTTGGGGGAGATGTCCTCCTCGCAACGCTCGCAGATGCCGAACGTCCCGTCCTCGATCCGCGCCAGGGCGCGGTCGATCTTCTGCAGCAGGAACTTCTCCCGGTCTCGGAGCCGGAACACCATCGACTGCGCGTATTCGGATGACGCCAGGTCGATCTCGTCAGGGAGGTCGTCCGTGTCGAAACTGGACTCCTCCACCAGGGTCTTTTTGGCGCTCTCGAGCAGGCTCGTCTTGCTGTCCTCGAGCATCTTCTTGTAACGCTTGAGATCTTTCTGGTTCACAGCCTTCGCTCCAGTACGCGAGGGTTTTGGGCCCTGTCCCCCGAAAAAAGGGCCCGAAAGCTTTATTCATGCACCCTTCGGTGTCAAGCTGACCGGGTCTCGGACCGCGGGCAAAGAGAGGGGCGATTGAGCGAGAACACGAAGTTCGATCGGGAATTCCTGCGCTCGGCCCTCTCCCTGGCGGCCAAGAGCGACGTGGATCACTTCCTCTACATCTGCGACACGCCGATTCCTCCCGAGGAGCTCCGGGGGCGGCCTGCTCGCAAGAAGCTCGTCTACGCCGTGACGCTGGACAAGCTGGCGCAGGAGCACCTGCAACGCAAAGTGCGGGCGCTCGTCATCCCCGCGTACGACTACTCCCGGACCGAGCGGGTCAAGGTGGCGCTCGTCTCCGCCCTCTCGCAGGGCGCCTTCAAGGAAGGCGACCTCGTGCTGTGCATGACCGGCCGGGTGGGCCGCGCTCCCGACACGCTGATGCAGATGCGAATCGGTGGCTCGCTCGACGACCGGCTCGCCATCGAGGGCGTGAAGCTGGGTGACGAGTTCAACTCCCAGGTGGTGGACGCGCTCATCCAACTGGCGCTGCAGATCGGCCAGGAGGGCTTCGAGGGCCACCCCATCGGCACCATCATCACCATCGGCGACCACACGACGGTGCTGGAGAAGAGCCGCCAGATGACCATCAATCCGTTCCAGGGCCTCTCCGAGGCGGAGCGGAACGTCCTCGACCCGAAGATTCGCGAGGCCATCAAGAACTTCTCCGTGCTGGACGGCGCCTTCGTCATCCGCGAGGACGGCGTGGTGCTGTCCGCCGGGCGCTACCTGTCCGCCGCGGACGAGGCGGTGAAGATTCCGCTCGGACTCGGGGCCCGGCACGCCGCCGCCGCCGGAATCACCTCCACCACGCACAGCATCGCGCTGGTGGTGAGCCAGACGTCCGGCGCGGTGCGCCTCTTCAAGAGCGGCAACATCGTGCTGGAGCTGCACCAGACGGCGCGCCGCACCTGAACCGTCAGTCGCCCTGCTCCCGCCGCTCCTCGCGGTAGATCTCCGCGAGGGCGTGCGCCCGCTCCACCTCGTCCCGCGCCGCGTCCACCACCAGGGCCTGCTCGTAGCGGGCCACGCGCTCGCGCAGGGCGTCGGTGACGATGCCGCCCACGGTGAGCCGCGCGGAGGCGCTCTCCCGCTCGCGGCGAAGCTCCGCCACCCGCTCGCCCAGGTCGGCGGCGGCCTCCAGGAGGAGCTTTCCGTCCGAATCCGCCCGCTCCAGCGACTCGCGGGTGGAGACGAGCAGCGCGTCCGCCTGGGCCTTGTCCCGCGCGAGCACCGTCACGGCGTGAGAGTCCCCGCGAAGCTGCGCCGTCGCGCGCCGCTCGGCGATGTCCTCGATTCGCCGGGTGTAGCGGTCCACCGAGCGCGTCAGGTCCCCCTTGAGCGCGAGCAGCGTCGCCGCCGACTTGCGCACCTCGCCGGCCTGGCGCTCCAGGTTCTCGATGAGCTCGTCGAACGCCGCGAGCGGATCCACGGGACGGCGGGGTTCCTTCTTTCGTTTCCAGAGGCCGAAGAACATGGACGTGGCCCGCAGCCTAGCCGAAGGGCCGGCACAGCAGCCGCACACGCGCCAGGGCGTCCCGCACCGAGGGTCCTCCCGCCGACAGCGCGGCGAGGTAGCGCGCGGGAGTCAGGCCGTACACCCCCAGGAGGTGCTGGAGCAGCACCACGCTCTCCGTGGCGCGCTTGTCGGCCGGGGCCAGCGCGGCGGCCTCGACGAGCGCCCCGAGGATGTCCGCCACGCGCCCCACCGTGTCCGGCCCGGGGACCTCCGCGCCGACTGCCCTGGCCGCGCCCTCCGGGAACAGGGCGTCGAACGACGCCTCCACGGCCACGGCGGTCGAGAGCACGCGCCCCGAGGCCAGCGCCTCCAACGCCTCCAGGTGTGGCGCCAGCGCCTCCAGCGACTCCGGCGTGGCCGGGACATCCTGAGGGAGGAGCGTGCGCCAGGGGGTGTCGAACTCCGTGCGCGCCCACTGGATCTCCTCGTCGGAGAGGTGGTGGTAGAAGGCGCGCACGCCCGCGGCGCGCTGCTCGCGCACGAGCGAGCGCAGGTCCGGGTTCTCCTCGCCCAGGGAGATGAAGCTCAGGGCGATGTCCAGCGCCCCCATGGGCGCGCGGGTGCGGCGGATGAGGTCCAGCTCCACGCGGTCCTCGCCGTCGGTGACGAGCACCACGGTGGCGCGCGCGAGGTAGGGGTCTCGCCCCTGCGCGGCCCGGATGGAGTCGAAGGCCGACATGAGCGCGAGCGAGATGTCCGTCTGGCCCTCCGCGGGGGAGTCCCGGAAGAGCCGTTCGATCTGCCGCGTGGCCTCGGCGGCCGTGTCCACGCGCGCCAGCTCGGTGGGCACGTCGTTGAAGAAGCTGAAGTAGATGGGGTCGAAGGGCTCGCCCTTGAGGGCCTTCACGCGCAGGTTGTTCAGCTCCGCGATGATGAGCGCGTCGCGGAAACGGGCACGCGCCCCGTGCATGGAGCCTGAGGCGTCGCAGACGTAGACACGCACCGCCGTGCGCTTCACCTTCCGGGGGGCCACCGGCGGGGCCTCCTCCAGGTACGCGCGCACCAACTGACGGTTCGCGGCCAGGTCGCGCAGCAGCATGCGCGGGTCCGACAGCACGAAGTTGTGCACCTCGTGCAGTCCGCCCGTCGTCTCGTACGTCATCGTCTGCGTGGGATACGGCACGCGACGTGGCACGGTCCGCGTCGCCTTCGTCTCGGCCAGGAGGATCTCCTCGGAGAGCGCATCCTCGACGTCGAAGTAGCGCGCGCACCCCGCCGCCAACTCGAAGGTGGCGAGCTGCTCGGGCCGCAGCGAGAACGCCAGGTCCGCCAGCAACTCGTCGGAGCGGCGGGGACCGGCCTCGGCGGGAGGCTTCGCGTCCGGGCGCTCACCGAACCAGTGAGCCAGCCTGTCGCGCTCGGCGCGCTCGACGAGCGGTGCCAGTCGACCGCGCCCGGGGAGCAGCGGCGCCAACGCCGTGCGCGCCACCGCGGCCAGGTCCGCGTCTCCGGCCTCGACTGCGCGCTCGTAGAGACCTCGCAGTGACCGGTAGGCGAGCTGGGGCTCGTGCCGCGCGGTGTAGCGCACGTGCTGCAGCAGCTCCTCCATGGAGCGCACCGCGGGCAGGGCGCGCGCGCGTTCCCGCGCGTCGGCGACCTCCCGACGGAGGGGCATCCCCCGGTCGCGATCATGGTCGGCGCCCAGGCGCAGGAGCATCTCGTGCGCCACGTCGAGGTCCCTGCGCTTCTGCACCAGGTCCAGGACGTTCTGCCGCGCGCGCAGGGCGAAGCACTCCGCCACCGCCATGCGGGCGCTGCTCGGGGGGCGCTGACGCGCGGCCACGGCGGGGCGCTCGAAGATGTCGAAGTCCTCGTCGAGGCCGCCCTCCTCCTCGTGCGGGCGGGCGAAGAGCTCCGCGACCTTGACGACCCGCGCCACCTGGACGAACGCGCGCTCGACCACCGTGAGCGCGCCCGGGGGCATCTCACCGCCGCGCCAGGCCCGCTCCACGCGGGACACACACTCCTCGACCTCGACGACCACCTGCCCCGCCCGACCCTGGAGCCCGGCGGCCAGCCCCCCCGCGAGCCCCCGGCGCACGCCCAGTTGCCGCAGGAGGAGCGCATCCGCAGACGTGTGGATGCCCACCTTGTCGAGCTCGCGGTCGAGCGCGGCGAGCAGCGGGAGCGACAAATCCACCGGCCCCCGCGCCTTCCGTCCGAAGCCCAGCCACCCGCCGCGCGCGGGGGGCACGGGCTGGCGGAGGGCGTCGATGCGCCGCCGCAGGTCCGTGAGTCGCCGGGCCAGCACGCTCAGCCTCCCCTCTCCGGCTCACCGGCCCCGAGCGACCTCATGCGGCGGTCCGCCGCTCCAGCACCTGACGGCTGTAGCGCCCGAAGTCCTCGTCGATGCCCTTGAGCTGCGCCTCGAGCCGATTCGCGCCCTCGCCCAGCCCACCGGGCAGCTTCCCCAACAGGGACAGGACGCCCTTGAGGCGGACCAGCTCTCCCTCCTTCAGCGTCAGCAGTGGGAAGCGGCTGCGCACCAGCCGGTCCACGGTGCGCTCTGCCTCGGCGCGCTCCTTGAGGGTATCCGGGGCGGGCAGCGACGTGAGCAGTTGGGTCAGCCAGGTGCGCAGGTACTTGACCCGCGACTGGACGAACGCCAGCTCCGCCTGCGCGACGGCGTCCCGGACGGTCTCCGAGAAGAAGGCGGCGGCCCCTCCGACCCGGGCGAACGCCAACTGTCCGTCCAGCCCCACCAGCGCGGCCAGCTCGCCATCCGGAGCCCGCGTGGAGAACTCTCCCCGGTAGTAGACGTACGCGTCGCCACTGAGCACGGCGGCCGCCGCCAGGGGCGGGGGCACCACCTCGCGGGAGAGGAGCCGCGCATGCTCCCGCAGCCGCTCGTCGAGGATCTCCCGGCACTCGACCATGACCTGCGCGACGGGGAGGCCCTCCCGACGCAGGTTCTCCGCCACGGATTGGATCGCACGCGAGAACTGCTCGATGCGGTCGAAGGGCGTGGAGGACAGCACCTCGCGCGCGTAGGTCAGCCCCAGGGGCAGCAGCAGCTCCTCCCTGAAGCCACGGGACGCGGGATCCAACGCGATGAAGGACTGCTCCAGTTGCGCGAGCCGACGGGAGTCGGTGGCGAGCGTCTCGAGCGGATCCCTCCTCCCTCGCGACGCCGTCCCCTGGAACGCCGCGGTCGCGCGCCGCTTGAGCGCGCCCACCACCCGCTGGCGGGAGGCGAGCCCGACGCCCTGGAGGCGCTCGGCCGCATCGGGGAGCCCCTCGCCCACGACGCCCACCAGGTCCGCCGTCCGCGACAGCTCCTCCTCCAGGTTGTCCGCGAGCCCGACCAACCCCTCCAGCTTGAGCCCCTCCTCGAAGTCGGCGCTCTCCGCCGTCAGGGCGATCATCTCCAGCGCGCCGTCGATGAAGCGCGCGGTGGACTCACACAGCGGGAGGAAGCCGGGCTTCAACTCGGGCACCGTGCGGCACAGCTCCAGCACGTCCTGGAAGGACGACAGGAGCGCCAGCCCTCCCCGCCCCTCCCCCTGCCCCGCCATGCCTCGCGCCAGCCGGTGGTCCATGGCCGACACGAGGGCCCGCGCGGCCACCAGCAGGGGAACCCGGTTCTGAGAGTGCCGCGGCCCGGGCACGAGCTTGGCGAGCAGCCCCTTCGCCGCCGCGGAGGCCGTGGCGGGCTGCCAGTTGCGGGAGAGCGAATCGGCCGTCGAGAGGTCCTCGGCCGAGCCCAGGTTCTGGGCCTCGCGGTCCACTCCGCCCCCCAGGTCCTGCCGTACCTTGGCGATGACCTCGTCGAAGGTGCGCTGCTCCAGGCGGACGATCTCCAGCTGCGCGCGCTCGCGGGGATCGACCACCGTCTTGAGCAGGGCCTCCGTCTCCGCGTGTGGCGGGCCGCCCAGCAGGAAGAACCACCGGAGCGCGTCCAGGTCCTCCACGGAGGCCTCCAGCGGCCGCTCCGGCCGCCGGTAGAGCTGGTCCCGCACCACCGCCGCCTTCAAGGCCCACAGCGCCTTCACGGCCGAGCGTTGCGAGAAGTACTTCGTGGGCACGTAGTCGGGCAGCTTGGAGACCTGGGCCGACAGCGCCCGCTCCAGCGCGTCCGCGAGCAGCTCCACGCCCTCCAGCACCAGGCTGGGGACCCGCACCCGCGCCACGGCGTCCTGGAGCAGCTCCAACTGTTGGGACGTGAGCTGCGCGCGCAGGTCCGGCCGAGCCCCCTGGGAGAAGCGCTGCAGCATCGCCGCCCGGCTCTCCTTCCGGGCGAACGCCTTGGGCACGAAGCAGATGAAGCTCAGGCGGTCCGCGAACGCCAGCAGCAGCTCCGGCGAGCGCGCCAGCACCTCGGAGAGGTAGCGGTTGCTCGTCATCACCACGCACTCGGTGCGCCCGGCCGTCACCCGGCGGCCGTGCTTCAGCTCCCGCTCGAAGAGCACGTTGAGGATGGAGCGCAGGAGCATGTCCCGGCCGTCGAAGACCTCGTCCAGGAAGGCGTGCCGGGAGCCGAGCATGCCCTCGTCCGTGAGGTACTCCGTGCGCCCGGTCTCCGTCAGGACCTTGAAGTCCACGGGCCCCAGGAGGTCCGTCTGGACCGTGGACTCCGCGAGCTGCTTGGAGAACAGGGAGGCCACCCCCGTGTGCTCGTCGACGATGCGCCCGAGCACCGCGCTGGCGATGGCGCTCTTGGCCGTCCCGGGGGGCCCCACCACGAGCGCATGCTCCCGACTCAGCAACGCCAGCTCGAGCTGGGTGAAGAGCGTCTCGCGCTCCAGATAGACGTCCCGGAGCTCTCCGAAGAAGTGGCGGAAGGCCCGAGCGGCCTGGACGTATGACGGCGGATGAGATTGCACGGACAATCCGAAGCCAGCGGGGTTGCACCCATGCTACCCGCCGCCCTCCGTCTATTTGAAGTGCAGCGAACAGGCTCCCCCGGAACACTGTCTTCCGGCGAGGCGGAACCGGTACCGGGCCACCACGCCATAGAGGGCGTCGGAGAGCTGCCTCACGCCAGGGAGGTAGTAGAGGGATAGCAGCCGCCCCAGCGGGTGCCTGCCCAGCGCGTGGACGATGGCCTCCGCGCCCTCCACCACCCGACCGTCGGCCAGGACCAGTTGCATGGCCCTCTCGCAGCGCTCGGCCGCCAGACCCGGAAAGGCATCCAGCACGCCCTCGTCCCGGAACGAGCACAGCCGGGCCTCCTCGCCTCCCAACCACTTCTTGAACTCGCGGGCCGCGCCAAGACAGACGCGGCAGTGCCCATCATAGAGCAGCACCGCATGTCCCGGAGGCCTCGTCCACAGTTGCGCGCGCCTGCCCATGCGTGCCCCCCTCTCAGCGCTCGCTCAACGTGTCGTGGAGGTGCCCATGGACGCTGCGCCAGATGTCGTGCTGTCGCTCGATGGGGTCCATGAGTTTCAGCCCCACGGACGTCGCGGGCGAGCTGCCCTGGAAGGCGGAGTACTGCCGCAGCCGGGTGCCCCCCTGCCGGTCATCCTCGAAGACGAACCGGTTCGTTCCTCGTAGGGGATGACCATCCAGCGTGGTGATGTGCACGGTGCTCGCCTCCGGCTCGAGCCTGAAGGTGACCGGGGCCCAGACGGGCGGTGGCCCCTTCTCCTCGAGGAAGACCTTCGCCCTGTCGGTCAGCGTCGCGGTCTCCGGCTTGAGGCGGATTCCCGCCGACGCGAAGACCGGCCCCGGGTTCTTCACGAAGTAGTGGAAGGCGGCCTCGGGTGTCACGCCGGGCATCGAGCTGGTGTAGTCCGTCAGCGACGTGGGCGCGCCGTGGATCGGCGGGTTGGGCTCCAGCATCTTCAGGTGCCCCCGCGCATAGCCATCCACGGCCGCCCCGCCGCGCATCACCAGGCTCGCAGTGGCCGCCTCGGACTGGGCCAGGGTGAAGGCCCCCTGCCGCATCTGCTCGCGCAGGTTCCCGGTGGGACGCGGAGGGAAGGAGCCGCCCACCGCGAAGTCGAATCCACTCCCCTCCCCCGCTCGTGGCCCACACCGAGGCCCCACCACGGGAAGCGGGCTGGACGCACGCCCCGCCCCGCCGCGGAACACCTCCAACGTGCTGGCCTCCGCGCCGGTGGCGGCCTGCTGCGGCTCGCGGAGTGTCGGAGTGGCGGGCTCGTCCGAGGCGGGCGCGGACGGGATGGGGAGTCGGGATGATTCGATACGGGACATGGATGGGCCTCTCGCCAAAGCGTGGAGCCCCACTGCAGTGCATCCAGGCCGCCACCCGCGCGACCAGTCCCCTCAACCGCTTGCGCGTCACGGGCGTCCGGGTTCCCACACGCCCATCCGCCCGCGTGGAGACCCCATCCCGCAAAGCAGGAGGGCCGGCCCCTCCGCGGCTCTTCGCGGAAGCACCGGCCCTCTCGCACTCAACCGGGCCTCACGGCCCCGGCATCACGACTGGCGGAACTCGGCATCCACCACGTCGTCCTTCTTCGCGCCCGGCTGGGCACCCGGCGCCGCGCCCGGAGGCGGCTCACCGCCCGGAGCACCACCGGTGGCCTTGTACATCTCCTCGGCGGCCTTGTAGGAGGCCTGCTGCAGCTTCTCCAGCGCGGCCTTGATGGCGGCCTTGTCCTGGCCCTCTCGGACCTGGTTGAGCTCCGCCACCGCCGCCTCGAGCGACTTCGCCACGTCCGCGGAGAGCTTGTCCTTGTTCTCCTTGATGAGCTTGTCCGCGGCGTAGGACTGGGCCTCCGCCTGGTTCTTCAGCTCCACCACCTCGCGGCGCTCCTTGTCGGCCGACTCGTTGCTGCGGGCGTCGGCGACCATCTTCTCGACCTCGTCCTTCGCCAGACCGGACGAGTGGGTGATGGTGACCTTCTGCTCCTTGCCCGTGGCCTTGTCCTTCGCGCTCACGTTGAGGATGCCGTTGGCGTCGATGTCGAACGTCACCTCGATCTGCGGCACGCCGCGCGGCGCCGGAGGCAGGCCCGTCAGGTGGAAGCGACCCAGGCTGCGGTTGTCCGCCGCCATCTCGCGCTCACCCTGGAGCACGTGGATCTCCACCTGCGACTGGCCGTCCGTGGCCGTGGAGAACGTCTCCGACTTGCGCGTGGGGATGGTGGTGTTGCGCTCGATGAGCTTGGTCAGCACGCCACCCAGCGTCTCCACGCCCAGGCTCAGCGGCGTCACGTCCAGCAGGAGGATGTCCTTCACCTCGCCGGAGAGCACGCCCGCCTGCACCGCGGCGCCCACCGCCACGACCTCGTCCGGGTTCACCGAGCGGTTCGGCTCCTTGCCGAACAGCCGCTTCACCGCCTCCTGCACCTTCGGGATGCGCGTGGTGCCGCCCACGAGCACGACCTCGTTGAGGTCCTTCAGGTCGACGCCCGAGTCCTTCAGGCACTTGCGGCACGGCTCCAGCGAGCGCTCGATGAGGTCGTCGATCATCGCCTCGAACTTGGCGCGCGTGAGCTTCAGGTTGAGGTGCTTCGGACCGGACGCGTCCGCCGTGAGGAACGGCAGGTTGATGTCCGTCTCCGTCGCGCTCGACAGCTCGATCTTCGCCTTCTCCGCCGCCTCCTTCAGGCGCTGGAGCACCATCTTGTCCTTGCTGATGTCCAGCCCCGTGTCCTTCTTGAACTCGGAGATCAGCCAGTCCATGATCCGCTGGTCGATGTTGTCGCCGCCCAGGTGCGTGTCACCGTTGGTCGCGAGCACGTCGACCACGCTCTCGCCCACCTCCAGGATGGAGATGTCGAACGTGCCGCCGCCGAAGTCGTAGACGGCGATCTTCTCGTCCTTCTTCTTGTCCAGGCCGTACGCCAGCGCCGCAGCCGTCGGCTCGTTCACGATGCGGCGCACCGTGAGGCCCGCGATCTCACCCGCGTCCTTCGTCGCCTGGCGCTGGGCATCGTTGAAGTACGCCGGAACGGTGATGACCGCCTCGGTCACCTTCTCGCCCAGGTAGTTCTCCGCGGCCCGCTTGAGCTTGAGCAGCACCTGCGCGCTGATCTCCGGCGCGCTGTACTGCTTGCCGTCCAGCTCCACGCGGGCGTCGCCGTTGGGGCCACGCGCCACCTTGTAGGGGACGAGCTTGGCCTCCTCGACCACCTCGTCGTGCCGGCGGCCCATGAACCGCTTGATGGAGTAGATGGTCCGTTCCGGGTTGGTGATGGCCTGGCGCTTCGCCACCTGGCCGACCAGACGCTCGCCGTCCTTCGTGAACGCGACCACCGAGGGCGTGATGCGGCTGCCTTCCTCGTTGACGATGACCTTGGGCTCGCGACCCTCCATGATCGCCACCACGCTGTTGGTGGTGCCCAGGTCGATCCCAATAATCTTGCCCACGGTTCGTATCCTCCGGAAATGACTGCGTTTTCTGCAGAAGCTCCTGATGTACGCCCAACGTAACCACCCACCCCCCCGTGTCAAACCGGGACGTGGCCCCGTGGGCCCTCGTACTCAAGGTGCTACCGCCGGGTGCGTAGCGCAGTGCGCAGACCCGGTTTCACCTCGCCTGGCCGGTCGATTTCGTTGATTCCAGAGTCGGCCGGCCCCTCCAAACCCCGGCCCGCCGCGTCACGACCTCGCCACCTTCACGGCACGGGTGCGTAACGCGCTCTACACCGCCGTCACCCCGCGGTAGCAACCTGGCGAGCATTCGATGAGCAACCGACGCTTCAACCTCTTGGAATAACTGAAGCAGGCAGGCGCTAACGCCTCGCGTCAGGGCTTGGCAATGAAACTGCACATTGCGGCGAGCGTCGCCGGCGGGTTCCCCCACCCGCACCTACCCTGGAGCCTGCCCCATGCTGGTTCAGCCCCTGCGTGCCCCGGACCTCCGCCGTGCCGCCACGTCGGACGTGGCCGAAGCGCCGAAGGTCGCGGTGCTGCTCAACGCGAACGCCCGCAAGGTGGACGCCCGGGTGGTGAAGTCGTTGTCCCACATCGTCCCGGAGCAGGACCTGTTCCTGTCCCGCTCCCCGCTCGACGGGCGGCGCATCGCCCAGACGGTGCTGGAGCGGGGCTACCCGATGGTCTTCACGGGCGGGGGCGACGGCACCTTCATGGGCTTCGTGAACGAGGTGCTCCAGCTGGTGGGCCCCAAGGGCCGCTTCGCCGGCCAGGAGGCGCCGCGCTTCGGCATCCTCAAGCTGGGCACGGGCAACGGCATCGCCGCGCACGTCAACGCCTCCGGCACCCGGGGCGACGGCCTGCTCAACGACGTCCTGCGCGCCCGCGCCAGCGAGGTCCCCGGCTTCCGCCCCATGGACCTGCTGATGGTGGACGGGCAGCGCGCGCCGTTCGCCGGGCTGGGCGTGGATGGCAAGGTGCTCAACGACTACATCTGGGTGAAGGAGAACCTGGGCAAGGGCTTCTTCAAGAGCGTCCTCACCGGCAGCGGCGGCTACTTCTCCGCGGTGGCGTGCAAGACGGTGCCGCACTACCTGACCCACTCGACCTGGGTGGAGTGCGAGGTCGTCAATGGCCAGGCCGGCGAGGCGTACCGGCTGGGCGCGGACGGCCAGCCCCTGGGCGAGCCGGTGGCGCCGGGCGAGCTGATGTTCCGGGGCAAGTTGATGATGGCGGCCGCGGGCACCATGCCGTTCTACGGCTATGGCTTCCGCATGTTCCCCTTCGCCTGTGGTCGCCGGGGCTTCATGCAGCTTCGGCTGGGCCAGGTGGCCACCACGCAGGTGCTCGCGAACCTGCCCCGCCTGTGGAACGGCCGCTGGTTCCCGGAGGGCATCCACGACTTCCACGCCCGCGAGGTCCACGTCCGCTTCGCCCGCCCCATGCCCTTCCAGGTGGGCGGCGACGCGGCGGGCTACCGCGAGTCGGTGTCCCTGTCCGTGGCGCCCGAGTCCATCGAGCTCATCGACTTCAACGGCGCGATGAACTGAGCGCCGGGGGCCTCCGCCGGAAGGCGGGAGGCCGACCTCGCGAGGCTAGCCGCGATCCCGCGACGCCGGCGGCTTCTCGCCCGGCTCCTTGCGGCGGCCCACGAAGAACGCGTAGCTCACCACGGCCTTGCCGTTGTTCTCGCGGTGCAGGGCCAGCTCCTCACGCAGCGCCGCCGCGCGGGGACCGGAGGTGGGCCGCAGGTTGGCCTCCACCTCGCGGTAGTAGTCATCCAGCTCCACGTCGCTCAGCGTCTCGGAGGACTCGGGTTCGTACCCGTGGGCCTCCAGCGCCTGGAGCAGCTCGCCCGGGTGGAGCAGCGGCGCCCCGACCCGGCGCTCCCAGAACGCCTGGGCCGCCTTGGGGAGGACCCGGACCACCCGCGAGGGGAACGTCAGGCCCACCCGCCCCCGCTTCACCAGCAGCCCGCGCAGTCGCGTCAGGCCGTCCTTCAGCGGGTACAGCACGCGGCCCTGCACCAGGACGCCGTGGAAGGCACCCTCCGGCAGGCCGAGCGCGTCCAGGTCCACGCCCCGAGTCTCGACGCGCTCCGAGAGGCCCTGGTTGCGCACCCGCTCACGCACGGACGCGACCACGTCCTCGTCGGTGTCGGCGGCGACCACGGAGCACCCCAGCTCCCGGGCCAGCAGCAGCGCCGCGGCGCCATCCGCGCCACAACCCAGCACCAGCACGTTCGACCCCGGCTCCAACTGGGCCACCTTGGCGAAGCGCCGCGTCACGTCATCCGAGCTGAACGCGCGCCGGGCGTCCGAGGGGTGGAACAGCGGGAAGGGCTCTGCCGGGCTCATACGCTCCTCATATACCCAACCCTGGCGGGACTTCCAGAGACGGCAAGGGCCCCCGTCACCGAGGGCCCCCGACTACGCGGCGTCTGCCTCACAGGTAGTAGACGACGCGGGGGTCCTTGTGGAGCTCGTCGTAGATGGAGCGGCGGTGCTCCTCGGACAGCAGGTAGACCGACACGCTCAGCGACACGTACTTGCCCTTGCTGCTGGGCTGCTCGCGGATGGAGTCCGGGGAGATCTCCGAGCCCATGAGCCGCCGGAACAGCTCGCGGACATGCTCGGCGAACCCCGGCCCCTGCATCCCCATCACCTTGAAGGTGTAGACCGAGGGGTACTCGATGAGGGGCTTCTTCTCCTCGACTTCCACCCCCGGAGGGGTCTCTCCCGGACCGTCCTTCTTCATGACACGTCTCGAAGCTCCGCCCGCCCCAGGGGGCGGCTAGAGCAGGTTGGCGGCCAGTTCGGCCAGGGCGCTGCGCTCGCCCTTCGCCATGCTGATGTGCGCGGCGATCTTCTCGCTCTTGAAGCGGTTGACCACGTGCACCAGGCCGTTGTTGGTCGAATCCACGTAGGGGTTGTCGATCTGGAACGGGTCCCCCGTGAGGATGATCTTCGTGTTGTCGCCCACGCGGGTGATGATGGTCTTCACCTCGTGGGGGGTGAGGTTCTGGGCCTCGTCCACGATGATGAACTGGTTGGGGATGCTGCGCCCGCGGATGTACGTGAGCGGCTCGATCTCCATCAGCCCCAGGTCCAGCAGCTCGTGATAGCCGCGTCCGGCCTTCTTGTCCGCGCGGCTGAGGTTCATCAGGAACTCCACGTTGTCGAAGATGGGCTGCATCCAGGGGTTGAGCTTCTCCTCGACGCTTCCCGGCAGATACCCGATGTCCCGCCCCAGGGGGAAGATGGGTCTGCTCACCAGGAGCTTCTGGTACAGGTTCTCCTCGGTCACCTTCTGGAGTCCGGCGGCGATGGCCAGCAGCGTCTTGCCCGTGCCCGCCTTGCCGACGATGGTCACCAGCTTGATGTCGTCGTTGAGCAGCAGGTCCAGGCAGAAGGCCTGCTCCATGTTGCGCGGGCGGATGCCCCACGTCCCCTCCTTGCTCTGGCGCAGGAGCGGCACGAGCTTGCCCTTGAGCCCGTGCAGCCGGCCCATGGCGGTGTGCGAGGGGTTCGTCTCGTCCTTGAGCAGCACGAGCTGGTTGGGGAAGAGCGAGTCGGGGTCCGGCAGGTCGACCTCGGCCCCGGGCTTGTACATCTGGTCCACCAGCGCCTTGGGGACGAGCCGCTCGGTGAAGCCGGTGTAGAGTTCGGTGATTTCGACGCGCTCGGTGTCGTAGTCCTCGGCGATGAGGCCCAGCGCGTCCGCGCGGATGCGCAGGTTGGTGTCCTTGGTGATGAAGACCGCCTGCGTCTCCGGCTCCTGCTCCATCAGGTCGATGGCCACCGCGAGGATGCGGTTGTCCATCAGGTTGCTGTCCGCCATGGAGAGCGGCAGCTCGCGCTCGGTGAAGCACACGCGGAGCATGCCTCCCCGGGGCAGCGGCACCCCCTCCTTCAGCGAGCCCTCCGCCCGGAAGCCGTCCAGGTAGCGCGCCACCAGCCGGGCGTTGCGCCCCAGCTCGGAGAGGTCGCGCTTGAACTGGTCAATCTCCTCGATGACGTAGATGGGGATGATGACGTTGTTGTCCTCGAAGCCGTAGATGCTGCGGGGATCGTGGAGCAGGACGTTGGTATCGAGGATGAAGTTCTTTCGCATCGTGGGTTGCGCGACCTGATTGGTTCGGGTGCGACCGCTGGGGACCATGCGACGAGGCGGAGTCTGACGCCCCATCCAATATAGGCAGCACCTCCCACGGAAGCAGCCGGGTTTGCGTCGGGATGTCGGTTGTTCGAAACCCCACGCCCGCATTCCTCGGAGGGCCATGAGCGGCAACGCCCGGACCCGGGGTCACAGTCCCGCCACGCCCTGGGAGCGGCGGGGTCGGTCAGTGCGCCACCACGGGAGCGAGCGGATCATACCCGAGCTGCTCCGCCAGTCGCTCGGGCGGTGCTCCTGGGGGCATGCGCTCCCAGGGGAAGCGCTGCTGGAGCGCCTCCTCGTCGAGCGAGAGGGGCTGCCGCCGGACACGGTCCCGGGCCTCGAGCCACGCCCTCGCCTCGAACGCGCGGAGCACCCGGCGGTGGACGGGGGCCACCATCGGCATGGGGGTGAACGGGGCGGCATGGCCCTCGGCGTCGCGCATGCAGCCCAGCTCCACGGCCCAGGCGAGCAGCCACCGGGGGCGCTTCTCGCCCGCCTCGCGCAACGCGAGGAACCGACCCTGGGCCGCGCCGTCCACGAAGCGGAAGCGCCGGTCGTAGACGCACGCTGCGGCGAAGGTGGACGGCGTCAGGGCCAGCGCCTCCGCGCCGATGCGGTGGGCCATCAACATCAAGAGCTCGAGCACGGGCGCGGAGAGGGCGAGTCCCGGATGGTTCTGGCCAGGCAGCGGGGGGCGGTGCCAGTCGAAGGCGCGCCCGGGGTTCTGGAGGAGGAGCGCGTCGACATAGAGCAGCGGCACGGTGGCGAGGGAGTCGTCCAGGCCGACCTCCGCGCCGGTGGTCTTGCGCAGGGCGACGTCGACCACGGGGACGTAGAAGCGCCGGCTCCACAGGCTGATGCGGGGGCGGTAGGGGTCGTCGCCCAGGATGCGCAGCTCGGTGGGGCCCACCCGCTCCTCGGCGCGCTGGAGCAGGCCGTAGGTGCGCAGGGCCCGCTCGAGCCCCTCGGGGCTGTAGGTGCCGAAGAGGAGCTCTCCGCGGGGGTTCTGGGTATCTCCCAGACCGAGGTCCTCGAGCGAGAGTTCCTCGGTTCCGGACGTGGCCAGGTCCACCCCGCTCAGTTGCTGGTAGATGCGACGGAAGCGGGGGTTGATGGGCAGCGTCCGAGGCATGGGTGCCTCCTAGTCGTAGCGAATGTCGACGATGGTGAGGTCGATCTCTCCCCGGGGTCTGCGGACCTCGACGGTGTCGCCCACGGCCTTGCGCAGGAGCGCACGGCCGATGGGGGACTCCACGCTGATGCGACCTCCGGAGGCGTCGATTTCATCGGACCCGACAATCTGGTAACGGGTGCGCGCGCCGTCCTCGTCCTCCAGGGTGACGGTGGCGCCGAAGTAGACACGTTCACGGTCGGTTTGTTCAGAAGGCGTGACGATGGTGGCGGTGTCCAGGCGCCGTTGTAGGAAGCGGATGCGCCGGTCGATCTCCCGCAGGCGCTTCTTTCCGTAGATGTACTCCGCGTTCTCGGAGCGGTCGCCCTGGGCGGCGGCGGCGGAGACCTCGGCGGTGACCTTGGGGCGCTCCTCGTTGAGCAGGCGGATGAGCTCCCGGTGCATGCGCTCGGCGCCCGAGCGGGTGAGATATCGCCGGAAGGGGGCCTTCTCTGCGCCCTCCTCTTCGTCTTCGGCTCCGTCGAGTTCCTCGGGGGGGACATCCTGTGACATGGAGCCTGTATAGCGTCCCTGGCTGACGGAAGGCGCGGGCGGTGCCCGGGGCGTTCACGGGCGAGCGGTGGCGTCCCGTCAGGAAGCGGAGCATGCGCTCGCCAGTGGAAAGCGCGCCGGAGTGCTGCTAGGAAGCGCCTGCCTCCGGGCCCTGGAGGGCCACTTTCGGTGGCGGACACAAAAGAATAAGTGCGAGTCGCTAGCTCAGATGGTAGAGCACCGGCCTTTTAAGCCGAGGGTCGGGGGTTCGATCCCCCCGCGACTCATGCAGTGACGACGTCCCCGTCGTCTAGAGGCCCAGGACGCTGGCCTTTCAAGCCGGTAACACGGGTTCGAATCCCGTCGGGGACATTGGAACAGCCCCGTAAGTACCCGAAAACAAAGGGTACTTACGGGGCTGAACCGTTCATAGGGGTTCGCTGGAGTCCGGTCGATTACGTACGGATTGCGTACGGAGATCGACCCCAGGAATCGCCGCGTCCGGGCTAGCCTTCGACTGGACCACCGGTACGACTGCTGGTCGTCCCTCAAGAGCCACCTGGCTTTGGTCTATGCCCCCTATCACGGCGCTCGAACGGGCCTGCCCGCTGCCGGGATGCCTCGCTGCGACCTCCCTGAGCGAGCAGCATTCCGGGCACTAACTTGATGCGCATAGGCCGTCAGCGATCTATCTACCGTCACGTCCGGACTTCGGAGCAGGACGGCTGAAGCGGGGGAATCTGAATGAGCAGCATGGAGATGCCGAAAGGCGCGGATCTTGCGGTTCGCTGTCACGATGTGGCTGTCAGCCTAGATGGCAGGCAGGTGGGCGAGTTCGAGGACCTAGTCCTGCTCGGGATGGCCGTCAGGCTCGCCCTCCAGATGCGTGGATTGCCGGCCGTTCCTTATGAGCTGCTGCGGAAGGTCGGCCTCCATCTGGTCAAGATCCCTGCTACGAGCTTCAATGCCGTGCTCAAGCTGCTCGAAGAGGCAGAGTTCGTGAGGGTGGTGACGAGCACCTCTGGCAAGGCTGTTATCCCCACCGTCCCCTACTACGAGGACTTTTTCGAGCAAGCCGGAGCCGTGGCGAACTCGAAGAGCCTTAACGAGCACGAGCAGCTGACGCTCATGCTGGTGAACCAGCTGGCCAATAGCCCGACGCCCCTGAGCTCGTTCTACAACCTGGGCGCCGAAAAGAAGCTGGTGGACAGTGCGACTACCCTTGGCAGGGATGCCGGCTATCTCAGTGTCCGGCGAGCCCGCGGCAAGAACGTTCTCACGTCGCCGATCTACTTCGCCGAGCACGCTGACGCGTTTGCTGATCTTGTGGCAGGTGCCGGCAGCAATAGGGTGACCAGGGTACTCTCTCTGCTGGCAACCCATCAGGGCTGGCCCTTTCAGGTGATTCTCTCGACCGGGAAGATCGGCGAGGAGGTACTTAGTCAGGAAGACCTCAACATCGTGAGGGCCCTCGCAGGGGAAGGCTTTGCCGCGCCGCCCGCGATTCAGACGCCACACTCGGGACTCACGCACTTCCTGTTCTCGCCCCAGCGCACGTCCGCTCGCCTTCGTCCAACCGAGCGCCACCTTCATGAAGCAGCCATGGCTCTCGTGGCCGCCGTGCGGCAGGGTCAACTCCTGCCAGCGGCGTATAGGATCCGCTCTCCTAAAGCCATCCTCAACGCACTCCGCGACCGTGGGTTCATACGCGCCAACACCGAGTCTCGCCACCAGTACAACAAGCTCGCAGTACTCCGCGTCGGGAGGCTAGAGCACGTAAGCGGTGACTGGTACAAGTTCGTCCTCCTAGAGACGGAAGAAGCGCGCGAGGTCGTGAATAGGGCACTGGCACTCATCAGCAACGACGCACCGAGGGTTGCAACGGATGAAGAAATCACCATGGCCCTCATGGGAGGGGAGGACTATTTCGACTCCCTGATCGGACGTCAGCGTCTCGTCCAGCAGTCTCAGGTCACGGCCTCGGAGGAAACTATGCAGGAAATCAACGATCTCCTCCTCCGAGGAATGCCATGAAGGACACGCCTCTGAAGTCGATGTTGTTCAAGCACTTCTGGGCCCAGCGCTTCTTCGTCCAGGCCGAAGTGGACATCTTCCCCGTTGGTGGCGTCAGCCGAACGCGGAAGGCGATCACCGACATCGACGTGTACGCTCTGCGTCCGTCGCGTGCTCTTACGTTTGAGCGCGTCCTAGGCGACTGCAAGACGCTGAAGTCCCAGTCTCCCGTTCAGCGGGCGCTCTGGGTGGCGGGCCTCATGAGGCTCCTTGATGCCCATGGCGGCATCATCATGCTCACCGCTCCCGGAGGTATCGAGCAGGACCACAAGCTGACGGCCGACGAGCTTGGCATCACGCTGCTCTCTGTAGAGGACTTCCCAACCTTCGACAGAGCACTGCTTCCGCCGCTCGGCTCTTCCGGAGTCACGGTTGAGCCGTCCGACATTGAGAAGATCCACGGCGTCCACAACCATTTCCCCGCGCTGTACCCGCTCTGCGAATACCTCACCTCAACGGCATGGCAAGAGCCTACCTTCGGCGCACTGATTCGACATGTCCTGGGGATTCTTCGCAGCCTCAAGGGAGAGTTCGATCCGAAGCGCACCGAGCACGAGGCGCTCCTGTGTGACACTGCAGCGGTATTCGCCGTGGGACTCGCCGAATGCGCGGGTAGAGTATTCAACCAGTATCTGCACCCCGCCAAGAAGACAGAACTCGCCGACTCTCTAAAGGCGCTGCTCTGGGGGGGCAGAGAGAGCTACGAAGCCTACCAGAGCATCCGCGCCAAGCTGGTGGCATCTCGTGGCTTCCGAGCCGATCTCTCCGACGAGGATCCAGGGCTGCCCGAATGGAACGGGTTCGTCCAGGTCGTACGTCAATATCTTGAGACGCCAGCAACAGCCTTCCATGTCCCTTGGCTTCTACGCGCGTACGCAGTTACGCTCCTGAAGGGCGAGTCATTCAATTCCATTCCGCTCACGCGGAGTGACCTGCACCTGTTGAAGCTCGCGATGTTCACGCTCGACTATGTCTGTCGGGCAGCAGGGGTTCCCAAGGAATTTGCCGACCTTGTCACTTATCCGCTCATCCAAGCGCAATCTCAGTTCGCATTAGCCCCCGCCGCAGCGGTGCCAACGGTTGAGCTGCCGGCGCAGGATCCATTTCAGATAAAGCTGTTCTAGGCAGCGCGCCTGCTGCTGCTGTAACGGCAGCGGCACGTTCAAAGCACAAGGAGTGGGGGTAGCCACTTACTCCCGCCGCTCAGGCCTGCCTACGAGCCACGCAGCCGCACTGCGTGGAGAGCAGCCCCGAGGTCGGGTCAGGGCCACGGGGCTCCGAGCGGGCCCATGATGGTCTTCCGGCCTGGATCCACACATAAACAAGCGAACTTGACTCTCGAACAGACGCCTACGCCAGGCTGCTCGCTCGCTACGGCGCCGACCTGTATCGGCGCCCCGCGATTCCCTTGTGGAGTTGCCCCCGTCAAATCGGACATGGTCAGTGGGGTGAAGCGGCGAGTCGAAACTCTCTCGGGGAGCGCATCTTCAGCGCCTTGTGAGGGTGCACGGTGTTGTAGTCGTGAAACCAGGCGGGGAGCTGCTGGAGGACCGCCTCGGCGCTCTCCAGACGAGCCAGGTGCACGTAGTCGCGCTTGAAGCTCTTCACAAAGGACTCCGGGTCGTGTCCCTATAAGTGTGTAGTCGGCGAGGAAGGGCGAGCGGGAAAGAGGGAAGCTCCTCGGTGAAACCAAACCGAGATGGTCCTCCTTTGGCGAGGAGGCCGAGGAGTTCCCTGCCGTGG
>NZ_JAKCFB010000070.1 GCF_024198235.1 Myxococcus dinghuensis | reverse complement strand
CGCCGCGCGGGCGCGCTCCCCGGCGCGCAGCCACGCCTCCGCGGCCGGCAGCAACGCGTCCGCCTGTTCGTGCAGCGCCGCCGCCGCCGCGTCCGCGCCCTCCGCCTCGAGCAGCCGCGCCGCCCCCGCGAAGTCGCGCGCGCGGCGCAGCACGTCCACCAGCGCCGAGCGTGCCTGCGCCGTCACGTGGACGGACTCCTCCAGCACGCGCTCCCGCTGCGCGGCGGACAGGTCCTCGTAGGCCCGTACCGCCACCTCCACTGCTCCCTGCATGACGGCCTCCCAGACGACCCGGCCCGCACCCGTCATGGGCAAGCCGAGGCCTCCTCTTCCGGAGACGTCTTCCGAATCGAGGTTGGAAACCCCCGCGGCCCCCGCCATGTCGTGCGCCCCCCAGCCGAGTCCTTCACTGTCCGTAGCAGACCGGCCGCCGCGAGGCGAGCCCCCCCGGCCACCCTCGCCGCGCCCGAGTGGTGGCTGGAGAACCTTCCGCTCGGGGTGTGCTTCGCGCACTCGCACGGTCCTGCGGTGGCATGCCGCACCCACCCGGGTCGTCCGGTCCGGTATGCGGGACGCCTTCGAACGTTATTGTCGGGAACCCGCCCCACCCTGGCCCCCGGAGCCCCGCGGATGAAGCCACGCCCCGTGCCCAGCCTCCGCCTCGCCGTCCTCGCGCTCGGACTCGGCCTGGGCGCGACGGCCCACGCCCACGCGGGCCTGCCGGAGACCTCCAACGTCACCCTGCGGCGTGGCCACCCGCAGGACTTCTTCGTCGGCACGACCTTCGGCGCGGTGATTTCGCGCGACGGCGGCCAGACGTTCCGTTGGATTTGTCCGGACGCCATGAGTTACGGCGGCTGGCGGCCGGAGGCCTACCTCTGGCGGGAGTCCGGCCTCATCCTCGCCGCCACCGGCAGCGCGCTGCTGCGCTCCCCGGACGCGGGCTGTTCGTGGAACACCCACCCCTACTTCAAGGACACCTGGGTGTCCGGGCTGGCCGCGCACCCGTCCGACGACCACGTCCTCTACGTCGTCACCAACCGCTACAACGTCCCCAACGGCGTGTACCGCTCGCGGGACGGCGGCGAGACCTGGGCGCCCTCGCCGCTGCTGCGCGAGAAGCTGCGGCTCAACGCGGTGCGCGTCTCCACCGCGGACCCGCGCCGCGTCTACGTGAGCGGCGAGGACGACGGAAAGCTGGTGCTCCTGCGCAGCGACGACGCGGGGGAGACGTGGACACAGTCCGCGCCCGACCTGTCCGCGCTGCTGATTCCCTACGACCTGGCGGTGGTGGCCACGGACCCGGCGCGCGCGGACACCGTCTGGGTGCGCGTGTCGTCGCAGGGCTACACGCACCTGCTGCGCAGCGACGACGGCGGCCAGACGCTGTCGCCGGTGCAGCAGCTGGACGACGTGTTCATCAACATGGAGCTGTCCGCCGACGGGAACACCGCCTGGGTGGGCACGCTCAACCACTTCTTCCGGGGCGCGGCCACGGGCCCGCTGGACATGCTCAGCCTGCCCACGGGCAACGCGTGCGTGCTGCGCGTGGGCGAGACGCTCTACGGCTGCGGCTCCACGTGGCTGCACGACTGGGCGCTCGCGCGCAGCACGGACGAGGGCAGCACCTGGACGCCGCTGTTCGGCCTCTACGAAATCCAGGGCACGCACCTGTGTCCCCGGGGCACGCCCGTGCGCGACATCTGTCCCTCGCGCTGGCCGCAGTTGGCGGAGTCGCTCGGCGCGCCCCTGTATCCGGATGGGGGTGTCGAGGAGCCGCCCCTCCCCGCGGACGCCGGAGTCCCCGACGCGGGTGTCCCGGACGCGGGCGCGCCCGACGCGGGGCCCGGTCCCGAACAACCCCCTGGCCCCAAGGGGTCGGACGGCTGCGGAGCCACGCGTGGGAACATGGTCCCCGCCCTCGTGTTGCTGCTCACCCTCACCCTGCTGCGCCGTGGTCGGCGGCGCGTGAACCGACGAACAGGTCCCTGCCCATGAAGCCCCTCACGCGAAAGATGCTCTGGACCACCACCACGGTCGCCCTGCTGGCCCTCACCCCCGCTTGCGGTGACGACGACGTGGACGCGCCCGCCTGTGGCGAGCCGCTGTACGGCGGGGACGCCACCGACGAGGCCTGGCGCGCGCTGGTGGACGCGAAGGGGCGGCCCGTGGACAGCTCACAGGCGGTGACGCTGTCGCTGCCCACCTCCGACACCACCTACGCCACGAACGACGCGCCGCCCCGGTGGACCTGGACGTCGCCCCTGGCGAGCGCGCTGCCCCGACCCTCGCCCGCGTCGCCGGCCCGGGCGCCCGGCGCCCTCGACGTGGGGCGCACCCTGCTGGCGCGGCTGGGCGGGTTCGTGTTGCCCTCGGCCCACGCCCACCTGCCGCCCTTCACCGGCGACATCTACCACGTGCAGGTCTTGGTGCCGGGGCGCGAGTGCCCGGTGGAGATGCTCACGTCCAACCTGGAGTGGCAGCTCGACGCGGCGACGTGGGACCTGCTCAAGGCCCACCCCGCGCAGGACCTGGGCATCCAGGTGGTGAGCGCGTACCTCCTCCAGAACCGCATCACCGAGGGGCCCTACCAGCTGGCCACGCCCGTCACGTTCCGCATCCAAGGTGCGCCATGAGACGGGCCTGGGTGCTGGCGCTGCTCCTCGCGGCCTGTAGCGAGGAGGACTCCTTCGACCCGAGCCGCCCGCCCGGCGACATGACGTTCGCGCACCCCGACGCGTGGACCGGAGGGACGGCGGTGCCGCCTCCAGGTCCCGGCGGACGCGTGCTCATCACCAACAGCCTGGACGACACGCTGAGCCTGCTGGAGCTGGACGGGGTGACGCGCGCGGACTGGCGTGAGCTGGCGCGAATCCCGGTGGGCCTCAACCCGGTGGAGCTGGAGGGGCCGCACCACACGGCGGTGGCGCCGGATGGGAGCGCCTACTACGTGGGCATCTCCAACTACGTGCCGGGCGCCGGCTCCGGGCCCCATGGGACACACGGCTCGGGCGCCGACGATGGCTACTGCCTCAAGCTCGACGCGCGCGACAACCGCCTGCTGGGCTCGGTGCGCGTGGACCCGAACCCCGGCGACGTCATCGTCAGCCGCGACGGGAACACGCTGTACCAGACGCACTTCGACACGCTGCGGATTACGGAGGTCGCCAAGCGCGGCGGCACGAAGGAGGAGATGACCGCGCGGCTGGCCATCATCGACGCGCGGACGATGACCCGGAAGGCCATGGTGCCGGTGTGCCCCGCGCCCCACGCCATCCGCCTGTCCGCGGACGAGCGCACCGCGTACGTCGCCTGCTGGTCGGACGAGGTCGCCATCGTCGACCTGTCCGCGTCGCCCCCGACCTCCACGCTCGTGAAGGTGGCGGCCAACGTGGGCACGGCCGTCTCACCGCTCCACGAGCCCTACGCGCTCACGCTCTCCCCGACGACCGGCGAGGTGTGGGTCAGCTCGATGAGCAGCCGCTTCGTGCAGGTGCTGGACCCGCGCACGGGCGCCATGGACCCGACGCGCGCCAAGAGGCCCTTGGGGGGCGCGCCCATGTTCGGCGCCTTCTCCTCGGATGGACGGACGCTCTACCTGCCCTACCAGCGCGTGGAGTCCCTGGCGTACATCGACCCGCTGACCGGGGACGTGCGCCGCGAGGTGGAGCTCGCCAGCGCGGGCTGCCTCAACGTGCACCAGGCCACGCTCACGCCGGATGAGCGCCACGCGCTGGTCGTCTGCGAGGGAGACCACGTGGGCCCCGGCACGTTGCACACGGTGGACCTGGTGGAGGGTCGCGTGTTGAACACGGTGCGGGTGGGCATCTTCCCGGACTCGGTGAGCATCCTCCGGGAGCAGCCATGAGCGCCGGGCGAGTGCTGGGCGCGGTGCTGGCCGCGTGCCTCGTGACCGCGTGTGGCGACGACCCCGTCACGGCGGCGGAGTATGGCGAGCAGTTGTTCCGCGACTCGCGGCTGTCCACGAGCCAGTTCAACCGCTTCTCCTGCGCCACCTGCCACGCGACGACCCCCACGTCGGAGGAGGGCCGCATCTACTCGGGCTACACGCTCCACGACGCGGCGAACCGGGGGAGCTGGTGGGGCGGCTACGAGACGAACCTGCTGGACGCGGTGAACTTCTGCTACGTCACGTTCATGCGCGGGGTGGAGAAGCTCCCCGCGGACTCGCCGCAGAGCCGCGCGCTGTACGAGTACCTGGTGAGCATCAGCCCGGACACGAACGCACAGCCCCTGCCCTACACGGTGGTGAAGGACATCCACGAGGTCGCGCGCGGTGACGGCGCGCGCGGCGAGGCGGTGTACGTCGCGGCCTGCCAGGAGTGCCACGGCGCGCCCCACACCGGCGCGGGGCGGTTGACGGACGCGGCGTCCCTCCTGCCGGAGGTGACGGAGGACTACGCGACGTTGTTCCCCGGCGTGCCCGCGTCGCTCGTCTTCATCGAGAAGGTGCGGCACGGGCAGTTCTTCCACATCGGCGGCAACATGCCTCCGTACAGCCGGGAGGCGCTGTCCGACGAAGACCTGGGCGCGTTGCTCACCTTCATGGGACTCTAGCGGCAGACGACGGGCGGCCCCGGCGCCCACGCGGGGCCGGGACCTCTCGGAGTCAGTCGCCAGCGCGGCCGGGCGTCCACGCCACGGCCGTGCTTCCCGGGAGATGACGACGATGCTCGCCTGCGTGGATGTGGACTACCGCCCCGACCTCACCGTGGCCGCGTGTGTCCTGTTCCGCGCGTGGGACGATGCCTCCGAGGCGGGCCACCTCATCGAGCGCGGCCCCGCCGCCGAGGCCTACGAGCCCGGCCAGTTCTACCGCCGGGAGCTGCCCCACCTGCTGCGTGTGCTCGCCACGGCGCCGGAGCCGCTGGAGGCGGTCGTGGTGGATGGCTATGTCTGGTTGGGACAGGACAAGCCCGGGCTGGGCGCGCACCTGTACGAGGCGCTCGGCCGCTCGGTGCCTGTGATTGGCGTGGCCAAGACGGCGTTCCACTCGTCGGACGTCGCCGCGCCCGTGCTCCGGGGACAGAGTCAGCGCCCGCTCTTCGTCACCGCGGTGGGCATGGACCTGGGCGCCGCGGCGGACCACATCCGCCGCATGCATGGCGACGCGCGCAAGCCCACCCTGCTCACCCGGGTGGACCGGCTGTGTCGGGACTCGTGAGTCCCCGCCTGCCCACCGGGGAAGGTGGCGCGCAAGCCCCCGGATGACACGCGATGGTGACCCGCGCGGGCGGCATCCACGCGCGGAGGCACTTCCCCTGGAGGGGCAGGTGGGGGAGAACGGCGTCATGCATCGCCGTCACTTCCTGCGACTCTCCGCCCTGGGAGGCAGCTCGCTGGCCCTGGGGAGCCTCGGCTTCTGGAGCAACGTCTACGCCGCGCCGCCCACGCCGGGCCCCAGCCCCTATGGCGCGCTGGCGGACGCACCGGACGCGAACGGCGTGCGACTGCCCAAGGGCTTCACCTCGCGCATCATCGCGCGCAGCGAGGAGGTGGTGCCGGGGACGGACTACGCGTGGCACATGGCGCCGGATGGCGGTGCCTGCTACGCGCTGCCCGACGGCGGCTGGCTGTACGCGAGCAACAGCGAGGTGTCTCCGGAGGGTGGCGTGTCCTCGGTGCGCTTCGCGGCCGACGGGAAGGTGACGGGCGCGTGGCGCATCCTCGCCAACACGCACCTCAACTGCGCGGGAGGGCCCACCCCCTGGGGCACGTGGTTGTCGTGCGAGGAGCATCCCAAGGGCCGTGTCTGGGAATGCGACCCCACCCGGCCGGGCCAGGGCGTCGAGCGCCCCGCGCTGGGGACGTTCACCCACGAGGCCGTGGCCGTGGACCCGGTGGGCCGGCACCTGTACCTCACCGAGGACACGCCCACCGGGCGCCTCTACCGCTTCACGCCCGCGAAGTGGCCCTCGCTGGAGGCGGGCACGCTGGAGGCCGCGCGCGTCACCGGCGACCTCTTCCAGGGGGCCCGCGTGGAGTGGGTGCCGGTGGCGGCGGACGCGCCCGCGGCGATGCAGCCCGCTGGGCGACTGACGACGGCCTTCGGCGGCCCCGAGGGCTGCTGGTGCGACGGCGGCGTCGTGTACTTCACGACGAAGCACGACAACCGCGTGTGGGCGCACACGCCGCTGACCGGGAAGCTGGTCGTGCTGTACGACGCCGCCCGCTCTCCGGGCGCGCCGCTGCGGGGCGTGGACAACATCACCGTGTCCCGCGCGAAGGAGCTGTACGTCTGCGAGGACGGCGACGACATGCAGCTCTGCCTGCTGGGGCAGGACCGCAAGGTGTCCCCGTTCCTCCAGGTGGTGGGGCACGAGGGCTCGGAGATCGCCGGCGCGGCCTTCAGTCCGGATGGACGGCGGCTGTACTTCAGCTCGCAGCGCGGGACGAACGGCCGGGGCGTCACCTACGAGGTGAGTGGCCCCTTCCGGGCCAAGGCCGCCTGAGGGACACCTCGGCGGAGGCCTCGCGCATCCGACTGGCCACCTCCCCCTCCCGAGGCATACCTTCCGGACCCGGATGGGCACGCAGCCACCTTCCCAGCTCGGGTTGTTCGACGCGGCGGTGGCCGAGCCGAGGCCGCGTGCGCGCGCCGTGGAGCCCGCCCGCGAGGATGACCTCGACGCGCTCCCGCGCGGACATGTCGGACCCGCCGCCCACCCGGGCCACGAGCCCGGCCCCCACGTCCCCGCGAGGTCGCGTCACCCGGCGGTCGCCGCCCCGCCCCCCACCGCGGGACGCCTCCCCTCGCGTGAGGACGCCCTGCTCCAGGCCGCGGACCTCGCCCGTCGCCTGTCCGCCGCGCTCGGTGCCCCCGTCCACCTGCGCCTCACGGACAACCGCGCCACGCTGGTGAGCTTCCGCCGCCTCGACGCCGGCCTGCGCCTGCGCGTCCACCACCTGTTCCTCGACGCCCCGGACGCCGTCGTGCGCGCCATGGCCCATTACGTGGCCCATGACGACGCCCCCTCGCGCGACGCGCTGGAGGCCCATGCCCGCGCGCACAAGGGCCTCGTGCGCCGCGAGCGCCGCCCCGGCAGGGCCCTGCGCGCGCGGGGGCGCTGCTTCGACCTGCACGCCGTGCGCGACCGCCTCGTGGCCACCTGGTTCGCGGCGCCCGTGAGCGTGGACATCGGCTGGGCGCGGCGCCCCAGTCGCGGCCGGCACCGCTCCATCCACCTGGGCGGCTACGACGCGCACCTGCGCGAGATTCGCATCCACCCCGCGCTGGACCGGCCCCACGTCCCCGCCTACGTCGTGGACTACCTCGTCCTCCACGCGCTGCTCCACGCCGACCTGCACGAGGAGGACGCCACCGGCCTCGACGCCAGCGGTCGCTGCGCCCCCGGCCACTCTCCCGCCTTCCAAGAGCGCGAGGCGCGCTTCCCGCTGCGCGACGCGGCGCAACGCTGGCTGCAGGACAACCACACCTCCCTGCTGCGCCGCTGAAGCCCGGAGCGCTCAACACACGGCGGCCCCGTCCGTACGCTTTTCTCCGCTCGCGCGCGAGGAAGGGTGGCGACCACCCGGGCCTCGCCTGCATGCTGACGGGGATGCGCTACTTCAGCGTGGAAGAAGCCAACAGGCTGGTGCCGCTGTTGAGCCGCACCTTCGAGCACATCCGCCCCTGCGTCGAGCGCGTGCAGCAGCTCATCGAGACGCTGGGCACGCCCGAGGGCAAGTCCTCGGAGAACCTCGACGCCCTGCGCGCCGAGCGCGACGCGCTGCTCGAGAAGGTGCGCGAGGAGCTGCGCCAGTTCCACGAGATGGGGCTCGAAATCAAGGGCGCGGAGGGCCTGGTGGACTTCCGCGCGCACCGGGGCGAGGAGCCCGTGTACCTGTGCTGGCACATCGGCGAGCCCGCCGTCTCCCACTGGCATGGGCTGTACGACGGCTTCGCCGGACGCCGCCCCATCACCAGCGCGGACGAGTTCGAGCCCACCTACCTGAGCTGAACGCCTCGCGCCTCAGCTCGCCTCGAAGTTCTTCTGGAGCAGGGACATCTTGTTGCGCGCGGACAAGAGCTGCTGCCGCAGCGAGTCCGCCTGCCGGGCGATGTCGCCGAAGTCGCTCTCGTCCGCGGCCTGCGTCAGCGCCTGCGCCTCGCCCGCGACCTCCGTCATCCGCGTCTGGAGCGCCTGGAACGACGCGCCCAGCGCCGTCTGCTCCTCCGTCGTCTTCGCCTGCTGCCGCTGCTGCGCGAACTCCTGCATCCGCACGTTGAGCTCGCCCGCGCTCTGCCCCAGGGCGCCGTAGCGCACCAGCAGCTCCTTGAAGACCTCCGTGCGCGTCTGCAGCACCTGCGCGCGCTGGTGCACGGCCTCGGCCTGGGCCTGCTGCCGGTCCCGGACCCGGGAGATGGCGGAGACCAGCGCGCCCACGCGCAGCCGTAGCTGCTCGTCCATGTCCGCCAGGGAGTTCAGCGTGGCCGAGGCGCGCTCCAGGTGCTTCTCCGACTGGAGGGGCGCCTGCTCGAGCTGGGTGGCCAGGGCCTCGAAGCGCTCCAGCCCCTCGTCGAGCGCGCGGGCGGCGTCCACCAGCTCGGAGTCCTGCGGTTTGTCTCGCTTGCTCATCGTGGAACGGACCATGGCACGCATGGCCCCCCACGGGGACGGGGACTTCACCGGGGCGCTCCCCGAACCTGCCCGCCCTCCGGCCCGACGGGCCCTGGCGCTCACGCTTTCCGGCCTTCCCGGACGCTCGCCAGCGCTCACCCCCATCCCCACATTGGCGACATCACGCCCCAGCGTCCGTCGCGAGGTGAACACAATGCCCATGGCCCTCTCTCTTACCGTGCTCGTCGCAGGTGCCACCGGCCAGCAGGGCGGCGCCGTGGCGCGCCAGCTCCTGCAGCGCGGCCACCGCGTCATCGCGCTCGTCCGCCGCCCCGACTCCGAGGAGGCCCGCGAGCTCGAATCGCTGGGCGCCCAGCTCGTCCCGGGCGACTTCGACGACGTGGACTCGCTCACCCGGGCCGCCGAGGGGGTGGACGCCTTCTACGCCATGGCCACCCCGTTCGAGACGAGCGTCGAGACGGAGATACGCCACGGCATGAACCAGGTGGACGCGGCGCACCTCGCCGAGGTGAAGCACTTCGTCTACTCCTCCGTGGCGGGCGCGGAGCGCCTGACGGGCATCCCCCACTTCGACAGCAAACACCGGGTGGAGCTGCACGTGCGCCGCAGCGGCCTGCCCTTCACCATCCTGGGCCCCACCTTCTTCATGGAGAACTTCACCAGCCCCATGTTCGAGGAGGGCCTGAAGGCGGGCGTGCTCGCGCTGGGCCTGCCCCCCACGCGCGGCCTGCAGATGGTGGCGCTCGACGACCTGGCCGCCCTGACGGTGCGGGTGATGGAGGACCGGGACCACCACACGGGCCTGCGGCTCGACGTGGCGTCGGACGAGGTCACGGGGCAGCAGGCCGCGGGGCTGCTCTCCATGGTGAGTGGCCACCGCCTCCACTACGAGCACCTGCCGCTCGACTACATCCGCGAGCGCAGCGAGGACCTCGCGGCCATGTACGAGTGGCTCGACCGCGTGGGCTACCAGGCGGAGATCCTCGTGCTGCGCAAGAACTACCCGGACGTGCGCTGGCACACCTTCGAGGACTGGGCCCGGGGACAGGACTGGAGCGGCCTCACCTCGCCCGCCTGGCCCCAGACGGCCGCGGAGCCCTCCACGCCAGCCGACCATTGAGGCCCCCTGGTCCTCGCGGGGTCTCCAGGGCGGCGCCCGCCCTCCAGACGCCCGGTGCCGGGGGGTGGCCTACCTTCCGTTGAGAAGGAGGCATCGACATGCGCGCACTCGCGCCCATCGCCGCGGCGCTGCTCCTGGCGGCGAGCTGTGTCCCCAGCGCCACGCTGAAACCCACCCTGGAGGCGCAGACCCTCCAGAACAACCAGGACACCGCCGTCACCGAAGTCGCGGGGGTGAAGCTGATGGCGGACGGCTCCGCCTGGAAGGGCTCGCCGTCGGACCTGAGCGACACCCTGACGCCCGTCTACGTCCGCATCGACAACCACAGCGGCCGCACGCTGCGCATCCGCTACTCGGAGTTCGCGCTCGTCGGCGCCCAGTCGGGCTTCCGCTACTCCGCGCTGTCGCCCCTCTCGCTGCGCCAGGGCTACGCCTCCGTGGAGCCCTCGTCGCTGGAGGAGGGCACGGGCGGCTCCGGCCACGTCTCCGTGGGCGTGGGCGTGGTGCCGGCCTACGGTCCCCGCTACTACGGACACGGACGCGGCTTCTACGGACGCGGCTTCTACGGCGGCGGCGGATGGACGGGGCCCTACTTCGGTCCGTACCCGTACTACGGCCCCTACTACTACGGCTATGGCCCCTACGGCGGCTACCCGTACTACGAGGAGCCCCTGCCCACCCGGGACATGCTCCAGCGCGCGCTGCCCGAGGGCACGCTGCCGGACGGCGGCACCGTGCAGGGCTTCGTCTACTTCCAGGGCATCGCGCACCGCGAGCCGGGCGTGCGGCTCCAGGCCCAGTTGGTGGACGCGAACAGCGGCGAGACGCTCGGCACCCTCGACATCCCGTTCCAGGTGCACAAGGGCTGAGGACTAATGCAGGGTGATGGACGCCGCGCGGCGGTGGCCATCCAGCAGCGAGCCGTCCTCCGTCGTGCCCAGCGCGCGGCGGAGGTCCGGCCCTCGCAGGGGCAACCCGAACAGGGGCGCCAGCGGCACCACGTCCAGCACGGCGGAGACGAGCGGCCCCAGCCCCAACAACGTCATCGCGACGCCCCGGCCCGAGCCGACCCGCAGCCCACCGACGACGAGGCAGGACCCCGTCACGATTCGCAGCCAACGTCCTGTCCGCGACGCCATGAAGCCGACGACCATGCGCACCTCCCCAGGGCGAAGATGCGCACGAACCGGCGGGCGACCACGGGCCCGGACCCTCCGGCGGGACGCCGGGCGAGCCGCCGACCAACCCCTCACTCGCGAGCGAGCGCCTCCACCGCCAAGGGCATCCCCTGCGACCACGGCGCCTGGCGCGAGCGCCGCGAGAGCAGGTGCTCCAGCGCGAACTCCGCGAAGTCACGGGGCACGTCCGGCGACGGCCGGGCGGAGGCGGCGCGCACGGCGGAGAGCTGCGCGCACGAGGACACCAGGGCCATGTGCGTGAACGCCTGGGGGAAGTTGCCCAGGGCCTCTTTGGAGCGGGGGAGGGCCTCCTCCGCGTACAAGCCCACGTCGTTGGACAGGGCCAGCAGCCGCGACAGCAGCGCCTCCGCCTCGTCGCGCCGGTCGTCGTGGGCGAGCACGTCCACCAGCCAGAACGAGCACAGCAGGAACGCGCCCTCCCCGCCCGCCAGCCCATCCGGCGCGAGGTAGCGATACAGGAGCCCCTCCGTCTCCAGCCGCGCGCGCACCTGCTCCACCGTGCGCCGCACCAGCGGATGGGCCACGGGCAGGAAGCCCACCGCGGGAATCAGCAGCGTGGACGCGTCCGCCGCGGTCGAGCCGCGCGCCTGCGGGAACCACCCGTCCGCCGCGCACGCCAGCACATAGCGACGCAGCGCCTCGCGCTCGCGCTCCCAGCGCTCCAGCGGCGCGGGCAGCCCCAGGGACTTCGCCAGCCGCAGCGCCCGGTCCAGCGCCACCCAGCAGTAGAGCTTCGAATGGACGAAGTGCCGGGGCTCGTCGCGAATCTCCCACAGGCCCTGGTCCGGCCGCCGCCAGTCCCGGCACACCACCTCCACCAACCCGGAGAGGAAGGCCCAGTTGCTGGGCGTCACCGGGCCCCCCGCGCGCGAGTACAGCCACGTCGCCTCCAGCAGCTCGCCGGGCACGTCGAGCTGGAGCTGCTTCACCGCCCCGTTGCCGACGCGCACCGGCCGCGCGCCACCGTGGCCGTCCAGGTGGGACAGCTCCACCTCCGGCAGCAGGCGGTGGCCCTCGATGCCGTACATGATCTGCACGTCCTCCGCGCGGCCCGCGCTGGTGCGACGCAGCCAGTGCCGGAAGGCGTCCGCCTCGTCGCGGTAGCCCGACACCAGCAGGGAGATGAGCGTGAGCGAGGCGTCGCGCAGCCACGTGTAGCGGTAGTCCCAGTTGCGCGTGCCCCCCCACTGCTCCGGCAGCGACGTGGTGGGCGCCGCCACCAGCGCCCCCGTGGGCGCGTACGTCAGCGCCTTGAGCGTGAGCGCGGAGCGGCGGACCTCCTTCACGTGCTCACCCGAGTACGCGCAGCGGTCGATCCACGTCCGCCAGAAGGCGAGCGTGTCGTCCAGCCGTCGCCGGTAGTCCCCCATGTCCGGAGCGTCCGCGGGCGAGCGCTCCACGAACGACGGCGTCCACGCCGCCTCGACCCAGGCCTCCTCCCCCGCGCGCAGCGTCCACCGCGCGTGCACCGCGTCGTCCGTCGCGACGAGCTCGTGCGTGGAGGACACCCAGAGCGCGTCCGCCCCGCCCACGACCTCCACGGTGCGCCACGACGTCCGCCGGACGCGCGGGACGAAGGCGCCGTACTCGAAGCGGGGCGCCACCACCACGCTCGCGAGGACCTCGCCGGAGAGGCAGCGCACCCGGCGCAGCAGGGCGTGGCGCGTGCCCACGTGGGTCCCCTCGGCGCCCCCGCGGAACACCGGCATGCAGTCCACCACCTCCAGCACGCCGCGCGGGGTGGTGAAGGTGGTCGCCAGGACGTTGCTGTCCTCGAGGTAGGCGCGCGTCGACGTGAAGGCCTCCACCGGGGCCACGGCGAAGCAGCCGCCCTTGCGCGCATCCAGGATGCGACAGAACACGGCGGGCGCGTCGAAGCGGGGGAAGCAGGCCCAGTCGATGGCGCCATCCCGTCCCACCAGCGCCGCGGAGTGGCAGTCCCCCACGAGCGCGTAGTCGGCGATGCGTCGCATTCACACCCTCTCGGGAGAGCAAGACCGGGGGCAGAAGGCGTCGGACCTCGGCATTCGCCCTCTCCCCGCGGATGGCCCTCCAGCGAACGATGCCCACGCCGGTCGGCCACCCTTCACCGATGGGGTCGCCCCGGCCCAGGCGCAACCTTCCGCGCCATCCTCCCCCGCCATCCCCGGTCGCCCGCCCGCCCCCCATGCCTCGTCGGAACATTCCGGCGTCCGCGACCTCGGGACGCGACGACACCTCGCAACCTCCCCCTGCGCGCACGCCCGGGAGCCACGCGCCCGCCGCATGCTGACGGACCTCCCGTCGCGCGGCAGGTTCGACTCGGAGGGAGCCATGTTCAGCCGAGCGGAGATTCAGATGGGAATGAAGGTCCGCGGACACGATGGGCACGCCATCGGCCGCATCATCGACATGTCGGGGGACGAGCTCATCGTCGAGAAGGGGCTCATCCGCCGCCACGACTTCCTCGTCTCCCTGGAGGACGTGCGCGAGGTGCTCCACGGCGAGGTCATCCTCAACCACGGGCTCGACAGCCTGTTCTTCGCGCCCCGGGAGATACCGCCCATCCACCACTGAGCCGGCGAGGGGCCGCCCGGACCTCACGCCGGCGACACGAGCGTGCGTGCCGCCAGCGGCGAGGTCGCCAGGGGCGTCAGGCGCCGAAGTCGATGCCGCCCACTGCCTCGTCGCCCTGCGCGGCCTGGTAGACGTGCCACGCGGCGGCCAGATCCTGGAAGGGCAGCCCCACCGCGCCGAACACCGTCACCTGCTCCGGCGACGTGCGCCCCGCCTTCATCCCGGCGAGCACCTCGCCCAGCTCCGCGTGGATGGCGTCCTCGCCCAGCCCCACGTTGCCCGCCGCGCCGCCCGACACGCTCAGGCCCCGGTGGTCGCAGACGAAGCGCGCCTCGCGCAGCAGCTCCGCGGACACCTCCGCCTTGCCCGGCTCGTCCGCGCCCAGCGTGGTGATGTGCGTGCCGGGGCGCACCATGCCCGGGTGCAGGAAGGGCAGCCGGCTCCAGGTCGCGCACACGACGATGTCCGCGTCCTCCACCACCTCCGCCACCGAGTCGGCCTGGCGCACCGGCAGGTTCAGCTCCTTGTACATCCGCGTGGCGAAGGCGAAGGCCCGCGCCGGCTCCGTGTCGAACACGCGCACGTGACTGAGCGAGCGCACCAGCCGCAACGACTTGAGCTGCATCACCGCCTGGGCCCCCGCGCCGATGAGCGCCACGCGGCTGGCGTCCGGCCGCGCCAGCACGTCCGCCGCGAGCGCGCCCACCACGCCCGTGCGCACCGCGGTCAGGTGTCCGGAGTCCATCACCGCCATCAGCTCGCCGGTGCCCAGGTCGTGCAGCTGCACCGCGCCCTGGAGCGCGGGCGTGCGCCCCGGGAACTTGGCGTGGACCTTCACCGTGTAGGCGGGAATCCCGGGCAGGCAGCCAGGGAACAGCACCATCGCCGAGCCCTCGGCGTGCAGGGGCGCGCGCACGCGCTGGGGAGCCACCGTGCGAGCCAGGGCATCGTTGCGGAACGCCTCGCGCAGGTCCTCCAGGAGGAGGAGCGCCTGGAGGTTTCGAGACACATCGGAGCGGGTCAACAAGAGGGTGCGCATCTTCCTGTCACCCTAGCCGAGCACGCGCGCCCCCACAGCCTCATCGTCGTGCGCCGGGCGACGAGCGCTCGACGGTGGACGAAGCGCTCGGTTGCCCCGGAGGGAGCGGCGGGCAGCCCCGCCGGGCCCCGCTCGGGTGCCCCGGTCGACAGGTGCGCGGGAGGTCCCCCGCGCGCGTGTCGCGCGCCAAACGCGGACGCGAGCCATACACGTGCCTTCGTGCCCAGTGTCTCGAGGCCAGGCGACACGGGCGGCGGGGACCTAGGAGGTCGGTGATGCTGGAGCCGGATTCTCGTGCGATGCAGCATGACGAGCCCGAGCGGGAGGCGCCGCTCCGGGCCTCGGACTTCCTGCGCACCCACCGGGCCGCGGTGCTCGCGGAGTGGGAGCACGCCATGCACTCGGGCGAGCCGCGTTCGTCCTCCTGGCTGCTGGACCACATGCCCGGGCTGCTCGGCGCGCTCGCGGACGCCGTCGACCAGGGCCCGCCGGACATCGACAACACCCTGTCCGACGAGCACGCCGCGATGCGGCTCGACCAGGGCTTCGACATCGGCGACGTGGTGGCCGAGTACGCGCTCCTGCGCCAGTGCATCCTGCGACAGCTCGAGGCCGAGCCCCGTGGGCTCGCCGCGGGAGAGCTGGAGCGGCTGGAGGAGGTGCTGGACCGCGCGGTGGTCCAGACGGTGCGCCGCTTCGCCCAGGGGCGACAGCGGGTGCTCCAGGCCCTGGACCGGATGTCCCAGGCCGCGCTGGACAGCCCCACGGTGGACCTCATCCTCGTCCGCCTGCTCACCATCGTCATGGAGTCGGTGCTGTCGGTCGACGCGGCGGCGGTGCTGATGGTGGAGGGGGACCGGTTGGTGGTGCGCGCCGCGGTGGGGCTGGGGACCCGCGAGGCGCTCGGGGACTCCGTGCGCCTGGACGAGGGCTTCGTGGGCGAGGTCGCCACGCGACGCGAACCCCTGACGCTGCGCTCGGCCTCCACGGACGCGCGCGTGGCGCTGCCCGCGCTGCGCGAGTCGGGCCTCCTGGCCGTCCACGGCGTGCCCCTGTTGGAGGCGGGGGGACGCCTGCTGGGCGTCGCGTACATGGGCTCGCACACGTCCTATGCCTTCACCGACGAGGACATGCTGCTGTTCCGCGCCATGTGTCAGCGGGCGACGGTGCACCTGACCCAGGCGCGGCTGCGCGCCGCGGAGCGGGACGCGCGCGAGGAGGCCCAGCGCTCGCTGGCGCTGCTGGACGCGCTGGTGGCGGCGACCCCGGTGGGCATCGCCTTCTTCGACCGGGACCTGCGCTACCTGCGCATCAACCAGACGCTGGCGGACATCAACGGCTTCCCACCCGAGGAGCACGTGGGCCGCACGTTCCGGGAGATGCAGCCGGACGAAATCGCGGACCTGGTGGAGCCGCTGCTGCACCGGGCGCTCACGGCCGTGGAGCCGCTCCAGGCCTTCGAGTTCAGCACGCCTCCGGCGATGGTGCCCCTGCGCGGCAAGAGCACCTGGCAGGCCACGTTCTTCCCCGTGCGCACGCCGGGAGACGGGCTCCTGGGCCTGGGCTGCACCCTCGTCAACATCACCGCCCACAAGCAGGCGGAGGCCGCGCTCCAGCACAGCGTCGACTTCCGCGAGCAGTTGCTCGCCGTGCTGGGCCACGACCTGCGCAACCCGCTCAACGCCATTGGCGCGTCGGCCTTCCAGCTGTCACGCGCGCAGGACCTGGAGCCCGCCGAGCAGCGCGCGGTGGAGCGCATCCGCAAGTCCGCGGGCCGCATGGGCCGGATGATCACGGACATCCTCGACTTCGCGCGCAGCAAGCTGGGCCAGGGCATCCCCATCTCGCCCCAGGTCATGAACATGGCCGAGGTCTGCCAGGCCGCCCTGGAGGAGCTCCAGGTGGCCTATCCGCACCGGAAGCTCTCCTTCGACGCCGTGGGCGACACGACGGGTGACTGGGACCCGGACCGCGTCTCGCAGGTGCTGGGCAACCTCGTCACCAACGCCTTGCACCATGGGGACGCGGACTCGCCCGTGCGCACCACCGTGCGGGGCGAGGTGAAGGACGTGGTGCTGGAGGTCCACAACCACGGCGAGCCCATCCCCGACGAGCTGATGCCGCGCATCTTCGACCCGTTCAAGACCCCCTCGACGCTGTCCACGTCGACGGCGCCATACAAGCTCCAGCGGAGCCTGGGCCTGGGGCTGTACATCGTCCATCAGATCGCCCGCGCGCACGGGGGCCACGTGGAGGTGGAGTCCAACGCGCGGGAGGGCACCTGCTTCCGCGTGTACTGGCCACGCGAGACACGCCGGCTCACGCGCGGCTGAAGCCGGACGCGTGTATCGAGACTCACGGTTCTCGTGGAAGCCCTCTCGGGGTCTGGAGACACCCGCGCGCCCCCCGGGCGATACTCGCGAGACATCCGGAGAGCGCCTCCATGCCCGTCGCCAAGATGACCGAAGTATCTCCCCTGACCGACCCCAACGCGACGACCGCGCCGCACCTCAAGGGCATCTCGGGACGCAAGGGCACGACCCAGCCGCTCACCGAGCGCTCCTACCGAATCCTCAAGGAGCGGCTCGACAAGCAGAACAAGTTCTCGGGCCAGAGCCCCGTCCAGGATGGACTCCCCAAGCTCGGCCTCCTGCTGGACCGCGCGAGGATTCCGCGCGCCATCGGCGTGAAGATGGCGGACCTGACCGAGTCCTACAACCAGCAGATGTGGGCGCTCGTCGAGGCCGCGCTCTCCGCCGAGCAGGACGCGGACGAGCCGTTCGGTCCGGAGCTCGAGGGCATGCTCGAGAAGAGCCGCGCCACCGCGCTGCGGTTCCAGGAGGCCCTGGACTCCATCGAGCGGTGCTACGACTACCTCCGCCAGGAGAGCGCCGAGGCCGTGAGGAACGCGGCGGCGGCCATCGTCGGGATGGACACCGACGACAACTCCAAGCTCGAGCTGCTGCGTGTGCTGTTCGACCGCTACCAGGTCGACTACAGCGGCGAGGGTGAGAACGACTTCCTCACCAACCTCTACGAGAGCCTCCGTCCCCGGCAGACCCTCCTCCCGCTCCTGAAGGGCGCGAACGTCTACCGGAACAAGAAGAACACCTTCGACTATCTCCTGTCGGTCTCGACCAAGACCAACCAGTCCGATGAGCTCAAGACCTGGGCGAAGACGGCCAAGGGCACGACCATCGCGATGAAGTACCAGGTCCAACCGAAGTTCGACACCAGCGTCTTCAGCGACCACGCCGGCTTCGTCGCCAGGTTCTCGTGCCCCGGCGCTCCGCCGCTCTTCGTCTACTACCACTCGCTGGAGCACGGACAACAACACACCAATATGCGGACCGCCTTGAGCTACGGCGCCCAGTCGGGCTTCAGCCTGTTCAAGCAGGGCTCGGGCACGTTCGACCCCGACAAGTCCTCCAAGCTCTCCATCCACGACCACCGCGATGCCTTCCTGGGGAGCCTCTACCAGGAGCTCGATTCGCTGCTCGGGGTCGCCAAACAGGAGCAGGCCAACGTCCTCCTCGTCGTCGGTGAGTGCCCGCGCATCATCCACGAAGGCATCCTCGAGCTGGTCCTGTACCGCGTCCAGAGCGACATGGATGACGAGGTCATCGGCCGCGTCTCCGAGCTGTCGGTGAACGTGCACGGCGCGAAGACGCAGGCGCCGGGCTTCGACTTGAAGTTCGAGAACGCCAGCAAGTCCGAACACAAGGGCGGGAAGCTCGTCGCGGGCATGGGCGTGCACGCCTTGACGGCGTACCTGTTCCTCAACACCCAGCATGTGACCCCGGGCCTCGAGGTCGAGGCCTCGCTGTTGACCCTCACGGATGGCACCCGACAGAACCTGCTCACCCTGAAGTACGGCCCCCAGAACGAGCTGCATGCCTTCACCCACCTGCTCAACGGGAAGGAGAACGCGCTCGCGGCGGAGCTGAAGACGTGCGGCTACGTGACGGTGGGCGGAGACTTGAACAACCTGACCAGCGGCACGGCGCTCGTCGAGACCTGCGACAGGGAGGGCCACCGGTTGAGCCTGGGCAGCAACTCGACCTCGTCGGAGATGTACGACAAGATCGTGGTGCTCTGAGCACGCCCGCCGTGCGAGTCAGCGCTTCGGGGGCGTGGCGGGGTATCGCAACGAGATGTCGTCGCTCTCGCAACCGCGAACACCGTCCTCGCCCAGGCTCGTGAGCTCGATCTGCTCTCCGTCGAACGCATAGCGATAAGGCTGGCCCCAAGGGTCGAGCGGCATCGCCTCGAATGCCTGGACGGCCACCAGCGCTTGCAGCCCTTCGCCACTGCTCGGGAACCGCCCCATCTTCCGATTGTAGACCCTGAGCGCGCTCTGAAAGTCCTTCATGTCGAGCCCCACACGCTCCCTCCGAGCCACATCCAGCTTGGGGATGATGGCCACCAGCGCAGCGAGCGTGATGAGTGCGACTGGCACGGACAGAAAGAACAACACCGAGAGCACGGTGCGGGTTCTGGAGGATGGACGTTGCGCGACGGGTTCGGTCATGGCCGCCGCGCGACTTCAAACTCCGTGCCCACCTCACGCTTCGAGTGAGGCACAGGGTCCCTCCGGTGGAAGGACGGTCATTCCGTCATCGCCACCGCTCAGCGCCCTGCCGGACTGGCAACGCGCCTACTCCCGCTCCACGGTCGCGAGCCACGCCCGCGCGCCCTCGGGGTCGGTCTGCTCGTAGTGCGCCTCCTGGATGCGCCGGACGCGCCAGCCGTCGCTGAACGCGGCGCGCAGGTCCGCCGGCGAGACGGCGCGCGGGCCCTCGCGGAAGTAGAGCGCGTGGTAGCGCCCACCGGAGCGCAGCACCCGCGCGAGGCTGGCGGCGAACCGGTGCCGGTCCTCGGGCTCGAAGACGTGGAGCAGCGCCGAGTCGAGCACCGTGTCGAACCGTCGCCCCAGCGTCTCCAGCGCCAGCGCGTTGCCCACCTGCAGCGACACGTCCAGTCCACGCGCCCTCGCCGCTTCACGCGCGCGCACGATGGCCGGCTCCATCATGTCCACGCCGCACACCCGCAGGCCTCGCGCCGCGAGGAACAGCGCGTTCTCCGCGAACCCGCAGCCGACGTCGAGCACCTCGCCGGCAACCTCCCCGGCCTCCCACAGCTCGACGAAGGCGCGCTGGGGCCGTCCGATGTCCCAGGGCGCGCCCAGCAGATAGGCCGAACGGAAGAACTCTCGCCGGACCGCGTCCGACTCAGGCGCCTGCGACATGCCGCACCTCCTGCCGCGCCGGAGCGCGGGACCTGGGAATGAGCCGGACCCCGAGCGGCTGGAGCGCCAGCGCGGGCCGCATCCGCGCCACGCACCCCGGCGCCAGCTCCAGCCGGAAGCGCTTCGCCATGCACGCGGTGATGAGCACCGTCTCCATCATCGCCAGCGCGGAGCCGATGCAGAACCGCGGCCCTCCGCCGAAGGGGAAGTAGGCATACCGGTGCATGCGCTGCGCGTCCTCGGACAGCCAGCGCTCCGGCCGGAAGTCCTCGGGCGCGTCGAAGTAGCGCGGGTCGCGGTGGGTGACCCACTGGCTCACCGCCAGCATCGTGCCCGCGGGCACGTGGAACCCGCCCAGCTCGCAGTCACGCAGGGCCTCGCGGCTGGTGATCCACGCCGGGGAGTACAGGCGCATGGCCTCCTTCACCACGGCCTCCGTGTAGCGCAGCCGCGCCAGGTCCTCGGCACCGGGCGACCGCCCACCGAGCACCGCGTCCACCTCCTCCTGGAGCCGCGCCTCCGCCTCGGGGTGCCGCGCCAGCAGGTACCAGGCCCAGACGAGCGCGTCCGCGGTCGTCTCATGCCCGGACATGATCATCGTCGCCAGCTCGTCGCGCAGCTGCCCCTCGGACAGGGGCACCGGGGACGACAGCAGCAGGGCGAGCAGGTCCGTGCGCTCGGAGGGCCGCTCCCGGTAGCGTCGGACCAGGTCCTCCAGCAACACCTCGAGGCGGCCCAGCGCGCGACGCAGGCGGAGGTTGGTGGGCGTGGGCACCCAGATGGGCGGACGCAGGGGGCTGTCGGTGTGCCGCATGACGGCGTCCACGGCCGCGGCCACGTGCTGGACCTCGTCGTCGATGGGCGTGTGGAACAGGAAGCGGCTGACGATGGAGAGCGCCAGCGCGGACACGTCCGCGTGCACGTCGCGCGGCGTCCCCTCCGGCCACGCCTCGAGCATCCGCTCCGTGAGGGAGACCACCGTCTCGCCACACGCGGCCACGTGCTTGCGATGGAACGCCGGCTGGACGAGGCGCCGCTTGCGCAGCCAGTCCTCACCCTCGCTGTTCATCATCGCCTCGGGGAAGCCGCCCTTGTGGCGCTGCCCCTGCACCACGCCCGCCAGCTTCACGAAGTTGCCGTCCCCATTCACCAGGACCCGCTCGATGAGGTCGGGATGGTTGAGGAGGTAGTTGCGCTTGCCCACGCGCACCACGTCGCCGTACTCCCGCGCGCACCGCGTGAGGAACCCCAGCGGGTCCTCGGAGAACTCCACCAGGTTGCCCGCGATGAAGTGTCCCTTGGGCCCGGGGGGGAGGCGCGCTGGCGACATGAAGGAATTTCCGGGCGGAGCTTCGGTGAGACGGCGGTCGCGTGAGAGGAGCGGAAGTTTCCACTCCCCTCACGACTGCGAGGTCATCCGACCTGGCCGTCAGGGCGCAATGCCTGACGGTTTTCCACTAGTAGTAGATGTAGGGGGAGGACAGCTTGTCCGCGCGCGCAATCCGCATCAGCACAGCCAAAGAGTAGAGGGCCTTCTTCATGGCGGACTCCTGGTTTGAGGTGGGTGCGTGTTGCTCTCGCTGCCAGAAAGGCCAGCGCGGCAAAGACTCTCACAAACCAGACACCCGCAACAAGCCGGCGAAAGCAGTTACCAACAGGGCGCTGCTTTTCAGGGTCACCAGAGCAAGCAGGCCGCCGTCGCCCCGGCCGTTGCGCGCCACGCGCCTGGCCGCGTTCGCTACGAGGTCACCTTGACAATGATTGTGTCGCAGTTGGGATTGTCGCCGCTCTCGGTGATGAAGTGGAGCCGGATGGGCCGCCCCCGCTGGCTGCACTGCAAGGTGCCCGCCTGCCCGGCATACCGCACGTCCTCATCGGACTCGACCATGCCCGGCGCGGTGAACCACCAGTAGTTGACCGACCCCCAGTTGCCCTGGGCGATGACGACGTCCTGGCAGACGATGGGGCCGTTGCCGTCATCCAGCGTCAAGGTGCCCCGGATGGCGAAGTTCAGCGCGTCGGGGGCGGCCAGCTCCGTATGGGTGCGCAGCTTCGCTCCCGCCGGCTGCGCGTTGTACCAGTCCCCCACGGGCTTGCTGTGCTTTCGCCCCGCCATGACGCTGAGGGTCGCTCCGCCCTGTGAGCGGACCCCATCGAACGGCTGTCCGGAGGTGACGGAGTAGGATTGCAGCGAGAAGTCCGCATCCTTCATCCCACGGAAGGTCAGGGTGTTGGAGTGCTCCTTGACGCCGAGCTGCGACCGCAGCCCGTCTGAAGTGTCGCTCATGATGGCCATCCTCGGTGGAGTCGTTGGACGGCCGGGACCTCTTCACTTCGTATGCCACCCCCGAGAGGTAGACCACCGCCACGAGGCATCGACGCCGCCATCGACCGGGCCCCTCGCTGACGCGTCATCGTCACGGCCGTGACGCGTCAATCCTCGCGCTCGGGAGGAGTGGGCTCGTCGAGCCTCCCTGGGAGCAGGTGGGTCCCCCGGAGCTTCGAGAACCAGGCCCAGCCACGCTCCTTCATCGCGAACGCCTCCCCCGTCCACTCTCCCAGCACGAAGGGCTTCACCTGGTGTCGATAGAAGCTGGAGCGAGGGATGGGCTCGACCCACAACCGCCGTCCCTTCAAGCGGAGCCAGTGGACGTAGACCCGACTGTGACGAGGCTTCCCCGTATCCGGGCGCCCTCCGGTGAAGAGGAGCACGTCCTCCGGCTGTCCATCCACGAGGAACCGGCCCTTCACCCGCGTCGGGTGTGGCCCCGCCAGTGAGATGACCTCCGCGAAGCGATGGTAGATGAATCGCAGGGGGCGATATCCCGTCACCAGATACTCGTGAGGCTTGTCGGGGACGGGCACGACCTCATCCAGGAGGGTGTCGAGGAAGAAATCCTCTCGGACGCCGTTGATGTCGAGCCGGAGCTGCCCCTCGGGTGTGAGCCATTGGAGATACGCCAGGGGCCGGTAGGTCATCTCGTCGAACGGGGGTGCTCCGACCTGCAGTGCGACATGGACGACCCAGATTCGCACGCGGCCGTCGGGTGACGAGATGGACTCCACGCAGTTCATGCGCTCCGCCTTGCCGGGCGACCCTCCGATCTTGTACTGCTTCCGCAGCTCCTGAATGCCCGGGATGGTGTCCTTCGGATGGTGGATCCGCATCGACGCGGAGCGACGCAGGAGACTCACGAAGTCCTTCTCGCCCTGGCCGCAGCCCGCCAGCTCCAGCTCCGCATAGGCGACGGCCGCCTTCGAGCATCGCTCCCCGAGCACGGCCAGGTCCGTCACGGTGGAGATGAGCTTCTCACAGGGGCCCGAGCTCACGGAGCCCGTGGAAGGCGGGGGACAGGAGACCCAGACCCAGTGCTTCTCGTCCTCGCCGTCCGCGGACTTCCCCCACCAAAGCCCGATGTCGACACAGACGCCGCCATCCCGCTTCTCGAAGGCCGGCGCGGTTCCGCTCCGGAGAATGGTCTCGGTCAGGTCGAGGACGGGGTCCTCCCGCCAGCCTTGCGTGGCCTCTTCGAAGGAGGAGACCTCTCCGATCTCAGCCGCGGACGGAGCCATGGCCGGCTCGGGTTGTGACGTGCCCAGCAGCACCGACAGAACGAGAGGCCACATCGTGCGCTCCTATCTCCTCGTGGCCTCGGTCACGGGCCCGCGGCATCGGGGAATGAGAGGCATTCGACGCGGGAGCAGCCCGGCCGGTTCCATGGCCGCGGAGACTTCTCGGTGTGACTTCGGGGACTCACACCGCCTTCGACAGCAGCCCCATCACCCACGGACGCACGTATCCCCCATCACCCGCGTGGTCGCAGGCCCGCGGCGCCAGTCGGAGGCGACTCGATGCGGGCCTTCATCCGCGAGCAGCTCCCGCTGTCCGACCTGGGTGGGTGGCTGGACGCAGGCCGGGGCTTCTCCCTGCCCACCTTCGCGGTGTGGGGCAATCACGAGGACGGCGCCGTGGTCGACGCGTAACCGTCCGGCGAGCGACGTGACGGGAGGCATTGCCGGGGTAGCAGTCGTGGTGGACCCTGGCCGGAATGTCGAAGCCGGGTGAGAAGCAGGAGTGGTTGCAGGTCGCCGAGGCGTTCGAGGCGAGCGGGCTGACGCAGAAGGCGTTCTCCGCGCAGAGAGGGTTGAGGCTGAGCACGTTGCAGTCGTGGATGTACCGGCGCCGACGCCAGCACGCCCGGAAGGCCCCAGCGGTGCGCCTGTTGCCGGTAGAGGTGCCGGCCGTCGCGCAGGTGGGGCCCGTGCTGCTCGAGGTGGTGCTGGCCAGCGAGCCCGGCTGCGGTTCCCCGCGGGCGCCGACGTCGAGTACGTGGCCCGGCTCGTCACCCTTGCACCGGCTGACGCAGCGGTTGGCGCGAGGCGGCGTCCCCATGAGTCGCAGCACGCTGACGGACCTCTTCCACCAGTCGGCCTCGGTGCTGCTGCCCCTGTCGACGCACCTGCTGCAATGCATCGCGTCCGCCGAAGTCGTGCTGGCGGACGAGACGCCGCTGCGGGTGCTGGACGTGAAGAAGACGCACCGGGGGACGTTTCTCACCCAGACGCCCGAGGGCGCATGGCTCATCGGCTACCGCTTCAGCCTGGGCCGCGCGGGCAAGACGCCCAAGGACGTGCTGGGCGGCACCACGGGGGCGCTCGTGGTGGACGGGTACACCGGCTACAACGTGGTGACGTTGCCGGAGGGACGCACGCGCGTCGGGTGCTGGGCCCATGTGCGTCGCCGCTTCTTCGAGGCGCTGCCTACCGCGCCCGAGGCCCGCGAGACCATGGACCTCATCCTGGAACTCTACCGGGTGGAGGCCCAGGCGCGCGACGCGGGCGTCGTGGGTACCGCCGAGCACCGAGTGCTGCGTCAGGAGTCCAGCGCGCCCATTCTCGCGCGCATCAGCACGTGGCTCGCAGTCCAGACGCCGCGCCATCCGCCGAAGAGTCCGCTGGGGCAGGCGCTCTCCTACGCGACGAAGCAATGGGCGGCGCTGACCCGCTTCGCAGAGGACCCGCGGCTGCCCCTGGACAACAACCGCTCGGAGGCGGCGTTGCGAAAGGCCGCGCTGGGCCGCAAGAACTTCCTCTTCGTCGGGCACGAGTCCGCAGGCGAGAATCTCGCGGGTCTCTACGCGCTGGTCGCCACCTGCGAGGCCAACGGCGTCAACCCCGAGGAGTACCTGGCCGACGTCCTGCTCCGCGTGCAGACACATCCCAACTCGCGCATCGCGGAGCTGCTGCCTCACGAGTGGAGGCGTCGGCAGACCACCGGTCCGCCCGAGTCACGCCTCCAGCCTCAGCACTGAACTCCCCTCCGGTCGCGGCGTCTACCAGGCTCGGACCTCGTCCGCCTTCAACTGCTCACGCCACGTCGCTGACCGGACGGATACGGTCGGATTGTGGGTGTAGAGGGACCTCGCGCCGTCTTTGTCCGAGGTTCCATGGGCCCAATGGCATTCCAGTCTTGGATGGCTCCTTCGCTTTTGGAGGCGGTGTCGGATTCCTTGTTTGCTAGGGTCGCAGGCCTCGGAGAGTTCGCATTGCTTCGACCTGTTGCCCTTCTTTTCTTCCTATTGAGTGTCGCCGCGTCGGCGCAACCCGCCCCCACCGCGCGCGAGCGACAGGACCGGCGCGTCGTGCTGTCCAACGGTGCCGCCCCTGTCCCGGAGCTGCGCGTCGCGGCGGGCTTTCTGACCAACATCGTTTTCGAGGCTCCGCTGGACAGGGGCTCGGTGGAAGTGGAAGGGCGTGAGCGCTTCCGGCTGGTGGATGTCGGAGAGCGAGTCCTTGCGTTGGAACCTGCCGCCGACCTGGGGCCGGGCGAACGTCTCGGACTTCGCGTCCGGTTCGCCGCGGGCGCAGCTCAGGGACAAGGCATCTTCGTCCTGGTCTCCCATCCAGGAGAGGTTGATGCCCGTGTGGAGGTCTTCCGACAACAAGACTCCGTCGAACTGCTTCGGGCTGAGCTGGTGGAGGCACGCGCTCAGCTCAAGGCTCAGGCCGAAGAGCTTCAAGCAGTCCGCGCGCTTCGTGCCACAGAAGGGCCTACGGGGCTGATTCTTTCGGGCATGCTGAACGGCCGGGGACTGAAGGTGAGGCATATCCAGCCTACGCCTACAAAGAGTGAGTCCCGAGGCGAACAGCTCAAGGTCGAGAATGGCACTACCTTTCGTGCTTCAACGTGGGCCGCGATAACTGTCGAGGTTCGGAACCTCGGGGCAAATGATTGGACTCCGACCTCGGCCCGGGTCGTGAACTCGCAGGGGGGGACTAGTTTGGACGCTCTCAGTATTCGAATGGCCCTACCACGAATCGAGCCCAACAAATCGGGTCGGGTGGTGATTGAAACGGAGGTGCCCCCGTGGCCGCCTGGGGAGTCGTGTGTCATGGAACTGCGCGACCGCAATGGAGCCGTGCAGGCATCCGTTCATGGAGTGGCATTCTAGTGGGCGCGCCATGCTGACACTGCTCCACCCTCCTGCACAGTTCCCCCCCGGCCATGCGATTCACGGTTGGCGCATCGTGAAGCTGGTGGGCGCTGGTGCCTATGGTGCCGTCTACAAAGTGGAGATGAACGGCAAGCACTACGCGATGAAGGTTGCGCTGCATCGCGCGACGAGTGGGGATGTCGAGAAGTCAGACGCGAGACTCAAGCGCGAGCTGGGGTGTTTGGTTCATCTTGAGCACCCCAACATCATTGCGCTTCGTTCTCATGGCCGATGGCCCGATTTCGAAACGGGTTGGCGCTACGTCATCCTCGACTTCGTCGCAGGCTTCACGTTGGCCCAATGGGTGGAGCGCGTTCACCCGACCGCGCAGGAAGTCGCGCGCCTCTTCGTGAAGCTGGCCGGTGCCGTGGACCACATGCACGGTCGCGGTGTCTTCCATCGCGACTTGAAGCTGAACAACATCATGGTGCGTGCCTCGGACAACGAGCCGTTCATCATCGATTTCAGCGCGGGTGACTACTCGCACGCGGAAGACCTCACGGACGCACCGCTGCCACCCGGCACGCGTCGCTATCGCTCGCCCGAAGCGACGCGCTTCTTCCGCGACAACGAGGACGACCGCGACGCCCGCTATGAGTTCAAAGTCACCGATGACGTCTACGCCCTCGGGGTGTGCCTCTTCGACGTTCTGACCGCGCCCCAGCCGGCCAGCGACTTCCCGAGGACGTAAGACCTCGCCGTGCCCCGTCGTGACGGGCCCCAGCATCTCGTGAGACCTCCAGCGGCCACACGCAGGAGGTGGTCCGTGGAGCTGGAGAAGGAGCTGGAGCAGTTCCGTCAGGAGGCGCAGCG
>NZ_JAKCFB010000007.1 GCF_024198235.1 Myxococcus dinghuensis | reverse complement strand
ATGCCACCTTCCTGGACGCCAGGTGGGCGCGCACGGTGCAGAACGTCTCGGCCCTGGTGGCCTACGGCGTGGGAGAGGATGGGCACCGGCACCTCTTGGCCGTGACGCTGGGTGGCAGCGAGTCGCAAGACTCCTGGCTGGAGCTGCTGCGCCAACTGCTCGAGCGAGGACTGACGGGCGTGCGGCTCGTCATCGCCGACGGGCATGCGGGCCTGGCCTCCGCGGCCCGGCAGGCGCTGCCGGAGGCCCGACTCCAGCGCTGCACGGTGCATCTGACTCGAAACGTCCTCGCCAAAGCCCCCTGGCGGCTGCGCAGTCGGCTCGGCAAGCAGACCTCGGCCATTTTCGAGGCAGCCTCTCTCCAAGACGCCAGGAAGCGGCTGGAGGCCCTCCAAGACGGACTGGGGCGTCAGCTCCCCGAGGCCATGGAGTGCCTGAGCGAAGGCTTCGCCGCCGCCACCTGCTTCTTCTCCTTCCCCAAGGCCCACTGGAAGCGCCTGCGCAGCACCAACGGCCTGGAGCGTCTGCACGGCGAGGTGAAGCGCCGCATCCGCTCCGTGGGCGCCTTCCCGGACAGGGCCAGCGCCCTGCGCCTCATCACCGCCGTCGCCCTCGAAGTCACTGGCGTCTGGGATGACCGCCGCTACCTCGACATGTCCCTGCTCAACTCAACCCCAGACACTGCCGCTGCTTGACCCCACCAAGGAGCATTCCTTCCCCGTACCCCTCCGGACCAATTACACACGATTCGGGACTTGACCAGGTGAAGGAGTTGGAGCCGTAACGGGAGCCGGCGGAGGTATTCAGGGCGACCCCGACGGCAACGTGCACCACATCTGCACCGATAAGAATATGGTTTCTGACGCGAACGGAGGGCCGTGGACGCCGCTCTTTCAGGACATTTTCAACCGGGCTAGGATGAGTCTCAGTGACAACGCAAATCTCATACGACTCAGAGGGCATCAAGGCCCTCATCCTCAGAAGTATCACGAGGAAGTGCTTACTCGTATCGATGGTGCAACCCGTGGATGCCGGGGCGTCGAAAGATGCCGAGCCGCGCTCGTCAATGAGCTAGCGAAGATCGCCAGAGAACTGACAAAGCAAGGCTCCAAGTTGAGAAAGCTCCTCATGAATGGCGCTGAGGAATAACCCAGTGGAACGACGCTTCTTCAATTTGACAATCGACGTCTATGTCCCGGGTAGGTGGTACTTCGCAGACCCACAGACCCGTGCGGGAGAGGAGATTGAGGACATCTGGCAGTTCACAGCCGGCACTCCGGTCGACTTGAACGAGCGGCTGCGCATTCCGATCTCTCGTCCCGGAAACCCGTTGGATTTCACCACCGCGGGGGCGGGACGAACGCCCATCGTCAGCGAACGTGTCGCCTCAATCTTCCGCGAGCTGGCACCTCACGATGTCCAGCTCTTTCCCGTCGATGTAGAGGGCGACGCAAGACCGTTCTTCCTGCTCAACGTGGCTCGAACGATTCGCTGCATCGACGACGCCGCGTGCGAAGAGGTCCAGCTCCGCACGGCGGACGAGTACGAAGAGCGGATCGGTGAGTACCGGTCGGTCAGTGGACTCCGCATCGACAAGTCCAAGGTCGGTGATGCACGCGTGTTCCGCACGTGGGGCTGGCATTCGCCACTCATCGTCGACGAGGACATCAAGGATGCCCTGGAGGCCAACGGCATCTTCGGAGGCAAGTTCGAAGAGGTCTGAACTTCACCGCGAATCGATGAGCACGGGCTCGAGGGAAACCGTGATGTCGACCCGCTCACCAGTGGGACACACCCTAATCCACGTCGAGAGCGTCGCTGGCCCCATCGAGGTGGACGACGAAGGCCACCCATCCACCGGGTCGATTCTCGGCCCGCACCTTGGCGCCCAGCACGTTGCACAGCGAGCGCACCAGCGAGAGGCCGATGCCACTGTGCTCCTCCGTCCCCGTGCGTGAAGCATCGGCGCGGTAGAACCGCTCGAAGATGCGCTCCAGGGCCGGTTCTGGAATCGGCGGCCCACTGTCCTCGACCTCGAGGAGCACGCCCCGCTCGGGAGCACTCGACACGCGGATGAGGCCCCCTGGCTCGGTGTAGTCCGTCGCGTTGCCGAGCAGGTTGCCCAGGATGAGCCGGAGCTTCTCCCGGTCCGTATGCACCACGACGGAGTCCGCGACGAGGTTCTCGAACCGCAGCCCACGCGTCTGCGCACGGCCAGCCAACGGAGTGAAGCTGGCATCCACCAGGCGCCTCAAGGCGATGGCCTCCCGCTCCGCGGACATCTGCCGCGAGTCCAGCCGCGCCAGGAGCAGCAGCCGCTCCACCAACCCCTGCATCAACCCCACGACACCGAGCGCCTCAGCCAGCGCGGCGGCGTGCTCCCGGGGAGAACGCTCGCGCATCCCCGAGACCTCCAGGATGGCCCTCAGGCCCGCGAGCGGCGTGCGCAGCTCATGGCTCACGTCCGCGCTGAACTGTCGCTCCCGTTCGAAGGCGACATCCAGTCGCGCGAGCAACCCATTCAAGCGAGACACCACCGGGCGAAGCTCGTCAGGGACACCCTCCTCCGGGAGCCGCGTGTCGAGCCGCGAGCCGTCGATGGCCTCCACCCGGGACGCGAGCGACTCGAGCGGTCGCAGGCCCCGGCGCGTCGCGACGACACCCGCCAGGATGGCGAGGACGAGCGTCGTCGCACCTGCCACCGCGAGCGCCCCCGTGAGCAGCGAGGCGACCGCGTCGAGGGTCCCCGTCTCCCTCGCCACGGAGACCATCACGTCGACGGATTCTCCCTCCTCGGCCCCCGCGGGAACCCGCGCCGCGAACATGCGACCGCGCTTCCCATCGGGGAGTTCGAGCGCGAGGTGGACGGGCTCCGTGGGCCAGGGCGTCCTCGGAAGCTGCCCTTCGCGCAGCCCCGGAGAGCGGGCGATGAGGCGTCCCTCCTGGCTTCGCACCTCGAAGAGGGAGGGTGTATCGCCCTGCGCGAGCAGCATCAGTGAGGAGGACTCGACCTCCCACTTCCCGTCGTCCTTCTGCTCGACGAGGCTCGCGATGGCACGCGCCTCCGCCGCGAGGGTGTTGTCGAACTGATGGGTCAACGCCCGTGTAAAGACGGCGTGCAGCAGGAGCGAGAAGCCACACAGCGCAGCCCCCAGCACCACGGCGTGCGTCATCGCGAGCCTGCGCCGCAGCGAGGGCACCCGCCTCATTCCGGCTCCCCCAGGACATACCCCTGCCCTCGGCGCGTCCGGATGAGCTTGTGCGGATGGTCCGCGTCGATCTTCCGGCGCAGATAACCGATGTAGACGTCCACGACGTTGCTGGAGGGCTCGGTCGCGAAGTCGTAGACGTGGTCCCAGATCTCCATCCGGGTCACCACGTGTCCTCGGCGCGCGCAGAGGTATTCGAGCACGGCGTACTCACGCGCGGAGAGGGCGATGGGCCGCCCGGCGCGCGTCACCGTCCGGGCGACGAGGTCGACCTCCAAGTCGTCGATGACGACCTGCGCCTCCCGCTGGCCATAGCGCCGCCGCGCCATGGCCCGCACCCTCGCCAGCACCTCCTCGAACGCGAACGGCTTGACCAGGTAGTCATCCGCGCCCGCGTCGAGCCCCATCACCCGGTCCGCCACGGTGTCCTTCGCCGTCAGCAGCAGCACGGCCGCGGGATGGTGCTGCTTGCGCAACTGATGCAAGAGCGAGAGCCCGTCCAGCTTGGGGAGCATGATGTCCAGGAGGATGACGTCGTAGGGACAGGCCTGCGCGCTCGCCAGGCCCTCTTCTCCATCCCCGGCCGAATCCACGGCATAGCCCGCCTCCTGGAGCCCCTGGACGATGGCCCGGGAGAGCGGCGGAAAGTCTTCGACGACCAGGATGCGCATCGGGGAAATCACCCTCCCTCCAGGCAAACCTTCGGCCTGGGTCTATCGCCGCGCCTGACTCCCTGCCCACCCTGCGGCCAACGAAGGCACAGGAGTCTCGAAGGGTTCAGGCGGCGGCAAGCACCGCCTGAACCCGGGGACGGGTCCGCCCAGCGCTGGGGCAGGCGCTCCTCAATCCACGATGAAGAGCCTGGCCCCGGTCTCCGTCGACGAGCGGTGGGCCCCGTCGTCATCGGAGACCTGGTAGCTCATCATCGGCCCGAGCTCGAAGCGCCGTCCGTCCTTCAGCTCCGTGAGCAGCGTTCCCTCGAGCACGAGCAAGACATGCCCGCGGCTGCACCAGTGGTCCGCCAGGTACCCGGCTGTGTATTCGACGAGCCGGACCCGGATGTCTCCCGCCTGGAGCGTCCGCCAGAGCGCCTTCCCCACAGCACCCGGGTGCTCCGTGGGCTCGAGCTCGCTCCAGTTCGTCGTGCAGAAGGGAATGTTCGAGATCTTCAGACGTGACTCCTTCCAACGGACGAGTTCGCGCGGCACCTCCGAGGAAGGCCGGGCCCTCACTCTACCTCGAACAGCGCCCATGCCGGCCGGTCAGGCACCCAGTGCCGGTGACCTAGTCATCGGCCTCCTCGCCGTGCTTCTCGCCCTTGTCCTCTCCACCGCCGTGGCCGTGCTCGAGGAGCTTGCCCTGGCCGTCGAACACGAGCTCCTGCTTCTTGCCCTGCTGCTCGATGACGAGCTCGTAGCGGACGGTGTCTCCCTTCGTCTCCTTCTCGATGCGCTGGACGCGAGCGGAGGCGTAGGGGGACTTCGCGAGCGACTGGCTCACTTCCGCCGGCAGCTCCTGGAGCGTCAGCGTCTGCTCCTCGGAGAGGATGGACCCATCCTCCGCCAGGCTGACCTCCACCTGACGCGAGCCGGAGTCGAGGACCACCTCGTACACACTCTGGCCCTTCTCCTTCTCCTTCGAGAAGCGCTGGGCCTTCGCTCCCGGGTATTTCGTGGCGACGGCGGTCTTCACCGCCGCGGGCACCTCGGAGGGCTGGAGTGCCACGTCCTTGGCCCAAACGGGCCCGACGAGCCCCACCATCGCGAGGGTCCCCACCGCCGCAAGCTTCCAGGTCTTCATGGGTGCGTGCTCCTTGTTCGCGCGGTGGATCGCCCACCGCCGTGCTGCTACCGCGGTAGATAGCGGCCACACATGAGAGGACCGTGAGAGCGTGTCCGGCAGGGTCAGGTGTCGCCACTCGCCCCGGAGACAGGCCATGGAGAACGGCGGACAAGCGGGCAGGCGTCGCCCCCGGCCCAGGGCACGGCTCCTCGGTCCACCGCGGGACATCGCGCAGGGCGCGCATCCTGGCCCGGCTGCGCGCTCGCGGCGCGGGATGAAGAGCCCCCGCGCTGACGGTGCAGCCGCCCGCCCCTCGGCTCGCTCCGCATTGCCCCACACGCCAGCCGTTCCCAGCCTCCACGAGAGTGGACCCTCGTCCTCCTCGACTGACTGCCCGCGCTCACGCTCCGAGGCGACGGTCCGCGTGACGAGGCCACACCAGCGGAGGTGAACGGACATGGCGGGTGCGCAGGCGCTTCCCCGGCCCAGGGCACGGCTCCTCGGCCCCCAGCGCCGCCGGTCTCGCGAAAGCGCGCCCGTCCACTGGTGGGTGCATCATCGCTTGTGGCTCCCCGCCGTCCTGGGCGCCGTGGTGGGCACCGCGCTGGCGCTCCTCCTCGTGAAGCCACCCCGCCCCATCGCCGGGGTCCTCAGTGGGGTGGCCTGGCAGACGACGACGAGCGAGGCGCGGCAGATGCTCTCGACGACGCTGGGCATCGCCCTCAGCTCGCTGAGCATCGTCCTGTCCCTGTCCATGCTCGTGGCGCAGAACGCCGCGGCCCAGTACTCGCCGCGCCTCTTGCGCATGTACCTGCACAGCGCGGGCAGCCGCGTGGTCCTCCCGGTCTTCGTCGCCACGAGCGTCTTCTGCCTCGTCGCGGCGCATGCGTTCGGCCTCTCCCCGGAGAACGTGCGCGAGCCTCGTCCCGCGCTCGCGCTGGCCATGCTGCTGCTCGTCGCCTGCGAGGCCGCGCTCATCTTCCAGGTGCTCCATACCCTCCAGCGCATGCGCGTGGAGAACCTCGTCCAACGGGTACGCCATGCGACCCTCGACGTCGCGCGAAGGCTCACGAGTGTCCCCGCGGAGACCCTGGAGTCATCGCCCCCTCGCTCCGCCTCCACCCCCTCACCGTTGCGAATCCGGAGGAGCGGCTTCGTCGTCGCCGTCGACACGCGCGCGCTCCTGACCCTCGCCACGGAGCGGCGACTCGTCATCCACCTGGAGCGCGCCATCGGCGAGCCCGTGGTCCGAGGCGAGGACGTGGGCTGGCTCGAGTACGAGCCTCCGGCCTCCGACGCATCGCCCGAGTCCACCGAGCGGCACGTCCTCCACGCCATCCGCGTGGACCGCTGGCGGGACGAGGACCAGGACATCACCCTGGGGATCCGCCAGTTGGTGGACGTGGCCATCAAGGCGCTGTCCCCCGGCATCAACGACCCCTACACCGCCGTGGAAGCAGTGGACCAGTTGACGCTCCTGCTGTGCGAGCTGGGCCAGCTCCCCCTCGGGTCCCGCGTGCTCACGGATGCCTCCGGCACACCCCGCGTCTTCCTTCGCGGCCCGACGTTGCGCGACTGCCTGGAGCTCGCCACGGACCAGATCCTCCGCTATGGCAAGGGCGAGCCCGCCGTCGTCCTGCACCTCCTGCGGCTCGCCGCCTGTGTGGCGCAGCGGGCACGACAAGTGGAGGACCGACGCGCGGCGCGAGCGCGGCTGCACACCCTGCTCGACACCACGGAGCCGACAGCGCCGTGGCAGCCCCTCCTCCGCCGGTACGCGGACGCGCTGGAGCGCGCGCTCGACGGCGGGGCCTGGCCCGCACTCCCGGCCATCGGCTTCTGAACGGCGGGTTGCGAGCCCTCCCCATGAGGCCCAGCTTGGGCGCGTGCGTGTGCCGGCGAGGAGTCGGGAATGGCCTCGACGTTCGGAAGTGAAGAGCTGTTCGTCCGACTGCTCGTGGCGGGCGGTGCGGGCATCGTCCTGGGCCTGCCCTACCGCAAGCGCCCCGGCGGCGTCCGCGCCCACTACCTGGTGACGCTGGGCGCCGCCCTCTTCTGCACCTCCGGCGCGAACCTGGTGGGGCCGCCCTCGGAGACGCTGCGCATCATCCAGGGCGTGGCCTCCGGCATCGGCTTCGTGGGCGCCGCGAGCGTCCTCAAGCGCGGCAGCGCCATCTTCGGAATCACGACGGCCGCCTCCATCTGGATCGCCGCGGCGGTGGGCTGCGAGGCCGCGCTCGGCAATCCTCGACTCGCCGCCGTGGTGGCCCCCGCCGTCGCCCTCTCCAGTTGGGCGATGGGCCACCTGGAGCGCAAGGTGTTCCACCGCAGACGCATCATCCAGGAGCTCCGTGAGGAGCTCGACGAGCGCGAGCGGAGGTAACGCAGGCCCCCGCCCGTCCGGCTACCAGATGTAGCGGAGGATGAGCTGGCCATAGCTGAGCGTGGGCTTGCCGGATTGGGCATCCCGTCCCTCGGGGCCCAACCCGCGCCGGGGCTCGGCGTCCAGGGTCGTCACGGCGCCGAGTCCCACCTGCAGGTTCGGACGCCCCGTGTAGTAGACGCCGAGCGCGATGGTGCTCGAGTGCAGGGTCCGGTGGGGCAGGTCCGTCTCGGTCTGTCTCCCCGTGCCGAACAGATACTCCCCCATGAGCGCCACGGGGACATCGAGGGAGGCGAAGTCCACGGCGAGCGCGACCGCGAGGTTGACGCGGAGCGCGTGGGTCTTCTGGGTGATGAACAGCTCGGACACCGGGTCGAATGGCTCGCGCTGCTGCCATGCGTAGCCCACCCGGGCAGAGGCCTGCAGCGAGAAGACGCTCCCGAAGGACTGGGCCAGATAGAGGCCCCCGTTCAGCACGACCTCCTTGCTGCGGATGCGCAGGAGCTTCCCGGTGTTTCCATTCACCACGTCGTCGAGCGTCAATCCAGGCGTGTCCAGGATGTTCCGCACGAGCGGAAGCACCGTGACCTCGTTGCCCTTCTGGTAACCGAAGTTCGCGCGGACCGTGAGCTGGGTGCCGCTGTGGTCGTTGCGCCAGACACGAACGACGGGGCCCACCTCGCCCAACAGCGAGGCGGAGGCCCCATTCGATACCAGCGAGCGCACGTTCGCGCCGGCGACGAACGTGGCGCGCGCGAAGCCCTCGACGCCGAGCCAGGGAGTGATGCCCACCCCCAGGTCGAGCGTCTGCTGAAACCCCGTGAGCAAGACATCCACCGTCCCGAGGTCTCCCACGGGCAGGTCCGGCACGTCGTAGCGCGCGAGTCCCTCCCTCACCCCCACGTGGCTGGTGACGAAGGCGGAGGACTGCAGGATGGGGAACAGGAAGACGTGGTCTTTGAGTTCACGGTGGGCGTCGTTGGGGCACTCCAATGACTCCGCGGAGCAAGGCTCCTGGGCGGACGAGGCATGAGCAGACGAGGTACCCAACAGCGCAAGCAATCCCAAGGACATGAGCGACATGCGCATCCAAGCTGGGATGCGGTCGTGTGCGCAGGTATCGCCCCCAGGCCATGCCCGGGTGCCTCGCGGTGAACGAGCACCGCGAAGCCCCCCACACTCGCGGCCCCGAGGGGCCAGGCGACCTGGAGCCTGGCGGCCTCGGCGCCCCTCGCGCCAGCACCGGGCCCCCGCGCTCCGGAAGCCTCACGGACGCGGGGCGACGGTCCGAGCGCGCGGGACTCACGCCCTCGGACCTCGTGCCTCAGGCGTGACTCTGCTGGAGGCGGTGGAGCGCCTTCTCCACTTCCTCCGCGAGCGCCATCACCTGGTCACCGACCTCGTTCTTCCCCTGGTTCTGGCTCTCGCGCATCTTCGCCTTCACCTGCTCCTTGATGGGGCCGATGCTGAGGCTCCCGGGCGCCTGGCTCGGCACGTAGTCGAGGAGGCTCTCCGCGAAGCGCTTCACCAGCCCCTGCGCCGGGACGAAGAGGAACATCCGCTCGCCGTACCATTGGGTGTAGAGCCCGGAGTAGAGCCCCTCCTCGAACGGGTCCGACCGCAGGTTGATGAGGTACGGCCACGTCGGGTTGAAGCGCTTGCCGCTGAACCACATGTCCGGCCCGTGACCATCCTGGTACGCGAAGATGACCTTCCAGTCGTCGTAGCGGACCGCCGCGATGCTGCCGCTGTCGAGCACGTAGATGAACTCGTGCCGCGCGCCCGGCCCCTTGCCGGACAGCAGCTCCCGCTGGTCATAGCCATCCAGGTGGACGCGGAACTTCTTGTCGCCCACGGCGTAGCCCTTCTTGCACTTCTCCACCAGGTCCGTGGGGCCCCCCGCGGCGGCGACGAAGGTTGGCATCCAGTCCTCGTGCGCGAAGAGGTCGTTGATGACGGTGCCCGGCGGGATGACCCCTGGCCACCGCGCGACGCAGGGGACCCGGACACCGCCCTCCCAGGTCGAGCCCTTCTCGCCACGGAAGGGCGCGTTGCCGCCATCCGGCCAGCCCATCTTCTCCACGCCGTTGTCGGTGGAGAACACGACGAGGGTGTTGTCCGCGATGCCCAGGTCGTCCAGCTTCTTCAGCAGCACGCCGACGTGGTCATCCAGCTCCGCCATGGCGTCCGCGTACAGCCCCTTGCCCGTCTTGTTGCGGTACTTCGGCTGGAGGTGGGTCCACACGTGGGTGCGCGTGGTGTTGTGCCAGATGAAGAAGGGCTTGTCCTCCTTCACCGCCCGCTCCATGAAGGACAGCGAGGACGCGAGGAACTCCTCGTCCACCGTCTCCATGCGCTTCGTGGTGAGCGGCCCGGTGTCTTCGATCTTCTGCCGGCCCACGCGCCCCCAGCGAGGCTCCTCGGTCGGGTCGTCGCGGTCCGTGGCCCAGGTGTGCAGCACGCCACGCGGGCCGAAGCGGGCCTTGAACGCGGGGTCCTTCGGGTAGTCGGGGCACTCCGGCTCGTTCTCCGCGTTGAGGTGATAGAGATTGCCGTGGAACTCGTCGAAGCCGTGCACCGTGGGCAGGTAGCGGTTCGAGTCGCCCAGGTGGTTCTTGCCGAACTGTCCGCAGAGATAGCCCGCTGGCTTGAGCATCTCCGCGATGGTCGGGTCCGAGGCCTGGAGGCCGTAGTCCGCGCCCGGCATGCCGATGGTGGTCAGCCCGGTGCGCAGGGGGTTCATGCCCGTGATGAAGGCCGCGCGCCCCGCGGTGCAGCTCTGCTGACCGTAGCAGTCGGTCATCATCGCGCCCTCGCGGGCGATGCGGTCGATGTTGGGCGTGCGGTAGCCCATCATCCCCTGGTTGTACGCGCTGACGTTCCACAGACCGATGTCGTCACCCCAGATGACGAGGATGTTCGGCTTCCTGCCAGGCTGCTTGCCATTGTGGCCGTTCCCACTGCTCTTGGACTTGCCGTTGCTCGTCATGTACGTGCTCCCGGGGCACCGAGGTATCGACGCTGCTCGCTGCGAAGTTGGGCGGAGGAGGTGCTTCGGATGAGCCGTCCGCGAGGGAGGGGGAGGCAGGACGCCGGACGACTGGCATCCGGCGCAGGGCGACGCCCCGAAGGGTCACCGCCCACCCCAGGACATCAGCGCCCGCTGGAACCCATTCGTGACGCACGCAGAGTGCGTCAGACGTAGCATCCGCACATGACTGTCACGCGCTGGTTTCCGCTGCTCCTGCTCGTCCCGTGGCTGGCCATGGCCCAGGAGCCTGGTGCCGAGCCGGAGACCGAGGAGCCCGAGACGGCCGAGGAGTTGGAGGCACCACCGCCGCCGCCGCTCATCCCCGCGCAGGAGCCCCTGGTCCCACGCGAGCGGTTCCGACCGACAATCCCTTTCAAGGAGCCCAAGTACGGCACCGAGCCCCGCCTCCCGCTCGAGCTGGTGGGTGGTTCCCTGGGGTTGGTCGTGGGCGCGATGCCGGGCCTGCTCGTCGCCAAGTTCAGTTTCGAGAGCTGCGCCCCGGACGGCTGCGAGTCCATCACCCAGATTTTCGGCGGACTGGGCGGCCTCTACCTCGCCCTGCTGGGCATGCCGGTCGGCATGGGCGTGGGCATCTTCGGCGCCGGCAGCATCCTGGAAGGAGAAGGGCAGTTCGGCTGGACCATGGGAGGTGTCGCGGCGGGAGCGCTCCTGGGCTACGGCATCAGCAAGAACTGGGGCAACGGAGCGTTCGCCGCGACGTCCTCGCACATCTTCACCGCGTCCCTCGCCCTGGTGGGTGGCATCGTCAGCTACGAGGTCTCCCATCACCTGCGCGTCGAGCGACGACGCAAGCGCCACGAAGCCGCGGCGCTCCAGGTCATGCCCGTCGTGACCCACACGGGACGGGACATCATCGGTGGGCTCGCCGGACGGTTCTGAAACGCCTGCGCGGTCAACGCGACGTCGCGGCGCCGAGGGACTCGGCGGTAGGGCCGCGGCGCTGGTGTTCGCGCCGATACGTCCCCGGGGAGCGCCCTCCCCAGCGCTTGAAGGCCCGATTGAACGAGGCCTCGCTCTGGTAGCCGATGGTCGTCGTGAGCTCGCTCAATGGGAGGTCACTCTCCCGAAGGAGCTGGGCGGCCTTCGTCATCCGCCACCGCGCCAGGTATTCCAAGGGAGGTGTTCCGACGAGCTCGGTGAAGCGGGCGGCGAAGCCCGAGCGATTCCGACGCGACGCCCCCCTCGCTCCCGCGGATGCCTCCACCTACTTCGCCGGCGAGGAGAAGGGCTTCACGGACTACCCGCCCCTGCGGTGAACCCGGCCGCGACTTCACGAGAAAGTGTGCTTCGCTGAAACATCCGGAGATGCAACGCGGTTGCTGGAGCTTCGCGGCGCGAGGTACCCTGCGCGACACTTCATCGAGAGCCGACACCATGAAATCGCTGCGTATCTGGATGCTGGGCGCGCTGCTCACCAGCGGCTGTGCCACGACCCCCGCGCTTCGCGAGCAGTCGTCCGTGCCGGACATCACCGCCCTCGACGCCGAGGTGGCGCGCGCCATGGCCGCGACGGGGGCCAAGGGCCTGGCGATCGCCGTCATCGACCACGGCGACGTGGTGACGACCCGAGCGTATGGCGCACGGAACGCGCGGGGCGAGCCGCTCCAGCCGGACACGGTGATGTACGGCGCGTCCCTCACCAAGACGGTCTTCGCCTACGTGGTGATGCAGTTGGCGGACGAGAAGCGCCTGGACCTCGGGACGTCCATCGCCCGGTATCTGGAGAAGCCGCTGCCCGAGTATCCGGACGAGCAGCGCTACTCGACCTGGTCGCACCTCTCCGGCGACGAGCGATGGAAGGCCATCACTCCGCGCGTGCTGCTCACCCACAGCCCCGGCTTCGCCAACTTCGGGTTCCTCGAGCCCGACGAGAAGCTGCGCATCCACTTCGCGCCCGGCACCCGTTACGCGTACTCGGGTGACGGCCTCATCCTGATGCAGTTCGTGCTCGAGCGCGGGCTCGGGCTGGACGTGGGGGCCGAGATGCAGAAGCGGGTGTTCGACCGCTTCGGGATGCGCAACACGAGCATGCAGTGGCGACCGGACTTCGCGAACAACCTGGCCGACGGATGGATGGTCGATGGAGGCGTCGAGCCCCATGACGAGCGCAGCACCGTGCGCGCGGCGGGTTCGATGGACACCACGCTCAACGACCTCGCGCGCTTCGCCGCCGCGCTGGTGCGGGGCGAGGGGCTCTCCGCGGGGGCCTTCGCGCAGATGACGTCGCCGCAGTTGCCCATCACCACCCGGAGCCAGTTCCCCACGCTCCAGGACGAGCTGCCTCCGGAGCAGCGGCGCGCCGACCTCGCGGCGGGCCTGGGCGTCGTCGTGTTCGAGGGCCCGCAGGGGCGCGGGTTCTACAAGGGTGGACACAACGACAGCACCGGGAACACCCTCGTGTGCCTGCCTCGTGGCCAGCGCTGCGTCCTCATCCTCTCCAACGACGTCCGCGCCGAGGCGGCGTTCCCGTGGCTGGTGCGCTTCGTGCTTGGAGAGACGGGCGTCCCCTATGAGTGGGAGTACGGGGACAAGAAGTTCTGGGACGGGCGCTGAGCACGACCTCATCGAGCGACCGGCGGAGACTCAGACTTCCGAGAACTTTCCGCCAAAGATTCCGTTGGCTTCGAGGGCATCCTTGATGTCCTCCGAAACGATGAGCGCCGGTCCCCACCCCCACGTTCGGAACACGCGAGCAGCTCCGACCTTGGACTTGTCGATTCTCAGCCCCGACACGGACCAATACTCCCCAATCCGCTCGGTGAACTCCTCCGCCGTGCGGTACTCCACCTCCTCACTCGTGGCATCGTCGATACAGCGAATCGTCCGAGCGACATTGAGTAGGAAATAGGGTCGAGGGTCCCCCTCCACGGAGGCCTCGAAGAGCTGCACGTCATCAGGCGCCATTTCTCGGAAGACAGACGCAGCGCGGGCGCTGAGCACGGGCGTACCTCCAGCACCCGCGAACTCGATGTCCAAGGGAGCTCCAGGTCGGTAGAGCGGGAGATGCAACCGCCCCCGCACCTCAATGGGGTTCCCATGCCTGAACAACCAGATGTCGTCGATCTCCTTGCCTTGGTCGTCGACAGGGTCCGAGAGGTACCAGCGGTCCTTCACGTACACATCGACCATCAAATCGAAGAACCGTCGTTCCAAGGCCTACTCTCCGGCACCTGATGAGATGAGATTCCGCAACTTCGTCCCTTCCCTTACGAGCTCTCGGGCAATCTTCGCAAGCGCCTGAGTCAACGCCACTCGACACTGGGCTGGAGATCGGCATCCCTTGGTCGCGGAGTCGATGAGCTTGAAGACCTTCTCGTGATACTCGCGCGGATGTGGCCCCTGGTGCCCTCGGATTCGTACGAGATTCTCCGGGTCGCTCAGCTTCATGTCGGCCTTGCCGAATATCCGCTCGAACTCAGGCGTCCAGGGCCCTCCATTCGAATCCGAGACGGTGTTCTTGTCCGTACAGATGTGATGGACGTTGCCATCGGGGTCCCCCTGTATGCCGCCGGGCCCCGTTCCTGGCCCCATCGCGACAGCCGCCACGGCCGTTGGCGCGAGCGCGATATTCAGCACACTCGCCGACGACACCGAGATGGCCTGCACCTCTCCTGCCCACGCGGCCGCGAGCTGAAAGCCCCCTTCCAACTCGGCCCGTGTCGCGGCCTGCGCGAATCCGGGGAGCCTCGGCCCTTGGGAAGCCATCGCCGCCCGACCGCCCAGCGCCGACAGTGCGACGAGCACCAACACCCTGGCACCGTTGTCCCCAAGCACCTTGCCGAAGCGATGCCCCGCATCGTGCAAGGCGACGAAGTCCTTCGCGGCGCCAGCTTCACTCATGAGCAGGAGGAATCCCCGTCCGAGGTTCCAGACCGGTCCCGTCCCCAGGTACGCAATCAGTGACGCGGTCAACGCGACAGCGATGACCTTCGTGAGGGGCTCTGGGGCAACGAGCATCAGCAGGGTCGTCCCGATCATCGTCGTCACCATCACCCGAAGCACCGCTGGATTGGCCACGTCTCGAATTGCCTCTTCAACTCCGTCCCAGACGGCATCGAGCGCGAACGAAAGCGCCAGCATCCGACGCTCCATTGCCCCCAGCTCCAAGGTGAGCCCGGCCGAGGTCAACCGAAGACAACTTTCCGGGTCGTCCTGGCGCATGCAGATGCGCTCATAGGTCGTGGCGACCCTCTGGCCCTTCACACCATCGACAAGCTGCCCAGAAGACGCCAGTAGTGAGTAACGGCCATCCTGCGCCTCGTCCTTGGACGTGACATCGAGCCGGAGGTCGAGGACCAACCGCGTCACCGCGGCCTTGAAGTCATCTTCATCGACCTCGACGGGCTCGGACTCGACAGGCGTGAATGCCCGTCTCTGCCCCTGCCCCACTTCGAGATTCACGACCCGCGTCGTCGCGCAGCCGGTCGCCAATGCGCACCACAGCGCAGCAACACCCATCAGTCTCATAGGCCCCCCGCCATGGCTGCCCGCGCCTCGCGGCAGCAAGCCCTCCATAGCACCGCCAACAACAAGACCTCAACAGTCAATCAATTTACTTACGACCTCAGAGGTCCATTCACGTGAAATAATCCAGCGGGGCCACGCCGGAACCTTCCACCATTCACAGCCCCAGCATTCGCGGAGAGCCCATCCAGGGAGTTACACTGCGGCGCATGCCCATGAAGTGGCTGACCCGCGCCTGGCACGGAGGAGACCTCACCGAGGAGGAGGACGCGCAGGTGAATGCCGCCTACTCGCGCCATCTCGCGGAGATTGCACCTCGACTGCGCGATGGCGCCGAAGTGCTGGTGTCGGCAGTCAACCTCCACGACGGACAGGTCCAGGGGTGGCAGGGACCGTCGGAGGGTGTCTTCGAGCTCCGCGCGCTGATCGGCGACCTCCAGGTCGGCTACGAGTTCATCACCCTGCGCTATCGGGATGCCGACCTCATCGGAGTCCCGCCCCATGACTTCTCGGCGCTGGGCCTCACGCACCCAGGCGCCGGGTTGCTCTATGCCGAGGTCGACATCGCGGAAGACGGCCGATTCGAACACCGGGTCCTCTGCTGGCCCGACAGCGAATTCGGCGTCCGGTTCCGCTCCGTCGAGGTGACCCGGCGACCTGCCAGCCCCGAGGATCGTCGGTAACGCCCTTCGCGAGCACGTCCATCGGCGCGCTCCCGCACCGCGCCGTCCGCGCCTCGTTCCACCCTGGTTGAATCACCCGGCGGGATACGTCGCGATTGCGCAACGCGGCTACGACTCCAACGCACCCCCGAATTCCGAAATGACCCGGGCTGGCTTACGCTGGAGCCCTTCCGCGGCGGAGCGCCCGTTCGCGGGGAGGACGCGTTGTGCGCCAGCGTTACCGAATCCCCCTCCTCTTCGCCTCCATCCTCGCCATCTCCGCCGGGCTCCTGCTCTGGTTCCGCGTCCCGCCGACCACGCCCGGGGCCGCGCTCCCCACGGCCGTCACCGTCACCGCCCCCGCCGCTTCCGTCACCCCGGCTCCGACCCGCGCCCCCGCCCCACCCACGCCCGCCCTCGCGTCCACCGCCACCCCGGCCGACGGCGCCTTCGGCGTGCGTGTCGTCACCTCCGCCGGCCCCGTCCCAGGCGCACGCGTCCGCGCCTGGCTGCGCGTCGCCCGCGATGACGCCGAACCCAACCCATGGCGGCTGGCGAACGAGGGAACCACCGGCGCGAACGGCACGCTTCGCCTCCCCGCCAGCCCCGGCGATTACCTCCTCTCCGCCCACCTGGCGGGTCACGCCCCCGCCCGCCGTGAGGCCACCCGCCCCGTCGGCGAGGCCGAGACCCCCGTGGAGCTCTCCCTCGCCACTGGCGTCTCCCTCCAGGGGCGCACCGTCGCGGAAGGGACCCAGGAGCCCATCCCCCTGGCGGAGCTCGTCCTCCGCCCCTACCCCGGCGCGGCCATCGCCTGGGCGGAGCCCACGTCGCTCCCGGAGGAGTCCGCCACCACGACGAGCGACACGCGCGGCCACTTCCAGTTCGCGCACCTCGCCCCCGGCCGCTACGCCCTCACCGCCGAGGCCCCCGGCTTCAGCCCCCGCGTCCTGCGCTTCCTCCAGGTCCCCACCACCGCCGAGCTCGTCGTGGGCCTGTGGGGCGCGGGCACCCTGGAGGGCTTCGTCGTCGACGCGAAGGGACAGCCCGTCGCGGGCGCCGAGCTCCTCGCCTCGGGAGGCCCCGCCCCCGTGCGCGCCACCACCAGCGAGGGCGGCGGCTTCGCGTTCGAGGTCCACGCCGGCAGTTGGGTCCTCACCGCCCGACGCGGCGACATGGTGGGCCGACTCCCCGGCACGCTGTCCGTCGCCCCGGGCCAGACACTGCGCGGCCTCACCGTGACGCTCGGCGCGGCCAGCGGGCTCGCGGGGCGCGTCACCGCCTCCGACGGCACGCCCATCCGCGACGCCCTCCTCGTCGCGAGCCCCTCGCGCGCGGACGGCGAACTGGGGCGCGCCACCTCCGGCGGCGAGGGCATCTACCGCCTGGAGCTTCCCCCCGGCGACTACGACCTCGCCATCCAGGCCCCCGGCTACGCCCGCGCGCGGCTCGACGCCGTCGTCGTACCCTCCGGCGCCTTCGCCTCGCTCGACGTGAAGCTCGAACCGGCCACGGCCGAGGTCGAGGGCACCGTGACGAACACCTCCGGCCAGCCCGTCGCCCACGCCGAGGTCCGCGCCGAGCAGCGCGAGGGCCTCGCGCGCAGCACCCGCTCGGATGCCCAGGGCGCCTATCGCCTCACCGACCTCGCCCCCGGCCCCACCTTCGTGCGCGCGCGACGCGACGGCGTCCAGGGTTGGACGAGCCGAACCGACACCCTCAAGGCCGGCACCCGCGCCCGCGTCGACCTGACCCTCACCGAGTCCGGCATGGTCCAGGGCCGCGTGACACTCGCCTCCGGCGAGCGCGTGCCCGAGCCCGCCGTCGTCCGCGCCGTGCCTCGCGGCACCCCGGCTGGCAGCGCCGACATGGCGTGGACCGAGACCGACGCCGAGGGCCTCTACCACCTGGAGCTGCCCGCCGGCGTGTATCAGCTCACCGCCGTGCTGCCGCGCGCGCGCTTCATGTACTTCCACGAGGACGACCCCGCCGTCACCGTCCAGGAAGGCAGCGCCCTCCAGCAGGACCTCCTCCTCACCGAGGAGCGCGGAATCTCCGGCACCGTCCTCGAGGCCTCCGGCGCGCCCAGCCCCTTCGCAGCCGTGGCGGCCGTGCAGGGCGGCGACTTCCCCCTCACCGTGCGCGTGCGCGCGGACGAGGACGGCGCGTTCGCCCTCCCCACCCGCCCCCCGGGCGCCCCACCGCTCGCGGAGCTCGTCGCGCACAACGCCGGCCGCGTGGCGCGGCTCGCCCACGTGAGCGAGGGCCAGGGCCCCGTGCGGTTGCGCCTCCAGCCCGCCGCCCACCTGCGCGGCCGCGTCGTCGCCCGCAGCGGCACACCGCCCGACGGCTTCACCCTCACGCTCAACGAAACGAACGGAGAGGAGCTGCCCTGGGCCAGCGTGGCCACCACCACCCGTCAGTTCTCCGGCAGCACCTTCGAGCTGCACGACGCCCCGGGGCAGGGCCTCCAGCTCTCCGTCCGCACCCGCGACGGCCGCTCCGGCGAGGCCCAGGTGACGCTGACCCCGGGCGGCAACGCGGACGTGGAGGTCCCCCTCACGCAGGGCGCCTCCTCCATCTCCGGCCGCGCCGTGTGGAGCCGCAACGGCGGCCCCGCGTCCGGCGTGGCGGTGTTCCTCGACCGCACCGTCACGGCCAGCCCCGACACCGTCACCGGCACCGACGGCCGCTTCCACCTGGACGCCGTCCGCCCCGGCGCGCACACCGTGCGCCTGGCGCCTCCCGAGGGCCGCGTGGAGACGCGCGCGGTGAAGGTCGCGGAGGTCGAGTCCACCGACCTGGGCGACATCTCCGTCGCCCCTCGCCGCGCCACCCCGGGCACGCTGGGCGCGGGGTTCAGCGAGAACCGGGGCCACGTCGCGTTCGCGTGGCTCACGCCCGAGGGGCCCGCCGCGCGCGCCGGCATCACCGTGGGAGACCGGCTCGTCGCCGTGGACGGCGTCGTCGTGCGCAACCGCACCGAGGCCGAGCTGCGCTCCCGCGGAGCGCCGGGCTCCCCCGTCCGCCTGCGCCTGGTGCGCGGGGGCAACGAGCAGGAGCTGCAGGCCACCCGCGCGGACTGACGGCCCGCCCCGCGACGGACGACCTTCCGGCTACACCTTGTCCAGCACGCGCGAGAGCACCTGCGCGGTGAAATTCACCAGCGGAATCACGCGGCGGTAGTCCATGCGGGTGGGGCCGATGACGCCCACCGTGCCCAGCACCTGCTCCTGGTTGCCGTAGGGGCTGGCGATGACGGACACGTCGCCCGCGGCGGAGAAGTCGCTCTCCGCGCCGATGAAGATCTGCATCTCGTTGGCGCGCTGCACGCGGTCCAGCAGCGTCAAGAGCTTGCTCTTCTCGTCCAGCGCCTTGAACAGGGCGCGCATGCGCTCCACGTCCGCGAACTCCGGCTGCTCCAGGAAGGAGCCCGTGCCCTGGATGAGCACGCGGTCCGTCGTGGGCAGGTCCGTGGCCGCCGCGCCCAGCTTGAGCGCCTTGGACGTCAGCGCGTTGTACAGCGCCTGCTCCTGGTCCATCTCCACGCGGATGCGCTCGCGCGCCTCCTCCAGCGGCACCTCGTGCAGCAGCTCCGACAGGTAGTTGCTCGCCTTGAGCAGCTCGTCCGAGGTGATGGGGAAGTCGACGGTGATGGCCTTGTTGTGCACCTGCCCGCTCTGGCCCACCAGGATGGCCAGCACGCGGTCCTCGCGCAGGCGCACGAACTCGATGCGGCGGAACACGGCCGAGTCCGGGCGGGGCGTGACGACCACGCCCGCGTGGCGCGTCAGCGAATGGAGGATGCGGCTGGCCTCCCCCAGCACCTCCTCCAGGGTCGTGTCGTGTATCAGCCCCGCGTGGATGAGCTCGCGGTCCCTGGGGGACGGGTCCTTCAGCTTGACCAGCGTGTCCACGTAGAACCGGTAGCCCGCGTCCGTGGGGACCCGACCCGCCGAGGTGTGTGGCTTGTCGAGGAACCCCAGCTCCTCCAGGTCGGCCAGCACGTTGCGCATGGTCGCCGAGGAGACCTCGAAGCCCGGTCGCCGGGCGAGCTGCTGGCTGCCCACGGGCCCGCCCGTGGAGATGTACTCCTGCACGACGGCTCGCAGGACCTCCTTCTCGCGCTCACCCAGCTCTTCGGACATCCCGGCGTTCACGCTCCGGAGCCCACGGCCCTCGCCGCCCCAGGGCTCCTCGGTGAGTTTAAGGAAGCGCGTCCGGACGTTCAATCCATGCCGCGCCAACGGCCGACGCAGGGCCCGCCCGAAGCCCACGCGACACGGCCAGGAAGCCGAGCGGGCGCCGCTGCGCACGCGGGTGACATCCACTCGCACTGTACCGCCCCGGAGAATGGAGGACTGTGGGGTATGGCAATGCGCACATGGCTCGCGGGGAAATCCACCGCTACAAGCCAGCGCACCGTGTCCGCCTCGACCGCCTCCTCGCCAACACCCACCGCGCTCCCGGTCTCCCCCGGCGCCCTGCCCACCCCGACGCCGGAGGCGGGCCCCCAGCGCGGGCTCCTCATCCTGTGTCTGTTGACGCTCTATCTCATTTGGGGCTCCACCTACCTGGCGGGCCGCTGGATGCTCCAGAGCGGGCTGCCCCCCTTCCTGAGCGCGGGGTTCCGTTTCATGTTGGCCGGGACGCTGCTGTTCACCGTGCTGAGGATGCGGGGCGCACCGGTGCCCACCCAGCGACAGTGGCGCTCCAGCGCGGTGGTGGGGCTGCTGCTGCTCACCATCGGCAGTGGGGGCGTGGTGTTCGCGCAGCAGTGGGTGCCGTCCGGGATGGCGGCGCTGGTGGTGGGCAGCCTGCCCATCTGGTCGGCGCTGTTCGGCGGGCTCTTCGGGCAGTGGCCGGGGACGCTGGAGCGCTGGGGGCTGGCGCTGGGCTTCGGGGGAATCGTCCTGCTCAACCTGGGCGGGAGCCTGGGGGCCGACCTGGTGCCCACGCTGGCGTTGATGGCCGCGCCCATGAGCTGGGCGTTCGGCTCCATCCTCAGCCGGCGCATGGACCTGCCGCGGGGGATGATGGCCTCCGCGGCGCAGATGATTTGCGGCGGGGCGCTGATGCTGGTCTTCGGGCTCGTCCGGGGCGAGCACATCGCGCAGGTGCCGAGCACGCGCGGCATCCTGTCGCTGCTCTACCTCATCACCTTCGGGTCGCTCATCGGCTACAGCGCGTACGGCTACCTGCTGCGCCACGCCAGCCCCGCGCTGGCCACCAGCTACGCGTACGTCAACCCGGTGGTGGCGGTGGGCCTGGGCTCGCTCCTGGCGGGTGAGACGATGAGCCCCCAGGCCTGGGGCGCGATGGCCGCCATCCTCGGCGCCGTCGTCCTGCTGACACGCAAGCGTCGCTGAGCCGCGCGTGCCTCGGGCGAGGGAGCCCCGGCTCCCTCGGGGATTCCAGTCGAGGACACTCCGTCCTCACCCACAAGCACCTTCTGTATCAGGCGGGCCCCGGTCGCACGTGGTGCTTGACGGTGGTGCCCGCCCCCGCTGTTTAACGGGGGGATGGAATCCGTCCGCGCGCTTCCCTTCGTCTGGCTCCTCGTGGCCAGCCTCGCCGTCGCGGCGCCCGTCATCCAGGTGCCCGAGGGCGGCGGAATCGTCCCGGTCATCTCCAAGGGAGTGGTGTGTGGCGCGCCGAGGCAGGGCTGGACGCTGTCCGAGGACCGCCGGTCGGTGCGCCCGCCCACGCGCGTGGAGCAGGAGGACGCGCGCATCCAGGAGCTGAAGGTGGCGCCCACCGCCGCCCAGTGCGAGACCACCGAGGAGCGCGTCACCGTCATCGCCACCGGCGCCTTCCCGCGCATCGACGCGACCGGCACGTCGTTCTATCCGGACGAGGGGCGCGTGGAGTTGAAGGGCCAGGGGCTGGACCACGTGGGCGTGGCGTGGAGCGCGCCGCCGCCGCGCGAGTCCGACGAGCCGCCCCGGGTGGGCCAGGAGGCCTGCCTGGCGCCCAGCGCCGAGCGGGGCCCGTCCACCTGCACCGTGCCCGTGGCGCGCAACCTGCCCACCAGCGCCTCGCTGGCGTGGACGCCGCCGTACGGCCGCAGCGGCCCGGACGTCACCACCTACGACGCCGCGGGCAACCTGGTGTCGCCGGAGACGTTCCGCCTGCGCCCCGGCCGCGTGGTGCTCACCCAGCCGCTCATCCAGTCGGAGGGCGTGGACGTGTCGCGGGGGCCGGGCACGGTGGTCATCAACCATTCGGAGGCGCTGGCGTCCGTGGAGTGCGGCGGGTCCGTGCGCTGTGAAATCAACGAGGGCAGCATCTCCCTGCGCAACGTGCCGGGCGTGGACGTCAGCGTGACGCTGCGGCTGCGGCTGGCGCCGCGCATCTTCTTCGCCCGCGGCGAGGTGATGGAGCAGGTCCTCACCCAGACGCTGCCCGTGCTGGCCTGCCCACTCACCGCGGTGGAGGGCACCGTGCTGCGCGACGCGGAGAACGCCGCGTTCGTCATCCGGCTGGACCCGTCCTGCCAGCACGACCCGCGCAAGCTCCTGTGGTCCGTGAACGACCAGCGCGCGCGCGTGGAGCGCGTGGTGAAGGCGCAGGACGGCATCTACGCCCTGCTGCGCACCGGCGGCACCTCCGAGCAGCAGATCACCATCACCGCGCAGACCTCCCGCGTGGAGGGCTCCGTCGTCGCGTCGGAGACGACGAAGACGCAGCCCGTGCCCGTGCCGCGCGCGTCGCTGGAGCTGGCGGACCAGGGCCCCATCGACTTCATCCCCATCAACCGCCCCGCGGAGCTGCACGTCGCCTCCAGCGGAGAGCTGGGCCGCTTCGTGCCCCGCCCCATCCCCGGCGCCTACAGCGTCACGTCGAAGGACGGCGCCACCTTCATCCAGGGCGAGCCCACCGCCGGCGGCTTCGTCTCGCTGCGCTTCGGCTACCAGCTGCCCACGCTGCCCGGGGAGCTGGCGACGACGGACCTGGTCGTGGTCAGCGAGCGCATCCAGCGCTCGGTGCGCGAGGCCAGCGTGCCCATTCAAGTGGAGAGCGTGGTGGAGTTCGTCTGCGCGGACAAGGACGGCAGCGACCAGGTGCTGGAGCCCAGCCGGCCGCACCGCATCGCCTACGCGATGCGCGACTCGTGCCGCGTCATCATCCACCGTCAGCGGCTCAAGCCCGAGCAGGGCAACCAGGAAATCGTCCTGCGCATCGACGTCACCAAGCCCGACGGCGGCACGCGCTCGGAGAGCCACGTGGAGCAGCGCATGCTGCTGCGCCCCCAGGGCGAGTCACGCACCATCCCCGTGCCGGGACAGCTGGGGCAGTACGACCGCATCCTCGTGCAGGTGTCGCTGGTGGCGGACGAGTCGCGCTACGCGCTGAGCACGGAGAACCGCTCCGGCCTGCCCTCCGCGCAGTGGACGGCCATCGTCGCCGGCGGGCGCTTCCGCCTCTACACCACGGCCACCATCCCCGCCGGCCTCTACCGCGCCACGGAGCCCAGCGGGCAGCTCATCCTCAACTTCGGCGTGGTGTCGCGCCTGGCGCTGCTCAACAACGAGGGCCAGGAGCGGCTGCTCGGCATCGAGATGGGGCTGATGGGCATGGGCCTCATCCCCCAGTCCGGCGACATCGAGTTCCCGCCCACGCTGGCCGTGGTGCTGGGCCTGAGCTTGCGCGTGCCCATCGGCCCGGGCGCCGCGGTGGGCGCGCAGGCGTGGGTGGCGCGGGAGTTCCGCGACGACGTCACCCGCCGGTCGGACGGCTCCGTCGTGCCCACCAGCCGCTGGTCCTTCATCTTCGGCCCCAGCATCTCCGTGGGCAACGTGGGCTTCAACCTCTGACCGGAAGGCCCGGGCGCGCGGCTCAGCTCGCCGTGCGCGAGCTGGACGCGTGGTGCGAGGCCGCCACGCCGCCCTCCGTCTCGCGCGGCAGCCAGACGTGGAAGGTGGAGCCCTGCCCAGGCACGCCGGGGGACTCCACCCAGATGCGGCCGCCGTGCTGCTCGACGATGCCCTGGCTGATGGTGAGCCCCAGCCCCAGGCCGCCGTACTTGCTGCCGTGGGCGCGGCCGAAGCGCTCGAAGATGAGCGCCTGCTTCTCCTTGGGGATGCCCACGCCGCTGTCCTTCACGGACAGGTGGACGCCGTCGCCGTCCTTGCCCTCGCCGCCCAGCCGCACCAGCACCGCGCCGCCCTCCGGCGAATAGCGGATGGCGTTGGACAGCAGGTTGGTGAGCACCTGGTCCAGGCGCCCCCGGTCCCACGTGCCCACGAGGTGCTCGGGCGTCTCCACCTGGATTTCGTGGCCCTGTGACAGCACCGCCATGCGGTCGCGCGTCTCCTGCACCAGCTGGCTCAGGTCGAAGCGCTCCAGCTCCAGCGACAGCCGCCCCGCCTGGAGCCGGCTGATGTCGAGCAGGTCCTCCACCAGCTTGGCCATGCGGTCGATTTGACGGTTGATGATCTTCAGCGACTTGCCCGGCCCGGCCTCCGTCTCTCCGCCCAGCTTGAGCAGCGCCAGGTGCGCGTGGCCCTTGGCCGCGGCCAGCGGGGTGCGCAGCTCGTGGCTCGCCGCCGCGAGGAACGCGTCCTTGGCCTCGCTGGCCAGCCGCAGCGCCGTCTCCGCGCGCTGGCGCTCGGTGATGTCGCGGGCCACGGAGATGAAGCGCCCCAGCCCCTCGTCCGCCGCCACGTACTGGAGCACCACCTCCACCGGCACCTCGCTGCCGTCGCGGCGCCGGTGCGTGGTGGAGTACGTCTGGCTGGGCAGCGTGCCGCTGACGAGCGGCGCCAGGAGCTTGCGGAAGCCCGCCTCGTCGAAGGCGCTCTCCACCTCCAGCACGGACAGGCCCACCAGCTCGTCCACGGCGCCGGCCAGCTGCTTGGCCGCGCCCGCGTTGGCGTAGGTGAGCGTGAGCGAGTCCGGGGAGAACATCAGGACGCAGTCCAGCGTCGCGTCCAGCGTCATCTTGAAGCGCCCCAGGGCCTCCTCCGCCCGGCGCTTGTCGTCGATGTCGGTGGCCACGGCGATCCACCCCGCGACCCGGCCGCCCTCGTCGCGCTCGGGCACGGCGCGCGCCAGGTGCCAGCGGTACACGCCGTCGAACCGGCGCAGCCGGAACTCGCGCTCCACGCGCTGCCCGGAGCGGATGGCCAGCTCCCACGCCGCGCGCATCTCCTCGCGGTCCACCGGGTGGACGAACTCCAGGAACGCGTTGAGCGACAGCGGCTGGTCCTCGCGGATGCCCGTGTAGTCCCGCCCGGCCCGGTTGGCGTAGGTGAAGGCGCCGTCCGCGCTGGCCGCCCACATCACCTCCGGCAGCGACTCCGTCAGGCGGCGGTAGCGCAGCTCGCCCTGGCGCTCCACCGCCTCGCGCTCGCGCTGGCGCAGGAGCGCCGCCTGCCGCTGGATTTGCTGTTCCTTGAGGAACAGGTCCACGAAGACGCTGACCTTCGACCGGAGGATTTCCGGGTCGAAGGGCTTGAGCAGGTAGTCCACCGCCCCGTGGGCGTAGCCCTTGAAGATGTGGGCGGCGTCCCGGCTGAGGGCGGTGAGGAAGATGATGGGGATGGTCCGGGTCCGCTCCCGCTGCTTGATGATGCTGGCGGTCTGGAACCCGTCCAGGCCCGGCATCTGCACGTCCATCAGGATGACGGCGAAGTCCCGCTGAAGCAGGAACTTGAGCGCCTCCTCGCCGCTCGTGGCCTTGACCAGCTCCTGGCCCAACGGCTCGAGGATGGCCTCCAGCGCCAGCAGGTTGGACGGGTGGTCGTCCACCATCAGGATGCTCGCCCGGGGACGCATGAGGCCGTCCTGCGGGCGTTCGGCGGAGATGTGTTCGCTAGGCGTCATTGAAATAGGAGCAAGGTATGCCCCGACCGTTCACTGGCGGGACAGGCTAGGCGCGCTCCCGGCCGGACCCAAGTCCGCCGGGAACGAGCCGTGCGCTAGCCATCATTCAGACCTTTCATGCCGTGACCCACAGACGGATGAGTTCCAGAAGCTTGTCGGTATCCACCGGTTTGGGCAGGTAGTCGCTGGCGCCGGCGGCCATGCACTTCTCCCGGTCGTCCTTCAGGGCCTTGGCCGTGACGGCGATGATGGGGAGGCTGGCGTACTTGAGGTCCTTGCGGATGGCCCGCATGGTCTCGTAGCCGTCCATCTCCGGCATCATCACGTCCATGAGGACGACGTCGACGTCGCGGTGCTGCTCGAGCATCTCGATGGCCGCCCGCCCGTTCTCCGCGAAGACCACCTGCATGCCGTGGTTCTCCAGGACGCTGGTGAGGGCGAAGATGTTGCGCATGTCGTCGTCGACGACGAGCACCTTCTTGCCCGTCAGGCCCATCTCCTGCTCGTTGCGCTGGGCCAGGGCGGCGCGGGCGCGGGGCGGCAGGTTCTGGTCCAGGCGGTGGAGGAAGAGCGCCGTGTCGCTGAGCAGCTGCTCGGGGCTCTTGGTCCCGCTCTTGAGGATGACGCTGCCGGTGTAGCGCCTGAGCCGCGCCTCGTCCTTGGGGGTGAGCTCCTTGCCGGTGTAGATGACGATGGGCAGGTCGCGGAAGCGCTGCTGCGTCTTCACCTCCTCCACCAGCTTGATGCCGTCCATGTCCGGCAGCAGCAGGTCGATGACGAGGCAGTCGTACTCTCCCTCCTCCAGCTTCTGGAGGACCTCCTGGCCGGTGGCCACGGCGGTGACCACCACGTCGCCGCCCTCGGCCAGCAGGTTGACGAGGCTGCCGCGCTGGACGTCGTCGTCCTCCACGAGCAGCAGGCGGCGCTCCTTGCGCTCCAGGAAGCGGGCCAGCTGGTTGAAGACGCGCTCCAGGCCCTCCTTGCTCACGGGCTTGGTGAGGTAGCCGAAGGCGCCCTGCGCGTTGCCCAGGTGCTTGTCCATCACGCTGATGATGTGGACGGGGATGTGGCGCGTGCGCGGGTTGCGCTTGAGGCGGTCGAGCACGCTCCAGCCGTCGACCACGGGGAGCTGGATGTCCAGCGTCACCGCGTGCGGCTGGAACTCGTTGGCCATGGACAGGCCGGTGTCGCCCCGGGTGGCGACCAGCGCCTTGAACCCCTTCTCCCTCGCCAGCTGCACCATGATGCGGGCGAACTTCAGGTCGTCCTCGATGATGAGCAGGACCTTGTCGCCTTCGCGGATGTGGTCGCGGTCGTCCTCCACCGCGAGCGGCGCGAGCAGCGACTCCACGGGCGGCGGCAGCGCCGCGTCCAGCACGTGGCCGCTCTCCGCCGCCACGGGGGGCGGGGGCATGGGCGGCGGGGGCGGCGCGTACGCGGCGCCCGACTCGACTTGGGGCAGCGGCCGGGGCACCAGGTCGCTCGGCGAGGCCTCCAGCGCGGGCAGGCCGTCGTCCTCCGGGCCCACGTACTCCGGCGGCAGGTAGAGGGTGAAGGTGCTGCCCTTGCGCGGCTCGCTCTGGACGTGGATTTCGCCGCCCAGCAGCTTCGCGATTTCGCGGCTGATGGACAGGCCCAGGCCGGTGCCGCCGTACTTGCGCGCGGTGGAGCCGTCCGCCTGCTGGAAGGCCTCGAAGATGAGCCGCTGCTTGTCCTTGGCGATGCCGATGCCGGTGTCCGTCACCGCGAAGGCGATGACGAAGCGCGAGCGCTTGAGCACCTCGTGGTCCAGGCGCGTGCCCGGGTCGGCCAGCTTCACCGTCATCTTCACGCTGCCTTCGTCGGTGAACTTGAAGGCGTTGGAGAGCAGGTTCTTGAGGACCTGCTGCAGCCGCTGCGGGTCGGTGCGGATGGAGCGCGGCGCGCCCGAGGCCACGTCGACCGTGAAGGCCAGGCTCTTCTGCTCCGCCACCGGGCGGAAGCTGCGGTCGATGAACTGGTTGAGCTCCGACAGGACGATGTCCCGCGGCTCCACCTGCATCTTCCCGGCCTCCACCTTGGACAGGTCGAGGATCTCGTTGATGAGGCTGAGCAGGTCGCCGCCGGACGCGTAGATGGTGTTCGCGTACTCGACCTGCTTGGTGCTGAGGTTGCCGTCCTTGTTGTCGGACAGCAGCTTGGCCAGGATGAGCAGCGAGTTGAGCGGCGTGCGCAGCTCGTGGCTCATGTTGGCCAGGAACTCGCTCTTGTACTTGGAGATGACGGTGAGCTGCTCGGCCTTCTCCTCCAGGCTGAGGCGGGCGCGCTCGACCTCGTTGTTCTTCTCCTCGACGCGGCGGTTCTGCTCCTCGAGCTGCTTCGCCTTCTCCTCCAGTTCGGAGTTGCTGCGCTTGAGCGCGTCCTGCTGCTGGGTCAGCTCCTTGGACTGGCTCTGCAGCTCCTGCGTCAGGCCCTGCGACTGCTGGAGCAGCTGCTCCGTGCGCATGTTGGCCATGATCATGTTCAGCACCACGCCGATGCTCTCCGTGAGCTGGTCGAGGAAGAGCTGGTGGATGGTGCTGAACGGGTGGAACGAGGCCAGCTCGATGACCGCCTTGACCTCGCCCTCGAAGAGGACGGGCAGGACGATGATGTTGAGCGGCGCGGCCTCGCCCAGGCCGGAGGAGATGGTGATGTAGTCGGAGGGCACCTGCGTGAGCAGGATGGTCTTGCGCTCCAGCGCGCACTGGCCGACGAGCCCCTCGCCCAGGCGGAAGCGGTTGGCGATGTGCTTGCGCTCCCGGTACGCGTAGGTGCTGGTCAGCTTGAGCACCGGCGTCCCGGACTCCGTGTCCATGAGGAAGAAGGCGCCGTGGTGCGCGGAGACCAGCGGCGTCAGCTCGCTCATGATGAGGCGGCTGACGGCGTCCAGGCTCTTCTGGCCCTGCATCATGCCGCTGAACTTCGCCAGGTTCGTCTTGAGCCAGTCCTGCTCCTGGTTCTTCTGCGTGGTCTCACGCAGGTTGACGATCATCTGGTTGATGTTGTCCTTCAGCGCGGCGACCTCGCCCTCCGCGACGACGGTGATGCTGCGGGTCAGGTCGCCCTTGGTCACCGCGGTGGCCACGTCGGAGATGGCGCGGAGCTGGCTGGTCAGCGTGCCGGCCAGCTGGTTCACGTTGTCCGTCAACTGGCGCCACGTGCCGCGCGCGCCGGGCACGCGGGCCTGGCCGCCCAGCTTCCCTTCGATACCCACCTCGCGGGCCACCGTGGACACCTGTTCGGCGAACGTGCCCAGCGTGTCCGTCATGTTGTTGATGGTGTCCGCCAGCGCGGCCACCTCGCCCTTCGCGTCGACGATGAGCTTCTGGGTGAGGTCACCGTTGGCGACCGCCGTCACCACGCGCACGATGCCGCGCACCTGGGTGGTGAGGTTGGACGCCATGAAGTTCACGTTGTCCGTCAGGTCCTTCCACGTGCCGGCGACGCCGGGCACGCGGGCCTGGCCGCCCAGCTTCCCCTCCACGCCCACTTCACGGGCCACCGTGGACACCTGCTCGGCGAACGTGCCCAGCGTGTCCGTCATGTTGTTGATGGTCTCCGCGAGCGCGGCCACCTCGCCCTTGGCCTCCACCACCAGCTTCTGCTTCAGGTCGCCGTTGGCGACCGCGGTCACCACCTTGACGATGCCGCGCACCTGGGTGGTGAGGTTGCGGGCCATGAAGTTCACGTTGTCCGTCAGGTCCTTCCAGACGCCGGACACCCCGCGCACCTCGGCCTGACCGCCCAGCTTGCCCTCCGTGCCCACCTCGCGCGCCACGCGCGTCACCTCCGAGGCGAACGAGTTGAGCTGGTCCACCATGATGTTGATGGTGTCCTTCAGCTCCAGGATTTCGCCCTTGGCGTCGACGGTGATCTTCTTGGACAGGTCACCGTTGGCGACCGCCGTCGTCACCAGCGCGATGTTGCGCACCTGCGCGGTGAGGTTGGAGGCCATGCTGTTCACGTTGTCCGTGAGGTCCTTCCACGTGCCGGCGACGCCGGGCACCGCGGCCTGACCGCCCAGCTTGCCGTCCGTTCCCACCTCCTTGGCGACGCGGGTCACCTCGGCGGCGAACGCGCGGAGCTGGTCCACCATCGTGTTGATGGTGCTCTTCAGCTCCAGGATTTCCCCCCGGGCCTCGACGGAGATTTTCTGCGACAGGTCGCCGTTGGCGACGGCCGTCGTCACCTTGGCGATGTTTCGCACCTGGTCGGTCAGGTTGCCCGCCAGCACGTTCACGTTGTCGGTCAGGTCCTTCCACACGCCGGCGACGCCGGGCACCGCGGCCTGGCCGCCCAGCTTGCCCTCCGTGCCCACCTCCTTCGCGACGCGCGTCACCTCCGAGGCGAAGCCGCGGAGCTGGTCCACCATCGTGTTGATGGTGTTCTTCAGCTCCAGCACCTCGCCCTTCACGGAGACCGTGATTTTCTGCGACAGGTCGCCGTTGGCGACCGCCGTCGTCACCTTGGCGATGTTGCGCACCTGGTCGGTCAGGTTGCCCGCCAGCACGTTCACGTTGTCGGTCAGGTCCTTCCACACGCCGGACACGCCCTTCACGTCCGCCTGCCCGCCCAGCTTGCCCTCCGTGCCCACTTCCTTGGCGACGCGGGTCACCTCGGCGGCGAACGCGCGGAGCTGGTCCACCATCGTGTTGATGGTGCTCTTGAGCTCCAGCACCTCGCCCTTCGCGTCCACCGTGATTTTCTTGGACAGGTCGCCGTTGGCGACCGCCGTGGTCACCTCGGCGATGTTGCGCACCTGGGCCGTGAGGTTGTTGGCCAGCAGGTTCACGTTGTTGGTGAGGTCCTTCCACGTGCCCGCGACGCCCGGCACCTCCGCCTGGGCGCCCAGCTTGCCCTCCACGCCCACCGTGCGCGCCACGTCCGTCACCTGCTGCGCGAAGATGGACAACGTCTGCGTCATCGCGTTGATGGTCTCCGCGAGCGCCGCGATTTCGCCCTTCGCGTCCATCACCAGCTTCTGGTTCAGGTCGCCGTTGGCCACCGCCGTCACCACGCGCACGATGCCGCGCACCTGGCTGGTGAGGTTGGAGGCCATGAAGTTCACGTTGTCCGTCAGGTCCTTCCACACGCCGGACACCCCGCGCACCTCGGCCTGACCGCCCAGCTTGCCCTCCGTGCCCACCTCCTTGGCGACGCGGGTCACCTCGGCGGCGAAGCCGCGGAGCTGGTCCACCATCGTGTTGATGGTGCTCTTGAGTTCCAGCACCTCGCCCTTGGCGTCGACGGTGATCTTCTTGGACAGGTCGCCGTTGGCGACCGCCGTGGTCACCTCGGCGATGTTGCGGACCTGGTCGGTCAGGTTGTTGGCCAGGAGGTTCACGTTGTTGGTGAGGTCCTTCCACGTGCCGGCGACGCCCGGCACCACGGCCTGGGCGCCCAGCTTGCCCTCCACGCCCACCGTGCGCGCCACGTCCGTCACCTGCTGCGCGAAGATGGACAGGGTCTGCGTCATCGCGTTGATGGTGTCGGCCAGCTCGGCGACCTCGCCCTTGGCCTCCATCTTCAGGCGCTGGGTGAGGTCCCCGTTGGCGACCGCCGTCACCACCTTGGCGATGCCGCGCACCTGGGTGGTGAGGTTGACGGCCATCACGTTCACGTTGTCCGTCAGGTCCTTCCACGTGCCGGACACGCCCTTCACCTCGGCCTGTCCGCCCAGCTTGCCGTGCGTGCCCACCTCGCGCGCCACGCGGGTCACTTCCGACGCGAACGAGTTGAGCTGGTCCACCATGGTGTTGATGGTGTTCTTCAGCTCGAGAATCTCGCCGCGCGCGTCGACGGAGATCTTCTTGGACAGGTCGCCGTTGGCCACCGACGTCGTCACCAGCGCGATGTTGCGCACCTGCGTGGTGAGGTTGGAGGCCATGGAGTTCACGTTGTCCGTGAGGTCCTTCCACACGCCCGCGACGCCCTTCACGTCCGCCTGACCGCCCAGCTTGCCGTCCGTGCCCACCTCGCGCGCCACGCGCGTCACTTCGGAGGCGAAGGCGCGGAGCTGGTCCACCATCGTGTTGATGGTGTCCTTCAGCTCGAGCACCTCGCCCTTCACGTCGACGGTGATCTTCTTGGACAGGTCGCCCTTGGCGACGGCCGTCGTCACGTCGGCGATGTTGCGCACCTGGGCCGTGAGGTTGTTGGCCATCAGGTTCACGTTGTCCGTGAGGTCCTTCCACGTGCCGGCGGCGCCGGGCACCTGGGCCTGGGCGCCCAGCTTGCCCTCCACGCCCACCGTGCGCGCCACGCTCGTCACCTGCTGGGCGAACACGTTGAGCGTGTCCGTCATGTTGTTGAGCGTCGCGCCCAGCGCGGCGATTTCACCCTGCGACGGCACCATCAGCTTCTGGGTGAGGTCGCCGTTGGCGACCGCCGTCACCACCTTCACGATGCCGCGCACCTGGGTGGTGAGGTTGGACGCCATGAAGTTCACGTTGTCCGTGAGGTCCTTCCACGTGCCGGAGACCCCGGGCACCGCGGCCTGACCGCCCAGCTTGCCTTCCGTGCCCACCTCGCGCGCCACGCGCGTCACTTCGGAGGCGAAGCCGTTGAGCTGGTCCACCATGGTGTTGATGGTGCTCTTGAGCTCGAGCACCTCGCCACGCGCGTCCACCGTGATTTTCTTGGACAGGTCGCCGTTGGCGACGGCGGTGGACACCTCGGCGATGTTGCGCACCTGGGCCGTGAGGTTGTTGGCCATCAGGTTCACGTTGTCGGTGAGGTCCTTCCAGACGCCCGACACGCCCTTCACCTCGGCCTGACCGCCCAGCTTGCCGTCGCTGCCCACCTCGCGCGCCACGCGCGTCACCTCGGCGGCGAACGAGTTGAGCTGGTCGAGCATCGCGTTCACGGTGGTGCCGATGCGCAGGAACTCGCCCTTCACCGGCTGGCCGTCGATCTCCAGGGCCATCTTCTGGGTGAGGTCGCCCTGCGCCACCGCGACCAGCACGCGGGCCACCTCCGTGGTGGGCTGCACCAGGTCGCCGATGAGCGCGTTGATGGAGTTGATGCTCGTGGCCCAGTCGCCGCGGACGTTGCCCAGCGTCACGCGCTCGCCCATGCGGCCCTCGCGGCCGACCACACGCGACAGGCGGACCACCTCCTGCGTGATGGAGCCGTTGAGCGTCGCCACCTCGTTGAAGACGCTCGAGATGTCGTCCATCACCGCGTGGTTGGGGAAGGCCGGCAGCCGCACGGAGAAGTCGCCGCCCTGCATGGCCCGGAGCGCCGCGAGCAGCGTCATCATCGGGTCGCTGCCGCCCAGTTGGGGGCCCGGCCCCGGCGACCGCGAACCGCCGTTGCGACCCCGCGCGCCCCCACCCGACTGCCTGCTCGCCCCGGAGTCACCCGCACGGCGCTGCCCCCGCTCCGCCTCTGGGCGGCGGGGGTCGAGGGTGCTCGACGCGTCCCCGGTGCTCGCGGCCTCCGCCGCGCGAGGAGCTGTTCCCGCACGGGATTTGCGCGCCGGGGTGCGCTTGCGGCCGGGGGCGTTGGAGCTGGGAACCTTGGTGTCGTCCACGAGGAGAACCCTTCTGATCGGGATGAGCGCCGCGCACATGTGTCGCGCGGCGGCCGGGCGGGCCCGAATGTCCTGTGAGTTCGCGGGCTTGTCGATTCAAAGCCGGGAACACCAGGGGGCTCCGTCCGGAACTGAACCAATTGCTCGCTCGTCCCGAGACCCGGCGTGAAGGACGCGGGACGGGGAGCCTCTGTCCAACATCTCAGGGCGGCGGAGCCGTGCAGGGAAAACCGTCGCAGCCCTGGACGTAGAGTGGCCGGCTGCCCAGTCTCCGGGCCGGCGTCAGCGGGCGCCCCTCCGGCACCGCCTCCCGTGCCCCGGTGCGGACATCGAGCACGAAAGAAGGCCCCCCGGCAGGTGCGCAGCCGATCAGCAAGCGCTCGGGTGTGTCGAGCCACCACACCGTCTCCACCGGGCAAGGAGGCTGGACGTCGTAGGGCATCAGGGTCCGTGCGTCGTACACGCGCAGGGTGCCCTCGGAGAGCACGGCGGCCAGGGTGTTGTCGGCGCCCACGGACAGCCGGCCCCCGCCCGGGGGGACCTGGGTCTGGCCGAGCAGCGCGCCGTCCGCGGCGACGGAGACCAGTTGGCCGGAGACGTCCAGGGCCAGCACGCCCTGCGCATGTCCGGCGAGGGCCACGGGGGCGAAGTCGCCCACGGGCGCGAAGGTGGCGCCGTCCTCTCGCAGCAGGCCCGCGCCCGTGGCGACCCAGAGCCGGTTGGCGCCGTCGAAGGCGAGGGCGAGGGTGCCGGCCACGTCGCGCTGGAGGGAGATGCCGTGGGCGTCGCACACGGCGACGCGGTGGGAGCCATAGGCGGCGGCGCGCGAGGCATCCGGTGAGACGGCCCAGCCCAGTCGCGACAGGGGGAGCACCTGACCGAGGCAGTGATTGAGGGCGCCGAAGTTCGGGTCGGTGGTGGGCGAGGAGATGAGGTAGGGCAGGCTCGCGGTGACGACGTAGAGCAGCAGGCCCAGCGACACGGCGATGGCCAGGGTGAGGGGCCACGGGCGCAGGCTGCGCGCGCGCGTGTCCCGCGCGGGCGTGCGCGCGTTCCGCCTCACCGTGGTCACCGGGCTCTCGCGTCCACTCAAGCCAGCACCTCGCGACGTCGCCGTCGTCCACCCCGTCGCCCAGGCATAGCGCCACGCCACCCTGGGAGCCACCCACCCCGAGACACAGCCAGGACAGCACAGAATCGTCGCGGGTGCCCGTGCATGGGCTGGTCCAGAGGCTGCATCACGCCCACCCCATGCGACGTATCCGCGGGTTGCGCCCGTTGCTGTGTCTGCTGGGCCTCATCCTCGTGCTGCCGCTGGCGGCCATCGAGTGGCTGTATCGCCACGCCCTCGCCCAGGTGCCGGAGCTGCCCACGCTCCCTGCGTGGGAGATGACGCCGGACGAGCAACGCCGACGCGACTGGTGGCTGGCGATGGAGCTGCGGCCTGGAGAGAGGAGGTCCAACCCCTCTGGCCCTGGACCCTCGCCGGGTACTTCGTGAAGCCCCTGCTCGGCGCTCCCCACTTCGAGACGCTCGGTGGCTCGCGCCTCATAGGCCGCGCCGAGAGCTACTGGGGCTTCAAGTCGAGAGACCTCGAAGGCAATCCCTTGCGACGGTCCGCTCACGTGGCGTTGGGCATCTGGTTCTCCCGACACTGGAGCGCTGAGCAGCTCGCGACCGATGCGCTCGCCCAGCTGTCCGTGGGTCCGCGCATCGAGGGCGTACATGACGTCTCTCGCGCGCTCCTCGGCCAGGAATGGGCGGACCTCTCCGTCGCGGACGTGGCCCTGCTCGCGGCGCTCCACGACCTGCCGCACCGGCGCAGGAACCCCACGTGTGGCGACAACCTCGAATACATCCGCGGACGACGGGACTGGCGGCTGCGCGAACTCGAGCGCGCGTGCGTGCTCTCGCAGCGCGAACTCGAGGCCGCCCTGCGTTCGCCCCTCGTGTTCGCGCCGACGTTCTCGGACTGGCCTCCCTGCCCGGGAGCAAAGCCCACCAGCGAGGAACCCGGCGAGGCCCCCGTGGCCCGGTGAGTGATTCGACCATGCGGCCATGCTGCCGCCCGGCGACGCCCCAGCCCTCGCTTGTCGTCGCGATACGGGGGCCCACCTTTTCTTCCGGTGCGAAGGGAAAGGAACCGACCATGCGACTCGCTCTTGCCTCAGCGGCCCTGACGTTCAGCTTCCTGCTCTCCCCCATGGCTCACGCCCAATCCGCGGGAGGCAGCACGGGCGGAAGCTCCACCCAGGGGACGGGAGGAACCGGAAGCTCCACCGACACCCAGTCCGGCACAGGAGGCGCGGGGTCCTCCCAGTCGACGAACCCTGACTCCACCGGCGGCACCTACTCCGTCCCTCCAGAGGGCACCACCGGCACCCAGGACCAGACGGGCAGCGGCACCGGTAGCACCGGCACCACCGGCGGCGCCGACACGACGGGCACCGGTGGCGCCGGCTCCAGCAACCCGGACATGAACAACCCGAGCATGGGTGACGCCGGCACCGGTGGCTCCGACATCAACGGCACCGGCGGCGCGGGCTCCGGCGGCACGGGCGGCTCGACCCAGCCCGGCTCGGGGAGCAGCGGCGGCTCCGACATCAACGGCACCGGCGGCGCGGGCTCCGGCAGCACGACCTCACCCGACACGAGCGGCAGCAGCGGCTCCGGCAGCAGCGGCTCCGGCTCCAGCGGCTCGGGTTCCTCGGAGCCGAACAACGGCTCGAGCCCGAACATGGGCAGCTCGACCCAGGCGAGCTCCGGCACCACCGCCAATCCCCGCGACGCGGCCCGCGCCACGGATGAGCGCGCCCAGACTCGCAACGCGAACGCGCTCGCCTCCGGCAAGGCCCAGGACCCCAAGGCGCTCACCGCCGAGGTGGCCCAGCTCCGCTCCGACGTCCAGCGTCTTCAACGTCAGGTGAACACGCTCCACGGCGACAAGGGCGCCAACGCGCAGGGCACGGGGGGCTCCGGCGCCACCGCGAACACCTCGGGCGCGAACCCCGACCGGACGGTGGTGGCCTCGGTGGTGATGCGCGGGCAGGTCGCCTCCTCCCACAACGGCCGCGTCGTGGTGCGTGACGCGGAGACGGGCGACCTCTACAACCTCCGCGTGAGCCAGACCACGCAGGTGCTCCACGGCAACCAGCGCGTCGCCGCGCGCAGCCTGCGCCAGGGCACGCCCGTCCAGGCGGCGTACAACCTGATCGCCAACGGCGACAGCTACGCGACCCGGCTCCAGGTCACCCCGGTGGCCGAGCAGCCCGCGCGCCGCTGAAACCCCGCACGCGCGGGCACGCCCGGGACGCGAGCCTCAGGGTTCGCGCTCCCGGGCGAACCGCTCGATGCGCAGGATGGCCTGCTCCATCTTCTGGCGCGCGGAGCTGTTGGCGGAGTGCACGCGCACGCGCGGCGGGACGAAGCCCCGCGTGGCCACCGCCTCCTCCAACCACAGCAGCACGTCGTAGCCCGTGCCGTGGTCGTCATCACCGAGGTCGTGGTCGAGGCTCAGCTCCACCACCCGCCCGCCCTCGAGCAGGGTGATGACCTCCTCCGGCCATCGCGTCGGGACCCAGCCCTCGGGCGTGGGCCGCTCGTCATCCAGGAAGACCTTCAGCACGTCCATCCCTCCACGGGTGGCGCCGGCCGGGTCGTCTCCCGGGCTCAGCGCTCGCCGTCGCCGGACGAGGTGTTCCCGGCGAGCTGACGCAGCTTCGCGGCGAAGGGGCTCTCCCCCTCCTCGCGCCCAGGTCCCCCCGACAGCCGCTGCCGGCGCGCCATCGCGAGCCCGCCCTCCGCGGGGCCCTCCACGGCCTCCTTCTCGTAGCGGTCCTGGCCACCGAGCGCGCGTCCCACCGGACGGGATGCGCTGATGCGACGCTGGGTATCCACGGGCATTGCGAGAACCTCCTGCACGAATGCGACCCCCCGGTTCTACCTCAGCCCCGGGTTCCTGGCAGCCCCACCCCTAGGCCGGGGGCCGCCACACCGCCCCGGGGTCCTCCAGCACGGCCCCGATGTGCCGCAGCACCCGCGCCACCAGGTCCACGTCCAGCAGGCGGGCGTCCCAGGTGCAGGTGAGCGTCATCACCCTCCCGGGCACCAGTCCCCCCTCCTCCACCACGGGGACCTCCCGCACCGAGCCCGGGGCCAGCACCAGCGGCACCCGCGTGTACGGCGCCATGGCGACGAAGCCCCGCTCCAGGCCGAGTGAGCCCAGGCTCGTCACCACCACCGAGCCGAACGGGTCCCTCGGCATCCCCAGCCAGCGCAGGTCGAGGTTCAGCGTGAACCAGACGAAGGACAACAGGCGCAGCACCAGCCCCATGAGGAGGCCGGGGACGAGGGACGAGCGGCGCTTGCCGCGCTCGATGACCGCGTCCCTCCGCGCACGCACCTGCGCCACACGCGACTCCAGCTCCCGCGCGAAGTCCTCCAACGACAGCGTGTCCGCCCGAGGCACCGTGGCCGTGGTCAGGTCCGCGCGACCGGAGGACTCGGGCTGCGCCACCAGGACGCACACGCCCACGTCCACGCGGTAGGCGGGGCGGCCCCAGCGCAGGAGGACGTTGGCCTCCGGGTGCAGGCGCAGGGCGTCCGCGGCGGCCTTGGCCACCAGGTGTGTCACGGTGAGGTGCTGGCCCGTACGGGCCCGCCAGTCCTCCAGGAACCCGAGGGCGCGCTCCATGCGCAGCTCCAGGGTCGCATAGGCGCTCGGGTCCCGGGGGGCGCGCCACGTCCCCAGGGCCAGCTTGCGGAAGACACCGGGCGGCGGCGCCGGCTTGAGGTCGAGGTTCACGCGGGGCCTGCCGGCTTCGCACGGAGCGACTCGGCCTGCAACCCCGCCCTGCGCGGCGGACGGCGCCCTGTTAGACAGGGCCCACCGGACGCAGCACGCTCCCCGCAAGGCCCCGACATGACGCCCATCGCCCTGGCCCTGTCCCTCGCGCTCCATACCTCGCCGTCCCCCAAGGCCGCGCCGCCCGCGAAGCCCGCGACCGCCGCGAAACCCATGTCCACCACCGCGCCCCCCGACGACCTCTCCACCACCACCCGCGCCTGGCACGACCAGCGAATCCAGCGGCTCCAGTCCGAGGACGGCTGGCTCACCCTGGTGGGCCTGTTCTGGCTCGACGAGGGCGAGCAGACCGCGGGCTCCGCGCCCGACAGCAAGCTCGACTTCCCGGCGAACACGCCCGCGAAGCTCGGCGTCTTCACGCGCACGGGGAAGGCCGTGAGCTTCCAGCCCGCGCCGGGCGTGGCCATCACCCGCGACGGCAAGCCCTTCACGGGCGGACCGCTCAAGACGGACGAGCAGGGGTCCCCGGACGTGCTGAAGCTCGGCAGCCTCAACTTCCACGTCATCCAGCGTGGAGAGAAGCTGGGCGTGCGCGTGAAGGACTCGCAGGCCCCCGCGCGCCAGCAGTTCCACGGCATCGACACCTACCCGGCGAGCGCCACGTGGCGGGTGAGCGCGCGCTTCGAGCCGGCGACCACGCCGCGCACGCTCCAGGTGCCCAACGTGCTGGGGACGACCGAGGAGATGAAGGCGCCGGGCACGCTCGTGTTCACGGTGGACGGCAAGGAGCACCGCCTGACGCCCGTGGTGGAGGAGGGCTCGCAGCAGTTGTTCATCATCTTCGCGGACGAGACGAACCGCGACGCCACCTACGGCGCGGGCCGCTTCCTCTACGCGGACATGCCCAAGGACGGTCAGGTGGTGCTCGACTTCAACCGCGCCTACAACCCGCCCTGCGCCTTCACGCGCTTCGCCACCTGCCCCCTCCCCCCGCGAGGCAACCGGCTCGCCCTGCGCGTCGAGGCGGGTGAGAAGCGCTACGGCGACCACTGATTCGCCGGCGACACCGACTCACCCTCCGGGCTGGAGCCGCGCGAAGCGGGTCCGGCCCGTCTGCTTCGCGGGGCCATGCGGCGCGCTTGTGGACGCGGGAGCCGACGGAACACACTCCGGAAACCCGTTCAGCGCGGACGCCCATGGCCACGGTGGAACAACTGCTCGCGGTGCTCGACCAGTTCCCCGATGCGTCGGCCGAGGCGCTCGCGGAGCGACTCCAGACCGACCGCTCCACGGTGAAGCGACTGCTCACCTCCGCCGGGGAGCGCGTCTGTGCCATGCGACAGGACGCCGGGACGCGCTACGCGCGCACGCGCGAGCTTCCGGGACTCGGCGCCCAGCTCCCGGTCCACCGCGTGGACGACACGGGCCGCGTCCACCGACACGGGACGCTGCACCTGCTCGCGGACGGCGGACACTGGCTGGAGCGCACGGAGGGCGCCTCCGAGCGCTTCGCGGAGTTCCTCCCCGTCGCCATGGACATGAGCCCCCAGGGCTACCTGGGCGAGCGCTTCACCACCCTCCACCCCGACCTGCACCTCCCCACGCGGGTGACGACCTGGACGGATGACGAGTACCTCATCGCCCTGGGGCGGCGCGGCGAGGACTGCGTCGGCGCGCTCATCCTCGGTGACGAGTCGCTGCGGCGCTTCCTGGCCACGCCGCTCCAGGAGGTCGGGGTCGATGCGTTCCCCGCACTCGCCGTCGCCTCGAGAACCCATCCCTCCAGCGCCCTCGTCGGCGGAGAGCATCCCAAGTTCACGGCGTACGTCGAGGGCCGCCACGTCATCGTGAAGTTCGCGCCGGACGACGCGGGCGAGGTGTCCTCGCGCTGGAGGGACCTCCTGGTGACCGAGCACCTGGCCCTCGCGACGCTGCGAGACGCCGGTCGCGACGCCGCCAGGTCGCGCTGGATGGACGTCCAGGGCTACCGCTTCCTCGAGGTCGAGCGCTTCGACCGGGTCGGCCCCCGCGGCCGTCGGGAGCTGCTGTCGTTGGACGCCCTCACCAGCGAGGACCTGGACGCACGGAGCATCTGGACGCAGTCGGCGCAGCGGCTGCTCGAGGCCGGCTCCATCTCGCGGGAGGACGCGACGCGGATGCGCTGGCTCGACACCTTCGGCCAGCTCATCGGCAACACGGACCGGCACTTCGGCAACCTGTCCTTCTTCCCCGAAGGCACGCGCCGCTTCCGACTCGCTCCGGTCTACGACATGCTGCCCATGGTCTTCGCGCCCGTGGGCACGGTCGTCCCCGAGCGCGAGTTCGAGCCGCTCCCACCCACGGCCGACACCCTCGACGTCTGGCACGACGCCGCCCGCCACGCGCTGACCTACTGGGCGCGGCTCGCGCGGGAGCCCGCGCTCAGTCCGACCCTCCGCGAGCGCTGCGCCCGATGCGGCGACACGCTCCAGGCCCTCGTGCGGGAAGTCCCCGCATGAGCCCCGAGCCCGGCGGGCAGCACCCCGGCGCGCACTGAGCTGGTCACTCGATTTTCTCGAATTACAAGGATGGCGCGACCCCTCCAGGCGCTCGCTCCCCACCATCCAACCGTCCGGAATCCAACGGAAACGGCGCGTTCCGATCGATTCACCGTTCGGACGTCCGCATCGGATTTCTCAAATAAGATTCGCGAGTTGCGAGACCGAACCGCATCCATTATCAGTTCATGAATCTGTTCACGGACCGGTTCAATGACGACCGTCGACCACCTCCTCGACACGCTTCGCAAGCAGGTGGGCGCACGGGCCGCCGACCTGGAGAAGCAGTTCGGCATCTCGCGCCCGACGTTGACGCGCCTCATCGCGAAGGCGGGCGAGCGTGTGTGCCGGATGGGGCGGGGACCCGCGACGCGCTACGCCCTCACGCGGGAGGTCCATCACCTGGGCACGCAGGTCCCCGTGCACCGCATCGACGAAGCGGGGCGCATCCATCGCAACGCGACGCTCCATCTCCTGACCAGCTTCTCCGGCAACCACCACTGGCTCGAGCCCACCGAGGGGCAAGGCACGTTCTTCGAGGGGCTCCCTCCCTTCGCGGCGGACATGAGCCCCCAGGGCTACATCGGGCGGGGCTTCACCCGTCGGAACCCCGGACTGGAGCTGCCGCCGCGGGTGATCGACTGGCATGACGACCACAGGCTCGTCGCGCTCTCCCTGCGCGGCGAGGACTGCGTGGGCGCGTTCATCATCGGAAAGGAGTCGCTCGACCGCTTCCTGTCCTTGCACGAACAAGAGGTCGACGAGAGCGACTACCCGGGGCTCGCGACGGCCTCGGGCAAGGAGCAGACGGGCTCCTCCGCGGGCGGTGAGCAGCCCAAGTTCTTCACGTATTCGAGAGGGCGCCACCACATCGTCAAGTTCGCGAGCAACGACGACAGCGCCGCGGCGAGGCGCTGGCGCGAGCTGCTCGTCTGCGAAGAGCGGGCCCTCGCGAGCGTGGGCGCGGTCGGCATCGACGTGGCCACCTCGCGGTGGTTCGACAAGGAGGGCTATCGCTTCCTCGAGGTCGAGCGCTTCGACCGGATCGGCGCACGCGGCAGGCGTGGGCTGCTCTCCCTGGGCGCCATCACGGACGAGTACTTCGGAGACCGCGACAACTGGACCCAGGCGGCGCTTCGCATGGCGAAGGCCCAATCCATCACGCCTGAGGATGCCCGGCGGATTCGCTGGCTCGACACGTTCGGCCAGCTCATCGGCAACACGGACCGGCACTTCGGCAACCTGTCGTTCTTCGACGAGGGTCCCACGCGGTTCCGCCTCGCGCCGGTCTACGACATGCTGCCCATGCTCTTCGCTCCGAACGGGACCCTCATCGTCGAGCACGAGTTCAAGCCGCGTCCCCCCACGGCCGACACCCTCGACGTCTGGCACGACGCCGCCCGCCACGCGCTGGCGTACTGGGCGAGGCTCGCGCACGAGCCCGCGCTCGGCCCGGACTTCCGCGAGCGCTGTGCCCGGTGCGGCGACACGCTCCAGGCGCTCGTGCGGCAGGTCCCGTCCTGACGCGAGCGCCGCGCGCTCAATGCACGGCGGTCAGCACCTCGTGCGCGAAGATGACGTCGGGGACCAGCGGCGCCTCGAGCCGTGGCGCGCTCCCCTCCGCGACCTGACGCAGCAGCGCGGAGGTGAAGGCCTCCAGGTCTCCCGGGTTGCGTGAGGTGATGAGGTTGCCGTCTTCCACCACCTCGCGGTCCACCCACCACGCCCCCGCGTTGACGAGGTCCGTCTTGAGGGAGGGCCACGACGTGACGGTGTGCCCGTCCGCGATGTCGGCCTCCACCAGCAGCCAGGGCCCGTGGCACACCGCCGCCACCGGCTTGTCCGAACGGAAGAGGTCCCGCACCAGGCCCACCACGTCCACGTCCATGCGCAGGTGGTCCGGTGAGTAGCCGCCCGGAATCACCACCGCGTCGAACTCGCGCGAGGAGGCGTTGCGCGCGGCCCTGTCGATGGTGACCACCTCCCGGCCCTTCTTCCCCCGCACCTGCGTCCCGCCGTCCAAGCCGACGACCACCACCTCGTGTCCCGCCAGCCTCACCCGGTCATACGGCACACGGAACTCCGCATCCTCGAAGTCGTCCGCCACCATGAACGCGATGCGAGCCATCCGACGTCTCCCTGTGTTGCCCTGTCTGGGGTGTTTCGTGCGGTCAAGGTGCCCACGCGGACCGGCCCCCGGGAAGCGCGCCCACGCCCCACGCGACACCCGCCCGCCTGCCCTCCCGGCGGGGGCCTTCCCCGAGCCGACGGGACGCCGCCGGCCACACCGCACGTCGCCGCTGGCCCGCCCCTCCTGGACCGCGCATTAATCCCCCCCATGGTCTCCCCCCGCCTGCTCACGTCCGCCCTCGTGGTGCTCGCCTGCGCCACCTCCGCCTGCCGCAAGAGCCAGGCGCAGGGAACCGCGTCGCCCCAGGACTGCGTCCTCGTGGAGGACGGCTGGGGACCGACCGGCACCGTGCCCATCACCGTGGACGTGGTCGCCCAGGGCCTGGAGGTCCCCTGGGGCCTCGCCTGGCTGCCCGGCGGTGACGCGCTCGTCACCGAGCGGCCCGGCCGCGTGCGCCTGCTGAAGGCCGGCGCCCTGCAGGCCCAGCCGGTGGCCACCGTGCGCGTCACCCGCGTCGCCGAGGGCGGGCTGCTCGGCATCGCCGCCCATCCGGACTTCGCCTCGAACCGCTGGTTCTACGTGTACGTCACCACCGATGTGAGCGGGGAGGACGAGAACCGCATCGAGCGCTGGACGCTCTCCGAGGACCACGCCACCGCGACCTTCGACCGCGTCATCTACGGCGGCATCCCCTCCGCGAAGTACCACGACGGCGGCCGCCTGCGCTTCGGCCCGGACGGCATGCTCTACGCCGGCACCGGCGACGCGCGCGACCCGGACCGCTCGCAGGACGTGAACGACCCGGCGGGCAAGCTCCTGCGCCTCACCCCGGAGGGCCAGGTCCCCCAGGACAACCCCTTCCCTCCTTCGCCCGCCTTCCTCACCGGCATCCGGAACACGCAGGGCTGGGACTGGAAGGATGCCACCCACCTGTACGTCACCGACCACGGCCCCAGCGGCGAGACGCTGCGCCGGGGCCACGACGAGGTGAACTACGCCCACGCGGGAGACAACCTGGGCTGGCCGGGCATCTACTCGTGCGAGACACGGCAGGGGCACATCACGCCCTCCCTCACCTTCGACGACGCCGCGCCCCCGGGAGGCGCCGCCCTCTACACCGGCACCGCCATCCCGGAGTGGAGGGGCTCGCTGCTGGTGGGCACGCTGGGCTCGCGCCACCTCCACCGGGTGGAGTTCTCCTCGGAGAACCCCGCCCGCGTCGCCCGGCACGAGGTCTACCTCCAGGATGCGTTCGGCCGCCTGCGCGACGTGAGCATGGGGCCGGACGGCCACCTCTACGTCACCACCAGCAACTGCGACGGGCGCGGGGACTGCGGGCCCCAGAAGGACCGCATCCTGCGCGTCTACCGCTGAGTCCCACGCCCCGTCCCCACGGGGGTCGTGACCTCATCTGCCGGTTCTGGAAGACTGCGCGCCGTGCACCTGGAGATGCCCCTCGTCATCGGATTGATGGTGGCAGCCATCGTCCTCGCCATCGCGGCCAAACGGGCGCGAATGCCATACAACGTCGCACTTGTCGTGGGCGGGTTGCTCATCTCCATGGGCAACCTGCTCCCCGGCGTGCCGCCCCTCGACCCGGAGGTGGTGTTCCTCGTCTGTCTCCCCGCGCTGTTGTTCGAAGGTGGCATCACCGCGGACCTGTCTGGCATCCGCGCCAACGCCTTGCCCATCCTCATCCTCTCCACGTTGGGCATGGTGTTGGCGATCGGCGCCACGGGCACCGCGCTCCACCATCTGCTCGCCCTGCCGCTGTGGTCCGCGCTGCTGCTCGGCGCGCTGCTGTCCGTGACGGACACCGTCTCCATCCTCTACGCGTTCCGCCGCGCCCCGGTGCCCCCGCGCCTGTCGGGCATCATGCAGGGCGAGAGCCTCTTCAACGACGGCACCGCCCTGGTGGCCTACGCGGCCATCGCCAGCGTGGTGGCGGGCGCGACGACGCCGTCGGTGCCCATGCTCGCCGCGCGCGTGCTGCTGGCCTCGGCGGGCGGCGCGGTGGTGGGGCTGGCGCTGGGCATGCTGGGCGGCTTCGTCATCCGCCGCACCGAGGACCCGCTGGCCGAAATCATGGTGACGACGGCCGTGGCGCTGGCGTCGTTCGTCGTGGCCGAGCAGCTCCACCTGTCCGGCGCCATCTCCGCCGTCGTCGCGGGGCTCGCGGTGGGCATGAGCCTGCGCAAGCAGGTCTCGCCGCAGAGCCAGGTGGCCATCCACTCCTTCTGGGAGTACGCCACCTTCGGGGTGAACACCTTCCTGTTCCTGGCGGTGGGCCTCACCACGCGCCCGGAGACGCTGCGCGGCTACGTGCCGGAGACGTTGATCGCCATGGGCTGCGTCATCGCCGGGCGCGCGGTGGCCATCTACGGCCCCTTCCTGCTGCTCAGGCTCATCCGCCCGGCGGAGGCGGTGCCGCCGCGCTGGCAGCACGTGTTCATCGTCGGCAACATCAAGGGCGCGCTCTCCATCGGCCTGGCGCTGGGCCTGCCCGCGTCGACGCCGGGGCGGGAGCAGCTGCTCGCCGTCACCTTCGGCGTCACGCTCATCTCGCTGGTGGGCCAGGGGCTCCTGCTCACGCGCGCGCTGAAGTGGCTGGGCCTGTTCCATCAGGACGAGGTGGCGCTGGCCATGTCCGAGCAGCGGGGCCGGCTCATCGCCAGCCGCGCGGCGCACCAGGAGCTGGCGGTGCTGCACGAGCAGGGGCTGGTGCCCCGGGCCGCGTACGACCACCTGCGCAGCGAGTACCAGGTGAACATCGCCCGCGCCGAGCGCGAGCTGCGCAGGCTCAACGAGCAGCACCTGGCGCAGGGGGCGAAGGACCTCATCACCATGCGGCGGCGCCTCATCGACGCGGAGCGCACCGCGCTCCAGGGCGCGCGCCGCAGCGGGCTCATCCCCGAGGCGACGGCCGAGCACATGCTGGCGCAGTTGGACGAGCGCACGTTGAGTCTGGAGAAGGTGCTGCACGGGGCCCACGGCGAGGACGCCGGGGTCGAGCCCGGGAGGAAGGCGTCGTGAAAATCGTCATCGCGGGTGGAGGACGGGTGGGCAGCGTGCTGGCGGCGCGGCTGGTGGCCGAGCAGCACACCGTGACGGTCATCGAGCGGGACAACACCATCTGCACGCGCCTCTTCGAGGAGGTGGGCGTGGTGACGGTGTGCGGGGACGCGACGAGCCCCCAGGTGCTGGAGGCCGCGGGCATCACCTCCGCGGACGTGGCGGCGGGCGTGCTGGCGCGGGACTCGGAGAACCTGGCGTTCGCCATGCTGGTGCGCAGCATGTCGCCCGCGCGCATCATGGTGCGCATGCTCGACACCAGCTACCGGGAGGCGTACCGGCTGGCGGGCGTGAAGGAGCTGGTCGCGGAGGCGGAGGTGGTGGTGGCGAAGATGACCACGGCCATCGACTTCCCGCAGGTGGCCGGCTCGCTGCCGCTGGGCGACGGCGACACGGTGCTGTTCGAGCTGGCGCTGCCGCTGCGCGCGCGCGTGGCCGGCCAGACGGTGGCGCAGGTGCGCGCCAGCGAGGGCTTCCCGCGCGAGTGCATCTTCATCGGCATGGTGGACCCGCAGGGGCGCGCCGCGCTGCCGGACGGGAGCACGGCGCTGCGCGCGGGGCACACGGTCATCCTGGTGGCGCGGCGGGCGCAGCTCGCGGACGCGGTGGCCTTCCTCACCGCCGAGCCGGTGAACACCGGTGGCGCCGCCGCGCTGGCGGCCACGCTGCGCAAGGTGGACTTCCTGGCGCCGCTCAACCCGGACGAGCTGGAGACGGTGGCGCGCGGCGCCGAGCACCTGCAGCGCCCGGCGGGCACGGAGCTGTTCCGGCTGGGCGACGCGGGCGAGAACTTCTACGTGGTGCTCTCCGGGGAGGTGCAGCTCAAGGACACGGGCGGGCAGTCCGTGGCCACGGTGAAGCCGGGCGGCTTCTTCGGTGAGCTGGCGCTGCTGACGGGCGAGCCGCGCACCGCGACGGCGGTGACGGCCACCGTGTGCGAACTGGCGGCCGTGGGACGCGAGGACTTCCGCAGCGTCGTCATGGCCAACCCCGGCGTCGCGCTGGAGATGAGCCGCATCCTCGGCGAGCGCCTGTCCCGCGTGCAGGGCGGCAAGGCGCAGAAGCGCTGGGGCTTCTTCGGCCGGTAGCGGCCCCGCTCAGGCGCCGAGCTTCTCGACGAGCTTCCCGGCCTGCTCCTTCACGTGGCCCTCGCCCAGCGCCTGGGCCTGGCGCGCGTGGTGGGCGGCGACCGCGGGCTCCGTGAGCAGCGTCGCCATCGCCATGTACAGGTGCAGCGCGCCCTCCTTCGGGTGCGTGGCGAGCGCGTGCTCCAGGATGGCGCGGGCCCGCGCGGCGTCGTCGTCCTGGAGCAGCAGCAACACCAGGTCGTTGACGGGCTCCAGCGCCGTGGGCATCCGGGCCACGGCGGCCTCGAGCACCTGGCGCGCCTGCGTCCGCTCGTTCAGCGCCAGGTGCACCTGGGCCAACGCCTGGCGCGCCGGCCAGCTGTCCGGCGACGCCCCCAGCACCTCCTCGAAGAGGGCCTTCGCCTCCGCGAAGGTGCCGGCGCTCATCGTGGCCAGCCCGTGCATGTAGACGTAGTTGACGTCACGCGGGTCCAGCTTGCGCAGGTCCACCGCGGAGCGCTTCGCGCCCTCCGGGCTGCCGGCGGACAGGTACAGCTTGAAGAGGTCCTCCAGCACCGCCCGGCGCAGCCCGCCCTGGGCCTTGTCCAGCGCCTGCGTCCCCGCCTGGATGGCCAGCCCCAGCCCCCCCGTCGCCGCGTGCGCGCGCGACAGCATCAGCAGCGGCATCGACTCCTGGGGGGCGCCCTCCGCGGCCTTCTGGAAGTGCGTCACCGCCTCCGCGGGCGCGCCCTGCTGCAGGTGGATGCGCCCCAGCTCGAAGTGCACGTGCGCGCTGCCCGGCGCCACCTGGAGCGCGGACGCGTACGCCGCCTTGGCGCCCTCCAGGTCACCCCGGTCGAGCAGCAGCCCGCCCAGGTTGAAGCGCTCGAAGTAGCCGGACGTCGGCGCGGCGGCCAGCGCCTTGAGGGACTCCAGCGCCTCCGCGTCCCCCGCCTGCGCGCGCAGCATGGCCAGGTGCCCCTGGGCCTCCGCGTGGTCCGGCTTCACCTTCAGGAGCCGCAGCGCGGCGGCCTCCGCGTCCCGCGCGACGCCCAGGCTCAGGTAGGTGCGGACCAGCCCCAGCAGACAGTCGACGTCGTCCGGGTCGATGGCCAGCCCCTTCTGGAAGCTCTTCACCGCCTCCTGGGGCTGTCCCACCTGCAGAAGCCGTCCACCGTCCCGAGCGTGCGTCGATGCCATGCGTCGGGTCTACCACGGGGCCGCCGCGCCCGGCAGCCCACCCGGGAGGAGCGGCGGCCCCTTCACCGCGCGCATCAGCGCGCGTCACTCACCTCCACAGCGCCGCCGCGGCGAGGCCCGGCACCTTCGTCCAGGAGCGCTCCAGCTCGAACCCGACCAGCCGGCGCCCCAGCGAACCCAGCCCCCGGTGCCCCGGCACCCACGGCGGCGCGGGCAGGCTCGTCAGCGGCGCCCGGAGGACGGTCTTCTCCACCTGCTCCAGCATGAAGGTGTTGTGGACCCAGCCCGACCCGCTCTGGATGTCCCGGGGTGACGAGGAGGGGTGGCCGCCCCAGGGCAGCGTCACCAGCGCATACGCCGCCGCCGGCCAGGTGTTCACCGCCACCGCCCCGTAACGCAGCTCGCGGATGGCGCGCTCCACCGCGGCCGCGACGGCCGGGTCCCTCAGCGACCGGGGGTGGACGACGAGGGTCGCGTTCAGCGTGCCCCACACCTTCTGGTTGACGAAGGACACCGCCTGGTCGAGGAACGCCACCGGGTCGTCCCCGCCCGGCAGGCCCGTCTCCGACAACACCGCGCACCACGCCTCGCCCCGGAAGACGCGGTCCTCGGTGCGCGCGGGGTCCACGTCCGGAATCAGCGCGTACGACAGCTCGCCCGGCCCCGCCGTGCCCACCCGCCGCACCTGGGCGCGGTTCTCGGTGAGCTGCCGCCAGCGCTGCTCCGCGCCCGGGTAGTACGCGCGCCGCACCGGCGCCCGGCGCAGGCTCGCCTCCACCGCGTCCACGACGGCCGGGCGCCGCACCCAGTCCCGGGGCTGCACCAGCAGCCGGGCCGCGTTGCAGTTGAAGGCCGCGTTGTTGGCCACCGAGCCGGCGATGTTGTCCGCCTGGGAGCGCAGCTCGCCGTCCGAATACGGCCCGGGCACGAGGATGACGGGGGAGTTGTTGCCCAGCTCGCTGGTGACGCGCTTGCGCAAGAGCGGCGTGTCGTTCGCGCGGCGCGCGTCCGCGTCCGGCCCCGGAGCGCCCCACACCAGCGCGTCATGGGTCCGCTCGCTGCCGGTGACATGCACCTCGTCCACCATGGCGTGCGCCACCAGCGCCGCGCCCTCGTCCGCGCCGCCGTACACCACCGCGAGGACGCGGTGCCGCGACAGCGGGGAGAAGGCCTGCTCCAGGAAGGGCCCCAGGTAGGCGTTCACCGGGTTCATCTTGAGCACGCACGCGGTGCCCTCCACGAAGAGCTTGTAGAGACAGTCGGCCGGGGCAATCGAGTTGACGTTGCCCGCCCCCAGCACCGCGCACAGCCGGCCCTCGTGCGGGGTCCGGTAGAAGCGGGCCTGGTGCTCGCGCAGGTTGTCCGCGGTGACCCCGGGCAGGAAGTGGACCTCGCCGTGGCTGCGGGGCAGCAGCACCCCGTCGAGCGAGTCCAGCGGATGGAGGCGCGCGGCGAGCCGCCCGTCCTCCAGCGTGCGCAAGCACGAGGCGGGGAGGAGCGGTGTGCCCTGCCGTTGGATGTCCCGCAGGGCGTCGGCCAGCAGCCGCAGGTTGCGCAGCACCACCAGCGGCCCCGCCAACCACTCCTCCCCCGCCAGGGGCCCCGAGGGGTCCAGGCCCTTCGCCTCGCACGCCGCCCGCACGCTCGGCGCGGCGACGGCCGCGAAGGACAGGCGCAGCTCCTCGAGGAGGGCGATGCGCTCGCCCAACCCCAACCTCACCCACCCGCGAGAGCCCTCCTTCACCCGATGGATGACGGTGTCGAGGGTACCGGCGGGCGTGCTCCGGGGAACGGCCGCGACATTCATGGGGACCTCCTGAATGGGGATGGCGCGACTGGAAAACTAGGGGAGCGCCATCCCTCACGTCATCGGGAGTCCCGACGGACCGTTCTCAGGTGGGCAACGGCTGGCCCAGGCCTTTGCCCAGCGCCTCCTCGATGATGGCGCGGACCTTCTTGTGCGCCTCGCGGTGGCGCTTCTCCTGCTGCTCGCCCAGCTTCTGCTGCTCGCGGCCCATCGCCTGCTGCTGCTCGCCCAGCTTCTCCTGCTCCTCGCCGAGCGCCTCCTGCTGCGCGCCCAGCTTCTCCTGCTGCTCGCCCAGCGCGTCGAGCTGCGCCTCCAGCGCGTCGTCGCGCTTGTCCAGCTCCTCCTCGCGGCGATCCCGCTCCTCCTCGGAGAGGGAGTTCAGGCGCATGCGCTCCAGGCTCAGCCCCGCACGCTCGTGGCCCAGCTCCGCCTGGCGAATGCCCAGCTCCGCCTGCTTCTGGCCCAGCTCCGCCTGGCGCTGGCCCAACTCGCCTTGCTGCTCCCCCAGCGTGCCCATGCGGTCGCCCAGCCTGCCCTGCTCCTCGCCCGTGGCCCGGAGCGGCTCCAACGTGCCCCGCACCGCCTTGAGCGTGGTCTCGTCGCGGATGATGAACGCGTCGCCGTTGACGCGGGCGAAGAGCAGCGGCGGCCCGCCCTTCTTCCGGAACATCCGCGCCAGCTCCAGGTCCGTGGTGCTGCCGCTCATCGTCGCGGTGTTCGCGTCGACCATGAGCACGTAGCCGAAGTCGTCGTCGGACACGGCGGGAGGCCGGGGCGGCACGGGCGCGGCGACCCCACCGGAGGGCGGACGCGGCGGCACGGGGGCCGTGGGCGTCGTCGCCATGGCGACGACGGGCGGCGGAGGCCTGGGAGGCGCGGGAGGCGGCGGACGCCCCCCCGGCGTGACGATGACCATGCCCTGCGCGGGCGCCCCGGGCGCGGACGGAGCGGGCTTCGTCGGGAGCGCGCTCGACGGCTTCGGGACGGCGGGCTTCGGGGACGCGGACACCGTCGCGTCCTTCGGCGTCTCATCGGACGGCCTCGCCACCACCTGGAAGGGCACCAGCGCCGCGAGCCCCAGGGTGGAGAGGGCGACCTTCAACCACCGACGGGATGGAGGGGAAACGACTTCGACGTGCTCCAGCATGCTCAACCTCCTGTGCAAGACCTGAACGTGATTGGAAGCCCCCAGCGCGGCGGCCGTGCCGTGGGGACGCGTGACACCGAAGACGAGGAGCAGCTCGCCGTAGTCGGCGGCCTCGGCGCCGGTGAGCCGCAGCGCCTCCGCGTCGCAGGCCTCCTCGCGGGCCAGCGCGTACTCGCGGGCCACGCGGCGCGCGAGCGGATGGAAGAAGAGGAGCGCCTCCGCGAGCGCCGGCACCCAGCCGAGCCACAGGTCCCCGCGCCGCAGGTGCGCCACCTCGTGCGCCAGCGCCATGCGCAGCCCCTCCACGGGCAGCCGCCGCACCGCCTTCGTCGGCAGCACCACCACGGGCGAGAGGAGCCCCGTGGCCAGCGGGCTCGGCGCCGCGTCCGACACCAGCAGCCCGGGGACGCGCCGCAGGCCCGCGGCCTCCGCCAGCTCGCGAAGCTCCGCCTCCAACACGGGGTGCGTCAGGCGCGTCGCCTGGCGGCGCAGGCTCCTCACGTGGAGGAAGCCGCGCACGTGCTCGCGCGCGCGCCACAGCACCCCCGCCATCCACACGCCCAGCAGCCCCAGCACGAGCCCGCCCAGCCAGGTCCCGCGCGGAGGCGAGGTGAGGCGCGCCATCAGCCCCGTCTCCTGCTGGGCCTCGGGCTCGAGCCACGTGACGGCCCCGGGCCGCTCCGCCGCCCCCTCGCCCGCCTGCGCGACGACCGGCGCGTCCAGGCCTCGCGGCGCGTCCGCGACGACGGGCGCGGCGCGGACCGACTCGCGCGACGCGGGCAGCAACGGCAGCTCCAGCGGGCGCGGTCCCCCCAGCGCCACCACGAACTTCAGCGCCACCAGCCACCACAGCCCCGCGCGCAGCGACGCCGGCATCCGCGGCCACCACCGCGTGAGCGCCCACGCCAGCAAGGCGCAGAGCGCCCCCTGCCACGACGCACGCCACAACCCCTCCGACCACGAGACGGCCCACGCGGACAGGTCCAGCACTCCCAGCGTTTCCATGGGCTACTCCTTGCGCTTCTGCGAGCGAAGCCGCGCCACCACGTCCTGGAGCTGTTGCAATTCCTCGTCCGAGACGTCGTCCGCCTCGGAGAGGTACGCGGCGAACGGAGACACCGAGCCGGACAGGGTGCGCTGCACGAAGTCGCCCACCACGTCCCGCAGCAGCTCCCCGGCCGGCACCGGCGAGGCGTACTGGAACACGCCGTCCACCTTGCGCCGCGTCAGGTAGCCCTTCTGCCGCAGCCGCTCCATCACCGTCAGGATGGTGGACCGCGCCAGCCCCTGCGGCTCTCCGAAGCGCTCCGCCACCTCGCCCACCGTCGCGGGCCCGTGCTCGGCCACGTACCGCAGCACCGACAGCTCCTGCTCTCCCACCGGCTTCTTCATGGACGACCCCGCTGACGACAACTGTAGTCACAAAGCAAGGTACCCGTGACTACAAACGTAGTCAAGCCGGGCTCCGGCGCTCGGGGCCGACCCTTTCGCGCCGTCGTGGCGCGTCCCATCTTTGGGAGGAGCGGTTCCATCCCTGGAACGGAGACCGGGGCCCGGGAGGACGTGGTGGCGACGAAGGGCGACATGCTGCAGGGAGGGCAGGCACGCCAGGACGCCGGCCTCCTCGCGGAGGCCCGCACCGACGACGGGACGCGCGAGCGGGAGCTCCTGCTCCAGACGGGCCGGCACCTGCGCGCGGCGCTGATGGTGGACGCGGAGGGACGCGTCGCGTGGATGGACCCGGTGCTGGCGCGGGCCGTCGGCTGGGAGGCGCAGGCCGCCGTCGGACGGGCGGCCAGACAGGTGCTCGCCGTGTTGCCGTGGCTGGAGCACGCGGTGGTCGCGGGGCTGCGGGGTCAGGAGGACGCGTGCGAGGGGACCGGGCGCGGTCAGCGCCTGCGCGCCCTGGTGCTCCCCGTCTTCGACGGCGGGCGGCTGATGGGCGTGTGCGCGCGCCTGCACGTCGTCGAGCCCACGCAGTCCCAGGCGGACGGGAAAGAGGAGGTCATCCACCAGCTCGCGCGGGCGCAGCAGCGCTTCGAGTCCATCGTCGACGGCATCGACGGCATCGTCTGGGAGGCCGACGCGGACCTCCACCTCACGTTCCTCAGCCGTCAGTCCGAGCGGCTGCTGGGCTATCCCCGGGAGCAGTGGCTGGAGGAGCCGGACTTCTGGGACCGGCACGTGTACCCCGACGACCGCGCCTGGGCGCGCGCCTACTGCCTGCGGGCGTTGCGCGAGCAGCGCTCACTCGAGTTCGAGTACCGGATGTTCGCCTCCGACGGCCGCATCGTCTGGCTGCGGGCCCACGTGACGGTGGTGACCGACGACGGGCAGAGTCCGAGGCTGCGCGGGCTCCTGGTGGACGTCACCGAGCAGCGCCTGTCGCACGAGCGGCTGGAGCAGACCCACTCCATCCTCCGCGCCATCTTCGACTCCATCTCCGACGGGGTCGTGGTGGTCGACGCGGCCCAGCGAATCACCGCCTACAACAAGCGCTTCCAGGACATGTGGGGCCTGAGCGACGCGGTGATGGCGACGCACGACGCCGACACGGCCCTGCGCGCGGCGGCCCCGCTGGTGAAGGACGCCCAGGGCTTCGTCGAGGGCATCGAGCAGCGCTACTTCCCCACCGAGGAGGTCGACGTGCGGACGGTGGAGCTGGTCGACGGGCGCGTCCTCGAGTGCACGTCGAAGCCCCAGCGGCTCGGGGGGACGCCCATCGGCCGCGTGTGGAGCTACCGGGACGTGACGTCCGAGCGGCGCTCGAAAATCGAGCGGGAGCGGCTGCTCGTCGCCGAGCAGAACGCCCGCGAGCAACTGGAGGAGTCCTTCGCGCTCATCGACACGTTCCTCGCGCACGCGCCGGTGGGGCTGGCGTTCCTGGACCAGGATCTGCGCTACCTGCGCATCAACGACGCCCTGGCGGCGCTGCACGGCCGCCACCGCAACGAGGAGATGGGCCACACGGTGCGGGAGATGAACCCGCTGATGGCGGACACCATCGAGCCGAGGCTGCGCGAGGTGATGGCGACGGGCAAGGCCATCAACGGACTGGAGATGTCCGGCTACGTGCCCTCCACGCCCGACGAGCTGCGCCACTGGCGCGTCAACTACTACCCCATCCGCACGCCGAAGGTCATCGTGGGCGTGGGCGTGGTGGTGGTGGAGGTGACGGAGGAGTACCGCGCGCAGAAGGAGCGGGAGCGGCTGTTGCGCGAGGCGCAGGAGGCCATCCGCGTGCGGGACGACTTCCTGTCCATCGCCGCGCACGAGCTGAAGACGCCGCTGACGCCGCTCAAGCTCCACCTCCAGATGATGAAGCAGCAGGCCGCCGCGGGGCGCCCGCCGCGCGAGCACCACGTGGACAAGGCCCTGGCCCAGGTGAGCCGGCTGGCCGTGCTCATCCACGACCTGCTCGACGCGACCCGCATCCAGGCGGGGCGGCTGGAGCTCAAGCACGAGCCGGTGTCGCTGCAGGCGCTGGTGCGCGACGTGCTCGCACAGAACGCCGCGCCCGGGCAGGGCCACACGCTGGAGCACGAGGAGCCCGCCGAGCCGCTCGTCGTCCTGGGAGACCCGGGCCGGCTGGCCCAGGTGCTCACCAACCTGCTGGAGAACGCCTTCAAGTACAGCCCCACCGGCGGCGCGGTCCGGGTGACGCTCGAGAGGAAGGGGGACGAGGCCGTGGTGTCCGTCCGGGACCAGGGCATCGGCATCCCGGAGGACCAGCGCACCCAGCTCTTCGAGCGCCTGTTCCGCGCGCGCAACGCCCCCATCTCCGGCTTCGGCGGCCTGGGGCTGGGGCTCTACATCTGCCGCGACATCGTCGAGCGCCACGGCGGACGCATCTGGGTGGACAGCGAGCTGGGGCAGGGCTCCACCTTCCACTTCACCCTGCCGCTCATGACGTGAGGCGCGCCAGCGCCGCTCAGCGCTGGAAGTCCACGCCCACGCCCGCGCCCGCCGTCACCCCGCGCACCAGGTGGCCATCCGCCTGCGGGAAGTGGACGGTGCCCGCGGAGCCCCAGGCGTAGAGGTAGTTCATCAGCCGCTGGCGCAGCTCCGTCCCCAGCGAGTAGCGCGGACGGTCCCCCAGCGCCGTGAGCACCGCGCGCGCCAGCACCCGCGTGCGACCGCCCGGCAGCTCGAAGCCCGCGGACACGTCCAGGTCCGTGCGCCCGAAGCCGTGGTACTGCGCGGCCAGGCTCCCCAGGAGCAGCAGCGAGTCCGCGCTGCCCTTCGCGATGGAGGCCTCCAGGTAGCCCGCGAAGCCGTCCTCCAGGACCTCCTCCGCGAGCGGCTGCTCGGACAACCCCGTGCCGGAGAAGCGCCCCAGCTCGTAGTCCGGACCGAACATGCCGAAGCGGAACCGGCCGCCCTGCTTGCGCCCCTGGAGCGTGACGCTCAGCTGCGTGTTGGAGGCGGTCTGCCCCTCCAGCGCCACGCCCAGCAGCGCGCCGCCGGCCACCGAGTGCTCCGAGGCGAAGCGCGCGCCACCGGCCAGCAGGGCCCACACCCGCAGCCGCTCTCCCTTGTACAGCGCGATGTCGCCGCCCACCGAGGCCAGCGTCAGGTTGGGCGTCTCCCCGCCCGCCTTGCCCGCGTCGTGCGCGGCGGACACCCGCAGCAGGTAGCGGTCGAACTTCGCCGCGTCGTCGCTGCCCGCCCGCCCCAGGTCCAGCATCAGCTCGCCGGCGAAGATGCGCGCGCCGAGCACGTCGCTGGCCAGCACCTCCACGCGCACCGGCCCCTTCGTCACCGTCAGCGAGCCGCCCGCCGGGTGGTAGTCCGGCGACAGCACGTTGCTGTAGCGCCCCACCAGGTAGCCGCGCCCCAGCGACTCGTCCACGAAGGGCTCCACGCGCAGGTAGAACGGGCGCCCCTCCTGGCCGATGCGCAGCATGCGCACCACCTGCCCGGCGTCGCTCAGCTCGTCCCAGTCCTCGCGCCGCAGGTGCGCGCCGTAGTCGCCGTCCGTCTGCTTCGGCTCCTCGTCCACCATGCGCAGGCGCAGGTTGGCGCCCAGCCGCAGCACGAAGGTGTCCCCCTTCGTCACGCCCAGCGACGGGTAGACGCGGACGAACAGGTCCTGCCCTCCGCCCGGCGTGCCCGAGGGCAGGCTCAGCGCGCCCGCCTCCAACTGGCCGGTGAAGCCGAAGCCCTCGTCGCCCTTGCGGCTGCCCGGGGGCGCGGGCTCGTCCAGCCGCGCCTTGGACACGGGGGAGTCGAAGCCGCCGCTGGAGGACTCCTCCGCTGGACCCTCCTCGTAGATGGAGGAGCTCTGGGTGGAGACGAGGGACAAGAGGACGAGGAGAGGGGCGCCGGTCATCGTCCCTCGAGTCTACCCGGGCTCGCGCTCCGACGAAGCGACACGCCACCCCCGCCGTGTGGGTGGCGCTGCGGGAGGTCGGCACACCCCGCGCGCTTCACCAGAAGTGCGACACACGTCCGCGACAGAGGTCCCGCCGGCCCCGCTCAGGGGAGTCGCCCGTCCTCGTCCTCCCCGCCCGCGGGGAGGATGGCGCGGTGGGGCCGCTCCTCGGCCACGCCCACCAGCCAGCGGGACAGCAGCCGGATGCCGGAGGCGAACAGCCCGTCCTCCCCCCCGCGCAGCGCCTCGAAGAGGGCCTCGTCCAGCACGGAGTCCTCCGGGTCGATGATGAGCTCCTCCGGCTCCAGCGACTTGAGCAGCGGGCTCTGGTCGAACACCGTCTCCAGCGGGTGGGGGCGCAGCCGGTGCAGCCCCGCCTCCGCGACCGCGTCCAGGAAGTCCACCCAGCGCGCGTCCGCCCGGGCCAGCGGCGCCACCCCCTCCACGCCCCCCAGCCCCGCGTGCTCCGCCATCAGCGACACCCGCACGCGGCGGATGGCCCGGGCCACCGCGTCGCCCGGCGCGCCCGCCTCCCAGCTCAGGTTCAGCTCCGAGTCCAGCCCCAGGCTGCGGTTGGTGGTGTTGGCCGAGCCCAGCGTGAGGAAGGCGTCGTCCACCACCATCACCTTCGAGTGGATGTACGTGTAGACCTCCGCGCCCGTCTCCTCGTCGCGCGCCGCCGAGCAGTAGACGCGGAAGACGTGCCCCGTCTCGCGCGCCACGTGCTCGAGCGTGCGCAGCAGCCGCACCTGCGCCACGCCCATGGCCAACTGCTCACGCAGCGCCTCCGGCTGCCGGGGCAGCACCAGCACCACCTGGAGGCGGGGCCGGCCCGCCGCGCGGAAGCGCCGCACCAGCGCCTGGAAGATGGCGCGCGAGGAGAAGTACTGGTTCTCGATGTAGATGAACCGGTCCGCCGCGTCGATGGCGTCCAGGAAGAGCGCCCGCACCTCCTGCACCGCCTCCTGCGGCGGAACCAGCGTCTTGCCGAAGGTGCGGCTGAGCGCCACCGGCCCCGGCGGCGCGGGCACGCTCGGGCAGAAGCCCACGTCGTCGCGCGACACCCGCGGCAGCCGCAGCTCGCCGCCCCCCGAGTGGGCCCACCGCGCCTCGAACAGCTCCGTCAGCCGGTCCACCACGGGCCCGGTGAGCACCGCCTGCACGTCGTGGTAGGGGCCGTGGGGCTCGCGCCCGCTGTCGCAGCGCCACGGTGAGCGCGCCGCGTGGGTCCGGTCGTCCCAGCGACAATCACAGACATCCATCCCGCCGGAGAACGCCACCGCGCCGTCGATGACCACCAGCTTCTGGTGGTGGGCGCCGTACAGCGGACTGGAGGCGTCGAAGCGGAAGCGCACGCGCTCGTTCGTCGTCCAGTTGAACAGCAGGTGCTGCATCCACTCGCGCTCCATGGCGAGCAGCAGGCTGAAGTCCCACGCGAGCAGATAGACGTGCAGCTCCGGGTTGGCCCGGCACAGCTCGTCCAGCATGGGCAAGAGCCGCGCCTCTCCGCCGCGCGCCTCGTCCAGGTCCTCGCCGCGCAGCAGCGACACGTCGCTGTCGAACTGCCACCCGGTCATCACGATGTGGCGCCGAGCCTTCTTCATGGCCCGGTACAGCTCCCGGTAGTAGGCGCGACCGTCCACCAGCACGCCCGCCTCGCCCACCTCCTCCACCGTCCAGCAGTTGCGTCCGGGAATGATGATGCGCTTCACCGCTCAGCTCCCCTCGCCGCCGCCTCCCCCGAGGACGCCACGCGTGCGTGGCGCCACCTCCGTCACCGGACGCCTCAGCCCTCGAAGACGATGCGGCGACCGGTCGCCAGCGTCATGTCTCGCGACGACACCACCTGCTTCACCTTCTTCACCTCGCCGCCCACCGTGTCGAACGCCGCGGCGATGAGGTCGCCCAGCGTCATCTGCACCCGCCGCGCGCGCCGCCCCGCGCCCGCCACCGCGCGCTTCGTCGTCACCTTCACCTGCCGAGCCTTCCGCTGGATGCCCTGTCCACGCCGCTGAGCCTTCGCCATGGGTCTCTCTCCAAGGTTGAAGCGTTTGCCTGCACCACCACCGCACCCACCCGCCGCCGCCGCCCGCCCCAGCACCCAAAGCAACGCGCGTGCCGCGCACCAAACCCTTGTTTCCACAAGGGCCGGCCGCCTGCCCCCCTCCCCTCCGAGCCTGGAGGGACTGCCATTTTTTCAGCCCCCCGGTGCGATTTCCGCCAGTCGCGCCCGCCCGCACCCGCACCCCGCTCCCCCCACGTCGAGTGTCCACCACCCCACAAATACAAATGACACATGGGTCAACTCCGCCCCAATTCCAAACGTCCTCGCATAACGGAAAAGTTTAGACATATCAGTCAATTTGAAAATCATTGAGAAACCCGCTTCAATGTCTCTCAATCTCCCCAGGACGAGCACATGGATCTGAAAATCCCCCAGGTCGCCAATCAGCCCGAAGCGAAGGTCCCCCTCACCGCCTTCCAGGGAGTCGAGGTCGTCGGCCAGTCCATCCTCGCCATCGTCAATGGCATGGAGCTGGCGCAGGCCCGGGCCCTGAGAATCCTCGCGGAGAACGGCATCACTCCGCTGGAGGCCAAGACGTGGTACCCGATGCCAGCCTTGTTGAAATCGTTCAGTCTGGTTTTCGAGAAGATTGGCCCGAGCACGGTGCGAACGATTGGGCGGAAGATTCCAGACAGCGCGCACTTCCCCCCGGACATCGACACGCTGGAGAAGGGATTGCGCGCGGTGGACATGGCGTACCGGATGAATCACCGGGGCAAGGGCGCCATCGGCGGTTATCACTACGAGCCGGTGGACAAGCGCAACGCGAAGATGCGCTGCGACAATCCCTATCCATGCGACCTCGACTACGGACTGCTCGAGGCCATCACCGACCGCTTCCGCCCCAAGGATTCGCTTTGGGTGCGTATTGAACATGACCCCAAGAGTTGCCGCCGTCGCGGCGATGGGGCCTGCACGTACAACATCAGTTGGTAACGCACACCCCTGGCCCGGCGCGCCCGTGACGCCTGACGCGGGCGGGCGCGCCGCGCATCGAGAGACATCCTTCCGCCGAGGGCCGGGGCGGAGGACCGCAACCGGGAGGGACATCATGAAGGCCGTGCTCCAACACATCGCGGTGTGCGAGGAGCGGTTCGCCTCACACCCCTTCTTCTCAGACCTGCGTCAGGACCGTCCGCTGGAACAGGTGATGGCCTTCGCGCCGCGGCTGACGTTCTGGGTGATGACGTTCCAGGACGTGCTGCGCCTCAACGCCCACTTCGTGCAGGACGCGCACCTCAAGGCGCTCGCCACGCGGCACCACGCGGAGGAGGGCGGGCACGACCAGTGGTTCGAGGAGGACATCGCGGCGCTGACCGGGGGCTCGCTGAGCATCGGCTCGCTGTACGGCAAGGCGCACGCGAGGACGCGTGACGCGGCCTACGCCATCATCAGCGAGGTGCACCGGCCGCTGGACGACCGGCTGCGCATCGTCCTCTTGTGGGCGCTGGAGTCCACCAGCCACGTGTTCTTCAGCCGCACCGCCATCATCAGCGCGGCCAAGGGCGCGGACGACCGGCTCAAGTACTTCTCCGACCACCACATGCGCGCCGAGGCGCAGCACGCCATGTTCGAGCAGCAGCTGGCGGAGGAGCTGGAGGCCATGGTGCTGGCGCCGGAGCTGCGCGCGGAGGCGCTGGCCATGGTGGACCGCATCTACGCGGCGTTCGACACCATGTTCGACGGGCTGCGCATCCACCTGGAGCACGAGCGCGCCGACGAGGCCCCGCCGCGCCTGGCGCTGCCCGCGCACGGGGCAGAGGCCGGCGCGAGCGAGGAGACGACCCAGGCCGAGGCCACCGTCGTCCGGCTCACCGGGGAGCGCGCCGCCTGAGCCAGGCGCGCGCTCCGAGGGAGGCGTTCAGCGGGACGGCGGGGACAGCACGAGGATGAGCTCCCCGCCCACGTGCTTGCCGGCCTTCTGGTAGACGGCGCCCTGCCGCCCCAGCTCCACGTCCAGCGTGGGCTGGCGGGGAATGGCGACGCGCACGGTGGCGATGCCGTCCTTCATGCCCAGGAGCTGGAGCGACGCGTTGCTGCCGTTGGGCAGCTTCACCTCCACCGGCTTCTTGTCCCCCACCTCCAGCACCTCCATGGAGACGCGCTTGAAGGAGGTGAAGTTGAAGTTCTGCTTCTCGAACTGCTCCTTCATCTTCACCAGCTCCGGGGGCTCCACCTCCGAGCCCTTCCGGGACGCCAGCACCACCTCCGCCTGGACGCGGACCTTCTGCTCCTCCTGGGCCCGTGCCACCAGCGGCATGAGCAGCCCCAGTCCCAGTACGGCCAGGAGCACTCGACCCGACGTCACATGCGTTCTCACAGGGGACCTCCCGAAGGTCTCTCGACGTCCGTCTTCGGCTTGCGGCCGGGCTGCCGGCCGCCGTTGCGAAGACCACCCACGTCCTCTTGCAGCTCGTCGTCCTCGTCGGAGGGCGACGCGCCGTTCTGCACCTCGTCATCCACCAGCCAGATGATGGTGCCACCATTGTCGGTCTCCATCACCACCGGCGCCACCCGGGCGTCCTGGTAGGGCTGGATGGCCTTCACCGTCATCCGCTCGCCGGCGTATCCCACGGGGGCCCGTTCGCTCATCAACAACGGCACGCCCACCAGCGCCAGCACCGCCGCCGTGGCCAGCGAGGAGACCATGGCCGTGCGCTGGTAGAGGAACATCTCCGACAGCGACAGCTTCAGCCGCTCCAGCAGGGGCGGCTTCTCCGGCGTCACCCGGGCCATCACCTTCTGGGCGAAGTCCTTGAAGTCGACGTCGTCCACCGCCATGTCCAGGCCGACCCGGAGCAGGCCCGACTCCGCGCGCAGGTCCGCCGCGCGCCCCGTGCAGTCGCGGCACGCGGACAGGTGACGCTCCACGTTCACCCGCTCCGCGGGGGTCAGCTCCCCGTCGACGTACGGGGAGAGCATGGGGACGAAACGCTCACATGCGGGATTTCCGGCCATAACCTTCACCCTGCTCGGTGGTGGGAAAGCGATGGAAATGACGGGGGGGCTCCTCAGATATTCGAGGCCCCCTCATTCGTTCCCCACCCCACTCTTCGCTTCGTCCAACTCCAGGTACTCACTGAGGATTTTCTGGACCTTGGCCCGGGCGTGGAAGAGGCGGCTCATCACCGTGCCCTTGGGGATGTCCAGCGTCCGGGCGAGGTCCTCGTAGGACATGCCCTCGATTTCGCGCAGCAGGAGGATGGCGCGGTGCTTCTCCGGGACGGTGCCCAGGGCCTCCTGGATCTTCTCCGCCAGCTCCCGCCGCAGCGCGCTCTTCTGGGGGTTGGTGCCCAGGCGGCTGCCCAGCGCGCCGATGCGCGCCTCGGACAGGTCCATGGCCTGGGTCTCGTCGAACTCCACCGCCTCACCGCCGCCGCCGCGCTTGCGCAGCACGTCGATGCAGATGTTCACGGTGATGCGGTAGAGCCAGGTGTAGAAGGACGAGTCGCCCTTGAAGTGGTCCAGGTACTTGTAGACCTTGACGAACGCCTCCTGGGAGACGTCCATCGCTTCCTCCTTGTCCTTGAGCATTCCGAGCGCGACGGCATACACCTTGCGCTGGTAGCGCTCGACGAGGAGCTTGAAGGCGCGTTGGTCGCCGCTGCGGACGCGCTTGACGAGTGTGAGGTCGTCGGTGGCCAATGGGTGCGGCAACGTACCACAAGCCGGCCGGCACCGAGGACTTTCCACCACCCCGGGTCCTCCCTGGCCGCTCCCCTAGAGGCTGACGAGCGCCAGCACCACCAGCCCGATGCCCGCCAGGAAGAGCATCGCCCCGAAGGCGACCCGGTCCCATTGCCCGTCGGCCACGGCGCCGTCCTCGGGGTCCGACCGGAAGCGGTGGAGCACGTTCCAGAGCATCCTCCGCCCCAGGCGGCGGTTCGTCCCGGCGCGCCGGCGGCCGTCCCCGTCCCGGCCCGCCTCCGCGTCCTCCGCCTCCCGCGCGGACAGGCCGAGCGGCGCGGGGCCGCCCCGGAGCGGCGCCTCGGCGCCCCGGAGGGTGCCAGGGGCAGAGGGGTCGCCCACCTGCCCGCTCCTGGCGGCGGCCTCGGAGTGGCGCACCTCCGGCGGGGGCTCCAGGCGGACGCTGGCGGCGCGCTCGCGGGCCTCGTCGGGGGTGCGCGACGCCAGCACCCACAGGCCCTGCGTCACGCCGTCCTTGCCGGTGTTCGCGTCGCGCAGCTCGGCGAAGCCCTGGCCCTTGAGGGCGTCGCGGAAGGCGGCCTCCCCCTCCTTCTGTCGAGGCAGCGCGGCGGCGGACTCCGCGTAGGCGGAGAAGAAGGCCCACAGGCGCGTGGCGCGCTCGGAGCTGGAGGACTGGGAGGGCTTCAGCAGGGCGGCCAGCAGCGCCGCGTCCGAGCCGAAGCGCATGCCCAGCGTCTCCGGGTCCGCGACCTGCTCCAGGCCCGGCGGCACCAGGTCCTTCACCGCGCGCACCGGGACGCGCTCCTGGCCGCCCAGCGTGGGCCGGACGTTGGAGGGCGGGGCCTCCGCGGCGCCGAACGCGTCGTTCGTGGGGACGATGGGGATGTCCACGTCGCCCTGCACGTCGGGGATGCGCGGTCCGCCCTCGCCGGGGGGCTTCGGGGTGCCCTCGCCGCCGGGCACGCTGACGCGCGGAGGAATGCGGATGGTGGACATGGCGCTCGCCCCCTGCGGGTGTTGGGAGCCTAACGCCGGGCGCTCCCGCGTGCCGGCACGGGGGCCGGGTGAAATGTCCAGCAATGAAGAGGCGACGCTCAGCGCGAGGGGGACGTCCGGGGGTGACATCCCGTCGTCGATGTGGAGCCCGCCCTGGGACGCGGGCGTCGACGTCGGCGCCGGGCCGGGGCCGGTGGGCGTGGCGCCGGACGCGCGCGGCCCGTGGCCCCACCCGCCCCGCGGCCCCTCTCCGGGCCCCTTCATGTCGCCGATGTGGCCCATGTCCCGGATTCTCGCGCGGAGCACGCGGCGGGTTGCGACCGGCTACTCGCCGGGGTTCTCGACCTCGACGGGCGTCGTCATCCCGTTGGCGTCCAGGCGGACGCGGTAGACGGTGTTGAGGCCGTCGCCGTCCACGTCGCCGCGCGCCAGGCACGACACCTCCGGCTCGCCCACCGGGCTCTCCTGCAGCATCACCTCGTACTGGAAGTTCACCTCCTCGCCGGGGTCGAACCCCAGGTGGAGGAAGGCCTCGTCGCGGGGGAAGGGCACGGGCTTGCCGGCGCGCGGCACCTCCCGGGGCTCGGGCCCGGCGACGAGGTAGCCGCCGTGCTCGTCGCGCCAGGCCTGCGCCGCGTCGCACAGGGCGAGCACGTTCACGCGCGCCTCGGTGTCGAGCGACGAGCCCGCATGGGCCGGCCCCGCGCCCGCGCCCGGCGTGGGCCCGCCGCGCAGGGCGAGCAGGACGCCGCCGGCGACGCCCAGCACGACGAGCCCCGCGACGACGAGCGGCAACTTCTTCCGGGGTGGAGGTGACGGCGTCGGCGTCGCTCCGCTCATGCCTTCCGGGCTCCCTCGTCGAGGGCCGCCCAGTCGCGGGGCTGGCGCAGCACGTCCACCAGCCGCGCCTCCCACGAGCCCGGCTCCGGCTGGAAGTCGTAGCGCCAGCGCGTCTGGGGCGGCAGGGACATCAGGATGGACTCCACGCGCCCGCGCGTCTCCAGGCCGAAGACGGTGCCCCGGTCATAGACGAGGTTGAACTCCACGTAGCGCCCGCGCCGCACCTCCTGCCACAGCCGCTGCGCGTCCGAGTACGGCACGTCCTTGCGCCGCTCGGCGATGGGCAGGTAGGCGTCCAGGAAGGCGCGCCCGCAGTCCTGGACGAAGGCGAACTCGCGCTCCAGGTCCCCGCCCATGTTCTCGAAGAAGATGCCGCCCACGCCGCGCGACTCGTCGCGGTGGCGCAGGAAGAAGTACTGGTCGCACGCCGACTTGAAGCGCGGGTAGAAGGCCGGGTCGTGCCGGTCGCACGCGGCCTTGTGCACGCGGTGGAAGTGCGCGGCGTCCTCCTCGTAGAGGTAGTACGGCGTCAGGTCCGCCCCGCCGCCGAACCACGCCTTCCCGCCCTGGTGGATGAAGCGGTAGTTGGCGTGGACGGTGGGCACGTGCGGGTTGCGCGGGTGGAGCACCAGGGACATGCCCCCGGCCCAGAAGGTGCGCCCCTCGCCCTGGAGCTTGCGGGCGAACTGCTCCTCCAGCTCGCCGTACACCACGGACGTGTTGACGCCGGCCTTCTCCAGCACGGCGCCGTCCTCCAGCACCCGGGTGCGCCCGCCGCCGCCGCCGGGCCGCTCCCACGCGTCCTCGCGGAAGCGCGCCTGGCCGTCCAGCCGCTCGAGGCCCGCGCAGATGTCGTCCTGCAGCGACTGGATGAAGGCCGTCATGCGCGCCTTCACGCTCTCCACGTCCACCTTCGTCATGCGTGCTCCCGCCGGTGTCGGCTCACGGCTGCCCGGAGTAGTCGGCCGGCGCCTCGAAGTCCACAGGGGGGACGGCCGGCGCGTTGTGCCCGGCCGCGTCGAAGGCCTCGATGCGGGCGCGGTAGCTGCGGCCGTCCTCCAGGGCGAAGGTGCCGCTGCACGCCTCGTGGCCGATGAAGGCCGTGTTGTTGACGATGGGCACCACGTACTGCTGGACGCTCGGGCCGGCGCGGCGCGGCTCCAGCTTCACCACCAGGTAGGCGGGGCTCTCCTCGCGCAGGGACAGGTTCAGGCGCACGAAGCGGGCGGTGCCCTGGGGCGTGCGGCGCAGGAAGCCCTCGGAGACGGCGGGGCGCTTCTGCCAGCGCGGGGCCTGGGTGTCGGCGCCCTTGCCGGTGCGCCACTCGGGCAGCACCGCGCCGCGGCCGTTGAGCACCGCCGCGCCGGGCAGCACCTCGTCGAGCCGCAGCGTGTAGCGCTTGTCCGGCTCCAGCGGGCCCGTCACCTTGAGGACGACGGTGGCGCGGCCCAGGCTGCTCTCCCAGCCCTTCTGCACCTTCACCTCCGCCTCGTGGCTGTCCGACACGAGGCGCAGCTTCTTGCCCACCAGCCCGATGACCTGCTCGCGGGCGGTGCCCACGCCCTCCAGCAGGAAGCGGCTGTTGATGGGGACGATGGCCCCCGGCGTGGGGAACACCTGGACCCCGTCTCCCAGACACTGGGCGGCGGCGGCGGGGGCGAACAGCAGGGCGACGAGCGACAAGAGGATTCGAGGCACGGTGCCCCGAGTCTGCGCCGCGACGGGGAGGATTCCAACCCGCTCCGAGTGGAGCGTCGATATGGGAATCCCCGCCACGCGTTCCCGGGAATGGACCACGCGCCGTCCCTCCGCCCCGACGGCCCGCTGGCGACGCCTGCCTCCCCTCCACCCGGGGCACCTGGAACGGACGATGACCTCACGCCTCGCCATCCGGGCGACGGCCGGGCTCTGCCTGCTCGGAGCCCTCGGCTGCGCCACGACGAAGGACCCGCGCCAGCAGTTGCTGGAGGGCACGAGCACCAACGCCGTCTACAAGCTCGAGCCCGCGAAGCTGGCGGACACGGTGCGCCACCTGCTCACCGAACAGCAGTACGAGCTGCTGCCCACGTCGGACCCGCTCTATATCAAGACGACGTGGCGCATCGACGGCGCGCTGGACATGGGCGGCAGCTGGTCCCGCATGCTCGTCCAGTTGGTGCCGCTGGGCGACGGGCGCACCGCGGTGCGGGCCTACCGCATGGGCTACACCACCACGGGGATGGCGCCCTCACACCCGGGCCTCGCCGCGAACCAGAAGGACACCGGCAAGTCGGAAGGGGGCGTCACGGGCAGCTACGTGTCCGGAGAGCCGATGTCCCCGGCGAAGCCCTCCGTCATCCGCGCCGCCGACTTCGAGTGGACGCTGCTCAACCGCGCCGACCCGAGACTGGGCGCGCACCTGGAGGCGCGCGCCGACGACTACATCGCCCACGGAGACCTGGACCCGAGCGCGCCCACCGAGGAGTGAGCCCGCCGGCGCGTCAGTGCACGCCCGCGTCGTCCTCGCGCAGGACGATGGGGCCGTACTTGGCCTCGTAGCGGTTGAGGTTGTCCTGCATGGCCAGCATCAACCGCTTCATGTGCTTGGGGCTGGTGATGATGCGCGAGCGCACCTTGGCGCGGAGCTGCTGCGGCTGGACGTAGATGAAGTCCAGGGTGAACTCCGTGTCGGTGTGGTTCACGAGGGCCATGTTGACGTACTGACCGTTGGCCACGTCCTCGTCGATTTGAATCTGCAACTGCATGTCCGGGGGCTTCGGAGTGTCCGCCATGAGGCAGGGGGCATAGCGCCTGCGCCCCCGCGTGACCAGCGTGTCCTCATGAATGCGTCGCGGGCCCTGGAACCGGACAAGACCGCCCCCTTCGAGCTGGGTCGGGGCGACGAGACCTGCCTGATTCTCCACGGCTTCACGGGCAGTCCCTGGGACGTGCGACCCCTGGGTGAGGCCCTGGCGGCCCGGGGAATGCACGTGGTGGCGCCACGACTCCCAGGGCATGGCACCACCCCGCAGGCGCTGCTGCGCGTCACGTGGCGGGACTGGCGCGACGAGGCGGTGGCGGCGCTGCGCGCGCTGGGCGGTGGACACCGGCGGGTCGCCGTGGCGGGGCTGTCCATGGGCGCGCTGCTGGCGTTGGGGCTGGCGGCGGAGCATCCCGACCTGGTGCGCGCGCTGGTGCTGGTGGCGCCGGCGCTGCGCTTCCAGGGCGCGCGCATGCGGCTCGTGCGGCAGTTGGCGCGCACGCCGGTGCTGGAGTGGGCGCGGCCCTGGGTGCGGAAGACGGGCACGGACATCTCCGACCCGGAGGCGCTGGCCCAGGCGCCGGTGTTGCCCGCCTTCCCCGTGGCGCGCCTGCGCGACCTGTGCGCGCTCCAGGACCAGGCGACCCGGCAGGTGTCCCGCGTCCAGTGTCCCACCCTGGTGGCGGTGGCGGAGCAGGACCACGTGGTGGACCCGGAGGGTGGCCATTGGCTGGCGCGCCACCTGACGGCCTCGCCGTCCGTGCGGTGCGTGTCGCTGCGGCGCGGCTTCCACGTCATCCCCCGGGACGTGGACGGGCCCCTGCTCGCCTCGGAGGTGGGGGACTTCCTGGCCCGGTGGCGACACTTCGGGGAATGGGAGCCACAACCCGCGCACACATGACGCCACGCGGAGCGGCGGCGAAACCCGCGCCCCGCGTGTATCAAATGTGGGCCCATGTCCGTGTCCGACTCCCCGCCCCTCGTCGAGCTGCGTGACGTCACCAAGTCCTACGTGGAGGGAGACACCTCGCGCGAGGTGCTCTCCGGCGTCCGGCTGACGCTGCGCCGGGGCGAGTTCGTGGTGCTGCTGGGGCGCAGCGGCTCCGGCAAGTCCACGCTGCTCAACCTCATCAGCGGCATCGACCTGCCCACCCGGGGCGAGGTCCGGGTGCAGGGGCGCGACCTGGGCGGGATGAGCGAGCGCGAGCGCACGCTGCTGCGCCGCGAGCGGGTGGGCTTCATCTTCCAGGCCTTCAACCTGCTGCCCACGCTGACGGTGGAGGAGAACGTGCGGCTGCCGCTGGAGCTGAACGGGCGGAGCGCGGCGGAGTCGGGCGAGCGGGCGCGGGCGCTGTTGGAGCGCGTGGGGTTGGGGACTCGCGCGCACAGCTTCCCGGACCGGCTCTCCGGCGGCGAGCAGCAGCGCGTCGCGGTGGCGCGGGCGTTGGCCCACGCGCCGCCGCTGCTCCTCGCCGACGAGCCCACCGGCAACCTGGACGAGGCCACGGGCCGGCAGGTGCTGGACCTGCTGGAGGGGCTCACGCGCCAGGGGGACGCGTGCGCGCTGGTCGTCACGCACGAGCCGGGGTTGATGGCCCGCGCGGACCGGGTGCTGGAGATGGCGGGCGGGCGGCTGGTGGTGCGCGAGACCCCGCGCAAGGAGCCGCGCGGATGAGGCGCCTGCTCGTGCATTCGAGCCTGCGGCACCTGGGACGCCATCCGTGGCTCACGGCGCTGTCGCTGCTGGGCATCGCGCTGGGCGTGGCGGTGGTGGTGTCCATCGACCTGGCGAGCGGCAGCGCGCTGCGCGCCTTCGAGCGTTCGACGGACGCGGTGGCTGGCCGCGCCACGCACCAGCTGGTGGGCGGCACGTCGGGCCTGTCGGAGGACGTCTACCGGGACCTGCGCCTGCGGCCGGGCGCGCCCGTGTCCGCGCCGGTGGTGGAGGGCTACGTCCAGGCGGCGGTGGGCGACCTGCGCACGCTCACCGTGCTGGGCGTGGACCCGTTCGCGGAGGGGCCCTTCCGGGACTACGCGCGCGGCGAGGCCGTGGGCGACGTGGGCCAGCTGCTCACGCGGCCGGGCACGGTGCTCCTGAGCGAGCGCGCCGCGAGGGCGCTGGGGGTCTCCGCGGGCGGCGAGCTGCCGGTGCGCGTGGAGGGGCGACAGGTCGTGCTGCGCGTGGCGGCGCTGCTGGCGCCCGCGGACGAGGACACGGCGCGGGCGCTGGAGGCCCTGGTGTTGACGGACATCTCCACCGCCCAGGAGGTGCTGGGCAAGGAGGGGCGCCTGACGCGGGTGGACCTGCGGCTGCCGGGCGGCGAGGCGGAGGCGAAGCGACTGGAGGCGACGCTGCCCCAGGGCGTGGAGCTGCTGCGCGCGGCGGCGCGGGCGGGCACGGTGGAGCAGATGACGCGGGCCTTCCGCACCAACCTGACCGCGCTGTCGCTGCTGGCGCTCGTGGTGGGGATGTTCCTCATCTACAACACGATGACGTTCTCCGTGGTGCAGCGGCGCGGGATGCTCGGGCGGCTGCGCGCGGTGGGCATCACCCGGGGCGAATTGTTCGCGCTCGTGCTGGGCGAGGCGCTGGTGCTCGGCGTCATCGGCACGGTGGCGGGCGTGCTGCTGGGCATCTTGTTGGGGCGCGGGTTGGTGGGGCTCGTCACCCAGACACTCAATGACTTGTATTTCGTGGTGAGCGTGCGGCGGCTGGCGTTGGAGCCGCTCACGCTGGCCAAGGGCCTGACGCTGGGGCTGGGCGCCACGCTGCTGGCGGCGCTGGTGCCCGCGTGGGAGGCGGCGCGCTCGGCGCCCGTGACGACGCTGCGGCGCTCGACGCTGGAGGAAGGCTCGCGCTCGCGCGCGCCGAGGCTGGCCCTGCTGGGGCTGGGCGTGCTGGGGCTCGGCGTGGTGCTCCTCGCGTGGTCGACGCAGGCGCTGCTGCCCGCGTACGCGGGCCTCTTCGCGGTGCTGCTGGGCGCGGCGCTGCTGGTGCCGTGGCTGACGGAGCGGCTGTCCTCGCTCGCCACGGGGCCCCTGGGGGGCGCCTTCGGACTGCTGGGGCGCATGGCGGCCCGGGGCGTGCGCACGAGCCTGAGCCGCACGGCGGTGGCGCTCGCGGCGCTGATGGTCGCCGTGGCCACCACCGTGGGCGTGGGGCTCATGGTGTCCAGCTTCCGGGGCACGGTGGTGTCGTGGCTGGAGACGTCGCTCCAGGCGGATGTGTTCATCTCTCCGCCCTCGCTCGTCGCGCGGCGAGGGGACGCCACCCTGGCGCCGGGGCTCGCGGAGCGCCTGCGCGCCACGCCGGGCGTCGCGGGCAGCAGCACCATCCGCGTGGTGAAGGCGCGCGCGAACGACATCCCCACGGACCTGCTGGTGGTCGACTTCTCGCGCACCGGCGCGCGGCCCTACCGCTTCAAGGAGGGCGACGCGGCCACGGTGTGGCGCGAGCTGGATGCCTCTCCCGACACCCTCATCGTCTCCGAGCCGTTCGGCTTCCACCGGAACGTGGGCGTCGGAGACACCGTGCGGCTGGCCACGGACGAGGGGCCTCACGACTTCCGCATCGTGGGCGTGTACTTCGACTACGGCTCCGACGTGGGCACGATGCTCATGCCGCGCGCCACCTACGAGCGCTGGTACGACGACCGGGGCGTCAGCGGCGTGGCCCTGTACGCCGCGCCCGGCCAGGACGTGGACGCGCTGGTGACGGCGGCGCGCGAGCGCGTGGGCGACACGCAGGCGCTGATGGTGCGGCCCAACCGCTCGCTGCGGCAGGCGTCGCTGGACGTGTTCGACCGCACCTTCACGATTACGCAGGTGCTCCGCTTGCTGGCCATCGGCGTCGCCTTCGTGGGGGTGCTCAGCGCGCTGATGTCGCTCCAGATGGAGCGCGCCCGCGAGCTGGCGGTGATGCGCGCCACGGGGCTGACCCCGGGACAGCTCTGGGGGCTGGTGTCGCTCCAGACGGGGCTGCTCGGGTTGCTGGCGGGGCTGTTCTCCCTGCCCCTGGGCGTGGGGCTCGCGTACATCCTCGTCCACGTCATCAACCGACGCTCGTTCGGCTGGACGCTGCGGCTCGTGGTGACACCGGAGACGCTGGTCCAGGCGATGCTGTTGGCCCTGGTGGCCTCGGCGCTCGCGGGCCTCTACCCGGCGTGGCGGATGGCGCGCGCCAACCCCGCGCTCGCGCTGAGGGAGGAGTGACGTCATGAGCCATGGACGAGGACTCGTCATCGGAGTCGCGACGGCGCTGGGCGCGCTCGCGGTGGCCGCCTGGTTCGTCACGCGCGAGACGCAGGCCCCTGTCTCGCAGCGGGGCGGCGCGCTCACGGTGGCATCGGCCCTGGGCGGTGGAGGGGACGGCGGCACGGAGGGCTTCGCGCGCGCCTTCACGCCTCGCGACTTCGTGTTCCCCGAGGACCACGGCCCCCACCCCGCGTTCCGCACCGAGTGGTGGTACTGGACGGGGAACCTCGAGACCGCGGACGGACGCGCGTTCGGCTATCAGTTCACGCTGTTCCGCAACGCGCTCGCGCCCGAGGCCGCGCCTCGCGAGTCGGCCTGGGGCACGCGCGACGTGTACCTGGGGCACTTCACCGTGACGGACGTCTCCGCCGGGCGGTTCCATGTCGCCGAGCGCTTCAGCCGCGCATCGCTGGGGCTGGCGGGCGCGAACACCCGCCCCTTCCGCGTGTGGCTCGAGGGCTGGGGCGCGCAGAGCACCGGCGAGGCGATGTGGCCGGTGCGGCTGCACGCGGAGACGGACGAGGCCTCGCTGGAGCTGACGCTGGAGCCGGGCAAGCCGCCGGTCCTCGAGGGAGACCGGGGACTGAGCCAGAAGAGCGCGGAGCCTGGGAACGCGTCGTACTACTACTCGATGACGCGCATGCCCTCGCGCGGCACGGTGCAGGTGGAGGGCAAGCGCTACGCGGTGACGGGCGAGAGCTGGATGGACCGGGAATGGAGCACCAGCGCGCTCGGCCCGAACCAGGTGGGCTGGGATTGGTTCTCGCTCCAGCTCTCCGACGGCAGCGAGCTGATGTTCTACCAACTGCGCGACCGGAACGGCGCGTCGGACCCGTTCAGCTCGGGGACGTGGGTCCCTCCCGCGAGCGCGGCCGACAGCGCGCCGGTGCATCTCTCCCGGGACGACGTGGCGCTGGCCGTGTCGAAGACGTGGAAGAGCCCTCGCGGCGGGGAGTATCCGGCGCGGTGGAACCTGCGCGTGGCGAAGCTGGGGTTGGAGCTGACGGTGACGCCGAAGGTGGCGGACCAGGAGCTGCCGGTGAGCGTGCGCTACTGGGAGGGCAGCGTGGACCTGGAGGGCAGCCGTGAGGGCAGGCCCGTGGCGGGCCGGGGCTACGTGGAGCTGACGGGCTACGCGGACCTCGCGGCCCACGCGCGCACCGGGACGACGACCCGCGGGATGCCCGAGGCGAAGTAGACCCGTCGCGGATGGTTGGCCCGGGGCGCCGGCTGTTGGTGTTGAATGCCTCTCGCGCTGGTGGACGGCGACGAGGCAAGGACCCGGGTGCTTACTTCTCCGCTGCAACGACATGACGCCAATCAGCGCGCCCTGCATGTGGCGCGCGCCATCCTCGACGCGGCGACGGACCTGTCGCTCGACATCGAAGGGACCGCGGTCACCGTCACGGTGAAGCGACTGCCGCCACCGCCGTGGCCGCGCCTGCATGTCGAGGGACAGCGTGACCTGGACGAGCGGCTCGATGGCCCCTGGCCCGGCGCCGTGCAAGCCGAGTGCACGTGGACGGGAGGCTCCCGGACGCTGCTCGTCCAGGCGGACCATTTCCGGGGCCAGCCCTACAACCACCTCGTGGCGCTGCGGGTCATGCTCGTCGAGCCCCGACAGGAGCTGGTCTGGATCACCCTCGCGCTGCCCCTGCGCGACGCGCCCGAGGAGGGCGAGGTCGACGTCCTGGCGAACACCAGCATCGTCAAACGCCGGGACAGGGGCGGCGCGTCGGAGGGAGCCCAGGCCGCGCTGCGCGCCGTCGTCAGGCGCGCGGGGATTCCCATGCCCTCCGTGTCGCGCGCCGAGGCCTTCCGCGTGCGACTGCCGAACCTGGAGGTCCTCCCCTCCCACGCGGAGGCGTTCCGGAGGCTCGTCCACCTCGCGTTGCTCAAGCTGCCGTTCCTCGTGCGCGCGGAGGCCGACGTGCCCGGAGGGAGCATGCCGTTCCGGCCGGAGGTGGTGCCGCTCGAGGCGCCTCGCGGTGAGGACGCACCGGAGCCCTCCGCGAAGCGAGCCGGCATCTGGCCCCTGCCCGGCGGCGTGAGGCAGTACAAGGAGACCCTCGACACCCTGCTCGCATGGCTCGCCGAGGAACCTCGCACCATCGAGACGTTCGAGCGGCAGTTGTTGGAGCGCTATGGCGTCAATGGCGAGACAGCCATCCTGACCTACCGGCGCATGCTCACCAACCTGGGGCTCGCCGCGGAGACGGACGGGCTGATTCACCTCACCGAGCTCGGAGAGAGCTACCTCGCAAACCCAACACCTCACCGCCTCTTCGACATCCTCCATGCGAACTACGAGGGCATCCTCGCGACGCTCCTGATGACGAGCGCTCCCAGGGGTGCCAGCGGTGAGGAGATCCACCGGCTCCTCAAGCTCCTGCTCGAGACGGACTGGAGGTCCACCAACCAGACCTCTTTCCGCAGGAACTGGTTGTTGTCCCTGGGGCTGACGGAGCGCACTCCCCACGGTGACGTCATCACCGACCTGGGCCGACAGGTGCTGAGCGCGCACGCGGAGGAAGTGGAGCGGCTCCGCTCCGGAACCGGGTGGAGGCCTGGACTCTTCTCCAGCGAGACGGGCACGAACGATGCGCATCGTGTGCTCACGGTGGAGCGCGCGAACTCCTCCGCCGAAACACCCGGGGACGACACCGAGGCCCCTGACACGGACCTCGAGGCCCCGGTCGTCGCCACCCCCTCCCCCGACGAGGGCGCGCCTCCGGGCTGGAGCACGGAGCGCCTGGACCTCACGACGGCCCACGTCCAAGCGCACCTGGGCACGCTGGAGTTGCCCACAGGTGTGCTCGACCGCGCGTGCGCGGCGCTCTCGGCGGGCAAACACCTGTTGCTCGTCGGACCTCCGGGAACGGGCAAGACGGAGGTCGCCCACGCGCTCGCGCAAGCAGCACGCACGGAGGGCTACTGTCGGGGACTCTTCGAGGCGACCGCCTCGGCGGACTGGTCCACCTACGAAACCATCGGCGGCTACGCGATGGAGCGTGACAGCTCGCTGCGCTTCCGTCCCGGCGCCTTCCTCCGCGCCCTCGAAGCCTGGCAGTGGCTGCTCATCGACGAGCTGAACCGCGCGGACGTGGACAAGGCCTTCGGCGAGCTGATGACCGTGCTGGCCGGTCGAGGCACGGACACGCCCTTCGAGCTGGACGGCGGTCGCCGCGTCTCCATCGGCTTCGACGCGGGCCGCTCGCACCGCGTGCCTCGCACGTTCCGCGTCCTCGCCACGATGAACACGTGGGACAAGACGTCGCTCTTCCGGCTCTCCTACGCCGTGCAGCGGCGCTTCGCCATCATCCACATCGGCCTGCCCTCGGATGACGCCTACGCGCGGCTCATCTCCCAGGCCGCGCTGGGCCCGGGCCTCGACGCGCCATTCGAGGAGACCGCCGTCCAGCGCATCACCCGGCTCTTCCGCCGCGACGGCCTCCTGGGACACCGCGACATCGGCCCCGCCATCGCGCTCGACATCGTGCGCTACATGCGTCGGCGTCAGGCCTCCGGTGACGGACTCGCGGAGGCGCTCGGGATGTTCCTCCTGCCGCAGCTCGAAGGGCTCCCGCTGGACAGCGCGCGACAGGTCCACGAGCTGTTCCTCTCCGCCCTCCAGGGCTGGACCTCCGACACCGCGCGCAAGGAGCTCCAGGCCCAGTGCGCGGAGGTGTGGCCGCCTGGAGCGGTGCCCGGGACATGACCACCGCGTCCGCGCCGTGGGAGGACTTCCTGCGGGGACACTTCCCGGGCTACCTGCTGCCCGAGTCCCACCGACAGGGCATCGACGCGGCGGACGCGGCGCGCTTCCTGGAGCGCATCACCCAGCGCCCCGAGCAGCTCCACCTCCTGCTCCTCGCCAGCCTGTTCGCCGCGCGCATGGACGCCCTGCGGGACTTCGCCTGGGTCCAGCTCCCCGAGTTGATCCGCACGCTCCACGCGCGCACGGAGGTCCACGCGAAGACGTGGGAAGGCGGCTACCAGGGCCGCCTGGACGTACGGGCCACGCTCGCGCACCACCTCAACGGCAACCCCACCCGCTTCGTCACCCGCGCCCGCCGTCGCCGCTTCGACCTGCCCGAGCAGCTCCTCCTGCGCGCCACGGTGCGCCGACTCATCGCCGAGCTGGCGAAGCTCCGCCTCGCCGGAGTCACCGCGAGCTACGGCTGGAGCCAGGACGCACAGGCCTGTGAAGGGCAGCTCCACCACCTGCTCGCCTCCACCGTGCTCCGTGAGATTCCCGAGGAGCGCATCGACGCCTTCCACCTCAAGGCCGCCACGATGGCGCGGCACGCGGGCTACACCCTCGCCCGGGAGTGGTTCCTGTGGTTGGAGGACGTCGGGTCCATCGACCCGGAGCGCCGCGCGCGACTGCTCGCGGAGGGCGCGCTCGTCCCGCTCAAGGACCACACCCGCTTCGAGCTGGCCGTGGCCGTCCGACTGCTCCAGTCCCTCGAGACGCGCCTGAAGACCACCCAGCCCGGGCGCTGGCGGATGGAACGCACGGCGGTGCTCCCCAGGCGCGCGGAGCTGGCCACGCTGACTCGGGAGGACGGCGCGCGCATCCAGCTCTTCTACAACCAGTCGGCGCTGGACTCCGGCGCCGTGGAGGCGGGCTCGCGGCACTACCTGGGGCACACCGGACGCATGCGCCCGGACCTCACCCTCATGCTGCACCACCCGGGAGCATCCGCGCGCGCCGTCGTCGTGGAGATCAAACACTCGTCGAACACCGACACCCTGCTCGCGGGTTTCCACGAGGCCCACCTCTACCGACTCGAGTACGGCGCATGGCTCACCGGCTGGCCGCAGGCCGTGCTCGTCTCCTCCGGCGCCATCGCGGGAACACCTCGACGCGAGGACCCCGTGGTCGCGGTGGACTGGGTCCACTGGGTCCCCGACCTCGTCCTCGACGGTCTGCTCGACGGGTTCTGAGTCCCACGTGACTCGCGCGTGGCGACTGTCACGCGGAGGTGCCTCGAAGCAGCCTGGACCCCGGCGCTGGTATGCTGCGCTCCATTCTCGAGGGGGGAGACATGAGCGACGAGACGGGTTCCGCGCCGGTGACTCCGGCGAAGAGCGTGCCCACCGCCAGTCCGAGGACGGAGAACCAGGTGCTGGTGGTCTTCACCATCCTGTTGCCCCTGGGCATCTTCGCGGCGGCGTGGTTCATCGAGCCCGGCTGGAGCTACATGTCCACCGCGGGCGTGCTGACGCTCTTCCTCGCGATGCTGGGCTACACCCTCACCGGGTCACCGTTCGGCGTGCTCATCAGCGAGCGCAACCTCATGAGCCTGTCGCGCTTCCAGGCCGTGGTGTGGACCGTCATCGTCCTCGCTGGCTACCTGACGATGGTCGTCGCCCGCGTGAGGGCGGGCACGCCCGACGCGACGTCCGTGAGCATCCCCCAGGAGCTGTGGTGGGCCATGGGCATCTCCTCCACGTCGCTGCTCGGCACGCCGCTGCTCCAGGCCGCCAAGCGCCTCAAGACCCCCGACGCGAAGCTGCTCCAGAGCACCGCGAGCCAGCTCGGAGAGAACCCCGAGTCCGTGGAGACGCGACGACAAGGCACCCTCTACGCGAACGCGAGCGTCCTCGACGCGCGCATGGCGGACATCTTCCAGGGAGACGAGGTCGGAGACACCGCGCACATCGACCTCGCGAAGGTGCAGATGTTCTATTTCACCGCCATCGCCGCGGTGAGCTACTTCGTCGACCTCTCCATGGCCGTCCGGCGCGGAGAGACGCAGGCGCTCCCCGCCCTGTCACAAGGCTTCGTGGCCCTGCTCGCCATCAGCCATGGCGGCTATCTGGTCAGCAAGTCCACGGACCACTCCAACGCCCGTCCGACGTGAGCCCCGACATGCGCGGGCGAAGGAAACGGGGGACGCCCGTATAGCCAGGAGTCGTTCTCCTGGAGGGGGATCCTCATGCGTCGTCTCGTCGTCCTCGCGGCCATCGTGCTGCCGTGGCTGTCATTGGCGGCACCGGTCAGCCGCTTGAATGTCAACACCAGCAGCGACAACTCCCGAACCTTCGTCGGCATCACCCCGGACCGTCCCGTCCTGCAGCTCTTCATGAACCACGTGGACCGCGCGACGGATGTGTCGCTGCAGTTCTCGGGGCCGGTGTACGCATCGAAGCAGGACGACTGGCTGCGCCTGCGTGTCCTCGACGGCTGTCTCAACGAGGTCTTCTCACAGCAGTACCCGCTCAGCCTCACGCTCGGCACCAACCAGCGCAACTGGTTCAACTTCCCCCTGGGCGTGAACCTGACGCACGGCAGCTACTACTACCTGGAGGTGTCCACGCGTTACGGCGGCTGGGACGGCAGCGCGCAGCTCGTCGTGAACAACGCGCGTTACGAGCACGGCCGGATGTTCGCCTCCGCTTCGATACAAGGGCTCGGCTTCCCGGAGAAGAAGGACGACGTGACCTTCATCCTCAACGGCACCGTCGAGGAGACGAAGGCCTGGTATCCGATGCCGACCACGAACGTGCTCTGCCCCGGGCGCTGTCAGGTGCTCGGCACGGAGAAGCAGGGCTACGGGCTGCGCAACCAGTTCAACGTCATCATCCAGGAGACGGGCACGGCTGGCGCCACCGGCTCGTTCTGGAGTGACTACCTGGCCGACCCGGCCCTGCTCACCCTGAAGGAGAACGTGCGCCGCGTCCTCGAGGACCCCAGCGGTCCACCCCAGGCCGGCGGGCGTCAGACGGCGCCGCTGGCGCAGACCGTCCCCTTCAACGCGTACTACGGGCAGATGAACTTCTACGTCGCGGTGGAGAACCCCGCGACGGACCCTCGCGCGGCGAAGGGCTTCCTGTACTGCGCCAACATCGACGCGCAGATCTCGGTCAAGACGGGCTCCTATGCCTCCTATGGCGCGACCTACTTCGGCGGAGACATGCCGCGCCCCTCCCCGGGCCAGCCCTGGCAGCATGACTTCTCGCGCGGCATCCTCCAGCACGAGCTGCTCGGCCACGGCATCGGTCAGCTCACGGAGGAGTACATCCTCCCGACGGACGCCGGGGCGACGGTGCAGACGGTGTTCGCCCCCAACATGGACCCCATCGGCTGTCCGTCCTGGTGTGGCTCCGCGTCGACGGTGAACCAGCTCATCACCCAGATGGCGGCGGACCCGAACGCGGCCTGCTGGAGCTACGACGCGACCACGTGCCAGGCGCATCAGGCGCAAGGCAGCAGCCCCCGCTGCCTGAAGCTGAGCGGCTTGAGCGACCCGGGCCTCGCCTGGTTCGGCGGACGCGCATGTGCTCCCGCCACGGTGACGAACTACGACATCGGCCAGTCGTGCACCGGCAACACGGGCTGCTACATCGGCAAGACGAACGGTGGGCTCATCGTCGTCAACGCGGCCCAGCCCGGCGGCGACATCATGGGGGCGCTGGGGCGCTCCGGCACCGCGGCCCAGGGCTTCAGCACCGCGATGGAGAACCACCTCCGGGACGTCATGGACTGCTTCTTCCCGAACACCTGCGCCTTCTACCCGGAGGCGCGCTGCGTGGCGTTCCAGTCGAAGTGGAGCGCGGGCGGCAACCGCACCGTCTTCGCCACGCGGGCCAACGCCTGCGAGAACAGCTGGTACCGGCGCCGTTGATATGCTCCTCCCGGGTGCGCCCCTGTCTCGCGCACCCGGGAGGACGTCGCGGTGCCCAAGCCCCTGGTGGACGTGGACGCGGCGCCCGCCTCCGCCTTCTGCCTCACCGACGAGCTGACCCCGTTCACCTCCGGCTGGCACACGCACAAGCGCCACCAGTTGCTGTACGCGGCGCGCGGCGCGCTCCACCTGGAGGTCGCCGAGGCCCAGTGGCTCCTGCCCCCCCAGCGCGCGGCCTGGCTCGCCGGAGGCACGCGCCACCGCGTGCGCGCCACCCAGCCGGCCACCCTGTGCACGGTGTACCTGGAGCCCTCGCGAGTCCCGCTGACGCCGGAGGGCGCGTGCCGCGTCTTCGTCCTGCCACCGCTCGCGCGGGAGATGCTGCTGTACTCCACGCGCTGGGGACCGGAGCGCGCGCCGAGGGACGTGGTGGCGGAGAGCTTCTTCTCCACCCTCGGCCACCTGCTCACGGAGTGGTCCGCGGAGCCGCGCGACTGGCGCCTACCCCGGGCCCGGACGCCGGAGCTGGAGCGCGCCATGGCCTACACCCTGGCGCGGCTTTCGGGCGCGGCGACGCTCGCGGGCGCGGCGAAGGCGGCGGGCCTGTCCCAGCGCACCCTCGCCCGGCGCTTCGAGGACGAGGCCGGCACGTCGTGGCGTCGCTTCCTCCACGACGCGCGCATGCTGCGCGCCATGGAGCTGCTCGCAGAGGACGGCGCCCGCGTCACCCAGACGGCCTACGCGGTGGGCTTCGAGAGCCTCGCCGCGTTCACCCACGCCTTCACGGACTACACGGGCGAGCGCCCCCGGGACTTCCGCCAGCGGGTGGCCCGGAGCGCGCCGCTGCCACCCCGCCCGACGGCGCGCGCTACCCGCCGCACGCGACGCGGTTGACCAGCCCGTAGATGCTGTACTGCACCATGTACGGCAGCGCGTAGTCGGGGAAGGCCGCCGTCGCGCGCTTCGTCAGCTCCGCGTAGTGCGGGCTCGCCGCGTCTCCGCACAGCTCCGCCTTGCGGCCCCCCAGCTCCGCCGCGTACGCCGACACCAGCGACTCCACCGTGCCCAGGTAGCGCTGCTGCGCGGCGATGGCCTCGGCCACCGGCGCGGAGACACCCCGGCCGCCGTACACCGTGGCGCGCGGCCACGCGGACAGCTCCTCCAGCGCGGCCTTCCACGACGCGAGGTCCGGCCGCACCTTGCCGTCCACGATGCCGCCCTCCAGCCACGCGTGGGCGCCGTGGTGCACCAGGTCGCCGACGATGAGCGCCTCCCGCTGGGGCAGGTACGCCACGGTCTGCGTGGTGCTCACGCCCGCGTGCTTCAGCTCCGTCAGCTCCACCTTCGCGTCGCCCTCCAGCGGCAGCGAGAACGTGCCCGTGAACGTGAGGTCCACCTTCGCCTGCGCCGGGTACGTCTCCTCCGTGAAGGCGTGGGCGACGCTGACCCAGTAGTACTTCTTGTACGCGTGGACGGCGGGAATCGCGGCGGCGGTGGCCTCGCTCGCCACCACCTTCGCGCCCTCGCGCTGGAACACCGCCGCGCCGTTGAACTTGTCCGGGTTGGGGTGGGTGACGACCACATAGCGGATGGGGTGGTCCGTGCGGGCGCGGATGGCGGCGAGCACCTTCTGGGCCTCCCCTTCCGTGAACTGCGTGTCGAAGACGACGACCTCCGCGCCGGTGTCGTAGAAGAACGAGTGCGTGTCGAAGCCGTTCGCGTCGCTCGTGTAGTGCTGGACCTCCGAGTCCTTCGGCGCGGAGGGCGTCCCCGCGCAGCCGGTGGAGAGCGCGGCGCCCAGCGCCAGGGCCTTCAGGTTCGTGGTGACTCGCATGATGTCCGTCCTCGTGTCGTGGGCCGGGGCGACATGTCCCGGCGAGCGAGCTGGACAGTGCCTCTGGGGCCGTTGGCGCGCTTGCGCGCATCCGCCAGCGATTTGTTCCCATCCGCCAGTCGACGCCGCATCCCCATGCGACTGGGACGTGGAGTAGGTTCCCGTCCAACGCGCCGTCACCGTCGGGAGGACCCACCCCATGCCGAAGGCGAAGTACGTGCTGGCCCTGGACCAGGGCACCACCGGAACCCACGTCTCCATCCTCGATTCGAAGCTCCGCGTGGTGGGCAAGTCCTACAAGGAGTTCACCCAGCACTTCCCCAAGCCGTCTTGGGTGGAGCACGACCTGGACGAAATCTGGGCCTCCAGCGAGTGGTGCATCGCCCGCGCCCTGCGCGACGCCGGGCTGCACGGCCGCGACATCTCCGCCATCGGCATCACCAACCAGCGCGAGACGACCGGCCTGTGGACCCGCGACACGGGCAAGCCCCTGCACCACGCCATCGTCTGGCAGGACCGGCGCACCGCGGACTACTGCCGCAACCTCAAGGAGAAGGGCGCCGAGCCGCGCGTGCGCGAGACGACGGGCCTGGTCATCGACCCGTACTTCTCCGGCACCAAGCTGCACTGGCTGATGGAGCACCTCAAGGGCGTCCGCGCGAAGGCCGAGCGCGGCGACGTGTGCTTCGGCACCATCGACACGTGGCTCGTCTACAAGCTCACCGGCGGCACCACCCACGTCACCGACGTGTCCAATGCCAGCCGCACGCTGCTGATGGACCTGCGCACGCTCCAGTGGAGCGACGAGATGCGCTCGCTCCTGGGCGTGCCCGGCGCGTGCCTGCCGCAGATTCGCGGCTCCGCGGAGGTGTACGGCACCACGCGCGGCATGCGCAGCCTGCCGGACGGCATCCCCGTGTCGGGCATGGCCGGGGACCAGCAGGCCGCCCTCTTCGGCCAGGCGTGCTTCGAGCCCGGCGAGTCCAAGTGTACGTACGGCACCGGCGCCTTCCTGCTGATGAACACGGGCACGGAGCCGGTGCGCTCGTCCGCGGGCCTGCTCACCACCGTGGCGTGGCGGCTGGGCGGCACCGGCACCACCACCTACGCGCTGGAGGGCAGCAGCTTCATCGCCGGCGCGGCCGTGCAGTGGATGCGTGACGGGCTGCGCGTCATCAAGCGCGCGCCGGACATCGAGGCGCTCGCCGCCAGCGTGAAGGACTCCGGCGACGTCGTCTTCGTGCCCGCGCTCGCGGGCCTGGGCGCGCCGCACTGGCGCCCGGAGGCGCGCGGCCTCTTCGCGGGCATGGACCGCTCCACCACCGTGGCCCACATGGCGCGCGCGGTGCTGGAGGGCATCGCCCTGCAGATCCACGACCTCGCGGACGCCATGCGCCGCGACAGCGGCCGCGACATCCCCGTGTTCAAGGTGGACGGCGGCGCCGCGGCCAACAACCTGCTCATGCAGTACCAGGCCGACCTGCTCGGCGTCCCCGTCGTCCGCCCGCGCAACCTGGAGACGACGAGCCTGGGCGCGGCGTTCCTGGGAGGACTCGGCGCGGGCGTCTGGGACAGCACGGACGCCATCCGCCGCTCGTGGAAGGCGGAGAAGACCTTCCGGCCGAAGATGAAGGCCGACACGCGCGAGCGCCACCTCGCCAAGTGGAAGCGCGCGGTGGCGCGGGCATGACGCCGCGCGCCCGGGGGGCTCGCTGGGCCGTCGCCCTGCTGGCGCTGGCGGGCGTCGGCTGCCCGGGCCAGCCACCCGAGGTGTGCCTCGTCGGCGCACCGTCGCCCACGACGCCGCCGCGCATGTTCGCGGTCGACGAGGAGGCCGTCGTCCCCGCCGTCGCGACGCTGCCCGTCGATTGCGGCACGACGTCCCTGACGCCCAACACCCTCCCGGAGTCGGTGACGGTGACGCTGACGGACCCGGACAACCTCCCCGTGGAGGCCACCGTGGAGCTGACGCCGGACCGGACGGGCGCCACCGTGCGCTTCACCCCCACGCGGCTGGGCCGCCACCACGCCATCGTCGCGTTCGCCCCCGTGGGCAGCCTCCACCAGTTCGACGTCCAGGTCGCCGAGAACGGCCGCGACCGCCCGGAGCTGGCGCGTCTGACCCCGGGCCGCGAGTGCCTCTATCTCGACCGCACGCGACGCGGCACCTGGGTGTGCGACGACGTCGCGTTGAAGGCCACCCCGAACACGCACCAGGACCTCGGCGCGTTCGGCGAGAGCAGCACGAAGGTGGCCGGGGACGTGGTGTGGACGGTGTCCTCCGAGGGCAGCGTGCGGCGCTACGTCGACGCGGGGGCCAGCGGCGGGTTGACCCTCACCGGCACCTCTCCGCTTCCACCGAACGCGCTCTCGAACCAGGAGGCCTTCGCGCGGCTCGCCACGGAAGACGAATACCTGCTGCTCACCCCCCGCCGGCTCTACCGCTACACCTTCACCCCGGAGCAGGGCGTCCAGGCCGCGCCCTCCACGTCCTGGGTGAAGGAGGACACGGGCAACGCCAGCCAGGTCGCCCTCCGCGCGGGCGCCACCCTGTGGCTCATGCACAGCACCTCCACCTCCTCGCCGCCCAACCTCGGCACCCACGTCTGCCCCTTCGTCCTCGGCCCCTCGGGCGGCTACGTGGCCCGGCCCGACCCGGGCTGCTACGACCTGACCGGCGTCCCGCTCGCGTTCGAGGAGGACGTGGTGTGGACGTGGGAGACCCAGTCGCGCGGGGAGCAGATGCCCGTCCATGTCCTCTACCGTTACGTGGCGACCGAGACGGGGATGGTGCGCCAGGGCATCGTGCAGTTCGAGACCCAGTTGTCCCTGTACCCGGGCTCGCTGCGCTACGGCACCACCCTGCCCCTCGTGGCCAACCCGGCGGGTCAGGGGCCGTTCGCCACCGTCCGCTGGAACCCATCCACCCAGGGCGTGACATTCGTGCTGCACCCGAAATCGTCCAGCGCGGGCATCGCCCCCCGTGCCTCGAGCCACTTCGTGTGGGGGCCCTCCCCGGACAACCCGAGCGAGCTTTCCGTCTATCCGTGGCCTCCTCCGCCCTGACGGCAACGGCTTTCCTCGGGCGCTGGAGCGGATATGAAGAGGCCATGGCCCACGACCGCACGCTGCTGACGCCCGAGGCGCTCCAGACCTTCCTCGCCCAGCACCCCGACTGGAAGCACGAGGGCGGGATGATTCGCCGCGCCTACGAGGCGCCCTCCTTCCTCGCGGGCATCGCCTTCGTGGAGAAGGTGGCGCAGGCGGCGGAGAAGGCGGACCACCACCCGGACATCGACATCCGGTGGCGCAAGGTGACGCTGGCGCTCGTCACGCACGACGCCGGGGGCCTCACCTTCCGTGACACCCAGCTCGCCAGCGAAGCGGATGCCCTCTTCGCGGAGGTGGTGCGGGCGAAGTGAAGACCTCCGGAGTGGCGGTGTCGAAGCGGTGGAGGCGGTGGGCGGGCGCGGCGGCGTGCGGCGCGGTGCTGGTGACGGCGCCCGTCGCGAGCGCCCAGGACGAGACGCCCGTGGAGCCGCGCCCGGAGCGGCTCTACTTCAACCCGGGCGCGCTGCTGGGCTCCGCGCGCGTGGTGGCGCTGGGCGGGGCCTACGTGGGCATCGCCGAGGGCGCCGCGGGCTTCCCCAGCAACCTGGCGGCGCTCGCGCACCGGGGGCCCACGCTGGAGAAGGACTGGGACCTGGGCGTCACGCTGTCCTGGCTGGACCTGCCGTTCACGAGTGGACGCACGCGGGACGTGGACAACGACGGCAAGGCGGACGCGTCGCGGGACCGCCGGCAGCTGCTCGGTGGACTGCTCCTCCAGTACAAGCGCTTCGGCATCGGCTTCGCGCTGCGCAACAGCGCCGTCACCTACTGCGCCACGGAGGCGTGCGCCGGGGACGGCGAGCGCATCCGCGTGTCGATGACGCAGTCGGTGCTGGCGGGCGCGGTGTCCTTCGGCCAGGACGACTTCATCCTCGCGCTGGGCATCTACGCGGCGCAGGCGACCTTCCAGTTGGCGTCGGGTGGGCCGGACCTGCGCTACGGCGACACGGCCGTGGCGGTGGACATGCTGTACCGGCCCCACGGCCGCCCCTGGCGCCTGGGCGTGACGGTGCGCCCGGAGGTGGTGGCGGACTGGCGGCGCGAGGAGGGCCAGTCGCCGGTGCTCGCCGGACGCACGCTGTTCGGCGCGGTGGTGTCGCCCGCGGTGCTGTCGCTGGGCGCGAGCTGGCGGATGGGCGAGGGCGCGGAGCGCTACAACCGGCTGTCCCCCGCCGCGCGGCGGCAGCTCATCCTGGAGGGGGACGCGCTGCCCGTCCCCGACGAGGAGCCCAAGGACGCCCCCGCCGGACGCTGGCTCATCAGCGCGCAGGTGGACCTGCTGTCCAGCGTGGACAACGCGGTGCCGCTGCGCAGCTTCGCCTCCACGGCGGAGGAGGAGCCGGTGGGCCACACCACCCTGTTCGCGCCCCGGCTGGGCGTGGAGCACGACACCGTGCCGGGCATGGTCCGGCTGCGCGCGGGCGTGTACGCGGAGCCCTCGCCCTTCGACGGGCGTCCCCCCCGGCCCCACATCACCGGCGGCTTCGAGGTCTTCGTGCTGCGCTACTGGGAGGACTGGTCCATCAGCGCCTCCTTCGACCTGGCCAGCCGCTACACCAACGTGGGGCTGTCCATCGGCTTCTGGCGCTGACGGCCGCCTGGGCGTGGCGCGACGACGGGGCGCCACGCCGTCGCGAGCGGACAGGCATGCGGACGTCGTACCTGGTATTGCTGGCGCCTACCGGCGTGGCGAACCTCCGTGAGCAGAGGGGGCGTCATGCATCTGGAGCGGTGGTGGTTCCGGACTGTCGTGTGCGCGACAGCACTGGGCTGGTTGGGGTTGGGAGTGGGCTGCAGCAGCAAGAGCGACGCCCCCGATGACGACACGGAGTGCCGGAACGGCTGTCCCGAACAGGAGACACCGCCCCCGGACGAAGAGGTCCCCCCGCCGAGCGGGGAGACGCCCGACGCCGGGACCTCGCCGCCGCCCCTGGAGCCTCGACCGCCACCGCCGCCGCCCACCAGCGGCAGCACGCTGTGGCTGACGCGCGAGGGCTCCGCGCAGGACGACCTCGCGCTGGGCGCCGCGGTCGACGCCAACGGCGACATCCTCACCGTGGCGGTGCACGAGCTGGATGACCTCCAGGAGCGCGAGCCCACGGACAACACGGTGCGGCTGGTGCTCTCCCGCCACTCGGAGGCCGGGGAGCCGACGTGGACGCGCGGCTACGCGGTGCGCGTGGCGGAGACCCCCGAGGCGCTGTTCGCCAACGTGCAGGCCCGCGTGGCGCCCGCGCCGGATGGGGGCTGCTTCCTCGCGGTCGCCGCCGACGGGGTGGTGGACTTCGAGCCCCAGGAGCTGGGCAACGGCGCCTTCCTGGCGCGGCTGGACGCCGCCGGCAACCTGGTGTGGGCCAGCCCCGTGAACGGAGAGGGCATCACCGTCATGGACCTGGCGGTGGACGCGCAGGGGCGGCCGGTGGTGGCCCTCAACTCCGCCGGCTGGTCGGTGCTCGGCGAGGGGGTGGAGGGCGACGGCGCGATGGTGGTGCGCTACTCCCCGGAGGGAAAGGCGGAGCGGGCGGTGCCCATCGGGCGCGCGGACGGGCGTGACTCGCGGGTGGACGTGACGACCATCGCCCTGGATGGCCAGGGGCGGCTCGTGGTGGGCGGCCGCTACGTGGGCGCCGCGCGCTTCGGCAACCAGCGCTTCACCTCGGAGGAGGACGGCAGCCCGTTCCTGGCCGTGTACCAGGACTCCGGGGCGCTCGCGTGGGTGCACGCGCTGCACCAGGCCAGCGGCACGCTGAAGGACGTGGGCGTGGACGCGCAGGGCACGGTGGTGGCGCTGGGCTCGTTCCTCGGCACCGTCTCCTGGGGACAGAAGCGGCTCGAGGGACACGTGTACCGCGCCAGTCCGTTCCTGGTGTCCGCGGACAAGAATGGCCGGGAGCGCTGGAGCCGCAACCTGGGGGACGGCCTGCTGGCGGGCGCGCTCGCGGTGGAGCCGGACGGGAGGCTGGTGGTGGCGGGCTTCACGTACTCGCTCATCGTGGATGGCGAGTCGGGGCCGGATGGGCTCGGCTCGGCGCAGCCGGTGGCGCTGCGCTACGGCGCGGACGGCGCTTCGGTGGGGCTGAGGCTCTACCTGTCCGACCCGCCCCGCGCGCGCGGCGAGCTGTATGGCGTGGAGGACATCCCCTTCGTCGGCCTGCTCGCGAACGGGGACGCCGTCCTCTTCGGACACACGGACCGGACCTCCGACTTCGGCACCGGCCGCCAGACGCCCGCGCGCAGCGACATCTTCCTCCTGAGGATGATGCGCTGAGCGCGCCGACGCGCGCCCCGGGCGACTCGGGGCGCGCCTCTCCAGGGCCCGGTGGAGGCCTTGGACCATCCGGACCTGGCGGGAGGGGTGCGCGTCCCCGGAAGGGGGACGTGCCTACTTGCGCGTCGAGCGGCGCGTCGTCTTCCGCGCACCGCGCCGCGAGGTCGTCACCTTCTTCGCGGCACGACCGCGGCCGGTGCTCTTGCGCGCCGTGCGCCCCGCGACCGCCGACTTGCGGGTGGTGGCCTTGCGCGCGCCACGACGACCTCCCTTGGTGGCCGCCTTGCGCGCCGTCTTGCCCCGCGCCGACGTGCTCTTGCGGGACGTCTTCTTCGCGCGAGCACCGCCGCGCGCGGCGCCCTTGCGCGCCGAGGTGCGACGCGCGCCACCGCGGCGCGCGCTCGTGGACTTCCGCTTCCGCGTCGAGGACATGGGCAGGCCGGGGTCCAGGTCCGAGGCGGCGACGACGTCGGTGATTTGCGGATTGACGGTCTCTTGAGTCATTCCATCTCCTCCAGTGAGGGAGAACGGCTGGCGATACACGACGCAGGGTACGCCCGCGCGCGCGACGAAGAGAGCCCTCCGCGACGAAGATGAACGACAGCGGACGAATGGCTCGCGCGCATCGCTCGCGAGCCGACGTCCGCGAAGCCGGAGGAGCGCGCGCGGGAGGCCGGAAACTCGGCCTCCCCGGCCTCAGCCCCGGAGGAACGCGGCGAGCTTCTCGTACGCCACGGCCAGGGGAGGGATGGGCGCGCTCTCGTGGGCCTGGTGCGCCTGGGCCGTCTCGCCGGGGCCGTAGTTGATGGCGTCCACGCCCCACTCACCGAAGCGCGCCACGTCCGTCCACGCCTGCTTGGACGCGGCGGGCAGGCCGGTGATGGCCAGCAGCTTCTGGAACAGCGGGTTGCCGGCGACGACGGGGCCGCTGGGCGAGGCGTCCGTGAACTCCACCTCCGCGCGGCCCGCGACCAGCTCGAGCACGTCCTGCTTCGCCCGCGCGATGCTCTTGCCCGGCGCGAAGCGGTAGTTGAGGTTCAGCTCGAACGACTCGGGGATGACGTTGCGCGCCCGGCCGCCCTTGGCGAGCGTGGCGTTGAGGACCTCGTAGAAGGGGAAGCCCGCGACGTCCACCTCCACCCGCTGGCGGGCGAGCAGCTCCGCCAGGAACGGCCCCGCCTTGTGGATGGCGTTCTCCCCCTGCCACGGCCGCGCCGAGTGCGCGCTGCGCCCGGCGAAGCGCACCGTCACCTGCATGGAGCCGACGCAGCCCACCTGCACCACGCCGTCCGTGGGCTCCATGGCGATGCCGAACCTCACCTGGGCCAGGTCCGGCCGCTTCGCGAACAGCGGGATGAGGCCGCTCTCCGCGTAGGCCCCCTCCTCCCGCTCGTAGAAGAGGAACGCCAGGTTGACCGGCAGCGTGTCGCGCCGCAGGTCCTCCGCCAGCGCCATCATCACCGCCAGCCCGCCCTTCATGTCCGACGCACCCAGCCCGTGGACCCGCTCACCCTCGATGCGCGGCTCGCGGCCCTGGTCGCTGGGGTGCGCGGGCACCGTGTCCAGGTGCCCGATGAGCGCCACCGTGGGGCGAGGGTCCGAAAGCCTGCCGAGCAGCAACGTGTGCCCCACGCGGAAGATCTCCCCTGGAGGGAAGTGCTGGGCCGCCCATCGTTCGATGAAGTCGGCGATGGGGCCTTCGTGCGTGATGGGACTGGAGATGCGGCACAGCTCGAGCGTCGTGTGGGCGAGCCTCGTGGCGAGGTCTTGAGAGGACATGCTGCGACGCACCATACCGCCCTCCCCGCACCCTCGCGGAAGTCCCCCCCACCGCGGTGACGAATGGCCGACCCGAACCCCCGCCCTGGGGCGGAAGCTTGGAATTTCAACCACTTCAGAAGGTGCGGATGAAGTCCAACTCCGCGTCGGGGTTGCGACCGCCGCCCGCGTCCGAGGGGGTGACGCCGGGGCTCGGCCGCTCGGGCGTCACGGGGCTGCCGGCGGCCTGCCACGCGGCGACGTGGCGGAACGAGTTCGCGTCGAAGCCCGCCAGCATCAGCACGTGGGGCAGCTTGGAGGGCAGCGGCGCGTTGTCGTGGGCCGCGAGGTTCCACAAGACGACGTCCACCGGCCCCAGCGCGCGGTGCCACGCGTCGAGCGCCGCGAGCAACGGCGGGGTGCCCGCGTCCAGGTCCACGCCCAGCTCCCGGAGCAGCGCCGCCTTGCGGTCCGCGGCCTCGCCCCGGGTGTCGCCCAGCGACTGGAACTCCGGCGGGTGGAACTGCATGTCGGAGAAGAAGTAGAGCGTGCGGGGACGCGGGCGCGAGGGCTCCGCCAGGAGCAGCTGGATGAGGCTCACCACGGAGCCCGCCACCTGGGTGCTGCCCCAGCCCGGCCCGCCGCGCAGCGCGTGCGCGAGGTCGAACACGCCCTGCCCCCGCTTGCGGTCCTCCACGAAGATGTCGTCGGAGAACGTCGCCGCGTAGCCCAGCTCGCGCGCCATCACCGCCGCCAGCGTCACCGCCGCGTCGCCCACCGTCGCCTGGCTCTGCGTGCCGCCCAGCGACGCGCCGAACATGGAGCCGGAGATGTCCGCGATGCCCAGGCTCCCGCCCTCGGGCAGGAGGCCCTCGCACACCCGCTCCAGGATGGCCTCGAAGACGGGCTCGATGGCGGGCGCCGGCTCCGCGCGGTAGCCCGGACGGTTCGAGCCGGCATGGGCCGCGCTCCACCCCATGTAGACTTGATGGGGCCACAGCCCGGCGAAGCGCCGCTTCCGCGCCATCTCCACCAGCGTCGCCACGGGGATGCCCGCCAGGTACATGGCCCGCACGTAGCCCTTGAAGGCCAGGTCCGGCAGCAACCCCGGCACGTCCAGCACGCGGCGCCACGTCTCCTGGGTCGACCCCATGAACGACAGCGCCTGCTCCGTGGACAGGCGCCCCTTCACGAAGTTCTCCACGCTCGCGTCGCCCTGGAAGAACGCGCGCCGGCCCTCCAGGAGCGCCAGCCCCTGGGTGAGGCCCTCGCGCGCACGGGTGGGCGCGTGCAGGTAGCGGTAGAGCTTCAGCGTGCGCGCGTCCAGGTGCGCCTTCGCCAGCCCCATCACGTCCACCAGCCGCAGGCTCGCGTGCTTCCCGTTCGGCCGCCGCCGCGCCAGCGGGAACTGCCGCCGCGCGTACTTGAGCAGCTGGTACTCGTCGAACTGCGCCAGCGCGCGGGCCAGGCCCTTGCGCGCGGCCTCCGGCACCTCGCCCAGCCCCAGGTTCTGGAAGTGGGTGACGAACAGCACCGCGTCATCCGCGCGATGGCGCAGGCCGCGGAACGTGTACTCCTCCGTGAAGGGCCCCTCCGGGTCCGCCGCGGCGAGGATGGCCGGCGCGAGGCTGCCCTGGATGCGGTTGCCCTTCCCCTCCACCGGGTCGCGCATGTACGTGGCGAACTTCCAGCCGAAGCCCCGCTCGTGCCGCTCGGCGGCCAGCAGCGCGGCGGCGTACGCGCGGAGCGCCTCCACCTGCGTGGCGTAGAACGAGTCCCCGAACAGCGCGGCGCCCTGGGTGAAGGTCAGGTGCGTGAGCGGGTCCGTCTGGGAGAGGTCGAAGGCCACCGCGCCCTCGTGCGTGAACGTCGCCACCACGTCGCGCAAAACCCCCGGCATGCCGCTCTCCCCTCGGAAGGAAAGTCGGCGCCCCATCCCCGTGGCAAGCCAGCGGGGATTCTAGAGCGAAGTAGGGGCGCCAGATGTCGACGAGCCTACGTCAACCCGCTGGGGCCTCACAACCCGCGCGCCCTCACGCGGGCGAGGCCAGCTCCTCGTCGAAGCGGGTGGCGCCGTCGAGCAGCGACGCGCACAGGCACGCGGGGCCCTCCAGCGCGGTGAAGCCGTGGGCGCTGCCGTCCGTCTTCTCCAGCTCCTCGCCCGGCCACACCTCGTGGCCACCGTCCTCGCGGAAGCCGCCCTCCAGCACCAGGTTCAGCTCCCGCCCGTGGTGCGTGTGCAGCGGGTAGCGAGCGCCCGGGTCCAGCCGGAGGATGGCGGCGAGCATCCCCTCGCGCCCGGGCCCCGCCTCCACCGGCAGCAGCGACGTGCCCTCCACCGGCCCGGGCATCCACAGCGAGGCGTCACCGAGCGCGTCGAGCAGCGCCAGCGTCCGCTCGCGGGTCAAATCGAAGAAGGCGGCGAGCCGGTCCGCGAAGCGCTCGAGGCGGCGCGGCCCCTCCATCCGGACCAGCAGCCGCTCCAGCACGACGGGCGGCGGCTCCACGGGGGCGTCGAGCAGCGACAGCCCCTCGCGGGCGATGGCCAGCCGGTCCGCGAGGCCGCGGCAGCGCGCGCACGACGACAGGTGCCGCTCCGCGGCCTCCCGGTCAGGGGACTCCAGCGTCCCCAGGGCCCACTCGGCCAGGCTGTCGTCGAGGTGCTCCATCTTCGCGCTCCATCCCCTCACGCTCCCACTACGAAAGCATGCGCGGCATCGGATTTCCCAGCGGCTTATACGGCGACGCCGAAGTCTCGCAGGGCCGAGTTGAGGCTGGTCTTCTTGTCCGTGGACTGTGTCCGCTGGCCGATGATGAGCGCGCAGGGGACCATGTACTTCCCGGCGGGGAACTGCTTCTCCCGCATGCCCGGAATCACCACGCTGCGCGCGGGGACGCGGCCCTTGAAGACGCGCTCCTCGGGGCCGGTGACGTCGATGATGGGCGTGGACGCGGTGAGCACCACGTTGGCGCCCAGCACCGCCTCCTCCTCCACCACCACGCCCTCCACCACGATGCAGCGGCTGCCCAGGAAGGCGCGGTCCTCGATGATGACGGGCGACGCCGTGGGCGGCTCCAGCACGCCGCCCAGCCCCACGCCACCGGACAGGTGCACGTCCGAGCCCACCTGCGCGCAGCTTCCCACCGTGGCCCAGGTGTCCACCATGGTGCCCGCGCCCACGCGCGCGCCGATGTTGACGTAGCCGGGCATCACCACCGCGCCGCGCTCCACGAACGCGCCGTAGCGCACCGTGCCCGGCGGCACCACGCGCACGCCCGCCGCGTCCAGGCCCTTCTTCAGCGGCACCTTGTCGTGGAACTCGAAGGGGCCCACCTCCATCACCTTCATCTCCGACACCGCGAAGAACAGGAGGATGGCCTCCTTCACCCACGCGTGGACCTTCCACCCGTCCGGGCCCTTCTCCGCGACCCGCAGCTCCCCCGCGTCCAGCCGGGCGACCGTCTCGCGCACGGCGGCCGCGAAGGCCGGGTCCTTCAGCTTCGTCCGGTCCGCGAACGCGGCGGACACCTTCTGGGAGAGTTCGTCGATGGGCAGCATGGCGCCTCCTTGAAGCACACTTCGACGCCCCGCGCCGCACCGGCGTGCGTCACCCGAGCGACGCGTCCGGCTCCGGCAAGGGCAAGGTCTGGGTCACCACCTCGCCGTGCAGCGACCGGGGCGCCACCGCCGCCCCTCCCCGGCCCTCCACCCGGACCGTCCCGCGCGCCACGTGGCGCACCCGCGACAGCGGCACCTCGCCCCACCGCCGGCTGAACGGCCAGCGCCGCACGTAGAGGTGCGTGTCGCCGATCTCCGCCACGTACCCCAGCAACGTGTCGTCCTCGTCACGCACGCGCATGCCCCGGATGATCGACCGCCGCTCGTAGGGCGAACCCACTTCGGGCCAGGCCATCTGTCCCACCTCCTCGCCCACAACCTGCGCTCCACCCACCCCGGCGTCACGTACCCCCGGGCGGCGCGGACACCGCCCGGCTGGCAACTCGGCGGCCGGGCAACCCGATAATTTCCCGACTTTTCTCCATCTCCTTTGTCCGCAACTGGTCAATCGCCCCCTCCTCGTGCCAGCATGCGGGGGCAAATCCACCCCTCCCTGGAGGGCACATGAGCGCTTCCCCCCCGCGCCCGTGGAGCCTCGCAGTGGCCGTGCTCATGTCGTGTTCCGCCGGGTGCTTCGGCGAGGCGACGCTCGACATGCAGAACGGGCGTCCGGACTACGGCGACCCGAATCCCCCGTTGCCCCCCGTCCAGCAGGACGGCTCGCTGCCGTGCAACCTGGACAGCGTCCCGGCGACGGTGACGCTGGCGAGCATCGCCGCGGACTTCGACCGGGTGGTGCAGCCGGCGATGCTGCGCGAGGACTCCGGCTGTGTGTCCTGCCACGGCACGACGAGCGGCCGGCTCTTCAAGGTGGGCCTCAACGGCGTGGAGAACTTCTACGCCATCCGCGCCGCCGGCTACTTCTCCACCAGCTCCGGCTCCATGGTGTCCCGGCTCGTGACGAAGGACGAGAGCGTGCGCATGCCGCGCGGTCAGCCTTCGTGGACGACGCAGGAGATCGCCGCGGTGGCGAGCATCACCTGCCAGGTGGCGGCGGTGGAGTCGCGCCAGCCCGCGTCGCGGCCGGACGAGGAGTTCCCGCCCGCGCTGCTGGCGGCCTACGAGGGCCCCGTCGTCGCCACGTACGACAACCCCTTCCTGGGCTACGACCAGCTCAAGGGCAAGGTGAAGGCCGTCTTCAACGACGACTGGGTGCGCGGCGGCGTGGACCGCTTCGCGCAGAACGTGGGCCTGCTCGGCGGCGTGGACTACAAGGACCACTTCGTCGAGGCGCGCGTGGCCACCGCGGACTTCTTCCTGGGCCTGGACGACCTGTCGCGCGACGTGTGCCTGCAGGCGGCCACCGCGAAGACGGGCCCCTTCTCCGGCCTGGACCTGGCCGCCCCGCTCAGCGACATCCCGGCGCCCTCCACGCAGCAGTACGAGATGGAGAACGCGTACCGCGACGGCTCCGCCACGCCCATGCCCGCGGGCACGCTGATCCTCGCCAGCACCGGCCAGAAGTCCGGCACCACCGGCTGGAACCTCTACACCACGGGCACCCTCACCACGCTCCAGCCCTACACGTTCCCCGCCTCCGCCACCTACCGCTTCACGGTGAAGGCCAAGGGCGACCTGTGCGGCCCGGCGCTGCCGCACCTGCAGTTGAAGGTGGACGGCGTGCTGGTGGCGGAGTGGGACGTCCCCAACAACACCGCGTACGCGGACTTCGTGCACACCCAGGCGGTGACGGGCGGCGACCACATCCTCACGGTGGGCTTCACCAACGACTACAACGAGTCGGGCGTATGTGACCGGAACCTGCACGTGGACGCGCTCGTGGTGTACGGCCCCACGGAGGCGGCCACGGGCACCCAGCGCGCGGACGCGGCGAAGGCCAAGGTGGACCAGGTCTACCGGCGCATGCTGTACCGCGCGTCGACGGCCACCGAGCGCGACACCGGCTACGCGCTGGTGAAGGACCTGCTGGACATCGAGGCCAACGCGCCCAAGGCGTGGAGCGGCCTGTGCGAGGGCCTGATGCGGGCCCCCGACTTCCTGTTCACCCTGCCCCCCACCTACGAGAAGCTCACCGGCAAGGAGCGCGACCGGCTGCTCCTGGTGAAGCTGGCGCAGGACCTGCTGGGCCACCCGCCGTCCGCGGCGGACTTCACCGCGCTGGAGACGGGCCAGAAGGCGTGGGAGACGCTGGTGGACGAGTACCTCGCGTCCGCCGACTTCCAGACGAACTACTTCCGCCGGATGCGGGTGCGCACGGAGAGCGAGGGCACGCCGGACACGGACGAGCCCGCGCGGATGTGGACGTACCTGGTGCGGGAGGAGCGCCCGCTCCAGGAGCTGCTCACGGGCGACTACTCCGTGGACGCGACCTTCAAGCAGGTGACGCGCGCGCCGGAGCACGGCAAGACGGGCGTGCTCACCATGAAGGGCTTCATCAAGAACAAGCCCGGCCTGCCGCACTACAACTACGCGGCGCGCGTGATGACGGACTTCATGGGCACGCTGTACGAGGTGCCCGCGGAGGTCTTCGACATGCGCGGCGCGGCCACGGCCGCCTCCACCGTGGACCCCACCAGCATCTGCTACTCGTGCCACCAGACGCTCACGCCGCTGGCGCACCAGCGCCTGCGCTGGGACGACGAGGGCAACTACCGCACGCAGGACGCCCAGGGGCAGACGCTCGACGACTCCGACCGCGGCCTGGCCGCCACCTACGCCTTCAAGGGCCAGGGCATGGAGTCCTTCGCCACGCAGGCGGTGAAGAAGGAGGCGTTCGTCCGCCGCACGCTCAACGCGCAGTTCGCCCTCTTGTTCGGCCGCGAGATGCGGCACCAGGAGGACGAGCGCGTCATCTACAAGCGCCTGTGGGACGTCAGCCACGACAACGGGGGCAGCCTGAAGGCCGTCCTCAAGACGCTCGCCACCTCGCCCGAGTACCTGCGCCGCTAGCGCCGGAAGGAACGCCGCCATGAACCGCCGCCAATTCCTCGCGGGCGCCGCCGCGGGTACCGCCATCAGCACCCTGGACTGGCTCCGCTTCTTCCGCGCCTTCGGTGTCCCGGGGACGAAGAAGGAGCTGGGCTTCGCCGAGGCCGCCGCCGCCGAGTCCAACGACCCGCACTTCCTCATCTACTGGTTCCAGGAGGGAGGCTGGGACGGCTACTCGATGTTCAACCCCGTCCACACGCCCAACGACTCCACGCGCGTCATCCCCGCGGGGGAGCTGCGCCCGGTGCCGTCGTGGACGCAGCACCGCTACCGCCCGAAGAACTACGGCACCTCGCCGTCGGACCCGCCCAAGACGCAGGGCAACATCCAGTACGGCTACCTGGCGCAGGACGGCCTGGACCTGTTCCCGGAGCTGGCCGTGGTCTCCAGCCACAACGGCAACACGTTCCACTCCGGCGGCCGGTGGGAGTACCACTACGGCAAGTACAGCGCGTCGCTGTCCGGCAAGCGCAACGCGGACGAGCGCACGGTGATGCAGGCGTTCTGCGAGGCGTACGGCAACGGCTTCCTGCTGCCCCACGTCTCCTGGCACCGGTGGCTGTCCGACGGCGAGCTGTCCATCCCGTCCTATCCGGAGGGCACCGGCTACTACGAGAAGCTGGGGCCGGTGCACGCGCACACCATCTACGGCAAGACGCCCGCCGCCATGCGCGAGCGGCTGTCCTCGCTGGGCAACGTGGCGCAGGGCCAGCGCGACGCGCGCATCCGCCAGTTCACCGACAGCCTCCAGGCGAACTTCCTGGCGGAGAAGAACAGCGAGTCGGTGCGGGCGTTCAACTCCGCGCTGCAGATCCACCGCGCGCTCACCGCGGGCGGCAGCATCAACCTGGACCCGCGCGCGCTGTTCACGGACGCCACGGCGCGCTCCGAGTTCGCCATCACCGCCGCGGACGAGGCGACGGACTCGTCGTCCATCAACGGCAACCCGGCCCGCACCAAGGAGACGCCCAACACCAACGTGCAGGCGTTGATGACGTACGAGCTGATGACGAAGGGGCTGTCCATCGGCTTCTTCATCGAGAACCGGGGCCTGCGCCAGTTCGACACGCACCGCGACCGGCGCGGCATCATGAGCAACAAGGGCCAGACGGAGCAGCGCGACATGATGCGCAAGAACCTCTGGGCCCCGCTCAAGACGCTGGTGGCGAAGCTGAAGGCCACGCCCTACGGCACCACCGGCAAGAGCTACTACGACTTCACCACCATCGTCCTCGCCTCGGAGATGGGGCGCACGATCCAGGGCGACGTGGAGGCCATCCTCTCCAAGGCGGACGTCACCGACGCGCAGAAGTACGAGGAGATCATGCTCCAGGACTGCTGCCAGCACTGGCGCGTCAACAGCGTGGCCTTCCTGGGCGGCACCGTGCGCGGCAACACCCAGTACGGCCGCGTGGGCAGCACGTCCCTGGACGGCATCCCCCTCATGCCGGACGGCACGCTGGACCCGGCCTACGACCCGGACACGGGGCTGCTCATCACCGGCCGGACGAAGAACCCGAACAGCTTCATCTCCGACTCGGGCCACGTGTACTCGACGGCGCTGCACCTGTCCGGCCTGGACCCGGCGGCGCTCAAGGCCGCGGGCAAGGGGCGCAACGACCGCGCGCCCATGAAGTTCATCAAGCGCTGACGGGCCCGGCACGCGCGGCGGCGGCGCTCACGTCAGCGGACGCGAGCGCGCGCCATGCACGCCCATGTCGAGCGTGGGCAGGTGGAGGCCCCCGTCCCCGTGCTCGCTGACCCGGCTCCACTGCACGCGTCCGGAGTCGGCGTCGAACGCGGCGAGGACGTCGAAGGAGGCCACGATGACCTGGCCTCCCTCCACCAGCATCTGCGCCCCCGGGAACTGCGGTGACGGGCGGCTCTCCAGCCGCTGCGTCCACAGCAGCCGCCCCGCGTGGTAGTCGAGGGCGAGCAGCTCGACGAAGCTGTTCTTCGTGAACGTCCCCTCCGCGCCGCCGACGAGGACGAACACGCGCTCGTCGTGCACCTCGACGTGCGTCGGGCGGGCGCGCACGCCGGGGACCGACTTGCCAGGGACGGCGAAGGTCCACTGGGTGTCGCCCGTGGCGCGGTCGTAGGCGGCCACCAACCCGTTGAAGGCAGTGACGAGCAGGGGACTCGGGGGGAGCGAGGAGGCCATGGCCCCGGGAGTTAAGCGAGCCAGGCGCGGAGCGGAAGGCGGAACGGCGCCTCGCCCTCGGCTTCGCGTCGAGCGCGGGCCGCCCGCTGGAGGCCGGAGAGACTGGCGGCACCTGGGGAACCGCCAGCCCCCCGTGGCGCTAGCGTCCCAGCGCCTTGTCCACCGCCTCCACGACCTCCAGGTCGGTGGGGAAGGCGAGCGAGGCCTTCCGGATGACCACCTTGCCGTCCACGGCGACCTCGTAGCTCCCCGACGGCCCGGGCTTCAGCTCCGCCACCACATCCAACTCGTCCTTCAGCGCGGCCGCCGCACGGGCGGCCCGAGGCTTGTAGCCTCAGGAGGTACAGTAGGTGATCGTCACCTTCGGCTCGGCCATGGCGGCCTCCTGTCTCGAGGGTCCAGGCCCCGCGACGCGCGTGGGCCCACCCCCTGCCTCGAGATAGTGGACGCACTCCAGCCCTGCCAAGCCTTGGCCGTGAAGCTCGCCCGGACAGTGGGTGCATGAAAGTCCGCAGGCAACTTCCACCTACATCTCGCGACAATCTTCATACGAACCCACTGCCGCGGCCGCCAGGACGGGCCGCACGGAGACAGCGCCATGTTCAAGGTCGGCCATTTGTTCAAGAACCCGTCGCGGCAGCAGATCGACCAGACCACGCAGGGCAAGAAGAGCGACTACTCCCAGCAGGTCTCCGTGGTGAACCAGGTCCTCGACCAGAACGGCATCACCATCTCGGACCGCTCCAAGGCGAGCGTCATCGACAACATCAAGAAGGTGGAGACGGGCGAGCGCAGCGAGGTCACCGCGCACGGCCGCGAGGCGGTGACGTTCGCCCGCGACTCGTTCGAGAGCGCGAAGAAGGGCGAGTACAAGCAGGCCTCCGTCGAGCTCACCGGCGCCGTCCTCAACTCGGCCGGCATCGCCTACAAGGCGGTCATCACGCCGACGCCCGGCGAGAACCGCGGCAACACGCCCTGGTGACGCGCGCCGGGCGCCACCCACGGTGAGTCCCGTGAGCAGACGCGCAGGACCGATGCGGCAGGGGGGCCACGCCGCCTCGCCCGTCTCCTCACCTCCGTTCGAACCCTCACCCTGAATCGGTGAAGAGACACGCAGGACCGATGCGGCAGGGGGGCCACGCCGCCTCGCGCGTCTCCTCACCTCCGTTCGAACCCTCACCGTGAAGACGGTGAGAAGACGCGCAGGCCCGATGCGGCAGGGGGGCCACGCCGCCTCGCGCGTCTTCTCACCCCGAGTTCGCACACGCCGCCCGGGCGCTCGCGGCCACGCCATCCCCGCGCTCCCCTGCGGGCCAGGCGCAATCACTGCGCTACACGACGGCGGCGTCCTCGGTCAGGCTATGCGCCGCCATGACGGACTTCCGCGCACGCATCGCCGCCACCTACGACGCCGACTCCTTCCGCCGCGAGGGCCACCGCCTGGTGGACACGCTCGCGGACTACCTCGCGCGCGTGGAGCACGGCGAGGGGATGCCCGTGCTGCCGTGGGCGGCGCCCGCGGTGAACGTGGACCGCTTCGCCGCCTCCTTCCCGGAGCAGCCCACCGGTGACTTCGCGGAGCTGATGGCGCGCGTGCTCTCCGGCTCCAACCACCTGCACCACCCGCGCTACGTGGGGCATCAGGTGTCCGCGCCCGTGCCGCTGGCCGCGCTGTGCGACGCCGTCTCCTCGCTGCTCAACAACGGCATGGCCGTGTACGAGATGGGCCCCGTCTCCACCGCCATGGAGCGCAACGTGCTGCGGTGGATGGCGGCGCGGCTGGCCCTGCCCGAGTCCTCCGACGGCGTCCTCACCTCCGGCGGCTCGCTGGGCAACCTCACCGCCCTGCTCGCCGCGCGGCAGGCGAAGGCGGGCTACGACGCCTGGAATGGCGGCGCCCACGCCGGGCCGCCCCTCACCGTGCTGGTGCCGCGCACCGCGCACTACAGCCTCGCCCGCGCCACCCGGGTCATGGGCTGGGGCGAGGGCGGCGTGACGGCGCTCGACGTGGACGCGAACTTCCGCCTGCGCCCGGAGGCGCTGGAGGAGGGGCTCGCGGCGGCCACCCGCGCGGGGCGCAAGGTCATCGCCGTGGTGGCCAGCGCCGGCTCCACCGCCACCGGCGCGTTCGACCCGCTGGAGCCGGTGGCCGACTTCTGCCAGCGCCACGACCTGTGGTTCCACGTGGACGGCGCCCACGGCGCCGCGGCCGTGCTCAGCCCCACCTACCGCCACCAGGTGCGCGGCATCGAGCGGGCGGACTCCGTGGTGTGGGACGCGCACAAGGGCCTGCTCATGCCGGCGCTGGTGACGGCGGTCCTCTTCCGGGACGGGGCGCGCTCCTTCGAGGCGTTCGCGCAGGAGGCCAGCTACCTCTTCCACGGCGAGGACGAGCGCCCCTGGAGCGACGTGGGCATGCGGACCCTGGAGTGCACCAAGGAGATGATGGCGCTCAAGCTGTACACGTGCCTCTGCGTGCTGGGCACCCGCCTGTTCGCGGACGCGGTGACGGAGTCGTACGACCTGGCCCGCCGCTTCGCCGCGAAGCTCACCGCCTCCGGCGACTTCGAGGTGGCCGTGCCCCCGGACTGCAACATCGTCTGCTTCCGCCACACGCCCGCGCACGTGCCCGCCCCGGAGTGGGACGCCCTCCAGTCGAGGCTGCGCGAGCGCCTGGTGACGCGCGGGGACTTCTACCTCGTGCAGACGAAGCTGCCCTCGGGCACCCACCTGCGGGTCACCCTCATCAACCCGCTCACCCGCGACGAGGACCTGGACGCCCTGATGGACGCGCTCAGGACGGCAGCTCGACGGTGAACTCGCTGCCCTCCCCGGGCCGGGACACCAGCGACACCGCGCCGCCCAGCACGGCCACCATCTCCCGCACCAGCGTGAGGCCCAGCCCCACGCCGGGCTTGGACTTGTGCTCCAGCGACTCCAGGTGCTCGAAGGGCTCGAAGACGCGCGACTGCGACGCGAAGGGAATCCCCGGACCGGTGTCGCTCACGCGCAGGCGCCAGCCCTCGCCGCGCGCCTGCACCTCCACCGTCACGTGCCCCTGGTGGGTGTACTTCACCGCGTTGGTCACCAGGTTCGTCAGCACCAACTGGACGATGCGCGCGTCCGTGCGCGCCTCCGCCCGCCCCGGGGGCAGCGCCAGCTCCAGGAGCAGGCCCTTGCGGTCCGCCTCCAGGCGGGCCTCGTCGAGCACCTCGCGCGCCACCACGCCCAGGTCCACCGACTCGCGCTGCACCACCATCCGCCCCTCCTCCAACTGGTTGTACTGGAGCACCATCTCCACCATGTCCCGCAGCCGCGCGGTGGAGCGGTTCATCCGGTCGAACATGTCGAGCGCCCGGGGATTCAGCCCCGACAGCTCCCGCTGGAGCGCGTGCTGGGTGAGCTGGAGCACCGACAGCGGCGTGCGCAGCTCGTGGGACACCAACTGGAGCAGCGTGCTGCGCGACTCGCTCGCCCGCGCGGTCGTCGCCAGCGCCTCCTCGAGCTGCCGCTTGCGCCGCCCCAGCTCCAGCGCCATCGCCTCCAGGTCCACCGAGCGCGCGGCCAGCAGCCCCTGGAGCACCTCGCGCGTGCGCTTCACCGCGGCCAGGTTCGTCACCCGGGCCACCAGCTCCTCCGGCACGAAGGGCTTCACCACGTAGTCCTGCGCCCCGGCGCGCAGGAGCTCCACGCGCAGCGCGTCGTCCTCGCGCGCGGTGAGCAGCAGCACGGGCGTGAACTCCAACCCGGGCCGGGTGCGCAGCTCGTGCACCAGCCGGTCCCCGCCCATGCGCGGCATCATCATGTCGCTGACGATGACGTCCGGCAGGAACCGCTCCGCCTGTCGCAGCCCCTCGACGCCGTCCACCGCGCTGCTCACGTGGAAGTCCTTCGCCAGCGTCTCCACCACGAAGCGGCGCATCTCCCCCGTGTCCTCGACGACCAGCACGCGCGGGCGGCTCGAGTCCTCCGGGCCGGTGACCTCCACGGGGTCCGGCAGCTCCGCGCGCAGCAGCTCCACCTCCGCGCGCGCCGCGCCCGCCCCCTCGCGCAGCTCCAGCTCCTGGGGATGGAAGGCGAGCCGCACGTCCTCGGGCGCCTCCAGCGGCAGCTCCACCACGAAGCGCGCCCCGCCCCCGGCGCCGTCCTCCACCCAGACCCGGCCGCCGTGCAGCGTCGCGAAGTCACGGGTGATGGCCAGCCCCAGGCCCGTGCCGCTGACCTCGTGCGCGGCGTCGGTGTCCCCCTGCTTGAACCGCTCGAAGATGCTCTCCCGCTGGGAAACGGGCACGCCCGGACCGGTGTCCTCCACCTCCAGGTGGCTCAGGCCCCCTTCCGAGCGCAGCGACACGCGGATGCGCCCGTCCGTCGGCGTGAACTTGGCCGCGTTGGACAGGAGGTTCATCACCACCCGCTCCACCTTCTCCGCGTCCACTTGCGCGGACAGCAGCCGGGGCAGCTCCAGCACCAGGTCCAGCCGCCGCTCCGCCGCCAGCGCCTCGAAGTTCACCGCGCACAGCCGCACCAGCCGCGCCAGGTCGACCTCCTCGTAGTGCAGCTGCATCTTCCCGGCGTCCAGCTTGGCCACGTCCAGCAGCGCGTTCACGTGCCGCAGCAGCATGCGCGCGTTGCGCCGCACCACGTCCACGTCCCGCCGGTCACCGTCCGACAGCGACCCGCGCTGGGCCATGCGGTCCAGCGGCCCGAGGATGAGCGTCAGCGGCGTGCGCAGCTCGTGGCTGACATTGGCGAAGAAGCTGGTGCGCTGCTCCTCCGACGCCTTGAGCCGCGCATACAGCGTCTCCAACTCCTGGGTGCTGCGCTCCAGCTGCACCCGGCGCTCCTCGGACAGCCGCGCCGTCTCCATCACCTCCATCACCCGCCCCGGCAGCGGCACCAGGTACATGGCGGTGGCCACGGAGGCCACCGCCGTCACCAGCTTGACGCCGCCGCCCAGGTAGTAGGCCGAATGCCAGACGTTCCACACCTCGATGAGGTGGGTCAGGCCACACGCGGCGATGAAGACCCCGAAGGAGAGGATCATCCCGCCGAAGGGCAGCCGGCTGCGGCGCACCAGGGCATACAGCATCAGCGAGATGGAGAAATAGGCGGCGCTGATGAGGATGTCCGACAGGACATGCAGCGTCATCAGGTCGCCGCGCCACAGGTAGCAGTGACCGTGGGGCATGTTCCAGGCGCCCAGGAAGAAGTCCCGGAAGCCCGTCCACCCCCCTGCCTCCACCAGGTCCAGTCGCACCAGGGAAACCGCGCCGCGCACCGCAGGCCCGAGCTGGTCGTTCATGGCGTCCCTTCCCCCCGAGCCAGTGGCCTCCCAGGGCACCTCCTGGGGCAAACCCTTCCACGCGACCCGAGTGACACTCGCTGTGCCTTACTCATACAGGTTCGCGAGGAAGGCGGCTGTGGACGCAAGTGCCGCACGCCGGGTGCAAGACAGTCGCCCCGGGCGGCAAAATGCGATAGAGCGCAAGCAGCCATGCTCGTCTCTCTCGTCATCCCCGTCTACAACGAGATTCCCACCCTCGCGGAGCTCCTGCGCCGGTGCATCGCGGTCGACTTCCCGAAGGAGCTTGTCCTGGTGGACGATTGCTCCCGGGATGGAAGCCGCGAATTCCTCCAGCAGTTGGCGGAGCAGGGTGTGGGTGTGCTGGGGGGGAACCCCTCCAACCGCAACGAAGTGCGAGTGCTCTTCCAGGAACAGAACCAGGGCAAGGGCGCGGCGCTGCGGCGCGGGTTCGCGGAGGCGACGGGGGACATCATCCTCGTCCAGGACGCGGACCTGGAATACGACCCGCGCGACATCCCCCGGGTCATCCAGCCCATCCTGGACGGCGAGGCGGACGTGGTGTTCGGCAGCCGGTTCACGGGGACGCCTCGGCGGGTCCTGTACTTCTGGCACACCGTGCTGAACAACCTGCTGACCATGCTCTCCAACATGACGAGCGGGCTGAACCTCACGGACATGGAGACCTGCTACAAGGCCTTCCGCGCCGAGGTGCTGCGCTCCGTCGAGGTGGAGGAGGAGCGCTTCGGCTTCGAGCCCGAAATCACCGCCAAGGTCGCCCGGGGCAACTGGCGCGTCTACGAGGTGCCCATCAGCTACCACGGGCGCACCTACGAAGAGGGCAAGAAGATCGGCTGGAAGGACGGCGTGCGCGCGCTGTACGTCATCGGCAAGTACGCGCTGAAGCGCTGAAGCGCGCCCTTCGCGAGACGAGGAGTCGCGAAGCCCCCCTCGTCCCGCGCGGTCCGCGTGGAGCTACCCGTGCGCCCGGGTCTCCGGCGCCGGGGACTCGGCGCTCGCGGCGGCGGCCTCCACGGCCACCGGGGTCGTGCCCAGGAGCAGCGCCTTCGCCGCGTCCACCGCCTCGCACGTGCCGGTCAGCGCGAGCACGTCCCCCGGACGCAGCACCTCCTGCGCCGTGGGGACGGACACGCTCTCCTCCCCGCGCTGGATGGCCAGCACCGTGGCGCCCGTGAGGCCGCGCAGGTTCACCTCCGCCAACGTCTTGCCCGCCCCCGGGCTCGTCTCCTCCAGCCGCACCGACGCCGGCGCGCCCAGGCCGGGCAGGAGGCCCTGCACGTGGTCCAGCGCGTGCTCCTCCGCGCCCGGCTCCTTGGAGTGTGACTGCGCCGCCAGCGCCGCCACCAGCACCTGCGCGCCCGCGCGCACGTGGCCGTGCAGGTTCGTCGCCCCGCGCCAGAACGCCACGCCCAGCGCGCCCACCATGGCCAGCACGACCAGGGGCCCCATGGCGCCCTTGAGGAACGGCTGCGTCACCACCACCACGGGGATGCCCACCAGCAACACGATGCCCACCTGGAGCGTCACCAGCAGCACGCGCCGGGGCGCCGCCGCCAGGTCCAGCTTGCCGTCCGTGCGCGCCGGCAGCGCCGCCTCCGCCAGCGTCGCGCCCAGCCGCCGCGCCATGCCGATGACGCCCACCAGGAACGGCACCGCGAGCACCACCGCGCCGCCGTAGATGATGAGCTTCGACAGGTCCTCGTCCACCCCCGTCCGCGCCTCCACGAAGCTGGCCAGGCTCCCCGCCGACAGGGACGTGCCGATGACCAGCGCCGCCAGCAGCACCGCGTCCAGCACCAGCAGGCGGATGAGCCGGCGCACCCCCGCGCCCAACGTCTCGCGCCGCGGCGCCGCGCGCAGCTTCTCCACCCACGTGCCGTACAGCGTGACGAACGTCTGCAGCGGCTTGGGCAGCTTACGGTCCACCCACGTCGCCACCGGCTCCGACTTCTTGATGAGCAGCGGCGTGGTCAGCGTGGTGATGGCCGACACCGCCACCGCCACCGGGTAGATGAACGACCCGGTCGCCTTCAGCGACAGCCCCAGGCCCGCGATGATGAAGGAGAACTCGCCGATCTGCGCCAGGCTCATGCCCGCCTGCACCGACGTGCGCGTGCTGTTGCCCGTGAGGAACGCGCCCAGCGTCACGCTGACCAGCTTGCCCAGGATGACGACCCCCGTGAGGACGAGGATGGCCGCCCAGTGCTCCGCGATGAGCTCCGGGTTGATGAGCATGCCCACCGACACGAAGAAGATGGCCGCGAACATGTCGCGCACCGGCTGCACCAGGTGCTCCACCACCTTCTCCTCGCCGGACTCCGCCACCAGCGAGCCCGCCAGGAACGCCCCCAGCGCCACCGAGTAGCCGAACGCCTGCGCCAGCAGCGCCACCGCGAAGCAGATGCCCACGCTCGCCACCAGCGTCGTCTCCGGCCGGTTCAGCTTGATGACCGCCCGCACCGCCCGGGGGATGATGAACAGGCCCACCGCCACCAGCCCCACCAGGAACGCCACCAGCTTGCCCGTGGTGAACGACAGGTCCTTGAGCGACAGGCCCGCGCCGGTGGAGATGGCCGTCAGCGTCGCCATCAGCAACACCGCGATGAGGTCCTCGACGATGAGCACGCCCACCACCAGCTCACGCAGCTTGCCCCGGATGCCCTGCTCGTCGAACGCCTTGGCGATGATGGTCGTGCTGGAGATGGCGATGAGCGCGCCGGTGAAGATGCTCTCCAGCGTCGTCCACCCGAAGGCCCGCCCCACCACGAAGCCCAGCCACACCATGATGCTGCACTGGATGACCGCCGTGAGCCCCGCGGTGAGCCCCACGGAGAACAGCTTGCGCAGGCTGAACTCCAGCCCCAGCGAGAACATCAGCAGGATGACGCCCAGCTCGGACAACGTCGTGACGACTTCCGGGTTGGCCACCAGCGGAATCGGCACGAACGGCCCCACCACGAGCCCCGCCAGGATGTAGCCGAGCACCACGGGCTGTCGCAGCCGTTGGAAGAGAACCGTCGTCACCGCGGCAACACACAGGACGATGGCAATGGCCTGGAGGACCTCGTGGGCTCCGTGCATCAAACACCTCGAATCGAATCAGGGACTGCGGAAGGAAGGTACGGGCGGGACGCGTCGCGCCCGCCCCAGGACTGGAGGACGGGTCACACCGCGCGGGGACACTGGGAACGTCGGGGCACACCGGACTCAAAGGTCCAGGCGCGCGGGCGCAAGCCGGAAAGAGCGCCCCGGGCTCAGGAGGCCAGGGGTGGACCGCGCAACGGACGGGTGACGATGGACGGCCGGTCCGCGATGTCGCCGCTGGCCGAGGGGGCCGCGGCGCAACGTCTCTCACGCAGGGTGGTGGTCGCCACGGAATGCTCGCGCTCGCGGGTCCACCGCGACAGGGCGTACAGATCGAGCACGGGGGCCGCGCGGCTCCGGGCGGAGGGCGCCGGGCTCCCCAGCACCTGGAGCGCGCTGTCCCAGCCCCCCAGGTCCGTGACGTGGAACAGCGCGCCGCCCTTCCCGGACGCCTTCTTGGAGGCGGTCTTCTTCCAGGAGGCGCGGACCCCGTCGTCCCGGTGGCAGTCCCGCGTGGCGACGGGCCTCGGGGAGGACTCGGCGTCACCGGCGTGGAGCGCCAGCGACAACACGAGGACGGCCCCCAGGGCGAACAGCATCCCCCGGAGCGCCTCGCTCCCGGAGCCGGGCATTCGGGATGTCGTGCCGGGGGAGCGCATCACTCGTTCAGGTACTACGTCGGGCATGGGCGCGTAAAGCGCGCCTTTTGTAGGGGCCTGTCCCCCCATCTCGCCCGCCTGGAGGGGGACATCGTCCACCAGCGGACACCTGGGGCAGGCGACGGCACGTCCCGGGCCAGGCCATGCCGGTTCGGGGGCCCGTCCCTAGGTTGGGAGGGTGCTCTCGCGATTCTTGCTCTACGGCTGTACGGGGTGGGTGCTGGAGGTCCTCTTCACGGGCGCCAACGCGGCCCTGAGTCGGGACCGCAGCGCGACGGCGCGCACCTACCTGTGGATGCACCCCATCTATGGGGGCACGGCCCTGGCGCTGGAGGAGGTCTCCGCCCGGCTCAAGCCCCTGCCGCGCCCCGTCAGGGCCCTGGCCTACACGGGGCTCATCTTCGGGGCGGAGTACGTCACCGGCTGGCTGCTCCGGAAGCTGCTGGGGCGCTGCCCCTGGGACTATTCGCCGCACCGCTGGAGCGTGCACGGGCTCATCCGCCTGGACTACGCGCCCGCCTGGTACCTCACCGCGCTGCTGTTCGAGCCCGTCCGTGACGGGCTGCTCCACGTCACCAGTGAGGCCCTGCGTCATACGCCCGAATACCGCGAGGCCGAGGCCACGGGGACGGTGCCCGGGTGTCTGCCGGAGGGTGAACCCGAGCAGGCCGGGGTGGTGGCCACGCGGTTCGAGCAGGCCCAGGCCGAGCACGCGGGGATCTAGCGGGCGCGCGGGCCGCGGGGGGCGCCCCGTCCGCTGGTCGACTGCCCTCCGGGCGGCTGCGACGTCGCTTCCGGCTTTTCTTCCTCAGTGCCGCGTCGCGTAGTACCTTCACCCCTGCATTCCGCAAGCGCCGCGGGAAATTCCGCCGACTCTCCGAAAGTTTCCGCCCCCGTATGTTCGACTGGCTTCACACCCTCTTTTCGCGCGACCTCGCCATCGACCTCGGCACGGCGAACACGCTCATCTACATCCGCGGTCAGGGCATCGTGTCCAACGAGCCCTCGGTGGTGGCCGTCCAGCAGGACGCGCGCGGGGGCAAGAAGGTCCTCGCGGTGGGCAAGGAAGCCAAGGAGATGCTCGGGAGGACGCCGGGCAACATCGTCGCCATCCGGCCGATGAAGGACGGCGTCATCGCGGACTTCGAAATCACCGCGGCGATGCTGCGCTACTTCATCCAGAGCGCGCACAACCGCAAGACGCTGGTCAACCCGCGCATCATCATCGGCATCCCCTCCGGCATCACCGAGGTGGAGCGCCGCGCGGTGCGCGAGGCGGCGGCCAACGCGGGTGCTCGCGAGGTCTACCTGATCGAGCAGCCCATGGCGGCGGCCATCGGCGCGGGCCTGCCGGTGACGGAGCCCAGCGGCAACATGATTGTCGACATCGGCGGCGGCACGTCCGACGTCGCGGTCATCAGCCTCGCCGGCATCGTGTTCGCCAAGAGCGTGCGCATCGGTGGCGACAAGCTGGACGAGGCGATCATCCAGTACGTGAAGCGCAAGTACAACCTGCTCATCGGCGAGCGCACGGCGGAGCTCATCAAGATGGGCATCGGCACGGCGTACCCGACGGACGAGGTCATGACCATGGAGATCAAGGGTCGCGACCTGGTGGCCGGTGTGCCGCGCACGCTGACGGTGTCCAGCGACGAGGTGCGCGACGCGCTCGCCGAGCCCGTCAACGGCATCGTCGAGGCGGTGAAGCTGACGCTGGAGCGCACGCCGCCGGAGCTCGCCGGTGACATCGCCGACAGGGGCATCGTGCTCGCCGGTGGTGGCGCGCTCTTGAAGAACCTGGACACGCTGCTGCGCGAGGAGACGGGCCTGCCGGTGTTCCTCGCCGAGGACCCGCTGTCCGCGGTGGTGATTGGCGCGGGCAAGGCGCTGGAGTCGCTCGACATCCTCCGCCAGGTCTGCCAGCCGGGCTGAAGCCGCCCCGCACGCATCCGCGTCACGCCCACGGCGCCGCGCCTCCCACGAGGCCGGCGCCGTTCGCTTTTCCGGCCGGACGCTCCCGCCGGCCCTCCGCCCTCGCGACGCCTGGCGCCGGGCGGGCGGCGCCTGCTCCCCCCGGCCGCGCCCCCGCGTGTGCTTGCGCGTCGACGAAGGCTCCCGACCTTCAGCAGGAGGAGAGGACCTCGCGCGCACGTGACAGGGGGGAGCCATGCGAGCAACCGTCTTTCGAGGTGTCGAGAAGTTCGGGCTGGAGGAGCTGGAGAAGCCGCGCGCGCGGGAGGGCGAGGCGGTCGTGCGGATGACGCTGACGACCCTCTGCGGCACCGACCTGCACATCGTCCGGGGCGAGTACCCCGTGAAGCCGGGGCTCACCATCGGCCACGAGTTCGTGGGCGTCATCGACGAGCTGGGGCCTGGATTGGAAGGCTACCGGGTGGGAGAGCGCGTCCTCGTGGGCGCCATCACTCCGTGCGGCCAGTGCCACGCGTGCCTGTCCGGCCACCTGTCCCAATGCGGCCACGGCTCGGGCTACGAGGCGATGGGCGGCTGGCGGCTGGGCAACACGCTGCCCGGCGCGCAGGCCGAGTACGTCCGGGTTCCCGCCGCCCAGGCCAACCTCGCGCCCATCCCCGCCGGACTGTCGGACGAGCAGGTGTTGCTGCTCGCGGACATCGCGTCGACGGGGTTCAGCGGCGCGGAGTCGGGCGGGGTGCGCATCGGTGACGCGGTGGTCGTCTTCGCGCAGGGGCCCATCGGCCTGTGCGCGTCGCTCGGGGCGCGGTTGATGGGGGCCTCGCGGGTCATCGGCGTCGACGGGGACGAGTCCCGCCTCGCCTTCGCGCGGAAGCTGGGCGTGGACGTGGTGCTCGACTACCGCAACCAGGACGTGGTGGCGGAGGTGAAGCGACTGACGGGCGGCGGCGCGGACGTGGCCATCGAGGCGCTCGGCACGCAGCAGACCTTCGAGAGCGCGCTGCGCGCGCTGCGCCCCGGCGGCACCCTGTCCAGCCTGGGCGTCTACTCCGGCAAGCTGCAGATGCCCTACGACGCCTTCGCCGCGGGGCTCGGGGACCACCGCGTCGTCACCACGCTGTGCCCGGGTGGGAAGGAGCGCATGCGCCGGCTGATGGCGACGGTCGAGTCCGGGCGCGTCGACCTCACGCCGCTCATCACCCACCGCTTCAAGCTGGCCGACATCCGTGACGCCTACGCGCTGTTCGGCCAGCGCAAGGACGGCGTCATCAAGGTCGCCATCCGCCCCTGAGACCACGGGAGGCGCGCCGACGAGGAGCACGCCGCGCATCGCCGCCCCCGGGCCCCGGGCGGCGAGCGCCTCCACGCCCACCCGCCCCGCGTCGCCTGCCCTGCACCCGCGCCGTGCGCGTTTGACACCCGCGCGCCCGTGGACTGTGGTGGCCCCATGATTCCATCCCGTTACCGTCATGGCCTGTCCGGTCTCGTCGCCTCCGCGGTGCTCGTGGCCACGCCCGCCCTCGCCGACTGGGTCGGGGACCTGCGCGTGAAGAGCGCGCCCGCCCCCGAGCAGAAGGGCAAGGCCCCGGAGACGAAGGGGAAGATGTACGGCCGCGCGGACAAGCTGCGCATGGACCTGGACGTCCCGCAGGTCCCCGGTGGCATGTCCATCCTGTTCGACTGGGACAAGCGCACCGGCACCACGCTCTTCCACGAGCGCAAGGCCGCCACGCAGCGCAGCCTGGACGAGCTGCCGGTGAAGATTCCCGGCGCGTGCACGGGCAAGGGCCAGGACTACGACACGTGCTTCACGTCGCAGGGCTTCAAGAAGGTCGGCTCCGAGAAGGTCAACGGCCACCCCACCGTCGTCTATGAGGGCGTCCCGCCCGGCGCGGAGGACACCATCAAGCGTCAGCGCATCTGGCGCCCCACGGACCTCCCCGAGGTCGCGTACGTGCGCAGCCTGACGTACGACCTGCAGAACAAGCTCCAGGCGGAGATCGACGTCACGAACATCCAGCTCGGCGCGCAGCCGGACTCGCGCTTCACCGTGCCGGCGGACTACGAGGAGCTCGACGCCGCGCGCCCCACCGCGCCGCCGATGATGGGCACCTTCAAGGCCGAGGACCTCCAGGGCAAGTCACCCGAGCAGATCCAGGAGCTGATTCGCCAGCGCCTGAACCAGCAGGGCGCGCCGGCCACGCCTCCGGCACCGAAGAAGTCGACGAAATAGTCCCGCGTGAGCCCGAACCGGCCCATCGGGAGGCTCAGGGCCGGCGGTGCTTCGCGTAGAGGGCGTCCCGCCACTCGACGAGGTCGGCGAAGGCGGCGACGAGGGGCTCGTGGCGCCACGTCTCGCGTGTCGCGGGTCCCAATGGCAGCCACGTGTCCGCCGCGGGCACCGCGAGCTGGAGCATCGCGCACGCGGTGATGTCCGCGTAGGTGAAGCCCCCCTCGAGATAGGGCCGGCCCTTCAGCTCCGCGCGCAGTTGCTCCAGCGCGGGGACCACCGTCTCGCGCAGGGAGGCTTCGGGGTCGGGGTCCGCGCGGTGCTTGCGTGCGATGAAGCGCGCGCCCAACGCGGCGGACGGGGCGAACAAGCCGCGCAGGGCCTTCGGGATGAAGCCGGGCAGCGACTCCCGCTGGAAGGCGGGGTTGCCCGCCATGCGGCGCACCACGCTCGACCGGCCGATGGCCAGCACCCGGTCGCTCACCGCCTCCCAGCGCTGGATGGTGGGCAGGGCCTGCTCGGGGAACAGGGGCGAGCCCTGACCCTGGGCCTCCGCGCGTCGGGCGATGGCGAACGAGCCCGTCGTGACGCCGGTGTCCTCCGAGAGCTGCGGCACGGAGGGATGCGTGCCCTTGGGGGTGCGCCAGCGCAGGGCGAGCTCGTCGATGAGCGGCGTGTGCTCGCGATAGCGATATTCGACGCGATGGTGGTCCAGCGCCCAGCGGGACTTCTCCGTCCAGGGGGAGTAGCCGATGCCGTGAAGGGTTCGCATGGAAAGCAACCGTACGCCGAGCGCGGTCGGAATGGGATACTGCACGGAATGGCTCCGCCCTTCTCGCTGCACCTTCGCGACCTCAGCCCCCGGATGGCCGCCGCCTGGCGAAAGGAGTTCGGGGGGCTCGAGGGTGTCACCATCACCCAAGGCGACATCTTCTCCGACCGGGAAGGGCCCGTCTCCGCGAGCGACCCCATCGACGTTCGCGCGGACGCCATCGTCAGCCCCGCGAACAGCTTCGGCTTCATGGATGGCGGCATCGACCTGGTCTACACGTACCAGCTCGGCCCCCAGGTCCAGGAGCGACTCCAGGCGCTGCTGCGCGCCGACCACGGCGGCGAGCTGCCCGTGGGAATGGCGGTCATCGTCCCCACCGGGCGAGAGGAGATTCCCTGGTGCATCAGCGCCCCCACCATGCGCGTGCCCACGGATGTCAGCGACACGGTGAATGCCTACCTCGCCTTCACGGCGACGATTCGCGCCGTCCTCGCGCACAACCAATCCACCCTGTCGCCCATCCGCTCGGTGCTGTGTCCCGGCCTGGGGACCGCCGTCGGGAGGATGCCCGTGGACCGCTGCGCCCAGCAGATGCGCGCAGCCTGGGAGCGCGCCGCGCTGGGCAAGCCCTTCCATCCCACCCACCTCCGGATGGCGGAGGAAGACGACATGCGGATGCGCGGCGTCGTCCCGCCGTGAGTCGGGGGCCATGGTAGAAGCCGGCCCCATGAGCCCCGCGAAGAAGAAGGCCTCTCCCGCGAAGAAGCCTCTGTCTCCCGCCGCGAAGAAGGCCCCCGCCACGAAGAAGCAGACCCCGGCCCGGAAGTCGACGCCGCGGGCCACGTCCGGCGACACCTCGGCCCCGGCCACCGCGCAGACCCCGGATGGCCTCCCCATCATCGCCTTCCCCCACCCCGAGGCCTGGGAGACCTGGCTGTCGAAGAACCACGCCGGCGAGCGGGGCCTCTGGCTGAAGCTCTTCAAGAAGGGCGCGGGCACGCCCCCGCTCACCTATGCCCAGGCGCTCGACGTCGCGCTGTGCTGGGGGTGGATCGACAGCCACAAGCGGACCTTCGACGACACCGCCTGGCTTCAACGGTTCTCCCCCCGGGGTCCGCGCAGCATCTGGTCGCAGATCAACCGTGAGAAGGTCGCGGTGCTCATCGCCGCGAAGCGGATGCAGCCCGCCGGCCTGGTGCACATCGAACGCGCGAAGCAGGACGGGCGCTGGGACAACGCCTATGCCTCGCAGAGCAAGGCCAGCGTCCCGGAGGACCTCGCGGCGGCGCTGGAGGCGAACCCGCGCGCCAAGGCGTTCTTCTCCACACTCGACTCCGCCAACCGTTACGCAGTGCTCTTTCGAATCCTCAACGTGAAGAAGGCGGAGACCCGCGCGCGGAATATCGTCCGGTTCGTGGAGATGCTCGCCCGGCACGAGAAGATCCATTCATGAAGCCTGAAGTCTCTCCCTCCACGCCGGTGCTCGCCGTGCGCGAGCTGCGCAAGGCCTACGGCGACACGGTGGCCGTGGACGGCGTCTCCTTCGAGGTGGCGCGCAACGAAATCGTCGGCCTGCTCGGCCCCAACGGCGCCGGCAAGACGACCACCATCAACATGGTGCTCGGCGTGCTGGAGCCCACCGCGGGCAGCATCCACATCCAGGGCGTGGACCTGGCGCGCCACCGCTCACAGGCCCTGGAGTTCACCAACTTCGCCGCCGTCTACGCGCCCCTCCCCGGCAACCTCACCGTCGTCCAGAACCTGCGCTACTTCGGGATGATCTACGGCGTGCGGGACATCGCCACGCGCATCGAGCAACTCCTGAAGGAGTTCGACCTGGAGCGCTTCCGCGACACCAAGTGTGGCGTGCTCTCCTCCGGCGAGCAGACGCGGGTGGCGCTGGCCAAGGCCATGCTCAACCGCCCCAGCCTGCTGCTGCTGGACGAGCCCACCGCGTCGCTGGACCCGGCCACCGCGCGGGACATCCGCGCGCGCATCAAGGACTTCACGGCGAAGGGCACCGGCGGCGTGCTCTGGACGTCGCACAACATGTACGAGGTCGAGGAGGTCTGCGACCGCGTCCTCTTCGTCTCGCGAGGGAAGGTCCTGCTCCAGGGCAACCCGCGCACGCTGCCCCACGAGCACGGCAAGCAGTCGCTCGAGGAGCTGTTCATCACCGTGGCCCGCGAGCCGCTCGCGCTGGAGCACCCCTAGCCATGCGCCTGTCCCGCGCCGCCGCCATCGTCCTGCGGCAGTTCTATCTCCTGCGGGGAAGTCCCTCGCGCATCTTCCCCCTGTTCGTCTGGGTGGCCATCGACATCGTCCTGTGGGGGTTCATCACCCGCTACCTGGGCACCATCACCGCGCCGGGCATGGACCTGTTGCCCGCGCTCCTGGGCGCGGTGCTCCTCTGGGACTTCCTCACCCGGGTGATGCAGGGCGTGACGACCACGTTCTTCGAGGACGTCTGGTCCCGGAACTTCCTCAACGTCTTCGCCACACCCATGAGCATCCGCGAATACGTGCTGGGGCTGGTGCTCTCCAGCATCGCCACCAGCTCCGTGGGGCTCGTCGTCATGCTCGTGGTGGCGGGCGCCGTGTTCGGCCTGTCCATGGCCATCTATGGCGTGATGCTGGTGCCGTTCCTGCTGGTGCTGTTCCTGTTCGGCATCGCGCTGGGCATCTTCGGCACGGCGGTGGTGCTGCGGCTGGGGCCCTCCGCGGAGTGGTTCATCTGGCCCATCCCCGCGCTGCTGTCCCCGTTCGTCGGCGTCTTCTACCCGCTGTCCACCCTGCCCCCGTGGATGCAGGCGCTCTCGCGGCTGCTGCCCCCGTCGTACGTCTTCGAGGGCATGAGGGCCATCGTCGCCGGGGGCTCGGTGGCGTGGACGAACGTGTTCGTGGGCGGAGGCCTCGCGGTGCTCTACATCCTGCTGGCGGGCCTCTTCTTCTCGCGCATCTTCAAGCTCGCCGTGCGCACGGGCCTCATCGCCCGCTACAGCGCGGAGAGCGTGAACTGAGGGCCCACCGCGAACGGGCGGGCCCCCGGGCCGTCAGTCCATGAGCTGCTGCGACAGGTAGACGTGGTGCAGCGCCCAGCGGCGCGCGTTGAGCAGCGGGTCCGCGTCGTTGGAGTGCCCGCCGTCCGTGTTCTCGTAATAGAGGTACGGCTGCCCCAGGGACTCCAGCTTCGCGGCGAACTTGCGCGCGTGGCCGGGGTGGACGCGGTCGTCCTTGGTGTTGGTGGTGATGTACGGCTTGGGGTAGCTCACGCCCGGCTTCAGGTTCTGGTAGGCGGAGTACTTCGCGATGAACGCGGCGTCCTCGGGCACCTCCGGGTTGCCGTACTCGCCCACCCAGGACGCGCCGGCCGGCAGCTTGTGGTAGCGGAGCATGTCGATGAGCGGGCTCTCGATGACGGCCCCGTTGAGCAGCTCCGGGTGCTGCGTCATCACCACGCTGGTGAGGACACCGCCGTTGGAGCGGCCGTAGATGGCGACCCGGCGCGGCGAGGTGAACTTCTTCCGCTCCAGGTCCTCGATGACGGCGGCGAAGTCGTCGAACGCGTGCTGGCGCTTCTCGCGCAGCGCGGCCTGGTGCCAGCGCGGGCCGAACTCGCCACCGCCCCGGATGTTGGCGATGACGTAGGCCCCGCCCCGCTCCAGCCACAGCTTGCCCACCTGGGGCAGGTACTCGGGCGGCTTGGAGACCTGGAAGCCACCGTAGCCGTACACCACCGTGGGCGTGCTCCCGTCCCACTTCATCTTCTTGGGGCGGACGAGGAAGTACGGCACCTTCGTCTTGTCCTTCGACGCCACCCAGTGCTGCTCCACCACGTGCGTGGACGCGTCGAAGCGCGCCGGCAGGGCCTTCACCTGCTTCACGGCCTTGGACGACGCATCCCCGAGCCACAGCGACGTGGGCGCGAGGAACCCCTCGGAGCCGGCGAAGAACCGGTCATGCGCGGACGAGGTGGCGACGATGTCCACCGACGCGTTCCTCGGCATACCCAGCCGCGCGCGCGTCCAGCGGAGCTTGCCCGGGGAGTACACCTCCAGCGTGCCCTTCACGTCCTCGTACAGGTTGACGAGCAGCTTGTTGCGCGTGCGCGACACCGACTCGATGGCCTGACGCGGGCCGGGCTGGAGGATGAGCGCGGGCTTCGCCTTCGCCGGGTCCGCCTTCAGCGCCGCGAGCGGATACGCCAGCAGCGCGCCCTGCTTGAAGCGGCCCCAGTCCTCTTCGATGGTGAAGACGACCTGCCCCTGCACGAAGGCCTGGAGGGACACCTTGCGCGGGAACGGCAGGCGCACGGGCGCGGCGTCCGTGAGCAGCCACAGCTCGGACTCGAAGAACGTCACCGCGCGGTTGACGATGACGCCCTCGAGCTGGCCCTCCGGGGCGCGCAGGAGGAAGGCCGACGCGGAGACGTCCGTGGGCTCGCCCCGGAACACCTCCGTCGCCGACGCCAGCGGCGTCCCGCGCTTCCAGCGCTTGAGGACGAAGGGGTAGCCGGACTCCGTGAGCGTGTTCTCGCCCCAGTCCCGGCCGACGAGCAGCGTGTCCGCGTCCAGCCAGTCCGAGGACTGCTTGCCCTCCGGGATGCGGAAGCCGCCCTCGACGAACTGCTTCGCGGCGGCGTCGAACTCGCGGACCTCCACCGCGTCCTTGCCGCCGTCGGAGAGCGAGACGAGGCAGCGCTGGTCCGCGGGCGGCAGGCAGTCATGGCCCTTGAAGATCCACGGCTGGCCCTCCGCCTTCGCCAGGGCGTCCACGTCCAGCACCGGCACCCACGCGGGCTGTGCGCTGGCGTAGCCGTCCGTCGAGGTGTGACGCCAGACGCCGCGCGGGTTCGTCCGGTCCTGCCAGAAGTTGTCCACGCCGCCCGCGCGGAAGGACGGCGCCGGGATGCGGTCGGTCGCGGTGTAGATGGAGAGCGCCTCCTGGAGGAAGGGCTCGAAGCGCGGATCCTTCTCCAACACCTCCAGCGTGCGCGCGTTCTGGGCGCGCACCCACTCCAGCGCGCGTGTCCCCTCCACCTCCTCCAACCAGAGGAAGGGGTCCTCCTCGGCGGCCACCGCCACGGAGGCGGTCAACAGCCCGGTCAACAACGGCGCGACGAACAACCTGCCCATGTCCTCGTCTCCCAGTGGCGATGCGGGGGGCTCGGGAACACGGGGCGACCGCCTGCATTCCTGCGGCGGTCGACTCACCGCGCCCCAGGCAGGCAGCTTCTCCCAGGCGCCTCCCACCGTCACCCCCGGAGCGCCTGCCCACCGATACTCGGGGACGGGGACGTCTCCTCCCACCGTCCCATCGGACCACGAGACGAGGCGGCGGCCAGCCACCTCCCTCGAGCAGGTCGTGCGCGCATCGTCGTTGAAGGCGGACCTCGCGAGCCCGACGGACGCACCTCCGCTCCCTGTCGGAGTCCGCGCGCGAAGTGCGCCTCCCCGCCCCGCGAGCGGGGTGATTCCGCCCCAGGAGCCCCACGGAACATCCACGGGACTCCGGGCCTAGAACTTCCCGGGACCTCGTCCGTTGAGAGCCGCCATGACCTTCTCCGTCTCGCGGCTCCTGGGCGCCCTCGCCGCCCTGGGCCTGACCGTCCCGCTCCTGGCGCTGCCCCCGTCGGGCTTCGCCAGACCGGCTCCCCCCCTCCGGCTGGGGGAGCCCCGGTTCCAGACCTACCTCTCCACGGACAAGCCCATGTACCGGCCCGGGGAGCAGGTCCTGATGCGGGGGCTGATGCTCCACGCCGACTCCCACAGCCCCTTCAGGAGCCCGCTCAGCGCCCAGGTGGAGATTCGCGGTCCCAAGGGAGACGTCGTCCTCCAGGGCGCCGTCAGCGCGCAGGACGCGATCTGGGGACACGCCTGGACCATTCCCGAGGGACAAGCCGGCGGCGAGTACACCCTCCGCGTCAGCTATCCCTACCTGGGCGCGGCTCCGGTGGAGCGCAAGTTCGACGTGCGCGCCTACCGCGCGCCGCGCCTCAAGTCGCAGATCGTCTTCCTCCGGGATGGCTACGGCCCCGGCGACACGGTCACCGCCACGCTCGACGTGAAGCGCGCCGAGGGCGGCATCCCCGTGGGGGCGAGCGTGACGGGTGACGCGCTCGTCGACGGCGTCAGCGTGGCGCAGGTGCCCTGCACCGTGGACGCGACCGGGCACTGCACCATCCGCTTCCCGCTGCCCGCGGTCATCGAGCGTGGCGAGGGCACGCTCGCCTTCACCATCCGGGACGGGGGCGTGGTGGAGACGGCCGCGAAGACGCTCCCCATCCTGCTCCAGACGCTGGACCTCGCGATGTTCCCCGAGGGCGGTGACCTGGTGGCGGGGCTCCCCTCGCGCGTGTACTTCGAGGCGAAGACGCCGGCGCGCAAACCCGCGGACCTGCGGGGCGTCGTGGTGGACCAGGAGACGGGCAAGGTCGTCGCCACCGTGGCCTCGGAGCACGAGGGCCGCGGGCGCTTCGAGCTGACCCCGCGCGCGGGCGCGACGTACGCGCTGCGCATCGACGCTCCCTCCGGCATCCGCAAGACGTTCCCCCTGCCGCGCGTGAAGCCCTCCGGCGCCACGCTCCGCGCGGTCGACGACATCGTCCCCGCCGGCGCTCCGGTGCGGCTCGTCGTCGGCGCCCAGGGCGTGGGCCGCGTGTCCGTGACGCTGAGTCAGCGCGAGAGCCGCATCGTGACGGCCCGGCTCGACGACACCCGCGGCGGAGAGGTGACGCTGAAGCCGCGTGACGAGGACGGCGTGCTCATCGCCACCGTGTGGGACGCCGACAACCGCCCGCTCGCGGAGCGGCTGGTGTTCCGGCAGCCCGCGAAGGAGGTCTCCCTCGAGCTGAAGGCGGACCGTCAACGCTACGTGCCCGGCGGACCGGTGGAGCTGACCGCGCGCACCACGCGCAACGGGAAGCCCGTCTCCGCGCTGGTGATGCTCACCGTCACCGACGACGCGGTGCTGGAGCTCCAGGAGAAGCGCGACCAGGCGCCCCTGCTCCCGGTGATGGTGCTGCTCGAGCCCGAGGTGAAGGAGCTGGCCGACGCGCAGCTCTACCTCGACAAGCGCGACCCCAAGGCGCCGCGGGCGGTGGACCTGCTGCTCGGCACCCAGGGGTGGCGCCGCTTCGCCCTCGTCGACCCCATGGCGTTCCTGAAGCAGCACGGCGACCCGGCCCTGCGCGCGTTCGCGGTGAGCCAGCTTGGCTCTCCGGTTCGCCCCGCCGTGGCCCGGAACAAGGGCATCGGACTCCGTCGGGAAGACCTGCGCCCGAGGGCCGCGGCCGGGCCAGAGGACGACGCCGTGGAGGGAGGCGTCCTCGCCGAGCTCGCCGCCGCGGTCCCCCCCGCCCCCGTGGCCCAGGACAAGGCCGCCCAGGAGGACCTCCCGGCCGCGCCTCCCGCGGAGGTCGCGCTGCGCGACGACGCGGCGTTCGCCGGCGCGGAGCTCAACGCCGACCGCTTCGAGCCGGCCAAGGCCGCCAAGCGCAAGATGGAATGGGACGAGGACCGCTACATGGCCGCCCCGCCGCTCGCCTACGTCCGGGAGTACGCGCACCTCGCGCGCCCGGGCCGCAAGGCGGGAGACCGCCAGGACTTCGCGGAGACGCTGTACTGGACCGCGGGCATGCGCACCCATCCCCAGACGGGCGAGCTCACGGTGCGCTTCGCGATGAGCGACTCGGTGACCACGTTCAAGGCGCTCGGCGGCGTGGTGGGTGACGACGGCGCGCTCGGCTCGGCCGTGGCGACGCTGGAGTCCGTGCAGCCGTTCTACGTGGAGCCCAAGCTCCCGCTGGAGGTCACCTCCGGCGACGTGGTGCGCCTGCCCGTGGCGCTGGTGAACGGGACGACGGCGGCGCTGACCGACGCCCGCGTGAAGCTGGACGTGAAGGGCGCGGTGAAGTTCGCCGGGGGGCAGGCCATGAGCCTGGCGGCGGGTGCGCGGGGTCGCCAGCTCTACTCGCTGGAGATCGGCCGCGCGACCCAGCCCGTGGACGTGAAGCTCACCGCGAACGCCGGGGACTACACGGACGTCGTCACGCGCACGCTGTCCATCAAGCCGGAGGGCTTCCCCGGGCGCGTGGCGCTCGGCGGACTGCTCTCCGGGGAGAAGCCGGTGAGCCACCTGGTCACCCTGCCCGACGACCTCGTGCCCGGCACCGTCCGCGCCTCCATCAAGGTGTACCCCGCGCCCCTGGCCAACATGACCGAGTCGCTCGAGCGCCTCATCCAGGAGCCGAGCGGCTGCTTCGAGCAGACCAGCTCCACCACGTACCCCATGACGATGGCGCAGCAGTACTTCCAGACGCACTCCGGGGTCAGCCCGGCGCTGGTGGCGTCCGCGAAGGAGAAGCTGGAGCGGGGCTACCAGCGGCTCGTGGGCTTCGAGACGAAGGAGCGCGGCTACGAGTGGTTCGGCGAGGCGCCGGGCCACGAGGCGCTGACCGCCTTCGGCCTGCTCCACTTCATGGACATGAAGCAGGTGCGCGACATCGACGCGGCCATGCTGGAGCGCACGCGCGGCTGGATGCTCAACCAGCGCGACGGCAAGGGCGGCTTCGCGCGCAAGCGCCGCGCGCTGCACGTCTGGGTGGAGGACGAGGACACCTCCAACGCGTACATCACCTGGGCGCTGCTGGAGAGCGCGGACTCGCGCGCCTCGGTCGCGCGGGAGCTGTCGCGCGAGGTGGCGACGGTGAAGGCCGCCGCGACGCGGAGCACCAACAGCTACGTGGTGGCGCTCGGCGCGAACGTCCTGTCGCTCACCGGGGACAAGGCCGGGGCGAAGACGCTCATGTCACGGCTGGCGAGCCTCCAGGGGAAGAACGGCGTGGTGGCCGGCGGCACGCAGTCCATCGTCGGCAGCTCGGGTGTGACGCTGGACGTGGAGACCACGGCGCTCGCGGTGCTCGCGTGGCTGCGCGAGCCGGAGTACCGGGGCTCCGTCGAGCAGTCGATGAAGTTCCTCGCGGAGTCCAACGAGGGTGGCCGCTACGGCGCGACGCAGAGCACCGTCCTCGCCCTGCGCGCCATCATCGCCTACGACCGCATGCGCGCCGCGTCGCTCGTGCCGGGGCAGGTGAGCGTCTACGTGGAGGGCCAGCCCGTCGGGAAGCCCGTGCGCTTCGACGGCTCCTCCCAGGAAGCCCTCGCGCTGCCCGACGTGAGCGCGCTGCTCGGCCCCGGGGGACGCCGCGTGGAGCTGCGCATGGAGGGCGGGGCCCAGCTCCCGTACTCGGTGGAGGTCACCTACTCCGCGCGCCTGCCGAAGAGCTCGAAGGAGACGCAGGTGTCGCTGGAGGTGTCGCTGGCGAAGAAGCAGCTCACCGAGGGCGAGCCCACGGAGGCGCGGGTGATGGTGCTCAACCGCACGAACCAGAAGCTGCCCACGGCGGTGGCCATCTTCGGGGTGCCGGGCGGCATGGAGGTGCGGCACGACCAGCTCAAGGAGCTGGTGCAGCGGCAGGTGGTGGATGCCTACGAGGTCATCGGGCGTGACGTCGTGCTGTACTGGCGCGGCATGGAGCCGCGCAAGCGCATCGACGTGCCGCTGTCCCTCGTGGCGGCGGTGCCCGGCACGTACACCGGGCCGGCCAGCCGCGCGTACCTGTACTACACGGACGAGCACAAGGTCTGGACCGAGGGCGTGAAGGTCTCCATCGCCCCCAAGTCCTGACCGTGTCCCCGGTCAGGGGCCCTGGAAGCCCTTCGCGCGGAAGGTGAGCACGAGGGTGTCCCGGTGCCCCTGGCCCCCCAGGGGTTGGATGGGCGTGCTCTCGTGGATGACGCGCTCGTCGTCCAGCAGCAGCGCGGACCAGGGCTCCGTCAGCGTGAAGCGGATGCCGTTGGGGCCGGTGGCCTCGAAGACACGCGTCTCGCCGCCCTTGATGCCCTCGCGTCCCACGAGCAGCACGGCGACCAGGTCCACGCCGTCACGATGCGCGCCCTCGGGCGTGGGCCGGCCGATGCCGTCCGTCGTGTCGATGCGGAACTGGTGCGCCTCCACGAACCAGGGCTGACGGCCCTTCAGCTCCGAGGCCCGCGCCGCGATGGCGGCGAGCAGTCGGTCCCACTCCGGCTGGGAGACGACGCCGGGAAGCATCGGCTCGAACCAGCGCTCCAGTCCGCCGTGCAGCGCGTTGTACTCCACGGGCTGCCAGTGGGCGCGGTGGGGCACCGGGCGGACGGACTCGCCGTCGACGACGAAGCACGCGTGCCGCCGCGAGCGGTAGCGACCGCCGTCGCGGAGATAGCCGTCGGGCGGCAGGTCGTTCCACGTGGGGCTCCAGCCGTCCAACGTCTCGGAAGGGACGCCCACCAGCGCGCTGAGGCCCGCGCGGTCGAGGACGGCGAAACCCCGCTCACGCAGGGCGGGGAGGACTTCGGAGGGAGTGACGACGGGCGGAGAGAAGCTCATGTGTTCGCGCGGGGACTTCCGGGCGAGTCATCGTCCTTCCCGGCACCGTCGTCAACCGTCACACATGGCGTGGCTCCCGGCCGACACAGTCGTGGGGCCTCCCAGGGATGAACTCCCGGAACCCGGGCCCCCCGTCCGCTCGGGTGTCAGCCTCCCCGGGGCACCCACGGGGTCACCATTGGGCGCGTCCCGGCGAGCCCCGCCAGACGCCTCGGGTGGTGTTCGATCAACTCGGCGGAGCCGATGTGTGGCTCCTCCTCGGAGCCCTCGAAGTCGAGACTCACCGTGCCCGAATGGACCGCCTTCCCGGACTCCGAACGGACGACGTAGCGGAACCGCCAGCCGACGAACCAGTCCCACTCCCAGAGGCTGAGGTAAAGCCCCCCCTGGAACCGGTGCCGTGTCGTGGACACGGTCCATCCCGGGACCTCGAGAGGCGCCTCCCCGAGTGGTTCGAGGAGGAAGGGGCGCACCCGCAGGAAGCAGACCCGCAGCGGTGTGAGGCCCGCGAAGTGTTCCAAGAGCCAGGCGACCGCGTATCGAAGCAGCCGCGTGTTCCGTACCCGCTCGGTCTGAACCTCCGACCACCAGCGGCTCACCGCATCGCAGGGGTCGTTGCGCCCTTCCCGGAACCTCGGCCCGCGCACCTTCTGGAGAGAGGCGAACGGCGTCAGGTTCAGCGTGGTCTCCGCGTGCGACACGACACCGACCCGCTCCAGCGTCCACCACCTGTCGAAGTGCTCCAAGGTCGGAGGCGCGGGGGACAGCAGCGTGCGCAACGCGCGTCGGAGTCGGGCCTCCTTCTCCGCGCCCCACCCCTCGGCGTCCTCCCGTGTGGCGGGAATCCTCGCCGGGTCTTGTGCCGGCTCGCGCGTGGGTCGGGGTCCCCCCTCGACCTCCTTGTCCGCCTCGCACTGGAGCTCGGCCAGGATGGTCAACTTCATGCGCATCTCCCAGGTCTCGCGATGCTCGGACTGACTGGGGGTCTCGGGCACCACCTCGTCCTGACTCCAGAGCCGGGGCTCCTCCAGTTCGGAGCCGGGCAGGTGCTCGCACAGCCATTCGAGCAACGCGCTCTTGGGGCGCAACACGTAATGCGTCGGGAGACTCAGGGTCCACGTCATGGAGGTCCTCACGGTGATGGTGTCACCGGCAGGCCATCCGCCTCGGCCGGCTCTCTGGCGACGTCGGGTTCGCGTCAGGGCTGACGCACCGTCCGGCGGCGCTCGGAGACCGACACTTGATTGCATCGACCGCCCGTGAGACAGCACCTCGGGAGACCTCGGATGCCCGCTCCCTCCGCGCCCGTCACCACCGGCTTCGTCCTGCTCGTCTTGTGCATGGCCTGTCTCCTCGTCGCGGCGACGTGGCGCGCGGGCAGGCGGCTGGGCGAGCCGCTCCAGGTGAACGCCCGCTGGACGCTCCTGTCCGCCGCGCTCGTCGCGGTGGTCATGGCCGTGACGGGCGTCCTCGCCGCGCGGGGCGCCTTCGCGGACATGCGCTCCGCGCCGCCCGACATCTTCAAGGCCCTCCTCCCCACGGTCGTGCTGACGTTCGTCCTGGCGTTCTCGCGGTTCGGGGACCGGCTGGTGCGTGGGCTGTCATTGAGCGCCCTCGTCGGCTTCCAGGTCTTCCGCGTCCCCGTGGAGGTGGCGCTCTGGGCGCTCCACCGCGAGGGCACGCTCCCCGTCGAGATGACCTTCGAGGGACTCAACTTCGACATCCTCACCGGGCTGAGCGCGCCCGTCCTGGCGTGGCTCGTCCACCGGGGCCGCGCATCGCGCCTGCTCGTCGGCGCCTGGAACACGGTGGGGCTCGCGCTGCTCCTCACCATCGTGGCCATCGCCAACCTGTCCTCGCCGCTGTTCGAGCACCTCTTCCACGCCGAGCCGCGCAGCACCCTCATCACCACCGCGCCCTTCATCTGGCTGCCCATCGTGCTCGTGCAGGCGGCGCTCCTGGGACACCTGCTCGTGTACCGGTGGCTCCGCCAGCCCCCCGCCGTGAAATGAAGCGTCCCCCGAGCAGCCGCCACGAAGGGCGCCACCCGGGGGACGACTCCACTCGGGGCTCGGGTCACTTCTTGCCGTAGTCGAGCTTCGTGCCCTTGCGCTGCGCGTAGATGTACGCCTCCATGGCGCGCAACCTCGGGTCTCCGTCCGCGAGCGGGATGCCGCGCACCGGGTTCTCGATGCACCAGTTGATCATGTCCCGCAGCAGCGCCACGCGGCCCAGTTGCACCTGGTACTTCGGATACGTCTCCGGGTGAGTGTTCGCCGCGTCCGGGTGACACATGTCGCAGGAGATGGCCACCGTGCCACCGAGCGCCTCCGCGTCGTGGAACACGCGGTGGCCCTCCTTGACGAACTGCTCGGTGGACGCGGCCCAGATGGCCTCGTCGCGCGAGGTGAACGCGCCGTAGGTCTGTCCGTCCTGGATGTTCACCCCGGCCTCCTTGCGCACCTGCTTGCCGCCGCTGTCCGCCGTGATTCCGCCCTCGCGCACGCTGCTCCCCACCGCGGGCTTCTGCACACCCGCGGGGGGATTGGGTGTCCCCTGCGTGGGCTGCTTCGGGGCCTGCGCCAGCACGGGTGGCGGCGTGGGGTCCCAGTTCGCGTCCGGGTTCTTCTTCCGCCAGGCGTCCATGAGGTCGCCCGACACGCGCATCGCCTGCTCGCGCGTCAGCTTCTGTCCCTCCTTCACCCCCTTCACCTCGAGGGAGGTCTCTCCGTCACACATGCCGACCACGAGGTTGCCGTCCTTCGACGCGGGCACCTGGTGGCGGGGCAGCTCCGTGGTCGCCTGGGTCGGCGCGGGGCTCGTGGCCAGCGCCACGCCCCCCACGAACGACAGCAGCGCGCACATTCCCGCAAGCAGCTTCATCCGGAAGGTCATCGTGTCCCCTCGCGCTCAGTAGCTCGGAAGCTTCGTTTGGGGCGGCGCGTCCTGCTTCCCGTTCGACGTGAGGTAGCTCGCGCGCACGGTGATGGGATTGCGCTCCCAGAGGTTGTACAGCTTGTTCACCAGCCCCGCCTCCGTCACCTCCATCCGCCCGTCGCCGCACCCGTCGAACTGGCTGAACGGGTCCGGGCGGTTCATCTGCACCGTGAGCTTCGGCAGCCCCTCCGGCGCGTACGGCCACGGCCACGCCGTGGACAGCATCCCGTGGAAGGAGATGTTGCCGATCTGGTTCGACAACATCTGGTGCGTGTGCCCGTGGATGACGGTGACGCGCTCGAAGGGCCGCAGCAGCGCCTGCACCTCGTCCGCGTCGTCCGTCCAGAAGTTCCAGGGCCGGTAGTACTTGTAGAGCGGGGAGTGGCTGAAGACGATGATGGGCGTCTTCTTGTCCACCTTCGCCAGGTCCTGGCGCATCCACTCGCGCTGCTCGTTGCCCACCTCGAAGCGGGACTGGATGCCGTTGTCCAGGCCCGCGACGATCTTCATCCGCTCCATGGGCGAGAGCTTGCGCTCCGTCCAGAAGTCCTTCTCGTGGATGGAGTTGAGCACCACGAAGTGCACGCCCTTGTGGTCGAACGCGTAGTTCGGCGCGCCGAACAAGTCCCGCCACAGCTCCCCCATGTCGAGGAACCAGTCGTGCTCGCCCACCATCATCCGCACGGGGGCCTTGACGCTCTTGAGGATCTGCGCGCCCAGCTTCAACTCGCCGGCCTGCCCCAACTGCGCCAGGTCTCCGCCGAAGAGGACGAAGTCCGGCTGCGGGTCCAGCCCGTTCACGTCGTCCACCGCCTTCAGGATGGAGCGCACGAACCGGTCGTTGAGCTTCTGTTCGTAGAGGTGCGTGTCGGAGATGTACGCGAAGGAGAAGCGTGGCTTCGTCCCCTGCGCCTCCGCCACGTTGACCAGCTGGAAGCCGTGCGGCGTGCGCAGCCCCATGCCCGCGGCGATGCCGGCGGAGATGCCCGCCACGCGCAGGAAGGCGCGGCGGTCCAGGCGCTGGAGCTGCTCGAAGAACGCGTCGCGCTCCTCGTGGTGCTTCGTCTCGATGCTGCGGAACTTGTTCCCCATGGGCGGCGCCTCCTCAGGGCTGCTTCGTCGAAGCGGGCTTGGCCAGCGTCTCGGTGCCGTACACACCGATGTCCGCCGGGTTCTTCACCGCCAGGTCCGGATTCGGGGCCAGGTCACCCAGGTTCCCCTTCTTCCCCATCGCCACGGCCGTATCCCGCTCGGGCCGCTGTCCCTTGCGCGCCCGCTGGCGGGCCAGCTCCTGCGTGTTGAACTTCGCGAAGCGCTCGTCGGTGAGCGTGAAGAGGAAGGACACCAGGTCGTCGATCTCCGCCTCCGTCAATCCCAGTCGCTGCATCCCTCCGTCCAGGAACGGGTTGGCGACGCCCCCCTTGTTGTAGTGGTCGATGACGTCCCACAGCGTCACCAGCGAGCCGTCGTGCATGTACGGGCCGGTGATGCCGATGTTGCGCAGGGTGGGCGTCTTGAAGGCCCCCACGTCGTTCTCCTGCTTGGTCACCAGGAAGCGGCCCAGCTCGGAGAAGCGCGTCTGGAGCGCCAGCTCGTCGATCTGCTTCTCGTCGCCCAGGCGCACCACCTTCAGGCCCTCGCGCGCCAGCTGCGGGAAGTCCTGCTTGTGCGCCGCGACGCCGATGTTGTGGAACTTCTGGTCGCTGAACAGCGGGTTCACCGCGTTGCCCGCGTGACAGGCGTTGCACCGCGCCTTGCCGTTGAAGAGCGCCCAGCCGCGGCGCTCGGTGTCGGTGAGCGCCTTGCTCTCGCCGAAGATGAAGCGGTCGAAGCGCGCGCTGCCGGAGAACTGCGTGCGCTCGAAGGCCGCGATGGCCGCCGCCAGGTCGTCATACGTGACGTCCCGCTTGAAGACCTGCTGGAAGGTCGTGGCGTACTCGGGGATGGCGCGCACCTTGACCACCACCGCCTCCGGCGTGGGCATGGCCATCTCCACCGGATTGAGGATGGGCAGCTTCGCCTGGTCCTCCAGCGTGGCCGCGCGGCCGTCCCAGAACTGCGAGCCGTTGAAGAGGGCGTTGAGCACCGTGGGGCTGTTGCGCATGCCCTTGAGCCCCTTCACGCCCTCGGACACCGTCTTGCCGTCGGTGAACCCCTTGTTCGGGTCGTGGCAGGTCGCGCACGACACGCTGTCATCCAATGACAGCCGCTTGTCGTTGAAGAGCTTCTCGCCCAGCGCCACCTTCTCCGGCGTGGGCGCGGCGCTCGCGGGCACCGACACCTTCCACAGCACCGCGGAGACCCCTGGAGGCAACGGGTCCGGTGGCGGCGCCGAGGCAGGTGGGTTGGCCCACCCCTCGTGGACGGACAGCAGCACGGCGAGCGACAGGGCAACGCCGGACGGCGTTCGCATGGTCACCCCTCCCAGCCGGCGACGGACGACGCCACGAGGAAGTCGCGGCGCGCGAAGCCGGAACTGCTCTCCCCCGCAAAGACCATTGTCCCCGGGTGGGGAGCCAGCCTGGAGACGCGGCAGTGTCCGCCACTGGAACCCCTCCGCATGGACCACCCCGTCGGAGTGTCGACCAGTGGAAGGGTGAGGCGTCGTGTCGCCAGTGACGGGCGCGGCGCTCAGCGCGCGGGGAGGCGGAAGTCGCGCGCGCGGAACAACAGGCCGGAGGCCGTCGCGGGCGCGAGCACGGCGGCGGTGATGACCAGCCAGTCCACCGGGCCCCGCGCGCGCACCGCGTTGAAGGACGCGGCCTGGACGAAGGTGAGGCACGCGTCCGCGGCGGTGAGGCCCGCGAGCATCGTGGCCAGCCCATCACGCCAGCGGCGCACCAGCGAGAAGAGGCCCGCCGCGAGCGCCACGTCGAACAGCACCCAGCCCCACTGCACCCCCGCCGAGGGGAACCAGCGCCCGGTGGCCGGCAGCGCCAGCAGCAACGTCCACGGGACGAGCAGCACCGCCAGCGCCTGCACCAGCAGCCGGGGCCTGCGCAGCACCGTGGCCACGCCGAAGCGCACCAGGCTGCCCCGCGCGAAGGCGCGCAGCGCGTCGTACAGCGCGAGCCAGCTTCCGCTCGACGCCGGATAGGAGAGGTGGAGCGGCACCCACGCGTCGGGCCGGAACTTCGCCTTGAACGCGCGCAGCCCCTCGAAGTCGAACAGCGGGCGACCACAGGCCCGCGCCAGCCGCAGCCAGGGGCGCACCGGGCCCGCCAGCGGCGCCAGCCCCAGCGTCACGTAGCGCCGCCCCTCCCGCGCCGCCGCGCGCATGGCCGCGTCCACCAGCGTCTCCGCCGTGCCGTTGGGGGACTCCGGGTCCCTCAGCAGGTCCTGGAGGAACCAGCCCTCGCGGGCGTAGACGGGCGACACGAGCAGCACGCCCATCAGGGTGTCCCCCACCTCCGCGACGAAGACGCGACGCTCGCGCGCGAAGGCGTCCGGACGCACCTGCACGAGGAAGCCCATGGGCGCCATGCGTCGCGACGCGAGCCAGCGCTTCTTCAAGCGCTCCACCGCCTGGCGCGTGGGGTGTCCGTCCTCCTCCAGGAAGGCGGCGGGCACCTCGCGCACGGTGACGCCGTGGGCGCGGGCGCGACGCAGTTGCTCGCGCAGGCTCCGGCTGCCGCGCACCACGCCCTCCCAGCGCGCCGGGTCCCACTCCGGCTGCTCTCCGATGGTGAGCGAGGCCAGCGGGACGCGCTGGGTGAAGCGGGGCTCGGTGGCGAAGAAGCACGCCCGCCGCCCCGCCGCGCGCGCCGCCTCCTGGAAGCGCGCCGTCACCTCCGCGAGCCGCTCCGGGGCCGACACGGGCGCGCCCGCCGCCACCCACGCGCCGCCCGTGTCCACGTAGGCCACGCAGGCCTCGGACGATGCGTCGAACCAGTAGCGGAAGCCCGGCTGGAGCACCTGGAACGACGTCGCGTTCCAGCCGAAGCGGCGCAGCAGCCCGAGCACCCGCTCCCGCTCGTCCGCGACTGGGTTCGTCACTCCGTCCACGTGCTCCTCACGCCGACTGCCACGCGCGCGCCCTGCGCCGGGCATTCTCCAGGCGCCGCCGATGCGCGCCCAGCAGGTCGCTCCGGGTGATGATGCCCACCCCGCGCCCGGGCGTCTCGCGCGACGGCACCGGCAGGCGGCCCACGCCCTCCTCCGACATGAGGTCCGCCGCCTCGCGCAGTGAGCTGTCCTCATACGCCACCGCCGGAGGTCGGCCCACCACGTCCCGGACGCACCGGCCCTCGGCCTCCCGCCACCCACCAACCCCACTCCGTCGTACCACCGGCTCGAACCCCACCTCGGGCACGTCTTCCGGCGCTGATGGAGCGGCCCCTGGACTCACAGGGAGCCCCATGGATTCTTCGAGCCGAACCCCTGAGCCCGCCGGGAGCCGCGCGACGTGAAACAACACCACGCGGGCCGCGAGCGGACACACCCTCGCTCGCCTGGTGGCTCGCATGCGGGCCGATACATCCCGGTGTGTCAGACACCACCCATCTTCCGTGTGCCCCTCGCGCGCCTCCATCATCCGAGGGGCCACGCCGACCGCGCGGTGGACGGTCGACACACCGCGTGTCCACGCGAACCCGACACGAGCCCCCACCCCAGGAGCCCCCTGCTTGTCCCCACTCGAACACCCTGGAACGCGAGGTCGCGTCAGGCGCGTCCTGCCCTGCGTCCTCGCCGCGCTGCTGTCTCCCGCCCTCGCCTCCGCGGAGGACGCCCAGGGCGTCCGCACCAACACCGCGCGCCTGTTGGGTACCGACGCGGCGGAGGTCATCGACGCCCCCGTGCTCGGGTTGCAGCGCACCGCGCTGCCGCTGTTCGCGGGGCTCGCGGTGGACACGTCGCTGTACGCGGACGCGCTCCTCGCCCCCAACCTGGGCCTGCGCTGGGCGGCGGCCGCCGGTCCGCACCGCTTCGTGCTCGGGGCGCGCTACACGCACTTCGTCGGCGCCTCCGTGTACTCGGGCGTCGTGGAGTCGGAGGCCCCCTCCGTCACGCGCTTCGAGCCGGAGCTGAGCGGCCCCGCGTTCTACGGCGTCTACGGCCTGTCCTTGGGCCGACTGCTGCTCCAGGCCGAGGCGCGCTACGCGCACTACACGTCGGACTACCTGTCCTTCACCGCCGGGGCCGCCTTCCAGTTCGCGGGGAACTGGTCCGTCGTGGGTGAGGCGGGCCTCCGCGTCGAGGGCGGCCCGGCGGCCCGCCTCGGCGCCGGCATCCGCTACGGCGGCGAGCACCTGGGCCTGGGCGTGGGCGCCACCTACGTGGACCTGAACGACCCGGCCGTCCCCGGCGAGAAGCTCGCCGTCCTCCCCGTCCTCGACCTCTCCTGGACCTTCCGATGAAGACCCGCGCCCTCCTCATCCCCTGGTGCCTGCTCGTCCTGGCGTCGTGCTCGGCGCAGATCTCCATCGAGACCGAGCCCTTCGACGTGCGGGTCCCCGTCACCTCCCTGCTCCAGCCCGTCTACGCGGAGCTGGCCATCGACCTGCCCGACGAGTCGGTGAACACGCAGGACCTGGACATCGTCGTGGAGCAGGTGGCCGCCCGGCTCACCGTCGTCAACCCGTCCTCGTCGCTGACGCTGCGCACCGCGATGCGCCTGTCCTTCACGGGAAAGGCCACGCCGGACGACCCCGTCTTCTACACCGACCTGAACCTGCCGACGTACTACGCGCAGGCAGCGGAGATCCTCCCCTCCCGCGAGTTCGCCCCCAACACGACGACGCCGCTGCGCCTCGACTCGCCAGCGCTGAAGCAGGCCATCGGCCGTCGCCGCGTGTGGTTCATCGTCAGCAACACGGTGGTGAGGGGTGGACTGACGCCGCCGCAGCTCCCGGTGGAGATCCGCCTCGAGGACATCGTCTTCGAGGCGCTCATCACCAAGCCCTTCCCGGGGCTCGGCGGCGCGCTGGAGAACGCCGGGCTCTAGCGGGCCGTCGTCGGGTATGAACCCGGCCATGTCCCTGAAGCATGGCCCCCTCTTCATCGCGCTCCTCCTGTCGCTGCCCGGCTGTGCCCACCGGGCGGCGGAGGTGCGGCCCGATACGCGGACGACCTCCCACTGTGCCCAGGCGCCCCTGCTCCAGCGCTACGCGCGCAGCGGCATGGTGGAGGCCCTGTCGGAAGACCGGGTGCGCCTGTCGGTGCTGGCGGACGTCCACGGCCAGGACTGCGGGACGCCGGACTGCTACTTCACGCGGGTCCAGGCGGTGTTCCACTTCGCGGGCGGCGACGCCTGTCACGTGGAGGAGGTGGAGGTCTCCACGGAGGACGGCGGGTGCGGACAGGAGGCGCCTCACGTCGCGCCCAGGCTGGAGACCTTCGTTCCACACGGCGCCTCGGACCTGGCGGACCCGACCCTGGCGCAGCTCGTCCTGCGCACGCGCCAGGGCGACCGCGCGCTCGTCGTCCTGCCGCGAAACCTCTTCTACTTCACAGACGTGAAGGAGGGCGCCCCCCTCCACACCACCCTCCCCACCGGCGAGGAGGACGAAACGGAGTGCTGCTGGGGGGCCTCCATCGCGGAGGCGAACTTCCGCGAGGAGCCGGCGACCGAATAGCTGCTCCCGGATACTCCCGCGCCACGTCCGGGTGACGGTCGGGACACCGCCCCACCGTCTCCATACGCGGCACCCGGCAAGTCCAGGTCCCCCGTCGGCGGCCCAGCGGGCCGACACGAAACACATCGAACCTCTCGGTTCAACCCTCGCCGTCCGTGTCGTCGTCCGCCGCGTCCGTCGTCTCCGCGGGCGCACGTCCCAGGAGCCGGTCGATGTCCGCGCGGGCCGTGTCCGCCTCCGCGCCGGAGAGGCGCCCCACGGAGGCGAGCTGGTCGACGATCCAGTGCGCGCGCTTCCACAGCGCGCGGGAACCCGAGGACGGCGAGCGCTTGCGCGGCGCCGGCAGCATCGCCGCGAGGATGGCGCCCTGCGCGGGCGTGAGCTGCGAGGCGGACACCCCGAAGTGTTCGCGCGCGCCCGCCTCGATGCCGTAGACACCGCTCCCCCACTCCACCACGTTGAGGTACAGCGCGAGGATGCGCTTCTTGGGGAGCGCCTCCTCCAAGCGGTGGGCGAGCACCAGCTCCTTCGCCTTGCGCAAGAGGCTCCGGTCCGTGGACAGCCACAGGTTCTTCGCCAACTGCTGGGTGATGGTGGACGCCCCGCGCCCCAGCTTCCCCTGCTTCCAGGCCTCCTCCATGGCCTTGCGGACCTCCACCGTGTCCACGCCCTCGTGCACGTAGAAGCCCGCGTCCTCCGACACCAGCACCGCCGCCACCGCGTGACGGGAGATGGCGCCGAGCGAGACCCAGTGCTGACGCCGGCGCGCCTTCTTCCCCGCCTCGCGAGCCTCCTCCGCGCGCTGGTCCATCAACGCCGTCGACTTCGGGTTCTCCTTCACCAGGGGCTCGGCCTCGGGAAGGCGGACGTACTCGACGACGCACACCCCGAACACCAACAACCCCAGCGCGAGCACGACCCGCCGACGCCACCGCGCGCGCCGTGTGACGGGTGACGCCCCCGTCGGTCCCGAGGCCATGGCGACGGGGCGCGCCTCCAGGGAGCTCCCGGTCACCGCGCCAGCGCGCCCCGGCTCCGAGGGCGACGGCCGTCCATCCGTGGTCGACATCCCGGCGGTGCATAGCGCCTTTCGGCGCCCGGCGTCACGCGCCGCCCGGGCCTCGACTCACCGCCCGGCCTGTCGCGCGGCGGAACCCCAGCGCTCGTCCACGGAGGCGAAGCCGGCTACCAGCTCTCCAGCCAGGTAGCCTCGGTTGCGCTTGTCGCGGCGGCGAATCCAGTCGTTGAGCACGCGGCCTTGCGCGTCCTTGCGCGCCTCCGGCTGGTCCAGGTTGAGCCGGCTGCGCTTCACCCCGCCACCCGCGCGGTGGACGAACGTCACCGTGCCGTCCACGGCGATCCGCTCCACGATGCCGATGTGCGTGAGGCCGTCATTGCGGTGCCCGTCCTTGTTCCGGTCCACCGTCTCCCGGAAGAAGACCAGGTCCCCGGGACGCGGCACCGAGCGCAGCGAGCCCAGCTCTCCCGCCTTGCGGTAGATGGCCTTCACCCCGTTCTCCCCCGGCAGGGTGCGCTCCGGCATGAGACTCAGCCCGGCCTTGCGGAACGCGAGCTGCGTGAGCCCCGAGCAGTCGTCGTTCACCGACGTGCTCACCGTCGCCAGCGAGCCCAACCCCACCCACGCCTGCGCGCGCCACACCGCGCGCTCCGCCAGCGACACGGTGGGACGCGGGGACGCGCGCCGCTTCGCGGCCTCCGCCGTGCAGCCCCACACCCACAACCCCACCACCACGCCCAACCACGCTCCCCGCCCCATGCCCCTGGCGAGAGCAACCGGCGTGCCTCCTTCGACGCCTCGCGTGTCGTCCTGTCCTGGACACCCGCCCCGGGTCCCCGCGCCCGCGCCGTGGCGAATCCGTTTCCCACGATGGCGGAGACCTTCGCCCCGCTGTCACCCGGACCACCCAGGGTGGGCGCGCTCAAGCCCCGGGGTCGGCAGACGGCAACGCCTCCATGCGCCGCAACCGGGGCTCCACGGGAAGCTCCAGGACGAAGGTGGCGCCCACGCCGTCCTCATCGATGAGCCGGACGGACCCGCCATGCGCCTCCACGATGCGGCGCACCAGGTACAGCCCCAGGCCCAGCCCCCCGTACTCGTGGACCGACACCGCGCGCTCGAAGGGGGCGAAGATGCGCTCCACCGCCTCCGGAGGCACGCCGATGCCCCGGTCCCTCACCGTCAACCGGGCGCGGTCCCCCACCTGCCACAGCGCCACGTCCACCGCGGAGCCCGCGCCGAACTTGATGGCGTTGACCAGGAGGTTCGACAGCGCCTGCTCCACCCGCCGCCGGTCCAGCCACCCGGGGACGGGATGGGACGTCCGCTTCAACTCCAGTGAGGTCCCCACCCGCGCCGCCTCCGACAGGTGTCGCGAGACCACCTCCTCCACGAGCTCGGCCAGGTCCACCCGCTCGCGCCGCAGCGCCAGGTCGCCCGACGTGAAGAAGCTCACGTCGAGCACGTTCTCCACCAGCCGCGTCAGCCGCCGCACCTGGCGGAGGATGGCGTCCAGCTTCCCGGCCAGCTCCGTGCCACGCGATTGCGCCAGCAGCCCCTGGACCCGCAGCGTGAGGGTGGCCAGCGGGGTCCGCAGCTCGTGCGCGGCCACGGCGATGAAGTCCTCGCGCACCGCCACCGCCTCGCGCGCCTCGCCCAACAGCCGCGCGTTCTCCAGCGCCAGCGCGCACCGCCGCGCCAGGTCCTCCGCCAGCACCTCGTCGCGCAAGCCCGTGTCCCGCCCCTCCTGGGTCATGGTCAGCGCCAGCGCGCCCACCACCCGCCCGCGCACCCGCATGGGCGCGAGCACCCCCGAGCCCCCCGGCCAGCTCCACGCCCGCGTCTCCGGAGGCACCGGCGGGAACTGGCCCCGGAGGCCCCACTCGCTCGCCTGCGTCCAGCCGGAGGCCGCCACGCGCTCCACCAGGCCGCCCTCTCCCGAGAGCCAGATGGCGGCCCCCGTGGCGAACTCCGGGACGAGCAGCCGCGTCACCTGCGGCAGCGTCACGCTCCAGTCCGAGGAGCGGGCCAGCACCGCCCCCGCGCGGGCCAGCACCCGCTGCGCCGCCTCCGCCCGCCGGCGCTCCGCCACCACCGCGGCCACGGTGAGCGCGGACAGGCCGAGCGCCGCCATGAACACCTGCGTGGACATCACCCGCGAGGCCACCGGCACCGGCAACGCCCCGAACGGCCCCTGCCCCAGCCGGGTGAACGCCACCGCGATGGCGCTCATCACCGCCGACGCGCTCGTCGCGCCGCGCCCGCCCAGCCGCAGGGCCGCGACGATGACCAGCGGGAACGCCGCGTAGGGCAGCGTGGTGGTGATGGCCGGCGAGTCCGGCACGTCGTCGCTCCGGAAGATGACGAAGCCCACGAGCGCCACCGCCGCCAGCAGGCCCCACAGCTCCACGAGCCGCCACGGACGCGCGGCCCCGCGGTGCGCGGGCCACCACGTCAACATCAGCGGCGCCACCAGCACGGTGCCCAGCACGTCGCTCAGCCACCACACCTCCCACTCGTGGGCGAACGAGGCCGCCGACCCCAACCCCCACTTCGCGCCGAGCGCCCCCAGCGTGGCGCTCGGCAGCGCGGCCACCCCCGCCCCCAGCACGAGCAGCCCCAGCACGTCCCGCACGCGGTGGAAGCGCACGACGGGCCCCAACCAGCGCCGCATCGACGCGGCGCCCACCAGCGTGCGCAGCACGTTGCCCACCGCCCAGGCCGCCCCCACGCCCCAGGGCAGCCCCTCCGCCAGCACGGAGCCCAGCTCGGCCGCGAAGATGGCCAGCAGCAGCGCGGGCCACATCCACGTGGGCGAGCGCAGCAGGAAGGCCAGTGACAGCCCCGCGGGCAGCCAGAGGATGGCGCTGCTCATGGGCGGGAACACGAACCGGGCGCTGACGACCTTCAGCGCCTCGAAGGCCACCGCCAGCAGTACCGCGCGCTCCCAGGCGGCTCGCCCCAACGAGAGTGCCATCCCGCCTCCCATTCCAAGGTAAGCAGCCCGCGCCCCCGGAGCCCCGCCCCCGGAGCGGGCGGGCCGGCCGCCCCGCCGGTAGAGTGCCCGGCCGTGGCGCCCTTCCCCTACTTCCACGCGCTCTCCCCGCAGGAACAGCACGTCTACCGGATGAGCGACGCCCTGCCCGTCCCCCGGCTCGCGCGGCCCGCCCTCCCCCGCTTCTACGTGGGCGCGGTCCGGGAGGCCCTGCTGTCGGGCGAGCGCCTCCCGCTGGAGCGGGCCACCACGCGGCTGCTGGACGCGCTGTGCGCGCAACTGGGCCTCCCCCCGCCCCGCGTGGAGGTGCTGGACGTGCGCCCCGTCACCGCGGCCGAGGGCGAGCTGCACGGCCTCTACGGCTGGGAACCCGGCCAGCGGCCCCACGTCCACGTCTGGATGCGCACCGCGCGTCACGCCCGGGTCGTGGCCTTCCGCACGTACCTGCGGACCGTCCTCCACGAGCTGTGTCACCACCTGGACTTCCAACTGCTGGAGCTGGGCGCGTCGTTCCACACCGAGGGCTTCTTCCGGCGCGAGTCGGGGCTCTTCGCCCAACTGCTCCCGGAGGCCCCGCCCCCGGCCCGGCCCCCCTCGTGGCAAGGGTGTGGCGGCGGACACCCCACCCCCGAGACGACGGGTTTCTTGCATCCCCGTCACAGAAGTCGGAGCACGCGGCGCCGACGGGGCTAGATTCCGCCTCCCTATGGCGCATCCGACCGAAGACAAGAACTTCCGGCTCCCCCCCACCGTTCGCCCCAGCCGCTACGCGGCGACGCTGACCCTGGACCTGGACGCGAAGTCGTTCTCCGGGCAGCAGACCCTGGACGTGGAGGTGACCGAGCCCACGCGGGAGGTCATCCTCCACGCCATCGCGCTCACGCTGGGCGAGGTGACGTTCCGCGCGGGCGGTGAGACGCGCCGCCCGGCCTCCATCCAGCCCGTGGCCGTGAGCGAGACGGTGGTGCTGCGCTTCGACGCGCCGCTGCCGGTGGGCAAGGCCACCCTGGACGTGGCGTGGAAGGGCGCCTTCACGGAGGGCCTGCGCGGCCTGTACCTGGCGGGCAAGGTGGCCGCCACCCAGTTCGAGGCCGCCGACGCGCGCCGCGTCTTCCCGTCCTTCGACGAGCCGTCCTTCAAGGCGAAGTGGGCCCTGTCCGTGCGCGTCCCCCAGGGCCTGGCGGTGCTGGGCAACGGGCCGGTGGTGAAGGAGGAGCAGGACGGCACGCACCTGAAGGTGACGTTCCAGGAGACGGAGGTGCTCAGCAGCTACCTCATCGCCCTGGTCGTGGGCCCGCTGGTGGGCACGCCCGCCGAGCGCGTGGGCGACATCCCCGTGCGCACCTGGGCCCTGGCGGAGAAGGCCCACCTGACGCGCTTCGGCCAGGACGTCGCGCTGGCGGTGCTGCCCCGCCTCCAGGACTACTTCGGGCTGCCGTATGCCTTCACCAAGGTGGACCAGGTGGGCATCCCGGACTTCGAGGCCGGCGCCATGGAGAACGCGGGCCTGATTACGTACCGCGAGGTGGCGCTGCTGCTGGACCCGGCCACCGCGCCCCTGTCCGTGCAGAAGCGCGTGGCGGAGGTGGTGACGCACGAGCTGGCGCACCAGTGGTTCGGCAACTGGGTCACCATGGTGTGGTGGGACGACCTGTGGCTGAACGAGGCGTTCGCCACGTGGATGGCGTTCAAGATCGTCGACCAGTGGAAGCCCGAGTGGCGCATGTGGCTGGACTTCGACGCGCACCGCGCCAGCGCGCTGCACCTGGACGCGCTCAAGTCCACGCACCCCATCCACGGCGCCGTGCACAACGCGGGCGAGGCGGGCGAGAGCTTCGACGCGATTACGTACGAGAAGGGCGGCGCGGTGCTGCGGATGATCGAAGGCTTCCTCGGGGAGGGGCCGTTCCGCGAGGGCATCCGCCTGTACATGCGCAAGCACGCGCGCGCCAACGCGGTGAAGGAGGACCTGTGGAACGCGCTGGGCGAGGCGGCGAAGCAGCCGGTGGAGGAGCTGGCCACCGCGTGGGTGGGCCAGAGCGGCTTCCCGCTGGTGAGCGCGAAGGTCGAGGGGCGCGAGCTGTCGCTGTCGCAGGAGCGCTTCTACACGGAGCCGGGCGTGAAGAGCGCGGAGAAGTGGCCGGTGCCCATGGTGCTGCGCTACGAGGACGCCGCGGGCGTGCATGAGCAGCGGGTGCTGCTGCGCGACACGAAGGCCACGGTGAAGCTGGAGGGCTCCGGCGACGTGAAGTGGCTGTGCGCCAACGCGGGCTCCACGGGCTTCTACCGCGTGGCGTACGACGCGAAGACGCTGCGCGACCTGGCGGCGAACCTCCAGGTGCTGGCGCCGTCGGAGCGCATCTCCCTGCTGGCGGACCAGTGGGCGCTGGTGCGCGCGGACAAGGCGTCCGTCGCGGACCTGCTCGACCTGGCGGCGCGCTTCGGCGGCGAGGAGGACGACTCCGTCCTGGACGAGCTGGTGGGCCGGCTGGGCTACGTGGAGGGCCGGCTGGTGGACGGCGAGGACCAGGCGCGGCTGCGCGCGTGGGTGGAGAAGCTGTTGGGCCCCGGCCTCGAGAAGCTGGGCTGGCAGGCGACGGCGGGCGAGACCGACCGCGTGAAGCTGCGGCGCGCGGCGCTGGTGCGCGCGGTGGGTGGCCTGGCGCGCAGCCCCAAGGCGCTGGCCGAGGCGAAGCCCCGCGTGGCGCGCATGCTCCAGGGCGAGCGCGACGCGCTGGAGCCCAACCTGCTGGACGCCGCGGTGGGCATGGTGGCCCGCGCGGGCGACGCGGCCCTCTTCGACACCATCCTCCAGAAGGTGCCGAAGGAGCCGGACCCGGCCACGCAGCGCCGCTACCTGATGGCGCTGACGACCTTCGAGGAGCCGGCGCTGGCGCAGCGCGCGCAGGGGCTGCTCTTCACGGACACGGTGAAGACGCAGGACGTGGCCAGCTTCGTGTCGGGGCTGCTCGCCAACCGCACCGGCCGCGAGGCGTGGTGGACGCAGACGCGCAAGCAGTGGAAGGAGGTCGTGGGCCGCACGGGCGGCGCCCCCATGCTGCTGCGCCGCATCGTCGAGGCGCTGGGCCTGCTGCGCACGCGCGAGCACCTGGAGCAGATGAAGGCGCTGCTCCAGGAGCACCCCGTCCCCGAGGCCCAGCAGGCCACCGCGCAGACGGTGGAGCGGCTGAGCCAGGACGTCGCCCTGCGCGAGCGCTGCGGCCCCCAGGTCGCCGCCTGGCTGAAGAAACAGCCGTGACGGCGTCGCTCCCCCGAGGCTCCCGATGAAGACCACCTTGACGCCCACCAGCCTCCTGGGCGCGCGCGAGGACCTGCGGCGCGCCAACACCGGGTTCGCCCGCGCGTATCCGGGAGAGTCCCCCCGCCGCCAGCCGGTGCACGTCGTCTACGGCGGCGCGCACCTCTTCCGCGCGGAGTCCGCGCGGAAGCTGGGGGACCTGGCGCTCGCGGCGCTGAAGGACTACGCGCCGGACGCGGCCGAGCTGGCCCACGGCCTGGGGCTGCCCCAGCGGGGCCGCTTCGCCCAGCGCGTCTACGAGCGCGTGCAGGACAAGCTGACGCGCGAGCCGGTGGAGGACTACCGCATCGACTTCGAGGACGGGTACGGCCACCGGCCCGACGCGGAGGAGGACGCGCACGCGGTGGCCGCCGCGAAGGAGATGGCGCGCGGGCTGGCCCAGGGCACGCTGCCGCCCTTCGTGGGCATCCGCGTGAAGTCCTTCACGGAGGAGCTGTTCGAGCGCGCCTCGCGCACGCTCGACCTGTTCGTCACCACGCTGCTGGAGCACAGCGGCGGCAAGCTGCCCCCGTCCTTCGTCGTCACCCTCCCCAAGGTGACGCTGCCCGAGCAGGTCTCCGCGCTCGCGCGCATCCTGGAGGTGCTCGAGTCCGCGCACGGCCTGGAGTCGGGCACCCTGGAGCTGGAGCTGATGGTGGAGACGCCCCAGGCCCTCTTCGACCGCGAGGGCCGGCTGCACCTGCCGGCGCTGGTGGCCGCCGGGCGCGGGCGCTGCGCCAGCGTGCACCTGGGGCTGTACGACTACACCGCCGCGCTCAGCGTGAGCGCGCACGTGCAGAGCATGCTGCACCCGGCCTGCGACTTCCTGCGGGACCTGGTGCAGGTCGGGCTCGCGGGCACGGGCGTGATGCTCTCCGACGGCGCGACCAACGTGATGCCCGTGCCGCCGCACCGCAAGCAGGGCGACACGCAGCTCCTGCCCACGCAGCTCCGGGAGAACAGCGAGGCCGTGCAGCGGGTGTGGCAGCAGTCCTATCGCCACATCCGCCACTCGCTGGAGCGCGGCTGGTACCAGGGGTGGGACTTGCACCCGGCCCAGCTCCCGGTGCGCTACGCGGCCGTGTATGCCTTCTTCCTGGAGGGGCTCGACGCGGCCACGCGCCGGCTCAAGGCCTTCATGGAGAAGGCGGCCCAGGCCACGCTGGTGGGCGACGTGTTCGACGACGCGGCCACGGGCCAGGGGCTGCTCAACTTCTTCCTGCGGGGCCAGGGCTGCGGCGCGCTCCAGCAGGAGGAGGTGCTCGCCACCGGCCTCACGCTGGAGGAGCTCCGGAGCCGCTCCTTCCGCGCCATCGTCGAGTCGCGCCGCGCCCCTGCCTCGGGCGCGTGAGCGGGCCTCGAGGCGGGGGCGTCAGTCCCTCGCGGCGCCGGGCGTGTCGTCCGCGTCCGGCGTGGAGGGGGGCGCCCGGGACGCGCGCACCAGCGCGACGTCGATGGCCACCGCGCCGGCCAGGAAGAGCAGCGGCCCCAGTCGCATCGACAGGCCCAGCAGCCCCCACAGCGTGACGACGCCCGCGAGCACCAGCGGCAGCACGGCGGGCGCCGCGGCGCGGGCGCGGGGCACGGCGGCCAGGAGCGCCAGGGACAGCAGGCACAGGACGACCAGCGGCGCGCCGGAGCGCTCGCGGCCGGACATCGCGGAGGCGGAGTAGGTGGTGGAGACGCCGGGCTGCCAGCCGTAGTCCCACCGGTCGGCCTGGAAGCCGCTGGACGGTCCTCGCCCGTCCACCTCTCCCGCGTACTTGCGGTCGAAGGTGAAGCCGCCCAGTGAGGTGAAGCCGCGCAGCCCCGAGCCCCAGGTGAGCAGCAGGGCCACCGCGCACACGCCGACCGCCGGCAGCACCCACTGCTTCAGGCGCAGCGTGCCGGGGGACGCGCGCAGCTCCGGGTCCGCCGCGGGCGAGCCCTTGAACACGCGCCACTGCACGTACCCGAGCACCACGGCGGCCACGACCCACATGAGCGGCACCAGGCCGAAGCCCAGCGTCAGGAAGGCGAAGGTGAGCGTCAGCGCGGTGAACACCGGGAGGAAGGCGGGGTGCTCGGCCATGCCGGCGAGCCGGGCCAAGGGCTCCGGCACGGGCCGTCCCGCCGCGCGCCACTCCCGCGCGCCGAGCAGCACGCAGGCGGCGAGCATCACCACCGACCAGGGCACGCCGATGGTACCATGGATGAGCGGCAGCCCCGGCAGCAGCACGGCGGCGGCGACCAGGCCGGAGCCCAACAGCGGCAGCGAGCCTCCCGGCAGCTTCTCCCGCAGGCGCGGGTCCTCGAGCACGTGTCGCACCGCGCGCCCCGCGGCCTCCGCGCCCCGCCGGGCGCTGTCGGCCATCTCATCCACGGAGGGCCCGGACGGGGCCACGTCATGGCCGCAGCGCGGACAAATCACGGCGCTCGCGTCGGGGAGTGGCTGGCCACAGTGCGGACAGGGCATCGGAGTCCCTCCGGAAAAGAAGATGGGACCGCAGCCTAGCAGGGTGTTGGAGAAGCCCTGTTCGTGGACGTGAGACCGGACTGAGCGTGTCCTCCACGCCCGACCTCGTCATCGGAGGGAGGCGGAGGGGGAGGACACCGATGCGGCAAGCCACCCACTCCAGGCGCCTTCGCTTCGCCGCCATGCCCTGCTAGGGCGCGGTGATGAATCGCCAGCCCCGCGCCTGCCCCAGGGCGCGGCGCGCGGGGTCGGAGACGGCGGTGCCGCGCAGGTCCACCTCGCGCAGGGCGGAGAGCTGGCCGAGCGCGGGGAGTCCCGCGTCGGTGATGGCGGTGCGCGTCAGGTAGAGGGTGCGCAGCCCCGCGGGCAGGTGAGGCAGCACGGTGTCGTCCACGCGCGAGCCCGCCAGGCTGAGCCAGGTCAGCGTGGTGAGCCGCGCGAGCGCGTGCGCATCCGCCCCCTGGAGCCACGTCGCGCCCAGGTCCAGGTGCGTCAGCCGGGGGAGCTTCTGGAGGCGCCCGAGCCCGGAGCCGCTGATGGGGGTCCTCGCGACACGGATGGATTCCAGCTCCTCCAGCGCGTCGAGCTGCCCCAGCCCCAGGTCCGTGAGCAGCGTGCGCTCGGCCCGGAGTGAGCGCAGGTGGGGCAGCGCGTGGAGGACGGACAGCCATTCGTCGTTGAAGGCGGTGCGGCTGACGTCCAGCTCGCGCAGGGAAGCGCCGAAGGTCCGCAGGGATTCGGGGCCGAGGGGCGTCGCGCTCACGTCGAGACTGGCGAGACGGGAGAGCGGGTGGAGCGTCGCGAGCGACGCGTCCGACAACTGGAGCCCCGACACCGCCAACCTCTCGAGCGCGACCAGCCGCGCCAGCCTGGGCAGGCCCGCGTGGGTGATGCCCGTACGGGACAGGTCCAGGTCCACCAACGCCACGAAGGAGGCGACGGTCTCCAGGTCCTGGTCCCCGACGCGCGTGTCATCGAGGTGCAACAGCTCCAGGTGGACGAGCCTCGCCAGGTGCGCCAGCCCAGGACCGCGCACCTTCGCGCGGCTGAGCACCAGCGCCCGGAGGCGCGTCAGGTCCGCGAGCGCGGCGAGCCCGCGGTCCGTCAGCCCTGTGTCACCCGCATGGAGCGCCTCCAACGCGCGCAGGGTTCCCACGTGTCCCATGCCGACGTCCGTGAGCCCCGTGCGCGCCAGTCCCAGCCTGACGAGGCCGGGCATCCGTCGCAGGGCGGCGAGGCCGACGTCCGTCACGTGTGTGCCGCTGAGCACGAGCGTGCGCAGGTGCTCGCCGGGAATCACCGCCAGCGCGGAGTCGTCGACCGCCGTGTCGGACAGGTCGAGCCACTCCAGCCACGGCTGTGTCGCCAGGAGCGCGGGGCCACGCGCGCCCACCGCCGTGCCCGCCAGCGTGAGCTGGCGCAGGGTGGTGAGCCCCCTCAGCAGGTCGAGTCCCTGGTCCGAGATGGCGGTCTCGTCCAGGCGCAGGACACGCAACCGGTCCATCCCCCGCAGGTGGGCGAGCCCCGCGTCGGTGACCTGGGTGCGGTCGAGATGGAGTTCTTCCATCCGTGTCAGCTCGCTCAGGACGGAGAGGTGGGCATCCCCCACGGCGCTCCCCGACAGATGGAGCGCGCGCACCGACGTCCCGCTCAGCAGCAGCGCGAACAACGGCGGCGGCGGCACGCCCACGGTCTCCAGTCCGAGCCCGGGGACCTGGTGCGCGCGCAGCGCCTCGGCGACGTCGCGGGCCTCCGCTTCGTTCGTCACGGGGCGGAGGGGCTCCGCGTACCAGTCGCCCTCGGAGGGAGGTTGGAAGCCCGTGGCATCCGTGGTCAGCGTGGCCCACGCGCGCGCCCCGCCGTCAGGCTGGCGCTGGAAGGCGGTGAGCACGGGGCGCGGCGCGGGCGCGGGGGGCAGCGCGGCGGGAAGGGTGGGCGCCGTGGCGCAGCCCATCAGGAACAACAGCAGTCCCACGGCTCGTGATGCCCCACCCCGCATGCATTCACCTCGCGCTCGAACGGCCCCGAGCCAAGGCGCCCGGGCCGTGGAGGTCAACGACAAAGCGAGGTCGGGCCCTCCGCGCGGCGGTGGCGCGCAACGTCTCCACGGCGTGGAGCACCGTCGCGATGCGCGCGGCGGGCCCGTGCCGCGCCCGCGCATGGAGCAGCACTCGAGCACCCCGAGCGTGGGTGACACCCGAGATGCCTCGCGGCGCCTGACGCCGTGGATGGACGGGCGGGTCCTACCACTCCGGCCCTGGACCGGGGCCCGACCTCCGAAGCGCTACCAGAGCATGTCCTGGTCTTCGCTGACGCCGGGGACCTGGGACAGTTGGAGCGTGCGGTTGCCCACCTTCACGGTGCCCTCGAAGAAGCCCACGGGCTGGGCGAAGTGGCTGACCACGAGCCGCAGGTTGCGCTCCTCGCGGTGGACGTGGAACGGCTGGAAGCGCAGGTCCACCGCGCCGTCCACCGTCGTCATCCGCCAGGGCGCCAGCAGGTCCTTCGGGTCGTACTCGAAGCGGGCGCGCGCCAGCGGGTACAGCCGGTCCCCCAGCCACAGCGCGTTCTCGTTCGCCTCCGTGGCGGCCTCGTTGAAGCCCTCCACCAGGTTGAGGCCCACGGGCGTCCCGTCCGCCAGCCGTCCGGCGGCGAAGGCCCAACGCCACGCGGTGTGCCGCGCCAGGTAGCCCTGCGTGTAGTCGATGCCGCCCACGCCGCCGTCCAACCGGAAGCGCTTGCCGCCCGCCTCCAGGCTCCCGAAGGACAACAGGCCATTGCGCTTCATCGTCACGTTGACGAGGCCGTCGCCCTGCACCGGCGCAATCACCGTCAGCGCGGGAGGGCCCCCGGCCACGAGCAGCTCGCCGGCCCACTGGAAGGTGTTGAGGCTGCCGGTGCGCACGCGGCTGACGTCCACCTCCACCTGGTAGCGCTCGTCCTCCTCGCCCCGGCGGATGGCCAGCTTGCCCCCCAGGGTGCGGAAGGACGCGGACAGGCCCGCGCCGGGCTTGTCCCCCAGCGCCACCATGGGACCGGGCGCGCCGAGGAAGCTCACGTCGCACAGCGGCTTGCGCTCCTTCAGGTCGAGCGCCACGGCGAAGGCGCTCGCGGAGTAGCCCAGGTCCACCACCGCGAAGAGGGCGGCCACCTCCGGCGTCGCGGCGAAGGTGTAGTGCCAGCGCTTGCGCTTGAGCAGGCGCGTGGCGCGCGCCGGGGCCCAGCGGCCCAACAACCGGGGCAGGTCCACCTCGGGCAGCTCACCCTGGTACGTGCCGAACCGGGGCTCGCCCTGCGCGGTGGCCACGGAGGTGGGCGCGAAGGGAAGGAGGGCATCTCTCTCGGGCGTCATTCCCGCCCATTGGAAGCCAACCCACGCCGGATGTCATGCGGGCTCGACACCCGGGTGCCGCGGGTGTCGGAAGGCGGACCCTGGACACCCACCCGTCGCGGAGAGTTCCCGCTCCCCGACACCTACGCCCGTCCGAAGACGATGCGCTCCTGGGACAACAGGCCCGTGGTGAACCGCAGGGACAACAGCGCCACCACGGCGCTGGAGGCCGCGGTGATGAGGAAGGGCCACGGCCCCAGCGCCTCACCGCGCATCACCTCGCCCGCGAGCATCTGCTGCCCCAGCACCGGCACCGCGAACATCCACAGCTTCGTCTGGACTGGCGAGAACGCCAGCACCAGCCCCGGCAGCGTGGGCGCCGCCGACAACAAGGAGAGGTAGGTCTGCGCTTCCTTGAAGGAGCGCGCATAGGTGGACACCCACATCTGCACGCCCGAGGCGGCCAGGACCAACGGGAGCACGGCGAGCGCCATCCCCATCGCCGAGAGCGCGTCGAAGTGCGCCTTGACCCCGAGGTCCTCCAGCGGCACGAAACGCATCACGACCATGAAGACCGCGAGCGTCACCAGCACCGAGCACGCGGCCATGGCGACGGTGGCCAGCCATTTGCCCAACACCACCGCGCCGCGCGGCGTGGGGTTGAGCAGCAACGGCTCCAGCGACCCACGCTCACGCTCACCCGCCATGGTGTCGCTCGCCAGTTGCAGCCCCCCCGTGAACGCCGCCATCACCAGGAAGAGGGGCACCATGTACAACAAGCTCGCGGCGGCGCGCTCCGGCGTGGACAGGTCCTCCTCGTCCACCCGCAGCGCGGAGGCCAGGTCCGGCGCCACGCCTCGCGCGGCCAGCCGCTGGACACCCACGGTCCGGGAGTATGCCTCCAACACCCGCTTCAATCGGCTCACGGAGCGCTGCGCCGACTGACGCGAGCTGTCCACCACCAGCCGCACGCCCGCGGTACGTCCCTTGGAGAAGTCCTTCCCGTAGTCCTCGTCGAGGATGAGCACCGCATCGAGCGAGCCGGCGCGGATGCGCGCCTCGTAGTCGTCGGGCACGTCCTTCAGCACGACGCCATTGCGCTCCAGGAACACGACGAGGCTCGGCGCGTGCTGACGCCCCACCACGGGCAGCTCCAGCGGCCGGTCCTGTCGGAGCCAGGACGCCACCACCTGGATCATCACGAAGAAGGCGAGGGGCCCCAGGAGGGGCCACACCATGGAGATGAGCAGGGAGCGTGTGTCGCGCACATGGTCCCGCAGCTCCTTGCGGAAGACGGTGTCGATCAACCCTCTCATTGCATCAACCCCTGCTCACTCCCGATGGTGGCGACGAAGGCCTCCTCCAGGCTGTCTTTTCCAGTGCTCGCACGCAGCGCGTCCGGGGTGCCGTCCGCCACCACCCGCCCATGCGCCACCACGACGATGCGCTCGCACAGCGCGGCGACCTCCTGCATGACGTGGCTGGAGAAGACGACGCAGCACCCCTCGTCCTTCAGCCGCCGCAAGAGAGCGCGCACCGCGCGCGTGCTCATCACGTCCAACCCGTTGGTGGGCTCGTCGAGCAGCACGTTGCGCGGCCCGTGGACCAGCGCCCGCGCCAGCGCGACCTTCACGCGCTCGCCCTGACTGAAGCCCTCCGCGCGCCGGTCGGCGATCTCCTTCATGTCCAGCAGGTCCACCAGCGCGTCCACGCGCTTGTCGAGCGCGCCGCCGGACAGCCCGTGCAGCTCGCCGTAGTAGCGCGCGTGCTCGCGCGCGGTGAGGCGGGGATAGAGCCCGCGCGCGTCCGGCAACACGCCCAGCACGCGGCGCGCGTCCTGGGGCCGGCTCACCACGTCCACGCCGTCCACCGTCGCCGTGCCCCCGTCCGGGCGCACCAGCGTGTAGAGCATGCGCATCGTCGTCGTCTTGCCCGCGCCGTTGGGCCCGAGCAGGCCGGTGATGCGCCCGTCCTCGGCGGTGAAGGACACGTCCTCCACCGCCGTCACCTTGCCGAAGCGCTTGTGCAGGTTCGTCGCGCGAATCATCAGGGCACCGGTCCCGCGAAGGAGGTGAAGAAGGGAGGCCGGGCGAGCCCCGCGCCACAGGTGGGCTTCAGCCCCGCCACGCTGCCCTGGTCCAACAGCGCCCCCATCAGCGAACGGGCGCACTCGGAACCCATCGTGTTGTGCCCCACGCCAGGCACCACCACGTGCAGGCTGTTCTTCAGCGTCCGCTTCGCGTCCTCGGCCCAGGAGGGCGGCGTCACCGGGTCCAGTTCACCGGACAGGAGCAGCGTGGGCACCTCCGACGTCACCGGGTCGTGGTAGCCCGCGGGGAGCGTCGCGCGCGGCCAGCCCTCGCACGCGGCCAGCACCTCCAACCCCTGCGTCGGCCCGAAAATCGTCCCCTTCGCCTCTCGCTCCACCGCCGCCGCGTCGTAGAAGGGCGCGTCCTCCGAGCAGACGACGGCGAAGTACATCCCGCGGCTCATCGAGGACTCCGTGCTGTCCGTCATCAGCAGGGAGAGCGCCACGAAGGGCGCCCAGTCCCCGCGCGTCGCCCGGTCCAGCATCAGCGGCACCAGCGAGGCCACCTCCGGGATGTAGAGCTGCCCGAACAGGGAGGCCAGGAACACCTTGCGCGTGAGGGGGAAGTCCTCCGGCACGCCCGTGCGGGGATGGGCGACCCGGACCTGCTCCGGCGCCTTCTCCAGGCGCGCCAGCAGCGCATCCAGCCGGGGCCGCAGCTCCGGGTACGCCTTCGCGCAGGCCTCGTCCTTCTCGCAGTGCGACAGCAACAGCTCCAGCGCGCGCTGTCCGTCCCGCGACGTGTACAGCGGCAGGTACAGGGACAGCGGCGCCACGCTGTCGAGGATGGCGGTGCGCACCCGCTCTGGATGCTGGCGCATGTACACCAGCGCCGCGCGCGTGCCGTAGGACACGCCCCAGAGGTTGACCTTCGCGTAGCCCAGCGCCTCGCGCACCTCGTCCAGGTCGTCCATGGCGACCGGCGTGGTGTACTGGCGCAGGTCCGCGTCCCAGCCCTCGCGGCACGCGCGCAGCTTCTCCGCCACGTCGCCCTCCTCCATGGCGCTCGCCAGCCCCTCGCCGGGCGTGGACACCTCGCACTTCAGCGGGTTCGAGTCTCCGGTGCCGCGCTGGTCGACGAGGACGATGTCGCGGTAGCGGCGGATGCGCTCCACGGCCCCCAGCACCGGCGTCCGTGAGGCCGCCTGCCCCGGCCCACCCGCCAGCAGCACCAGGGGGTCGGGCTGGGGCTGGGCCGCCAGCGCCGGCACCACCACCACCCGCAGGGGAATCTTGCGCCCCGCCTTCGCGGCCCGGTCCTCGAAGACCTCGTGCGTGCCACAGAGCGCCTGGGTCGACAGCCCCTCCAGCCGGCAGGGCTTCAACTCCAACCTGCGCCCACCGGCCTCCGGGCCGCCACCGCGCGAGCACGACATCAGCAACACCGCGAGGCCGAGCGCCCACAACCCGCGCCTGGCCCCTCCTGTCAGACAGGAGGCAATGTGTGTCCGAACCCGGGGCAAGGATGGCTCCGTGTATGGTGCGGGGAGGATTGCCGCATACCATCCCGCCACCACTCCGGTATACCCCCACGGCGAGCGCGCTCCCGGACGCCTGCGGGGCTTGAATGCCGCGCGCCCAAGGCCGTCTGGTGATACGCCCATGCCCACCATGAAACGCGCCGTCCTCGTCCTGGCCGCCCTCGCCCTCACCACGCTCAGTGGCTGCGCCGCGCTGCAGAGCCTGCTGAAGGGGGCCTTCAAGAAGCCCTCCCTCACCTTCAAGACGGCGCGGCTGTCGAGCGCGTCCCTCTCCGACGCCACCGTCGACCTGGTCTACGAGGTCAACAACCCCAACGGCTTCGGACTGGAGCTGGCGTCGGTGGACTACGCCTTCTTCGTCGAGGGCAAGCAGGTGGTGGCCGGCAAGCCGCGCAAGGGCCTCAACCTCAAGGCCAACGGCAAGAGCGAGCTGGTCTTCCCCGCCAACGTGAAGTTCGCGGACATCGTCCCCGTGGTGGAGACGTTCCTCAACAAGGACAAGGCTGCGTACAAGGCCCAGGGCAGCGTGGGCGTGGAGACGCCCATCGGCGTGCTGAACTTCCCCCTGCAGAAGGAGGGCTCCTTCGACGTGCCCAAGATTCCGCAGGTGTCCTTCCAGCCGCCGCGCATCACCAACATCAACCTCACCAGCGCGACGGTGGAGTTCCCGCTGAGCATCACCAACCGCAACAGCTTCCCCCTGCCCGTGGCCGGCATCACCGGCGCGCTCAAGGTGGCCGGCGCCGACGTGGGCACCCTGTCCACCGGCAACCTGGGCATGCTCGACGGCAGCGGGACGAAGCAGGTGACGCTGCCGCTCACCATCAACTTCGCCCGCGCCGCCTCCGCCGCCATGGCCCTGCGCTCCGGCGGCAACGCCAAGCTGAGCCTGGACGGACGGCTGACCTCGGACGCCCAGTCCGTGCCGCTCAACCTGAGCCAGCTCGTCAACATCGTGAAATGACGTCTACCCGGGGGGCAGGCAAGGGAGGGCCAACCTCGTGGTTGTCCCAGGACGCCCTTGCCGTTACGGTTGACCGCCTTCCGGGACCCAAGCCATGCGCCGCATCCTCTTCAAGTCCAAGATCCACCGCGCCACCGTGACCCAGGCTGACCTGGATTACGAAGGCTCCGTCACCATCGACCAGGACCTGCTCCGCGCCGCGGACATCCTGCCCTTCGAGAAAGTGGCGGTGTGGAACGTCACCCGGGGGACGCGTCTGGAGACGTACGCCCTGGAGGGCGAGTCCGGCAGCGGCGTCATCTGCATCAACGGCGCCGCCGCGCACCTGAACCAGCCGGGTGACCTGGTCATCCTCGCCACCTTCGCGGAGGTCGAGGAGTCGGAGGTCCCCACCTGGAAGCCCACCGTCATCTTCGTCGACGCGAAGAACCGCGTCGTCCCGGGCGTGACGGAGGAGATTCCGGGGCCCGCGCGTCGCTCCGCCTGAGCTCGCCTGCTGTACGGGCGCTTTGCCCCTCCCCGCGCCTTTTGCCATGCTCGCCCCTCCTTTGCAGGTGGGGCCATGGCCCCGGAGGCGTCATCAATGAGGCGGATGTGGGTGGCAGCGAGCGCGCTCGCGCTGGGACTCGTCGGCTGTTCGGGGTTGGGCTCCTTCCGGCCCAATCCCAATGACGAGGACCCCCTCTACGGGGCCATCCCCGTCATCAAGGCCCCCACGCAGAGCCGCTGTGTGGCCCACGGCAAGTCGTCCGTGCGCGCCAACTGCGACGAGGCCCTCTACCTGGCCACCGAGTACACCCGCCGACTGTCCGTGGGCGACGAGGTCTGCCTGGAGGGCGGCTACGGCGAGGAGCCGGGCTATGCCTGCAAGGCGCGCGCGGCCGTCATCGACACGTCACCCAACCAGGTGAAGCTCGAGGTGCGAGGGGCCAAGCCCGACTCGCGCTGGTTCAACGTGGAGATGCGTCACGCCTGGTACGAAGAGGGCGCGCTGGTGGACCTCTACCTGTCCGAGCGGGGTTATTAGAGGGACGCGCAACACGAAGACAGGAGTGTCGTCATGGGCATCTACGACAGCGTGGCCGAGCGGCTGGCCTTCATCAAGAAGCTGACTCCGGCGGAGCTGAAGAAGCTCGGCTCGACGCGGCTGTCGGACATCGTCCTCCAGGAGACCAAGCGGGCCAAGGTGCGGGTGGCGGAGCTGGAGAAGCGCTACCCGCAGGCCCAGGCCCGGGAGCTGGCCCAGCGGCTGGTGGACGAGAAGAAGAACCTGGCCAGCATGGTGGGCGGCGTCAGCGGCGTGTTCGGCCTCGTCGCGCTGCCCGCCGACCTCCTCTTCATGGCCTACCTTCAGATAACGCTGCTCACCGACGTGGCCACCCTCTACAAGGTGAACCTCAAGAGTGAACGGACCCGCGCGGAGATGCTGGACCTGTTCGGTTACGCCAACGGGCTGGGCCCCCTGCAGCGCTCCAGCCCCAAGGTGATGGGGAAGCTGGCCGAGCTGCTGCTGAAGAAGGGTGGCATGCACACGCTGGGGCGCGCCATGCCGCTGGTCGCCGCCCCCGTCACCGCCTACCTCAACAACCAGCACATCCAGCGCGTGGGCGAGCAGGCCGTCCGCTTCTACGAGGGCTTCGACAAGGCCCACGCCAAGGCCCGCGCCCAGCGCAAACAGGCCAGTTGAGGCCGACCCCGCGTGAAGTCCACCCGCGCTGCCGGGGGGCCTGACGAAAAATTCCGACACGGGTCCGATATGCCCTCGTCGCCCCGCCGTTCACGGATCATGGCGGGGCGGAAGCCCCTTCGATGACGGGTCGCCAGGATGTTTCAGGGCCGGCGGACCCGAGAGGCGGAGGCACGAAGATGTCCGAGCTTTCGGCGGAAGTGCGGGTGCAGGTGGCGCGGTTGCGGAACCTCCTCATCGACGTAGCGCGGTGCGGCGCGCTCAACAGCCCCCTGGGCGCCCTACCCCATCACGAGCTGGACCCCATGGAGGTCCAGGCCATCTGGTGGCTGAAGGCCGAGAGCCTCCTCCCCGTGAACGTCCTGGCGGACCGCCTGGGTGGAATCGCCATGCCGCGCCTGAGCCGGCTGCTGGACCGGTTGGAGGACGCGAAGCTCGTCCAGCGTGAGCGCTCGGTGCGGCATGATCGCCGCCGGGTGCGCGTGCGGCTGACGGAGCAGGGCCGGGCGCTCGCGGAGAACGCGGACTCAGTCGTCCAGGAGCGCATGGCGCGGCTGCTGATGCCGCTGGGGGGCGAGCAGCGCAGCGCGTTGATGGACCTGCTGGAGGGCTGGGTCGAGGCGATGGGCTGCTGGAACCGCGCCGAGGAGATCGCCGCCGAGGAGGCCTCCGCGAACAACCCCAAGCCCACCCGGCATCCCCTGTTGACCGCCGTCGAGGACGTCGGCGTCACCGCCAACGCGGCCTGAGCCCCGAGCACGGCCACGCGTCACGGGCGAAGCGCCAACCCCACCGGAGAGAAGACCCGAACCGCATGAGGCCCGCGCCAGCGACGAGGCTGGCGCGCGCGCCTTTGCCGAGGAGGGGCTCGAACCTCCTGGGTGGCTCGACCCACGCGAGGCCCGCGCCGCTGCTGAGCCTGGCGCGCGAACCATTCCATGAGCAGGAGCACGAACCTCCTGGGTGGCTCGACCCACGCGAGGCCCGCGCCGCTGCTGAGCCTGGCGCGCGAACCATTCCATGAGCAGGAGCACGAACCTCCTGGGTGGCTCGACCCACGCGAGGCCCGCGCCGCCGACGAGGCTGGCGCGCGAACCATTCCATGAGCAGGAGCACGAACCTCCTGGGTGGCTCGACCCACGCGAGGCCCGCGCCGCCGACGAGGCTGGCGCGCGAACCATTCCATGAGCAGGAGCACGAACCTCCTCGACGGCTCGACCCACGCGAGGCCCGCGCCGCCGCTGAGCCTGGCGCGCGAACCATTCCATGAGCAGGAGCACGAACCTCCTCGACGGCTCGACCCACGCTAGGCCCGCGCCGCCGACGAGACTGGCGCGCGAACCCTCCAGGTGTCACAGGTGGACCTCCGCCAGCCCGGCCGACGCGCACGACGCGGCGATGTCTCCGGACCAGGAGTCCCGCGCCTCCCGCGACACCTCGACCTGCACGGGGCCCTCGCCCACTCCGCCGAGCCGCGCGAGTCCTTCCACGTCCGTGAGCAGCCGCAGGGGTGGCAATGAGCCCCTGGCTCCCGAGAGCGTGACGCCCGCTCCGGACACCGGCGCGCCTCCCGACATGACGCGCACCACACAGGTCGCGCCATCCTCTCGCGACGAGGGAGCGACCTGTCGCTCCCGAATCTCTCCATCGAACACGACCGGCGCCGTCGGTTGGACGTCCACGGGCGACGCCGCCACCTGGACACGATACGTCCCCACCCGCTCCACCGACACGGCGAGCCCCTGCGCATCCGGCAGGAAGTGCTCGGCCGACTCCGTGAGCCACCGCCCGTCCTCCGCCCGCCGCTCCAACAGGAAGACCGGATAGGGCCTCCGCGCGCGCGCCTCCAACTGACTCCGCGCGAAGGGGTCCATGCGCAGCACGAGCCAGCGATACGCGGGGACCCGCCACGTCACCTCCGCTTCCGTGTCACGTGGGGACGGAGTGAACGAGAACAGCCGCGACGCCGGAGCGATGGGCCGCCCCCCGCTCGCGGGCGGCATCGTCACCGTGAAATGGGAAGGTCGCCACGACGGCAGCCCCTCGACGACGAACCGGCCATCCCCAGCCATATCGACCGCGCGCCCCTCGGGTCCCATCAGCCGTGCACCGGGCGGAGCCGCCGACGTCCCCTCCAGCAACACCCGTCCCCGCAACGCGACCGTCTTCGCCAATCCCCCCGGAAAGAGCGCGTCGACGTCCAGCACGACCGTCTCCACCCACCCTTCTCGCAGCGCGACCTCCACCGGCCCCGACTCCTGCCCCGACTCCGCGCGCAGCCACAACCGCACGGCCGCGTCCGGCAGCAGCGGCACGAGCGCGACCTCTCCCTCCGCCTCGAACGACAGCGCGGTGCCTTCTCCCAACGCGGCGGCCACGCGCGGCGCGGCGTGCCGCACCAGCGGCCACAGCTCGCTCGCGCGCTCCACATCCCGCGCGTCCTCGCCCACCCCGCGCGCCAGACGCAGGGAGAACACGCCCTGCGCTGGCCGCGCGCCCTTCAACCTCACGCGCACGCCCGTGGGACGCCGTGCCCGCAGGACGCCCAGGTCCAGCACACCCGACGCCGGCACCTCGCCCGGTTCCAAGGACTCCCACCAGAACGTGCCGTCCGGCTCCCACGCCATCACCTGATAGCGGACCGCCGGCGCCACGGGCTCCGGCCCCAGCACGCCGCCCACGGCGGAGGGCGCCACCGTGGCGCGCTCCCACGAGGCCACGTTCGCCAGGTCCTCCCGTCGCGCTGGCCCCGCGCCACCCGAACCCTCGCGCCGCGCGGCCTCCCACCGACGCGCATCCTCCGAGGCGATGGTCGCCGCGCCGATCCGCGCCTCACCCTGGAAGGGATGCGCGCCCTCCAGCACCGCGCGCAGCCACAGCCCCCTCGGCGCCACCGTCGCCTCCGACGCCGGCAACGGCGCGACCTCCGGCATGGCGGGGCGCGAGGTGGACACGGGACGCACGGGCCCGACGACGGGCGCCGCCGTCTCCCGCCACCACACGCAGACGAGCCCCAGCAACCCCGCGGCGAGGGCCCACCCCTTCATGCGAGCCGAGCGACTCAATCCGTGTCGCTGTTGGAATACAGGGTGACGTACACCGGCGCGTGGTCGGAGAGCCGGGTGACGAAGTCGAGCGTGTCCGCGATGTAGTCGCGCCCCGTCGAGGACAGCTCCGTCACATAGGTCGGCTGCATCCAGAAGTGGTCATAGGCGCTGACGAAGGCCCCGTTGGCGTTGAGCGTGGTCGGCACGTCCAGCTTGCAGCTCACCGTGGGAGACAGCGCCGCCAGCTCCGCCCACGAGGCCGCGGTGCAGGGCATGTTGTGGTCTCCCAGCAGGATGACGTCCTGGTCTCCGGGGTTCGCGTCCTGCACCGTCTGGAACACGGTGTCGATGGCCCGCACCTCCGCGTCGCGCTCCGCGGCCGTCCCCCAGATGGCGTGCCAGTTGAGGAACGTGTAGTCCGCGCCCGTGGGCACGTGGCGAACCTGGACCACCTGCGGCTCGCGCTCGAAGCGGTCCTCCGGGTCGGGGTGGACGGTGGAGGACACGAGCGACACCGTGTCCGTCCGGAAGAGCACCGCGTAGCTCTCCTTGTAGGAGGAGCGGCCCAGGAGCGGCGTCTGCGCATACCCCCACGTCACCCCGGACACCTGCGTCAACGCGGCGGCGATGCTCGGCGCCACCGTCGAGTACATCGCCTCCTGGATGAACACCAGGTCACAGCCGTTGTTCGACGTGCTGTTGCCTCCGTACTGGTTCCAGAGCTGCTTCGCGTCGTCGAGATACGTCTGCTCCGCGCTCCAGCCCTCGTGGCGCAGGTTCCAGCTCACCACGCGCAGGTAGGAACCCGCGTGCGCCAGCGTGGGCAACACCCACGCGACCAACAACACCACTCGCGACAACCAGGTCGACACGCCCATGTGGTCACCTCGTCGGGATTGGCCGCCGGACTCGCGGGCCTCGTCCCCACGATGTCCTAGTGGACTCGGCGCGGCGCTCACAACCGCCCCACGCGCCGGGTGCTCACCACCCCACGCCCCAGGTCGCGACCGTGCTCTAAATGCAACTTGATTGCTTTTACGAATCGATTACAAATCACGACTCGCAAGGCAGCATGCGAAGGACCGCAGGACCTACCCCCCCGGGAGGAGCACCGTTCATGACCAGACGCCATTGGGGCCTCGGCGCCGCCATGCTCGCACTCGCGGGCATGCTCGCCGCGTGGCCAGGCCCGCGCGACGCACCGCACGACGTGGCCGCGCATGAGGCGCACGACGTCCCCTCGCCCCCGCTCACGCCCACGCCCGTGAGGGTCCTCGCCGCGCCACCTCCGGGCGCGGACACCGCGCGACCCCAACGGGAGCCTGCGCTCGTGCCGCAAGTCCTCCCCACCGAGGCGGACACCTCCGAGGTGACGCAGGTCCGTCCGCGCCGCGGGGCCTCCGAGGAGCGTCAGCGCGTCGTCCAGGCGCTGCGGAGCGCGCGCGCGCCGGATGTCCGGAGGGAGACCGTGCTCTCCGTGGTGCGCGCGTCCGGCGAGAGCCAGGCGGCCTGGACCGGGCAGGCCCGCGCCGCGCTCGAGACCTGGCGACGTCGGGTGGAGGAGGAGGTCCTGCCTGTCCAGGCGGAGCCGCCCCACTGCTTCGCCGCGGGCTGCGTCGCCCGCGTCACCTTCCCGGACAAGGACTCCTTCGAGGCGTCCTTCCGCCGCACGCCCGAATGGAGGCTCGGCGCCCCGGGCGCGCACCTGCAGTTGCCGCCCGAGCGGCTCACGTCCGGCGAGGTCATCGCCACGTGGCTGGTGCTGCCTCCCGACGCGCCCTGACGCGCCCCCTTCCCACCTGTCTCACCCCCCCGTTGTCCCAACCCAAAGGAGAAGTCCCCATGAAACCGGAGTCGCCGTTCCAGAAGTCCCTCCTCGCCGTCGGCGTGGCCGCGCTGCTCGCCGGCTGCGGCGCCCCTGGCGCCGAGGAAGAGGTCGAGCAGGACGCCCTCGCGCAGGAGGAGGCCGCGCTCCTCCCCTCCTGCGAGGAGGCCGAGGAACTGGCCGAAGTCACCGAGCACGCGTGCATCCACGCGGAGGTCGGCCCCTTCGAGCCCGTCACCGCCGCCGCGCTGGGCGCGCCCGTCCTCGTCGACGTCAGCACGCCCCACACCGCGTACAACATCACCCTCCCCACCAACACCTCCGGCTGGGGTTGGGGCTGGGCGGGCCGCGTCTCGTTCCTCCCGGACGAGTCCGGTGAGTTCGCCTTCCTCCTCTCCCGGTTCCGCGGCCTGCGCATCTACGACGCGGCGACCGGCGCCGAGGTGGCCCGCGAGTGCCGCTACCAGGTGCCCGCGGACGTCTGCGACACGCTGAAGACGGCCATCGTCGCGGACCTGGAAGCGGACACCGAGTACTACCTGGAGTTCCGCTCCCTGCTGCGCCGCAACGCCTCCTTCTCGCTCGTCATCGAGGAAGCGGCCCACCACCACGCGGAGTAGGCGCTCGCGCCTCCCACTCCATGTCCTCCCGAATCCTCGAACTCGCGCGTCCCCATGGGGAGCTTCCACATGAGACACCCCCTCCGTGTCCTCTTCCTCGCCACCTTCGCCCTGGCGGCTTCCGCCTGCGGTGGTGGCGACACGCCCCCAGTCGACGAGCCCATCACTCCGGAAGACCCGTGCGCGCCCAATGGCCACATCCACCGTGAGCCCACGGGCGACTGGTGCCACTGCCACAAGGGCTACCTGCCCGCCTCCACCGGACTCGCCTGCGTCGTGGACCCCGACCATGTCCCCAGCGAAGGCTTCGACTTCGGAGACAATGGAGAGCACGCCTGCTGGCACGTCTCCCACGGCCCCTTCGTCACCGCCGAGGCCTCGACGAGCCGCAACCCCCGGGTGGATGACTTCCACACCTACTACACGGTGAAGCTGCGTCCGGAGGGTGGCCAGTACGTCGGCACCTTCAGCTACAAGGCCTTCGCCTCCGGTGACTTCGTCGTCTACCTGAGCACCCCGGACGTGCCCGTCACGCTGGTGGAGACCACCATCCAGCAGACCGTCACGCCCGCGGCCACGCGGCCCACCGACGACCACTGCGCCGGCCTCCAGCACATGGTCGGCTACGAGCTGACGGACCGCGTCCAGTACACGCTCACGCTCGGCCCCACCTCGCTCTCCGAGGTCGGACTGGTCGTCGAGCACCTCGAGTAACCCCCACCCACGCGCGGACGGCCTCCTCCCCAGGGGGTCGTCCGCGCCGAAATTGCAACTCAGTTACTAAAACAGGAGAAACACCCATGAAGAAGCTGACGTGGACCCTGCTCGCGCTGTCGCTGGCGGCGTGCGGGCCCCTGGACGAAACGGAGCAGCCGCTGGAGGAGCAGGAGACGGAGCAGGCGCTGGAGGCCGGCTGCGCGTCGGTGGACGCCACGCTGATGACGACCCACGCGTGCACCCACGCGAGCAACAGCGCGGACAACGTGAACGTGACGACGAGCGCCACGCGCGTCGCCACGGCGCCGGACATCAGCGCGCGGCACCAGCACTACACGCTGAACCTGCCCTCGGGCGCCGAGGGCTCGGTGACGTACACGCCCGTCGCGGTGACGTCCGGCACGTCCACCGTGGAGTCCATCTCGTTCTACCTGTCGCAGAACGTGGCCTTCGCGGTGGTGGACACCACCACCAGCGCCGTCGTGCCCGCGCTCATCAGCGAGAGCGTCTCCGCCGCCTCCTGCTCGCTGACGCAGGCCCGGGTGTACGACCTGGTCGTGGGCCGCAAGTACCTCCTCGCCGCGGGCCCCGCGTCGGGGAACCAGGTGGGCCTCGTCCCCGAGTACCTCTACGACAACCGGGACCGCTTCTACCGGGACCAGGACGGTGACGGGTACGGCACCAACACGCCCGTCTACCGCTTCGCCTGCGAGGCGCCCACAGGCTACGTGAAGCAGCGCTTCGACTGCGACGACACCAACCCCGCCATCTTCAACTGCTAGTCGCGCCGGGCGCCCCGTCGCCCGACTCCGGTGCACCGCGCCTTCGACGGTCGCACCGCCCCGCCTCACCGGCCGCCGGCCTCGCGCCGGCGGTCCTCCGCCTTCCCTTTCGAGGACCTCCGAAGATGCGCCCCATCCACACCACCGCCCTGCTCACCCTCTGCGCCGCGCTCGCCCTCACCGGCTGCGACGGTGAGGACTCCCCCGCTCCGACTCCCGACGCCGGCCAGACGGACGCCGGCACCGAGCCCGACTCCGGCGTCCCCGATGCCGGCGGAGACCACGTCGCCCCCATCGCCACGGCCTCCGACCCCACCGAGGGCGCCACGGGCGTGCTGCCCGTGCAGACCTTCAAGGTGGACGCGACGAACACGAGCCTGCGGCGGCTCGTCTCCGTCTCCTTCGACGAGCCCATGGACACCACCCGGGCCCAGGTGACGCTGTGGGACCGGACCACGCCCTCGACGCCGTCGCGCGCGCTCACCGGCCAGTGGTCCGAGGACGCCCTGACGCTGAACCTCTCCATCCCCCGCCCGGAGGCGGACCTCCCCCCGCTGGAGGAGGACACGCGCTACACGCTGGACCTCACCGCGCTGCGCGACGTCGCCGGCAACCCGCTCGACCCCACGCACCCCGGCCTGGGCGACGGCAAGCTGGACTTCACCACCGGCGAGCGCGACCGCGTCACCGAGCACGCGTGTGGCCACGCGCTGCTCGAGGCGCCGGTGGCGGTGACGGCGGGCGCGTCGCCGACGACGATGTATCCCGCGACGGACTCGCCCCACGAGTTCTACGCGCTGACGCTCCCGGCGCGAGGCGGGGAGTTCCTCGGCTACTCGGAGGTCGTCTCCGCCGAGCGCGACGAGCCCATCGTCATGTACCTGGACCAGGAGCTGCCGGTGACGGTGCACGACGTGACGGAGGAGGAGGCGGTGATTGCCTCCACGCTGACCCCGGCCCCCGCCGTCTGCCAGCCCGCCATCACCCACGTGCTGCGGTTCACCGCGCCGGCGGGGGACCGCTTCCTGCGGCTCACGTACGGGCCTTCACCGCGCCAGACGCTCCACTTCGTCTTCGAGCGCTACTGACTGGCGCCGCTCGCCGCAGCCTGCTGACGGCGGCGACGCGACACGATGCGGCTCAGGCCCACCTCGGTGATGCCGAGGTAGGCCGCCACGTCCCGCTGGGGAATCCGGCGGTGCAGGTGGGCGTGCTCCTCCCAGAAGCGCTCCAGCCGCTCCTCGGCGGACAGCTCCAGGAACTCCTGCTCCCGCTGCTCCTTCAGCAGGAAGTGCTTCTCCGCCACGCTGCGGGCCAGCTGCACCCAGCACGTGTGTCCCTGCTCCAGCGCCTGGAGGTCCGCCGCGCGGAACACCAACACCCGGGAGGGCTCCAGCGCCTCGATGGCCGTCATCGACGGCTTGCCCTGGAGCATCTCCGAGTAGGCGCCGAGCAGGTCACCCTCCGCGCGGAAGGCCTTCACGGACTCACCGCCGCGCGCGGACACCCGCACCAGCCGGAACACGCCCTGGAGCACGATGGAGAAGCGGTCCGACGCATCACCGGGACGCAGGAAGAGGGCCTTGCGGTCCACTGTCTGCTCCTTGCCCAGTAACTCCGCTCGCTCCCACTCCGAGGGGGGGATGGCCGCGAGCTTGGAAAGGTGCTCGAAGAGCGCTGGAAATCTCACGGGGGAGTGACCTTGGTTAACCCAGGTTAAGGCGACGTGGGGGAGGGGCGCCGTACACCCGATTCATGCCCATCAACGTATACGCCATCGCCACGCCTTTCGTCATCGCGTTGGCGCTGGGTGAGTTCGTGTACTGCGTGGCGCGGCGGAACGGCTACTACAGCTTCCAGGACTCCATCGCGAGCGTGGGCACCGCGGTCATCAACCAATGTGTCAACGTCGCGGTGGCCTTGCTTGTCTTACCGGTCTTCGACGAATTGGGGCGATTCTCCCTCACGAAGATCGACGCCACGTCGCCGCTCGGGCTGCTCGGGCTCTTCCTGGGCGTGGACTTCCTCTTCTATTGGTTCCACCGCTTCGGGCACCGGACCAACATCGGCTGGGCGGCGCACTCCCCGCACCACTCGACGGAGGAGCTCAACTACGCCGTGGCCCTGCGGGCCAGCGTGACGCAGCGGCTGTTCTCCTTCCTCTTCTACTGGCCGCTGGTCATCGTCGGCTTCGCGCCCGGGGCCGTGCTCGCCATGGTGGCCTTCCACCTGGTGCTGCAGTTCATCCCCCACACGCGCGTCATCCCCAAGCTGCCCCGCTGGGTCGAGTCCTGGCTGAACACGCCGTCCCACCACCGCGTGCACCACGCCCGCAACGACCTCTACATCGACAAGAACTACGCGGGCTTCCTCATCATCTGGGACCGGATGTTCGGCACGTTCCAGGAGGAGACGGAGGAGTGCTCGTACGGCGTCACCACGCCGCCGAACACGTGGGACCCGACCTTCATCAACTTCCAGTACTGGTCGAAGCTCGTCAGCGACGCCCTCCACACCCGAAGCGGGTGGGACCGGCTGCGCCTGTGGGTGATGCCCACCGGGTGGCGCCCCAAGGACCTGCCGCCGCGGCAGGAGACGGGCTGGAAGGAGACGGGCGCGGAGGTGAAGTTCCAGTCCACGGAGCTGCCCGGCATCCGCGGCTACCTCGTGTTCCAGATGCTCGCGTCCATGCCCTTCATGCTGCTGGTCAGCCACCACGCCTCGCCGCTGGTGGGCTGGCAGAAGCTGGTGCTCAGCGCGCTGTTCTGGGCCATGGCCACCGCGTGGGCCGGGATGCTGGAGTCCAAGCGCTGGGCCCTGGGGCTGGAGATTGCCCGCGTGCTCGGGATGGGGGGCGTGGTGACGCTGTGGCTGGTGCAGGCCCGCGCGCCCCAGGCCTGGAGCGCGCTCACCGCCGGCTGGCTCGCCGTCACGCTGGTGTGGCTGCGCGTCTCCCGCACGACGAGCCGGACCGCCGCGCCGCTGTCCCAGGCGGCGAGCTGATCACGGCTCCCAGCGTCCGGCGAAGGCCGTGGAGCGCCGCACGTTGACGGACAGCGCGCGGTGGACCTGCGCCTCCGGCGGGATGTCCACCGTGCCTCCTCCTGCCGGGAGGTCGAGGCGGTCGAAGTGGGTTCCCTCGAACCAGCGATGGGGCTGGAGGTCCACGACGAACCGGCCCGCGTCGTCCAGGTCCGCCTCCACCGGCACGAACTCCACCCGCTGGAGCGCCACCGGCGGTGGGAAGTCCAGCGCCACGCGGAAGGGAATCCGGAGGTCCTCCCGCGACGCCGTGCCCTCCAGCAGCACCGAGTGTCCTCCCAGCGGCGCGGCCTCCGACCCCAGCACCCGCGACGGCGGCTGGAGGAGCAGCGAGAAGGAGCGCGCCCGCCCCGCGATGCCCGGCGAACGCCCCAGGACCCGCGTGCCGCCCGCGTCCGCGAGCAGGTCGAACACCACCTCCCGGTCCCACTCGCCCAGCACGGTGCCGCCGGAGAAGAAGTCGCCATCGTGCGCGTGCGCGGTGGGCAGCAGCGCTCGCGCCAGCCGTCGGGGCCAGGCGCGCTCGCGGGCCTGCGGCTGGAGCGGCGAGGCGTTCTCGAAGAGGTAGATGGGGCCGAGCACCATCCATCCCGAGCCGAGGCGCACGCGCCACCCCGTGTCGGTGGAGAACGTGCCCACGTCCGCCTCGTCGGGGGCGAGGGCGGTGCGCAGCCCCATGTCGAACACGATGCTCCGGCCTCCGGTGCCGGACAGCCCGCACGCGGACAGGCCGCCGAGCAGGGAGGTCCCCAGCATCCCCAGCACGGCCCTGCGGGTGACACGCGACGCGGTCGTCATGGTGAATCCTCCTGGAGGTCGAGGTACACGGTGAGGGTGCCCCGGAAGGTCCGGGGGGCTCCGGCGGAGAAGTGACGCGTGGCCAGCAGCGAGGCGGGCGCGTCCGGGCCCCGGAAGTTGGAGACGTGGTTGAGCTCCGTCTCCCGCCAGCGCGTGTCGAGCAGGTTCTCCACCTCCACGCCCAGCTCCACCCAGTCCCAGCGCGCGCGGGTGGCCACGTCGAAGAGGAACACGGGGGCGCTGTAGCGGTTGAGCGGCAGGGGCCGGGGGCCGATGGCGCTGTGCCCCAGCGCCACGTTCCACCCCAGGCGCTGGCCCGACACCGTCACGGTGCCTCGCGCCGACGCGTCCACGCGCCCCAGCAGCGCGGGGATGTACGGCACCACCGTGCCGTCCCACACCCGCCAGGGCGAGGCCCCGGGGACGGGCAGCGTGGCCCGGGACCAGGCGAGCGACGCCTGCATGTCGAACCGCTCGGCCCACGTGAGTCGCGCCAGGGCGAAGGCGCCCAGCCGCTGCGATGCACCCACGGGTTGGTTGCGTCCCCGCTTCTCGTCGAAGACGTAGTCCTGCGACACCCGCGTGGCGAAGGCGGCCGCGCGCGCCTCCAGGGAGTACGGGCGCCCGTCGCCCTCCAGCCGCCAACCCACGCCCGTCTCGCCCGAGACGACGCGCGCGTAGGGCGCCAGCTCCGCGTCGGACAGGGCCGCCGCGTCGCTGGAGCGGGCGCCGAGCCCCGCGCTGGTGAGCCAGGTCCAGCGGGGAGACAGCCGCACCTCCGCGCTCGCGCGGGGGCTGGCGAAGAAGCCGTAGGCCTCCAGGGACTCCTCGGGGATGCGCGCCCCATCGCGGTCCACGGCGGGGCGGTTCAGGTCGTCCACGCCGAAGAGGAAGGCGTCCAGCCGTACGCCTCCGCGCAGCGTGAGCCAGGAGGTCGGCGCGACGCGCAGGGAGGAGAAGCCGCCGAGGTGGGTGGTGCGCACCTGGTTGTCGAAGAGCGTGGCGTAGGGCGCGCCCCCCGCGTCCCGCAGCCGACGCGAGCGCGTGCGCACGTCGTCGTGGCGGACCTCGTAGCCCAGCTCCAGCGGGCGCGACTGGCCCAGCAGCGAGAGGCCTGGGACGTAGCGACCACGCAGCCCCGCGGTGGTGCCCCGGTAGTAGCCCTCCGAGTCGTCGCCCCGCTGCGCGCCGCCGTCGGGCGGTGTGTCCTGGAGGAAGCCGGTGAAGTTGTCGCGGATGCGCGTCTGGCGGACCATCACGTAGCCCTGCTGCGTGAGGCGCCCCCCGCGCGACAGGCGCGTGTGCAGCTCCACGGACAGCAGGTGCCGCTGGCCGGCCCCGCCCTGGTTCGCGTCGTGGAAGCAGAAGAACTGTGAGTCCGCGTCCGGGGCGCAGGGCAGCCGGGCGTTCACCACGTCCGTCTCGCGGATGACGCCCGCCGAGGAGAAGCGGCCCCCGTAGCCGGCGCCGAACAGGCGCACGCGCGTCGCGTCTCCCAGCCGCAGCTCCACCTGGGCCATCACTCCCGCGTTGGCGTAGGCGCGATTGGGTCCGAAGCCGTGCCCCTGGCGGAGCAGGAGGCCCACGAAGGTGGCGTCGCTCGAGTCGGGTGGGCCCCACACCAGGGACAGGCGACGGGACGCGAAGCTGCCGGAGCCGACGGACGCGGTGAGTCCGCGCCGCGCGAGGCCCAGCTCGTACTCCACCGTCCCCGCGACGCCGAAGTCACCCTGGGCCGGGTCGAAGGGCCCCTCGGTGACGCGCAGCGCCCGCACCAGCTCCGGGATGATGAAGTAGGTGTCCGCGTAGCCGTGACCGTGTGAGTGGGAGACCTCGTTGAGCGGCACGCCGTTGAGGCGCAGCTCCACGTCCTTGCCCTCCCCCGCGTCGAAGCCCCGGATGAAGATGGTCTCCGCGTGCCCCTCTCCGCCGTGATTCGCGAGCATCACCCCGGGCGCGAGCAACATCAGGTCCGACGCGGAGTTGCGCGGCACGTCGGCGAGCTGCCCCACCTCGATGTGGAAGTCCCCCACCGCGACCGGCGGCGGCGCCTGCGCGGTGCCCCGCACCGTCGTGGCGAACACCCGAGCCTCCACGGGTACGTCGCCCTCTCCAGATGGAGCGGCGCCTACCGCGAGTGACGGGCCCTCCCCGGTCATCGCCTCGCGTGGTGACGACTCCACCGCCCCTGCCGACACAGGCGCCGCATCGTGCCCCCGCAGTGACGGCCCCTCCCCAGTCATCCCCTCGCGTGGTGACGACTCCACCACCCGCGCCGACACCGTCGGCGTGAAGGTGACGGGGACATCCACCTGCACGGCGAGCGGCACGCCCCCCTGGGTCGCGGGCTGGAAGCGCCAACGGACCGCCGCCGCCATCGCCGCCCGGTCCAGCAGTCGCCCCGCCGACTCGCGCACCTCCACCCGCTCCACCTCGCCCACCGCGTCGATCGTCAGCCGCACCACGACCGTCTCGGCCTCCCGCGACGCACGCGCCTCCGACGGCCTCACCGGCGCCACCATCTCCAGCGGCGCGGGCGGGACGATGGGCGCCTCGGCCAGGGCCAGGAGCCCCCAGGCCATCAACATCGGAATCCACACGGTGCACACCCCTCCTCGGGTCGCGGCGCGCCCGGCGTCCAGGACACCCCGCGCGCCCTCCGGATAACCGTCGCCGCCTTGAAACGCAACTTGGTTGCATATACACCTCAGCATCATGAACGACAATCGATGCAAGGGAATGCGAGGGCTCCGCGTGGCCCTGGTGGTGCTGGGGCTCGCCGGGGGCGGTTGCGACCCGACGGCGCTGGGCGACGTGACGGTGACGATGAGTGGAGGTGACGGCACCCAGCGGGGCCTGCCGGACACCGTCTTCGAGGACGGCTGGTCCATCCAGTTCACGAAGTACCTGGTGTCGCTCGGAGACGTCACCGTCACCTCGGCTTCGGGCGAGGTGCAGCGCAGCCCCCGGCACGTGCTGGTCGACGTGCAGAAGGGGGATGTCCCGCTGACCGAGCTGCGGGGGCTGTCCGCCGGGAGATGGGACGTGGGCTTCCACGTGTCCCCGCCCACGGAGGGCACGGAGCTGGCGGACGGGCAGGTCTCCCCGGAGGACCTGGCGCGCATGCGCGAGCGCGGCTTCAGCTACTGGGTGGAGGGGCGCGCGGTGAAGGCGGGAGCCGGCGTGCTCACCTTCCAGATGGGCTTCCCGGTCGACGTGCGCATGGTGGACTGCATCAACGGCGTGGACGGCACGCAGGGCATCATCGTCCCGGAGTCCTCCACCGCGCGGGCGGAGGTCACCATCCACGCCGAGCACATGTTCTACGACCGGCTGGGCACCCACCAGGGCGTGAAGCTGCGCTTCGACGCCATCGCCGCCACCGCCAGCCCGGAGGGCCTCATCGTCCCCGAAGGCCTGTCATCCCAGCAGCTCACCGACCTGCGGGACCGCGAGGGCCAGGAGCTGCGGGACGCGAAGGGCCAGCCCGTGGTGTACCTGCCCGGCGCACACGACGTCCGGACGCTCCAGGAGTTCGTCACCCAGAGCATCGTCGATCAAGCCCACCTCAACGGCGGAGGGGTTTGCACGGTCGCCAAATGAGAGGGCCGACTCCCGGGCGACCCCCCATCCATGGATTTGGCCCGACCGGCGTCGCTAAGGAACATCCATGGACGCGCCCCAACACCTGCAAGCCCGCATGGCCCTCTGCCGCCCCGAACACCAGGTGCTCACCCTGTTCATGCAGAGCCTCCACGACACCATCGCGAAGCGGACGGGGCGCGCGGTCACCTCCGCGCCCGCCGCCGGACGCGGGGCGCCCACCCACCACACCGCGCTGGAGTACCTGCGGCTGCTCCATGCGGGCGCCAGCACGCTCGCGTCGCTCCTGGGCCAGAGCTACGCGTCCGCGGTGGAGCAGCTCTCCTTCGCCGCCGCGGAGCCCATCTACTCCGCGCCGGTGGGCGCCATGGTGATGGCCATCACCGGCGAGGACCCGCACCGCGGCCTCGCCGTCGCCTCCGGCTTCGCGGAGGCCACCAGCACCTTCGGCGAGCGGGACTACGAGCGCCTCGACGACACCCGCGCCCGGCTGCGCTTCCGCGACGAGCTGTTCGGGCCCGCATGGACTCGCGGCATGATGCGGCGGGGACTGGTGCGGACGAGCCCGGGGCGGCGCTTCCACGTGGAGCTGGAGTCCGGCGAAGCCCCCTTCAAGGACTTCACGCTCCTCGTCCACTGGTAGCCCCCGGGCACCTCCGGGGCGGGGACGAACACCCCGCCCCGTCCGGCTCAGGCCTTGGGCGCTTCCTTCTCCTTGTTGCGGCGCTCCTCGACCTCCTTCTTCACCTGCTCCATGTCGAGCGCGCGCACCTGGCGCACCAGGTCCTCCAGCGCCGCCGCGGGCAGCGCGCCGGCCTGCTCGAACAGCAGGATGCCGTCACGGAACACCATCAACGTGGGGATGGAGCGGATCTCGAACGCGCCGGACAGCTCCGGCTGCGCCTCCGTGTCGATCTTCCCGAAGACGATGTCCGGGTGCTTGTTCGAGGCCGTCTCGAACGTGGGCGCGAACATGCGGCAAGGCCCGCACCACGCCGCCCACCAGTCGAGGATGACGATGCCATCCTTGCCGACCGTTTCCTTGAAGTTGTCCTTGGTGATTTCCACCGTCGCCATGACGGAACCTCGTTTCTCTCCGCCCCAGGCGGAGCGTGACTTCAGCGGACCGCGAGCAGCTCCACCTCGAACAGCAGCGTGGAGTTCGGCGGAATCACGGGCGGGAAGCCGCGCGAGCCGTAGCCCATCTCCGGAGGGATGGTGAGCTTGCGCACGCCGCCCACCTTCATGCCGGCGACGCCCTGGTCCCACCCCTGGATGACCTGGCCCGCGCCGAGCCGGAAGGTGAAGCCCTCTCCCCGGTCGCGGCTGCTGTCGAACTTGGAGCCGCTGGTCAGCGTCCCCACGTAGTGCACCGTGACCGACTTGCCGGCCGTGGCCTCCGCGCCAGCTCCCACCTTCACGTCTTCGACCTTCAGGCTCATTCCCGCTCCTGTCCCAGAAGAAGGTTTCACATTAACCCGCGACCCCGCCTGGCGCCGCACAGGAAAGCGGGATGGCGCGGGCCCGTTGGCTACCGGGCACCGCGCCACCCCGTCATGCCCCTTCAGGGGGCTTCACTTCTGGTGAATCAGAACGTACCACCCACGCTGACGGTGCCCTGGTAGCTACCACCCCCGGACACGTTCTCCGTGCCGGGCGTGATGCCCGGAGCGAAGTCCTTGTCGAAGAGGAAGTTGTAGTTGGCGCGCGCGTCCACCGTGAAGTGACCGACGTACCCGCGCACACCCAGGCCGGCCGGCACGTTGCCCACCGTGTCGTCCCGGTAACCCAGCGCCTCGCCGTGGCGGAAGTTGTAGTTGCTGATGCCGATGCCGCCCAGGATGTACGGCTGGACCGCCGTCGGCGTCAGACCCACCGTCAGCACCGCCTGACCGCCGTTGCGGACCAGGTCCGGGCTGTCACCCACCACGTCGCCACGCTTGGCGTCGATGTTGTTGAGCGCGCCCGTGTAGCCCACCTCGAGCCCCAACTGGCGGGTCGGCTTGAACGACGCCGTCACGCCGGCCGTGGGACCGGGGTTGAGCTGCGGCGCCAGCGCGCCGGTGTAGCCCTCGATACCGCCACCAATCGTCACGGTGAGGCCCTTGGTCTTGTTCTTCTCCTTCTTCTTCACCTCGAGCGGCTCCACCTGCTCGGAGGCGGGCCGGAAGTCGTTGGACGGCGCGGAGACGCCGCTACCACCGAAGGCCTGCGTGTCCTGCGTCGGGTACGACTCGGACGACTTGTTGCTCCCGGGCGTGGCCTCCGGGCGCGGCTGCGGCCCGGACTGCGACGGAGACGGAGGCGGAGGCGGCGTCAACGGCTGCTGCTCCATGCCACTGCCGCCGGTGCCGCTGCCGCCGGTGCCGCTGCCGCCGGTGCCCTGCCCGCCGGACTCACTCGGCTGGCAGCGCAGCGGCATGTTCAGGTAGACCTCGCCCTGGGGCGTGCCGCCCTGGGACGTGGAGCCTTCCTGCCCCACCGCGCCGCTGCCGCCCGTGCCCGAGTCGTCCGACATGGAGCTGTCGGGCACCGGCTGCGTTTCGATGATGAGGTCATTCTCCTGGTAGTCGTTCCCACTAGGAGAGGTATCGGACTGCGCCAGCAGCACGCCCTCTCCCACCTTCTCCGCGCCCGCCCGGGGTGGGGGGCAATCACCATCGGCCGCGAGGCCGGAGGTGCCGTAGAAGAACGCCCCGATGGCGCCAGCCAGAATCTTCGCTTTCATTCCAACCCTCCTCGTCGAGTGGCTGACATGAAGGTTGTTTCCGGCGCGACATCCGGCAAGGCACACCAGGGCGAGGATCACCCCTCCTTGGATGTCTGCTCAGCAAGCGAGCGGACGTGGCATCCGACCGACAACGGTTGCGCGTGGCGGCGTCAGACGCCGCCGCGCATCCACTCGGAGCCGGTGACCACGGGCAGTTGGAGCGCGCGCTCGCGGTCCAGGTCCAGGTTGCCGATGTGCAGCGCGAGCGGCGACTGCACCCACTTGTAGATGGACTGCTGGAACAGGCGCACGAACTTGTCCACGTACGCGCCCAGCCGCGCGGGCTCCACCTCCGGGAACATGGAGGTCAGCGCCTTCACCATCTCCGCGGGGGTGAGCTTCTCGCCCGCATGGAGGTAGAAGCACGCGTCGAGGATGGGGAAGGGCATCAGCTCCTCCTCTCCCACCTGGTTGTGCGCCAGCTCCGGGCCCGCGGGCTTGGCGAGCACCTTGCGGATGCCCTCGTAGCCCGTCGTGTCCTGGAGGTAGTCCAGGAGGTACATCACCACCGTCTTGGGCACGTTGGCGATGACGGCCAGCGCGCCCATCAGGTCCCCGCCGATGGTGGTGTAGCCCACGGACTTCTCGCTCATGTTGCCGGTCTGGAGGAACAGGCCGCCGCAGGAGTTGCTCCAGTTCCACATGCGCTGGGCGCGCAGGCGGGCCTGGATGTTCTGCTCGGTGATGGGCGTGACGGGGGCGTCGCCGAGCATCGCCTGGGCCACGGCGCGCTCGCGCTCGAAGGCCTCGTCGATGGAGACGACCTGGAAGGGCACGCCCAGCTCGCGGGCGATGGTCTCCGCCGCGTCGCGGGTGGAGTCGCTCGAGTAGCGGCTGGGCATGTAGAAGGCCCGGAGCAGCGAGCCCGGGTCCTCCGGCCGCGCGCGCTTCGCGTAGCGATGCGCGATGAGCAGCGTCAACAGCGAGTCGCGTCCGCCGGACAGGGCGATGCCCAGCACCTTGAAGGCGCGCGTCTTCTCGAAGTAGTCGCCCACGCCCAGCGAGAGCGCGTCGAGGAGGTCCTCGCACAGGGCCTCGCGCGCCGGGCGGCGCGTGTCGGGCGCGGGCAGGAAGAAGCTGCGGTGGGCGGGCACCGGATAGGTGAGCGCCTCGCGCCGCGTGGTCACCGCGCCGGTGCAGTCCAGCTCCGGGGTGCCCTTGCCACCCCGGGTCAGCCAGTCCTCGCGGTCCACGCGCCAGGTGGTCGCCTCGCCGCGCAGGCGCAGCGTGCGGTCCAGGTCCACCACCGCCGCCGCGAAGCCCTCCTGGAAGCGCGGCGTCTCCATGACGTGGCGCCCGTTCTGGTTGAGGAAGCCGCCGCCGTCGAAGATGAGGCCGTCGTTGCTGCCCACCGCGTTGCAGTAGGCGATGGTGCACTGGTGGTCCGCCGCGCGCGTGGCGATGAGCTCGCGGCGCGTCTCCACGAAGCCCAGGCGGAAGGGGGACGCGGACAGGTTGATGACCAGCTCCGCGCCGGAGTACGTGCGCCGGCGCATGGGGCCGTCCGCGCTCCAGATGTCCTCGCACACCTCCGGCGCCAGCACGCCGAAGTCGAAGCGGAAGAGGTAGTCCCCCAGCGGCACGCCCCGGTGCACCTCCGCCATGCCCGGCCGGCCCCGGCCGAAGGTGCGCGCCTCGTAGAAGACGCTGTAGGTGGGCAGCTTCTCCTTGGGCACGAGCCCGAGGATGCGCCCGCCGGCCACCACCGCCGCGCAGTTGAGCCGCTGGCCCTGGAGCGCCACGCCCACGCCCACCAGGAACACGCAGGGGAGCGCCGCGGTCTCCCGCGCGAAGCGCTCCAGCTCCGGCCACTGCCGGTCGATGAAGCCCTGCCACTGGACCATGTCCTCGGCGGGGTAGCCGGCGATGAGCTGCTCCTGGAAGACGCCCACGGTGACGCCGTCGTCCGCCATGCGCCTGGCCAGGGTCAGCGCCTTGTCCGTGTTGCGGACGAAGGCCCCCACCGTGGTGTTGACGCTGGCGATGCCGACTTTCACGAGCCGCATGTTGCTCCACTCCCTCTGGGTCGGACGCGCGGGCGTCCGGAGCCGGTCCGGCGCCCAGCAATGCCCGGCCCGGCGCGCAAGGCAAGGGCCTCGACGCGCGCGTGCCTCAGTTCAGCGGACCGGAGGGCCGCACCGGCTGGAGCCGGCCGATGAGCTCCCCCACGTCCTCCAGCACCGCGTCCAGCCGGCGCTTCACGTCCAGCTCCACCAGCAGCGCCTGGCGCCGCTCCGCCTCCGGGACGATGGCCGAGGCCACCACGTCCGCCAGCATGCCCCCCGTCGCGCGCGCGGCCACCGGCAGCAGGTTCTCCGCGAAGGTGGGCGGCACCCGCCCGGCCAGCTCGAAGACGGCCTGCCGCAGCCGCTCCTCCTCCGGCCCCTGGTAGGGCGCGTCCGGCAGCACCTGGGCGCGCACCTCGCGGTAGGCCTTGTCCCCGGGCAGCTCCGACAGCATCCGGATGCGGGTGATGCCCTGGAGGAGGATGTTGAAGCGGCCGTCCTCCACTTCCTCGTCCCAGGCGATGACGCCCGCGCACATCATCGTCTGCATCGGCGGACGCCCGTCGTAACGCCCCTCCCATCCGTCCTCCAACTGGGCCAGCGCGATGACGCGGTCCCCCGCGAGCGCGTCACGCACCATGGCCCGGTAGCGCGGCTCGAAGATGTGGAGGGGGATGACGGTGTGGGGGAAGAGCACCGCCGACGGCAGCGGGAAGACCTTCAGCGCGCTCGCGGCGCGCTCGACGCGTTCTTGGGCGGTCATCTCGGGCATCCTTCCTGGAGTTGTAAGCCCGCCGGGCCCCGGACGCACCGGAACCGTCCCCCCGACGCGCCCCCCTGCGACCAGCCCACCCAACCCGCTGGATTCGCAGGGACTTTTCCCGGAGGTGCCGGTGCTCGCTACCCGCCGCGCGGGCGCCTGCCGCCCGCATCCCAGGCGCGCAGCGCCACCTCCACCAGCCCGAGCAGCTGCGCCTCGGTGGCGCCGTCCTGCGCCTGCACGGACATCCCCTGGACGATGGCGCCCACGAAGCGCGCCAGGCCCTCCGCGTCCGTGCCCCGGGGCAGCTCTCCCTCCTGGATGCCCCGGGCGATGCGCGCCTCCAGCCGCTGGAGCGACTCGCCGCGCAGCCCGGAGACCCGCTCGGCGACCGGCTGGTTCTCCTCCGCGCAGCGCAGCACCGCCGTGGCGACCATGCAGCCCGCCGTCTGCCTGCGTCGGGTGAACTGCCGCGCGGCCCCTCGGAGCATCCGCTCGACCGCCCCCCTCGCCGTGGGCTCCTCCATCAGCGCCCGGGTGGTGTCGGCGCCATGCTCGGCCTGGTAGCGCTCCAACACCCGCTCGTAGAGCCCGGCCTTGGAGCCGAACGCGCCATACAGGCTGGGCGGGGTGATGCCCATCGCCCGCGTGAGGTCCGCCACCGACGCGCCCTCGTACCCCAGCCGCCAGAACACCTCCAGCGCCCGGTCCAGGGCCTTCGTCTCGTCGAACTCCCGGGGCCTCCCGCGAGGACGCGGCTGGGGGGTGGCGGTCTTTTTCATAGCGGTCACTCTTGAAATCGCGGTGGGTGGTCCCTATTTACGTAGCGCTCATTACGTAAACAGGAGTCACCCCCCATGCATTCTGCCATCGTCGCCCTGCTGGTGGCCGCAGGTGTTGGAAGCACCCCCGTCGCGTCCTCCCCTCCCCCCACACTCCCGGAGAAGCTGGACCCGGTCATCGACCGGGCGCTCGCGCAGGAGCGCATCGTCGGGACGGTGGTGGTCGTCGTCCAGGACGGGAAGGTCGTCTACCGCCGCGCCGCGGGGCGCTCGGACCGGGAGGAGGCGAAGCCCATGCGGGAGGACGCCGTCTTCCGGCTGGCGTCGATGACCAAGCCGCTGGTGTCCGTGGCCGCGCTCGCCCTGGTGGACCAGGGGACGCTGTCGCTGGAGGACCCCGTCACGAAGTGGCTGCCCGACTTCCGCCCCAGGCTCGCTGACGGTCGCGAGCCCGTCATCACCGTGCGGCACCTGCTCACGCACACCTCGGGCCTGACGTATGGCTTCAAGGAGACCACCGTCGACGGCCCGTACCGACGCGCCGGCGTCTCGGACGGCATGGACGCCACGCCCGGGTTGACGCTGGAGGAGAACCTGCGCCGCATCGCCTCCGTGCCGCTGTCGAACGAGCCGGGCACCGCGTTCAACTACTCCGTCTCCACGGACGTGCTCGGCGCGGTCGTCGCCAAGGCGGGGGGCGCGTCCCTGCCGGAGGTCGTCTCCCGTCTCGTCACCGGGCCGCTGGGGCTGAGGGACACGGGCTTCACCGTGGGCGACGTCTCGCGGCTCGCCACGCCGTACGCGGACGGCAAGCCCCGGCCGGTGCGCATGGGCGAGGCGCAGGAGGTGCCGCTGTGGGGCGGCGTGGTCCACTTCGCGCCGGGACGCGCGCTGGACCCCACGGCCTTCCCCTCGGGGGGCGCGGGCATGGTGGGCACGGCGGAGGACTACGTGAAGCTCCTCGAGACGGTGCGCCTGGGGGGCGCGCCAGTGCTGAAGGCGGCCACCACGCGCCAGCTCGTCGAGGACGGCTTCGCGGCGAAGAAGCTGCAGGGCAGCGCCCCGGGCTGGGGCTGGGGCCTGGGCTCCTCCGTGCTCGTGGACCCGGTGAAGGCCCGGACGCCGCAGTCCGTGGGGACGCTCCAGTGGGGTGGCGCCTACGGCCACAACTGGTTCGTGGACCCGAAGCAGCGGCTCACCGTCGTGGCCCTCACCAACACCGCGTTCGAGGGCATGTCGGGCGCGTTCGTCACCGAGGTGCGGGACGCCATCTACGCGGGGCTCGGCAAGGCGCCCTCGGTGAAGGCCCCGGCGACGAAGGCGCGCGCCAAGGGCACGGAGCGCGGCGTCGCCCAGCCGCGCCCGTGAGTCGCGGGCTCGCGCCTCAGCTTCGCTTCACCCAGGTCGCGAAGCGCTCGTCGAGCACCGGGGTCGCCTGGTCCACGGCGGCCCAGGTGTCCTCGTCCAGCACGACCTCGTCATGGCCCCGCGGGCCCGTGCGCAAGCCGAAGACGCGGGCCAGGTCGTCGCGGATGTAGACGCCCTCCAGGCGGTGGAACCAGGCGTAGGCGAACGCGCGCAGCCCCGGGAGGTCCCGCAGGTGCGCGTCCCAGAGTCCTCGCGGGAGCACGGCGTCCACGAGCGCCGAGCCCTGGACCTCGCGACGCTGGAGCTGCGCCAGCAGGGGCGCGGGCGCCGCGAGCCGCTCCGTGTCGAGCAGCCCCCGGAGCGCGCACCACGCGACGAAGAGGCCCGCGTCCACGCGCCGGGTCGTCAGCTCCCGCGCCGCGTCGATGAGCAGCCGGAGCCGGGGGCCCTTCGCGGAGGACTCCGCCATCAGGACGATGCGGGCCTCGGCGTCCAGGACCCGCGTCCACTTCGGTGAATCGTCCTCGGGATTCCACGGCGCATCGGGCTCGCCGAGCACCGCGCGCATCTGCTCCGCCGTCATCTTCCGCGTGAGGCCCTGGGGCAGGTCCGCCTCCGCGAACTTCTCGCCCAGCCAGACGACCGAGAGGTAGGGCACGAAGGCGCGGCGCGTCTTCGCGATGGGCGGATAGCGCTCGTCGAGCACGTCGTGGGAGAAGAGCATCTCGATGCCCTGCGGCTTGGCGACGACGTGGGCGGAGTCGTTCACGTCGGACGTCGAGGCGGGCACCTTCTTGCCGAGCGTCTCCGTCACGTACGCCACCACCTCGGCGTCGTCGGCCCTGCGCCCCATCAGCCGGGCGAGCGCGCGCAGCCCCGGGGGCAGCGCCGAAATCGCCGCGCTCTCGGGCCGGGCGGCGGGCGTGGGCTCGGCCTCGGGCGTCTCCCCGGAGAGGTACACGTTGAAGTCCACCGGGCGCTTCACCTTGGGCGCGGAGACCTTCTTCTCCTTCAGCCACTTCGCGAGCGCCTCGCGCGCGTCGTCCTCTCCCTCGTCGAGGTCCCCCAGCTCCGTCTCGCCCTTGGACAGCGCGAGCAGGAACTCCTCCAGGCTGGAGGCGACGGTGCGCGTCTCGCCCTCGGAGCCGAGCAGCACCACCGCCAGGGGCGCCTTCGCGTCGGAGCGCAGCAACGCGAGCAGCGAGCCATCCGGCAGGGACAGGAAGCTGAAGGCGTCGCGCTGGAGTCGCTCTGCGACCTCCGGGGACCACTCGCGGGGAACCTCGGTGGCGATGAGTTCGAAGTAGCCGAGCGCCCCGTAGGTCTGGGTCTCCAGCCACTTGCCGAAGTCGACCAGGAGCGGAGGGAGCGAGTGCGCGGAGGGGACGGTGTCGAGTCGGGCGGTGTATCGAGCCATGGAGCGCCGCAAGGTAGTCCGGCCCGCCGACACACCGACAGCCCCCTCAGTCCTTTCTCACTGTCTCATCTTCTCGCTGTCGGAACGTACCCGGTGTCACCCCGACGCTCCGCTTGAAGGCCTTGCCGAACGAGCTCTCCGTCTCGTAGCCCACCGCGCGCGCGACCTCCGCGAGGGAGCGATGCCGGTCGCGCATCAGCCCCATGGCGCGGTGCATCCTCCACCGCGTGAGGTACGCCAGGGGCGCCTCGCCCACGAGGTCGCGGAAGCGCTCCGCGAACACCGACCGGGACATGCTGGCGAGCCGCGCGAGCCCCTCCAGCGTCCACGGCGTCTCCGGCTTCTCGTGCATGCGCTGCAACACCCCGCCGATGCGCGGGTCCACCAGCGCGCGCAGCCACCCGTTGCCGTCCGAGGACGACGCCAGGTGCGCCCGGAGCGCCTGCACGAAGAGCACGTCCGCGAGGCGGCTCACCACCGTCTCGTAGCCGGGTTGCTTCGCCTCGATTTCGGAGGCCACGAAGCGCAGCGTGGACTCGAGCCAGCGCGGCGTCGTCTCCGCGTCACCCTTCACGTGCAGCAGCGTGGGCAGGTGCTTGACGAGCGGGCTCAGCGTCTCGCCCTCGAAGGTGAAGGAGCCCACCACCAGCGTCACCTCCGCGCCGCCCCCGCCGTAGCGGAGCAGACCGCCGCAGCGCATGGGACCACGCGAGGCATAGACCTCCGCGATGGGGAGCGCCCGCGTGCCCTTCCGGTCGCGGAGGGTGAAGCGAACGCCCGCGGGGATGAACACGAAGTCGCCCCCCGCGAGCACCAGCTCCTGGTCGTCGGCGGACAACAGGCAGTTGCCGCGCATCACCGCGTAGAAGAGCGGATACGGGCAGCCATCGACGCGCATGCCCCACGGCGCGGACAGCTCGTAGCGGGCGTCGACCCGACTCTGGAGCCGCACGCCGCGCAGCGCGTCCGCGAGCACGTCCATGCCGGGGGCTCCTTCGCCGGACGATTGGACGAGAGAAACGGACTTCTGGCGCATGTTCGTCCTTTCCGTGGGGACTATAGGTCCGCGCGACGTCCTCCTCCCAGGAAAGCGAGCCCCCATGAAGGCCCTCCGTCTGCGCGCGTTCGGTGGTCCCGAGCAGCTCCATCTCGAAGACCTCCCCATGCCGTCTCCCGCCGAGCACGAGGTGCGGCTCCGCGTGCACGCGGCGGGACTCAACTTCACCGACCTGGGTCAACGCGAGGGGCGACTGCCGGGCGCCCCCACGCCTCCCTTCACGCCGGGCTGGGAGGCCGCGGGAGTCATCGACGCGGTGGGCGCCTCCGTCCAGGGGTTCGCGCCGGGCATGCGGGTCGTCGCGCTGCTGCCCGCGCAGGGCGGCTTCGCGGAGTACGCCCTCGTCCCCGCCTCGGCGCTGCTGCCCCTTCCGGAGCGAGTGTCCTTCGAGCAGGCGGTGGCGCTGCCCGTCCAGGCCCCCACGGCCCTGCTCGCCCTGTGTGTCGGCGCGAGACTCCAGCCCGGGGAGTCGGTCTTCATCCCCTCCGCCGCGGGAGGCGTGGGCACGCTGCTCGTGCAGCTCGCGCGCGCGCTGGGCGCCTCGCGGGTCATCGCCGGCGTGGGCAGCGAGGCCAAGCGCGCCCTCGTCACCCGGCTCGGGGCGGACGCGACCGTGGACACCTCCCTGCCGGACTGGCCCGCCCGGGTCCGCGAAGCCACCGCGGGGCGCGGCGTGGACGTCGTGTTCATCTCGGGAGGCGCCGAGTCCGGTGCCCAGGGCCTCCAGGCGCTCGCGCCCCGCGGTCGGCTGGTGCTCTTCGGGGCGCAGAGCATGTTCGACTCACATTGGAGTCGTGAGCAGATGATGGCGCTGGTCGCCCAGAACCAATCCATCACCGGCTTCGCCACCTTCAGCCTGCCGCTGGAGCAACGCCAGGAGGCGCTCCGCGAGGCGCTCGCGCGCGTCGACACGGGGACCCTCGAGGTCGTCGTCGGACAGTCGTTCCCCCTGGAGGACGTGGCCCACGCCCACCGGGCGCTCGCCGCGAGGACGACCACCGGCAAGGTCGTCATCCACATCCCGCAGCGTTCCGCTTCCTCCATATTTTGATGAAACAGCAATCAAGAGACATCAACATCAATCCTACACATGTACTTTCGGCGCATCTCCGGACTAGGACCGGCTTTGCTTTTCTTTCCCGGAGAACACGCCTTGACGAAGAAATACATCTCGATGGGGAGTTGGGCGCTGGCCTTGATGCTCGCGGGCTGCGAGGGCGCGACCGAGACACCGGCATCGGCCATCGCCGGGAAGACCTCGGCGCTGGACGACGGGCTGGTCAACGTCACGCTGCTCAAGCCGGCCACGGCGTCACACGTCCAGGAGGACCCGTTCTTCCCGCCGGAGAAGGCGGTGGACGGCAACATCACCGCGGATGACTCGCGGTGGTGCCCCGGGCCCTATCGCTTCGCCCAGCGATACCTGGACATCGACCTCCAGGGCACGTTCGACCTGCACCGCGTGGAGCTCTACACGGGCTACCAGGACATCCGCCCCGTCGCGAACTACGACCTGCACTACTACGACGGCACCCGTTGGCAGCCCATCCCCGGCGCCGCGAGGACGGGCAACACCAGCATCGCGGTCTCCACCACCTTCACCCAGGTGGTGCGGGGCCAGCGCGTGCGCTTCCTCTGCAACGAGCCCAACGAGGAGAACTGCCGCGTGAAGGAGCTGTGGGTGTTCGGCCTGCCCGCCACGCCGGGCGCGAACCAGCCCCCCGTGGCCAACGCGGGCGCGGACCGCAGCGTCACCCTGCCCTCCTCCGGCATCACCCTGACGGGCTCGGCGACGGACGCGGATGGAACCATCGTCTCCTATGGCTGGACGCAGGTCAGCGGCCCCATCGCGACCCTGGCCGGCGCGAACACCGCCACGCTCTCCCTCACCGGACTCTCCGCGGGCACGCTCGTCTTCCGGCTCACCGTGACGGATGACGACGGCGCCACCCACTCCGACGACGTCACCCTCACCGTGTCCGCCGCGCCGGTGAACCAGGCTCCCGTCGCCAACGCGGGCCCGGACGTGGGAGTCACCCTGCCCACGTCCAGCGTCACGCTGACCGGCTCCGCGACGGACACCGACGGCACCATCGCCGCCTATGCCTGGACGCAGGTCAGCGGGCCCGTCGCGACGCTCGCCAACGCCAGCACGGCCACGCTCTCCGTGAGCGGCCTCGGCGCGGGCACGTTCGTCTTCCGGCTCACCGTGACGGATGACGACGGCGCCACCCACTCCGACGACGTGACGGTCACCGTCTCCGCCGCTCCGGCGAACCAGCCGCCCGTGGCCAACGCGGGCGCGGACCGGAGCGTGGCCCTGCCGTCCGCGGGCATCACCCTCACCGGTTCGGCGACGGACTCCGACGGCAGCGTCGTCTCCTACGCCTGGACGCAGGTCAGCGGGCCTGTCGCCACGCTCAGCGGCGCGAACACCCTGTCGCTCTCCGTGAGCGGCCTGACCGCCGGCACCTACGTCTTCCGCCTCACCGTGACGGATGACGACGGCGCCACCCACTCGGACGACGTGACGGTGACGGCCACCAGCGCGGACACGCTGACCAACGTGGTCAAGGGCAAGCCCACCACGGCCATGCAGGCCAGCGGCTCCTTCCCGGCCGCGCGTGCCACGGACGACAACCTGACCACGCGGTGGGAGACCTCCGTCAACCCGGACCGTCCGGGCACGTACCTCGACGTCGACCTCCAGGGCGCCTTCGAGCTGCACAGCGCCGAGGTGCATCTGGGCACCTCCGCCACCGCGACCAACGCCATGAAGAACTTCGTCCTCCAGTCCTGGGACGGGGGTTGCTGGAAGACCCTCCCGGGCGCGACCGTGAGCGCGAACCCCGTCGCCACCACGGTGAAGAGCCTCACCTTCACGGAGCCGGTCGTGGCCACCAAGGTCCGCCTCCTCTGCCTCGACAGCGTCTACAACCCGCAGGACCCCAACCAGACGGACCCCTGTGTCGTACGAGAGCTGAAGGTGCAAGGCAAGGCGGCACCCTCGCCCACCGGAGCGATGTCCTGCCCCGCGGGTGAGCAGTATGCGGTGCGCAGCGCGCGCCATGGCTACGCGGCGTTCCTCCCGGCTGGATACAACGCGGACCGCAACGCGCGGTGGCCGCTCGTCATTTCCCTGCACGGAACGGGCGGCGTCACGCTGAACAGCGACCTCCAGTCGGTGGCCACCACTCCCGAGGGCCTCGCCTGGAACCTCCAGTCGGCCACCTTCCGCCAGACGTTCGGGGCCATCGCCGTGTCCCCCCACTTCTTCAGGGGGGCCAAGACCGGGAACAACGCCTGGTTCCAGTCCAACCGGATCCTGTCCCTGCTGGAGGACCTCCAGAAGGACTTCCTGGTGGACACCGACCGCGTCTACGTCACGGGGTTCAGCGGAGGCGCCAACACCCTCTACGAGGAGATCCTCCTCCCCAACCTGTCGAAGTTCGCCGCGTTCGTGCCCATCTCCGTCACGAGCACGCCCGCCAACATCTCCGGCTACTGCGGCTTCCGCACGCTGCCCATCTGGCCCTTCCACGGCGCGCTGGACACGCAGTCGAGTCCGGAGATGTCCACGGACCTCAAGACGAAGCTGGAGACGCAGTGTGGCGGCACCACGAGCGCGATGAAGCTCCCCACCATCTACGCCAACCTGGGGCATGACCCGCAGGTGTGCCGGAACGCCTACGCCACCCAGGCGCTCTGGGACTGGATGTTCCAGCAGCGCGTCAGCACCCGCGGCAACTGACACACCCACCGCCGGGTGGCGCCGTCCTCAGTGGCGAGCGCCGCCCGCGCGGGCCACGGGCTCGTCGTCCTCCTCGAGCGCCTCCCGCCGCTGCTCGAGCGCGTCCAGCGCGGCGTCCACGGACGCCATCAGCACCTCCGGACGCACGGGCTTCTCCAGCACCAGGTTGGGCACCGTCTCGATGAACACGCGCGTCTCCGGCGTGTACGCGCCACCGGAGATGAACACCACCCGCCGCGCCAGCTCCGGCGCCATGACGCCCAGCCGCCGATACAACGTGGCGCCGTCCGTCTCCGGCATCTGCAGGTCGCAGAGGATGACGTCGAAGCGGTGGCCCGCCGACAGCAGCGCCAGCGCCTCGCCGCCCCGCGTGGTGGTGACGACGTCGTGATACGGCTCCAGGAGCAGGCGCATGGACTGGGCCAGCCTCGGCTCGTCGTCCACCACCAGCACGCGTCCGCGCCGCCCCGACGACGGCACCGGCGCGGACATGCCCCGGGACGCGGGCCGTGGCGGCACCTCCACCTGGACGGGCGCGGCGGGCAGCAGCACCGTGAAGACGGAGCCCTTGCCCTCCACGCTGCTCACCGTGAGGTCTCCGCCGTGCGTGCGGATGATCTGCTGGCAGATGGCCAGCCCCAGCCCCGTGCCCTCGCCCGTGGGCTTGGTCGTGAAGAAGGGCTCGAAGATGCGCGGCAGCACCTGCTCGGGGATGCCCACGCCGGTGTCCATCACGTCCACGCGCGCGCGGCCGGAGGCGTCCGTGCTGGTGCGCACGCGCACCTCATGCAGCGTGGGGTTCCCCTCGGGGATGGCCTGCATCGCGTTGACCAGCAGGTTGAGCAGCACCTGCCCCAGCCGCGCCTCGCTGCCCATCACCCGGGGCACCGGACCGAACTCCTCCACCAGCCGCGCGCGGTGGCGCAGCGCATGGCTGACGATGCGCACCGCGGGAGGCACCAACGCGTTGAGGTCCAGCACCGCGCGCTCCTGGTCCCCCTGGCGGCTGAACACCTGGAGGTCGCGGACGATGAGCCGGATGCGCTCGGCGCCCTCGAGCGCGCCGCGCACGCTGGCCTGGGCGTCGCGGACCCCCAGCATCCCGCCCTCGGAGAGCCCCCTCGAGGCGGCCTCCAGGTTCAGCACCAGGTAGGCCAGCGGGTTGTTGATTTCGTGGCCCACGCCCGCCGCGAGGGTCCCCACCGCGGCGACCCGCTCGGCGGCCACCAGCCGCGCCTGGAGCTCCTTCGTCGCGGTGATGTCGCGGTGGGTGGCCACGAAGTGCGTGACGGCCCCGCCCGTCGCGCGCACCGGCGACAGCAGCACCTCCGTCGAGACGACGCGGCCATCCTTGCGCGTCACGGTGACCTCGACGCAGAGCGACTCCCCCGCCACCAGCGCCGAGCGCACCCGCTGGTGGAGCCGCGCGTCCTGCTCGCCATACAGCAGGCACGGGTCCTTCCCCACCATCTCGTCCTGGGAGCGCCCCAGCAGCAGGCTCAGCGCCTCGTTGGCGAACACCGTGCGCAGCACGCCCGTGCTCGACATCTCCGCGATGAAGACCCCCTCGTGGACGCCGCGCACCGTGGTGGCCAGCAACTGGAGCTTCTCCACCGCGCGCTGACGCTCCTCGCTCGCCGCGGCCAGCAACTGCGCCGTCACCGCGTTGACGACGATGAACAACTGGAGCACCAGCAGGTCCTGCGCCGTGCTCCCCGAGGAGAACGGCCCCTGCCCCCGCACCGTGCCGGTGATGGCGACGACGGAGAGCGCCAGCGACACGGCCGCCGCGCCCCGAGGCCCGAAGCGCAGCGCCGCCAACGCCGACATGGGGAACAGGAGGAAGCTGGCCGCGTGCGCGACGGCGGGCTGGAGCCCCGGGAACAGGAAGATGCTCGCGCCCAGCCCCGTGGTCAGCGCCGCCAGCGCCGCCGCCTCGCCGAACCGCTGGGGCCAGGAGGGACGACTGAGCAGCAACAGCGAGGGCGACACCACCAGCACGCCGGTCAAATCCCCCACCCACCACACCCACATGCCGCTGGCCAGGAACTCCCGGGGCAGCGCGCCGCCCAGCGCCAGCGACAGCGGCCCCAGCAACCCGCTCACGATGGAGCACCCCGCGCCCGCGACCGCGCCCAGGATGACCACGTCACGGATGCGTGACAGGTCCACGCCCATGCGCATCCGCCGCGCGAGCACCGCGCCCAGCGTGGGCATCAGCGTGTTGCCCGCACCGATGCCCAGCACCACCGGCCAGGGTAGGCCCGTGGAGGCCGTCGACAGACATGCCCCCAGGAAGACACCCGGCCAGAGGAGGGGACCGCGCAGGAGCAGCGCCGCCAGGGCCACGCCCGTCGGTGGCCACACGGGGCTGATGACGCCCCCGAGCGTGGCCATCGCGAGCCCGAGCTGGGCGGTCACGAAATACACGCCGGCCAGGGCCAGCATCTCCAGGAGATGCTTCCCACGAAGCGCGCCCGCGCTGGCTCGGATCAGCCCGATGATGACGTGCCCCCCGGGGACTCCCGCCTGGCCGACCCGGCGGGTTCACAAAGTGACTCCATGCTAGCGGCCCGGGCCCGGCATTGCACCTTCACTCAGCCCGCCAGGCGGGCAAGCGTCCAGGAGCCGATAGGTCGGCGGCGCCCGCCCATGCGCCGTGCCCATGCAATGGCCACGGGGTCCGTCCGTAGTGGAAGACAAGGAGGAACCAAGACGATGTCGCGTCCCGGAATCGCTGCCCTGCTGTCGTTTCTGATCCCCGGTGTGGGGCAGATCTACAACGGGGACATCCTGCGCGGTGTCTTCTGGCTCATCATCACCCCGGGCTTCTGGATCGGCACGGGAGGATGCCTGGGCTGGGTCTGCCACATCATCTCCGCCGCCACCGCCCACAACCGGGCGGAGGACCAGGCGAAGTATCGCGTCACGGTCGTCTAGCCGCGCGCGACCTGGAGTCGGAGACGGACCCACGACGTGACGGGTGGGCCCGTCTCTCCAGCAAATCAGGCAGGCCACCGGGCGCTCGCCCGGGCGGAGGCGCCGCCCAGCACCGCGAAGCCGACCTCCCAGGTGCGCTCCACGCGGTCCCCGCGCCGTCCTCCCCGACGTGCCGTGGTGGAGAAGACGGGGGCGTTCAGCGGTCCGTGTCCGCGACGCGCTCCCAACCCGGTGGATAGCGGAGCACGAGCCCCAGCGCGTCCACGTCCACCTCGGCCTGGAAGCCGCTGCCGGTGGTGCTCTCGTAGCGGTAGCGCGTCTGCGACAGCCGCGTGTAGCGCTGGGGCAGCGGGAGCAGGGCCAGGTCCGGCATGCGCACCCACGCGGCCGTCAGCGACTCGGCCTGCCCCACCGCCAACCCCAGCCGGCGGATGGGCAGCGTGTTCGTCGACGGCGAGAAGCCCAGGTCCACGTCGACGAAGCCCCGGAACGCGGTGACCTCCTCCGCGCCGCTCCACCAGCGCCCCGCCTCGTCGGCCCGCAGGTCGAGCGACCGGCGCACGTCGCCCCGTCGCAGCTCGACGCGCGTCGCGCGGGTCCGCCACGCCGCGTCCACGTGGATGGCATAGGTCACGAGGTGGGGCGCGCCCGCGTCCTCGAGGGTGACGGAGCCCACCAGCAGGTGGCCCGTGTCCGTCGCGCGCAGCTCGCCGTACTCGCTGCCCTCGCCGTCCAGCCGCTTCCACATCCAGGCGCGCAGGAGGCGGGACGAGGCCGCCGGTCCGTTCCAGGGGAAGTCCATACGCGCGGTAACCTATGTCAGGGCCGGGCGCCGCGCAGCGCCGCCAGCAGCTCGTCCGCCGTGGTGGCCACCGCCCGCGCGCCGTGGGTGTTCAGCTCGTGGACGTCGCGGAACCCCCACGTCACGCCCACGCCGTACATGCCCGCCGCGCGCGCCGTCAGCATGTCCACCGCGGTGTCGCCCACGAAGCCGCACGCGCCGGGCGCCATCCCCAGCTCCGCGGCCAGCGCCAGCGCCGCCGTCGGGTCCGGCTTGCGCGGCATGCCCGGCCGCTCCCCGTACACGGCGCCGAACGGCACCCCGGGCAGCAGCTTCGCCACCAGGCGCTTCACGAAGTCATCCGACTTGTTGCTCAGCACGCCCAGCGCCACGCCCTGCTCCGCGAGCGCCGTCAGCATCGCGGGGATGCCCGGGTAGTACGCGGTCCGGTCGAAGAGGTGCGTGTCGTAGTACGCGTGGTACGTCTCCAGCACGGGAGCGGCCAGCGCCTCCTGACCGGCGCCCACCGCGCGGCGGGCCAGCTCCCGGACGCCCTCGCCCACGAAGTGGCGGTACGCGACCTCCGGGTGCGTGGGCAGCCCATGCCGCGCCAGCGCGTGGTTCATCGCGTCCGCGATGTCCCCCAACGAGTCCACCAGCGTCCCATCCAGGTCGAAGAGCACCGCGCGCAGCCGCATGTCCACATGGCTCCCAAAACGAAAAACGCCCCGGCCGCGAGGCCAGGGCGTCCGAGGCGTCGACTCCGCCTTGTATCAGTGAGGCGCCGCCGCGGCCGTGGCATCGTTGCCACCGCTCGTGGTGAGCACCGCGAAGTTGATGTTGTTGTAGCCGGCCGTGGCGCAGCTGAACATCACCCGCTTGATGATGGCGTACTCCACGTCCTTGTGGGCCTGGATGTTGATGTCGCCCTTGAACGTGTTCGCCGCGTCGTTCGCCATGGCGTGGAGGTCCTCGAACTGCTTCTTCATGTCCCGCAGCTTCTCTTCCAGCGCGGGGATGTTGAGGTACTCGTCCTTGGTGAGGTCCTCGACGCGACCGACGATGGTGCCGGACACGCTGACCTGGTCACCGGACACCATGACGACCGGGTGCATCTCCACTTCCTTGACGTTGACCGCCTCGGGAAGCTGGATGTCCTTGGTCATCATCAGCACCTCGCCCGTCGCGGAGAAGTTCGCGATGAGGAAGAGCACGATGATGACGAACATGTCGACGAGCGGGGTGATGAGCAGGTCGGCGTAGCCGCTGCGCTTGGCATGGGCCGCGCCGTGACCGAACACCTTCGAGTGCTGGAGGCGCTTGCCGTACCGCTTGCCTGGAACCTTGATGGCCATGTGTGCTGTGGCTCCGTGCTAGCCCATCGCCGCGGACACCGACACCTGGGGCAACCCGGAGCCGATGCACTCGTCGATGATGCGGACCAGGTCCTCGTAGCGGACCTTGTCCTCGGGCTGGAGGGTGATGGACGACTGGTCGGGAAGCTGCGCCTTGAGCTCCTTGAAGCGCGCCGTCAGCTTCGACAGGTCCGTCTTGCCCTTCGCGTCCTTGGTGAGGGGAATCGGTTCGAACGTGCTCTGGTCCGCGGTGAGTCGCATCTCCGTGGGCGTGATGAGCAGCGTGAGCTGAACCGTCTTGGTCTCCGGGGGCGGCTGCTCCTCCTCCGTGGAGGGACCTCCCGCCTGGGAGACCTGCAGACGGCCGATCTGCGTCCAGACCGCCGTCATGATGAGGAAGCTGATGGTCACGGCCATCAGGTCGATGAAAGCCGTCAGGTTGATGGCGGTGTCGAGCGGCTTCTTGCCACCCTTGCCACCTTGACCTGTGTCCATTCCGCCGGCCATGGCGTTCTCCTCCTGCGTCCGCGCCGGACTGCCGGGTGGCGCGGTTGTGACTGAAGAAGGGCGCGCGGCGCGTCCCTTTCGGGGACGTCAGACAGCGCGCCCGGGTTCCGGTTCCCTCCAGGGGACACGGACCTCAGTCGTCGTGGTGGTCCCGGGCGGCGGGGACGTTCAGGTTCTTGAACTTGTCCTTGTTGGCCACGATGAGGTTGAGCACGGAGACGCTGGTCTCGTTGATGTCGTTGATCAGCGACTGGGTGCGGCCCATCAGCACGGAGAAGGCGATGAGGCAGGGAATCGCCGTCACCAGACCGAAGCCCGTGCAGTTCATGGCTTCCGAGATACCGTTCGCGAGAATGGTCGCCTTGTCGGCCGGGTTCACGTTGGCCACCGCCTCGAAGCAGGCGATGAGGCCGGACACCGTTCCGAGCAGACCGGCGAGCATCGCCGCGTTGCCGAGCATCGCGAGGTAGCCGCTGCGCGCCTCGAGGCGCGGCGTCTCGCGCAGGGTGGCCTCGTCCAGGGCCGCCTGGACCTCGTCCTGGCCCTTGGGGACGTTCATCAGGCCGGCCTTGATGACGCTCGTCAGCGGCGTGGCCTTCTGGCCGGCCACGTAGTTGATGGCCTTGTCCAGATCACCCGCGTAGATGTGCTTCTTCAGGCCGCGCAGGAAGGCTTCCTTGTTGATGGAGGCCTTGCCGAACAGGACGATGATGCGCTCCACCATGATGGAGAGCGCCACCACGAGACAGGCGGCGATGGGGTACATACCCCACTGACCGGCTTCCCAACGCCTGGCGACTTCCTCGAAGAAGCCCCGCTCGGGACCGCCGGTGTTCGCGAGCACGGCCAGATTCGTCAAAAACCCCAGGTTCATCGCGTCTTGCCTCCACGGCGGCTCGGCCCGTCGGTGCGGACCTTCCAGAACCTGTCGCCCCCCCGGGCGTGCGCCCCAAAGACTCAGTGGGCGGCAGGAATGGATGTTGAAAACGGTGGTGCCGACTTTAGGAATGGCTGTCAGGGGTGTCAAGGCAGGCACCGCGCCGTTAAGTGCTGAAATCTCACAGGAAATTTGCGCGAAACCACCCCTTGCCAGCCGTCTCTGCGGGCAGCGGAGCAGGCATTGCGGGGGGCTTCCCAAGAACGTGCGGTTGTGCAAGCGCACGTGCTTCCGAGCCCACGGGGCGCGTGGTAATGGCCGGCCCATGGCGAGGAAGCGCATTGGCGAGCTGCTGCTCGAGCAGCGGGCGATCACCGTCGCCCAGCTCGAGGCGGGGCTCGCGGCCCACCGCAAGTCCGGGCAACGACTGGGAGCGACACTCATCGCTCAGGGAGCGATTACCGAAGCCACGCTGGCGGGCGCGCTGAGCCAGGCCCTGGGGATGCCCCAGGTGGACCTGGCGGCGCTGACGCCGGAGTGGGCGGCGGTGCACATGCTGCGGGCTCGGTTCTGCGAGCAGCACGACCTGTTCCCCATCGCGTTGGAGAGCGTGGGCGGGCGGCGGCAGCTCGTGGTCGCGATGAGTGATCCACTGAACGTCACGGCGGTGGAGGAGATCGAGTTCACCACCGGACTGAAGGTGGGCGTGCGCGTGGCGGCGCTGTCCGCGGTGCGCGGCGCCATCCTGCGCTACTACCACAAGGTCCCCGTGGCCACGCCGGGCGCGGCCACCTCCGCTCCCGCGCCGCGCCCCGCGCGCCCCCGTCCCGCGACGCCGCCCCCCGCCCGCCCCACGGCGCCCCAGCCGGTCGACGTGGCCGAGCCGGTGGACGACGAGGAGGTCATCGTCGGCGAGGAGCTCCCGCCGGGAGAGCAGACCCAGCGCACGTCCCTGGCGGAGCTGATCCGCTCGCGCGAGGAGCAGCGCAAGCAGAAGCGCGAGCAGGCCACGACCAAGCCGAAGCCCGCGACCGGCGGGGGCGTGCTGGACGACCTCGACTACCTCTTCGGCCAGGCGCGCGAGGACCCGGACCGCGTGGAGGAGCTGGAGCGCAAGTTCTGGGCGCTGATGCGCATCATGGCGCGCAAGGGCCTGCTGTCGAAGGAGGAGTTCACCCGCGAGCTGGACAGCGAGGGTGAGGGCGAGGGCTGAGCGCGTCGCGCCACGGGCGTGGCGCCGGGCCAGCCGACTCCGGCTGAAACCGACTCCAGGGCTCGCGCGTACGGTGAGGAGAGCCCCGTATGCCGGGCATGCCTGGAGGCCTGGAGCCATGACGTCCGCCACCGCCCACCCCACCCCGTCGCCGCGTCGGCGCGACGGCCCCTCGCGGTACCTGCTGTTCGGATTCATCGCCACACTCGCGGTGCTGGCCGCGTGCACGCAGGCGAGCGGCGCGTCCTCGGCGGCGCTCGACTCGGGCGCGCGCGCCAACGTGAGCGACACGCGCCGCTACGCGAAGCCCTCCGACGAGGAGCTGCGCCGCGACCTCACGCCGCTGTCCTACGAGGTGACGCAGGAGGCGGCGACCGAGCGCCCCTTCCACAACGCGTACTGGAACAACCACGCGGAGGGCCTCTATGTGGACGTCGCCACGGGCGAGCCCTTGTTCTCCTCGCGCGACAAGTTCGACTCCGGCTCCGGCTGGCCCAGCTTCACGCGGCCGGTGGACACCGCGCACGTCGTGGAGAAGCGCGACGAGAGCCTGGGGATGGCGCGGGTGGAGGTCCGCTCGAAGACGGGTGACTCGCACCTGGGCCACCTGTTCGACGACGGGCCGAAGCCCACGGGCCAGCGCTACTGCATCAACTCGGCGGCGCTGCGCTTCATCCCCGTGGGGGAGCTGGAGCAGCGCGGCTATGGCGAGTACCTGCCGCTGTTCGGCCGCCAGCCCACGACCGCCGCCGCGCCCGCCCCGAAGGTGGACGTGGGCAAGGCGCTCGCGGCGTCCGGCGCGACGCAGACGGCGCTGCTCGCGGGCGGCTGCTTCTGGGGCATGGAGGATCTGCTGCGCAAGATTCCCGGCGTCCTCCAGACGGACGTCGGCTACACGGGCGGCACCCTGGCGAACCCCACGTACGGTGACGTGAGCTCCGGGAGGACGGGGCACGCGGAGTCGGTGCGCGTGGTGTTCGACCCGAAGGTGCTGAGCTACGAGACGCTGCTGGAGAAGTGGTTCTTCCGGATGCACGACCCCACGACGCTCAACCGCCAGGGCAACGACGTGGGCACGCAGTACCGGTCCGCCATCTTCGTCCTCTCCGACGAGCAGCGCCGGGTGGCCGAGGCGGTGAAGGCGCGGGTGGACGCCTCCGGCAAGTGGTCGCGCCCCGTGGTGACGCAAATCACCCCGGCAGGCGAGTTCACGCCCGCCGAGAGCTACCACCAGGACTATCTCGTGAAAAACCCGAGTGGATACACCTGCCATTACCTGAGGGATTGAGAGCGGCGGAGGGGAGCGCGCGGACGCGCGGAGACTGCGGCTATGCTGGCCCGCATGCTCTGCCCAGTCTGCGCGCGACTCCGAGCGGGGGAATCGGGGTCGGAGTGCTCGGAATGTGGCGCTCCCCTCGTTCCTGTCACCGAGCCTCACTTCGAGGCGCTCGTCCGCGAGACGTTGTGGCGACGCATCCAGGGGTGGCGCACCCACGCGCTCATCGACGCGGAGACCGCGACGCGCCTCGAGCAGACGCTCGACGAAGCGCCCGCCCTCGAGGTCCCCACCGGGACCGCGACCGAAGTGACGGCCCCTGGGGTCGAGGCCGCGGCGGCGGTGGTCGCCGCGACCGTGGTGGCGGACCCGGCCGCTCGCGCGGAGGCGTGGGCGGAGCGGCTCGCCGGCTCGCTGCAACAGGTGTTCGACTGGCGTCCGGGCTGGGGCGGAGAGCTGGCGCGTTCGCTGGACGCCGCGGCGCGGGCGGAGCGCGAGGAGAAGGCCCGTCGCCGTGAGCGGGCGGCCCGCGCGCGGTCCACCGGGAACGACGACGCGAGCGAGGACGACCTCGGCTCGGCCCTGGGGTCGGGACAGGCGTTGTTCACCCGCGACCCCGCGGGCGCGCTGAGCGGTGGGCTGGAGGCGATGGTCGCGCTCGACGCCAGCGCCGAGCGCTCGCCGCGACTCAACGACTACATCTGGTGGTTCCTGGGCGCGGTGCTGGTGCTGGGCGGCTCGCTGATGGGCGTGCGCGAGGCCTGGCGCGCGCTGGGCGGCGTGCCCCGGCAGTTGCTCGTCACGGGCGCGCTGCTGGTCTACCACGCGGCCTTCGTCGGGCTCGGTGTGTTCCTGGGGCGGCGCTCGCGGCCGGTGGGGCGCGTGCTCGCGGGCATCGGCCTGGCGCTGCTCCCTGTGGTGTTCATCGCGCTGTCCTCGCTCGTGGCGCTCTGGCCGGCGCTGGGCGTGGCGGTCGCGCTCGCCGTGGCGGGCGTGAGCCTGGTGCCCCTGCGCGCGGCGGGACGGCTGCTGCACGGCACTCCGGTCTCGACGCTCGCCGTGGCGCTGTTCCCGTCGCTGCTCGCGGGGCTGCCGTTGATGGGGTTCGAGGACGAGGCCCCCTGGGCGCGCGCGCTCTGCGCGGGCGCGGGCGTGGTGGCGCTCGCGGCGACGGCGTGGCGTTCGCGCAAGGACGTGGACGGGAAGGTGGCGCTGGTGGGCGCGGGCGCGGCGCTCTATGGCGCGCTGTGGCTGGCGGTGTTCGGCGTGGCGAGCGGCCCCTCGGGCTTCGACGCGCTGTCTCCGGGCACGCCCCTGTTCGCGGGCTTCTGCCTGTGGGCCATGGCCCTGGCCTCGGTGGTGGCGTTCGCCTCCACGACGGACGCGATGCGTGACACCTTCGCGCGCGCGAGCCCGGTCCTGGAGCTGGTGGCCCACGCGGTGCTGGCCAGCGGCGCGGTGGTGGGCGCCATCGCGGCGTTCTCCATCACACCGGGCGAGGACCTCACCGTCGACCTCGTCTCGGCGCTCACGCCCGCCCTCGCGGCGCTGCTCTTCTTCCTGTTGGAGCCGCGGCGGCGCGCGCTGCTCCACCCCGCGGTGATGACGGCGCTGCTCGCGGGGGTGTCGTGCGGGCGGCTCGTCTTCCCGCTCGACCCGGGCGGCTGGGTGTTGGGCGGCGCCGTGGTGTCCTCCGGGCTGATGCTCGCGGCGCGACTGCGTCCGGTGGGCAGCGCACGCGGCCAACAGTTGCTGTGGACCATCGTCATCGCCCTGGTCGCGCCCCCCCTCGTCTCGCGGGTCGGCCTCCCCGAGGGCCTGTGGCCCCGGACCTTGACGGGGCTGGTCATCGCGTTCGCGGCGTACACGGCTGGAGGCTGGCGCTGGCGGGGGCTGCACTATCTGGCGGGGCTCGCCGGTGTGCTCGGCGCCCGGGCCTTCATCGATGGAACGCCCGGGTTGGCGGGGAGCTGGAGCACGCTGGCGCTCTTCGCGGTGGCGGGCGTGCTCCATGGCCTCGTCGGACGCGTGCAGGCCCGGTGGGCCCAGCCTGTCGGCCATCCCGAGAACGACCTGCTGCCCCTGGACGACCTCTCGCTGGTGTTCGCGACGTGGGGGGTGTTCCTCGCCGTAGGGGCGATCCCCGTGGCGCCCGAGCTGCTCGTGGGCCTCGCGCCACCGTTGGGTGCGGCGTTGCCGTTGCTCCCCACGGCGCTCCTCTTCGGACTCCTGCTGTCGCGCATCGCACGTGACCGGAGCCGCGCCGTGGGCTTCCTCGCGGCCTCGGCCCTGGCGCTCCTCGTGTCGCAGGTCGCGGGGACGGTGGCGGACTACCAGTCGTCCCGCGCCGCGTTCGTCGCGGCGGCCCTCACGCTCGGCTTCACGCTCCTCGCGACGCTGCGAGGCCGTCACGTCACGGCGCCCGACGCGCCCCTCCTCCGGGGACGCAAGCTGTTCGACGCCCAGTGGCTGCCCTTCCCCGAGAAGGGACGGGCCCTCTTCACCGACGGGTTCGCCGTCGCCGCGCTCGTCCAGGCCGGCATCGGCGCGCTCACGCTCGTCCAGTGGCTGTCGAGTCCCGACGACCTCGGGCGTCCCCAGGTGCTGCTCGCGGGCGCCCTGCTGACGCTCGCCTCGCTCGGGGTCTTCACGTCGCGGGGCTTCGTCTTCTGGCGACTGCGTGGCTCCGTGGTGACGCTCGCCGTGGCGGGCGGGTTCGTCGCCCTCACCTCGATGGCGAATCGGGCGGGGCGGCCCTTGCCGCCGGACGTGGTCGCGTGGCGGCTGACGCTCATCGGCATCGCGCTCTGGGGACTGGCGGTGGCCACGCGGCGGTTCGGTCCGTGGCTCGGGCGGCTGCTGGAGAATCCCCGTCACGGGTCGCGCTACCACTTCGTCCCGCACGCGGGGGTGCTGGCCCTTGCCCTCGTGCTGCTCAAGGGCGCGTACCTGGTCGCGATGCCCTTCCCCTCGCGCGCGCTCGGCGTGACGCCGCCGCTGCTGGTGCTCGGCGCCGCGGTGCTGTTCCTCCTGTTGGAGCGCTCCTTCCGCACGATGCTCCTGTCGCACCTGGGGCTCATGCTGGGACTGGGGGGCGCCGCGCTCTGCGCCGCGAGACAGTCCCTCCTGGGGCCGGCCCTGGCCGCGCTCGTGCCTCCGGATGGGCAGTGGGTTCGCGAGAGCGCCATCAGCCCGACGTTGGACTGGCTGCGACCCGAGGCGTGGCTCGCGCCGGGCGACACCCTCTTCCTGCTCTGGCAGCGGGCCCTCGTCGGCGTGGCCACGGCGGGGCTCCTCTATGCCTTCGCCACGCTGACGCGGCGCTCGGAGGCCTTCACGCGGGCCCTGCGCCGCTGGTCCGTCCATGCCGTGGGGCTCGTCTGCATCGCGGCCCTCTTCCAACCCGGGCTGCTGGCGGCGGCGCTCGTGCTGGGCACCGGCGTGGTGCTCTTCCTCGGTGGGGCCCGCTCGCAGGGACGCGGCGTCATGGCCGTGAGCCTGCTGCTGCTCGTCCACGCCCAGGCGCACCAGGTCGCCCTCTTCGAGGCGTGGCCCGGACCGGTGCTCGCGCTGTCGGGATTGCTCGTCGTGGTGCTCGGCCCGTGGGTCGCTCGGAGGAGGGGGCTGTCCGAGGGCACCGCGCGCGTCCGCGTACAGCAGCTCGCCGCCGTCTACTTCGCGGTGGCGCTGGCGTACGCCTACGCGGTGAACGGCAACACGTCCCCGGTGTTCGCCGTCCCCAACCTGCTCGCGGAGACGCTCGTGGGCCTGGGCGGCACGTGGATGCTCTCACCGGCGGTCGCCGTCACGTTCGCGCTGATGGCCACGACCTTGTTCGTGGCGTCGTTCCAGTGGAAGGGCGCGCTCTCGGCCTTCGTCGCGGCGGCGGGCGCGGGCGCGGTGGGGCTCGCGAGCCTCGCCACGCTCATGTCCTCCATCGCCCTCACCGCGAGCCGGGTCGGTCCGTGGCCGCGCTACGACGCGCTGTTCACCGTGCGCGGCGCGAGCCTGGCGCTCGTCACCGCCGGATGCGCGCTGGTGCTGCACGTCGCGCGTCAGGCGCTCCAGTCCCGACGCGCGGACGTGGCGAGCGGGCTGGCCGCCGGGCGAGACGCGTGGCTCGTGATGTCGGGCGTCCTCCTCTCCGTCCTCGCGGTGGGCGGGCGGGCGCCGGAGGAGGCGCTGCTCCAGGCCGTCGCCGCCGTGGGCCTCGCGGTGCTGGTGGCGCTGCACTGCGCCTGGACGGAGCACACGGGCCGGCACGTCTACTTCGTGCAGATCTCCATCGTGGGCGTCTATGCCCTGGTGCGGAACCTGTATGCCCCCGGGCTTCGGGCGGAGCATGACGCGCTCTTCGCGTTGGCCCTGGGCTTCGTGCTGGTGGGGGTGACGGTGCTGGCGCGGCGCGCGGGCGTCCGGCCCGTGGAGGCGGCGACGCGGCGCTTCGCGGCGCTCCTGCCCTTCGGCATGGCGCTGGTGCTGCCGAGCGAGGCCACGCGCGAGGCCGCGCTGCTCGCGGGAGGCTCGGGCATCCTCTACGCGGCGCTGGGCGCGGTGGAGCGCAGCCGCCTGTTCGGCGCCTTCGCGGCGGCGGCGGCGAATGTGGCGCTGCTCATCGCGGCGCTCGCCTTCGGCTTGGAGGGCGCGGAAATCTACCTCGCGCCGCTGGGCCTCCTGCTGTTGATGCTCAGCCAGCTCTTCGCGTCGAGCCTCCCCCACGCCGCGCGCAACCTGGTGCGCATCATCGGCGGGTTGCTGCTCTACGTGCCGGCCGCGGCCAAGGTGGCGATGCGCGTGGGCGAGGCGCCGGACGGGACGTACGCGCTCGTCTTCGGCGGCGTCTGCCTGTTGGGCGTCATCGTGGGCATGCTGCTCCAGATTCGCGCCTACCTGGCGTTGGGGACGCTCTTCCTGACGCTGGACGTGGTGGCGAACCTGCTCGACGCGGGGCTTCGCGACCACCGCGTGGGCTTCCTCGTCATGACGCTCACCGGGCTCGTGCTCATCGGCGGACGCATCCTGGCGACGCTCAAGCGCCAGGAGTGGGAGCTGCTGGTGCGTCGGGTACGCATCCAGCTCCAGGGCTGGGACTGAAGCCGGAGCGAGGCCCCACCCTACTCCACCGACAGCGGCAGCTTCACGGTGAAGGTCGTGCCGCCGCCCACCGTGCTCTCCACGGTGAGCCGACCCCCGTGGTTCTCCACGATGCCCTGGCAGATGGAGAGGCCCAGGCCGGTGCCCCTGCCCTCCGGCTTGGTGGTGAAGAAGGGCTCGAAGATGCGCTGGAGGTGCTTGGGGTCGATGCCCGTGCCGGTGTCGCGCACCGTCACCACCGCGTCCTGCCCGTCGCGCCGCGTGGAGAGGTACACGGCGCCGCCCGGCTGCATCGCGTGGCAGGCGTTGGTGATGAGGTTGACGAAGACCTGCACCAGGTTGGCGCGCACCGCGGACAACGGCGGCAGCTCCATGTACTCGCGGTGGACGCTGACGCGGGCCTGGGCGACGACGTGCTCGCAGAAGCCCACCGCCATGTCCACCACGGCGTTGAGCTGCACCCGCTCCGGCTTGTCCTGCGCCGGGCGCGCGTAGCTGACCAGGTCGCGCGTGAAGCGCAGGATGCGGTGGCTGCTCTCCAGGATTTTCCGCAGCTTCTCCTGGTCCGCGGGGTTGGCCCCCGGCGTGGTGCGCGAGCGCTGGAGCAGCGCGTCCGCGTACGTGGCCACCGCCGTCATGGGGTTGTTGATTTCGTGCACCACGCTGGCGGCGAGCTGCCCGATGGAGGCCAGCTTCTCCGCGTGGATGATGCGCTTCTCCAGCTCCTTCACCACGGTGATGTCCTGGCCGATGGCGATGACGCCCTCGACCTCGCCGTGGTGGGCGAGCATGGACGACGTGGCGAAGGACACCCGCACCTCGCCGCCGTCGCGCGCGAGCAGCCGCGTCTCGAAGCTGTTCACCGACTCGCCGCGGATGGCGGCGGCGATGACCTGGGACAGCCGCAGGTGCTCGCTCTCCGGCACCAGCCAGAAGATGTCCTTGCCCAGCACGTCTTCCTTCCGGAAGCCGGTGAGCGCGCTGAGCGCCTGGTTGAACACCACCACCTGCTTGTCCCGGTTGGCGACGAGGATGAGGGCGTTGGCCTTCTCCAGCAGGTCCTCCAGGTACTTGCGCACGAACGTCAGCTCGTCGATGAGCTTGGCGTTCTTCACCGCCACCGCCACCTGGCTGGCGAGCTGGAGCAGCACGCGCTCGTCGTGCTGGACGTCCGCGTCGAAGCCCTCCGGGTACTCCATGTTGATGGCGCCGAAGAGCTGCCCGCTGGCGACGAGCGGCGCGCTCACGCCGTGGGTGCTGCCCAGGAACAGCAGCGGCACCTCGCCCAGCACGGCCACGCGGCCCGAGGGCAGCGCCGCGCGGCTCAGGTTCAGCTTCTCCACCGCGCGCTGGAGCAGCACCAGCGGCTCGTGGGCGCCCTCCTTCAGGCGGCCCTCCGCGTAGAGCGAGGTGAGCCCGCCGGTGCGCGAGTCGGTGATGCGGATGCAGAACGAGCGGCCGGGGAACAGCTCCTTCACCCCGCGCGCCACGGCGGCCACCAGCTCCTCCTCGCCGCCGACCTCCGCCACGCTGCGGCCCAGGTCGAGCAGCACGCCCTCGGTCCGCGCCTGCTCCAGCAGGGCCTTCTCCGCCACCACCAGCCGGCTGCGGGCGAGCTCCGGGTCGTTGCGCGCGCGCACGGCCACCACCTCGCCGCGGCGAGACAGCGTCAGCACCGCGCCCGACAGGCCCATGCCTCCCAGGGCGACGTCGCAGCTCGCGCCGTCGGCGGGGAGGACCCCGGCCCCCGCGAGCGTCCGCGTGACGTCCTCCACGGAGAAGTGGTGCTCCACGCAGAAGCGATGGAAGGCGTCGTTCACCATCACCAGCCGCAGCGACGCGTCGCACATGGCGGCGGGGGCATCCAGCGCCTCGAAGAAGGCCTGGAAGGCTTCGGGTCCCGGTCCATCCGGGAGTCGCATGGCGCGGGTCTCAGTCTTCATGGGAGGTGGCCTTGTCCAGGTCGAGAATCTGCTGCTCCCCCATGTACGACTTCGTCTCGTAGCGGGTGATCTTGCCGATCTTGCGCACGATCTCCGCCATGCGCTCCGCCTCGCGGTAGATGATGTCCACCGGCTTCCAGGCGAAGTCCTCCTCCTTCAACTTGCGCTTGAGCAACTCCGCGTACCCCATGACGGAGGTGAGCGGCTGGTTCAGCTCGTGCGCGGCGGTGCCGGCGAGCGCGACGATGACCGCGCTCTTCTCGCTCTCCTCCAACCGCGTCTGCGCGTCCGACAACTTGCGCTCCAGCTTCATCCGGTCGCGCATGTCCGTGAAGATGCCGACGCTGAAGACCTCGCGCCCGGTCTCGTAGACGATGGACGCCGTCATGTTGACGGGGACCCGTTCACCGGAGCGGTGGATGAGGTCCTCGCGCGTCAGCGACATGCGCCCCTTGCCGCCGTGCTCGGTCCCCCGGAGCGTGGCCATGATGCGGCGGGCGACGCCGGGCGGATACAGCCGCTCCGCGGTGAGGCTGCTCATCGCCTCCTGGGCGGTGTAGCCGACGAGCGCCTCCGCGCCCTTGTTGAAGAGGATGATGCGCCCCTTCAGGTCCGCGGCGATGATGGCGTCCACGGACGAGTCGATGAGCCGCTCCAGGAAGTCCTTCGTCTGGCGCAGCTCGTCCTCCAGCTTGCGCGCGTCGGTGACGTCGCGGAAGGAGAGGATGGTCGCGGCGTCCTCGTCGCGCAGCGGCGCGGCGGACATGGACAGCGTCAGGCGGCGCCCCAGCGCGGTGCACACCTCCACGTCCACGCCCGAGCGGGCCTCGCCCCGGGACGCGGCCGTCACCAGCTCCATCAACACGCCGTCGTCCACCGGCTGCGTCACCTGGTGCAGGTGCCGCCCTCGCGCCATGTCCGCGGGCATGTCCAGCATCGCCGCGCCGGAGGGGTTGAGCGACAACACGCTCGCCTTGTCGTCGAGGATGGCCACGCCCTCGCTGACGTTGGCGAAGAAGAGCTGGTAGGGCTTGAAGGAGGCGGCCTGTTCCTCGGCGGCCAGGCGCGCCGTCTTCTCCGCCTCCGTCTGGCCCCGCACCGTCTGGAGCACGGAGGCGTTGCGCAGCGCCACCGCCGTCGCGTGCGCCACGGTGGTGAGGAAGTCGATCTCCCGGGGCGTGAAGGTGCGCCGCCGTCCCGCCGCGCGCAGGAGCAGCACGCCGCGCACCTGGCCCCGGACGGGCAGCGGCAGCGCGGCGATGGCGTGGATGCCCCGGGCGGCCACCGCGCGGCGCTCCACGTCGCCGAGCAGCGGGTGCGTGGGCGCCTCCTCCATGACCACGGGGCGCCCGGTGCGCATGACCTCGCGGATCTCCGGGTAGCGCGACAGCTCGATGCGCAGGTCCTTGAGCGCCGGGTCGTCGCTGGCCGCGACGATGATGCCCTCGTCCGCGCTGCGCCCGAGCATCACCAGCGTGGCGCGGGCGATGTCCAGCTTCTCCGCCAGTCGCCGGGTGACGCCGTACAGGAGCGCCTCCACGTCGGGGCTCTCCGCGTAGTCCGCCGTCAGCTCGAGCAGGAGCGACATGTCCTCCTGGCCGCGCTCCTGGCTCTCGCGCTCCATGTGGCGGCTGGCGGCGCGCTGGAGCCGGAAGACCAGCTCGTGCGCCACCACGGGCGTGGTGAGCACGTCCAGCGGGCGCAGGGGCTCGGCGGCGGCGAAGCCCTGCTCCCCGGGCTCCACCAGCACCACCAGGGAGAGGCGCGGCGCGCGGGGCGAGTCGAGCAGCGCGGCCAGTGCGGGGCCGCTGCCCGGCGCGGTGAGGTCCACCAGCGCCAGGGACGCGCCCTCCACGCCATCCACCACGCGCAGCCCCGCACGCGCGGCCGCCGCCGCGAGCACCTCCCGCGCGGCCGAGGCGGGAGGCACCAGGGTGATGCCGAGAGCGAATTCCAGCGAGGACGGCACGTGGCGAGTAGGGTCCAGTGGGGGGAGCCCTACTCTACACGCACCAGCGGCTCAGGGGCAGTCCGACTCGAATGCCCCCAGGTCGGGGGCGCCACCGCAGAAGGTCAGGCCCACCCCGAGTCCCGCGTTCCTCGCGGGCGAGGTCGGACCCAGGCGGAAGTCACCTGTGTCGATGTTGACGAAGGCCGGGGACTTCTCCATCGAGCGGCGGTCCAGTCCGCTCGAGGAGCGCCAGTCAGCGAATCCCCGCTCGGAGCCGTCGAGCTGGAAGCGCGCGGCGCCGGACGTGCTGAAGTAGAGGTTGCCGTCCACGACGGCGCCGGAGCGCCCCGAGCCCGCACGGACCCCCAGGCCACAGCCCGCGAAGATGTTGTTCCGGACATCGAGGCTCGCGCTGGCGCCGGTGTCGCCATGACCGAAGGTGAGGCACGCGCCGGGCATGTTCCACACGGTGTTGTGGAGCACCTTGACGGTGTTGGAGGTGTCCACGCGGATGCCCCCGCCGTCCTCGCTCCCGCCGAGCCCATCCCGGATGAGGTTGCGCTGGACGGTGATGCGGGTGGGCGGCGCGTTCACGCGGGTGCCGCCGATGTTGATGGCGCGGCCGTTGCCGTAGAAGACGTTGTCCTCCAGCGTGACGTCGGACGCGGAGAGGTGGACCACGACGCCCTCGCCCCGCGAGGTCGAGGTCGCCTTGTGCCCCCAGATGACGTTGCCGCGCAGGGTGACGCGGGTGCAGGTCTTGATGTCGGCGCCGTTCTCCCGGTTCTCGTGCAGCTCGTTGTCCTCCACGAGGAGGTTGTCGAAGGGCGTGCCCGTCACGGTGGCGCCTCCCTCCGGGCCGATGCACTGCACGCCGTCACCGGAGTTGTGGTGGATGTCGTTGCCGCGCACCACCACGTTGCGCGCGGTGGTCTGCACGATGACGCCGTGGCTGTCGCTGCTGCCCTTGTCGAAGTGGGAGATGGTGTTGCGCTCGATGAGGATGTCGCTGGCCTTCTCCGACACGTTGAGGCCCGCGCCCGCGGTGCCGTTCTTCGCCACGCAGTTGCGCAACACGCCGTGGTGCGTGGCCGCGCCGCGCCACAACACGGCGAAGGTGGGGGTGCCGGCGGCGTCCAGCGTGAGGCCGTCGACGGTCCAGTAGGCGCCGCGCACGTCCACCAGCGCGGATTCGCTGGCGCCCGGCTTCACCACCGGCGACGCGCCGGGAGCGGCCTTGACGGTGAGCGGCTTGGACGCGGTGCCACCGCGCTCCTCCAGCTTGAGGCGCTCCGCATACGTTCCGGTCTTCAGGTAGATGGCCTCACCCGGCGCGATGAGCGTCAGCGCGCGCGACACGGTGCGCAGCGGCGCGGACTCGGTGCCCGAGGCGCTGTCGCTGCCGGAGGGCGACACCCAGAGGATGCGCGAGTAGGTGGGCGCGGGAGGCGGCGTGGGCTCGGGTTCGGGCTCGGGTGTGGGGGTCGGTGTCGGCGTGGGTTCGGGCGTCGGCGTCGGCGTGGGAGCGGGTGCTTCGCCGGGGGACTCGGGCACGTTCGGCGTCGACGGCGAGGGGGTCTGCGGCGAGCCCGTGGAGGGGGATTCACCGGTGACGGGTGGCGCTCCCGTGGTCAGGGTGAACTCGCCCTTGCCATTGCATGCCAGCAGGGCGAGCAGGGCGGCGGAGCAGCAGGTCGTCAGCAGCGTCGGGCGTTGGCGCATCCTGTCGGACTCCTCGTGTGGGTCGCGATGCACGAGGCGCTCGCGAGGACGGCCGCCAATCGGGGCACGCGCCCTGTTCATTCCCCGGCCCGGTCGCAACCCTCGCCTGTCGGGCCGAGGGGGAAGAAGGCAGGTGATGCGATTCCGCGAGGTTGGAGGACGCGAGGCGCGCCTTCACGCGTCAGCGTGGGCGAGCAGGCACCTGGGTCGGGAACGGTGTGTCTTCACGCGGGGAGAAGCGTGACTCCTGCATTCGCGAGCGGGCGTGCGAGGGGCAGGCAGAGGCGTCACGTGAGCCCGTACGCGGGTCGCGGCACGGCGGGGAGGCGGGGGCTGGCCTCCGCGTTTCCCTGTGCGCGAGCGGGGGACGCGTGCAATGTAGCGGCGAGGACGTCGAATCGGAGGGGAAGGCCATGATCGTGTTGGTGACAGGGGCCACGGCCGGCTTCGGGCTGGCCATCGCGCGTCGCTTCGTCCGGGATGGCTCGAAGGTCATCGCCACCGGGCGGCGCACGGAGCTCTTGGAGAAGTTGCGGGAGGAGTTGGGGGAGCGGCTGCTGCCGGTGACGCTCGACGTGACGGACCGCGACGCGGTCCAGCGGGTGGTCGGAGGGCTGCCCGCGGACTTCGCGGAGGTGGACGTGCTGGTCAACAACGCGGGGTTGGCGTTGGGGCTGGAGCCGGCGCAGTCGGCGAAGCTGGACGACTGGGAGGTGATGGTCGACACCAACGTGAACGGGCTCCTGTACTGCACGCACGCGGTGCTGCCCGGCATGGTGGCGCGCAACCGGGGCCACATCGTCAACATGGGCTCGGTGGCGGCGGAGTATCCGTATCCGGGAGGCAACGTGTACGGCGCCACGAAGGCGTTCGTGCAGCAGTTCAGCCTCAACCTGCGCGCGGACCTGCTGGGCACGGCCGTGCGCGTCACGGACATCGAGCCGGGGCTGGTGGGTGGGACGGAGTTCTCCAACATCCGCTTCCGGGGCGACGACGCGCGCGCCGCGTCGGTGTACGCGAACACGCAGGCGCTCACGCCCGAGGACATCGCGGACGCGGTCCACTGGGTCGCGACGCGCCCCGCGCACGTGAACATCAACGTCATGTCGCTGATGCCGGTCTCGCAGTCCTTCGGGCCGCTCCCGGTGAAGCGACAGGGCTGAGACGCAACGCGGGCGGACTTCGTTTCGGAGTCCGCCTCCGCGCCTCGTCACCTCACAGGTCGTTGCCTGTCCCCAGGATGTCAGAGGTATGGTGCATCCTGCACGGATGAACGAGAACCTCCAGGCGCAGGGCGACGGGCGTGGCGAGCGAGGGCAGGACGAGCGGAGTGCAGGGAGCGCCATGAGCGACAAGCCACCGCGACCGCCGAGCGTCCGTGAGGAGTTCGAGCGGCTTCCGGAGCACGTCCACGCGGAAATCATCGATGGCGAGCTTCACATCAGCCCCCAACCCGCGCTTCCCCATGTCCGCTCCGGCCACGAGGCTGGGGGTGCTCCTCGGCCCGTTCGACCTGGGCAGCGAGGGGCTCGGGGGCTGGATCATCCTGGACGAGCCAGAACTGTATCTGACGCGGGGAGACATCCTCGTCCCGGACCTGGCGGGGTGGCGACGGGAACACATGCCGGCGCTGCCTCGGGATGCGGCCCTCACCCTCCCCCCGGACTGGGTCTGCGAGGTGCTGTCACCGTCGACCGAGGTGCGCGACCACGGACGGAAGATGGAGGTCTACGCCCGGGAGGGTGTGAAGCACCTCTGGTTCGTGGACCCACGTATCCAGACGCTGGAGGTCTTCGCGCTTCGTGACGGGACGTGGGAACGGCTGGGGTCGTACACGGGTGACGCACAGGTACGTGCCGAGCCCTTCGAGGTCAAAAACATGAACCTCCATTCACTTTGGGGGCGCTGACCCCTGCGTCCCCGGCGCGCCTTGGGCTAACCTGGGCGGCATGAGTGACTCGGATCGCCCGCCACACCCCAAGGGGCTCCTCGTCCGGGGGCTGAAAGCCCTGGGCCACCTCACCCACCCGGACACCCGCTCGGGTCGCCTCTTCACCCGCGCCGAGCAGGGCCTCACGCGCGCCCTCGCCCGCGTCACCGAGAGCCCCACGTACCTGCGCGCCAGCGGCACCCTCATGCGCCAGGGCTTCAATGCCCGCATCCGGCGCAACAGCTTCGTGGAGGGCGCCCTGCGCTCGCTGCGACTGCCCACCGCCTCCGAGGTGGAGCTGCTCCAGGACCAGTTGCGCCGCGTGAACGACCAGGTCGAGGCGCTCGGCTCCCAACTGGAGGTGGTGGTGGACCTGCTCCACAAGCAGGAAGCCGCCGAGCACGCCTCCGCGCCTGCCGACACGACCCCCAAGTCCAGCGACCCGACATGACCGCGTCCACCACGCAGCGGCTGCGCTCCTTCGTCACGGGACAGGTCGAGCTCACCCGGGCCGTCGCCCACGCCTTCAAGAGCCGCCCCTTCAATCCGTACCCCTACCTCAAGCCCTTCATCGAACGGGCCGCGGGCGTGCGCGAGCCCCCCATCAGCGCCACGCCCCACACGGTGGTGTACACGCGCGGCAGCATGCGCCTCTTGCGCTACGCCGCGCCGCGCCGCCGCCACCGCACGCCCATCCTGTTCGTCTATTCGCTCATCAACCGCTGGTACATCCTCGACTTCCAGCCCGGCCGCAGCCTCATCGAGCACCTCACGCGCGACGGCTTCGACGTCTACGCCATCGACTGGGGAATCCCGGGCCAGGAGGAGGAGCGGCTCACCTGGTCGGACCTGCTCGGCGGGCTCATCCAGACGGCGGTGCGCTGGACGCTGCGCGTGAGCAAGAGCCGCGACCTGACGCTCTACGGCTACTGCATGGGCGGCACCATGGCGCTGGCCTACACGTCGCTCTATCCGGAGGGCGTGCGCAACCTGGTGGCCCAGGCCACGCCGGTCGACTTCAGCAAGGGCGGGCTCTACACGCTGTGGACGTCGTCCAGCCACTTCGACGTGGACTCGCTGGTGGACGCCTACGGCAACGTGCCCACGCCCGTGCTGGAGAGCGGCTTCCTCATGGCCGCGCCCGTGCAGCGCCTCACGCGCTGGCTGGAGGTGTGCCGGCGCATCGACGACCCGGACTTCGTCTCCACCTTCCTCGCCATGGAGCGCTGGGGCTCCGACCCCGTGCCGTTCCCCGGCGAGGTGTATCGCCAGTACATCAAGGACTGCTACCAGCAGAACCTCTTCCACCAGGGCCGAATGAAGGTGGGCGGCGACCCCATCGACCTGCGGCGCATCCAGGCCGCCCTGCTCAACGTCATCGCCGAGCAGGACACCATCGCCTTCCCCGCCATGAGCGAGCCGTTGCTCGGGCTCGTCGCCTCCAAGGACAAGGAGACGCGGCGCTATCCCGTGGGCCACATCGGCCTGTCCGCCTCCAGCAAGGGCCCCACGCTCGTGTGGCCCTCCATCTCCGCGTGGATCGCCGCGCGCTCCCAGTCGATGGAGCCATGATTCCCTCCTCCAGCAACGACGCTTCCTCCGGCACGGGCGTGCGGGTTCGCGAGAGCCACGTGCGCCTGCGCGACGGCCGCCGCCTGGCGTATGTCGAGGCCGGTGACCTCGACGGCCTCCCGGTCTTCTTCATCCACGGCAACCCCGGCTCGCGCTACATGCGCCACCCGGACGACCGCATCGCCCATGCGCTGGGCGTGCGCCTCATCATCCCGGACCGGCCCGGCTATGGCCTGTCGGACTACCAGCCCGGGCGCACGCTGCTCGACTTCCCGGGCGACCTGGAGCAGTTGGCCGACGCGCTGAAGGTGGGCCGCTTCGCCCTCTTCGGCGTGTCCGCAGGTGGCCCGTACGTCGCCGCGTCCGCGTGGCGGCTGGGCGAGCGCATCACCCGCGTGGCCATCGTCTCCGGCGCCTCTCCGCTCAAGCGCCCGGGGGCGATGGAGGGCGTCAACCGCGAGTACCGCAACGCCTACTCGCTCGCCGCCTGGCCCGAGTGGCTGCTCCACCCGTTGATGGCGATGCACGACCGGCAGGTGCGCGCCAACCCCGAGCGGGCGCTCGCGGGGCTCATCTCGCACTCGTCCCCGGCGGACCGCGAGGTGCTGGCGGATCCCCTCATCGCCGCGCAGGTGCACGGCTGGCGACGCGAGGCCACCCGGCGAGGCGTGGCCGGCATGCGACGCGAGGCCCACATCCTCGCGTCCCCGTGGGAGGTCCCCCTGGAGGAGATTCGCCAGGAGGTGGACCTCTGGTACTGGGAGGGCGACAGCATCGTCCCGCCGCAGATGGGGCGGTATCTCGCGGCGCGCATCCCCCGCACGGTGCCCCACTTCCTCCCGGGCGGCGGGCACTTCTCCCTCTATCCCCACTGGCGCGACATCCTCGCGCCGCTCACGCGCCCGGGCGCATGAGGTGACGAGGACGGGCATGCTCCAGCGGGCCTTCATCCAGGAGGAAGGTCACGGGCGGATGGAGCCCGAGATGCGTCAACTGCTGGAGGGGCTGCATGAACTGGGCATCCCCACCGAGTGCTTCACCCCCAAGCGCCTGGAGCGACGCCAACTCCCCCTGGCCCCCGACACGCTCGTCGCGGGTCACGTCCCCTCCGTGCTGGGGGCCTTGAAGCAGCTCGGCCTCGAGCCACCGCCGACGAACGACTACCCCGCGAGCCTCCAGTCCCTCCTCCACCGGCGCCTGTGGCGGAGCACGGTGCGGCAGCTCACGGCCGACCTGCTCGACACCGCGAGCGCCCCGGTGTTCGCCAAGCCGCTGGGACGTCGCAAGCGCTTCACCGGCCACGTGTTCCAGGACGCGGACGACCTGCTGTACCTGGAGCGGGCCGGGGCGAGCACACCGCTGCTCTGCTCGACGGTGGTGCGCTTCCGCAGTGAGTCCCGCGCCTTCGTCGTGCGGGGCGCCCTGGTGGGGCTGCGCCACTACGCGGGCGACCCCACCGTGTCCGTGGACCCGGCCCTCGTCGAGGACGCCGTGCGACGACTGGAGTCCTCCGGCGAGGCGACGGCGGGCTACGCGCTCGACTTCGGCGTGCTCGACACGGGAGAGACGGCGCTGGTGGAGTGGAACGACGGCTTCTCGCTGGGCGCCTATGGCCTGCCCTCCGTCGACTACACGGCACTCACCGTCGCGCGCTGGTGTGAGCTCACCGGCCTCACCTCGCGCGCCGATGCGGGCTGAGAGCGTTCACTCCCCGACGCCCACCTTGCCTCGGAGCGCCGGGCACCCCAGCTTGGCGTCCGGCCGGAGGGCGGACTTCATCTCGGGGAGTCGACATGAGACGGTGGTGGCAAGGCACGGCGACGCTGACGCTCTGCGCGGGTCTGGTGCTCGGCTGTGGTGGCGGTGACGCCTCCCCGCCGGAGCCCCCCGTCGAGGAGGAGCCCCCTCCCGAACCCGAGCCCCCCACCCCACCGAAGCCCCGCCCCGGAGACACCCGCTGGACGGTGCACACCCGGACGGCGGGCGGACAGGACGCCATCGCGGTGGCCTCCGACGGCCTGGGCGGTGTCGTCGTCCTCGGGAGCTCCACGCCCACGGAGGAGGGGACCTCCGCGTCCGACGCGGGGGACCGGGTGCTCACCCTCACCCACCACGGCGCGGAGGGACAGGTGGTGTGGGCGCGGCGGTTCGTCCCCGAGCCCTCGGAGTCCACGGTGGCCAGCGCGCACGGCACCTGGTTGGCCGTGGGCCCCACGGGTGAGCTCTTCCTCGGGGGCAGGGTCGAGGGTCGCTTGAGGTTGGGAGAGAGCCTGGTCACCGACAGCCACTTCATCGCGAAGCTGGCCGACGACGGCACGCCGCTGTGGGCGCGCGCCACGGGCGCGGTGAAGGCGGTGACGCCGGACGTGGACGGCGAGGTCCTGGTGGCCCACGGACGGCTCGTCACGCGCTACGACCCCCGAGGCGCCGCGCGCTGGTCCCAGGAGATTCCGGCGATGACCTCCGCGTCCGCCGTCGCGCTGGACTCGGACGGAGGCGCGGTGCTGGCCGGGCGCCGTCCCGTCACCCCCTTCGAGAGCATCGGCTTCATCGCGCGCGTGTCCCCCGTGGGGGAAATCTACTGGGAGCTGGAGGTGGGGCCGGACGCGCCCGTCTTCACCCAGGTGGCGTTCACCCACGACGGAGGCATGCTGCTCACCGGCGACCTCGGCGCCCCGCTCCACTGGGGAGGCGCCGTGCTGTCCCCCACCTGCGTGGACGACGTCTGCCCGCGCACGGCCTTCGTGCTCGCGGCGGATGCCGCCGGGCGGCCGCTCTGGAGCCACGTGGCGGACAGCGGTGGCCTCGAGGGTTCGCTCGAAGCGCGCGTGGCGCCAGACCCGGAGGGTGGTGGCGCGGTGCTCTGGCGCGGCACGTGCGGCGCGGAGCTGACGCGGCTGTCGCCCCGGGGCGAGCCCCTGTGGCATCAGGCGCACGTCGCGGAGCCGTGCGCGGCCTCCCCGTCGTTGACGGACCTCACCTTCGTCTCCGGCGGCGACGTGGTGGGCGTGGGGAGCTTCCGCGGCACGCACAGTTTCGCGAGCGGCGGAGACTTCACCGCGGATGATTCGGACCTGTTCCTGCAGCGCTGGGTGCCGTGAACCTCACAGCGTGTTCGACGCGACGGGGACGGGGACGGGCTCCGGGGACTCCGGGAGCGGCTCTCCGTCCGCGCCCAGCACCACGGGCTTGATGCCCAGCTTGCGCTCCACGAAGCCGTGGCCCAGGTAGATGAACGGCGTCAGGCCCACGGCGATCAACAGCTTCACGAAGTACGACGTGTAGATGATGCTGAAGATGGTGGCCGTGGGCAGCACACCCGACCACGCGACGAACTGCACCACCGTCGTGTCGATGAGCTGCGACACCAGCGTGGAGCCCGTGGCGCGCAGCCACAGGAGCCGGTTGTTCGTGACGCGCTTGAGCAGGTTGAAGATGGCGATGTCCGCGAACTGGCCCACGAGGTAGGCCGCCATCGACGCCACCAGGATGCGCTGCGAGCCGGAGAAGACGTTGTTGAACGCGCTCTCCACGGTGCCCTTGAAGTCCGGCGCGCGCGTCAGCGGCGCCCACGGCACCTGCACGGCGATGGCGATCACCCCGTACGCGAAGATGGCCATGAAGAAGCCCACCCAGGTGACGTAGCGAGCGGCCTTCTTGCCGTAGAACTCGTTGAGGATGTCCGTCAGCAGGAACGTCACCGGGAAGGGCAGCATCCCGATGGACATCACGGCCACGACGGGACCGAGGTGCGCCTCGAAGAGCTTCACCCCGATGAGGTCTCCGACGACGAGCGAGGTGACGAACACCGCCGCCAGCACCACGAAGAGCTGCATCCGCCTGTCGAGGTTCATCCTGTCTTCTTCCTTGTGAGCCGAGCCCGCGTCATACCGCGCCTGCCTCGTCCAGCAGTAGCCCCCGGCCCCACCGGACGAGCCGGGTGGGGCCCGGGCTCCCGCCCGCCCTCAGAGGTGACGCTCGGCGTGAAGTCCCGGCGCCGCGGGCTCGTCGTGCGGGTAGTACGAGGTCCCCGCCACGGGCTCCAGCGGCGTCACGGGCGGCTCGTCGGAGAGGGCGTCCGACTCCAGGGGCAGGTAGCGCGGCCGGTACACGCACAGCACCGTCTGCTCCGTCGAGGACGGGTTGTCGTAGCGGTGCGGGAAGCCCCGGGGCCAGTGGAAGGCCATGCCGCGTTCGACCGGTCGCCCCTGGGACAACAGCCCGGGCCCGAGCACCAGCTCGCTCTCCTCTATGCGGGGGTTCGCCCGCGCGGGGACGCCGCCGCCGGGCTTCACGCGCAGGCGGTAGATGCCGTAACCCGCGCCCTCGTGGATGGCCTCCACCCTGCCGAAGGACCGCTCCTCGCTCGCGTACACCATCTCCTCCGCGGTGCGGTGCACCTGGAGCGACGGCGTCGCCACGCCACCGAGCGCCAGCGGCTTGATGACGCGCACCGTGGCCGCGAGCACCTGCGCGCGCGGCGCATCCCCCGTGGGCGGCGCCAGCAGGTAGCGGCTCACCGCCTCGACGGAGGACTCCAGCAGCTCGAAGCGACAGGCCTCCAGGAGGAAGCGCAGCTCGCCCGTCAGCCGGCCATAGTTCACGGTGTTCGCCAGCCGCCCGCCCGTCGCCGCGCTGCGCGTGTCGAGGAAGAGCGCCACGTCCAGGCGCAGGGGCTGGGCCGTCACGCGCTCGCGGTTGTAGATGCCCACGACACAGTCGACGGTGAGGCCGCGCAGCTCGATGATGTCCAGCGGACGGCCGTGGGCATCGGTGACGTTGGGGGGCTGGAACGCCTGCTCCGCGCTCATAGCTGCACACTCCTGCCGCCGTCGACGGCGATGACCTGGCCGGTGATGTAGGGCGCCTCGCGCGCGAGGAAGACGACCGTGCGCGCGATGTCCTCCACCGTGCCCGAGCGGCCCATGGGCACGCGGCGGAGCACCTCCTCCCGCGCGGCCTCGTCGAAGCTCTCCGGGAAGGCGGCCACGCCGGGCGAGACGGCGTTGACGCGCACGCGCGGCGCCAGCTCCACCGCGAGCGCCCGCGTCAGCATGAGCAGCCCCGCCTTGCTCACCGAATAGTGCGCGTAGTGGCTCACCGGCCGCTCGCCGCCGATGTCGGTGATGTGCACCACCAGCGGGTCCTTGCCGGCGTGCAGCGCGGGGAGCAGCGCCTGGGTGAGGAAGAACGGCGCGTCCAGGTTCACCGCGAGCATCGTGTGGTACTGCGCGCGGGTGATGGCGGCGAAGTCGACGCGCTCGTAGAGGGCGGCGTTGTGCACCACGACGTCGAGCGCGGGCCAGGCCTCGCGCACCCGGGCGGCCAGGAGCTCCACGGCGTCGGGCTGACCCAGGTCGGCGGCGTGGAGGGTGACGCGGCGGCCCAGGGCCCGCAGCTCCTCGGCGAGCGCCTCGAGCGGGACGATGGAGCGATTCGCGTGGAGCGCCAGGTCATACCCGGCATGAGCGAGAGCCCGAGCCACCGCGCTGCCCACGCGGATGCCGGCCCCCGTGATGAATGCGGTGCCCATGCGGCGCACTGACTAACAGGCCGCGCCGCGAAAGGCACCGGCGGACTGAGAAACACGAAGGGCGATGCCGGATACCCCCGTATCCCGGCACCGCCCCTCGCTTCTTCCCGTTCCCCCCGGAACGATTCCTTCAATCCCCGTCGACTACGGGTGGTAGCTGGCCGTGCGGTAGACCGGGCGCCAGTCGTTGCGCTCGTGCGACACCCAGACCCACTCCGTGGTCTGCTCGTACCGGCCCGGCACCCAGCGCTGCTCGAAGCGGCCCTCCGTGCAGTGCGTCACCCGGCCATGGCGGCCCCGACGCTGCTCCGTGCAGACCTCGGGCACCCACACCCGCTCGTAGCGGCCCTCGACCCAGCGATTCACCGTCTGCATCTCGTAGCGCCCCTGGGCGCGCGGCGGAGGACGCGGCGCGGGAGCGTGGTGGCAGTCGCGCGAGTGGACGTGGGCCTCGTAGTAGTCGCGGTGGTTGTCGCGGCGGTCATCCCGGCGATCGTCGCGGCGGTCGTCGCGGCGGGCCTGCTGCCCCGCCCAGTCGCGCACGCTGCCGTCCGCCGCCTGGGCCGCCGTGGAGCCGAAGAACATCGTGCCGAGAACCAGGGTCGCGATCGCAGTCTTGAAAGCCATGTCCTTCAACCTCCGTCGTCCGTGTTGAACCTTCTGACGGGGGTCCCTCCGGAACATTCAATCCCTCGGAGATGAGGCATGGCTCCGATGTAGGTCCTACATCCCCCCGGACAGGGCGCGGGCCTCCGCCTCGGCGACGAAGCGCTCGGCGGTCCGGGCCTCGTCCACGTAGAGCGCGGTGAGCCACTCGATGAAGAGGCGGACGCGCGCGGGCAGGTGGCGGGAGGCGGGGTAGAGGATGCTGGAGGGGAGCGGCTCACTGTGCCAGCCGGGCATGAGGAGGCGCAGCTCGCCGCGCTGGAGGCGCGCGCGCACGTCCGCGGAGCACGGCGTCTGGAGGATGCCCAACCCGGCGATGGCGAGCGCGATCCACGTGTCGGAGTCGTTCGCGGCGACGAGGTGACGCGCCATCCGCACCACGGGCTGCGCGTCCGGTCCGCTGCCCGGTGGGCGCCAGTCGACCTCGAACACGCGGCCGGTGCGCGAGGAGAAGTAGTTCACGAAGACATGGCCCTCGAGTTCGTGGGGCGTGCGCGGCGTGCCCCGCGCGGCGAGGTAGCTCGGCGCGGCGCACGTCACCACCGGCAGGTGCGCCAACCGGCGGCCCACGAGCGACTCGTCGTGCACGTCGCCGCCGCGCACCACGCAGTCCACGCCCTCCGCCACCAGGTCCACCGGGCGGTCGCTGGAGCCCAGTTCCAGGACGATGTCGGGGTGGCGCGCGAAGAACCCGGGCAGGGCCGGTGCGATGAGGTGGCGCCCGGCCGCCGCGGGGACATCCACCCGGATGCGGCCGCGCGCGCTCGCGGCGGAGTGCCCCAGCCCCGACTCCACCTCCGCCAGGTCCTTCAGCAGGCGGCGGACCTCCTCGTAGTAGAGCGCGCCGTCGGTGGTGAGCGACACGCGCCGCGTGGTGCGGTGGAGCAGCCGCACACCGAGATGCGCCTCCAGCGCCTGCAGCTCGGTCGTCGCGCTGGTGCGCGGCATCCGCAGCGCCTGGGCCGCGGCGGTGAAGGAGCCCGTCTCGACCACCCGGAGGAAGAGCTCCATCGCCCGAAACCTGTCCATCGCGCTCGCCTCCCTGCCCGGATTGGTCGGAAATTCCGACCAGCCCATTCCATGCGGCGCAGTTTATCGCCCGTGCGCCGAACAATACATCTGGCTCACCGCGCACGGTGTTCCAGCGGCCAGCCAGCGGCGCTGGAGCGGCGGGAGCGGGATGTCGCACCCAGGTTCTTCCTTCAAGGAGCAGCGCCATGACGACCCAGATGACCACCCGTCGGCTCGGCCGCACGGGCCCCACCGTCTCCGCCCTCGGCCTCGGGGCCATGGGCATGTCCGACTTCTATGGCCCGGCGGACGAGGCGGAGAGCATCGCCACGATTCACGCGGCGCTCGACGCGGGCATCACCCTCATCGACACCGGGGACTTCTACGGCTCCGGCCACAACGAGCTGCTCATCCGCGAGGCCCTGCGGGGCCGCAACCGCGAGAAGGTCGTGTTGTCGGTGAAGTTCGGCGCGATGCGCGACCCGGCCGGCAACTTCGGTCCGGTGGACCTGCGCCCGCAGGCGGTGAAGAACTTCCTGGCGTACAGCCTGAAGCGACTGGGCACGGACTACATCGACATCTACCGTCCGGCGCGCATCGCGGGCGAGACACCGGTCGAGGAGGTCATGGGCACGCTCGCGGACCTGGTGAAGGCGGGTTACGTGCGCCACGTCGGCCTGTCGGAGGTGGGCGCCAGCACGCTGCGCCGCGCCGCCGCCGTGCACCCGGTCTGCGACCTCCAGATCGAGTACTCGCTGCTGTCGCGCGGCATCGAGGCGGACATCCTCCCCACCGCGCGTGAGCTGGGTATCGGCGTGACGGCGTACGGCGTGCTGTCACGAGGCCTGCTGTCGGGCCACTGGAACCCGCGGCGGGAGCTGACCTCGAGGGACTTCCGCGTCAACAGCCCCCGCTTCCAGGGCGACAACCTCCAGCACAACCTCGCGCTCGTGGAGGCGCTGCGCGAGGTGGCGCGGGCGCGCGGCATCGAGGTCGCGCAGGCGGCCATCGCCTGGGTGATGTCGCGAGGAGACGACATCGTCACGCTCGTCGGCGCGCGCTCGCGCAAGCGGCTCACCGAGGCGCTCGGGGCCGCCGAGGTCGCCTTCACCGCCGCGGATCTGCAAGCCATCGAACAGGCCGTGCCAGCCGGCGCCGCCGCGGGCGAGCGATACCCCCAGGCCGCCATGGCGCACCTGGACAGCGAGAAGCGGGCGTAGCCCCTTCCTCCCCGGGATGCGGTACACCGGGGAGCACCATGTTCCACCGCCAAGGGCCCACCCTGCTGGAGCTGGCCGAGCAGGCCTTCTCGTCCGTCGAGAGAGGCTACGACCTGCTCGCCCCCAAGTTCGACTACACGCCGTTCCGCACGCCGGACCCGGTGCTCCAGGCCGCCGTCGAGGCCCTGGGGCCACCGGGCAGCGTGCGCGACGCGCTCGACGTGTGCTGCGGCACCGGCGCCGCGATGCGCATGCTGCGCCCGCTCGCCCGCGAGCGCGTCGTCGGCTTCGACCTGAGCCAGGGCATGCTGGAGGAGGCGGAGCGGCGGCTGTCCGGCGCGCCCGGCACCGCGGCGCTGGAGTTCGCCCGGGGCGACGCGCTGGACCTGCCCTACGACGCGGCGTTCGACGTCGTCACCAGCTTCGGCGCGTTCGGCCACATCCTCGAGGAGGACGAGCCCCGACTGGTGCGAGGCATCGCTCGGGCGCTGCGGCCCGGCGGTCGGTTCCTCTTCGTCACCGGCCACCCGCCCTCCCTGCTTCATCCGGGTCTCTGGATGGCCAGGGGCTTCAACGCCGCCATGCGCGTGCGCAACGCGCTGTGGAAGCCGCCCTTCGTCATGTACTACCTGACGTTCCTGGTGCCCCGGGCCCGGGCGCTGCTGGAGGCGGAGGGCCTCACCGTCGAGGTGCGCGACGGCATCCTCCCCCCACCCTTCACGCCGCTGGCGACGGTCATCGCCACGAAGCGCTGAGCGCTACTTGCCGTCGGTGGCCTTCGCCGCGCCCTTCTCCAGGCCGCGGTACACCGACTCCAGCCAGACGTCCTGCTTGATGAAGCCCTCTCCGTAGGACTTGTACTTCTCCGGCAGGCCCTCGGCCTTCACCTGCTCCAGCGTCTTGCCCGCGTCACGCCGGGTGCGCACGAGCGACACCGTCTCGCGCAGCATCGCCACGAAGCGCTCCAGGCCCGCGCGGTCCGTCAGCGCGCCGTGGCCGGGGATGATCTTCACGTTCGGCGGCAGCGTCTGGAGCACCTGCTCCACGTTGCGGACGTAGCCGTCCAGCGAGCCACCGCTGCCCACGTCGATGAAGGGGAACGCGTCCAGGACGAACTGGTCACCGGTGTGCATCACGTTGGAGCTCGTGAAGTAGACCAGGGTGTCGCCGTCCGTGTGGCCCGCGGGCAGGTGCGTGAGGCGAACCTCCTCGCCGTTGAAGTACAGCGACATGCCCGTGTCGTAGGTGATGACCGGCAGCGCCTCCTTCTTCGCGGGGGCGATGGTCCCACCCGGTCCGTCGTTCCGACCCGCGACGAGCCGCGTCCGCACCTCGCGCTGCGCGACGATGCGGCCCTCGCGCCCGAACACCGCGTTGCCGCCGGTGTGGTCGGGATGCCAGTGCGTGTTGAGCACGTAGGAGATCTTCGCCTTGCTCAGCTTGTCGAGCGCCTTGTGGATCTTCGGCGCCAGCGGCTCGAACTGGTCATCGACGATGAGCAGGCCGTCCGGGCCCACCGACACGGCGATGTTGCCGCCCGCGCCCATCAGCAGGTGCACGTTGCCGGCGACGGGGGTGCTCGTCACCTGCACCTTCTCGAAGCCCGTGGGTTGGGCGAGGGCCAGCGAGGGCGCCGCGACGAGGACGGCGAGGACGCTTCTCATGGGGGAGCTCCGACGGACACAGCGGGGTGTGGGAGACGGGGTGGCACGATAACCATCCGCGTCGCACGGGGCCCGCAAATGCACGCGACTCACCGCGCCGTGTAGTCCACCGCCTCCACGGTGTATTCGACGGCGCCCCGGGGACGCTCCACCAGCACGGCGTCCCCCACCTCCTTGCCGAGCAGCGCCCGCGCCAGGGGGGACTCCACGCTCAGCCGCCCCGACTTCACGTCCGCCTCGTCAGGGCCGACGATGCGGTAGCGCGTCCGCGCACCGTCCTCGTCCTCCAACACCACCCAGGCGCCGAAGAACACGCGCCCGGCCCGCGAGCCGTCCGGCTCCACCACGCGGACCTCCTCCAAGGTCGCCGCGAGCTGCTGCACCCGACGCTCGCGCTCCTTGCGGCGCACGCCGGCCTCCAGGGGCGTGAGCCCCTCCGCCCCACCATCCGGCCCCTGCAACGCCGACAGCTCCTCCTGCAGCGCGCGGTATCCGTCGGGGGTGATGTAGCGCTTCTCGCCGGACTCGGACCGGGGGCGCGGCGGCACCACCACGTCGTCCCCGCCCGAGTCCTCCTTCGTGAATGCCTTCGACATGCCCTTCTCCACTCCCCCGTCCGAGGACGTCCCGCTCACGAGATGTACCGCGCCCGCCCTCCAGGTGGGGGAGGAAGCGGTGGCGCCCATCCCGCGCCTTCACAGGCCGCTCACGTTCAAGGAGTGCATACGGGCGAAGACAGGCAAGCCCGTGGCTCCGTGGAGGCGTCTCCTGGAGCGCCCGCCTGATACCAGGGCTTGCTCGGGCTTCGAGCGCGCATCAGCCACTCGTCGCCCGAGCGCACACGCAGGGTCCGCGCGTGAGACCGCTTCGCGCGTTGGGAGGCCGCTCACGACGACGCGCGGCACTCCCGGGGAACCTGGAGGCGCAACGCCCTCGTCATGGCGAGCGGTGAATCCCCCTTCACGAGGGAACTCGAGTCCCCTCGGAGGCGACGCTGTTCACGTGCGTGGACATCCGGGTCACGCGGGGACGATTTTCGCCCGCTCCGCGCGGACCGCGACTCCGTGAGGAGACTCCACGCGAGGCGACAGCAGGGCTCGCGTGGAGGACCGGGAAGCGACTCAGGTCGCCGGGGCGGGCGGGGTCGCGGAGGAAGGCGCCTCCGGAGCGGCGGGCGTCTGCGGAGCGCTCGGCTCGGTCTCGGGAGCCGCCGGCGTCTCGGGCGCGACAGGGGCCTCGACGGTGGGGACCGGCACGATGCGGTAGGACGTCACACCGCGCGGGTTGATGACCTCGACCAGCGGGTTCTCCTTCAGCAACGTGCCGGAGACCTCGACCTTCACGATGCCCTCCGCGTCGCTGGTCGCGGACAGGCGCGTGCGGCCCTCACCAGCGAGGACGCGGGCGCCCTCGACGGGCTTGCCGGCGCCGTCCACCACGCGCAGCACCACCGTCTGGCCCGCGGTGACGCTGTCGGAGCCGGGCGCCTGCACGACCTGCTGGTAGGTCGGGCGCAGCGCACAGGCGGAGAGCAGGGAGGAGGCAACGAGGGCGGAGGTCAGCAGGGCTCGACGGAGGCTCATGGCGATTCCAGATGGACGTGAAGGGGACAACGGGCCGCGCAGCATAGCCGCAGTCACCCTCCCGCCAAGCCCGCCACGACGCCTCGTGCCCTGCATTCCCGAGAATCCAGGGGAAGGAGTCGGGGGGCCGCAAGCAGGCCCGGCTTCCGAGGCGGACGGCGGCCCTTCCGCATCTCCACCGCCGATGCCACCTGAGAAACAACCGGGGAACTTCGTCCCCCAGGGAGGCCTGGAGTCATGGTCGAGATGATTCGCACCGACAGGAAGTCCGCGACGCCCCCTTACGTCCGGGACGTCCGTCGCGACTACCGCTACGAGGAGCTGCCACCCGGTATCGGGATGCGGGACGAGAACTTCCAGCTTCGCCACAAGCGCTTCCTCGTCAGCGTGGCGGTGATGTTCATCACCAGCCTCCCGCTCTTCTTCGCGCCCCTCTTCAACGGGCTGTTCGCGGGCGCCCTCGGCGGATACCACGCGGGCCGGATGAAGCGGGCCCTCTCCGCGGCGGTCGTGTGTGGCGTGGGCGTGCCGCTCATCATCGCCCTCGCGACCTTCCTCGCCGGCAACAACTCGCTGCGCATCTACTCCGGCCTCGGTTTCTGGGTCTGGGCGGTGCTGCACTTCATCAGCGTCCTCGTCGGCGCGGCGACGGGGGCCGCCAGCCGGCCCATCACGTCCGAGTACTTCACCGGACCTCGAGACCTACTGCCAGCCGGCGGTCCACGGTTCCATCCCACCATGAGGACCGAGACGGTGACTCGTGTCGAGCGGGTGGAGACAGTGTCCCCTCCCAGCGCAGTTGTGCGCGAGGAGTGAGCAACACACCGAAGGGCCCGGCGCGGCCCAGCCACCACTCCACCTGGAGCGAGGCCCCCGCCTCGTGGACGAAGCGCGAATCCCCCATGCGCCAGGTGGGGGCATAGGCCGCCTCGACGCGCACCGCATTGGCCCCAGAACCCGGCAGCCCCGACCGATGCACCAGTGAGAAGCGGGGCCCCGCCGCAGGGGCCAGCATGCCCTCGCTCCAGTGCATGCGCGCCAGACCACCGATGCCCAGCGCGGTGAAGCGGGAGAAGCGCTCCGCCTCGTCCACCACCACCAACGCCTCCGCCTGCACCGTGGCCCGATAGGGCAGAGGCCGCGAGGCATCCGAGGCCACCCGCGCCTCCGCGCCCCAGCCCAGCGAATCCCAGACCGACTCGCGAAAGCGGGGCAGTTCGCGCTGCAACGTGCGGTAGCCCAGCAGCGTCATGTCGGTGGACACCAACCGGGGCATGCCCCAACGCGGCTCCACCGACAGCTCACCATCCAGGACCCGCAGCTCGCTGCTCGGCTGGAAGCCGTGCAGCCTCGCGTCGCCCAGCGCCTCCGCCATGCCCGCCGTCCGCACGCTGACCACGGGCCTGGGCCCCCCCACGTCGGGGAAGTCCATGCCCACGCTCACCACGGTGCGCCCCGCGCCGGAGTCCCGAAGCGCCGACGCGGCCCATGCGGACTCCGCCGCCACCTTGCGTCGATGGTCCTCCCCCAGGAAGGCCATCGGGTCCACCTCCGACAACACGCCGTCGTTCAGCTCGCCCTGTGCGTCGGTCGCGGCGGCGAAGGCCGCCTCGGTGCGCTCGGCCCGGACGAGGGCCTTCAACTCCTGGGGCGTGGGCAGACGTCTGGGGGCGGTGGCCAACGCGTCCTGGAACACGGTGGTCCGGTCCAACACCGCCAGCTTCCGCTGGAGCGCGTCCTCCCGCTCGAAGACGCGCTGACGTTCACGCAGGCCCGCCGCGGCGGAGCCCTCCACCGGTGCATTCACGGAGAGCAGCCGGGTGCGATCGATGCGCAGCCGCTCTCCCTCGGCGCGGTCCACCGCCGCGCGCTCCACCCGCACCGCGTGCGCCACATACGCGTGCAGCAGCTCACGCACGGAACGCCGAGCGGCCCCCGTCGACGAACCGAGCACCCCGCGCACGAGCGCTGGCAACTCGAGATAGGCCGCGCGCCGCGCCTCGGGCTCGGGTGACTGGAGTCGCTCGTCCAGGCGTCTCAGCCTCGCGAGCCCTGTCTCATCCACCTTCCCCACGAGCCCATCCAGCGCCGCGTCCCTCGACACGCTCGCGCGCACCGCGCGGTCCCCCGTCGACTCGAAGGCATCTGGCACGAGCGCCAGCAACGGCCCCGCGCGACCGTCCTTGCCGAGCACCTCCACGCGCGCCAACACGTCGAGCGTGGCGGTGGGCAGCACCCACAACGTCCCGGGGGCTCGGACCTCGCGGCCCTGCTCCAGCACACCATTGAGGAGGAACAGGAGCGCGCTCGCGCAGTTGTCCGTGAAGAAGTAGTAGCCCATGTACCCGCGACGCTCGAGCTCCCACACCCGCTCCAGCATCCGCGCCTCCTCGCCTCGCGTCAGCCGGAGGTGGAAACGACGGATGGTGCGCTGCTCCAGCTCCAGCGCCTCGTGCGCGAGGTCTCCCATCGTCCCGGTGAGGAAGACGGTGTCGTAGCCGCCCGTCATCCCCTTCACCACGTACCCCAGCCCCCGGGGCTCCATGCCCGTGAGGGCCACGAGCTGCACCACGCGCTCGAACGTCGGCCCACGCACCCGCGCGCCCTCGCGCCAGACGGGCTTCAGCAACAGGTGGCCGAAGAGGGACTCCGGCTGGCGCCCGGTCGCGGCCACCAGCAACACCTCGAAGTGGGAGAGCAGGTCCAGCTCCGCCCAGGCATCGAAGGCCGGACACGCTCCGCGCCACGCCAAGGCCCCCAGGCCCGAGTCCTCCACCAATCGCGCGAACGCACCGGCCTTGGAGAACTCCTGACACCTCACGCGGTCATCGACGTTCAACGCGTCCTCGCGCAGCGACTCCACGGGGACGAGCAGCTCCTCCGCGAAGGTGACGAGGTCGAGCGACGCGCTCCGCGCGCCCAATGCGCGGCTGAAGGCACCGGCATAATGGAGGCGAGCCTGCTCCTTCCAGACGAGGGGACGCTCGAACGGGTTCATCCAACCCGAGAGGCGCCGCCATTGCGCGTCGCGACTCCACCCGAGCGCGTCGTCCCACCGCTGCACCACCGCGTGCACCACCGCGCGCCGTCGCCACAGCCGCTCCGCCTCCACGTCCGTCAGTCGCGACAGCCGCAGCATCGCCCGCCGCTCGGAGGACGGGGCGTAACGGTAGAGGTGGAAGCGCCCCCGCCCCTCCGACCAGTCGGGACGCTCGGGGCTTCCATCCCCCAACCCCAACGGCGCGGACGCCGCGTGCAGGACCAGCTCCAGGGGCCCCCCAGGGAAGCGGCGCATCGCGGGTGGCAACGCCGCGAGGCCCGCCTCCACGTCCGAGACGAGGGCCGCGTCCCATGCCTCGGAGCCACGCAGCAGGAGTCCCCGTCGCTCCAAGGCCTGGAGTCGCGTCACCAGCCCGGTGGCGACAGGGTCCACGTCGTCGGGACGCGCCGGGGAAGCCACGTCCCGAGGGACAGCAGTCATCAGGGCGTCCGGACGGGCTGGCCCTCGTGAGGTCGACGGCCCGGCGCCCCCATCCACGGCCCACGCGGGCGCACTCACCGACAAGGTCGGCAGCAGGCAGAGCAGCGCCAGCACCCCGGCGCGGCCCGACGTCACCGCGCCACCTCCGCCGAGGCCTCCTGATTCCTGGCGGAGAGGAAGGCCCGTCGGTCCTCGTCGAGTCGAGCATCGGAGCGCGCCAGCTCGCCCACCCGCTCCAGCCACGCCAAGGCCCGGTCGGGGGTGAGGGTGCGTGCGTCCGCCATCTCCAGCAGCTCTCGGCGGTGCGTGCGCAGCAGCCGGCCGAACGTGCCCAGGTTCTCCCGGCGGATGTGCGCCGCCTCCGCCAGGTCCTCCACCGTGGGGCCCGCGCCGAGGGCCAGGTCCTCGCGCAGTTGGTGCGTGCGGGCTCGCAGATAGACCTGGGCGGCGCGTCCCACCTCCTCCGCGCGGGCCCGCTCCCGCCGCTCGGATGCGACGTAGGCGCGCCAGATGACCACGCCGAGCCCTAGTACCGTGGCCGCCACTGTCGTCGCGGAGACGATGCGTCCGTCCTTGTTCCCGCGGTTGCTCGTCTCCGAGCGCGAGTCCTTGCCCTCTCCTCCACTCTCCGACTCGCTGGAGCCCGACTCGCTCTGCTTGCTGGAGCGTGACTCACTGGAGCCGCCCTCCTCCGAGCTGTGGTTCGAGCCCTCGCTCGACTCGCCTGATTCATTGGAGGAGTGGTTCGAGTCACCCGACGACTCGCCCGAACCCGAGTTCGAGTTCGAGCCGTCCGAGGAGTTCTCCGACGCACTCATTCCCTGCTGCCCCATCGCCCCTGGCGTACGGCAGCCTCCCGCAGTCATCAGCAACACCAGGCAGACGGCTCGCTTCGCCAGGCTCTTCGTCTTCATTCCAGACACCCGTGACGGTGAATGACCATTCGTTCTGGTGGGCTTCATGTGAGCGTTTGCCTCACCGAACCGCATAGCCAAGGACGTGCCGACGCACCGACGGATGGCTTTTCGCGCCCTTGCGGGTGACCCACCGCGGCAAGGCGCGTAACACGCGTCACAAGCGTGCGTCGAACACTTCGCGCCTGGAGGCTCCTCGTGCGAAATGTCATGCACGCCAGAGTTTTCCAGGCTGACAGCAATCCCAGGGAGCCCCGCAGCGCTCAAGGGCGGCGCGCCGGGCGTCGACAATCCGACCCCGGCGCGCGCTCACATGAAACATACCGCGATGGCGGCCCTCCCCCCCGGTGGGCCGGCGGTTCATTGTCCTTTGGTCGCTGTCGAAAATTCCATCCGGGGAAGCCCTGATGTCGACTTCCACCCCAAGACCCAGGACCAGAGGGAGGGTTGCGGCCTGGCGCTCAACACCTCTCATTCCCAGACCACGGGCCGGGGACTGGGCGCCACGCATTGTCAGCGTATACTCAGCAAATCTTGATTCGTTTGAATTCCGAGGAGCAGCGCCTCCTGTCTGATTTGGAGGCCCTGCTCATAGAGGCGGAGCCTGGGGCGGAATCCCTGCCTACGGTGCTGGGGGCACTGCGCGACTCGCTGAAGGCGGAGCGCGCGGTGGCCTACGGCGTCGACGTGGGGCCGGATCGCTACCATGTGAGTTATTCCTTCAGCTCGGGCTTCCCGCAGGAGCCCGGGGCCATCTTCGAGGCGCTCGACACGTTCATGTCGCAGCGGGAGAGTCCGTGGGGTTGGTATGATCCCGCCCGGCCCGCTCCGGTGCAGCGCAACCGCGCGTTGCACTTCCGCTCGCTGAAGGAGTCCGAGGCGCAGCAGATGCCGCTGCACGACGTGCCCGCGTACGAGGTGGGGCGGCGGCTGGGCTGGAGCGAGAGTGAGCTGGCGGCGCAGCGCGAGCGGGTGAACCACCGCTCCGGCGCGGTGTTCCGGCAACTGGGCATGGAGCGCATGGCCTTCCTGCGCACGCTGGTGTGCGAGGGCCCCGCGCTGCTGGGCTGGGTGGGGCTGACGCGCGAGGAGCCCTTCACCGAGCGGGAGCAGCGGCTGCTCCAGGCGCTGACGCCCACGCTCCAGCGGCGGCTGACGATGGAGACGCGGCTGCGCGAGTCGGGCCTCATGTCCACCGCGCTGGAGGTGGCCATGGAGGCGCTCGGCCGCGCCGCGTGGGTGGTGAGCGGCAGCGGCCGGGTCGTCCACGCCAACAGCGCGGGCCGCGTGTGGCTGGAGCGGGGCGAGCCGGAGCTCGCCGAGCAGCTCAAGCGCGGCGCTCAGGGCGTGCCGTGTTCAGGGCCCCTCACGCTGACGCCGCTGCGCACCACGGGGCTCCCCGCGCACTACCTGGCCATCGACACGGGCACCGCCTCCAGCGCCGCCGCGCGCGTGCAGGCGCTGGCCGCGCGCTGGTCGCTCACCGCGCGCGAGTCGGAGGTCCTCACGCACATCGTGCAGGGCGAGACGAACAAGGCCATCGCCGGACGGCTGGGTTGCGCCGAGCGCACCGTGGAGGTCCACGTCACGCACCTGTTGGCCAAGGCACAGGTGGAGAGCCGCTCGGCGCTCATCGCGCGCTTCTTCCAGTCGTCCTGAGCAACTCGCGCGACGCGAGGCGTCCCGCGTCTAGAATGGGGCGGTGAACGACACCCGTGACATCCGCATCCAGGCCGCCCGCTCCCGTGCGAGGGAGGCGGTGGCGACCGGCCCCTTCTCCGCGCCCGCCGACGGCGTCCCCCGTCGCCGCCGCATCGCCATGGGCGACCCCCAGGCGGAGTTCGACAAGGTCCTGCGCATCCTCGACCACCACGACCTGCTGGGCGAGGACGGCTGGCTGAAGCCGGACGTGCAGCTCGTCTCGGTGGGAGACCACTTCGACTGGGGCAGGCCCGAGGAGCGCGACACCGCCGCCACGAGCGCGCTGGAGCTGGTGGCCTGGCTGTCCGCGCATCCCGAGGACCAGGTGGTGCTGCTGCTGGGCAACCACGACCTGGGCCGCGTGGGAGAGCTGGCGGACTTCACCGACGCGACCTTCGCCGCCGCCCAGGAGGAGGCGGACCGCGTCTACCAGGGAGGCCACACGGACGAGGTGCAGGAGCGGGAGTTCCTCGCGCGCTGGCCCCAGGCGCCGAGCGCGGAGCTGGTGGCCCGCGACTTCGGCAACTTCCGCGAGGTCCAGCGCGCCTGGGTGGCGCACCTGCTGCGCGCCCGTCGCTTCCGCGTGGCGCACGCGGCGGCCCCCGACCTCGTGGTGCTGCATGCGGGCGTCACGCGCGAGGACCTGGAGGTGGCGGCGCTCGCTCCCGCGCACCACGCGGACGCGGGCGCGGTGGCGCGGACGCTGAACGAGGTGATGGACGCGGCCGTGCGCGGGTGGAGCCGCGGGCCCCTGGAGCTGCCGGGCCTGCACCTCCCGGGCAACGCGTCCCGAGGAGAAGGCACGGGCATCTTCTACCAGCGTCCCACGTTGAAGCCCGAGGACGCGGAGCGCACCCGTCCGACGCCTCGACGACGCTTCGACCCCCGGCACCTCCCCACGGGCCTCACGCAGGTGCTGGGTCACACACGCGACAAGCGCACGCGCGAGACGCTGGGCGCGACGCCGCAGCCCCCACGCAACGGCGTGGTGCGCCACCTGGTGATGACGGGGGACCGCGCGGACTACGCGTGGGGAGCACCGCCGCCCACGACGCCGGGGCAGGCGGTGCTCGTCTTCACGGATGGCGGCATGCGCGAGTGCCCGGTCGAGGACTACGAGCTGTTCGACCTGGACACCCGCGCCGCCGTCACGGCCGCGCGCTGACGACTACGGCGCGGGCCGGGCCGCCGCCTGGAGACCGGAGAGCTTCTTCTCCAGGCCGCTCACCGCGCGCGGGGACACCTGCGAGGTGGGCAGCGTCTTCGCGAACGCGATGGCCTCCTCCAACGTCTTCGCCGCGGCGGCGGGGTCCTTGCGGGCGACGTGGATGTCGGCGCGGCCGGACAGCACGGAGAGCCGACGCGAGCCCTGCACGAGGGCCAGGGCGCGGTCGTTCGCGGCGAGCGCATCGTCCAGGCGCCCCTGGAGGCGGTAGAGCGTGGCGAGCCGCGCGGGCGGGTTGTAGTCGCGGGGCAGGTCCTTCTCGCTCTGCTCGATGGCGGGGACGGCCCGCTCGGGTGCGCCCAGCTTCATGGCGGCCAGCATGCGGTGCGAGTCGAAGACGGAGCGCGCGTCCGGGTTCGGCGCCTTCGCCGCCTCGGCCTCGAGGTAGGCGAGCCACTCCTGGGCGAGCGCCTTCACGCCGGCCTCGTCCTTCTCCTCCTCGCGCGCCTGCACCCGGACCTCGTACAGGCCGGAGCGGTCATCCGCGGCCATCTCGATGGCGGGCGGCGCCAGGGCCTCGGCCACCTTCGCGTCGAGCGCGGCGCGCAGCTCCTTGCCGCCCGCCTGGTCCTCCGGCAGCGACAGCGCGCACGACAGGCCGAGCAGCGCGCCGTTCGCCCACGACAGCGAGCGCGGCGTGCCGGGCAACACCTCCAGGGCCTTGCGGGCGCAGGGCTCGTACTGCTTCGCGCCGTACATGGCCGTCAGCAGCGACTCCACCGCGCGTCCACGGCGCGACCAGTCCGCGGGAGCCTCGGCCAGGGCCTCCGTCAGCGTCTCGGCGGCCTCGGCGGAGCGGCCCTCGCCATACAGCGCGTCGCCGCGGGCCAGCAGGGCCTCCGCGCCGGTGACGCCACCCTTGTAGGCGCGCTCACCGTCCTCGAAGAGCTTCTCGAGCTGGGACACCGTGGCGCTCCCGGCGAAGCGCAGGAGCGGCTTCTCCTCGCGCGGGTCGATGACGTACAGCGTGGGCCAGAACTCGACTGGGAACTTCTCCTGGAAGGCCGCGTTCTGCGTCAGGTCGGTGTTCACCTGCAGCCAGACGTAGCGGCCGGCGTGGCGCGCGAGGGACCTGTCGGAGAGGACGTACGCCTTCATCGAGCGACAGGTGTGACACCACGGCGCCCAGACGTCGACGAAGAGGGGGATGCCCTTCGACTTCGCCTCCGCGAGCGCGCGGGCGTAGTCATCCTCGATGAACGGCAATGGGGCTCCAGCGTGCGTCGGCTCCGCGGGCGCGTTGGTGTTCGCGGCGGTGCAGGCGACGAGCCCCAGCAGCAGCAGGCAGGCGGCATGGGTTCGCATGGGGTGGCACCCTAGCGCGCCCCCGGGCCTGTGTCCCCCGCCGACGTCGGCGCACTCAAGCCGCTGGGCACCCGCCTCCGCGCATGCTGTGGTGTGCGAGGACCTCCGGTGATGAGAGACCCGTACACCCTGCGCGACTCCCTCGCGTCCGCCCTGGACGCGCTCCCCGCCCCCGAGCGCTTCGCCGAGGCAGCGGACGCGGACATGGCCCGCCGACTGGCCGAGCGCCTGCGTCGCGACCTGCTCCCACGTCTGGGCTCCGCCGACGCGCCGCTCCTGCTGGTGGCCATCGCCGGGCCGAACAATGTGGGCAAGTCCACACTCTTCAACGCGCTGGTGGGCGCGCCGTTGTCGCCCGCGCGGCCCGAGGGGGGCCTCACCAAGCAGTGCCTGGCCGCCGCGCACCCGGAGACCTGGACGGGGACGCTGCGGGAGTTCCTCACGCGGCGCTACGACACGGTGCCGGTGGCGCCCGGGGCCGACGCGCCCGTGGACCAACCGGGCCCCGCGGGGCGGCTGTATCTGGTGCTGGCGGAGGCGGTGCCGCGCGGGCTGCTCGTCATGGACACGCCGGACTTCGACAGCGTGTACCGCGAGAACCGCGAGCGCGCCGAGGCGCTGCTCGTCACCGTGGACGTGCTGGTGTTCGTGGTCAGCCGGCAGACGTACCAGAACGCGGCGCTGGTGGACTTCCTGCGCGCGGCCGTGGGCCACGGTCGGCCGTACCTGCTCGTCTACAACGAGGCCTCGCGCGAGGAGGTGGCGCGGGGCCACCTCGACAAGCTCGCCGCGGACGTGGGGCACCCGCCGCTCGCGCGCTATCTGGCGCCCCATCAGCCCGACGTGGAGGCCGGCCTCGTCCCCTTGTCCACGGCGCCACTCGATGGACGGCCCCCGTTGAACGCGCTGCTGGGACGGGCCGAGCACGCACGGGAGCTGAAGGCGCGCGCGCTGGAGGCCTCGCTCGCAGACGCGCGCGCGGAGCTGGAGGCCGTGGCGAGCGCGGCGACCCGGTCCGCGCGTGAGCCCGAGCGACTGCGTCAGCGGCTGCGGCACGAACTGGCGGGCGTGGGCGGCGCGGCGGCGCTCAAGGCCGTGCCGGCGGACATCCTCATCGATGCGTTCCGCGACGAGCTGGATGCGCGCAGCACGTTCCACAAGTGGGTGCGTCTGCCATTTCGCGGGCTGGCCACGGCGCTCACCTTCGTGAGCCGCAAGGTGCGCCAGTCCTTCACCGGCCCCGAGCCCCAGGGCGCGGACACGCCGGTGCAGGCGGTGGACGCGACGCTGACGGATGGGGTGCGCCGGCTGGTGGAGGCCTTCGCTCCGGAGGTGGCCGCGTGGCGCGGGGATGCACGGACGCGAGAGAAGCTGGCGGAGGCCTTCGGGCCGGCGACCCTGGCGCGGCTGGAGGAGCCGCTGGGCTTCGACGCCCTCCACGCGCACGCGGCGGACCGAGCGGCGCTGTATGCCTACTGTCGCGAGCTGGTGGCCGAGGAGCTCCAGGGCGGCATGCGGGAGGAGCTGCTCCAGGCGTTGACGACGCTGGTGTATTCGGTTCCGTCGGGCGCGGCGGCGGTGGTCACGGTGGCCACGGGGGGCTTCGGCCACGACGCGGTGGTGTGGGCGGGCACGCTGCTGTCCACGCCGTTGATGGAGCGCTTCGTGGACCTGCTGGGCGCGCAGGTCCGCGCCCGCGTCACCCGGAAGTGGGCGGATGCCCACGGCGCCACCCTCTCCCACGCCCTGGAGCGGCGGTTCTTCGCCGACGTGCTGGGACACCTCGACGGGTTGGCCGAGGACTGGAACCGCACGGCCACGCGGCTGGAGGCCACCCGCGTCGCGCTCACCTGACGAGGACCTCCCGACGCCATCGCCGTCTGGTGGCGGGGCGCCCCGAGCGGCGAGACGAGTGCTCGGAAGGTGACGGGCCGTCCTCGGCTGGTGGGGACGTTCGAACGCCGGCCCTACCGGGACTGAGGGGAGAAGGCACTGGGACGCATAGACGGAGTGTCATTCCGGCCGTGCGTGTCCGGCGCCGATGCGCCATGCTGGGCGAGTCATGACGACCGGCTCGGACTCCGGCGCCCCGGGCAGCCCACCGCCCATCCTCTCCTTCCGCCACCTGCTGACCGACGCTGTCGGGACGTTCCTGGACGAAGCCGGGATGACGTGCGCGCAGACGGCGGACTCCATCGGCGAGCTCATCGTCACGCTGTCGCGCTATCGCGAGGAGGGCGCGCCCCTGTTCCCCATGGCGTTCGTGGGGGACGACCTGGGGCAGATGCTCGGGCTGCTCGGCGGGCACGACCCCATCGCCATCGGCATCGGGCCGCGCACACGCGCCACCGTGCAGCGCGCGCTCAAGCAGTGCGCGCCCCTGGGCCAGGGACGCTGGTGGGCCCTGTACTTCCTCCGCGTGCCCGAGGGCTTCGCGTACGGCGTCTTCCGCACCGACCCCTTCCCGCTCGCCGAGTCCCCCCTGGAGCGGCTGCGCAAGACCGAGGAGACGCAGGCGGGCGTCATCGGCGTGCTCCAACTGGCGGACAACATGCTGGAGCTGCGGGCCGGGGGCGGCCTGTGCCGGCACGTGTACCTGTCGGGCGCGCGGGTCGAGGCGGCGTCGCCGCCGATGGTGCTCAACGAGCTGGCGGAGGCCATCACGGAGGGCGTGGCCTCGGCGGCGCGAGAGCGTGCGCGCGGGTTCTTCCGGCGCGTGCTGTTCGAGGTGATGCAAGGCTCACACGGGACGCTGGTCGCGGTGCTGCCTCGGGAGCGCGCGGGTTCGAGCCTGTTCGTCGACGGCATCATCCTGCCGCGACCGCTGGACACCGTGGCCCTGCTGGAGCGCTACCACGTGGACCCGACGGACGCCGCCGCCACCGCGGTGCGCGCCACCGGGCAGTTGCTGCGCGGGATGATGGCGACCGACGGCATCACCGTGCTGCGCGCGGATGGCTGCATCGTGGGCTACAACATCTTCGTCCGGCATCCGGAGACGCTCGCGCACCAGCCGTCGGTCGTCGGCGGAGCGCGGCGACGGACCTACGAGGTGCTGTGCGCCGCGGTGGGCTCCGAGCTGACCACGGCGTTCATCCGCTCGCAGGATGGCGACGTGGCATGTCGCCGGGCGTGATGCGCGCCGTCACGACGCGGTGACCCACACCTCGACATGTCGCGGGCCTACATGCCCCGGTGGCCTGTTTTTCGAGCTGTTCCCGATATTTGAATCGGCTCGGTGCCGGACCTCCCTCCCGATGGCGCACATGACCTGTTACGTCGTCCCGGATACGGCGAATGCCCAGCGTTCCGAGAATTGCCCTCGTCAGACGGATGTAGGATGCTTGGCCGCCTTGAAACTCCCCTCGTTCCGCATCGCGCGTGCCGCGCTCGCCGTCCTATCGGTGTGCCTCACGGCATCCCCCGCTCTGGGCCAGCAGAAGCTGCCGGACGTCGTCGTCGCAGGCCCCCCCATCGCCCCCGCACTGAGTGAGAGCGGACAGGGGCTCTGTGTCGCGTCGAATGTGTGGACGCGCTCCGCGAGCGAGTACCCTCAAACACGTGGCACCTTCCTCGACGGCATCAATGGTTTTATCGAAGAGCCCACGAGCAAGCTGAATCGTGTCACCACGGTCCTGCGAACGCCGTTCGACATCTCGAACAACCTCAACGACGGACGGACGCTGAGCTATGGCGACTTCGTCAATCAGGTCAATGCACCTGGATGTGCGACGGGAGGATGCAGCTTCAACGTCATTAACGACAACGATGCATTCACGCCGTTCGTCTCGCGATTTCGTGGCTACCTGAATGTACCGAGCACGCTGACAGGCCAGGCGCTGCACCTCGGCATCTACGCTGATGATGCCGTCAGCCTAGTCATCTACGACCGTTCGCAAGCGCATGTGGTCGTCAACCGCCCCCCTCAGTTGGGGTTCCCGACGTGGCGAACGACGAATACTGTCACGTTCACCAATCCGGGCCTGTATGCCGTCGAGATCCTCTATGCCGAGGTGGGCGAGCACGCCGCGCTAGAGATGTCGATGTACGTAGGCGCATTCTCCGACTTCGAGCGCGCAGCCAATCAGCCGCCGATCATCAACCTCTACAGCTCGGGCTTCCAACTGCTGCAGCCAGCGCAGTTCTTCCAGACGGAGAACGGCCGGCCGTCCTTCCCCACGGATCCGAATCGCTGTGAGCAGTGCGGCCGCGCGAACGTCAACGCACCGAACAACGGTGGCTGCGGTTCGTACTACCACTGCAACTCCGCCGCCCTCTGCGCGCCCTGCGACTCCGCGCTCTTCTGCGGCTCGGCCTGCTCGCCTTGCGGTCAGTCCACGCCGTACTGCGCGAACATCAACGGCAACACCCAGTGCGTGCAGTGCACGGAGGACTCGCAGTGCCCCAACGGCCGCTGCGACCTGACCGACAACATGTGCCGCGGTTGCAACGAGGACACCGACTGCCCGGAGAACGGCCGCTGCGACCTCGAGACGAACCAGTGCACCGGCTGCAACGATGACTCCGACTGTCCGGGAGCGACCTGCGACGAGGAGTCCTCCACCTGCGTCCAGTGCACCGACGACACCCACTGCCCCAATGGCCAGACCTGCGCTCCCGAGACGCACACCTGCGTCGAGTGCAACGTCGACGAGCAGTGCGCCCGCGGCAAGGCCTGCTCCAATCACCAGTGCGTCCCCTGCAACACGAACGACGCCTGCGCGGGCAACTCCTGCAACTGCTGCCCCAACGGCACCCAGTGCTCCGCCCTCACGCCCGGCGCCTCCCCTTCCTGCGTCGAGTGCACCACCGACAGCCAGTGCGCCACGGGCGAGAAGTGCGATCCGCTCAACGGCCGCTGCGTGGCCGAGCTGCCCAAGTGCAACACGGCGGATGCCTGTGGCCCTGGCTGCTCGAAGTGCCCCGGCGAGCGGCCCTACTGCCTCGACGGCGAGGTCTGCGTCCAGTGCCGCACCGACCTCGAGTGCGGCGACGGTCAGTTCTGCCTCAGCGGTGAGTGCAGCTCGTGCACCACCGACCGGCACTGTGGCGCGCGCTGCGGCGCGTGCGAGGGCGACACGCCCTTCTGCCTGTCCGACGGCTCCGTGCAGAACAGCGCCTGCGTCGGCTGCCGCAACAACGACGACTGCGGCAGCGGCCAGTGCAACCCCACCACCCGCGCCTGCGAGAACGCCGGTGCCTGCGCGGTGACCTGCGATGACGGGCTCGTCTGCAACGGCGAGTCCTGCGTCCAGTGCTTCGCCGACGCCCACTGCCCCTGCGGCGGCACGTGCGACCTCGGCACCAACACCTGCTCCAGCTCCTGCACGGACAGCGAGGACTGCCTCGGTGTCCAGCACTGCTCCGCGAAGACCCAGGCGTGTGAACGTGGTCGACGCAAACCCGGCACCGACCCACAGGGCGGCGCCTTCTGCTGCGGCACCACCGCCGACGCCACGCCCGCGGGCAGCGCCGCCATGCTCTTCCTGCTCGCCGCCGGCCTCCTGCTCCTGCGCTCCCACCGCCGCGTCCAATGAAGACCTCCCGCCTGCCCCTCCTCCTCGCGGCGCTGGGATGGTCCACCCTCGCCGCCGCCCAGCCCGACGCGCGCTTCGACGTGCAGCTGTTCCGTCCCTCCGCCGGTCCCCAGGACCTCGTGGTCGTGACGCAGTCCCGGCCGCTCTCGCACGCCACCGTGGCCGCGGGGCCGTACTTCAGCTACTCGCTCAACCCGCTCACCCTCATCCCCGAGGGCGGTGACCTGGAGAAGATCAGCCTCGTCGGCAACCGCCTCCAGCTCGACGTCATGGCCATGGTCGGCCTGTTCGACTGGGCCGAGGTCGGCGTGGACATGCCGCTCATCCTCGCGCAGGGCGGCCAGAACCTGGAGGTCATCGGCACCGAGGGGAGCGTGGAGAGCTTCGTGCTCGGCGACCTGCGCATCTCCGGCAAGGTGGCCATCCCCGGCCTGCGCCGCCCCGCGGAGGGCAAGGGCTTCGGCGCCGCGCTGACGCTCAACGTGAGCTTCCCCACCGGCGCCCAGGACGCCTTCGCGGGTGAGGGCGAGCTGACGTGGGCCCCGGGCCTCGTGGTCGACTACCGCTTCGGCAACGGCATCCTGCTCGCGCTCAACGGTGGCTTCTGGAAGCGGCCGGACCGCGTGTTCGACGACGTGCAGCTCGGCGACATGATGCCCTTCGGCGTGGGCGCGGAGGTCCCCATCCTCCGCGGCAGCGGCGTCATGGCCCTGGGCATGGTCAACGGCGCGGTGGGCCTCAAGAAGGCCCCCGGCCAGGAGCGTCAGGTGCCCGCGGAGCTGCTCATCGGCCTGCGCTGGTACAGCTCCACCGGCTTGACGTTCACCTTCGGCGGCGGCGCGGGCTGTGGTTGCTCGCTCGCCTCGCCCACGCTCAGCTTCTTCACGTCCATCATCTGGATTCCCGCGAAGACGCGCGAGTGGGAGGCGCTGGAGCGCTTCAAGGAGCCCCCGGAGCCGCCCCCGCCGCCCGCGCCCCTCATCGACCCCGACGGCGACTCCGTCATCGGCGTGACCGACCGCTGCCCGGACGTGCCCGGCCCCGTGGAGAACGCGGGCTGCCCGGACTTCGACCGCGACGGCGACGGCGTGGTGGACCGCCTCGACAAGTGCCCGGACCAGCCGGCCAACAGCCGCGGCCGCGAGGGCTGCCCGCTCGCGCGCCGCGACGGGAACAAGATCGTCATCCTGGAGCAGGTGAACTTCGCCACGGACCAGGACGTCATCCTGTCCGAGTCCTTCCCCATCCTGGAGGAGGTGGCGCGGGTGATGAACGAGAACAAGGAGGTCGACCGCATCCTCGTGGAGGGCCACACCGACGCCCGCGCGAGCGACGCGTACAACCTCGAGCTGTCGCGCCGCCGCGCCTCCAGCGTCATGCGCTTCCTCGTCGAGAGCGGCGTGGTCGCCGAGCGGCTGTGCTCGCAGGGCTTCGGCCGCAGCCGGCCGCTGTCCGACAACACGACGGAGGAGGGCATGGCCCTCAACCGCCGCGTCGAGTTCACCATCCAGCCGCCCAGCGAGGGCCCCCGCCCGCCGTGCCCCGAGGAGCCGACGGACAAGAAGGGCAAGCGCCCCAAGCCGCAGAAGGCGCCCGTCTCCCGGCCCAACACCGGGAGCCCGGCCCCCACGCCGTAGAGCGACGCCCGGGCTCGACGGGGTCACCCTGGTCGAGCCGGGCCCACCCCAGCTCAAACCCACCGTGGACGGAGCGGCCCCTGCCCTGCGCCGGGCAGCCGGGCCGTCACGCCAGGCCCCACACGGGCGGCACGCGCCTCACCGCCTCGAGGAGGCGACGCCCCACCCGTCAGGGAACGACGAACTCCGCGGCGGTGCGGCGACGACCGGCGACGACGGAGACGACGGCGCGTCCGGTCCCCACCGCCGTCACCCGCCCATCCTGGGACACGGAGACCACGTTCGCGTCCGAGGAGAACCATTCGAGCGGCACCGTGTCGAGCACGACGCCACTGCGGTTGAAGGCCCGCGCCTGGAGCATCACGGACTGGCCCCGGCGCTGGAACTGGTGGTGCGTCAGGTTGAGCCCCAGGCGCGCGAAGTCCGCGGGGACCACCTGCACGGCGATGTGTCGCGACAGGTGCCCCAGCGTCGCGCTCACGGTCGCCGAGCCCGGGCGCACCGCCACCAACTGCCCGTCCTCCACCCGCGCCACCGTCTCGTCCGACGAGGTGAAGGCCGGCATCGCGTCAGCGAGCGAGGCCCCCTGCTCGTTGCGAGCCACCACGCGCAGCTTGATGGTCCGCCCCACCTCGAGGAAGTCCGCCCCGGGGGCGCGCACGTCCAGCGAGTTGAGGATGACCACGTCCAGGGGCAGCGCCTCGCGCACCTTGCCTCCCGTCACGCCGATGACGGTCTTCCCCGACCGACGCACCGTCACCACTCCATCCTGGACGAGCGCGACCTCCGGCGCGGAGCTGGTCCAGCGCAGCTTCGGCTCGGACATGCGGTTGCCCTCGTCATCGAGGACCACGTAGTCCAGCTTCACGTTCTGCCCGGGCGTGCGCAGGAACTTCGACTCCAGCGGCTGGAGCGTGATGGAGGTCGGCGTCGGCCCACAGGCCATCAGCAGCCCGAGCGCCAAAGGAACGACGGAACGAATGAGAGTGCGCGGCGTCTTCACGGCGGCGACAACGGAACAGGAGCGGGAGAGGCGCCCATCTTAAACACGCCCACCACCACGCACGCGAGCAGGGATGTTCCGCGCCCGAGCCGCTGGAGCCCCAAGCGTCCACAAGCACGCATCCAGGCGTGCGGTCCTCCCGAGCCCCCGCCCTCCTCAGGAGAACAGGAAGTGGGGCACGTTGAGGTCGCTCTCCGTCGAGTCGAGGGAGGCGACGATGGTGAGTCGCTGCCCGGGCTCGGCGAGGTCGACCACGTAGTCCGCCTTCGTCCTCCCCGCGCCCTGGACGACGCGGACGCGAGGCCGGGCCGCCTGCGCCGGGTCCGTGGGCACGTCCATCACCACGCCCAGCTGGCCGCCGGACAGGCGCACCAGCGTCCCCACCGGATAGAAGCCCGCCACCGCGGTGAAGAGCCGCACGACCCGAGGGTCGAAGCGCGTCCCGGCCCGGTGACTGATGAGCCGCAGCGCCGTGTCCGGCGGCAGCCCCGGGTGAGGAGGCGCCGGGAACGTCAGCAGGTCGAAGGCGCAGGGCACCGCCAGCATCCGCCCCGCCAGCCCCACCGGCCGCTGCACCGGACCGCTCCAGGCCGGCTGGAGGCAATCATGCGCCGCCACCACGCGCTCCAGCCGCCCGGGGTCCAGCGGACGCTGCAACATCCGGAGCGCCGTCTTCAACGGTCCCCGTCGCGCCAGGAGTTCGTGCGAGGAGCGGTCGAACTCCCGCTCCGGCGGGAGCGCCGAGGTCCCCCGGCCCAGGTCGTGGAACAGGCCGCTGAGGGCCAGGTCGAGCTGCTGCGCCCGGGGCATCCCCATCCTGCGCGCCATCAACAACACCAGCACCGCCACCGCGGCGCCGTGCTGTCCCCCATCCACGTCCTTGCGGTGGAAGCGCGTCAGCCCCACCAGCAGGGCCTCGTGTCCGACGGAGGCCTCGGCCAGCCGCTGGAGCACGCGACGGAAGCGCTCGACGCGCACCGGCGTCTGCGAACCGATGACGTGCTTGAGCAACACGACGAGCCGCGCGTAGTAGCGCAACAGCACCTCGCGCGGCGTCAGCACCGTCGACGCGGAGAGCGTCTCGCGCAGCCGGACCAGCCCCAGCTTCTCCTGCAAGATGGCCTGGGGTTTGGGCGCGCGGCGATGCTTCTGGAACGCCAGGAAGAAGCCGCGCAGGTGCTCACGCCGGAGCCCCGCGCCGAACGAAATCTCCTGCACCTGGAGGTGCTCCAGATAGCGCCGCAGCGCCACCGCCGTCTCCAGGTGCTCCTCGCCCATCTTCAGGCGCGCGCCATTGAGGAACGGGATGCCGCCCACGCACTGGAGCTCCACCGACTTCTGCTGGCGTAGCTCCGCGTCCAGCAACACGCCCAGCTCCTCGATGGTCTCCTTCGAGCTGGAGTTGTCCACGTCGTGCAGCGACACCGTGTTCAGACATCGCACGACGAGCGCCATGAGCTTCAGGCCCACCTGCGACTTGTCCGCTTGTGCCGCCGCCGAGTCGTTCATGTGTGTCCCCCCGGACATCGCCCGCTAACCTCCCACTGGCGCGAGCTGCGCCAGCGCCTCCTTGCAAGCCTGTCTGAGCGCTCGGGGCGCGAAGAGCTTGCCGGCGACCGCCTCCAGCAGCGGCCGCGCCCGAGGGTCCCCCAGGACGCCGATGCAGCGGGCGCAGTGGGTCTTCATGTCGATGTCCTGCTCGCGCTCGAAGGTCGTGCGCAGCGCGGCGGCGGCGACGGGCCCCCCCAGGTCCGCGAGCGCGCGCAGCACGGCCATCCGCTCGCGCGCCTCCAGCTTCACCTCGAGGCGGGCCACCAACGTCCCCACCGCGGCCTCCACGCCGTGCTGCACCAGCAGCACCAGCACCGCGCCACGGACGCCCGGGTCCGGGTCCGCGAGCAGCTTCAGGAGCGCGGAGCGGTGCTGCTCCACGTCCTTCGGACTCAGCCGTGACAACAGGGCGATGCGGACCTGCGGGCGGGGATGCCCGAGCAGGGCCGCCGTCAGCGCGTGCGCCTCCGGCCCCGACTCCCGCAGGGGCTGGAGCCAGTCGAGGTCCTTCTCGTTCAGCGACGCGATGCGCGGCACCAGGATTCCGAGCGGGATGCCGCGACGCACGAGCAGCTTCGCCAGCGTCCCCCGGGCCTGCGGAGAGGGCAGCTCGAACACCAGCTCCGGAGCGACCTGCAGCGCGTCGCGCGGCAACACACTCAACAGCTCCAACACCTTCAGCAGCACCCCGGGCTGGGCCGTGGCGCTGGCCAGCGCGAAGCGCATCTGCTCGCGGAAGAACAGCCGCGCGACGGCGTAGAGGTCCGGCGTCCGGGCCTGCGCGGCGCGCGCATCCCGCGTCATCCCCTGCACCACCTGCGACAGCTCCGTCCACCGCCCATGCGTCGCGAGCCCCGCCAGCAGCTCCTCCGCCCACCCCAGCAGCTCCGCGCGCTCCTCCTCCCGGCACACCGCCAGCAGGCCCCACACCATCCACAAGCCCCGCTCGTGGAGCCCGTCCGCGGAGCGCTCCCGCTCCATCAGCGCGCGCAGCTCCGCCAGCTCCGCGTCGGTGGCGCCCGCGAAGCCCTGCGCATCCGAGCGCGTCAGGTCCTGTGCGTTCACCGGCGCCAGCACCTCCGCCTCCAGGCGCGCGAGCCACTCGTCGTGCCCCACGGGGCGGCGGCGCCCCCGGCCCGAGGACTCCCGGCGGGTCAGCTCCGCGAACAACTGCTCCTCCCGCTCGGCCAGCAGCGCCTCGTCCTTCGCCGCGTCCGAGCCCGCCTCCACCGCCGCGGGGACCTCCGCGACGACGAGCTCGATGTCCTCGAAGCCCCGCTCCCAGAAGCACGTGTAGAAGTCGTACTCCGGCGGCAACGTCCGCTGCAGCGCGCGGTACCACAGGCTCAAGAAGGCATTCAGCTCGTCCTGCTCCAGGCCCGGCTGCAACAACACCTCCTGCACCCCCTCCAGGAACAGCGGACGCGTCATCGAGTCCCGGGGCGAGGTGACCTCCAGCAAGGGCACGTCCCGCAACACCAGCATCGTGGAGCGCACGTGCAGCACCACGGCCTCGCCCGACACGCCGTGATAGCGATGCATCGCCTCCCAGAGGCGCTGCTGGACCTCCACGAGGCTCGCGTGCCCTTCCGCATAGAAGCGGTACGCGTTCAATGCCTTGCTCAGCGAATGCCCTACCTCCGACGCGGCCTCGCCGGCCGTCTGGATGGGCTGCGCCCCGACAGTGGGCAGGACCGAAGGGCCTCTGGGGACGGAGACAGGCATGGCAATGGAATACCAACAATTCTTGCCATGACCCAAAAACCGGAAACCACTCTCCACCTGTGCAGGCGTTCCTCAGGGGCGAGGGGTCTGTGATTCCAGGGCACCCAGGGCTTGGGTGGCGAGGGCCTCTCCCTCCCGCCAGCCGGCCGTGCGCGCCCGCTCGCGAGCGCGCTCCAGACGCTCGCGCGCCTCGGCCGCGCGGCCCTGGGCCCCGAGCAGTCGCCCGACGTTGTAGTGGATGCGGGCGGCCTCCTGGGCGTCGCCGCCCTGCTCCGCGAGGACGAGCGCCCGCTCCAGTTCGGCCAGCGCCGCGGCGTGCTCACCCGCGAAGACGCGCAGCCCCGCGAGGTTGGAGAGCGCACGCGCCTGGCCCACCGCGCTGGAGACGGCGCGCGCCTGGTCGGAGGCGTGGGTGAAGGTGATACGCGCGCGCTCCGGCTGGTTGAGGCGCAGCTGGAGGCGACCCAACAGGTTGAGGTGCTCCCAATAGAAGTCGGGCGCCCGCGCGGGCCGTCCGCCCATGCGCTGGAAGGCCTGGGTCAGCAGCTCCACCGCACCCGACACGTCGCCCCGGGCCTCGCGGACGCGGGCGCGCTCGCCCAACACCCAGGCCTCCACCTCCGGGTCCGTGGCGGCCGCGTCACGGGCCGTCACCAGGCGCGCCTCCGCGGCGGCCACCCGGCCCAGCTTCAGGTCCGCGATGGCCACGCGCCGCATCACCTCCGCGCGCGCCGCCAGGGCCTCCGCGTCCGGCAGCCGCTCCAGCCAGGGACGCGCCAGCACCTCCACCGCCCCCGGGTCCACCTGCGTCATGCAGGTGAGCGCGCGCGTCAGCATGCCCAGCTGCCACGCTCGCGCGGGCGGCGTGGCCCCGGGCGTCTCGCCCATCGCGCGCAGGAAGTACTCCGCGGCCGCGCGCCACTCGCCTCGCGCCGCCAGTCGCTCTCCGGCGCGCTCACACGCCGAGGCGGCAGCGGGCGACGCGGCGGCGAGCAGGTGGTCCGCCACGCGGACCTCGCGCGCCGGCTCCGCGGCGAAGAAGTCCCGGGACAGCGCCTCCGCCAGCTCCTCGTGCGCCCGACGCAGCGTGCTCGCCGGCAGTCGCTCCAGCAGCACCTGGCGCGCCTGCTCCAGCGCGAAGCGGAAGCAGCCGGGGCGGTCCACCAGCGCCACCAGCCACCCATCGGCCACCAGCACCTCGCGCGCGTCGCCCACGTCCTCGCCCACGAGCGAGGCCTGGACCAGCACCGAGGAGAACACGGCGCCCTCCACGGAGGCGCGCGCCAGGAAGCGCTGCGCGGTGGGGGGCAGCAGGTCCAGCCGGGCCCCCAGCGCGAGCCCCAGGCTGTCCGGGAGGCCCACCTCGGCCAGGGGCGCCGTCGCCTGCCACGCGCCCCCCAACCGCTGCACGGCCCCGCGCTCCACCAGCGCCCGCATCAACTCCAGCGCGAAGGAGGGATTGCCCTGCGAGCGCTCGAAGACCACCCGCTCCACCTCCAGGCCCGGCGGAGCACCGAAGGCCTCGGCGAGCAGCCCTCGCAGCTCCAGCCGGGGCAGCCCCTCCAGGGACGTGGCGGGCAGCGACACGAGCGACGCGGGCACGCCCTCCGGCGCCGAGGTCGCGACGAGCCCCACGCCCGAACCCGAGGCCCCCAGCAGCGACGCGACCAGCTCCACCGAGGGCACGTCCGCGCGGTGGATGTCGTCCACGAGCAACAGCAACCCATCCGGACGCGCGGCGCGCAGCAGCGCGTCCGTCACCGCCGCATCCGACGCCTGGAGCTGCCCCTGCGGCCCGCCGTGCGCGAGCCGACGCCACAGCGCGGAGACCTCCTGCGGGGTGAGCCCCAACGCGGCGAGGGGTTGGAGCGGCGCGACCTCCGTCACGCTCCCCAGCGTCCGCGCCAGCCCGGTGAGCACCGAGCGAATCAACCCCATGGCACCCGCGCCGTGCAGGTCCTCCGCGCTGACCCGGATGACCCGGAGCCCCGCCGCGCGTCCGGCGCCCTCCGCGATGGCCTCCAGCAGGCGGCTCTTGCCCATGCCCGCCGCGCCCAGGAAGAGCCGCGCGCCGCCCGAGCCGCTTCGGACACCGGCCACCACGGCATCCGCCAGCGCGAGCGCGTCGTCGCGACCACCGAACGGCACCGAGCGCACCACGCCGCCCAGCCCCTCCACGCGCCAGGCCGTCCCGGGCTCGAAGTCCGGGGCCTCCGCGAAGCGCACGCCCTCCTCGAGCAGCGACTTCGCCGACGCGCCCGCCAGCACCTCGCCCGGCGTGGACGCCGACGCCAGCGAGATGGAGCGCTCCAGGGCCGCGCCCGTCACCCGCCAGGGCACGCGCCCGCCGCCCCCGCTCACCAGCACCGCGTCGAACTCCAGCCCCGCCCGGACCACCGGCATGGGGGACAGCCCCATCCCCTCCACCGAGCGCAGCAGCTCCAGGGCGCAGCGCACCGCCCGCAGCGGGTCATCCCTGCGCGCCACCGGCAGACCGAAGGCCAGGCTCCAGCGCGTCTCGGTGAGCTGCACCACCTCCGCCTCGTGGCGCTCCGCGACGGAGGCCGCCACGTCGAGCATGCGCCCCACCGCCTCCATCCCCTCCTCTTCCCCCAGCTTGCGTCGCAGCGCGTCCGAGCCCGTGACATCCACCGTGACGACGACGAGCTTGCGCCGGAGCGCGCCCCCCTCGCGCCCCCGCACCTGCACGGTGGGCTCCGGCGACGAGTCCCCCAACGCCGCCGTCTCCAACCCGACGTCGAGGCCCGACTCCGAGTCGTGCAGCGCCGTCGGGGACTCCGCCGAGGGCGTGGTGGTGGTCTCCGGCTCCAGCGGCTGCACCATGGACGGCGCCACGTCGCGCGACGGCACCGAGATGAGCGCCGAGGACGAAATCACCGACGGAGACGAGGACGCGCCGGACGGAGGCGTCGGGGCCGCCTGCGCGAGCGCGCTGCCACAGTGCGGGCAGAAGCGGCTGGTCCCGCTGGTGGACTGACCGCAGCGCGGACACGACACGGTGGAGCCCGGAGCCCGCAGCAGCACGCCCTCGAGGCCCACGCTCGGCTCGCGCAGCCGGGCGCGCACCGCCTCTCCGACCAGCCGCTCGGCGGTGGCCGACACCCCGGGCTCGCCCTGCCGGGCGGACTCGTCCAGGTAGACCTGGAGGGCGCGCGCGACCTCCGCGCAGCGCTCGAAGCGCTGCTCTCGCGCCTTGGCCAGCATGCGCAGGATGATGTTCTCGAGCAGCGGATGGATGCCATCCACGACCGTCGAGGGGCGGGGCGCGGGGGTCAGCGCGATGCGCCGCATCGCCTCCGCCGGGTTGTCGTTCTCGACGAGCGGACGCCGCGTCACCAGCTCCCACAGCACCACGCCCAGCGCGTACTGGTCGCTGCGCCCGTCGAGCGGCTGGTTGCGCACCTGCTCCGGCGACATGTAGCGCAGCTTGCCCTTGAGGATGCCGGTGCGTGTGCGCGTGGAGCGGTTGCTCGCCTTGGCCACGCCGAAGTCCACCACCTTCGTCACGCCGTCCAACCGCACCATGATGTTCTGCGGGCTGATGTCGCGGTGCACGAGCTCCAACGGCGCGCCCTGCGTGTCCACCGCCGCGTGCGCGTGGTCCAACCCCAGCGCCGCGTCGCGGATGATTTCGGCGCAGACCCGAGGACTCAGGGGCGACGCGGACCGCACCGCCGCGCGCGCCAGACGCCCCAGGTTCTCCCCCTCGATGTACTCCATGGCGATGTAGTACGTGCCGCCCCACTCCCCGACCTCGAACACGGAGACGACGTTGGGGTGGTTGAGGCGGCCCGCCACGCGCGCCTCGTCGAGGAACATCTCCAGCGAGCCCTCCTGGTCCAGCAGGTCCGGCAGGAGGTTCTTGAGGATGACCAGCCGCTCGAAGCCGCTGACGCCCACCTGGCGCGCCAGGAAGATTTCCCCCATGCCGCCCACCGCGAGGCGGGTCAGCACCGCATAGCGGCCGAAGACCAGGGGAACCGGACTGCTCGCGGGCGTCATCGCACGCACACGGTAGCCAGCCGACATGGGCCTACGCCAGTTCCCTTCAGGTCCTCACGCAACTCGGTGACAGGGGGGTGTCGGTTACACCCCGTGCGATGCCTGCCATGCCAGCCGGGGGATGCGGCCGGAGGGCTGCGGTCCCGGGGCCAGGGACAGGGGTTGGACATAGAGGCCCAGGCGCTCGCGCCGCCACCAGGCGCCGGTCCGCCGCCGCTCGGACAGGTCCGTCATCCGGTAGTCGTACAGCACGGCGCGCACCTGCCGGGGAGGCGTGTCTTGAAAGGGATTGCCCGCGAGCAGTCCGAGCACGTCTGGCGAACCCTGGAGCAGCCTCGCCAGGAAGGCGACGAACCAGGTGGGTGGAGCGGAGAGGGCGGCGAACCACATCTGCCAGTCCAACCGGGGCTGATGTGGGGCGACCTGCGACGGAGGCCGGTCCACGGCGCCCACCTTGTAGCGGAAGGGATAGGCCATCCAGTGCTCGCCGTCGTTCGAGCCCTCCACGACGACCTCCGGCCGCTCCACCGTCATGACGCTGAAGAGGCCATACCGGTTCACCGAGCGCAGCGGACGCGCGCAGCCATGCAACCACGTCAGCGGGCGCATCACCCGCGCCGACAAGCGAGCGCCCCGCTCGAAGCGAAGGAAGACGTCCGCGGCCCCGAGCACCACCAGCGGCGAGACGAGCGCGGCCGACACCGCCGTGCGCCACCCGGGACGCGGCGCCAGGGGCGACGCCCGCCTCAGTGGAAGCACGCGCCGCAGGGCCTCGTCGTCCAGCAGCCACAATCCCAACACCGCCGACTGGAGGTTGAAGAAGCCATAGTTGCCCGTGGCGGCGATGGCGGCCTGGAGGCCCGTGAAGGCGCCGAAGGCGAGCATCCTCGGGCGGCGTGGGAGGAACACGAAGAACGGTCCTCCGACCTCCAGCGCGAGCACCGCTCCCGTCGAGGCCCGCTGCATGGACGAGGAGAGGTGGTGCGCATACCAGCCGCCTCGCGTGGGCAGCGGCGCCGTCTCGTAATAGTGCCGACACGCCGTCAGCTCGCGCCACGTCCTGTCGCCGGACTGCCACTTGCTGATGCCAGAGCCGAAGTAGAGCCGGAAGGTGAGCAGCCTGAAGAGGAACACGTCGAACGCACCGGGCCCGCCGCGTCCCAGTCCGGGTCGCAAGCCATTCGGCGCGGTGAGCACCGACAGGAGGCCCATCTCCAGGAGCAGCACGTCCCACTGGAACGACAGGAACTCGCGGCCCACGGAGGCATAGGAGAGGTACAGGCCCCACAGCAGCGCCAGGGCGGGACGCGGCGCGAGGCCGAGCAGCACCGCGAGGGACAACCCCTGTCCCACGCGACATCCGCGCACCAGCGCCTCGTCGGAGGCATCGAGCCAGAACACCGTGGGCAACCGACGCCAGCGCTCCAACGCGGTCAGGCCGGAGCGGTCCGTGTCCAGGAGCTCCTTCGCGGGCCGGATGCCGCGCGAGCCGATGAGCCCGAGGACCTGCCTCCCCAGGGACGTGAAGGCGATGAGGTAGACGCCGCCCATCAACCGGAGGAAGCCCCAGCGCACCCAGCGGTACTCCCGTGGCGCCACGCTCCGGCCGAAGAGCCAGCGGTCCACCCGTGACGCCGCGGTCCGGTTCCGGGCGATGACACCGTAGACCCCTCGCGCCGCCTGGAGCACGCCGGGCAGCAGGCCCAGCCTCGCCGCGACACGGGTCGTCCAGCGGGGCGACCAGGTGAGCGCGCGGAAGGCCGCCTCCGCGCCCCGGGACAACCGACCCGAGGGCTCCACGAGCTGCATGGCCCCGCGCATGTCCTTCGAGGAGATACCGAGGAGCCGCCGCCTCCAGTCGCTGCCCGGCAGGAAGCGCACACGCCCCTGCGTGCGCGCGCTCCAACGGGCCACCCAGCGACGGCAGAAGCCGCAGTCGCCGTCGTAGAAGACGAGGGGTCGAGGGGATGGGTCGAAAGCCATCGCGCGCATGTGGCCTTCCTCCTTCCCGGAAGTGTGCGTGTGCCCGGAGGCCCTGGCCGCGCCCGGTCGCGGGAGGGTGGCCGCTCCGGGGGAGGGAGACCGACCGGGCAGGCGCGCCGCGCGCGGACGGCCCCTGGTCTTCGGGACGCGGTGCCTAGCTTCTCCGCATGAGCGAGCCCAAGGGGAAGGCACGACGACTGGTCGAGGTGGTGCCCGGCGTCCATCACTGGAGCGTGTCCGATGACCGCATCGGCGGGAGCCGGAGTGACGCCTATGCGGTGGTGGATGACGACGGCGCGGTCGTCCTCATCGACCCGTTGCCCATCGACGAGGCGAAGCTCCGCGAGCTGGGGGACATCACCGCCATCCTCCTGACGGCGGGCAACCACCAGCGCTCCGCGTGGCGTTTCCGCAAGGAGCTCGGCGCGCCGGTGTGGGCTCCGGAGGATGCCCATGGCCTCGAGGACACGCCGGACTTCACCTACGTGGCGGGCGACACGCTCCCCGCCGGGCTGATGCCCTTCCACACGCCCGGCCCGGCCATCGCCATGTACACGCTGTGGATGCAGCGACACCCGCGCGGCGTCGCCTTCATCTCCGACCTGCTGGTCCACGACGACAAGGGCACGCCGGAGTTCGTCCCCAGTGAGTACCAGGACGACCCGCTGCGCACCCGTCAGAGCGTCCAGCGCATCCTGGACCACCTCACCGTGGACACCGTCTGCTTCGCCCATGGAGCGCCCATCGTCCGCGACGGCGCGGCCGCCCTGCGTCGCGCGCTGGAGGAGGACATGGAGGCCCCCGCCGCGCCCGCGCCCTGAAGCGCCCTCCGCGATTGGGTAGACTGCCTGGATGGATTTGGACATCCGGGCCCGCTTCCTCGATGGGGCCGTGAGGGCATGGTCCACCGATGCGCGCCTCCTGGGCGTGGCGCGCGCGGATGGCCACAGGCCGACGTACATCGACGGAACGCGGGAGCTGGTGCTGGTGCTCGTCTGTCGCGACGAGGCGCTCGCCGGGGTCCTCGCGGAGCGGCTCGACCTGGCGAAGGCCGCGGGCCCGCTGCTCCAGGCCTTCTCCGAGGATTCACGACGGCTCACCTGCCTCTACGACCGCCCGCTCATCCACGTGGAGCTGGACTTCGCCACGCTCACGGAGCTGGGGCATCTCGAGGGGAAGACCTCCGTCGTCTGGGAGCACAGCGGCGCGCTGACGGCGCGGCTCGAACGACCGATGTCCGGCCCGGACGACGCTCCGCCTCCGCACTGGTTCGAGGGGCGCTTCTGGGTCTGGGTCCATCAGGCCGCGTGCATGGCGCAGCAGCGCCGTGTCTTCGACTGCATCACCTTGCTGGGCACGCTGCGAGAGCAGGTCCTCGTCCCCATGCTCCGTGCCGTGGTGCGAGCACCGCCCCGCACCCTCCTCTCCGAGCTGGGCACGCGCCTGCCGCCCGACGGGCCCCAGTTCGAGGACACCGTCGCTCGGCCCGTACCCGAGGACTGCGGACGCGCGTTGCACGCGACCGTGGGCATCTACGACCTCTTGCGCACCGGCGCGGGAATCACCCACGCCTCCCCGGCGGAGCCCGCCGTCCGCAATCACCTCGCCCGGCATTTCCCCCAGGCCCGGCGCGACCGCCGCGCGCGCTGAGTCGAGGCCTCACCCTTCACGCACGAGCACCTGCCCATCGCTCACGCCGGGTGGCACGAGGTGCAGCACCTCCCCCGCATCCGCCCGGTCCAGCAGCCCGCTCAACGCGGGAAGGTCCGTGACGGCGACACGACGCGTGGGTTCCAAGACAAGACGGCGCTCCATCGCGGCCACCACGCGAGCATCGTCCGACACGTCCGTCTCGTAGACGAAGGTGCGCTCGCCATACTCGTGCCCTCCGGGAACACGCCCCACCAGTCGCAGCGGCCCGAGCCGCGCGTGCACGCGAACACTCGGGTTGTCCCACTGCGCCACGCCCCGCAGCCGCTTCGCGCGCAGCATGCGCAGCGTGAGCAGCTTCACCCACGCCCCCGCTCCGCCACCCGGCAGGAAGCTCATCAGCGAGACACCGATGAAGAGCCCCGGCGTCAACGAAGGGGCCGCGTAGTACGCCGCGCCGATGGCGGGGTCCTCGTCCGCCAGCCCCAGTCGCTCTCGCGCGCGGGGCTCCAGCATCCGCGCCGGACAGCGCAGCAGCCCGATGGCGCCCGGCAACAGGTACAGGTCCGACAGCACCCAACGCGGCACGCCGATGCCGCCGAAGGCGAACTGGTTCAACACGAGGTACTGCGCCGCCAGCTCCAGGTTCTGCTCCGCCGGCAGGTACGTCGCGGGCAACCCGAGCGGCGACAGGTCCAGCGACTCGACATGTTCCCCCGAGCCGAGCGCCATGAGCGAGACGCCCGGATGCCGGGAGAAGAAGTCCTCCGCCTGCCGCGTCAGCGAGCGCGAGTCACGCATCGGCTTCGATGTCCTCCGCCACGGCGGACAGCCGGGCCTCGTCGGGAAGCTGGAACGTCCCCTCCTCCACCCGCGCCCGCGACACCAGACAGCGCGAGGAGCCGCCCCCCTTCTCACACAGCTCACGCATCGTGAGCGACACCACGCGCATACCCATGCCCTCCAACCGCACGCGCACCGACTCCGGCACCACGGAGGGGGCCAGCAAATCCCAGCCCATGGGCAGTCCATTCGTCGCGTAGCCGCGCGTCTCGTCCTCCGTCACCGCCAGCAGCCGCGCCTCGCCGAAGCGCTCGCGCAACAGCGCCAGCGAGTCCGGAGCGATGACGTCTTGACACACCATCAGCCGGTCCACGGCCGGCAGCGGGAGCACGGCCATGTTGCCGTGGAACGCGGGCTCACGGACCTGCACGCGCACCACCTCCCCGGGGAAGTACCGCGCCGCCGCCTCCAATCCCTCGCGCGTCGTGCGCCCTCCCCAGAACAACAGCGTGACGCCGTCGAAGGTCGCCACGTCGCCGTGCGCCTCCCAGACCCCGACGTCCGGGTCCACCACCTCGAACCCCATGCGCCGGGCCAGCGGCGCCCAGTGCTCCCGCTCCGCCTGACGGTGCGCGCTCATCATCCGAGGCAGCAGGAACAGCGGCGCGGCGCCCGGGCGCGGCACCACCTGGCCACACTCGGCCGAATACGGCATGCCCGTCAGCAGGTCCGACGGCGAGGGCAGCGCCACGACCGTGCCGCCGCGCGCCTCGATGGCTCGCGCCAACGCCAGCCACTCCTTCCGAGCCTCGCGCGCGTCCACCTGCGGCGCCTCGCGGCTGCGGAAGTTGTTGCGTCCGCGCAGCGCCCAGCCGCGCCCCGGCGGAGACATGAGGAAGAGGTCCACCATGACGTGCTTCTACCCTCCGCGCCCCCGCCGCGTCACCCCACCCCCGCCACGCACTGAACGCTGGCACACGCGGCGGCGCATTCAGGCTGGCCCCCGCCCTCGGGTCGGGAGAGGCTCTGCCTCCCGTGGACGAGACGCCCCTGCCCGAGCCCGAAGCCCTGCGGTCCCTCCTGAAGACCGCCCTGGAGCTGCCGTCGCTCCAGCCCCACGCCGCGCGCCTGGAGCGCCTCGTGGACGACTACGCCCGGGGCGTGGCGCGCAAGGACGCCCCCCTCGCCGTGGCCCTGGTCGGCGCGACGGGCGCGGGCAAGTCCACCCTCCTCAACGCGCTCGCCGGCCAGTCCCTCTCCCGCGAAGGCGTGGACCGCCCCACCAGCACCGCCGCCACCGTCTTCGCGCCCGACGGCTCCGACGTGGGGGAGCTGGCGAAGTCCGGCGCGCGCGTGCTGCGCTACGCCTCCGGCCCCCAGGCCCTGTGGGGCGGACAGGTCTTCGTCGACACGCCGGACCTGAACAGCGTGGCCACCACCCACCGCGACGTGGCGCGCGCCGCGCTGGAGCGCGCGGACGTGGCGCTGGTGGTCATGCACCGGGGCAGCGTGGCGGAGGCCACGCAGGTGGAGTTCCTGTCGGAGTTCGCGCGCCGCCGCGCCCTCGTGTTCATCCTCAACTTCGCGGACGAGCTGTCCGCCGAGTCACGCCAGACGCTCAAGGCCCAGGTGCGCCGCGTGGCCTCCGAGCAGCATGGCCTCGCGCAGGAGGACGTCCCCGTCTTCGCCATCAGCGCGCTCGCCGCCCGGGACGGCCGCGACGTGTCCGGCGAGTTCGGCGCGCTCCTCTTCCACCTGCGGGGCCTCGCCTCGCAGGCCGTGGCCGCGCGCGTGCGCCACGGCAACGCGCTGGGCGCGCTGGACGAAATCCGCGCGAAGGTGAAGGCCGCGCTGGACGAGACCGACGCCCTGCTCGCGCGCACGCAGGCGGCGCTGCTCTCCGGCCTGGAGAAGGCCTCGGAGGGGCTGCGCGCCGACTTCGACACGCGGCTGCACCTGGCGCATGGACACCTCGCGGCCGAGGTGCGCCGACAAGCCGGAGGCCGCTTCTGGGGCCCGGCCGCGTGGGGGCTGCGCCTGTCCATCTGGGGCGCGAGTGGCCTGGGCGCGGCGGCCTTCGTCGGACGGCGCAGCCTGCCCGCGGGGCTGGCGGTGGCGGCGGCCTCCACCGTGGTGGACGCGGTGCGCGGACACACCCGGGCCCGCGCCGCGGAGAGCGTGGTGGTGGAGCCCTTCGAGGACGACTTCGGCGTGGAGTCCGCGGCGCGGACCGCGCTCGCGGAGGCGCGCAGCGTGGTGCGCTCGAGCGGCCTGGACCCGGCGCTCGTCGGCGTCCCCGACGTGGAGGTGATGCTGGAGGAGGTCCGCGCCGCGCGCGCCAGCGCCTGGCGCTACACGGCGACGACGGGCGTGGGAGAGGCGGTGGCCGGCTGGTGGCGCACCGCGCGCTGGCTGGTGCTGCCCCTCATCAACCTGCCCCTGCTCGCGCTGCTGGGGCACGTGGGCTATCGCGTGGTGCGCGCCTACGTGGAGGGCCCCCTGTTGCCGCTCGACTACTTCGTCAACGCGGGGGCCTTGTTCGCGCTGCTCGCCGGAGCGGGCGTGCTCGTGGCGTCAGCGAGTCTCGCTGGGGCCGCTCGCCGTGCGGGAGCCGCCGGTCGGAGCCGCTTTGTCGAGTCCCTGGCCGCCCTGGGCCGGAGGCTGGGAGAGGCCGTCGATGATGGCCTTCGCCCCGGGCGGGAGGCCGCGCGGCGCATCCTGGCGCTCCGGTGACATGGACACCACCGGCTGCCCCGGCTCGTGCGTGCCGTTGCTGGTGGCCATCAGCGTGTTCGCGCCGGAGTCGCGGCAGATGGGCGCGGACACGCGCGTCTCGCGCACTGGGTCCCCATAGCCCACGATGCGCGCGGGCACGGAGGGGTTGTTCCACCCCTTGCCCACGCTGCGCGCCACCTTGAAGTGCAGGTGCGCGCCACACGCCCAGCCCGTGGAGCCGGAGAAGCCGATCAACTGCCCCTCCTTCACCTGCTCACCGGACTTCACCACCACCGCGCTGAAGTGGAGGTACTGCGTCTCCAACCCATCCGAGTGCTGGATGACGACGTAGTTGGCGTACGGCGCGAACTTCTCGTCGCAGCCACCCTGCGTGCTGTCACCGCGGGACATGCGCACCACGCCGTCGCGCGCCGCCACGATGGGCGTGCCCTCCGGCATGCGGAAGTCCCACGCGTACGTGTCGTTGTGCTGATGGCTGCCGGTGTCGTGCCCCTGGCTCACCGTATAGATGCGGCCACACGCGAACGGGACACCGACTTCCGGCGCGTCGCTCGGAGGAGAGGCAATCGAGTTGGGAGCCGCCGGCGCGGAAGCCAGCAAGGAGCCGACGAGAAGGGCAGAGGAAAGGTTCATATCGGGCTGGCGGACAACGGTGACAAGTGGCCCTGGTATTTCCTGTGCGAATTATCGCGCGCCTCCGTGGCCTATCACCAGGGGCCCCATGCCCTGCCCGCTCGGCCGCCCGGTCCCAACCGCGGGCGCCGGAGTGAGCCACCCGTCCTCGACGAACGGGCCCTCGTCGCCTCGCTCGCTGGGGGGCCTGACGCGAACGCCCGCTACGCAGCCCGCGGCGGCGTGGCATCCCGATCGGAAAATGCCGCCCGCCGTCTCACGGCCTACGTGCCAGGCGCTCGGCGCAGCGCATCATGCTGGTTCGACGCGGGTCGTCAACTTAGTGACTGGTCACTCACTAAGTATGTCGTTATGATTTTCGAGGATGGCCAACCGGACTCCTCCACCACCGCCCGAGCCTGCTTCGCGTCCGCCGCGGCGCACGCAGCAGGAGCGTCGCGAGACGACCCGCCGCAAGCTGTTGGACGCCACCATCGAGACGTTGGTGGAGCTGGGCCACGCGCGGCTCACGACGGTGGAGGTGGCGAGGCGGGCGGGCGTGTCGCAGGGCGCGCTCTTCACGCACTTCGACACGAAGGAGGAGCTGCTCGCCGCGGCGGTGGAGCACCTGTTCCCGCGCATCATCCAGGACTACCTGGCGGGCGTGGGGGCGCGTCCCTCCGGCAAGGACCGCATCGCGTCCGCGGTGGACATGTTGTGGTCCGCCTACCAGCGCCCGGAGCTCCAGGCGGCCATCGAGTTGTATGTCGCGGCGCGCACGGACACCGGCCTCCAGGTGGCGCTGGCCGCGGTGGACGGTCCGCACCGCAAGAACCTGCACCGCGTGGCCCGTGAGCTGTTCCCGGAGGCCGCCTCCGAGCACCCGGACTTCGACGCGGTGGTGGAGCTGGCGCTGGACGCCGTGCAGGGCGCGGCGGTGGGTGGCAGCGCCCGACCGGACGACCCGGCCCATCGCCGCATGCTCGACGCCCTCACCCGCTTCATGCGCAGCGCCTTCACTCCACCCGTGAGCCCACGCCCTCGACGCACCCGTTCCTGAGTCACACGAAGGAGGTCCCTGATGGACTCCACACACATTCCCGACCTCATCACCCCGGCCATTCCCGTGTTCATCATCACGGTGCTCGCCGAGGCCCTCTGGGTGAAGAAGCTGCGGGATGAAGGGAGGGACGTGGCGGGGCACACGCTGAAGGACTCGGCGGCCAGCCTCTCCATGGGCCTGGGCAACGTGTTCATCAACGTGGTGTGGAAGGGCGTGGCGTTCGCCGGCTACCTCGCGCTCTACAAGCTGACGCCGCTGCGGTTGGGCACGGGCCTGGGCGCCTGGGTGCTGCTCTTCTTCGCGGAGGACCTCTGCTACTACTGGTTCCACCGCGTCCATCACGAGAGCCGCTTCTTCTGGGCGTCGCACGTGGTGCACCACTCCAGCCAGCACTACAACCTGTCCACGGCGCTGCGCCAGACGTGGACGCCGCCCACGGGCTGGGCGTTCTGGGCGCCGCTGGCGCTCCTGGGCTTCCACCCGGTGATGATCGTCGTCCAGCAGTCGGTGAGCCTGCTGTACCAGTATTGGATCCACACGGAGACCATCGGCCGGCTGCCGCGTCCGCTGGAGTTCGTGCTGAACACGCCGTCACACCACCGCGTGCACCACGCCTCCAATCCTCGCTATCTCGACAAGAACTACGCGGGAATCCTCATCGTCTGGGACCGGCTCTTCGGCACCTTCGAGCCGGAGACCGAGCGGCCCGTGTACGGGCTGACGAAGAACCTCCAGACGTTCAATCCGCTGCGCATCGCGACCCACGAGTTCGTCGCCATCGCGCGCGACGCGCTCAAGCCGGGCCCGTGGAAGCAGCGGCTGGGCTACATCTTCCGCAACCCGGCCTGGAAGCCCGGGGAGGGCCTTCCGCCGAGCCCGCCCTCCGGTCCCGCGCCGTCGCCGGAGCCCGCGCGGACCTCCGCCTGAGCCCCGGGAGGCGTGGGGACGGCGGCCGCTCCGGGGTTGCCCCGTGCTCACTCCCGCGCGGGAGGTGTTGAGCACTGGCCGCCCAGGCGTGTCCGCTCGCGCCCGGGCGTCGTGTTCGACTTCCATCGAGCGGGCGGAGGCGCTAAGCCACCCCCACTTTCTGCGCGAGCAACCCAAGGTGGAGGGGTGACATGACCGAGCGTGAGCTGTGGGAGCGGTATCAGCGATATCTGAGCGTCGTCCCGACCCTGGGGTTCACGCTCGACGTCTCCCGCATGAACTTCGCGGCGGACTTCGTGGAGCGGATGCGGCCGCGCATCGAAGAGGCCTTCACCCAGATGGAGGCGCTGGAGAAGGGCGCCATCGCCAACCCGGATGAGAACCGCAAGGTCGGCCACTACTGGCTGCGCGCGCCGGAGCTGGCCCCGGAGCCCGCGCTGGCGAAGGAGATCACCGACACGGTGGCGGCCATCCACGCGTTCGCCAAGGACGTGCACGACGGGCGGGTGAAGCCGCAGAAGGCGCAGCGCTTCACGCACCTGCTCCTGGTGGGCATCGGCGGTTCGGCGCTGGGGCCGCAGTTGGTCGCGGACGCGCTGACGTCGAGCGACGACGCGATGCAGGTCTCCTTCTTCGACAACACCGACCCGGACGGCATGGACCGGGTGGTGGGCCAGTTGGGCGGCCGGCTCGCGGAGACGCTGACGGTCGTCATCAGCAAGTCCGGCGGGACCAAGGAGACGCGCAACGGCATGCTGGAGGCCGAGCGCGCGTACAAGGCGCGGGGGCTCGACTTCAGCCAGCACGCGGTGGCCGTCACCGGCGCGGGCAGCGAGCTGGACCAGCACGCGCGCAAGCAGGGCTGGCTGCGCACCTTCCCCATGTGGGACTGGGTCGGCGGGCGCACGTCGGTGATGTCCGCGGTGGGCCTGCTGCCCGCGCGGCTCCAGGGGTTGGACATCGACGCGATGCTCGCGGGCGCGAAGGAGATGGACATCGCCACGCGCGAGCGCGACCCGGTGAAGAACCCGGCGGCGCTGCTCGCGCTGATGTGGTTCCACGCGGGCGACGGGCGCGGCCTGAAGGACATGGTCATCCTGCCGTACAAGGACCGGCTCCTCCTGATGTCGCGCTACCTCCAGCAGCTCGTCATGGAGTCGCTGGGCAAGGAGAAGGACCTGGACGGGAAGGTGGTGAACCAGGGCATCGCCGTCTACGGGAACAAGGGCTCCACGGACCAGCACGCGTACGTGCAGCAGCTGCGCGAGGGCGTGCCGAACTTCTTCGCCACGTTCATCGAGGTGTTGAAGGACCGCGGAGGGCCGTCCATGGAGGTGGAGGGCGGCATCACCAGCGGTGACTACCTGCTGGGCTTCCTGCTCGGCACGCGCCGCGCGCTGTACGAGAAGGGCCGCGAGTCCATCACCCTGACCGTGCCGGACGTGAGCGCGCGCACGCTGGGCGGGCTCGTCGCGCTGTACGAGCGCGCGGTCGGCTTCTACGCGAGCCTCGTGCACATCAACGCGTACCACCAGCCGGGCGTCGAGGCCGGCAAGAAGGCCGCCACGTCCGTGCTGGAGCTCCAGAAGAAGCTGATGGCGCGACTGAAGGAGGCCCGCGCGGAGGCGCGCACCGCCGAGCAGCTCGCCGGCGACATCGGCCAGCCGGACGAGGTGGAGACGGTGTTCAAGATTCTGGAGCACCTCGCCGCCAACCCCGAGCGTGGCATCCAGCGCTCCGGGCAGCCCGGTCCCGCGGGCGCGCGGTTCCGCGCGGGCTGAGCGGCTCCACGACGCGCGAGTCCCGTCGGCGCCCGGCGCTCTCCTCGGAGGGGCCGGGCGTTCGTGTTCCAGGGATGCGGAGCGTCAGCGCACGCCCCACAGGGCACGGGCCTCCTCGGCGATGAGGTCGGGGTATTCCTCCGGGAAGAAGAGGCGCGCACCGGGGACACGCCGCACGCCCCGCGAGTTGCCGAAGGCGCGGTCGAGGTGGTCGGCGCTCGACTGCGAGAAGATGGTGTCGCCCGTTCCCCAGAGGATGCGCGTCGGGACGGTGCTGCGCGCGAGCGCGGGCCCGATGCCCGCCAGGGAATTCGCCTCCAACGCCAGGGTGTACGCATGCACCTGGTCCCGGCCTCGTGGTGAGCGCACGAGCGGCGCGAAGTAGGTCTCGATGGCCTCGTCCGACAGCTCGGCGGGGCGTGTGTACGTCATGCCTCCGATGCCCTGGTCGGAGCGGGCCAGCGCCTTGTCCGCGAGCCACGGGGCGAGCCACTGGTCCACGTATGCCCCCTTGCGCGCCATCTCGATGACCGGGAGCACCGCCGCCGGAGGGCACTCCGTCTCCACGTCACAGTTGGTGAGGAGCAAGGTCCGCACACGGTCCGGGTGACGGGTGACGAAGAGCTGCGCGATGGCGCCACCGCTGTCATTCGCGACGACGTCCACGGTGGAGATGGAGAGCTTGTCCAACACGGTGACGAGCATGTCGACCTGCTCGGAGGGGGCGTAGCTCTGGCTCTCGGCGACCTCGGTGTAGCCGAGTCCCAGGAAGTCCGGGGCCACGCAGCGCCGATGCGCGGACAGCCGCTCGATGGCGCCTCGCCACTGGAAGCCATTCAGTGGGAAGCCATGGAGGAACAAGGCGGCGGCCCCTGTCCCTCGCTCGACGTATGCGATGCGACCGAAGCGAGTCTCCAGATAGCGCCGCTCGGCACGCCAGGCTGTCGCGTCCAACGGGCCGTGTGCTCGCGGAGCACCGCCCTGCCCGCTTCGTCCCGCGCAACCCTGGGACACTCCCAACGCGAGTGTCCCCGCCATCAGCTCGAGGAACGTCCTGCGCCGCATCCCGACCACCCCTGACCTCACCTCGTGATTCGTCGCGTCCATGTGCCTGACCTTCGCGCCAGAGTGCGAACGGCCCGGCTTGTACCGAGGCCTCCGTGGCATCCACTTGGTGAAAATTGCGCAGGCCCCGTAGACGGGGAGTGCATCCCGAACCGGGGTGACGTCCCGTGTCCATGGACTGCTAGGCTGCGCCCATGAGCCGCACGCAGGGGACTCCGCTCGCGACCACCCAACCCGCCTCGAAGCGCGAACTGGCGCGCACGAGCCTCGTGCGGGTCTTCGAGTATTGCTGCCACGCGGCGAAGAACGCGCCCATCGAGCCGGAGCAGTTCACCTTCCCCGCCATCAGCCTCGTTCGCTCGGGGGTCTTCGGCTTCCGGAACGCGCGCAGCCCACAGCTCCTCACCACGGGCTTCGCGCTGCTGTCGAATCCAGGCCAGCAGTATGAAATCTCGCACGAGCACGCGGGCGGGGACCGGTGCATCGTCTTCCGCTTCGACGAGACCGCCATCAACGAGCTGGTGGACAGCCCGCGCCATGGCGCCCCGCGACGCTACTTCGACAAGGCCGTGCTCCCTCCCATCCCGAAGGTCGACGCGATCCGACACCTCGCGGAGCAGCGGCTCGCGGACGAGAGCCCCACGATGGGACTGGAGGAGCTGGGGCTCGCGCTCGCGACGACGGTCGCCGCGCAGATGGGGCGCGTCCCCAAGCACGAGTCGCCGCGAGACAGCCGGGGCACTCGCGACAGCATCTATGCGGCGCTCGCGGCCATCGAGGCCTCGTCCACGGAGGAGCTCGCCCTGGGGGACCTCGCGAACATCGCGGGGCTGAGCCCGTATCACTTCCTGCGCGTGTTCAAGCGTGAGACAGGCGTCACGCCCCACCGCTTCCTATTGCAGACACGGGTGCGCCGCGCGCTGGAGCTGCTGCGAGACACGAACCGTCCGGTGACGGAGATTGCGTTCGACGTGGGGTTCGGAGACCTGTCGAACTTCATCAACACGTTCCGCCGAGAGGTGGGCGCATCCCCGGCCCGCTTCCGCAAGTCGACGCCCATCGAGTGGGCCGCGCTCGCACGGGCACAGCATCCCGCCTGACAGCCCACCCCTACCGCGAAACCTCCCCCGCGAGCCCCGCCTTCTCGCGGCGGCACAGCTCCGCCACCCAGTCCGACGCGGCGCGCACGCGGGGGCTTCGCTGCAGGTCCTTGTGCAGCACCAGCCACAGGGGCCGCTTCGCGATGATGCCCGCCCCCACACGCGTCAGTCGCGCATCCCGCTCCCCGGAGAGACACGGCAGCAGCGCGACACCGAGCCCCGAGGCCGCCGCCTCACGCAACACCGGCGAGCTGTTGCTGCGCAGGAGCCGCCGCCCTCCCGCCGTCAGCCGCTTCAGCTCCTCGGACTCCGCGCCCGACGTCAGCGTCTCCCGGTACACGAGCACCGAGTGTCCCCGGAAATCCCCCGGCCTCGGCGCCCCCCGGCGGCGCAGGTAGCCGCGCGACGCATACATCGCGAAGGCCAGCTCCCCCACCTTGCGCACCACCAGCGCATCTCCCTTCGGAGCCACCAACCGCAACGCCAGGTCCGCGTCGCCTCGCTGGATGTCCACCATGTCCGTGCCCACCACCAGCTCCACGTCCAGCTTCGGATGACGTGAGTGCAGCAGGTCCATGTTCGCGGCCAGCAGCGCCTGCGCCAGGTACTCCGTCGCCGCCACGCGTACCGAGCCCTCCACGCGGGCCTCGTCCACCACCGCGCCGTGCAACGAGCGCAGCGCCTCCTCCATCTCCCGCGCCCGCGCGACGACCGCCTCCGCGCCCTCCGTGAGCCCCAACGTGCGCGCGCCGCGCAACACCAGCTTCGTCCCGAGCGACTTCTCCAGCGCGGCCAGCCTGCGTCCCACCGTCGTGGCGTCCACGCGCAGCTCACGGGCCGCTCCGGCGAGCGAGCCCCGTCTCGCCACCGCGAGCAGGTAGCGGAGGTCGTCCCATCGCATATCCATGCCTGCAATGGTGCAGCAAAGGGCTGCATCCGTGCAGCCCCCCTGGCGCTATTCCGACCCGGATGCAGCGGCGGCACGCCCGACAGCCCCGCGCCACTGGAGGACATCATGTCTCATGCAACGGTGCTGGACCCGGACGTGGCCCCGCTGGGCCGCGACCTCCCTCGGGGAGACCGCCTCACGGTGGTGACGTCCGACACGACGCCCGGCCTCGACTTCCCCATCCGCGCGCTCGACGGCTACCCGCTGGGCGGCAAGCTCTTCCCCCACGAGGGCGCCGAGGTCGGCGCCGTGGCCCTCATCACCAGCGCCACCGGGGCGCGCCAACGCTACTACGCCCGCTTCGCCGCCTTCCTCGCCCGGCGCGGCTTCCCCACCATCACCTACGACTACCGCGGTATCGGCGACTCCCGCCCCGAGAAGCTGGAGGGATTCCCCGCGCGCATGGAGGACTGGGGAAGCCAGGACCTCGCGGGCGCCATCGCCACGGTGCGCGAGCGCTTCCCGCGCCGCCGGCTGGTCCTCGTCGGCCACAGCGTGGGAGGCCAACTGCTGGGCCTCGCGCACAACGCGAACGAGGTGTCCGCGCTGCTCAACGTCGCCGCGGGCTCCGGCTACTACAAGCTCTTCCCCCAGCGGCTGCGCATGGCGCTCAACTGGCGCGTCATCGCCCCCACGCTGATTCGCGCCTTCGGCAAGCTCCCGGGCTGGGCCGGCACCGCGGAGGACCTGCCGGCGGGCGTCGCGGAGCAGTGGGCCCGCTGGTGCCTCTCCCCCGAGTACATGATGAGCGAGGGCGGCGAGGCGCGCCGCGAGGCCTACGCGTCGCTGTACCTGCCGCTGCGCGCCTACAGCTTCTCGGACGACCCCATCGCCTCCGAGGCCGCCGTGTCGCACCTGCTGGACTTCTACGCGGACGCACTCGTCGAGCACTGCCACGTCACGCCCCGGCAGGTGGGAGGCCAGCCCATCGGGCACTTCGGCTTCTTCCGGGAGACCTTCCGCCAGACGCTGTGGGAGGACGCCGTCGAGTGGCTCGCACACCAGGCCCTCACGAGCCGGCCGGTGAAGGCGGCTTGAAGTAGAACGCCAGGTCCATGGACCTGGAGCTCAGAGGAAAAGTGGCCCTCGTCACCGGCAGCAGCCGGGGCATCGGCCGGGCCACCGCGGCGGCGCTCGCCCGCGAGGGCGTGAAGGTATGTCTCTCCGCCCGGGGCGTCGAAGCCCTGGAGACCACCGCCACGGAGCTGCGCGCCGCCGGCGCGGTGGTCTCCACCGTCGTCACGGACGTGTCCACCCAGCCCGGCGCGGTGGCGGCGGTGGACGCGGCGCTCCGCGCCTTCGGCACGCTGGACATCCTCGTCAACAACGTGGGCGGCAGCGGCGGCGCGGGCGCCTTCGACGTCGCCACCGGCGAGCAGTGGACCTCCGTCCTGGACCGCAACCTCCTGTCCGCCGTCTGGTGCAGCCAGCGCGCGGTGGAGCACATGCGCCAGCACGGCGGCGGCACCATCATCCACATCAACTCCATCTTCGGCCGCGAGTACGCCACCAGCGCGCCCTACACCGCCGCCAAGGCGGGCCTCACCGCCCTCACCAAGGAGATGGCGGTGGACCTCGCCCGGCACCACATCCGCGTCAACGGCGTGGCCCCCGGCTCCATCCTCTTCCCCGGGGGGAGCTGGGACAAACGCCAGAAGGCGGACCCGGAGAAGGTGGCGAAGGTGCTGCGGGACGAGCTGCCCTGGGGCCGCTTCGGCACGCCCGAGGAGGTGGCGGACGTGGTGGCCTTCCTCTGCTCGGCCCGCGCCCGGTGGGTGACGGGGGCCACCCTCCCCGTGGATGGTGGACAGGGCCGCGCCTTCTGAGCGCGGCGGCGGGCACGCCCCGTGCTATGAGGCCGGCCGCCACACCGCTTGGGATTGGGATTGAGCGATTGCTGAAGCTCTACAAGAAGGAAGGCGGAAGCCTTCGCTACTGGGAAGCCTGGGTCCACGAACGCGTGCTCACCCTGCATTGGGGCACCGTGGGCGAGGTCGGCGAGCAGAAGGAGCTGCCGATTCCTCCCGAGGAGGAGGACCCGGAGCTCGCCCTCGCCGAGGCCGCCGGCCCCCTGGTGGACGACGGCTACGACGAACCCGACCCCGACGCCATGGACACCCTCATCGTCCAGTACGACGTGGAGGGCCCGGGCTCCGGCCATGACCTGGAGAAGCGCGTCGCGGTGGAGGAGCTGCTCACCGACGCGCTGGGCTGGACGGGCAACGGCGAGGTGGAGGGCGGCGAGCAGGGCGACGGCCACCTGCGCGTCCACTGCCGGGTGATGGACGCGGACGCCGCCGTGCGCGCCGTGGAGCTGGCGCTCGACTCCGAGGACCTCATCGACGGCGCCACCGTGTGGGTGGCGCGCGGCGACGAGGCCCCCCGGCGCGTCTGGTCCGCCCCCAAGCCCCAGGGCTGACCCGCGCCGCCCGCGCGGGCTACGGCACCAGCGTCGCGAGCGGCGAGCTCACCCCGCCGACGAAGCGGCGGCTGTCGTTCGGCTGGTCCGGACGACGGCCCCGGTCCAGCTCGTCGCGGTCGTACATGCCGTCCTCGTCCTGGTCCACGCCGATGCGCCACTCGCTGCCGGAGGGCACGACGGTGAAGGTCAGCTCGCTGCCCGCCGCCGCGCTCGCCAGCAGCAGGAAGGCGTTCACCCGCTCCGAGGCGCGGTCCGACTGGAACTGGCCGTTGCCCAGGTACGTGTAGCCCCGCGCGAGCCCCAGCCGGCGGCCCTTCACCACCAGGCCCACCTTGCCGCTGTCCGCCAGCGACATGAAGCGCAGCGCGCGCGCCAGCTCCGCCGGCGTCACGTCCGAGAGCGTCACCTGCTGCCCCACCGCCGCGTGCGAGTCCTTGCTGTCCGGACCGGGCGGCAGGTACATGTCCGTGAGCGAGCCCCTGGGCAGGTCGCCGCCGGAGAAGGACAGCAGCAGCGCGACGATGTCCGCGACCTGCTGGTCGCTCTCCGGGTTGAAGGGCGGCTCCGCGACGAACCGCGCGATGGAGTCCACGCTGCCGTCGTGCAGGAAGCTGAAGCCGGACAGGCTCTCCTTCTGGCTCAGCTCCATGCCCACCTTCTCGTAGAGGTTGCGCAGCTGCGGCACCTTGAGGGAGACGTTGGTGCTGCCGTCGGTGGACGCCAGCGCGTGGCGGGACTCCCCCATGGGCCCCTTGGGGAGGGCCAGCCACTGGGAGCCATCCCACGTCATGTCCACCGCCAGGCCCGTGGGGAAGGTGTGGCAGGTGTTGCAGGCGAACAGGCCCATGGCCAGCAGGTTCGGCGGGCGGAACAGCGCCATGCCGCGCTGGGCGTTGCCGTTGGGCAGCGGCTGGCCGGCGGGCCCGAAGCGGCCCGTGGTGTAGTGGCCGGGCAGCGGCAGGTCGCGCGGCAGCGCGTTGTCCAGGTCGCGGAAGGGGTTGGGCGGGAAGGAGAGCGTGGCGAGGAAGGAGCGCAGCTCCCCCATCTCCTTCGGCGTCAGCTGCGTGTCGTCACCCTGCAACCCCACGAAGGCCGGGTTGAACTCCTCGAGGCTCGCGCGGTCTCCCCGCCAGTGCAGCGGCTCCTTGCCGATGATGTCCTGGAGCGTCTGCGTCGTCATGGGGCCCTTCATCGGGTGGAACGGCTCGAACGGCGGCATCAGCAGGCCCATGCCCAGGTTCTGCCCCTCCAGCGACTTCATCTCGCCCGAGGGGTCGCCCAAATCCCACGCCAGCCGGTCCATGCGCGCGTCGATGTGGCAGGACGCGCAGGCCAGGTGGCCCAGGCCGGACGTCTTGCGCGTGTCGTACAGGTGCTTGCGGCCCGCCTTGATGGCGGTGGGGGACGGGTCGAAGAAGGCCACCCGCGACAGCTCGCGCAGCCGGTCCGCGCTCACCACGGAGATGCTCGCCGCGAAGCGGTTGAGGACGTAGAGCCGGTCGCGGCCCGCGTCGTAGACGATGCCCGTGGGGCCCTCGCCCACGTCCACCTGCCCCAGCCGCGCGCCGGTGGGCCCCACCGCCACCACGTTGTTGGAGCCCATGCCCGTCACGAAGGCGCGCGTGCCCCGCGCGTTCCAGGTGACCCCGCGCGGGTCCCCCACCGACAGGTCGCGCACCGCCTGCGGCACCGTGGGCGTGGAGTAGTCCAGGTGCGGATTGAGGTCGTAGATGGAGCGCGAGGACGGCCGGCGCGGATCCACCGACGCCATCAGCACGCGCAGGAAGCGGCCGTTGACGTTGGGCTCGAAGCGCACCTCGTTGTGCGCGTCCGTGCCCACCACCGTGACGGAGCCGGACGGGTGCACCGCCACCGCCATGTTCGCGTTCATCAGCCGTGACGCGTAGGTGACGTCCAGCGACGCCGTGTCGATGATGGCCAGGTCGCGGTCCGGCAGGTCCCAGCCCCGGAGGCGGCCGGAGGCGGAGGCGTTCACGCCGCTCACCAGGTCCGTCCAGTCGCCGCGGTTGTCGTCCATCCACCGGCCCCGGTCGTCCTTGCGCACGATGAGCCCCACGGCCGGCGGCGGCGGGTTCTCCGGGTTGAGCGCCGGGAAGAAGGAGGTGCCCGCGTTGGGCGGAGGGTTCACGCCGCGGTAGGGACCGCGCGGGTCGCCCACCACGTTGGGCGGGTACGCGTCCGGAATCGTCAGGCCACCGCCGAGCAGCGTGGAGCCGTTGCCGGACTCGAAGATGGCCGCGTAGACGAAGCGCCCGTCGGCGCTCACCGCCAGCGCGCGCGGGTCCTCGCCCTTGAGGGTGATGCGCCGGGGCGCGGCGTCCGGCCGGCGCGGGTCCACCACCAGCACGCGGTTGACCTGCGAGCAGGTGATGAAGGCGCGCTCGGGGCGCCCCGCGAAGACGACGTCCGCGGGCTCGTCATCCGTATAGACGGTGGCCGTCACCACGCCGCGGCGCAGGTCCACGATGCTGACGCTGTCCGAGATGTGATTCACCACCCACGCCTCGGAGTTGCTCCGCGCGCGCACCGACACCGGGTCCAGGCCCACCGGGATGGAGGCCACCAGCTCCGGCCCGTTGCGCGTCGCCACGTCGAACACCAGGAGCCGGTTGTCCGCCGTGTTCACTGCCAGCAACAGGTTGCCGTCCGGCGTCAGGTCCAACGGGTGGACCTGGGGGTCCTCCCAGTTCACGAAGGTTTCACCCGCGTGAGACATTTTCGGAATCACAACCGAGAGGAAGCACAGCAGCACGACGGCGCGTCGGACGACACCCATATCGGCGACCTCCACGTCAGGAAGAAGCGGTGCTTCTCACTGTCTTGCATTTATCAACGGGCTGGTTGCAACTCCTTGCGTGTGAAAAGCGCATTTCCCACATCCGCCCTCACGAGCGATTGCAGTCACAAAAACAAAGATTTGAGTGGCCTGGAAAACGACCCGGAGCGTCACGCGCCGCCACAAAGACAGGCACGCGAATCCTTCAGTTCGGGTCAATCCAGACAGAACCGTCACAGCCCAAAATGCGCGCCCCACTCAAGAAAGCACCCGCAGTGCGTTCTAGGGGATGCAACCGGGAGGGATTTTTCTGTCTCAGCTCCGGGTGCTGGCGGTGGCGTCCTCCTCCGGCCGCGGGCGGAACACGCGGAAGAGGAGCGCGATGGAGGGCACCACCACGGCGGCGCCCACCACCAGTGCGGCCAATAACAGACGCTGTGTCGATGGACTCGCGGCGGCTGCCTTCAGCGTGATGTCTGGCACCACGAGATAGGGATACTGGGCGGCCGCCCAGCCCAACACGATGAGTCCCACCTGCACGGCGGCGGCGACGCGGGCCCAGGCGTAGCGGCGGGTCCAGAGCAACACGAAGGCCGTCACCGCGGCCAGCGCCGTGCCCAGGTGCAGGGCCACCGCGAAGGGCGAGGCGAGCAGGCCATGCCAGACGCGGGGCGCCCCGGTGCGCGCCAGCAGCAGCACCCCGAGGGCCGCGGCGAAGACGAGCGCGCCCGAGCCCAGGGCGCGGCGGCGGAAGTCCTCCTTCAGCTCCGGCGAGGGCGCCTCGTGGGTCAGGTACACCGCCGCGAGGAAGGCGAACAGGGTCAGCGCGAACACCCCCACGGCCCACGCGAAGGGCGACAGCCAGGGGGCGAAGAAGCCGCTGACGACGACGCGGCCCTCCACGCGGATGTCGCCGCTGACCACCGCGCCCACGCACATGCCCAGGAGCAGCGGCGCCACCACGCTCGCGCCACTGAAGACGAGGCCCCACTGGCGCTGCACCGCGTCGCCGCGCGTGTCGTAGGCGCGGAAGGTGAAGGCCGCGCCCCGGCAGACGATGCCCACCAGCAGCAGCGTCAACGGGACGTGCAGCGCCACGCTCAGCGCGGCGAAGGCGCGCGGGAAGCCGGCGAACATCAGCACCACGCCGACGATGAGCCAGATGTGGTTCACCTCCCAGACGGGCCCCATGGCCCGGGCGATGAGCGCGCGCTGCCGGGCCTTGCGCGGCCCCCGGGCCAGGAGGTCCCACACGCCGCCGCCGAAGTCCGCGCCCCCGAAGAGGGCGTAGAGGACGAAGGTCCCCGCCAGCACGAACCCGAGCACGCCTTCAGTGGACATGGGCCTCGTCCTCTCCGAACGCGGGGTGGCCCGCCGCGCGGGGGCCGTCCCCCGGCAGCGTGTCGCGCACCTGGTGCAGGAGCAGGAAGAGCACCACCGCGCCCAGGAACAGGTACAGCAGGGTGAAGGTCCAGAAGGGCGCCGCCAGGTGGGGCACCGGCGTCACCGCCTCCGCCGTGCGCATGGCGCCGTGGACGATCCACGGCTGCCGGCCCCACTCCGTCACCAGCCACCCCGCCTCCAGCGCCACCAGCCCCAGCGGCCCCGCCACGAGCCACGCCCTCATCATCCGACGCCCCGACGGCCATTCCCCACGCCGCCACCGCTGGACGAGCGTCACCAGGGACAGGAGCGCCATGAGGCTCCCGGTCCCCACCATGACCTGGAAGGCGACGTGCACCTTGGCGACGGGCGGCCAGGTGTCGCGGGGGAACGCCTCGAGCCCCTTCACCTCCGCATGCGGGTCGCCGAAGGCGAGGATGGACAGGCCGTGGGGGATGTCGAGCGCGCCCGACACCGTCCCCGTCTCCACGTCCGGCAGCCCGCCAATGCGCAGCGGCGCGCCGCGCTCCGTCTCGAACTGGCCCTCCATCGCCGCCAGCTTCACCGGCTGGGCCTTCGCCACGTGCTTGGCGGAGAAGTCCCCCACCAGCGGCTGGAGCAGCGCGGTGAGACACGCCACGGGCAGCGCCACCGACAAGGCCTTGCGGTGGAACGCGGAGCCCGGGTGGCGCAGCAGCACGAAGGCGTGGATGCCCGCCATGGCGAAGGCGCTCGCCTGATAACAGGAGAGCAGCACGTGCGCCGTCTGGTATTGCCAGCCCGGGCTGAACATGGCCACCAGCGGCTGCACGTCCGTGGGGCCGTTCGGCGTGGGCACGAAGCCGGACGGCTGGTTCATGAAGACGTTGACCAGCGTGACGAAGAACGCGCTGGCCGCGCCGCTCACCGCCACCATGACACCGGAGAACAGGTGCATGCCCGGCGACACCCGCTCGCGCCCGTACAGGTAGATGCCCAGGAAGATGGCCTCGGTGAAGAAGGCCACGCCCTCCAGGCTGAAGGGCAGCCCTATCACCTCGCCGTATTGCCCCATGAAGTCCGGCCACAAGAGGCCCAGCTCGAACGACAGCACCGTGCCGCTCACCGCGCCCACCGCGAAGAGGATGGCCGTGCCCTTCGCCAGCTTCTGGCCCAGCTTCCGGTAGTCCGCGTCCCCCGTCCGCCGCGCCTTCAGGTCGCTGAGCACCATGAGGACCGGCAGCGCCACGCCCGCCGCCGCGAACACGATGTGGAACGCGAGCGACAACCCCATCTGGGCGCGAGCAAAGAGCAGGTCCGTCATGCACATCAGAATGAATAATGCGGCATTCTTCCGCAATTATTCATTCTACTGACCCAGCGAAGCCTCGCTCGGCCCCCGTCGACCGGGGACGAGGGTCTGCACGGAGTTCTTCGCCACGGCGGTGGCGAGGGTGGTGGCGAAGATGAGGACGAGCTTGCGCCCCAGCTCGGCGCCCATGGGGCGCTGCTCCGCGGTGGAGGCGAGCCGGTCCGGGTGCGCCCACGCGCGCTGGAGCGCCTTGCGGCGCTTGCGGCGCAGGGCCTGCTCGCGGTGACGGGAGCGGTAGAGGGCCAGGGCCACGCCCGTGCCCACCAGCACCATGGCCACGGCGCCCGCGGCCACGAGCGCGCCGCTGTGCTGACGGGCCTGGTAGCGCACGTCGAGCATGCGCCCGCGCCGGCGGTCCAGCTCCTCGAGCGTCAGCAGCAGTCCGTCGCGGATGCGGTCCGCGGTCTGCTCCACCTGCTTCCGGTCATCCATGCCCCGGGTGACGCGGTGGTCGCCGTGGCGCTCGGAAGCCACCAGCTCGCTGCCCTCCTGCCCGTTGCCCTTCATTGCAGCGTCTCCCGCGTGAGCTGGTAGTCGAGCTTGAGGCGCTCCTGGGTGTGGGCCAGGGGCTTCTTCGGCAGGCGCTTGATGCCGGAGAAGACGAGCAGCCCCGCGACGACGAGCACCGCCACGCCCACGAGCAGCACGCCCAGGGCGGCGCCCAGCGGCAGGGCCAGGCCCAGCGCGACGAAGAGGACGGCCAGGGCGTCGAGCGCGAGCACGGCGCCGGCGCCGAGCAGGATGCCGGCGGTGCGGGCCGCCTTCACCTCGTCGCGCAGCTCCTTCTTGGCGTGCAGCACCTCGGCCCGCACGAGCAGGCGCGTCTCAGACAGGGCATGGCGGAGCAGCTCCGACGTGGAGAGCGTCTCCAGTTGGCTGCGCTCCAGGCGTTCCGATTCGAGGTCCACGACTCGCGCCTCCCAGGGCTCGGGGAGCGGGGCTCCCGGGCGCACGCTCGTCCGGCGGGCCTGCGACCGCTCCGACTCCCTGGACCACAATGTGCGCAGGGCGGACGGGCAAGAGAAGCCCGGCCGGAAGTGGGTGCCCGGCCGGCTGCTCGCCGGGAGGTGTCGGGTCAGCGGCGGCGCTGGTGGGCCAGCGCGGTGGCCAGCGTCTCGCGCACCTGGCTGGCGCGGAAGAGGCGGTCCGCGGTGTCCACCAGGTTGTCCACGTACAGCACCTGCTTGCGCAGCCGCGCGGGCAGCGCGCGCGTGCCCAGGTGGGCGCCCACCAGCGCGCCCGTGAGGGCGGCGGCCACGTCCGCCTCGCCCCCGCAGCGCAGCACGAGCGCCACCGCCTCGCGGAAGTCGTGCGGCACCTTGAGCGCGGCGTAGAGGGACGTGAGCAGCACGGGCACCACGTGCGCGGGCAGGCCATCCACGCCCTTGAGCTCGCTGGGGAGCACGCCCACGCGGCGAAGCTGGGTCAGCGCGCGCGTGGTGTCCCACGTCAGCAGGCGCGGCAGGTGGCGGAGCTCCTCCGCCAGGCCCTTGTCGTGCACGGCCGCGGCGAGCGACAGCTCGTCGCAGAAGGCCGCGGGCGTCAGCGGCTCCTCCTCCATGCCCAGCGCGGCGGCCTGCGCGAAGGCGGCGGCGGCGGCGGCGCAGACGGGGTCCTTGTGGGTGATGACGGTGAGCACGCCCGCGTCGTGTGGCAGGCGCGCGCGGTTGCCGCTCTCGAACAGGCCCACCACCAGCGCGCGGCTGAGCACCGACGGGCACAGCGTGCCCAGGGACGCGCCCGCGCTCATCCACGGCGCGCCGCCGGCCAGCCGCTGGAGCGACTCGGCGAGGCTGCGCGGGGGCTGGAGGATGATGCCCTCCTGCCACAGCCACGCCAGGTGCGCCGCCGCGCTGCGTCCTTCCACGCGGCCCTCGCGGATGACGCTCTCCGCCGCGGCGAGCAGGAGCTGCGTGTCGTCGCTGAACTGGCCCTTGGCGAACTTGCCGCGCGGGCGCGGCGCGAAGTCCTCGGCCAGACCCGGGAGCCGCGCGAGACTCGCCGGCGGGACGCCGCGCAGCGGGAAGCCGAGCGCGTCTCCGATGGCGAGCCCCACGAACGCCGCATGGAACCTGTCCTGGCGCTCGGCGGAAGTCAGCGGCATGGGTTCGCGGAGATTAACCGAGGCTCAGGGCTGGACGGACAGGGAGAAGCGCGTGATTCGCGTGAAACACGCACGGACCGGGACGAAATGGGCAGCCGGGGGGCTTGACTCGCGCGACACGAGCCCACCCGCGTTTCGCGAGCGGACCGTTCCCGCTGCATACACCAGGACGCACGCCGTCTTCACCGTCCACCCTCCTTGCCTCGTGCGGAAGCCCTCGCCGCGAAGGCGGGGCGGGCTGACTATCGCAACCAGCACGCGCCCGGCAAGCGCCAGCGCCGGCGATCATTCGCGCACCTGCACGCGTGTCCAACTCCGGAAGCTTGCGCGCGCCGACTCACACGGAGCGCATGGCGCACGAGGAACGCACAGGTGGCAGCGACACGCGGGAGTCGGCACACGCGCCGTCACGCGTCAGGTGTCGTCGCGTCCCAGGTTGACGACGGCCTGGAGCCGCGCCACCACCGCCTGGGCGCCCTGGTGCAGGCGGGCGCCGTCCCACAGCGCGGGCGTGGTGTGGCCGCCGAGCCGCCGCCAGTCCCGCTCGGCCTCCTCGAACGCGACGTTGCGGAACACGACGCGGTCCTCCAGCGCGTGGTCGACGACGTACAGGCGCGCCTGGGCGGAGGGCCGGTCGGCGATGCGGTGGAAGAGCTGGAGCGGGACGGGGGCCGTCACGAGGCCACCGGGAGGAAGAGGTCCGCCAGGTCCTTGCGCGAGCGGCCCACGAGGTCCGCGAGCGTGTAGCGGTCCAGCACGGCGAGGAAGGCCTCGCGCGCCTCGCGCAGCACGCCCTTGAGGCCACACGCCGGCGAGATGGGGCAGGTGTTGCGCTCGCGGTCGAAGCACTCCACCAGGTCGAAGTCCGGCTCGGCCGCGCGCAGCACGCGGCCCACGGCGATGTCCGCGGGCGCGCGCGCCAGCGTCACGCCGCCCGCGCGGCCGGGCTTCACCTCCACGAAGCCCTCGCCCGCCAGCGTCTGCACCACGCGCACCAGGTGGTGCTTGGAGATGCCGTAGGCGTCCGCCAGCTCCTGCGTGGAGGCCAGCCGGTCCGGGCGGGCGGCGAGGTAGAGCAGGACGCGCAGCGAGTAGTCGGCGTGGAGGGTGAGGTGCACGGTCAGCGGGCTCCAGCGGCCTCCGCCCGGGGAGCGCTCGGCAGGAAGACGTCCGCGTGGAGGTCCTTCAGCGAGAGCCCCGCGAGGAAGAGCTTCTTGCGCAGGGATAACACCAATCCCGAATCGCCGCAGAGCCACGCCCGGTAGCCCGCCACCCGGGGACACTCCGCGCGGAGGAGCACGGCGAGCGCGCCCTCGGCCACGTCCCGGGAGCCGCCCGTCAGCACGCACGGACGGTAGTGGAATGCGGGGTGGCGCCCGGCCAGCGCCCGCAGCGCGTCCCCCAGGTACAGCCCCTCCGGTGTCCGCGCGCCGTGGAAGAGCCACACCGGCCCGGTGTGCCCCGCCTCCAGCGCGTCGCGGGCGATGCCGTACAGCGGCGCGAGCCCCGTGCCCGTGCCCGCGAGGAGCAGCGGCTGCTCGGGGCGGCCCGTCACGTAGAAGCAGTTGCCCGCGGGGCCCTGGACGTGGAGCACGTCCCCCACGCGGGCCTCGCGCGAGAGCCAGCCGCTCATCACCCCGCCGGGCACCAGGCGCACGTGGAGCTCCAGCACGCCCTCGCGGGGCAGGCTCGCCAGCGAGTAGCTGCGCGCCAGCCCGTCCCCGCGCACCAGCGACACGTACTGCCCCGCGCGGTAGTCCAGCGGTGTGTCCGTGGCGAGCCGCACGCACAGGACCGAGGGCGACAGCGGCTCCAGCGAGACGACGCGGGCCCGCAGGCGCAGGCCCTCCGCGCCCGCGACCTCCAGCTCGCTCCCCGGCGCGGGCCTGCAGGCGCAGGCGAGGAAGTAGCCCTGCGCCCGCAGCGTGTCCTTGAGGCCCGCGCGCGCGGCCTCCGGCACGTCACCGGACACCGCGCGCATCAGGCACGACTGGCACGCCCCGGCGCGGCACGCGTGCGGCACGACCACGCCCTGCCGCAGGAGCCCGTCCAGCACGCTCTCCTCGGGCTCCAGCGGATACCACCTCGACTCGTGCCTCACCCTGGCCATGGCGTGCCTCCCGAGACGATGGGTCCTCAGCGGTTCAGCACGTCCGCGCGGGCGCTCTCCGCGATGGACAACACGCGCGCCACCAGCGCCGCGGGCACGCCCAGCTCCTCCAGCGTCGCCTTCAGGTGCCCGGCGACGGCGTCGAAGTGCGTGTCGTTCAGGCCCTGGCGGACCAGGTGCGCATGGCCCGCCCGCATGTCCCTGCCCGAGTAGTTCGCGGGGCCGCCCGTCACCATGGTGAGGAACGCCTTCTGCCTGGCGGCCTGGCGCTCCATGTCCACGTCCTCGAAGAAGTGGCTGATGCGCCCGTCCTCCAGGACCCTCCGGTAGAAGACCTCCACCGCCGCCGCCATCGCCGGCTCGCCGCCAATCTGCTCGTAAACGCTCTTCTCCACCGCTGACGTGCTCATCGCGTCCGCTCCTCCCGGCCAGGGCCGGGGATAAAGATGCATTTCAAATGCATCTTTTAGAGACTAGCGTCAAACGCGTCGGACAAGGCGGCGGAATCCCCCGGAGGAGGCGCGCTGGGCGCGTCCGGCAAGACGTGCGTCCGCGTCACGTCTCCGCGCGAAAGTTGCGCCCCAGGCTGGGGCCGGTGCCGGCGTAGTGGCGGAACACGTAGAGCAGCGGTCGCCAGCGCCGTGCGTCCACGTGGTGGGTGCCGGGCACGGTGACGTCGTCGTGCGCGTGGACGCGGGTGACGCGCAGCTCGGCGATGGCGAACGGGGGCGCGGAGCCGCCCGGGATGGGGGTGCCCTCGTGCACGCCCATCAAGACGCCCTCCAGTTGCAATGGACACTCGAGGACGCGAGGCGGCGCGACGGTGTCCGAGCGTCCTGGCGTGAGGCCCGCGCGCTCGAACTTGCGAGGCTCGTGGACGTAGCCCATGGCGCGCTTCGACTCGGGCACCGGGAAGCGGCCGGTGGTGGGCGCCAGTCGCTCCACCTGGGGCCACAGCTCCGCGGAGGGCAGGTTCACCACGGCCTCGCGCGTGCGCGCCAGGTTGGCGAACCCCTGCCCCATCCGCCCCAGGCCGAGGACGACGCGGTCATCCAGCGCCCACGCGGAGGACAGCGGCGACAGGTTGGGGGTGCCGTCCTCGTTCAACGTGCTCAGCAGCACCACGGGGGTGCCGAAGTAGAGGATGCGGGGGGCAATCACGCGGTGGCTCGGCGGCTGGCTCATGGGCCACTTCCCTACGCGGGTGGCGCCTGGGATGTTTCGGCCCGCGCCGAAACATGCCCGCGCGAGGCGACGCACGCTGCCCACCATGCCCCATCCCATCGACCTGGCCCACATCGCCTCGCTCATCGGAGACCCCACGCGCGCGGGCATGCTGGCGCGCCTGCTGGAGGGCCCCGCGCGCACGGCGGGCGAGCTGGCGCGCGAGGCCGGCATCTCCCCGCAGACGGCGAGCGGACACCTGGCGCGGTTGCTCGACGGCGGGCTCCTGCGCGTGGAGGTCCAGGGCCGGCACCGCTACTACCGGCTGGCCCACGCGGACGTGGCGCGGGCGCTCGAGGCGCTGAACGTGCTGGTGCCCCAGCGCGCCTCCCCGGTGCGCGTGCCGGAGCCGCTGCGCTTCGCGCGCACGTGCTACGACCACCTCGCGGGCACGCTGGGCGTGGCGCTGGCAGAGGGGCTGGAGCGGCGCGGCTACCTGGAGGCGGAGGAGGACGGCTACGCGCTCACGCCGGAGGGCACGCGCTTCGTGGCGAGGCTGGGCGTGGACACGCAAAGCCTGGCGAAGGGCCGGCGGACGCTCGCGCGACGCTGTCTGGATTGGAGCGAGCGGCGCGCCCACGTCGGCGGCGCGCTGGGGGCCGCGCTGACGGAGCGGTTGTTCACGCTGCGCTGGATCGCGCGCCGGCCCGAGGGCCGCGGAGTGCGGCTCACCGTCGAGGGCCGGCGGGGCTTCGACCGGGAGCTGGGGCTGACCTGGCCCTGAGGGCCAGGCGCCACCTCAGCCGCGGGCGCCGACGTTCGCGGCGCCGATACGGGCCGCCTCGCGGCGCACCGTGGCCTGCTCGAGGTCGTAGCGGGCGTCCTCGGTGGACAGGCCGCGCAGGCGCTCCTGCGCGTCCGCCATGCGCTTGCGCGCGCCCTCCACGTCGATGCCGGAGACGTGCTCGGCGGCGTCCGCCAGCACGAGCACCTTGTCGTTGGCCACCTCGACGAAGCCGCCGGCGACGAAGTAGGCGTCCTTCTGGCCCGCCTCCACCAGCGTCAGCGCGCCGGGCTCCATGAGCGACAGGAACGGGGTGTGCCCCGGGCGCACGCCGAACAGGCCCTTGCCTCCGGGAACAATCGCCTCGTCGGCCTGCACCGACAGGATGCGCTTCTCGGGGGTGACAATCTCCACAGTCAGCTTGGCCATGAGGCTCCTCGCACCACTCTCGCTACCGAATCAGAACATGAGCCGGCGGGTCTCTCCGCCCACCGGTTCGAACTCCACCACCCCGGCGTCCGTCAGCCGCGGCCCCTTCCCGGGGATGCCCAGCGTGCCCTCCAGCCACTTCAGGTGGTGGGTCATCTGGCGCACCTCGGTGAGGGACTTCGCGGCGACCACGTCGGTCAGCCGTCGCTCCAGGATGCGCTGGCCGTCGCGTCCGTACTGCGCCGCCACCAGCACGTCCTGGGCCCAGCCCGGAGGTCCCTTGGGCTTCTTCTTGCCCTTCTTCACCGGGACCTCCTTCACCTTGCCCTTCTCCACCAGGGGCCAGAGCACCCAGACCCGCTCGCCGTCGTTGGAGACGAAGTAGATGTCGTCCACCGTCCCCAGGCACTGCTCCAGGTGCCAGGCGGGTCCGCTCTCCTTCGACACCTCCAGGCGACACTGGCCCGGGCCCAGGTCGACCATGCGCACGCTGAACAGGCCGTTGGCGCTGACCCGGGCTCGCCCCTTGCGCTCCTCCGCGTGGGCGGGGAGCGACAGGAGCATCAGGAACAACGCGAGCGCCGCGCGACGCATGGTCACCTCGGTGGGAGGGGCTCCGACGAGACTACGACGCCGCCAGCTTGCGGGCGTTCTCGACCACCTCGTTGATGGCGCCCGCCATGTAGAACGCCGCCTCCGGGATGTCGTCGTGCTTGCCCTCGGAGATCTCCTTGAAGCCCTGGATGGTGTCCTGGAGCTTCACGTAGCGGCCTTCCTTGCCCGTGAACACCTGGGCGACGAAGAAGGGCTGCGACAGGAAGCGCTGGATCTTGCGGGCGCGGGCGACGACGAGCTTGTCGTCCTCGGAGAGCTCGTCCATGCCGAGGATGGCGATGATGTCCTGGAGCTCCTTGTAGCGCTGCAGGATGCCCTGGACCTTGCGGGCCACCGCGTAGTGCTCCTGGCCGATGACGCCCGGGTCCAGGATGCGGCTGGTGGAGTCGAGCGGGTCCACGGCGGGGAAGATGGCGAGCTCGGCGATGGAGCGGTTGAGCACCGTGGTCGCGTCCAGGTGGGCGAACGCGGTGGCGGGGGCCGGGTCCGTCAGGTCGTCGGCGGGGACGTAGATGGCCTGCACCGAGGTGATGGAGCCCTTGGTGGTGGAGGTGATGCGCTCCTGCAGACCGCCCATCTCCGTGGCGAGCGTGGGCTGGTAACCCACCGCGCTGGGGATGCGGCCCAGGAGGGCGGACACTTCCGAGCCGGCCTGGGTGAAGCGGAAGATGTTGTCCACGAAGAGGAGCACGTCACGGCCCTCCACGTCGCGGAAGTACTCCGCCATGGTCAGCGCGGAGAGGGCCACGCGGGCGCGGGCGCCGGGCGGCTCGTTCATCTGGCCGTACACGAGGACGGCCTGGCTGGCCTCCAGGTTGTCGGTCTTGATGACGCCCGTGTCCTGCATCTCGTGGTACAGGTCGTTGCCCTCGCGGGTGCGCTCGCCGACGCCGGCGAACACGGAGAAGCCGCCGCGCTCGATGGCCACGTTGCGGATGAGCTCCTGCAGGAGCACCGTCTTGCCCACGCCGGCGCCGCCGAACAGGCCGATCTTGCCGCCACGGGTGTAGGGGGCGAGCAGGTCGATGACCTTGATGCCGGTCTCGAACATCTGCACGCGCACGTCCTGCTCCGTGAAGGGCGGGGGCGGGCGGTGGATGGGCCACTGCTCCTGCGCCTTCACGGGGCCCATCTCGTCCACCGGCTCGCCGGTGACGTTCAGGATGCGGCCCAGGGTGGCCTTGCCCACGGGGACCTGGATGGGGGCGCCGGTGTTCTTCACCGCCATGCCGCGGGCGAGGCCCTCGGTGGAGTCCATGGCGATGGTGCGGACGGTGTTCTCACCCAGGTGCTGCGCGACCTCGAGCGTGAGGTTGTCCTGCTCCGGGCCGAGGTTGGTGTTGGTCACCTTGAGGGCGACGTACACCTCGGGGAGACCGCCCGGCGGGAACTCGACGTCGACCACGGGGCCGAGAACCTGGATGATTTTGCCTGCCGTAGGAACTTGAGCGCTCATGGGATGTCGTCTGCCTCGTGCGGGGGGCGACCGGCGCCGTGCCCGTCATCAAAAATCGGCCCGGGTATGAGGGCGGTGCCCCTTTACCGGGGGCCTTCCCTGGAATCAAGCCTCCCGGGGGCCTGACCCGTAAGTCCCGCTTAGCGGATCCACGCCCCCGGCGCCAAGCCCCCCCGGCTACTTGCCGTCCGGCTGGTAGACGAGGGGGAGCCCCCCCTGCCCGCCCCCCACGACCACCGTCTTGGCGTTGGAGCTGGTGGCGAGCTTCTCCGTCGCCTCGATGCCCTTGAAGCGCAGGTACTCCTCGGTGAGGCCCTGGCGGACGATGCCCTGGTACTTGGCGATGCCCTCGGCCTCGATCTGCTTGCGCTCGGCCTCCTGGCGCTCCTTCTCCAGGGTGAAGCGCATCTTCTGGCTGCGCTGCTCCTCCGCCAGCTTGTCGGAGATGGCCTCGCGGATGGCGGTGGGCAGGGACACGTCGCGCACGAGGATGGCCTCCACCACCACGTGCTTGTCGGTGAGGGCGCGGCCCACCTCGTCGAAGATCTCCTTTTCGATCTGCTCGCGCTTGGTGGAGTAGATCTCCTCCGGCGCGTACCGGCCGAACACCTTCCGGGCCTCCGAGCGGACGATGGGGGCGATGAGGATGTCGGCGTAGCGGGGGCCCGTCTGGGTGTGCAGCTCGAAGAGCCGCGTGGGGTCCACCCGGTAGCGCACGCTGGAGTCCACCTTCAGGTCCAGGCCGTTGTTGGAGAGCACGTTCAGCTCGTCCTTCATCTCCTGGACGCGCAGGTCGTACACGATGAGGGACTTGCCGGGGCGCAGGACGTGGAGCCCTTCGCCGTAGGGCTCGCGCAGCGTGCCGTTGCCGAACGAGTCGAAGCCGATGCCCCCGTGCCCGCTGGCCACCGTCTCACAGGCGCAGCCACTGATGCACATCAACCCCAGGACGAGCCACAGCCGCTGCTTCATGGTGCCTTCCTCTCGCATACCCCTGCTCGGGGAAGGCATTAAACGCGACGGGCCCGCTCCCGAAAACGGGGGCGGGCCCGGAGGGCGGAGCTCGACGACGGCGCTACTTGAGCGCCTCGGCGCCGGAGACGATCTCCATGAGCTCCTTGGTGATGACCGCCTGACGGGTGCGGTTGTAGGTGAGCGTCAGGCTGGCAATCATGTCCGAGGCATTGGAGGTGGCGTTCTCCATGGCGCTCATGCGGGCGCCGTGCTCGCTGGCCACACTCTCCAGGAGGGCGCGGTAGAGCTTGATGTTGACGGCCTGGGGCACCAGGCGGTCCAGCACGGCCTGGCGGTCCGGCTCGTACTTGAAGTCCACCAACGCGGTGTTGGCGGAGGCCGGCGCGTCCGAGCCGAGCGTCTGCAGCGGGAGCAGCTGCATGACGACGACCTTCTGGGAGATGGCGCTGACGAACTCGTTGTAGACGACGTGGACCGCGTCCACCTCGCCGTTGAGGAAGCTGGCGACCAGCTCCTCGGCCACGTCCGCGGCGGCGCGGTAGTTCAGGCGCTGGTACAGGCCGCCGAAGTCCTTGCGCACGGCCTGGCCGCGGTTGCGGAAGAAGTCGTTGCCCTTGCGGCCCACCGTGGAGAGCTGGATGGCCTCCAGGTTCGTGTTCTCGTACAGGAACCGGTTGGCGCGGCGGGTGATGTTGGAGTTGAAGCCGCCGGCGAGGCCGCGGTCGGACGTCAGCGTCACCAGCTCCACGCGCTTGACGGGGCGGGCCGCCAGCAGCGGGTGGCTGAGGTTGTCGTCACCGGAGCGCGCCGACAGGTCCGAGATGATCTGGTCCAGCATCGTCGCGTAGGGGCGGGCCGCGAGGATGGCGTCCTGCGCCTTGCGGAGCTTCGCGGCCGAGACCATCTTCATGGCCTTGGTGATCTGCCGCGTGTTCTTCACCGAGCGGATGCGCTTGCGGATATCGCGAAGGGACGCCATGGGACGGGGGACTCCTGTGAGACGAGCTGGCCGGGTGCGCCCAGGTGGGAGCGAGGCAGGCTGACGGCGGGGCCCCCTATATAAGCGGGCCGGGGGCCGGTCAACGGGGGCCTGACGGGGCTTTCCGGACACGGGGGCCGGCTCCCCTCCGGCCTGGGCGGCCAGGCGGACGGGAGCGGGCGGGTTCCGGGGTCGGCCGTCCGCCTTACCTTCCAGGGCATGGCCCCTTCCCCCGACAGACCGCTGCTCGTGGTCGAGGACGACGAGGACATCCGCGAGGCCCTCCAGGGCTACCTGGAGCTCCAGGGGTACGCGGTCCAGGTCGCGAGGGACGGCCGCGAGGCGCTGGAGCGCCTGGAGGCCCTTCCCCGGCCGGCGCTCATCCTGCTGGACATGGCCCTGCCGGTCATGGACGGGCACCGCGTGTTGATGGCGCGGGGCCGCAGCGAGGTCCTGGCCCAGGTGCCGGTCGTCATCCTGTCGGCGGGCATGACGGACATGCACCCACGCGACCGGGCGGTGTACGCGGCCAGCCAGGGGGTGGCGGCGCTCCTGCCGAAGCCGGTGGACCCCCGGCAGTTGCTGGAGACCGTCCAGAGGCTGCTCGCGGGGACGGCCGCCGCCCGGGCGGACGCCCATCCCTGACGCGGTGGTCCAATCGGTCCTTTGCGAGGGCCTCCGTGCGGAACACAATGGCCCCTCGACCGGTGTTCTCGGGGTCCATGAAGCCAGGCGGAGCGAGGGGTATCTGGGTACGCAGGGTCCTGGTGGCCCTGCTCGCGGGCCTGGCGGGCCTGCTCCTCCTCTCGTACCTCGTGCGGGTGAGCTACGAGGAGCGCATCGTGCCCCCGGCCGACGCCCCCGAGGCCCCCATCGCGCTCGTCTTCGGCGCGGGGCTGGCGCCCGGCGCGGTGCCCTCCCCGGTGCTGGCCCAGCGACTGGACATGGCGATGGCCCTGTGGCGCACGGGCAAGGTCCAGGCGGTCCTGGTGAGCGGGGACGAGGTGAAGCCCTTCCACCACGAGACGCGGGCCATGCGGCGCTACCTGCTGGAGCGGGGGCTCCCGGAGGCCGCGGTGCTGGGGGACGAGGCGGGCCTGTCCACCTATGACAGTTGCCTGCGCGCGCACAGCGTCTTCGGCGCGCGGAAGGCCTTGCTCGTCACCCAGCGCTTCCACCTGCCACGGGCGCTGTTCATCGCCAACTCGGTGGGAATCGACGCGTGGGGCGTGGCGGCGGACGAGGGCCGTCCGACTCCCTGGCGGTACACGGTGCGCGAGACGCTGTCCCGCGTGCTGGCGCTGGGGATGGTCGTGCTCGAAGTGGAGCCCGTCTACCCGACGGGCCGCGCGCGGACACCGAAGACCTGAGGCCTGAACGTCTCTGTCTCCCGGCAGGCGGGCGGGCGGCGCGAATTGCGGCGGCCCGGGCTGGTTCTCATTGTTGAGCCAAGGCAGCCCACCCTTTCGCGAGGAGACACCATGCGCTTCAAGAAACTCGGCACGGAGGACGTGGGCGAGTCCAGTTCGCTCCGACACGTGAACCAGGACACGGGGGAGGAGGAGATCAACATCTCCGACCAGGACCTCGCGGCCTCGCCCCCACTGGAGGAGGAGCCGGACTTCCGGGACATCCTCCCGGACCAGATCCACGAGTTCCGCCGGGGCGACGAAGAGGCGGAGGAGACGGAGGTCACGGCCCAGCCGGAAGAGCGGCTCCGCCCCGCTCGCCGGGACCAGCCCCCCGAGGGGTAGGACCCGTCCTTGCCAGTCATCCCGTGACGGCTGTCACGGGGTGGCGGTACGGATGATGGGCCCGAGGGGCCGCGACCGTGGGAGACCGTGCCCCCTGCACTGCGTGTCCTCGAGCACGCGGTGGTTGGTTGCATGACGGGACGTGGCGACTCCAGGTCGCCACGTCCTCGACATCCCACGCTCGGTCGTAGCCTGCGTGGGTTACTTGCGCTTCACCTTCTTCGTCGCGGCGGACTTCGTCGCGGACTTCTTGGCCGCGGGCTTCCCGGCGGACTTCGTCACCGACTTCTTGGCCGCAGGCTTCCCGGCGGACTTCGTCACCGACTTCTTCGTGGCGGACTTCGTCGCGGCAGGCTTGTTCGTCGCGGACTTCTTGGCTGCGGGCTTCCCGGCGGACTTCGTCGCGGACTTCTTGGCCGCGGGCTTCCCGGCGGACTTCGTCACCGACTTCTTCGCGGCGGACTTCGTCGCGGACTTCTGCACGGTGGCTGCGGGCTTCGTCGCGGCTTTCTTGGCCGTGGGCTTCGCTCCAGCCTTCGCAGCGACCGGCACAACAGACTTCGTTGCGGTGGGCTTCTTCTCTGTGACCTTCGCAGCAGCCTTCGTCGCGACCTTCGCAGAGGCGGGCTTCACCGCAACCTTCTCAGCGGCCTTCGTCACTGTGGGCTTCGCTGCAACCTTCTCGGCGGCCTTCGTCACTGTGGGCTTCGCTGCAACCTTCTCGGCGGCCTTCGTCACTGTGGGCTTCGCCGCAACCTTCTCGGCGGCCTTCGTCACTGTGGGCTTCGCCGCAACCTTCTCGGCGGCCTTCGTCACTGTGGGCTTCGCCTCCGCAGACTTCGTCGCGGGGGGCTTGGCAGCCACCGGCTGCACGGAGACGTCTGCAGCCTTCTCCGCGGCCCCCTCCTTTGCAGCCGAAGCACCAGTGCCCACCTTCGCCTTCGCGGGCTTCTTCTCCTTGGCCGCGGCCTTTTCGGCGATCGGCGTCGGAGCATCGGCGGCGGCCTTCTCGACAGTCGCCGCCGGAGCCTGGGGCTCGGACTTCGCGGCGGCCGCCTTCGCGGCGCGGATGACGTCCTTGCTGGACACTCCCGTGGACGCGCTAGCCTGGCGGGCAGCGCCCTTCACGGGCTCGCTCACGGGAGCTTCCACACCCGAAGCTGCGGCCTCACGCGCGGCGGCAGCCAACTTCTTCGCGGCCGCCTTCGGGTCCTCGAACTTCTTCACCACGGCCTTCTTCGTGGTGCCCAGCTCCTTGCTCAGCGCATCTCGCATCGAGGGCCTGGCGAACAGCTCGGCCTGCGCCACCAGCCCCGGCTTGCCCGCGCGAGCCGCGGCCTTGCTCCCGGAGGCAGTCCCGTTGGCCCCGGACTTCGCCCTCGGCGCCACGTCCTCGTCGTACTCGTAGGCCAGCTCCCGCTGGACGGACTCCTCATCCTCCTCGGACTCGGGCTCCGCCTCGACGAGCGTCTCTCCCACGGCCTCGGCCGACGCGAACTCCGCCTCTTCATCCGCGTCGGAGTCCTCGTCATCCACCTCCATGCCCGACAGCGCGCCCTGGAGCACCGCGTTCATCGCGCGAGCGAACGTGCGCTCGCCAAAGCTCTCGACCTCCGCCGGCGGCACGAGCACGTCGAGCATGTCCTTCAGCGAGCGATACAGCCGCATCTGCCGCTGCTCACCGTCCCACGTGCCGTAGACCCAGTCCTCCTCACCGAGCGTCTGGACCCACTCCGGCAGCGGCCCGCCGCCATCCCCCTGCTCCACCATCGCCGACTTGCGCGCGGAGAAGATGTGTCGGTGCGGTCCCTTGAGACCGATGCGCCAGACCCCCGCCGCGGGGAGTCCCACGAGCTTCAGCCGGGACTTCTCCAGGACGCTCGGAGAGCCCTCGGGCCCATGCAGGGGGAACAGGTGGACGTCGCCGTGAAGCTCACCGCCGTTGAACGTCAGGTACAGCTGCCCCAGCTCTTCGGGGAATGGGACACCGCACTCCGTCTCGGCCCACCGGACCTCATCCGCGGACACACCCGATGACGCTGCCTTCGCCGACTTCCGCAGTGCCTCCAACCACTCGTGCATGACCCCTCCACGACACATCCAATGCCACAACCTTATGGCGCCCAGGGCCGCCGCGCAGTGCGCGTGTTGTGCTTTTGATGGCGCCACCCCAGGTTGATCCAACCCCCGGGCTCGCGCCTCCCCAGGCCGACCTCACGGGGAGATACTCGGGCACCCTCGGCCGGCAATCCACTCCCGCGCGACGCCCGGAGCCGCTTCCCGTCCCCCAGGGCTCGCCATCTCCACCCCCAGGCGGCCTCCACGCCCTCCGGCTGATCCTCCGTCCGCCCCACGGGTGGCCACCCCACCCCGCTGCCAGAGCGACGCCACCAGGGGAGCGCCGCCGCGCAGGGGACCCAGGGACGGAGAGCGTCCCCGGGAGAGCCCCCGTGTCCCCCACCCTCGCTTGAAGAGGGAGCACGGAGCCGTTACGCAGGGGCATGGCACATCCCGTGAGCTATGAGGGGACGACCGAGAACTTCGACCAGCTCGTGCTGGAGCCGAAGGACGAGCTCGTCGTGGTGGACTTCTGGGGCGATGGCTGCCCGAACTGCGAAATCTACGCGGAGGCGGAGCCTTCACTCCTGGCCGAGCTGGATGGCGCCCGGATGCGCGTGGTGAAGGTGAACGCGTACCAGCACGAGGCGCTCGCCCACCGCTTCGGCCTCTACGGCATCCCCACCTTCATGCTGTTCCGTGACGGAAAGCTCATCGGGAAGATGTCGCAATTCTATGGGCGAGCCTACTGGTTGGGCGTCGTCAGGGAGCACCTGCCAGCAACCTGAGCGCCCCTGACGAATGCGAGGCGAGAGGGCGGTTGCGGCAACCGAGGATGCCTTCGACCTCACGCCGTTTCCCGGCCGAGACGTCGACGCCCGGGTAGGACGTGGGGTCCGCGCGGTGCTGAGGTAGCGCTCCTCGTGAGTTGCTGTCGAGGCCCGTCGTATTACTGTCGGCCCGACAATGGAGGGCGGCACGATGAAACTCCTTCGGCGGGTGAGACTCGCGCGGGTGGCTGTGGCGGCGATGAGCGTCTCGAGCTTCGGCTCGGCCGCAGCCGAGCCCGAGGTGAAACCAGCGCCCGAGGTCCTGGAGGTGGGGGCACTCACCTCGGCCTTCGCGGAGTTCCAACGGACGTGTGACGCCGAGGGACGGCGACTGTGGAACCAGTCGCTGTGTGCCCCCCTCCTCGTCGTCCATCCCGTCACGCGCGTCTTCGTCGCGAGCACCTGGCCGACGGGGGCGGGGACAGGGCCTTGGGTGGGAGTGTTCCCCTCGGACCTCACCATCGCCAACACGGCCCTGACCTGGGCAGGAACCACCTGGGTCCAGCTCCAAGGTCCGTTGCCCGACGCCCCCGCACGTCGCAGGGCCCTGCTCGCGCACGAGGCTTTTCATCGGCTCCGCACCACCTCCGGCCACCCTGGGCGGGAGAAGGACAATGCCCACCTCGACGGCATCGAGGGCCGCACGCTGCTGCAACTCGAATGGCGTGCCCTCGCGGCCGCCCTGCGCACGACGACCCCCTCGGTCCGCACCCGCGCCATCGAGGACGCACTGGTGTTCCGTCGCGAGCGCCGAGCGCTCTTCCCTGAAGCAGCGGTCGCGGAAGGGCTCCTCGAGGAGCACGAAGGCCTCGCCGAATACACGGGCGTGGCGCTGGCGGGGACCGACGCACGTGGCAGGCGAGCCCTGGCGCTGGAGAACCTCGACGATGCCGTCAAGCGAAGCTCCTTCGTGCGCGCGTTCGCCTATGCCTCGGGCCCCGCCTACGGCCTCCTGTTGGACGAAGCGGGCCCCCGCGCCCAGGGATGGCGTGCCCGAGCGTTCGCCGGGGCGGACCTGGGAACGCTGCTCCAGGACGCACTGCGGTCGGGCACGCCCGAGCCTTCCCCCGAGCGCGAAGCACGCTACGGAGGCGCCGCACTGCGCGAGACCGAACGCGAGCGGGCGCGCCTCGCCCAGGCCCGCGCCGAAGCGCTGCGCAAGAAGCTGGTGGAGGGCCCTGTGCTTCACCTTCCCCTGGTCCGCATGCGGATCCAATTCAACCCCGGGGAGCTCATCCCGCTCGGCGAGCACGGCACGGTGTATCCCGGCGCTCGCATCGTCGACACATGGGGCTCGCTCACCGCGACCGCCGACGTGCTCCTCTCCTCGGACTGGAAGACGGCCACGGTGAACGCGCCCCGCTCAGAGCCCCGAGATGCCCGCTGGGAAGGCGAGGGCTGGGTGTTGGAGCTGGCCCCCGGCTGGCGCGCCAACGCGGGGCCTCGACCCGGAGACCTGGTTCTCCGGGCCCCCGAGGCGCTCTCACCGACACCTCACCCCTGACGGCTCCGAACGAAAGTCAGGTCCGGTTCGCGGGAGTGCCGGTCTCCGTGTGCGAGGGACAAGACCCGAGGAGCGGCGCATGGAGAAGAAGCACCGGAAGATCGTCGTCGATGACCGCGAGTACGCCTGGGTCGGCGACTGGAATTACACGCAGGGCCGCCGCGTCGTCGGGGTGCGTGTCTGGTTCAAGGGACAGGACCCACACACCGTGGGCCCCGTCCTGTCCGTGAAGCTGGTGAGCAAGGGAGTCGGGATGACGGACTGCGCCGCCGCGCTGCCCCACCATGTCCGCGCGGTCATCCTGCTCGCGAGAAGCGTGGGATGGACACCCGAGGGTCGTGGGACGTTCTGGCTCCGCCCCTCGCATGGGCTCGAACTCGATGACCTGGAGGTCATCGAACCCGAATAGAGTGCGCGGCCTCTTCAAGGAGCACACTCGTGGCCCGTATCTCGTTCGTCCTGGTCGACCCTTTCGCGGATTGGGAGCCCGCGCTGCTCGCGGCCTGCGCCCGGGAGGAGTTCAAGGACGAGGTGTCGTGGCTGTCATTGGACGGGAAGCCTGTCCCCTCGATGGGCGGCATGAAGGCGCAGGTGGACGGCGCGCTGGATGTCTCGGTGCTCGAACGAGCCGATGCGCTGGTCCTGATTGGCTCGCCACTGTGGCAGACGTCCGAAGCCCCGGACCTGTCGTCCATCCTGCGTCGCGCGGCAGAGCGCGGACTCGTGGTGGCGGGTATCTGTGGCGCCACGCTCGCGCTGGCACGCGCGGGCCTGCTCGACGAGCGGGCGCACACGAGCAACGCGCTCGAGTTCCTCCAACGACACGCGGCGGGCTACGGCGGGAGCGCTCACTACCGGCACTCGGCGCAAGCGGTCCGTGACGGACGCATCGTCACCGCCTCCGGGAGCGCGCCCATGACGTTCGCCGTCGAGGTGCTCCAGTTGCTGCACCCCGACGCAACCGCATCCCTGGGAGAGTTCCGCCGAGACTTCGCCCGCGAGTACCTGCCCGGGTGAGTCCACGCGTTGGTGGAACAAGAGCTGCATCCAGCCGAGCATGACGATGCTCACTGGACAAGACAGCGCTTCACCGAGGCTTGGCCTTCAGGGATCCACGACCTACTCTCGGGGAGGTCCCATGGCGCCCATCCCGTATCGAATCGATCCCGATGACCCTCGGGCTCCTCCACAGGAGCTCTGGGACCAACTCTCACCCGAGGAGAGGACTCGCATCGTCGAGGAGTTGCCCTCGGAGTTCCCTGTCTCGGAAGCCAATCCGCCCGAAGGGGACCCCCACTTCGAGGCGAAGATTCGAGCTCGCGAGGTCTTGGGGAGCTTCTTCTCCCGCATCGGCCGGAAGGTGTACCTGGGAAGTGAGCTTCCCGTGTATTACCCGGGCGAGGCGATGTTCGCTCCGGATGTCATCGCCGTGATGGATGTGGAACTCCACTCCCGCATGAGCTGGGTCGTGAGCGCCGAAGGAAAAGGCCCGGACCTGGCCGTGGAGATCGTCTACGCGGGCGAGCGGCGCAAGGACATGGAACGCAATGTCGAGCGCTACGCCCGACTCGGCATCCATGAGTACTTCATCTTCGACCGAGCCCGGCTTCGCCTGAGTGGATGGAGGCTCGACAAGGAGCGCCGCGTCTACCGCCCCATCCTGCCGCAGCACGGGTGCTACGGCTCCGAGGTCCTCGGGCTGGAACTCCAGGTAGAGGATGAGCGGCTGCGCTTCTACCGTGGCGGCGCCGCGCTCCCCGAAGCCCAGGAGATGATTGCCCGCCTCGAACACATGATGGAGCGGAGCGAGGCGAACCGTTCGGAACTCGAGCAGCGGTACGCCGAAGAGGTACGCCTGCGCGAGGAGGAGACCCGGCGTCGCGAGGAGGAGACACGGCTGCGCGAGGAGGAGACCCGGCGTCGCGAGGAGGCAGAACGACGCGGCGAGGATACCGAACGGCGCCTCGCCGAGGCCCTCGCGGAGCTGGAGCGACTTCGCGGCGGCCGGACATGACCGCCGCCCACCTCAGTCCCGATACCCGCGCGCCTGCAGACGGAACAGGTGCGCGTAGCGCCCGTCCTTCGCCATCAGCGCATCGTGGCTCCCCAGCTCCTCCACGCCACCGTTGTGCAGCACGGCGATCTGGTCCGCCATCCGCACCGTCGAGAAGCGGTGCGAAATCACGATGGCGATGCGGTCCGCCGCCAGCGCCTGGAACCGCTCGAACAACGCGTGCTCCGCCTCCGCGTCGATGCTCGCCGTGGGCTCGTCCAGGATGAGCACCTCCGCGTCGTCCCGCATGAACGCGCGCGCCACCGCCAGCTTCTGCCACTGCCCCGACGACAGCTCCTGCCCCTTCTCGAACCAGCCCCCCAGCATCGTGTCGTACTGCTTCGGCAGCGCCGCGATGACCGCGCTCGCCCCACCCTCCTCCGCCGCCTGCGCGATGCGCCCCCGGTCCTCCAACGCCGGCACGTGTCCCAGGCCGATGTTCTCCGCCACGTTGAACTGGTAGCGCACGAAGTCCTGGAACACCGCCCCGAAGCGGCTGCGCAGGTCCTCCACCGTCATGTCCCGGATGTCCACGCCGCCATACAGAATGGTCCCCTCCGTCGGCTCGTACAGGCGCAACAGCAGCTTCACCAGCGTGCTCTTGCCCGCGCCGTTCTCCCCCACCAGCGCCAGCTTCTGCCCGGGCCGCAGCGTCAGCGACACGTTGCGCAGCGCCCACGCCTCCTTGCCCGGATAGCGGAACGACACGTCGCGCAGCTCGATGGCGTTGTCCCGGCCCCGCTCCGGTGACAGCGCCGGCAACATCCGCGTCGCCTCGTGCCCCGTGGGGATGGTCAGGTACGTGAAGAGGTTGCTCATGAAGAGCGCGTCCTCGAACATCGAACCCACGCTCGTCAGGATGCCCTGGAACGCCGCCTGCCCCTGACGGAACACACCCAAATACAACACCATGTCGCCCACGGTGATGTGCCCCCCCGCCGCGCGCCCCGCGACGAACAGGTAGCAGCCGTAGAACGCCGCCAGCGACAACAACCCCAACCCCAACCCCCACCCCATCCGCCGGAACGCCAGCGCCCGGTCCTCCAGGAAGAACTTCTGGAACAGCTCCCGGTAGCGCCCCAACACCAGCTCCCCCAGGCCGAACAGCTTCACCTCCTTCACGTGGCTGTCCCGCGTGAGGATCCACTCCAGGTAGTTGAGCTTGCGGCCCTCGGGCGCGCGCCACGAGTACAGCCGGAAGCCCTCCATCGCCAGGCGCGCCTCGGCGATGAACGCCGGAATCGACGCCGCCATCAGCACCACCACGCTCCATGGCGACAACGCAATCAACAGCGCCGCGAACGTCGACAACGTAATCGCGTTGCGGACGATGGAGAACGCCTGCATCACCAGCGACAACGGCCGGCTGCTCGCCTCGCGCCGCGCGTTCTGCATCTTGTCGTAGGTGTCAGAGTCCTCGAAGTGCTGCAGCTCCAACGCCAGCGCCTTCTGGAGGATTCGTTCGTTGAGGAGGTTGCCCAGGTTGGCGCGCAACAGCTCCCGCGTCAGCGTCAGCCCCCGGTCCACCACCGCCGAGCCCAGCATCAACCCGAACTCCAGCCCCACCAGCCCGTAGACACGCGCGCGCGCCTCGACCGAGCCCTGCGCCGCCGCCACCACCGTGTCCACGATGAGCTTGCCCACCCAGGCGATGGCCGCCGGCAGCACCGCCGCCACCAGCGTCAACGCCCCCAGCAGCACCGCGCCCCGCGGGCTGGCCTGCCAGAAGATGCGGAACGTGCCAGGCAACTGCCGGAACAGGCTCCCGGCGTTCTTCAGACGGTCCTTGAGGGATTTGGGCGCGGCGATGGGTTCGGGAGGGCGAGGAGACACGGGGCGCGTTCATAACGCGCTCACCGTGTCCGCGCTCGACTCCTCAAGCCACCGCGGCCGGATGCCGCGACACCAGCACGTCGCACGACGCGTGGGCCAGCACCCGCTCCACCACACCGGAGATGCCCGGCCCCGACGCCTGCCCCAACACCACCAGGTCCGAGCCCCGCTCCGACATCTCGGCGACGATGCCCTCGCCCGGCTCTCCGCCACGCAGCCGGGCCTCCAGCACCCGGCCCGTCTCCCGGTACGGCGCCAGGAAGCGTCCCAGCGCCACCCGCGCGGCGTCCTCGCGCCCCTGCCGCGCCAACAGCCACCGCTCCACCGGCGCGCCCGACAGGCGCAGCGCGTCCTCCTCGCGCGTGTCCACCACGTGCAACACGTCCACCGGCGTCCCCGGGCACATGCGCAGCATCAGCTCCAGCGCCCGCCGCGACTCGCGCGAGAAGTCCACCGCCACCAGCGGCCGGGCATACGGCCGCACCGGATGCGGCACCACCACCAGCACCGACGAACCCAGCCCCCGCACCAACCGCCGCACGTGCGACGAGGCCGACAGCTCGCGCACCGGGTACGTCACGTGGGGCCGACCGAGCACCACCAGCTCCATGGACTGCTCGCGCGCCGCCGCCACCACCACGTCCACCACGTCACCCCGGCGCAGGTCCTCGCGCACCGTGACGTCCGGCCGCTGACGCAGGCGTCGACACACCGCCGTCGTCGCCTTGCGCAGACAGCGCTCGCCCGCCACCGCGCCCCCCGGAGGACCCTCCAGGGGCGCCCCTACGTGCAACACCGTGAAGAGCGCGCCCTGCCCGAGCGGCAGGCGCAGCGCCCTCGCCAGCGCCAGCTCCGCGCGCAGCGAGAAGTCCGTCGCCACCAGGACGCGCGACATCCCCCGGGGACCTCGCGCGGGCCCCGGCGACAACAACGGCCATTCCATCCGCGTCAGCTCTTGCTGCCTCATCACGAGACCCTCCTCTCCACCTCCCGCACTCCCTAGGATTCACGCCCCGGCGTCACGGTGCGCCGCACCGCGCGCCCGGGCACGCACGCGCCGCTTCCGCCCAGGCAGCCGACGCCCCCCGGGGACACCCGCGCGCCCACACCTCTCGAAGATTGGGGCTTCGCGCTCAATTGCCACGTGCGTCATGCGGGGACGCCGCGAGCACGGCCAGGCGAGACAGCCCTCCGGCCCACCCGCGCCATCACCCCGAGCACGACCTCACGGACTCGCACGGACGCACGCCTCGCACCGCGGTGAGGGTGGCGCGCGACACCGACGCGACGGCTGCGGGCGGCGCGCGAAGGGGAGCGGGAGCCCGAGCCCCCGCTGCGCGCGGGGAGGAGGGGTGCGTCACACGCACGACGGCCTCCCTGAAAAATCTCCAGAGGGCCGCCATCCGTATCACACGCGAGCCCATCCCGACGTGCATCCCGGGACGGGGATTGGCGCGCTTGGCACGTCCGGAGAGCGACAGAGCGACGCCCCACGGCCACGCGGAGGTCGGCCAGCGCCTTGCAAAGAGGAGCCACGACGGCGCGGTGGGTGGCGGGACGGACGGGAAGCTGAAGAAGGGGGAGGGCCAATGCGCGGGGTCATCACCGGACGAGAGGTGGTCACCAACCTGGGTCTCATCTATCGAGAGTTCGGCGCGGGCTGTGTGCTGCGCTGCCTGTGGGTGATGCTCAGCGGGAAGACCACCACGTTCCTCGAAGTGGCGTGTCCGCCGGCGGCGAAACGCTAGCGGCGGCAGGGGGCGAGGCAGACATCCAGAGACACCGCGGGCCGCGGCGGGGAGGACTCCCCTCGCGACCCGCGTCTCTCCATCCAGCAACACCTGTCATCACGAATCACTCGCCACGACGAGGCTTGTCGCCGTCCACCGCGTCCTTGATGGCGCGCTTGGCGTCCTCGAACTTCTCCTTGATGTGGCCCTTGGCCGTGTCGGCCTTGCCCTCGGCCTCCAGGGAGCGGTCGCCCGTCGCGGCGCCCGTCGTCTCCTTCATCTTCCCCTTGGCCTTGTCGATCAACTCACCCATGACGCGTCTCCTCGGGTTGTGAGCTCATACGAGCCGTGACGTGTTGAACGTGGCCATGCGCCCGGCGGCTGGCAGGCGCGGCCCGCCCGCCCGCTCGCCCTCGGAGCGGCGCGGGCTCGCACCTCAATCCCTGACTTCCTCCTCTTTCGGCCTACACCCCCCGACACAGACAGCGCAGCGCCAGAAACGCAGCGCGAGTCCATGGGGACGCGGCGCGTGACGAAAGGGTGCCCAGGGCTGGAATCCTCCTCCCGGAGTGAACCGAGACATTGACGGGGGGCCCTCCACCCCGCACTCTGAGGTCACTGCCACCCCGGAGCCAACGCTTCCCGATGTCCACTCCCCCGCTCCCGACCCTCGGCGCGCTGTTTGGACGGATGTACCTGCTGCGGTCCCTCATCACGACGGTGGCCTTCTGCCCGGCCCTGTACGTGGACATGCAGCTGTTGGACCTCACGGGGGACCATGCCATGCGCATCCTCCTGGGGATCATCACGCCGCTGGTGCTGGGGCTGTGCGCGGTGGTGCAGCCGGTGGTGGTGATGCCGTGGCTGCTGAAGCAGGCGCTCGCCTCAGAGGGGTTGTTGCGCGTGTCGCGGCTGGTCCGCCTCCCGTCGCGGCTGGCCTTCATCGAGTCGATGATTTCGTGGTTCATCGGCGGGGTGCTGTTCAACGGCGGCGTGGCGCTGCTGCTGGACCGGCCCTGGTCGGCGGTGCCGCTGGGCGTGGCGGTGTCGGTGAGCGCGGGGCTGTTCAGCAGCCCGCTGCTGTACATGCTCTACGAGCAGGTGCTGATGCCGACGATGCTGGACGCGTACCAGCGCGCGCCGAGCACGCGGCCCGCCGGAGAGGGGTTCGCGCCCCGGCAGCTGTGGCTGCTGCCGGCGACGGTGGTGTCCGCGCTGCTGGTGACGTGCCTGACGAGCATCGTGACGCTCAACCTGCGCGTGGAGCGGGAGATGGGCGCGCTCGCGAAGACGCTGGAGACCGGAGGCCAGGGCGCGTCCGCGGACCGCGTGCGCGCGAAGATCGCCCCGCTGCAGCGCGACCTGGTGGTGCCGGTGGTGATGTTCGGTGGCTACGCGGCGCTGGGCTCCATCATCACCGCCGCGTGGGCGGCGCGCCGGCTGGCGCGGGGCTCGCGCGCGGTGGGCGCGTCGCTGGAGGCGCTGGTCGAGGGCCGCGCGGCGCCGCCGAAGTGGGTGTCGTCCGACGAGGTGGGCGACCTGGCGGCGACGACGTGGCAGTTGTACCAGCGACTGCAGGAGCTGCCGCGCTCGTTGAGCACGTCCGCGGGAGACCTGGCCCAGGCGGGCACGCGGCTGTCGGCGGCGAGCAACGAGCAGAACCAGACGCTGTCGCGGCAGGCGGCGGCGCTGCACCAGGCGCGGGCCACCGCGCAGGAGATCCAACAGGCGTCCCACGTGGCCGCCTCGCGCGCCACCAGCATCCTCCAGGTGGCGGACCGCGCGGCGTCGCTGGGCAAGCTGGGCGAGGAGTCGCTGGCGGGCACCGCGAAGGGCCTGTCCTCCATCCGCGACATCACCAGCGGCCTGCACACGCAGATGCAGGACCTGGAGCAGCGCGCCCGCGAGGTGGGCCGCGTGTCGGAGGTGGTGAAGGCGCTGGCGGACCAGTCGCACATGCTGGCCATCAACGCCGCCATCGAGGCGACGCGCGCGGGCGAGCACGGCAAGGGCTTCGGCGTCGTCGCGCGGCAGATGCGCGAGCTGGCGGACCAGTCCGTCCAGGCCACCAACCAGGTGCGCGTCCTGCTGGAGACGATGGCGTCCGCGGCCACGCAGGCCACGGAGATGACGGACCGGGGCGCCGAGGGCGTGGAGACGGCGCTGGCCCCGCTGCGCGCCAGCGGCGAGCGGCTGCGCGAGCTGGCCACCCTGTCGCGCGAGTCCGCGTCCGCCGTGCGCCAAATCGCGGAGGCCGTGGCCCAGCAGCACCAGGGCGTCGACCAGCTCTTCGCCGCCGTGCGCGAGCTGGACGAGCTGACCACGGACACGCTGCGCCACCTGGACACCACGCAGCAGGCGGCCTCCGCCGTCACCCAGGCCACCAACCAGGTGTCGAAGCTGGCCCAGCGCTACGTCTGAGCCACGGGCTCGTGCGCCACGGGCTCGGCGTCCGGCGAGGCGGGCGGCAGCGGCGCGAGCCGGCCCTCGCCGTCCAGCACCGGCGCGCGCAGGAGGAGCAGCAGCGTCCCCGTGAGGACACCCAGCCTGCGCAGGCGCTCGCGGGGCTCCTCGCCGCCCGACTCGAAGCTCGGCGCGTCCAGGTAGGCGAGCTGCGCGGCCGCGCGCGCCTGCAGCGCCGCGACACACGCGTCCAACGCCTCCAGCCGCCTGCGCAAATCCTCCAGGAAGGCCGTGGCCCGCGCCAGCGCGCGCGCGCCGGCCTCCAGCGCCTGGACCCTGGCCTCGAGGCCCTCGGGCGGCTGGGAGGCCCAGGGCGCGGCGGCCGTGAACAGGCAACTGCCCTCCACGAGGACACGCGGCCCGTCCTCCTGGAGCCAGCCCTGCTCCAGGTAGTCCAGGAGCGGCGCCGTCGCCGGGGGGACGCTCGAGCCCACGCCCCACAACGGCCAGCAGCGCCGCGCGGCGCGGGAGACGGGCTCCGGGGAGAGCACCTCCAGGACCTCCCGCGCCCCGGGCGACAGCACGTCCTCGCGCCGCGCCTGCTCCCACCGCTCCAGCCGTGACATCAACCCACGGAAGGGCTCCAACACCTCCGCCTTCGCGCGCGCCTGCCGGTCGCCATACGCGACCACGCCGTCACGCACGCGCAGCCGGGCCACCTTGAGCGCGGCCAGCGCCGCCGCGTGCCGCTCGCGCGCCTGGCGCACCTCGGGCGCGTCCGGCGGCCCCACGCCCTCTCCCAGCACCCGCTTCACGCCGAGCCCCAGCGCGGTCAGCACCAGGCCGCCGACGGCGAAAGGGATGAAGATGGGCATGCGGACTCCTCCGACCACGCGGGACCGGGAGACAGCTTCGCATCCGTCCCGCCCCCGCGCGAGCCGGGTCCTCACCGGCCGCACGGTGGGCAGAGGGGCCTCAGCCCGCGCGGGCCCGGGGCAGCACCTCCACCGTCGGCTCGGAGGGCGGCTCCAGCGGCGGCACGTACGGCCAGCCCGGCAGCGGCCCCTGCCCCGCCTCGCGCGTCAGGTAGTCCGCGGCGATGTTGGCGCTCTCCATGATGGTCAACAGGCCGCTGCCCGGGTGCGTGCCGCCGCCCACCCAGTAGAGCCCCTGCACGTCCGGGTTCTTCACGCGGGGCCGCAACGGCCCCAATTGCAGCCACGTGTGCGAGAGGTTGAAGACGGCGCCCCGGAAGACGTTGAACTCGTCGCGCCAGGTCTCCGCGGTGAAGTAGCGCTCCTCGCGGATGTGCGGACGCACGCCCTTCAGCCCCACCTTCGCGAGCATGTCCGGGATGCGCTCGCGCAGCGTGGCCTCCGTCTTCGCCCAGTCCACGTCCCTCGCGGTGTTGGGCGTGGGCACCAGCACGTACAGCGTGGAGTGGCCCTCCGGCGCGCCGGACGGGTCCGTCACGCAGGGGTTGCACACGTAGAAGGGCGGGTCGTCCACGTCCACGTGCCGGTCCTCCAGCGCGTCCCTGTCCGTGCGCCGCGCGGCCTCCGACAGGTAGATGAGGTGGTGCGGCAGGTCCGCGTAGCGCGTGTCCAGGCCGTAGTAGGCCATGAAGGTGCTGCACGAGTACTTCGCGCGCTCCAGCGCGGCGTCGGTGAGGCGCGAGCCCTCGCGCGCCTCGGCGGGCACCAGCCTCGTCGCCGCGTAGGGCAGGTCCGCGTTCACCACCACCGCGTCCGCCTCCAGCACCTCGCCGCCCACGAGCTTCACGCCCACCGCGCGGCCCGCCTCCACCCGCACGCGCTCCACCGGGGCGCCCATCCGGAACGTCGCGCCCAGGTCCTCCGCGCAGCGCTTCATCCCCCGCGCCAGCTCGCGGAAGCCGCCGTCCACGTGCCACACGCCGAAGGCCAGCTCCAGGAACGGAATCACGCTGAACACGGACGAGCACGTCGTGGGGTGCAGCCCCAGGTACTTCGACGGATACGACAGCGCGTACGTCAGCCGGTCGTCGTGGAAGAAGGAGTCCAGGTGCCGGTAGAGCGTCTGCCACGGTTTGAAGCGCAGCGTGGGCGCCAGCCGCCAGGGCGCGTAGTACCCGAGGTCCCCCGCGTGGGTGCAGATGAACTTCTCGTAGGCGATGCCGTACTTCGCGCGCCCCTCCTCCAACCACCGGCGCAGCGCCTCCACCTGGCCGGGGCCGAAGCGCGACACCTCCGCCTCCATGCGAGCCAGGTGTCGGCTGGTGTCCAGGTGGGTGCCATCCCAGAAGTGGACACGCGTGTTGACGTCCAGGGGGACGAGCTTCACGTAGTCCTCCATCCGCCGGCCCGCGCGCCGGAATATCTGCTCGAGCACCCCGGGCAGTTGGAGGATGGAGGGCCCGGTGTCGAGCGCGTACTCGCCCCGGGGCCCGAGCGTCAGGCCCTTCATCCGCCCACCGGGCACGGCGTCCTTTTCGACCACGGTGACCCGCAGGCCCTGTCCGGCCAGGTTGATGGCGGCGGACAACCCACCCGGTCCGGCTCCCACGACGATGACGTGACGCACCATGGCTCCCCAGCATGCCCCGAGCGGGCAGCCGTTGCAGTGTCCGCCATGCAGACGAGCGGGGCGGGATTGTGTTTCCGACGCTGGCGTTTCACCTGGAGGACACGCCGGACGGGGACGGCTTGAAGGGGGCGCGGACGCACTCGAAGCTCGAAGCCGTCGTCCTCCCGGCCCTTTCTCCGGTTCTCCTCGTGGGGACTGCCTCTCCGACGCCGTGCCGACACCCCTCCTCCACCTGCGCCGCAACGCCGCCGCCTATGGGGCCCTGCTGACGGGGCTCCTGTTGACGGCCGGCGCCACGGCCTACGTCCTGCGAGGAGTGGGGATGCGGCGCGAGCAGCTCTTCAACGACTCGGTCACCGACGGCGCCCTGGCGCTCCAGCAGCGCATGGACACGTACCAGGCCATGCTGCTGGGCACGCGCGGGGTGTTCAGCAGCAGCCAGGAGGTGGAGCGGCGGGAGTTCCGCGCGTACACGGAGAGCCTGGAGGTCCCCCGGCGCTACCCGGGCATCCTGAGCCTCAGCTACGCGCAGTGGCTGAACGCCGACCAGCGCCCCGCCTACGAGGCCCGCATCCGCTCCGAGGGCTTCCCCCAGTTCCGCGTCTGGCCGCCGAGCGGGGCCTCCCACTCGGTGGTGGTGGAGATGGTCGAGCCGCTCACCGAGCGCAACGCCGGGGCGCTCGGCTTCGACATGTTCTCCGAGCCGGTGCGGCGCAAGGCGCTGCTGCGCGCGCTGGAGACGGGACGGCCGTCGGCCACCGGCAAGGTGGAGTTGGTGACGGAGCGCGACGGCGACGAGGCCGCGCAGGCGGGCTTCCTGCTCTACGTGCCCGTCTACGAGACCCACGCCGCCCACACCCCCGAGCCCACGACGTTGGCGCAACGGCGCGCCCTCATCCAGGGCTTCGTCTACGGCGCCTTCCGCATGAAGGACCTGGTGGACGGGCTGCGCTTCCCGGGCTTCCAGACCACCATCGACCTGAGCATCTACGACGGTCGTGGCATCCGCCCGAACGCCCATCTGTATGGCCCTCCGCTGACGGAGCCCCCCAGCCACCCGGAGCTCCCCCGCGAGCAGCTCGTCGTGAACATGGCGGGCGAGCCGTGGACGCTGGTGTTCGAGGCGCGCAGCGCCTTCATGAGCGGGACGCACTCCAGCCTTCCGGCCACGGTGGCGCTGGGAGGGGTGGTGATGTCGCTGCTGCTGTTCCTCGTCATCCGCGCCCAGGTGAACGCCCGCGCCTCCGCGGAGCGCGCGGGGCTGGACCATCAGCGACTGGCGAGCGAGGCCCAGGCCGCGGTGCGCGTGCGCGACGAGTTCCTCAGCGTCGCCGCGCACGAGCTGCGCACGCCGCTGACGTCCCTGAAGCTCCAGCTCCAGCTGCTCTTCCGTCAACTGCGCCAGGAGGCCCGGCTCGACGCGGGGCGACTGGAGCGGAGCATGGAGACATGCGAGCGACAGACGACGCGGCTCTCCCAGCTCATCGACAGCCTGCTGGACGTGTCGCGGCTGACGAGCGGGCGGATGGAGTTGCAGTTGGAGGAGCTGGACCTGGGCGAGGTGGTGCGCGAGCTGGCGCAGCGCTTCGAGTCGGAGGCCCAGGCGGCGGGCGTCCGACTGTCCGTCGACGCCTCCGAGCGCATCCTCGGCCGATGGGACCGCCTCAGGCTGGAGCAGGTCATCACCAACCTGGTGTCCAACGCGCTCAAGTACGGGCACGGGGCCCCGGTGGACGTCCGCGTGCGGGGCGACACGGACGTGGCCCGGCTCGAGGTGGAGGACCGGGGCATCGGCGTCGCGCCCGAGGACGCGCGCCGCATCTTCGACCGCTTCGAGCGCGCCGTCTCCAGCCGCCACTACGGCGGCCTGGGGCTGGGCCTGTTCATCACCCGCCAGCTCGTCGAGGCGCTCGGGGGACGCATCGCCGTCGAGAGCCGCCCCGGACAAGGCTCCGTCTTCACCGTCACCCTGCCGCTCTCGGGTCCGGGGGATGGCGCCTCGAGACCTCCGCCTCCGCCGCAGCCCCCGGGACCGCCGCTGCACTGACCGCTGGCGGCGCGTGTGGCCTCCCCGCGAGTCCGGGGGACGACACGCTCTCCCACCGCGCGGCGATGGTCCGGGGACAGGTGACAGGGAAGAGTCCGCCGCGTGAATCGGGAGGGCTGTCTCATGGTGAACCACGGATGTCTTGGAGTGTTCCTCGCCGTCGGACTCGTCGCCGGACTGCTGGTCCCCGCGGACGTCCGGGCCGAGGAGCACGTGCGCTGCGAGGGCAAGGCGACGAACCGCTACGAGCCGGGCCTCCGATTCACCGAACCGCGCGACTCGCAGTACCTGGGCCGTCACGACTACACGACCTGCACCTTCGACGACGGCACCCGCCAGACGGCCACCCTCTACGAGAGCGCCTTCCTGACCGAGGCGCTGTGCACGGTGGCGCCGAGCCCCACCACCGCGACCATCGTCTGGGCCGACGCGGAGGGCTCCGAGCTGTCCCTCAACGGCGTGGAGCTGGACTTCGACTTCGACACCCTGTCGCAGATCTTCATCACGGCCGGCTTCGTCACCGCCGGCCGGTACGAGGGGATGCGGGTGAGGTTCGTCGTCATCCTCCCGCTCGCCGAGCAGTTGCTGGCCTGCGCCACGCCCTGGGGGCTGACGTTCCAGCGGGGCCCGGCCACGCTGAGCATCGAGAGCCCCTGAGCTGGCTCCCCTACCCCGCGGCGCGCTGGAGCTCCGCGATGTCCAGCTTCTTCATCTTCAGCAGCACCTCCATCACGCGGCGCGCCTTCTCCGGCGCGGTGGAGGCGAGCAGTTGGGGCAGCATCACGGGCACCACCTGCCACGACACGCCGAAGCGGTCCTTGAGCCAGCCACACTGCTGCGCCTTCTCGTCGCCGCCCTCGGACAGACGCGACCAGTAGCGGTCCAGCTCCGCCTGCGTCTCGCAGTTCACCACGAACGAGATGGACTCGTTGAAGGTGAAGTGCGGGCCGCCGTTGATCGCCGCGAAGTCCTGCCCCGCGAGCTGGAACGCCATCGTCATCAACGCGCCCACCGGCTGGCCTCCCGGCTGCGCGCTCTCCTTCGTGTAGTGCGTGCGCGTGAGGATGCGGGAGTCCTCGAAGACCGAGGTGTAGAGCGTGACGGCGCCCTCCAACGTCTCCGCGCTGGTGAACCAGAGGAACGGCGTGATGCGCTGGAATCGGGCTGCCATGGAGACCTCCAGGGACGTGGGAAGGCAAAGCTGGGCAGGGTGGACGTGGCCGGCACGCTACCGCGCCCTGCCTCCGCGCCTCCGACCCGCAGCTCGTCCACGTGCCTGGCCTCCGTGCGAGGGGACGCGGCGGACCCGCCCCCTTCCGATGAAGAGGCGCGGCGTGGAGACGGGCTCCGGCTTCCTCGTCCTGTTCGGCGGTCGACAGGCGTCCGCGGACGACGGCGCCAGTGCGCACTGGTGGACATCTTCCGGAGAGGACGCGCGGCGCGTTTCCACAGCCCGCAGCGCACCATCTATGTCCCTCTCCATGGAGTCCGCGCCGCGCGAGGTGCTGCTGTTCACGCTGGAGGGCCAACGCTACGGGCTGCCGACCGAGGACGTCCGGGAGCTGGTCCGCGCCGCGCGACTGACGCCCCTCCCCCGGGCTCCCGCCGTCGTGGAAGGGCTGCTCAACCTGCACGGCGCGCTGCTGCCCGTCCTCGACCTGCGACGCCGGTTCCGACATCGTCCCCGCCCGCTCTCCCCCTCGGACCACTTCATCATCGCGAGCGCCGGCCCCCGGCAGGTGGCCCTGCGCGTGGACCGCGCGGAGGGACTGCGCGTGCTGGCGCCCGGTGAGTGGGACGAGACGCCTCGCGAGCTGCCCGGCGTGGGGCTGGTCGCGGGCGCCGCCAAGCTCGAGGACGGGCTGGTCCTCGTGCACGACCTGCGAACCTTCCTCTCCGAGGCCGAGAGCCTGGAGCTGGACGCCGCGCTCGCCGCGCCGGAGACCCCGTCGTGAGCCACGCGACGTGGAGCCACCCCGGGTTCCCCTCCGTGCTGGCCCTGGTGGAGGAGCGCGCGGGCCTGTCCTCGCCGAGCTGCCCCGCCTCCGCCGAGGAGGGCATCAGCCGCGCCATGGCCCGCGCGGGCCTCTCCGACTTCGACGCGTACCGCGCCCGCATCACCGCGGACCCCGCCGCGATGGATGACCTGCTCACCGAGCTGACCATCGGTGAGACGTACTTCTTCCGCACCCCCGAGCACTACGAGCACCTGCGCCGCGTCATCCTCCCGGAGCTGCGCGAGCGCTTCGAGCCGGCCCGGCGCATCCGCCTGTGGAGCGCCGCCTGCGCCTCCGGCGAGGAGCCGTACTCCATGGCGGCCCTGTTGATGAACGAGGGCTGGGGCGGCCGCATGGAGGTGCACGCGTCGGACGTGTCCCGCGCCGCGCTCAACCGCGCCCGGCGCGCGCAGTACGGCGAGTGGTCCCTGCGCGGCCCCTGGGCGGACCGGATGCGGCCCTACCTCCAGCAGGAAGGGCGTCACTACCTCCTCTCCCAGGACGTGAAGCAGGCCGTGCGCTTCAGCTACCTGAACCTCGCGCTCGACACGTGGCCCTCCGCCGACAGCGGCATCTGGAAGCTGGACGTCATCTTCTGTCGCAACGTCCTCATCTACTTCAACCCCGCCACCGTCGCCGCCGTGGCCCGGCGCCTCCATGACGCGCTCGACGAGGGCGGCTACCTGTTCATGGGCCCGTCCGACCCGCCCCTGGGTGGACTCGCGCCCTTCGAGACCCTCCTCACCGAATGGGGCGTGCTCTACCGCCGCCCACGCGCGGGCGCCGTGGTGGCCGTGCCCCTCTCGGCGCCGGTCGACCTCCAGGGACTCGGGAAGGAAGCGGCGCACGGCGCGGCCGGCGCTCCCATGGGGGCTCCGTCCACCCACGTCGACCACCGACCCGCCGATGCCGAGCAGCTCGCGCGCGCGGTCACCAGCGCTCGGCCGGGCCCGAGGAGCAGGCCCGCTCCGCTCGGCGGTGGGACGAAGGGCGCCGCTGGTGATGCGGGGCGCTCCGCGCGCGGCGCCCTCCCCGGGCGTGTCCCGAACGGGAGCAAGGGCGCCTTGTTCAGCGGCGTGACCCCCGACACCGCCCGCGACGCCAGGAGGCCCGACGACACGCGGGGCGCGACGCTGCCTCGCGCTGGCGGCGGGAGCGGCGCCGCACCCGCCTCGACGGCGCCCTCCGGCCGTCCCGAGGCCTCGACGCGGAGCCCGACGCTCTCGGACAGGGAGGGCGCGCGACGCGCGTTGGAGCGCGGGGACTGGCACGAGGCGGCGACGCGCATGGGCGCGCTGGACAAGGACCCCTCGGTGGCCGCCGAGGCGGTGCGCGCCATCGCGAACCTCGACGCCCAGGCGGCGCTCTACGCCAGCGCCGAGGCCGCCTCGCGACATCCCCTCGTCCCCGAGCTGCGCTACCTCGAGGCCTTGTTCCTGCTCGGCCAGGGGCGGTTCCCGGACGCGGAGCGCGCGGTGCGACAGGCGCTGTACCTGGAGCCCACGCTCGCGGTCGCGTGGCTGGTGTTGGGGCGCGTGCTGGGACGCCTGGGCGATACGCCCGGCGCCCTCAAGGCCCTGCACGAAGCCGAGGCGCTGTGCGAAGCCCTTCCCTCCGACACGCCCCTGCCGCTCGGCGACGGCGAGCGCGCCGGCATGCTCGCGGGCATCGCCCGAGCCGAGCGTGAGCGATGGGAGTCCTCCGTCTCCCCCGGCGAGGTGCCCTGATGTCAGCCCACGAGCGCGCCTCGAACCACGGTGAGCCCCGCTGATGGCCTCCCTGAAAGGCATCGACTGGGACGCGGCCCGCGCGCGGCTCGGGCGACTGGCCGCCGCGCACGAGGAAGGAGACACGCTCTCCCCCGAGGCGGCCTCGGCGCTGCTCGATGAACGGGCGCGGGAGCTCGCGCGCCCCCCCTCGCCCGAGCTGGCGCCGGGCACCCTGCGCGAGGTGGTGCGCTTCCGCGCCGCGGGCCAGCGGTATGCCCTGGAGTCCCGCTTCGTGCTGGAGGTCGTCCGCCCGTCGGAGGTCGTGCCGCTTCCCGGTGCGCCGCCCGCGCTGCGCGGGCTCACGCTGCTCCACGGGGGCGTGCTCCCCGTGGTGGAGCTGGCCCCCCTCTTCGGGCGCGCGCCGACGAACAGCACCGGTCCCCTGCTCGTCGTGGGCAAGGACCAGCCCGAGCTGGGCGTGCGCACGGAGGAGGTGGAGGAGGTGACCCTCGTGTCCAGCCAGGACCTGCTGCCCCCTCCCGCCACCCTGGCCGACGAGGCCGCCGGGCTGGTGTTCGCGGCCGAGCGCGACGGCGTCCTCCTGCTGGAGGGCGCCGCGCTGCTCGCCGACGGCCGCCTCACGTTCGACCTGTCCGACGAAGGAGTCGTATGAACATCGGCAACCGCATCGCGGTCGGCTTCGGGCTGTCCCTGCTGGTGCTGCTGGTCCTGGGCGCCGTGGCCTTCCAGGGCGCGCGCCAGCTCACCGCCACCACCGAGGGCCTGCTCAAGGCCCACGAGAACTTCCGCCTGGTGCGCGAGGTGCGCTCGCTCGTCATCGACGCGGAGACCGGCCAGCGGGGCTTCCTGCTCGCGGGAGAGGAGTCCTACCTGGAGCCGTACGAGCAGGCCGTCTCCACGCTGCAACAGGACATCACCCAGCTGCGGCAGGCGCTGGCCTCCAACCCCGCCCAGCGCAACCGCCTGGTGCGGCTCGAGCCCCTCATCACCGCCCGCCTCTCGCTGCTCGAGGAGGGCATCCGGCTGCGTCGCGAGAAGGGGCTGGACGCGGCGCTGGCCGTCGTCCGCAGCAACCGGGGGAAGCAGATCATGGACGACCTGCGCGACCTCGTGAACGAGATGCTCGCGGACGAGCAGGAGGACTGGACGGAGCACTCCGAGGCCGCGCGGAGCACCGCCCAGCAAATCCTGTGGGCGCTGGCCATCTGCACCGTGCTGGGCGTGGTCATCGTCGCCGTGGGCAGCTACCTCATCACCCGCAGCATCACCGTCCCGCTGCGCAAGCTGATGGTGGGCGCCGAGCAGCTCGGGCTGGGCAAGCTCGACTACCGCATCGAGCTCAAGGGCCGCGACGAGGCGGCGGAGCTGGCCCGCTCCTTCAACGCCATGGCCGAGCGACGTCAGCAGTCCGAGGAGCAGATCGCCCGGCAGGCCGACCAACGCGAGCACACGCTCCGCACCGTGGCGGAGTTCGTCAACCAGCTGGCCAGCGCCAGCTCCGAAATCCTCGCCAGCACCACGGAGCAGGTCGCCGGCGCGCAGGAGCAGGGCAGCGCGGTGACGGAGACGGTGAGCACCATCGAGGAGATCACCAAGACGTCCGAGGAGGCCGCCGGCCGCGCGCGCAACGTCAGCGACTCCGCCCGCCACGCGGAGGAGGTGGGCCGCAGCGGGCGGCGCGCCGTCGAGGAGGCCGTCTCCTCCATGGGCACCGTGCGCGAGCAGGTGGAGTCCATCGCCTCGCGCATCCTCGCGCTCGCGGAGCAGGCGCAGGCCATCGGCGACATCATCACCACCGTCAACGACATCTCCGAGCAGACGCACATGCTCGCGCTCAACGCCTCCATCGAGGCGAGCCGCGCCGGGGAGAACGGCCGGGGCTTCGCGGTGGTCGCCTCCGAGGTGAAGGCGCTCGCGGACCAGTCCAAGAAGGCCACCGGGCAGGTGCGCCAGATCCTGGGGCAGATACAGAAGGCCACCCACGGCGCGGTGATGACCACCGAGGAGGGCACCAAGAGCGTGGCCGCGGCCACCCGCATCGTCTCCGAGGCGGGCGCCACCATCCAGACGCTGTCCGACCTGCTCGCGCAGGCCTCCCTCACCGCCGCGCAGATCGCCGCCTCCGCCAACCAGCAGGCCACCGGCATCGCGCAGATACGACAGGCGATGCACGACGTGAACCAGGCCACGCAGCAGGGGCTGCTGTCCTCGCGACAGACCGAGCGCGCCATGCAGGACATCAACGCCATGGGCCAGAAGCTCAAGAACCTGCTGGAGGAGTACGGGCGCTGATGGACCGCGACCGGCTCGCCCAGGCCCTGCTGGCCACGTTCCTCGAGGAGCTCGAGGGCCACGTGGTCTCGCTCAACCGCGACCTGCTCGCGCTGGAACGCGAGCAGGGCACCCCCCGTGCGCCGGAGCGCGTGGCCTCGCTGCTGCGCACGCTGCACAGCGTGAAGGGCGCGGCGCGCGCGGCCAGCGCCAGCCTCGTCGAGACGGCGTGCCACCGTCTGGAGGAGGTGCTGGAGCCGCTGCGCGACGGCCGCACCGCGCCGCCCGCGCTGTACGAAGTGTGCTTCGCCGCCGTGGACGCGCTCGACGACGCGGGCCGGCGCCTGGGCGCGAAGCAGGAGCTGGCCGGCTCTCCGCTCGAGGCGCTCCTCCCCGACCTGGAGCGCGCGGCCTCGGGCACCCCCGCGGCGCCGCCCCATGCGCCCCCTCCCCCGAAGGCCCCGGCGCCCCAGGAGCGCGCCCCCGCCGACGCCCCGCTCCCACCTCCGCCCCCCGCGGCGGGGGAGACGCTGCCGGTGCGCGTGTCCGCGCAGAAGCTGGACGCCCTGCTGTACCGCAGCGGGGAGCTGCGGGTGGCGGCCCTGCGGCTGGAGGGACGGGCGGAGACGCTGGAGACGGTGCGCGAGGAGCTGGTGCGCCTGCGCGAGGTGGTGCGTGGGACGGAGGGCGAGACGGCGCTGCGCCGGGCCGAGTCGGAGCTGGCGCGCGTGGCCCGTGAGCTGGCCGCCGACCGGCGGACGCTGGGCGGCGTGGCCACCACCGTGGACGACGAGGTCCGCCGCGCGCGCACCCTGCCCTTCGTCGAGGGCTGCGCGGGCCTGGAGCGGACCGCGCGCGACGTGGCCCGCGCCGAAGGCCTCCAGGTGCGCCTGGAGATCCACGGCGGCGCCCTGGAGCTGGACCGCTCGCTGCTCCAGTCCCTGCGGGAACCGCTCCTGCACCTGGTGCGCAACGCCGTGGCGCACGGGCTGGAGACACCCGAGGCGCGCCGCCGCGCGGGCAAGCCCGAGGAGGGCCGCGTCAGCCTGTCCGCGCGGCTGCGCGGCAACCGCGTGGAGGTGACGGTGGAGGACGACGGGCGGGGCCTGGACCTCGGCGCCCTGCGCGAGCGCGCGCGGGCCCGGGGCCTCGAGGCGCCCGACGACGATTCGGAGGCCGCGCGGCTGGCCTTCCTCTCCGGCCTGTCCACGTCCGCGAAGGTGACGGAGGTGGCCGGGCGGGGCGTGGGCCTGGACGTGGTGCGCGCGGAGGTGGAGGCCCTGCGCGGCACGGTGGAGGTGTCCTCGCGCGAGGGCCAGGGGGCGCGCTTCACGCTGGACGTGCCCCTCACGCTCAGCACGCTGCGGGTGCTGCTGGTGTCGGCGGGAGGCCAGACGCTCGCGCTCGCCAGCGAGGGCGTGGCGCGGCTGGTGCGGCTGTCACCCGACGAGGTGCGAGAAGTCGAGGGGCGCCCCACGTGGGTGGCCGGGGACGCGCTGGTGCCGCTGGCGTCGCTCGCGGACGTGCTGGGCCTGCCACCGGGGCCGCCCCGTCAACGCCGGGGCGCGGTGGTGCTCGAGGCGGGCACGGCGCGCGCGGCGCTGGTGGTGGACGAGGTGGTGGCGGAGCAGGAGGCGCTCGTGCGGGCGCTCGGTCCCCGGGTGCGCCGGGCACGACACGTGGCGGCGGCGGCGGTGCTGCCGGACGGACGGCTGGCGCTGCTGCTCAACCCCGCGTCGCTGGTGCGCGCGGCGGGGGGGCGGCCCTCCGCGTCGCTGTTCCCCAGCCCGGCGACCCGCGCCACGCGACGGCGCCTGCTGCTGGCGGACGACTCGCCCACCACGCGGGCGCTGGAGCAGAGCATCCTGGAGGGCGCCGGCTACGACGTGGTCGCGTGCGCGGACGGCGCCGAGGCCTGGGAGCGGCTGCAGGCGAGCGGCGCGGACGCGCTCGTCCTGGACGTGGAGATGCCTCGCATGGACGGCATCGCCCTCACGGAGGCGGTGCGGGCCTCGCCGCGCTTCGGACGGCTGCCCATCGTCCTCGTCACGGCGCGCGGACGCCCGGAGGACAAGGCGCGCGGGCTGCAAGCTGGCGCCAGTGCCTATCTTGTGAAGAGCGCATTCGACCCGACGAGCCTGCTGGAGACCCTGAGACGACTGCTATGAGGACCGAACCGTTGCGCATCGTGGTGGCCGAGGACTCCCCCACCGCCCGCCGGCTGCTGGTGGAGATCCTCCGGGCCGACCCCGGACTGAAGGTCGTGGGCGAGGCGAAGGACGGCGTGGAGGCGGTGGACCTCACGCAGCGGCTGCGGCCGCACCTGGTGACGATGGACATCCAGATGCCGCGCATGGACGGGCTGGACGCCACCCGTCGCATCATGACGGAGACGCCCACCCCCGTCGTCGTGGTGTCGACGCTGGTGGAGCGCGACATCCAGACGTCCATGGCCGCGCTGCGCTCCGGCGCGCTCGCCGTGCTTCAGAAGCCCGTGGGGCCGGAGTCGCCGGACTTCGACGCGGAGAGCCGCCGGCTGCGGGACACGCTCAAGGCCATGGCCGAGGTGAAGGTGGTGCGCCGCTGGCCGGACCGCGTCGCCGCGCCGACCCCGGCCGCCCCCCCTCCGCCAGCCGCGACGCCCGAGCCCACGTCGACCCGCGCGCGGGTGGTGGCGCTCGCCGCGTCCACGGGAGGACCGGCCGCGCTGTTCCGGCTCCTCTCCGAGCTGCCCGCGGACTTCCCGGCGCCGCTGCTGGTCGTGCAGCACATCGCGCTCGGCTTCAGCCAGGGCCTGGCGTCGTGGCTCGCGACCGCGGGGCCGCTGCCGGTGCGCGTGGCGGAGGACGGCGAGGTGCTGCTCCCGGGGCACGTCTACCTGGCGCCGGACGACCGCCACCTGGGCATCGTCGAGGGGCGCGCGCAGGTGTCCAACGCGGCGCCCATCAACGGGTTCCGCCCGTCCGCGACGTGGCTGTTCCGGTCGGTGGCCCGCGCGCACGGAGCGGAGGCCCTGGCCGTGGTCCTCACGGGCATGGGGCAGGACGGCCTGGAGGGCATCCGTGAGCTGCACGGTGCCCGGGGGCGCGTGCTGGCGCAGGACGAGGAGTCCTCCATCGTCTACGGCATGCCGGGCGTGGTGGTGGGGGCGGGGCTGGCGGACGAGGTGGTCTCCCTGGCGGCCTTGCCCTCGCGACTCCTGCTCGCCGTCCGGGATGGGCCGCAGCCGGCGTGAACCCCACCATCCAGTAGTGAATCGTCGGGGCCGACGCGCCGGGTCCGGAATGGCCTCCCGTCCGAGCGATGTCAATATCCAGAAGTCCCCTCTCCTCGCCGCGCATGAGCCGCCCTCCACCTCCCTTCGTCGCCGCCTTCACCGCCCTGCCCGAGCCGGCCTACGTCCTGGACGTCGCGGGCCGCATCGTGGCGTACAGCATCAGCGGGGCCCGCGCGTTCGCCCGGTCGGTCGACGAGCTGGACGGCCGGCACTGGGGCGAGCTGGGGCTCCCCCTGGAGGACGCCGCGCGGCTGGAGGGAGCGCGCTCGCGAGCGCTGGCCACCCGGCAATCCCTCTCACTGGAGCTGACGTGGCCCACCGACACGGAGCCCCGGCGTCACGCGCTGGTGGTGACGCCGCTGCCCACGGAGGAGCTGGTGCTGGTGACGGCCCGGCCCCTCACGGAGGCGGAGGCGGTGTACTCGCGCGCGCTGGAGCTGGAGCAGGCGTCGCGCGCGGAGGTGGAGCAGGCCGAGCGCCGCCGCTCCTTCCTCTACCAGGCGATGACGACGCTGTTCACGCATCCGCCGGACCCGCAGGGCATGTACACGCTGCTGGCCCACCTGGCGGTGCCGGACCTGGCGGACTGGTGCCTGGTGGACGCCATGGAGCAGGGGCCGTGGGTGTCGCGCGTGGCGGTGGCGTGCCTGGACCCGACGCAGCAGGAGCGCGCGGCGACGCTGCCTTCGCGCACCGAGCTGCGCGACGACGCGCCCGTGGGCCTGCTGCGCGTGCTGCGCACCGGGGAGCCGGAGCTGGTCCCGGCGGTGACGGACTCGCTCCTGCGCGCGGCGGCGGCGGAGCCCGCGCACCCCGCGCTCCTGCGCACGCTCCAGGCGCGCTCGTACATGATCATCCCCCTGCGCGCGCGCGGGAACACGCTGGGCGCCGTCACCTTCGTGTCGTCGGGCTCGGGGCGACGCTACGGGCCGGATGACCTGGCGCTGGCGGAGGACCTGTGCCTGCGCGCCAGCCTCGCCATCGACAACGCGCGGCTGGTGGGCGAGTCGCGGCGCGCGGCGCGGGCCCGCGAGGACCTGCTGGCCGTCGTGTCGCACGACCTGAAGAACCCGCTGGGCGTGGTGCAGCTGGGCGCCGCGCTGTTGATGCGGGGGCCGGGCGCGCGCCCCGGGGGCGAGAGCGTGGCGAAGCAGGCCACGCGCATCCAGGACGCGACGGACCGCATGTCCCGCCTCATCTCCGACCTGCTCGACTGGGGCCGGCTGGAGGCGGGCGGCCTGCCCCTGGAGGTCGGCGAGCACTCGCTGGCGGAGCTCGTCACCGAGGCGGTGGAGTCCATCCGCCCGCTCATCGAGGCCAAGGGGCTGCACCTGCACGCCCAGCCTCCGCCGGAGGACGTCCGGGTGCGCTGTGACCGGACGCGGGTGCTCCAGGTGCTGGGCAACCTGCTGGGCAACGCGGTGAAGTTCACGCCCACCGGCGGGGACCTCCTGGTGAGCACCACGGTGCGCGAGGGCGAGGTGGGCGTGCGGGTGCACGACACGGGCGCGGGCATCACCCCGGAGGCGCTGCCCCACATCTTCGACCGCTACTGGCAGGCGCGCGACGCGGCCAGCCGGGGCACGGGGCTGGGGCTGGCCATCGCCAAGGGGTTGGTGGAGGCGCACGGCGGGCGCATCCACGCGGAGAGCACGCCGGGCGGGGGCAGCACGTTCTCCTTCACGCTGCCGGTGTCCGGCGTGTCCGCCGCCCCGCATTCCGCGCGCCCCCGCCCTCACGTGGACGCCTGACGAGGACGCGTCCGGGTAGAGTCCCCCGGACATGCCCACCACGGAGCCGCTTCCCACCGCGTTCATGCTCGCCGTCTGCGGCGCGCTCCTGGCGCTGAGCGTGCTGTTCAGCCGGGCCTCCGGCCGCTTCGGCATCCCCGTGGCGCTGCTGTTCCTCGGCGTGGGCATGGCGGCCGGCTCCGACGGCCCGGGCGGCATCGAGTTCGACAACTACGCCTTCGCCTTCCGCCTGGGCACGGTGGCGCTCGTGCTCATCCTCTTCGACGGCGGCATGAACACGCCGCTGTCCGCCATCCAGGCCGCGCTGAAGCCCGCCGCCGCGCTGGCCACGGTGGGCGTGGTGGCCACCGCCGCGCTGATGGGGCTGGCGGCCCACCTGCTGTTCAACTTCAGTTGGGTGCAGGCGCTGCTGCTGGGCGCCATCGTCTCCTCCACGGACGCGGCGGCGGTGTTCTCCGTGCTGCGCGGCAGCGGGCTGCACCTGAAGCGGCGCGTGGGGACGACGCTGGAGCTGGAGTCGGGGTTGAACGACCCCATGGCCGTCATCCTCACCACGGGGCTGACGCGCACGCTGGCCAGCGGGACACCTCCCGGGTGGGACCTGCTGGTGGAGGCCGTGGTGGAGATGGTGGTGGGCGCGGGGATGGGCATCGCGCTCGGGTGGGGCGCGCGGCTGCTCCTCAAGCAGCTGCGGCTGCGCGTGGCCGGGCTGTACCCGGTGATGACGCTGGCCCTGGCGCTCCTGTCCTTCGGCCTGCCCACGCTCCTGCACGGCAGCGGCTTCCTGGCGGTGTACATCGTGGGCATCGCGCTGGGGAACGAGAGCATCCGCTACCGCTCCGGGCTCCTGCGCGTGCACGACGCGCTGGCGTGGCTGTCCCAGGTGCTGATGTTCCTGGTGCTGGGGCTGCTCGTGTACCCGCGCAACCTGGTGGACGTGGCGTGGGTGGGGTTGGGGCTCGGCCTCTTCCTGGCGTTCGTGGCCCGGCCCGTGGCGGTGGCGCTGTGCCTGGCGCCGTTCCGGTTCCCGTTCGGGGAGATCCTCTACACGGGCTGGGTGGGGCTGCGCGGCGCGGTGCCCATCATCCTGGCCACGTTCCCGGTGCTGGCCGGCACGCCGGGCGCGCGCGACATCTTCAACGTCGTGTTCTTCATCGTCGTGGTGAACGGGCTGGTCCCCGGGGCCACGGTGCCGTGGGTGACGCGCAAGCTGGGCCTCGCGGCCAACGTGCCGGAGCCACCCCAGGCCGTGCTGGAGATCGCCTCCACGCAGCTGCTCAAGGGCGAGTTGAGCTCGTTCTACATCGGGCACGCGTCGGCCGTGGCGGGCGAGCGGCTGGCGGACCTGCCCTTCCCTCCCGGCTCCGCGGCGATGCTGCTGGTGCGCGGCCAGGAGCTGCTCGCGCCCAAGGGCGACACGGTGTTCCAGCCCGGGGACCACGTGTACGTCTTCGGCCACGCCGAGGACCTGCCCCTGCTGCGGCTGCTGTTCGGCCAGCAGGAGGACGAGTAGCGCTTGCGCGAAGGCAGCAAGTTCCACCAAGTCCGCGGAGGCCTCGCTCCCTACCCTGCACCCCTCTTTTCCACGGAGGAGTGCATCGTGTTCGACCACATCGGAGTGAAGGTGAAGGACCTGGACGCCAGCGTGCGTTTCTACACCGCCGCGCTCGCGCCGCTCGGCTACGTGCTGTGCACGCGGGACGACTCCAGCGCGGGCTTCGGCCCGCCCGGCGAGCCCGCGCTGTGGCTCTACGCGACGCCGGGCCTGAAGAACCCCGGCACCCACGTCGCCTTCCGCGCGTCGAAGCGCGGCGCGGTGGACACCTTCCACGCCGCCGGGCTCGAGGCGGGCGGCAGCGACAACGGGCGCCCGGGCGTGCGCACGGACTACAGCCCCACGTACTACGCCGCGTTCCTCAAGGACCCGGATGGCCACAACGTCGAGGCGGTCATCCTGGAGTAGCGCCGCGGAACGAGGCCCCGGCGGACCCCACGCGCCGCCGGGGCCCTGCGGCCCACCGTTCCCCTGCCCGATTGGTTCTCAAAGCAAGACACGGAGGGGCCGGCGCCGGGCGGATTCGGGTCGATTGCTCCGCCCGCGGGTCCGTGCGAGGAAGCGGGGCATGTCCTTCCTGCATCAGGCGCTGGTGTTCCTCGGCGCCGCGGTGGTGTCCGTGCCGTTGTTCAAGCGGCTCGGTCTGGGCTCGGTGCTCGGGTACCTGGCGGCGGGGGCCATCATCGGCCCTTCGGGGGCGCGGCTCATCGGCGACGTGGAGAACGTGCTGCACTTCTCCGAGCTGGGCGTGGTGCTGCTCCTGTTCGTCATCGGCCTGGAGCTCCAGCCCACCCGCCTGTGGGGCATGCGGCGCACCGTGTTCGGCCTGGGCGGCGCCCAGGTGGTGCTCACCGGCGCGCTGCTGGCCGCCGTGTGCTGGCTGTTCGGCCTGTCCCCGGGCGCGGCCATCATCGCCGGCTTCGGGCTGTCGCTCTCCTCCACCGCCTTCGCCCTGCAACTGCTCGCCGAGCGCAACCAGCTCACCACCGGCTACGGGCGGCTCGCCTTCGGCATCCTGCTGTTCCAGGACCTGGCCGTCATCCCGCTGCTCGCGCTCCTGCCGCTGCTGGGGCACGCCAACGCCGCGTCGCCGGAGGCCGGCTGGCTCACCGGGCTCAAGGTGGTGGCCGTGCTCGTGGGCGTCGTCCTCTCCGGCCGCTTCGTGATGCGGCCGCTGTTCCGCGCCGTCGCGTCCTTCCACAGCCAGGAGCTGTTCACCGCGACCGCGCTGCTCGTCGTCGTGGGCACCGCGTCGCTCGTCAACGCGGTGGGCCTGTCCATGGCGCTGGGCGCGTTCCTCGCCGGCGTGCTCCTGTCGGAGTCCGAGTACCGCCACGAGCTGGAGGCCGACATCGAGCCCTTCAAGGGCCTGCTGCTCGGCCTGTTCTTCATCGCCGTGGGCATGTCCGTGAACCTGGGGCTCATCGTCGCGCGGCCGGTGCTCGTCACCGGGCTGGTGCTCGGCCTCGTGGTGCTCAAGGGCGCGGTGCTGTACGGGCTCGGCCGCTGGAGCCTGAAGCAGGACGAGCCCGCGCTCAGCCTGGGCGTGGTCATCTCCCAGGGCGGCGAGTTCGCCTTCGTCCTCTTCGCGCTCGCGGTGTCCTTCCACGTCATGGAGCGCGAGCTGTCGGAGCTGCTGGTGGTCGTGGTGGGCCTGTCCATGGCCACCACGCCGCTCTTGTACGCGGCCTACGAGCGGTGGGGGCGCCCGCGCTTCCGGCAGCAGGTCGCCGCGCGCGAGTACGACGTGGCGCCCCAGGAGGACCACCCGGTCATCGTCGCCGGCTTCGGGCGCGTGGGGCAGGTGGTGGGCCGGCTCCTGCGCGCCAAGCGCATCGGCTTCACCGCCATCGACGCCAGCCCCGAGCACATCGACTTCATGAAGCGCTTCGGCAGCCAGGTGTTCTACGGCGACGCGTCCCGCCTGGACCTGCTGCGCGCGGCCCGCGCCGACAAGGCCCGCATCTTCGTCGTCGCCATCGACGACGTGGAGGCCTCCGTCCGCACCGCGAAGACGGTGAGGGAGCACTTCCCCCACCTGGTCATCTTCGCGCGCGCCCGCAACCGCGTGCACGCGTACCGCCTGCTCGACCTGGGCATCGAACACGTCATGCGCGAGACGTTCTCCGGGAGCCTGGAGATGGGCGGCGAGGTGCTCCAGTCCCTGGGCCTCACCTTCTCCGAGAGCCACCGCGTCATGGAGCGCCTGCGCGACCACGACGAGAAGCTCCTGCGCGACACGGCCCGCTTCCACGGCGACGAGGCGAAGCTCATCGAAATCGCCACCCGCGCCCGGAAGGAGCTGGAGAGCCTCTTCGAGCAGGACGACGCCGACCAGAAGAAGTCCGCCTGAGCGACGGCGCCCCACCCGTCCCAGGGCCCCGAGCATCCCCTCCGGAAGTCCCGCCTCGGTGCGCCCCGGGGTGCGCCCCCTCCCTCGCTCGCCAGGCCCCCTGGGTCGTCCCGCATCCACCCCCGGCACATTCCTCCGCTGGAAGTGCGGACCTCACGGGCTCGACGCATCTTTCAGGCGTCACGGTCCAGGAAGCCGGGGGCCCGCGCGTGGGGGACAGCGGGAGCCCCTCGCGCCCGGCGAGGAGCGGGGTATGGTTCTGCCCGGATGCGTTTCTGCCTCACCGCAGCTCTCATGTTCGCTCCCTTCCGCGCATCGGCCCACGCGGAAGCCTCGGCGCTGGCCTCCGTGCGCGCGGAGGAGGCGGAGCTGAGCACCGGCGGAGGCCTGCTCACGGGCGGAAGCACCTTCGACCACGGCCGCACCGGTGACACGTACCTGGCGAGCGTCACCACCGCGCGCTACCTGCTGGGCGGGTTCACGCTCGACGGCGGCCTGCAGTCGCTGCTGCCCCTGGAGCAGGGCACGCGGGGCGGGCGCACGCGGCTGAGCGCCCGGCTGGGCTACACCGGGGCGCGGTGGAGCCTGGTGGTGGGCGCGGTGCTGGGGCTGGCGTACACCGCCCACCCCCACTTCGAGGCGCTGCCCACCGCGCGGGGACTGTACCGGCTGGGTGACACCACCGCGCTGGAGGCCGGCCTGTTCGACGCCCAGGGGCAGCTCCCCGGTCACGTGGGGGTGTCGTGGCGGGGCCTGGGGCTCGGGTATGTCTTCCCGCTGGGAGGACGTGCCCGGTGGGACATCCCCGTGGCGCCGCGCGCCAGCCTCCGCCTGGAGGGCGCCCTCTTCCAGCACCGCGACGTGCGCACCACCCTGGTGACCCTGGGGGTCGTGGGCCGCCCCAGCGCCGCGAACCGGACTCCGTCCGGACGAAACGTTTCCCCGCCGGGCTTGGAGAATGAAGCCTGAGCACCTTCGAGACTCCACGACGCATGCCCCCCTCCTCCGCCAAGAAGCGCCAGCGACCCCAGGCACCGCCCGCCGCCGAGGTGCCCGGTGTACCGCTCCATGCGCTCCTGGAGGGGCTGCCGGACGCCTTCTTCACGCTCGACGCCGCCTGGCGCTTCTCCTACGTCAGCCCGCGCATGGCGGAGCTGCTCGACGGGTCCGCCGGCCTGGGGGACGACCTGCGCCGCGCGTGCCCCGCCGTGCTGGAGCTGCGCCGCCACCTGCGCTTCGAGCAGCCCGCCACCGAGCAGGTCGCCGCGCGCTTCGAGCACGACTGGCCGGGGCGGGACCTGTGCTTCGACGTGCGCGCGCGCACCGTGACGGGGGGGCTGCTGGTGCACTGCCGGGACATCACCGGCGAGCGCCGCGTGCGCGAGGAGCTGCGCCGCGCGAGCGAGGTGTTCCGCGCCATCCACGAGGGGACGACGGACGCCATCTACACGAAGGACCTGGAGGGGCGCTACCAGCTCATCAACGTCGCCGGGGCGCGCGCGGTGGGCTACGAGGTGGGCGACATCGTCGGGCACACCGACGCGGAGCTGTTCGACCCGGACGTGGCGCGGGTCAACGCGGCCAATGACCGGGAGGTGCTCGCCTTCGGCCGCACCGTCACCTACGAGGACGCGCAGCCGGGCGTGGAGGGCCCCCGCACGTGGCTGTCCACCAAGGGCGTGCTGCGCGACGCGGACGGCAAGGTGGTGGGCCTGTTCGGCATCAGCCGCGACATCACCCAGCGCAAGTGGGCGGAGGAGGAGGCGCGCCGGCACTCCGAATTCCAGGAGCAGTTGATGGGCATCGTCAGCCACGACATCCGCAGCCCGCTGGGCGCCATCATGAACTGGTCGCGCATCATGGCGGAGGCGGGCACGGCGGAGGACGCGCGGCGCACGGCCCAGCGCATCGCCACCGGGGCGGTGCGCATCGAGCGGCTCACCCGCCTGCTGCTGGACTTCACGCGCACGCGGCTGATGGGCGGGGTGGCCATCGAGCCCCGGCCGGTGGACCTGAAGGACCTGGTGGCGCGCGTGGCCCACGAGTTCCGCGTGGCCTACCCCGAGCGCGCCATCGAGGTGGAGGCCAAGGGCAACACGCAGGGCATGTGGGACCCGGACCGGCTGGGCCAGGTGGCCTCCAACCTGCTGGAGAACGCGCTGAAGTTCGGCCCGCCGGAGGAGCCGGTGAAGCTGACGGCGCGCGGCGGGCGGGGCAACAAGGTGGCGCTGGAGGTGCAGAACGGCGGGCGCCCCATCCCCGCGCACCTGCTGCCGCACCTGTTCGAGCCGTTCCGCAGCGGCCCCCAGGCGTCGCGCACGCTGAAGATGAGCTACGGCCTGGGGCTCTACATCGTCCGGGAAATCGTCCAGGCGCACGGGGGCACCATCGAGGCGCGCTCCTCGGAGGAGGAGGGCACCACGTTCGAGGTGACGCTGCCGCGGCGCTCGCTGCCGGCGCGGCCGCCCAATCAGTCGATTCCGCGCGTCCCCCGCTCGGAGCCCAGGTAGCGCTGGAGCAGCGCCGTCAGCTCCGCGCCGTCGAAGGGCTTGGTGAGGTAGTCCGTGCAGCCGCTCTCGAAGCCGGCCTGCACGCTGGCGGGCTCCGCGCGGCTGCTGCACAGGATGATGGGGGTGTGGCGCGTGGGCTCGCGCTCGCGCAGCGCCCGACACGTCTCCAGGCCGTCCAGGTGCGGCATCATCACGTCCAGGAAGACGAGGTCCGGCGTCTCCGCCCGCGCGCGGGCGAGCGCCTCCACGCCGTCACGCGCGACGAGCGTCTCGTAGCCCCGCTCGCCCATCATCATCTGGTGCAGCAGCAACACGGTGTTCGAGTCGTCGACGAGCAGGACCTTCTTGCGTCGCATGGCACCTCCCGGTGGAGGTCAGGGTGAGGGGGACTGGCACAACTGGCGCAGGTGCATCAGGCGCGGCGGGCCCATGCCCAGGAAGCGCACGCCCATGCCGTGGGGGCGGCCAGGCCCCACGCGCGCGGAGAAGGGGTTGGACCACGCCACCACGCCCGGGGACTCCAGCACCTCGCCCGTGGTGGGCAGGTGGATGCGCAGCGCCACCGCGGTGCCGGCGCGCGCGGGCACCAGCGTGCGGATGAAGAGGCCCGCGGGGCTCATGGCGAAGGAGACGCCGGACAGCCAGGACAGGCCGCGCGGCCCCGTCTCGCCGAACTCCACCGGGCAGCAGAAGGACACCCGCTCCTCCACGCGGAGCGACGCGCCCTCGCGCCCCAGCAGCGCGTGGACGCGCGGCAGGACGGCGGCCGCCCGGAAGCCCTCGCCCACCTCGAGCGTCAGCGACGGCACGCCCTCCAGGAGCTCCCTCGCGCGGGGGCTGGCGCGCATCCACGGCGCGCTCGCGGGCCCACCGGCCGCCACCAGCAGGTGCGGGGGCGCGCCGTGCTCCTGCAGCCGCGAGGCGACCCCCGCCACCGTGGCGCCGTACAGCAGGTGGTGGCCACACGCCTCCAGGTGCGCGCCCAGCCCGTCCCACGCCCGGGCCCCGCTGGCGCCGGCCAGCAGCACCACGCGCGGCGTGTAGCGGGACGCGGGAGGAGGCACGGCGGACGCCAGGAGCGTCGCGAGCCGCGCGCGGGCGGCGCCCTCACCCACCGGCGTCAGCAGGCAGTCGTCCACGCCCTCCGCGTTGGCCAGCTCCAACACCTCCGCGGGGGTCTCCGGCTCCGCCACCAGGACGAGGGGGGCGCCGCCCAGCCCCAGCCGCGCCTTGAAGGCGCCCGGTGGGCCGTGCACCGGGAGCTGCCGCCAATCCACCAGCACCAGCGAGGGGCGCGCGCGGGACGGCTCCGGAGCGGCGGGCACCTGCACGGCGTCCCAGCCCAGGGCCCGCGCGGCACGCGACAGCGCCAGCCAGGGCTCCCCCACCGCCCCCACCCACAGCACCCGAGCGGGCGCCGCGCTGGACGACGGGCGGACCTGGCTTGAAGCCATCCTCATGTGCGGTGCCTCCGTGTCGACTCCCCCGGCCCGCCCTGCGCGTCCTCTACCCGTCAGATACGGGAATCCGCCACCCGCCGAACACTCCCCCTGGAGGGATTCCAGGGAGAGATGAGAAATACAGGACAGAGCGCCCGCATCGTGCACGGAGTCATGCGGGCGCGTGAGGGGCGGTGCGGGCCAACCTCAGACGCGGGCGACGTTGACGCCCGAGTCCACCGCCTGCAGCTCGTCGCCGAACGAGACGTCGACGGTGCCACCCGCGGGCGGATCATACGGAGCGCGGCCCACCTGCTTCGTGCCGAAGCGGGGCAGGAAGGGCGCCACCACGTACGAGCGGAAGCACCAGGCGAAGAAGCTCACCGGCCGCAGGTCCGGGTGGATGGCGCCTTCAATCTTGGCGTGCGCCTCCGGCAGCAGGCTCCAGTGCAGGCCCGGCGTCTCGTGGTGCACCGCGTGCAGGCCGTTGTTGAAGAGGAAGAAGTTGATGAGGCGACCGGTGAAGCTGCGGCTGTGGTCGTGGTCGCTCCAGGGGTCCGCGTGGACGTGCTGGATGTAGTTGAAGAACATGATGGTCCACAGCGAGAAGAACGCCGGAATCAGGAAGGCGAAGGCCCAGATGCGCAGGCCGCCCTGGACGCCGTGGAGGAAGATGGCCAGCGCGACGAGCGCCGCGTGGGTGCCGCCCCAGACGACGTACTGGAGGACGATCTGCCGGAACAGCGCGCGGTTGCGCGTGCGCGCCTTCTCGATGAAGGCCTTGGTCGGCTCCTGCTGCCAGTAGGTCGAGACGAAGGGGAAGAGGAAGGCGACGAGGAAGTTGTGCTTCTTCGAGTAGCGCCAGGTGATGGTGGCGTCGCCCGCCTTGTTGACGAACTTGTGGTGGTTCAGGTTGTGCGTCGGAATCCACACGAAGGTGGGGTAGCCGTAGAAGAGCGACAGCCACATGCCCATGGCCTCGTTCATCTTCCGGCTGCGGAAGGTCGGGCAGTGGTTGTGGTTGTGCGCGATGACTCCCGCGGAGAGCGCCAGGTAGCACGCGAGAGGGCAGAGGTACGGAATGAGCGTGGGGGCGGCGTACATCGAAAGGGCGACCACGGGCATCGCCAGGCACCAGATGAGGGTGCGCACGTCGGCGCTGTATCGGAGCATGGGCGGCAGTGTGCCTGATGCCTCCGTTTGGAACCAAACTCCTTGCAGTGCGTGTTGGGAAGGGCCCGCTCCGCGCCTCGGTATGTAGGGGGCGGGCCCTGAGAGGCCCACCCCGCCACGGGTATCACCGCAGGTGGGTCCCGAGGAGCGACAACAGGCCATCCAGGGGAGCCGTGGCGGTGGCCAGCCCGGCCTCGTCGACGACGCGGGGCATGCCGTAGACGACACAGGAGTCCTCGGATTCCGTGAGGACGGTGCCGCCGGCGTCACGGATGGCGCGGGCGCCCGCGAGGCCGTCGTCCCCCATGCCGGTGAGCACCAGCCCCACGGTGGCGCCGCCCCAGGCCTTGGCGGCGCTCTCGAAGAGGACGTCGACCGAGGGGTGGTGGGGCATGCGCATGGGATGACGGTCCAGGCGGGCCAGCGTGCGCTCGCCCTGACGCTCCACCTTGAGGTGCTGGCCCGCGCGCGCCAGCACCACGCGGCCGGGCCGCAGCTCCAGGCCCTGCTCGGCCTCCAGCACCTCCAGCGCGCACTGCGCGTCCAGGCGCCGGGCCACGGCCTCCGTGTAGCCCGCGGGGATGTGCAGCGCGAGGGCCATGGGGGCCGGGAAGTCCGGGGGCAGCATGGACAACAGTCGTGTCAGGGCCTGGGGGCCTCCGGTGGAGGTGCCCACCACCACGAGGTTGCGCGCGGGCCCGCTCACCACGACGGGCGGCGCGGCCTCCCGCGCGGACGGGGGCGGCGCGGACGGACGCGCCACCGCGGTCGCCGCCGCGCGGACCTTGGACACCAGCTCCTCGCCCAGCTCGTAGAGGCGGTCGGTGGCGAGCGCCGTGGGCTTGTGCACCAGCTCCACCGCGCCGGTCTGCAGCGCCGTCACCGCCAGCTCGCTCTCCTCGCCCGCGCTGCTCACCACGACGACGCGCGGCGCGGAGGGCATGGAGGCCAGGGCCCGCAGCACGCCCAGCCCGTCCAGCCCCGGCATCACCAGGTCGAGGGTGACGACGTCCGGGGTCAGCTCCACCAGCTTCTCCAGGGCGTCCAGGCCGTCGCGCGCGGTGCCCACCACCTCCAGGCCCTCCGCGTGGGAGAGCACCTGGCGCAGCACCTTGCGGGCGAAGGCGGAGTCGTCCACCACCAGCACGCGAATGGGAGGGGACGTCGTCATCCGGTGGCCTTGCCGTAGAAGAAGGCGCCGCGCCGCTCCTCGCAGCGCAGCGCGGTGCCGAAGCGCAGCAGCGATTCGGAGGAGCCGACGAGGAGCTGCCCGCCCGGCCGCAGCGCGCGGGTGAGCGACTCCGCCACGCGGCGCGCGGTGTCGTCCTGGAAGTAGATGAGGACGTTGCGGCAGAGGATGGCGTCGAAGGCGCCCAGCCCCGCCACGGCCACCGGGTCCACCAGGTTGACGCGCTTCCACGTCACCGCGTCCACCAGCTCGCGCCGGGGACGGGCGCGGCCCTCCACCACCTCCAGCCACCGCCCCTCCACGCCCGGGGGCAGCGCGCGCAGCGCGCGCAGGTTGTGCTCGCCCCCCCGCGCGCGCTCCAGGGCGCGCGTGCTCAGGTCGCTGGCCACCAGCTCCACGCCGGACAGGACCTTGCGGTCGGCCAGCATCATCGCCAGCGTCAGCGGCTCCTCGCCGGTGGAGCACGCCGCGCACCAGACGCGGGGGCGCCGTCCCTCGCGCACCGCCGGGGCGAGCACGTCCTCCACCAACACCATGAGGGGCTGCGCCTCGCGGAAGAAGTACGTCTCGTGGACCAGCAGCGAGTCGACGAGCGCGTCCAGCGCCTCCGAGCCGGCCGGGTCGTACCGGAGGAAGTAGTAGTAGTCGAGCAGCGAGTCGAAGCCCGCCTCCAGCGCGCGTCCGGACACCTTCTCCCCGAGCAGCTCCCGGTCCTCCGCTCCGTAGTGGAGGCCGGCGCGCTGCTCGATGAGGGCCGCGAGGATGGCGAACACCTGGGGCGACAGGGGCAACGAGGGCATGGGGTCCTCGTCACCGCCCCAGCGCCACGGCGCAGGCCCGACGCACCTCGGGGTCCTCGTCCCGCAGGGCCGCGCGCTCCAGCGCGTCGCGCGCCTCGGGCGTGCCCAGCGCCCCCACCGCGGGCGCGACGGCCCGGCGGCCCATGGGGCTGGCGGACTCGAGCGACTGGAGCAGCGCGGCGCGGGCGTCCGCGCGGCGCATGCGCGCCAGGGCCGCCACCAGCAGGGGCGCGGTCACCTCGTCCGCGGCGTCCAGCGCGGCGAGCAGCCCGGGCAGCCGCCCGTCCATGGGCAGCGCCAGCGCGCTCACCACGCGCTCGCGCAGCGTCATGTCGCCCAGCAGCGACACCAGGGCCTGCGTGGCGGGCAGGCCGGGGCGCGTGGCGAGGAAGCCCACCGCGGCGCTGCGCACGCTGTCGTCCCGGTCGCTCGCGGCGCGCAGGAGCGCGGGCAGCGTCTCCGGGGACTCGTACTCCGCCACGGCCGACAGGGCCACCAGCCGGGTGGCGGCGTCCTCGGAGGACAGCGCCTCCAGCAGCACCGGCAGCGCGTCCTGGCGGCGCGCCACGCCCAGGCCCAGCAGGGCCGCGCGCCGCACGTCCGCGTCCGCGCTGGACGCCGCGCGCCGCAGCGCCATCATCGCGCTCTCCGTGTGCATGTGCGCCAGCGCGTCCACCACCGCCACGCGCACCTGTCCGGCGTCGTCGTCCGCCAGCGCGACGATGGCGTCCGCGGCGGCCTCCTCGTTGAGCTTCCCCAGCGCCTGGCACGCGTAGTAGCGCACCCACGGGTCGCGGTCGTTGAGGCCGCCCAGCAGCGTGGAGGTGGTGCGCGCGTCCTTCTCCGTCTGGCCCAGCGCGCGCATCGCCGCCGCGCGCGTGCGCTCGGACTCGTGCGTGGCGGCCGTCAGGAGCGCGTCCACCGCGCGCGGGTCCTCGATGAAGGGCAGGCCGTAGATGGCCGCGTCGCGCAGCCGATCGTCGGCGTCGCGCATGGCGGCCAGCAGCACCTCCAGGCCGCGCGGGTAGCCGAAGTAGGAGATGATGCGCAGCGCCGCGCGCCGCAGCCGCGCGTCCGGGGAGCGGGCCGCCTGGAGCGCGAGCGCCTCCGTGGCCTCGCTGCCCAGCGACTGGATGGCGCCGGTGGCCGCCTGCACCACGCGCGGGTCGTCGTCCACCAGGCGCTGGAAGAGGGCCGGCACCGCCGCCGGGTCGCCGATGCGCGACAGCGTGTCCGCCGCCAGCGCGCGCACGGAGGCGTCCCGGTCCTCCAGGCACACCAGCACGTCCGGCACCGACGCGGCCCGGCGCCCCACCAGGGGCAGGAGCACGCGCCGCCGGGCGCTGTCGCCGTCGCGCAGCGACTGCAGGATCTGCTCGTCCGCGTCCGCGCCCAGCTCCGCCAGCGCGCCCGCCGCGGACCGCGCCACGGACGGGTCCGGCCCGTCCAACAACCTGAGCAGCCCCGCGGCCGCGTCCTGGCCTCCCACCCAGCCCAGGAGCCGCGCCAGCGCGGTGCGCTCCGCGGAGTCCGCGCTGCTCACCGCGTGCGCCAGCTTGCGCCCCAGCGACGCCAGCTCCGGCCCGCCGCGCAGCGCCGCCTGCACCGCGCGCGCGCCGCCGAAGCGCTGCACCTGCGCCTCGTGGATGTCCACCAGCGCCACCGCCGCCACGCGCACCAGGGCGTCGTTGCCCCGGCGCAGCAGGCCCACCAGCGCCGGCACCGCCGCGTCCTGGCCGGTGCGCCCCAGCGCCCGCGCCGCCTCCATGGCGTAGAAGGGGTCCGCCAGCAGCCCCAGCAGCGCGGGCACCACCGCCGGGTCACCGCAGCGGCCCAGCACGTCGATGGCGGGGAAGATGCGGAAGAAGTTGCCGCTGCCCAGCGCCGCCAGCAGCGCGTCCACCGCCGCGCCACCGCCGATGCGGCCCAGCGCCTCGATGGCGGCCACCGCCACGTTGTCGTCCGCGTGGACGGTGAGCCGCGCCAGCAGCGACACCGAGCGCCGGCTGCGCCGCCGGCCCAGCACCTGCGCCGCGTCACAGACGATGGCGGGGTTGTCGTCGTCCGCGAGCGACTCGAGTGACGCCTCCACGTCGCCGGTGGACGCCACCAGCGACTCGACCGCCGCCGCCAGCCGCGTCTCGCTGTCGCGCCGCGCCCGCAGCACCTCGCACAGGGGCACCACCGCCGGCGTGCCCAGCCGCGCCAGGGCCGCCACCACCGCGCGCCGCACCGCCCAGCTCGGGGTGTCCAGCCCGGCCACCAGGCCGTCCAGGCTGCCCACGCCGCGCCGGGCCAACTGCTCCACCGCCTCCACCCGCTCGCGGTCGTCCGGCGACAGGGACAACAGGGGAGAGGTCATCGCCGAGGCCGAAGAGGAGGTCGTCATGCCGTTCGCTCCGGGTTGCGCGAGGCGGCGGCATCCCGGGGGGGCGCCTCCCCCAGGAGCGTGCTGCTCAACCTCGACAGCCCCTCCACCTGCTCGCCCTGGATGCGCGACAGCGCGCCCAACCGGCCCGCCATCTCGCGAAGCTCCGACACGCCGGCCGCCGCCGCCCGCGCCTGCTGCGTGGTGGTGCCCGCGATTTCGCGCGTGCGCGAACGCATCTCCTCCACGCCCTTCTGCAGTCCCTCCGTCAGCGTGGTGGCCTCCACGCTGGCGCGCGCCACGGCGGCCACGCCCCCGGCCTGCCGCTGCGCGGAGGTGGAGAGGCTGGAGAGCGCCTCCGACTGCTCGTCCAAGGCGCGCGCGGTGCCCTTCGCCACGCGCCGCACCTCGTCCGCGGCCTTCACCAGCGCGGAGAGCGCCTGCGCCTGTTCGTCCGTGGCCCGCGTCACCGCCGCCGCCAGCTTCGCCACCTGGCGGCTGGCCGCCTCGCCCTGCTTGAGCGCGCGCGCCTGCTCCGACATGCCGCGCGCGGACTGGGCCACCTCCTTGCGCGTCTCCTCCATGGCCTTCGTCACCTCCGCGGCCGCCTTGGCCTGCTCGGACAGCCCGCCCAACGTGCGCTGGGTGGAGGTGGCCAGGTCCTGCGCCAGCGCCCCCACGCCCGACACGTCCTTGCCCTGCGCGACCACCAGGGCGCTCACGCCCTGCACCAGCTGGCGCATCTGCAGCGCGCCCTTGGACATGTCCACCGCCGCCGCGGCCTGCTCCTGCACCGCGCGCGACACCTTCTGGGCAATCTCCGCCAGTTGGCCGTTGGAGCGCACCATGTCGCGCAGCGCGCGCGCCTGCTCGGCGGTGGCCTGCGTCGTCTGGCGCGCCATGCGCCGCATCTCCGAGCCGCCCTGCGCCAGCGCCTGCGCGGCCTGGGCCTGCTCCGCCGCCGTGGTGGCGATGACGCGGCCCTGCTCGCTCAGCTTCACCGTGCCCTGCGCCAGCGACTGCACCGCCTGCACCTGCTCCCCGGTGGCGCGGCTCACCTCGCGCACGTTCGTCCCCAGGTCGTCCACGCCCTTGAGGATGCTGCTCAGCGCCCGCTCCGCGTCCGCCGCCAGCGACGCGCCCTCGTCCGCCGCGCGCACGCCCTCGCCGGTGGCCAGGGTCGCCTCGCGCGCGGTGGTCTGCAGGCCGCGGACGATCTTCGCCACGTCCGAGCTGGCCGCCGCCGCCCGGTCCGCCAGCGCGCGAATCTCCTCCGCCACCACCGCGAAGCCGCGCCCGTGCTCCCCCGCGCGCGCCGCCTCGATGCTGGCGTTGAGGGACAGGAGGTTGGTGCGGTCGGCGATGAGGTTGATGGTCTGGACGATGTCGCCAATCTCCTCGGCGCGCTTGCCCATCTCCTTCATGACGCCGGAGGACTCGACGATGGACTGGCGGATGCGCGAGAAGCCGGCGATGGAGCGCGCCACCGTGGCGCCGCCGTCGCGCGCGGTGACGCCCACGCGCTCCGCCGTGGTGCGCGCCTCCTCCGTCATCTGGGCCACGCGCCGCGAGGACACCTCCAACTGGCCGGACGCGCTCGCGCTCGTCGACGCCAGTTGGTTGATGGACTCGGACGCGCGCGCCACCGCCTGGGCGGAGCGCGCCATCTGCTCGATGGTGGCCGCGTTGGCGTCCACCACGGCGGCGTTCTTCTCCGCGGTGGCGGCGACCTCCTCGACGCTGGCGGCCACCTCCTCCACCGAGGACGCGGTGGAGGCCGCGTGGGACTCCAGCATGCGCGCGTTCTCCGCCACGCCCCGCACGCTGCGCGCCAGCTCCTCCGCCGTGGACGCCGTCTCCTCCACGCTGGAGGCCATGTGCGTGGCGTCGCGAGTCACGTCCCCCAGGGACTTGCCCAGCCCCACCACGGCGCCCGCCACCTGCGCCACGCGCTCGCCCACGGCCTGGGCGTCCGCGGCCAGCCGGGAGATGCCCTTGGTCATCTCCTCCATCGTCGCCGCCACCTGCTCGGTGGACGCGGCGCCGGACTGGTTGCGCGAGACCAGCTCCGCCACGTTGGCGCTCATCTGCGTCATGGACGCCAGGAGCTGCTCGCTGGAGGCGGCCAGGTCCTCCGCGCTGGTGTTGACGCCCTTGACGGAGCGCGACGCCTGCTCGAGCGTCGCGGCGGTGGTGTCCGCCTCCGCCGCCAGGTGGGCCGCGTCCTTGCGCATGCTCGCCACCGACGCGCTGACCTCCTGCACGGCGCCCGCGGTGGACTCGGCCTCCTGCTGCACGCCGCGCGCGGACTCGCTCACCGAGCGCTGGTTGCGCAGGAGCGACTGCATGCCCTGCCCCGTCGCCTCGACGCGGGCGGCCACCTCCTCCAGCGCCGCGCGCACCTGCTCGGAGGCGGCCGCCTGCTCGTTGCCCGTGGCGGACAGCCGGCTGGCGAGCGCCTCCACGTCCTGCACCAGGGTGGCGCTCTCCCGAGCCCCCCGCGTCGCGCCCTCCACCAACCCCCGCACGGCCTCCTGCCCCGCCGAGCCGCTACCGCTTTCCGTCGCCATCCGACGTCTCCTCCCCGATGACCCGGGGGAAATCGATGAGCATCACCAGCCGGGGGCCCACCTGGGCCACGGCCTTCACGAAACCCTGGGCGCCCTCCATCACCAGCGGAGGCGGAGGCTTGAACTGCCCTGGGTCCAGCTTCAGCACCTCGCGGGCGCTATCCACCAGCAGACCCACCGTCCGCTCCCCGAGCCGTCCCACCACCACGCGCGAGTCGAGCGAGCGCTCCACGGGCGGCAGCCCGAAGCGCGTCCGCGCGTCCACCACGGGGATGACCCGGCCGCGCACCTGCACCAGCCCCGCGACGTGGGCCGGCGCCCCGGGCACGGGCGTGGCCCCGGTGAAGGACTCCATCTGCAAGACCTCCGACGCCGGCAGCACGTACTCCGCGCCGTCCACCTTGAACACGACGTGCAGCACGCTCATGACGCGCGCTCCTCTCGTCCGCCTGCGCCCTGCCGCCGCGCCGCGCCCAGCGTCGCCAGGTCCAGCACCAGCGTGGGCCGTCCATCCCCCAGGTCGGTCGCCCCCGCCACCCCGGGGACCCGCACGAGCGGGTCCTCGAGCGGCCGCAGGACGATCTCCTGCTGCCCCACCAGCCGGTCCACGCCGAACGCGACCAGCTCCCCGCGCTGCCGCACCAGCACGCCCCGGGCCGGCACGCCGGCCCCGTCACCCGAGGCCACGCCCAGCAGGCGCGCCAGCGGCACGAGCGGCACCGCGGCGCCACGCCGCTCCACCAGCGTCACGCCCTGGGAGCCCGCCGGCCGCACCACGCGCCCGGGCTCCACGTCGAACAGCTCCTCCACGGAGCCCACCGCGACCGCGTAGCGCAGCCCCGCGCACTCGAAGACGATGGCGTCCAGCAGGGTGATGGTCAGCGGCACGCGCAGCAGGAAGGTGGAGCCGGCGCCGGGGCGCGTCTCCAGGTGCAGCTCCCCGCCCAGTTGGTCGACGACGATGCGGCGGACGATGTCCATGCCCATGCCGCGCCCGCTCGTCTCCGTGACCGCCTCGCGCGTGGAGAAGCCCGGCCGGCACAGCAGCTCCAGCAGCGCGTCCCCCGCCCGCGGCGCCTCCGCCACGCCCGCGCGCCGGGCCACCGCCGCCGCGTCCACGCCCCGCCCGTCGTCCTCCACGGTGAGGTCCACCCAGCCGCTGGCGCGCGCGTGACAGGCCAGGCGCACCCGGCCCTCCGGCGGCTTGTCCGCGGCGCGGCGCTCCTCGGGCGTCTCCACCGCGTGGTCCACGGCGTTGCGCACCAGGTGCACGAGCGCGGGCAGCAGCCGGTCCGCCACCGCCTTGTCCAGCTCCGTCTCCCCCACGTCCAGCTCCAGGCGCACCGCCTTGCCCGTGCTGCGGCGCAGGCCCCGCACCAGCAGCGGCAGGCGCTCCAGCACGTCGCCCACGCGCACCATGCGCAGGCGCAGGATGGCCGCGCGCATGTCGCGCAACTGCCGCCCGTTCTCCTGGAGGATGGCGCGCAGCTCGCGCGTGGGCGCCCCCGCGGCCGTCAGGTCCGCCACCGCGCGCTGCAGCCGCGAGCGGTTGACGACGAGCGAGGCCAGCCGCTCCAGCGCCTCGTCCAGCCGGGACACCTCCACGCGCAGCGTGCCGCCCGCGCGCCGCGACTCCTCCGGCTCCTCCTCGACGCGCTCCGCTTGCGCCTCCACCGGCGGGAGCGGGGCCGCCGCGGCGGCGACGGGCGCGGGCCGGGGCCCGGCCAGCGCCACCACGCTCGCGGGCGCGCCCCCGGCCGCGTCCAGCAGCGCGGC